>JAYPVM010000004.1:5572-221881 GCA_038134595.1 Pseudomonadota bacterium | reverse complement strand
TTCATTTCGCCAAGCTACCAAGGAGTTTATTCTTGATTTTGACGCGACCGACGATAGAGTTCATGGCAAACAAGAGGGTCGATTCTTCCATGGGTATTACAACGAGTACTGTTTTCTACCGCTGTATGTGTTCTGCGGTGAGCAGCTTTTGGTGAGCTACCTTAGACAGAGTAACGTTGATCCAGCCAAGCATGCATGGGGTATCCTTTCACTTCTTGTGAAGGCGATTCGAGCGAGGTTCCCGCGGGCGAAGATCGTCATGCGTGCTGATTCTGGCTTTTGTCGCTGAAGGATGTTTAGGTGGTGCGAGCGTCACGATGTTCATTGTTGCGTGGGAATAGCGAAGAACTCGCGCCTACTTGAAGCGGTAAAGTCTGCAACAGAGATTGCCGAGGAGGAGTTTAATAAAACTCAAGAGAAGCAGAGGCTTTTTTCTGGGGTTTGCTATGCGGCGGAATCTTGGGACCAATCGAGGCGGAGTATTGTTAAAGCCGAGCACTCTGAACTTGGAGCTAATCCGCGGTTTGTAGTACCGAACCTCGATGACTCTCCTGGGTTTGTCTATGACACCATCTACTGCGCTCGTGGTGAGATGGAGAATCGGATAAAAGAGCAGCAGCTTGGACTGCTTTCGGATAGAACGAGCTGCCATAAATGGTGGTCGAATCAATTTCGGCTTTTGCTCTCAAGCTTAGCGTATATTCTGATAGAGGATATCCGCCGCCTTACTTTAAAAAATACGGAGCTCGCAAAGGCACAGGCATCAACCATTCGCTTAAAGCTTCTTGAAGATCAGAGCTATAGTAACGCGCAATACTCGGCGTATCCGATTTGCTCTCGCATCGGGGTATCCGTACCAGGATATCTTCTGGCGAGTCGTGAAGCGGCTCAACACGGCTTAAACGTTCCAAAGTGCGGTCCCCGGCACTTACCAAAAACAAGGGGCACAGCCGAGGTGTATCTAAAATCCGGTTTTTACCCCGCTGTCCGTTCGTTCTCCACAGAAAAATCGTCCGCGCCGCAGGGTGGAATCGGAGAGGAGGCTCATACTAGCACACGTGGCCACGCCACAAACCCGCAACGAGCTCTCCCACAACGAAACCAATGCTTCTTCCCTCTTTGCTACACTCTGTATTGCGTCGTTAGTAGTAGTTCAATAGGTGTATCATGCGGCCTCCGTAATTGGTTCAGCATGAAAGACCCCACCGTCCTTCCACAATGTCCACGTCAATACGCAGAGCCGGCGAGTACCTGCCACCCGAGCCTTGCCAACCCCCTTCTTCTGTTGAAGCTCTAACCGCCACGTTTGCAAAGGGTTCTCGGTTTTTGAACGGGTGAGCATGTTGTTCGCCGCCTCGACCAAAAGCCACCTCAGGAGTTTATCCCCAGACTTGGTTATTCTGCCCCTGAATTCCGTTTCCCCTGATTGATACACGCTGAGTACAAGACCAAGATACGATGCCACCTTGGCTCCATCCGAGAACCGATTCGGGTCGTCTATTGTGGCAATGAATGCGGCAGCCGTAGCTGGTCCTATGCTCGGTATCGTCATCAGAAGCTCGGCAACGGGGTCACTCTTTAACTGGTCGTGAAGTTGCCGGTACATCCGTTGCTGCTGGCTGTGAAGAAGCTCCCACGCTTGAAGCAACTCTTGAATCGCAACCTGGACAGATTTCGCAAGCGGCTTCATCACAGCGGTAACTCTGTCTGTAAACGATTCTCCGTCTCCACGCTCAGGCAGCTTTATACCATGCGCCCGAAGAATCCCTCGGATAGAGCTCGCTATGGCGTTACTTGCCACAACAAGCTGCTTGCGTGCCGTCATGTAACTTCGCATAATCCTCGCTTCCTCACTCTTGCGATGTACTGCCTCATACCACCCACTACGACATAACTCAGCTAGTGCCCGAGCATCCCGCGTATCTGTCTTCTTGCGTGCACCCTGGCTCTCAAGCGCTACTTTAGCTTTCCCCGGGCACACAATCGTTATCGTATGCCCAAGTTCCTCAACTGCCGTGGCAGTCCACTCGGCACGTGGCGCAGCTTCCACGATACACGTTAATCTTCGGTACCCAGACAGAGCTTCCTTGAGACCCTCAGTCGTTGTCCGCACTTCAACCAGACGCAATACCTGTCGTCGCTTATCCATCACGCACACCGTTGTCCGCTTGCTTCCAAGGTCTATTCCGCAGTAATTTCCCATCGTAGCCTCCTGTTTCGATTGAGGACCGGCTCCATGCCGGTACCTCGGTTATTTTGTGGCTCCTCACAAAAGGATGACCACGTGTACTTCACCAGGAGGCTACCTTCTCTCATCTGCGGTAGCGATAGTGCGAATTATTCCACCTAGCATAACCCTGGTTCAGAAACCAATAATACTGATCTGCTGAAAAATCTCTGACAGGGATCTCTCGAGCCGCCTCGCCTTACAACATCCTCAAGATCTGCCCACGCTGAAATGAGCGCCTCTTTGAGACCATCAGGACTGAGGGGATCATACAGCAAACCCGCATTTTCACAGACAATACCGGTGAAAACTCCTCGCCTTGGTCCAACGACAGGCCTACCTGCCGCCATCGTCTCCTGCGCAGCTATCGGACCAACCTCAAGCCACTGACTGGGCAGCACTGCTATGTGAGACCATGCAAGCCAAGTAGCGACCTCGTCCTGATTCAGCTTTCCAAGAAAGCGAACATGATCCGACAGCTTAAGCCGTTCACTCTCCGCCTGAAGCTTCTCTTTGAGAGGACCATCGCCCGCGATTGCGAGGCGAATCGAACGAGTCAACCCATCATCCATCGCCCGACGTAAAGCGCCCAAAAGCTCCATTGGCCCCTTCTCGTTTGATAGCCGACCAAGAAACAGCAGATTGATACCGGCTGTCATATCAGCCATAGAAGGTGGCGTTTGTGGAACGGCTACACAGTATGGAATTATCGCAGCTTTTTCCTTTGGTATACCCACAGCACGAGCTACGAGGGTTGCTACTCCGGTGTTTGCAAAGATGGCAAAATCAACAGTTCGTCGAAGGATATATCGGTGAAACATCCCCTTGAGGACCGCCAATGCATTGAATGGATAGAGCCAACCTCGAAATTTATCAGCGCATCGGGCCATGGCGCAGCTAAATGATGGCCCATCACACGTTGCGTTTCCTGTCGTTATTCCCCACCCCCTCGGGCAAACATAGTGATAGTCATGGAAAGTCATCACTACGGGTATACCACGACGCTTTGCTGCGAGAGCTACCGAGGGCGACACCATTCTTGCAACATTATGACAGTGCACGACATCAGGCCTGAACCTCTTCAATAGACCGCTCACTTGGATGTATTGATAGAGGTTGAACCATCGCTTTACTATACTCCACAGGTCAAAAGACGCCGTTGAACCATGATAGAACACCTCGTGACCGTCGTTTTTCAACAGCGACATTTGATGGCGACTTGCAACTTCTGCACCCCCAAAAACGTCGACGAGATCGTTGACTATCAAGACTCTGAGCTTCATTACGAAACCTCGGGTTTCGATAAACTGCAGAGATCGCCACCCACTCCGTCACCGTAAGAGTCTGCTCCAAGGGATTGTGTCACAGCGCTTTGGCCAAAAATTCTATCCCCGATCGCGAGGTAATCTATCCGCCCACTATCTAAAAAGCGAAATGCATGCTCTGGTGTCTCTACCAAAGGCTCTCCCGCTTCGTTGAATGAGGTATTAAGTACCATCGGCACGCCTGTTAGAGCAGCGAATCGTTCGATCAAGTCGTACATGGCCAGATTATCCGTTCGTGATAAAATCTGATAGCGGGCCGTGCTATCGATGTGAGCAGCCGCGGGCACCACGTTGCGTTTATCTTCTCTCAACTTCCCGGCAAATGACATGAAACGAGACGGGAACACTTCAGAAAAGAATTCATCAACTGCCCGGTCAAGCACTATGGGTGCAAAAGGGCGAAACATCTCTCGACGCTTGATGGTTCTGTTTAAACGCTCCTTGCTGTTAGGGTCTCTTGGATCAGCCAACAGGCTGCGATGACCCAAAGCTCTCGGGCCAAACTCTGACCTACCCTGACACCATCCAACCACCTTTCCGTCTGCGAGCCGGCCAGCCAAGTAATCCAATGTCGAGTCCACGCTTAAAGGGGTCCGGTTGTGGGTCACGCAAGGATACTCACTGATATCCCCTCCCCAATACGGCAGTGCCCCGCTCGATGCACGACGTCCATCTCCAAGAGCCAGTGCTGCAAAAAAAGCACCCTATCGCAATTCCATCGTCACCTGGGCAAGCGGGAACAAAGAGGTCATCGAATCCAGCCTCCAGCGAGATCCTCCGATTGGAGCAGCAGTTCAAAGCACCGCCTCCGACCAAGATGAGGTTCGACAAACCGCTTACGCTTTTAAGCCATCGGACATACTCAAGCATCGCCTCTTCAAAGGCCTGCTGAACGCTGGCAGCTAACGTGACAGCCGCGACGTTTTTCTCGTACTCTCGTCCATGTACTCGCTTTGCCGCTTCTACATCTTGGCGATAGGAGCTGAAGTCTGCTCTCCTAGCCCAGGCCGATCTGAATGCTCTCGATGAGTCTCCAACCGATTCCAAAAAAGAGAGGTTCTCCTTTGGTAGCCCGAATGTACTAAGCCCCATAGTCTTACCCGAATCGAGGGTATCACCAAATATCACCTCCGTGATCGTTCCGTAATGCCCAGCAATTCCAGCGTAGGTTTCGCTTCCGATAATCCTTCTGTGAGCCGTGATATCCGAGCCGCGAAATGAGAAGAAACTTTCTCTCTCCCGGTTAGGCTGATACGAAACGGGAGTAAGCTCTTGCAGAATGAGCTCGTCATCAGAATAGCTGAGGAGCCGGTGATCATCGCAGTGCTGCTTTATGTCAAAGAACGGCCCTCCCCCACCATCGACGACTAACACTGCGGCTTGCTCAAACGGAGATAAAAAGAATGCGGATAAGGCGTGGCTGAGATGGTGTGAAACAGAGAAAATTCTGTCCGCAGGAACAGCGGCTAAGAGCCATGGAGGCAGGCATCCTAACAATTCCGATTTCGGCAGATGATCAATGTGATGGATACCGACAGCATCTATCGAGCCCTCACAGGTACCAGCACTTTTCAGAGCTGTTCGAAGTAGATCCGAGACATCTCCGTTACAGCCTCCCCAGATTAGTCCGTCATGCTTCAGATGAGTCAGACGCTCCTTCGCTAACGCAAATCGAACTTCTCCCTCTACTACCACCGATATGGCCAAGTCATGGTGGGAAAAACTGATGCCGACAGTGGTGGTCATCTATCGCCCCTAGTCCCTCTTATGCAAACAATGTATTCTGCGGGAAGATAGTCTAGCTACCGACCCCAATCAAGACCTAGGTGGCGGACAGATTCGTGAAAGAACACGGAAACCTGCGATAGTAAGATGGATCAGCGTAACATTCACTTCTGGTTGAAAATTAACGAATGGGACTCAGAACTCATACACCGTTCCATCGCAGCCGGTATAACAGGTCTCTATGTTCCTTCAGGTCTCACCATAGAGGCACTCCAGATCCCTGATGTCGTTGTCATTTCGGATAATTCCGCAGCCGATCTGGTACTCGGACAGGATGTTTGTGAGGTTCTTCTCGATATACCGACCCGCATTACGGCGGTAGCGCGGCATCACGGGGTCATTCCAACTATTGTTTACAGCACAGACTGGAGAAAGTTTGACTTTGCTTCACTCCTTGAGATTTCCGGCGACCTTCTTCAACACAGCACTACTACAGAGGATGCCGAACAGGGCGTCAAGGCAGCGGCGTTGGGAGGCAGCGGTCTTGTATTGGAGTCCACATGTGAGGAAACAATCCTCTACGTAGGCCAACGACTACGCAGCATAACCGCAGCTTTGCAGAAGCGAATGGGATCCTAGTTCTCTATCGACAAGACACTTGTTAATAACCAGTGGACAGCCTGCTAGACGCTTCTCACCGGCCCGAAACACCAGCCAGGATGTCTCGAAGTGCCTGTACAGTTTTTTGAATAGCCAGCTCCCCTTCAAGCGCCTCTACCGTCACGAAGGAAGGCGCTGTTATGTCTAACAGCTTAGAGAATACCCCACATACCGGAAATATCCCCTCATCCACACCGGAAGACGTCACCATCTGACCGCGAACATCGCGCCAGTACCGCGCTCGTTGCTCGCCCGCCTGTGCACCCCGAAAATTCTTCATGTGAAGATGCCCAACCTGCCGAGCAATCTCATCTAAGCTCCCCGTCCCCAGCTCTTCACCACACAGCATTGCATTTGCCACATCCAGCGTGAGCCCAAGAGACGCCCCTTCAATACGGCTAACTAAGGAATTAAGATGAGCCACCGAACGCAGGAACAGGGGTGCCTTGGGCGAAGCCACGTTTTCAATCATGACAGATCTGCCCATTTGCTGACTGCGCTCGACGAGCCGATGTAGCAACGGCAGGAACGACTCGGCAGAGCCGTCTAACGGACAGGTATGTGGCAAAACATAAAGATTGAAGATCGACGCATTTGACTTGTCTAGTATCTCGAAGGCGCCCTCAACTTCCGCAGGAAGCTGCGAGTCAGCTATCCATGCCCAATCAACAAGCAGATTGACTGCTGTGATACCGAAGCCCTCCGCTATGAGCGTTTCAAGCTTAGTTCTCGTGTCAGACAAGGAACCGGGTTCGTATGTCTCGTTGAACTCAAACCACTTAATCCCAAGCTCGTGGGCGATCTGAATCAAAGAAGCGAAACCTCTTTCCAGTACATTATTCGAGGATAGAGCCACCTCCATACGCCCTACTACCGGAGGGTAGCACCGAGTTCGGCTTCAACTGCTTTCCGGATTCGATTCTGTGTTTCATTTACATCGGCGTTACTAAGAGTTCTCTCGTGAGACCGATAGGTGGTTCGAAAAGTATAGCTTCGCCGGTCTGGACCAAATTTCTTGTCGTTCTCGTATTGGTCGATCATCTCCACGAGCTCAACGGCGTTTTCACCGTTTACCAGCCCTTCTTCTCGAACGATTTCAAAGAAGCGGTTCAAGCTCATATCTTTTTGCAAGAGGAAAGAAATGTCCCGGAAAGTCGAAGGGTACCGACTTACAGCTTCATATTGGCTGTTCAGATCCGTAAACTGTCCTTTAATCCGAGGATCCTCTGACCACAACACTCGGATATCGGGAATGTTCATCTTGACCATTGCCAAGCGATCTACTCCGAAGCCAAATGCCCAGCCAGAATATTTTTCTGGGTCGAGACCAAGATTGCTAAGCACTTGCGGATGTACACATCCGGCCCCAAGAATCTCTAACCACTTTCCATCCAGTTTAACTCCGACCTCTAAACTCGGGTCGGTAAAAGGGAATGAATCTTGACTAACCAGAGTTTCTACATCCGGCCCGTAGATGGCGCGGGCAATATCCAAGAGCACATCCACTACATCCTGCTTTTCAATCCGCCCTAGACGTCGATCTATCACGTGCAATCCATCAATCTGATGGAAACATGGGTAATGAGTGCGATCAACTTCATCGTTTCGAAACACCCGTCCGTACGCCAGTGCTCCAACCATTCCATCATTCTCTAGACGAGTGCGAACCTCTGGGTTGGAGAGATAGTATGGCCACATGGCCGTTGTTTGGGTCCTCAACACGTACCCATCCCGCACATCCCCTTTGAGGTAGTATGTATCGCTCGGCCGGCGTGCTGGATGGTCAAGAGGAGTATTCAAAGTGTCAAAATTGTCTCGGACGTGAACTATCTCTGGAATGGTAGCGATATCAAACGACTTAAATCTTTCGAGGCCAACAATAGCGTCTAAAACAATCCTAACTGGGGAATTCTCTGTTCTCGTTAGATCGGGAAGAGCCAACAATCTTTGAGCTGTCCGTGCCGCCCGATCGGTGCGTTCGTGGAGGACCGCCAAGGCCTCTTTGGCCTCAGGGGTTGCTTGGAAAATTAGCTCCTGTCCCTGCCGCACTGCCCCCGCATGACTGACGCTTAATGCACCCAACCCAGACTCGGCAGGTTTAGCGCCTTCCGCTGATACTCCCTTCTCATTCTTAGGGCCATCTCCTGCACCAATTGTAATTCCCATGACAACCAATCTCCAAACGTTCTACGGCAACCGCCCCAACCAAGCTCTCCGACGGCTAGGTAAACAAGAGGCTACAGTAGCCAGCGGTCTTAGTCAAAAATCACACTTCGCCTGCTGCCATTACTATCAATTCCACTTCCATCAAGGATTTCTGTCACAAAATCCGGGCGTTACTGCCCCTCAAATACAATGAGGGCTTTATCTATCGCTAGGAAAACCAATCGCTTTTTTGCAAGTAGTTGATGAGCGGTAGTCGACCTGCTCGATAGGTCTTTCTAGTGGTGAGGTCTGAGCCCGAATGGGGAGCTTTGAGCAGGGTAGGGTTTCAACTGTCCGAGGGTAGCTGAAGATGTGTTGCTGAGTTGCAAGAAATAGCCTTTCAGATATACGTCTGCCGTCCCGTTACCGAAGAAGCGGAGTTTAGAATTCATCAGGCGACGGCTCAAATGAGTCGTACTCGGGAAACTCATCGATAGCGTGTGCGGTATCAATGAACTTAGGAATAGGTGGAGGAGCCTGGAAGTAAACCAGGCTCATAGCCGTAGAGTCCCCAATCATCTAACAAATCTTTATTAATTTGTGGACACAAAACAAGTCTTGATAATGTTTCTTTATCAGAAAAAAAATCGTTTAAGACTTCTACAGAAGGTTCATTGTTTTTATCAAGAACTGTTTTGTTGAAATCACCAGGAATTCCATTCGGAATCTTCATAGGAACAATCTCTTTAGGTTTAGCTCTTAGACCTAAAGAATCTGCTATACCAAGATCTTTTAGGGTGTCTAGAAATTGCTTGCCTACATCCCTAAAACTCATATAGCTCCCAAGTAAAAATAAAATTAGTAAATTTTGGATCTTTATGAATCAATTCTATTAGATTGTGACTTAAGCGTAGAACGTTATAGATGGATTGTGTCAGCTTGTTGGTCGCAATTCAACTTGTTTGTTATCCCGACATCCTCGATGATAGGTCTACTTCCATTAGCTGTGGAGTAATACCACTTAGACGTTTTTCTCTCGGTTCACCCACCTTAGAAAAACCCTTTCTTTCGTAGTAGGACACTAAACGCGGATCGGCCTCACAATCGAGGCGCAACTTGTTGAATCCTTCCGCAGTCGTAACCTTCTTGGCCCAGTCGATCATTCCATCTGCTAGACCCGTGCCCCGAAAGGCCTTTAGCACCGTCAACCGAGATAAATAAATTGCATCTCCCGAGTGATGGGCCTCCCATATTGCCGAAGCCTTTGAACTTAAACCGACCATTCCGGCAGGCTGATTGTCAACCAAACCGACATAAAATAATCCTTGTCGAACTTTATCGTCGTAGTAATCGACTACTTCGATAAAAGGTTTTTCAGCCCAAGCGTACCTACCGTATTCGTTTTGAATCTCCCGAGCTTCATTGCGGATTACAGCAAGATGAGACTCCTCCACCTGATCTCCTGGAGCCATTTCTACACGCCTGCCATCTGATAACACTTGCGGCAACCACTCCCCAAGAAAAACATCTCGAATTTTCGATAGGCTGATGTCTTCGACACGAAGGTCCTGAGGAGTTTCTGCTGATCCATTTACAAGCTTTTGTCGTCGCTGCGCGCTAAGATACTGCATGTAGGGGTTATGGCCTGTCGAATGAAAATTGATACCTAAAAATAATCTCGAAGAAGGATAACGCTCTTGCTAGGTGGTTTCGGCGCGCCAGCGTCCGAGACTCCACCTAGGCATGCTTGTTAGCCCTTACTATCGGTAACTATCTCTGAGTTCGTAATTCTCCTTATCACAACAGGAAAGTCAAAGTATTTATCTCCCGTAGAAGAAGTAACTAGCCTAGCCTCCCCTTGCTGAGTCGACATCCGCTCCAACTTCATAGTTCTCGAAAGGATTTCCTCGGCGGATAAAACACCCACGTCAGAACCTAGCTGTTTGCATAAGAGAAAGGCGAAATCGAAGCCATTGGCGGCATGATTAATTTGAAAATCGTTATTGAAGGTGGCGAGGTATCGAGCTCGAAAACTGGGGGAGACTTCATTATTGGCAAAAGTAGCCCCAACAAGAGCGCCTTTAGACTGGCGAACCTCTGACATACTCTCAAAAAAATCTGTGCCAAATATAGGTGCTTCAATCCCCATCGCTCGTAGCTGGTTAGAGAACAAAGAAACTTGACCCGAGATAAGAAATAGGCCAACCGCGTCATAGGCTCTTACCTTTAGCTTGCTGATAGAGGAGCGAAAATCTTTATCTCTAGGTTGAAACGAGTCTAGCAGGTCTACCTGAAGATCCCCCGAAGCAGCTTTCAGTCCCGCGAAAATTGCCTCAAGATATTGGTTGTCCGTTTTAAAGACTGCCACTTTGCGGAAACCTCGGGCACGCAAGTGATTCGCAAGGACTCTGCCATAATCAGCGCCACTATTGGCAAATCGAACGACTCTAGTTCGTCCTTCGCTCACGCGAGGATCTGCCGACCAGACATACAGCGCTACATCTTTCCGCGCTGCTATCGGTGCAAGAGCCTCTGATGTAGGACCTCCCCAGTTGTACACCACGTGGAAATGATCGGTGGATACGAGTTTCCGAAATATGGTAATCGCCGTTGAAGAATCATATTTCGAGTCCTCGATAGCGAAATCGCAACGAGAATCGATTTCCGGGAACTCTCGGCGGGCTAGATCTATACCGTTACGGACGGCCACGCCATATTCAGCGAGAGGACCCGAAAGCGGGGTAATTATTCCTACCTTCAAACGCGAAGGAATATCCTTTGGCTGTGCGAGTGCAATCAAGGGAAATAAAAGACCTGTAACTAGAAAGGAAATAATGCGCATGGTTCCTGCTTTATTTGGGCTAACGTCTGCCCTCACTTTCGGCGCGTCTAGCGACGTAAAGTGCAGGGCTTTGTTGTGCCTATCTTGTTCCAATAATCATGGGTTGAAAGAACCTTCCGTCCAGCCGTTGCACGTCAGCGAAGCCCGCTTCCGACATCAGTTCTATCAGCCGTGGGATACCGATGGCATAGTATGTTGAACGCATGACATGCGTCTGACATTCCGACTCGCCACGATCTTCCACAAAATACATTGTGACATCATAGGTCGGCGGGTTCGGGTCCCACACTTGCCAACCCAACCATCTTGCACCCCCGTGTTCGCGAATCCCGTATGGCTTGATCTGTTGTTTGGATAGGTCTTCCTTCTCGTAATCACGAACGGTAACAATGCACCCGCCTCCTGGGCGGGTGCATGCGAAGAACTGTCGGAAGGCAATAAGGATATCTTCTTCTGTGAGCAAATGAGGAACCGAGTTGTCGGCGGAAAGGACGATATCGAAGTCCTTCGAGTGGTGGTCATGCGCGGAGCGCATGTCCGCCACGGAAAACTCTATCGACATTCCCCTGGCGCCCGCCTCCTGCTGCGCTCGCTCGATCTCTTCCGGGGAGAGGTCGGATGCAGTGACGTTGTATCCGAGTTGGGCCAAGCCGATCGCCTGGGTCCCGATACCACATGAGACATCAAGCACGGTGGACACCTCTCCCCACGTTTCCCGAATCACCGAGTCGAGCATGCCGGCCTGCCTCTGCATGCTGGCTTCCCAGTTCGGATAGATTAGGTGGTAGAACGGGGTAAGTCCCGCATAGAATTGGTTACTGCTATTCATCTTCTCTCCGTGGCACAACATAGTAATGACGAGATCTCGTGATCTAGCCAAAGTTCAAAATCTAACGGTACCATACCAGCTCCTTCAGGTTAGGCAACAAGGCAGTAACTACCTCAATTAACACAACTTACCTTCAAACCAAAAATAGCAACGGGTCTCGTGATCTACCGAAAATGCGTAGATCACGAGATCTGGTGATCTACACCAGCAAAACACGAGATCGCAACTTTCCGACCTTTTCCTCGATTGTGCGAATATGAAGCAAAAACAATCCACTACTCCCACTCTTTTAGGAGTAGTACGCCAATGCATTCGACTTCGACATCTTAGCTATTCAACGGAAAAGTCTTATCTTTACTGGATTCGTCGATTCGTACTTTTTCATAACAAGCGTCACCCAAAGCAAATGGGGGAGCCTGAGGTTGTAGCATTCCTCTCGGACTTGGCGATTAATCGAACTTGCTCGCCAAGCACGCAGAATCAGGCTTTGAATGCCCTGTCATTCCTGTTTAAGCATGTTCTTAATCGTCAACTTGGTGAATGCAAGGGTATTCAGTGGGCTCGACAACGACAACGAATGCCAGTTGTAATGACTCGAGAGGAGGTTAATGGTGTACTAGCAAAACTAGAGAATAGCACCCAGAAATGGTTGGTTGCATCGCTATTGTACGGTTGTGGGCTCCGCCTCTCGGAAGCTTTACGGCTACGTGTTAAAGATATTGATTTCGGGCAAAGTTTTATTGTCATTCGAGATGCCAAGGGTGGTAAGGATAGAATTGTTCCTCTTCCAAAACGTCTGATCGAGCCATTACGAAAGCAACTACTACACGCCAAGGAAATCCATAAGGCTGATTTAAAGGCAGGCTTAGGCCGAGTTTCGCTGCCATTTGCTCTCGCTAAAAAATACCCGTCTGCCGACCGCGAATGGGCGTGGCAGTATGTGTTTCCATCTGTAAAGGTCTCAATCGATCCTCGATCGGGCGATCTGAAACGACACCACCTCTATGATTCCTTTATGCAGGAGGCTGTTAAAAAAGCTGCGCTCAACGCCGGGCTAGCAAAACGAATCACCTGCCATACGTTTCGCCACTCATTTGCAACTCACTTACTCGAAAATGGTCGAGATATTCGGCTTATTCAGGAGCTTTTGGGGCACAGTGATGTAAAGACTACGATGATATACACGCATGTGGCTAAGTCCCCTATTCCAAGAGTTGTGAGTCCGTTTGATGAGTTGTGATCTATAAAAGCTGTTACCAGGTCCGCCTATCCGAGAGTGAAAAAACGTCGCAACTGGCAGGGGAAAATGTGTCTTAAGGAAGGTCGGGATTGGTGAGGAGTGGATTCGAACCACCGTAGGCCGTAGCCAGCAGATTTACAGTCTGCCCCCTTTAGCCACTCGGGCACCTCACCGTAAACGTAGCGCCGCTGTTATTGCATACTCGAGCCAAAATGACAACAATAAGGCATCCTAAGGGCTCAAAATAATGAAATAATCATCTTTTCGAAGCCTTACATGGAGCCCACGACGGAACTCGAATCCGTGACCTCTTCCTTACCAAGGAAGTGCTCTACCAACTGAGCTACGTGGGCACTACTCTTTAGCTAAGGCGAGATTATGGTAAATTACTGGCTTCAAGTAAATACACCTGTTTTACTTCATTCAGGTAATTGAATTTTAATTACTTTCAGGCTAATATCTTTTTCGATTTGCTGGCATAGCTCAATTGGTAGAGCAACTGATTTGTAATCAGTAGGTTCCCCGTTCAAGTCGGGGTGTCAGCTCCAAGTTTTCTATCAACGTCTATTCACGTTGTCCGTTCGTTATCTCTGCTATCCTTTCTGGTGACAGGGCTTTCTGGGTTTCTGCATTCAATACTAACAGCGCCAAAGCTGATTAGATTCATTCAAAAACAAGCGGTTTCTGTCGACCTGTCATTTGGATTCATAAAACGTGTTCGCTTTTCAAGCACCTCTTCCGTTGGCGCTGCGTCATTTACCACAGACTCGCACTTCAGGTCGCTCGGTGTAGCCTACCCTTCCTATTCACTTGCCACGCAACAAGGTCCTTGGCTTCTTCTTACTGATTCCTCTCATAGCACGTCCAAACCAGAGAGGTACCGTAGGCAATAAGAGATACCCCTTTACGATGATGTCCGTGTCGGTTTAGCCGAACATCAAAGTTGATGCTCCGTTAGACGAGCTAGTTGGGGAGTTTTCAAGACCTACTTCACACGTGAAGTAAGAACTGAAAATACGACTATGAAGTGCTTTTTAGGAGACTCGCAATGAATACATCTTCGCTAATAAAAACTATGTTTCGATTCACTACAGCCACTGCTGTTTGCCTATTTGGATTACTAGTGGATACACCTTCCTCTCAGGCCGAAGACGTCCGAGTTAATCGCCAATCACGGGCATTCAAAGAGGCGGAACTTGTCCTTGCTAAATCAACGGAACTCTATCAGGAGATCTCACAAGGAAAATTAGGAAAGGTGCCGCCGTCTATCCTACAAAGAACAAAGTGTGTTGCGATATTTCCCGATACCGTCACGATTTCGGCAGGTTTAGGGGGCACACACGGTGATGGCGTCGGATTTTGTAAAACTGCCGATGGCGAGTGGGAAAACCCGATGTTCTTAAATCTTATTGGGGGTAGCGTTGGCCTCCAAGCTGGAGTGAAGTCGGCCGATATGGTTCTGTATATCGTTGGACAACGAGCTGCTGAGGCTCTTCAGAAAGGAAGTTTCAAGGTCGGAGGAGAACTAAGTGCTGTAGCAGGCTCGTTTGATAAAACGGTCCCCTCCCCTCAAGCTGAGGTTATTGCATACTCTCGAAGCCAAGGATTGTTCATGGGAGCAAGTATAGACGGAGTAAGCATTACACGAGACGATAGCGATGAACGGGCATTTTACGGGCTTCGACAAACAACTCGAACGGCAAAAATACCTGAGGAGCTAGAAGAAAAAGTAAATCGACTCCGTAACGCCTTACCAGCAACTATCGGCTAAGGCACAGATGCGGCAGATGACTATCGCCCAACAATACTCTCGAAAAAAAGATTGTATTTGATTGGGCTCCTGCTGCACTTTACTCTATTCTTATGGCACTAAGGCCTGATGATCAGAGGGCTGGGAGACTATTCAAGACAAATTAAAAAGACTTTCGGCCCCATATCGTGCGCCCCCTGCTGTCTTTCTTGTTTGTTACAATTCAGACAAAACAACCTCTGTGTCGACAATTTGCTCCTGACCTTCAGGAATGGTTGTCGCCACTTCAGAGCCCGCAACAACGCTCACTCTTCCTCTAATCTCAAGTGGACGCACAAAAGACACATCGCCCTCAACTGATAAACTTACAGCATGCAGCAAGGAAGGGATTACCTGTATTCGCTGTTCAAAATCTGAGATGAGTCCAAAGTACTTATTCTCTAGAGACACCAGCGGCAGACCTAAGCACGTTCTATCGGGATTTACCTCTAACCTGAAATCAGAGCCTAAACGGTATACATCCGAGCGAACGACGAGAAGATCGTTATTTGATTTTACTGGCGCAAATCTCGAACGAGGAACTTGCAAAGCTACCGATCCTTCAAATACCTCAATCGCTGCGCCCATCGCAGATTCAATTTGAATCACCTTTCTACTTAAACGATCTCGAGGGTTAACTGTCTTCTTGTTGGCAATAAGTGGCAGTGGAATACTTCCATCGTGCTTACGTGCTTCATCAGCTACCGCTTGTAAATCGAGCCAGATATTGTTGGTGTTAAAATGGCGGTATTTGGTAATATCCCGAAAATCCGGAATAACACCCCCCTCAGGTAGAGTTGGTGCCTGACTACTTTCTCGTAGCACCAGTCTTCCAGAATCACGTCGTCTAGCTAGGTGTCCCCCCTTTGCATCGGCGGCAGTTCGCTCGGCTGTCTCCATCAAAAATGGAGCTCCACTTTTCGCAAAGAAACCGAGGATTGCAGGTTCAATGGTTGCCCCTAAGTTATCTGCATTCGCTACAAATACATACCGTCTCCCTGAATCAAGTAACTTTTGCGCCAAGCCTGACGCGAGAAGTGCTGCGTAAATATCACCGTGTCCCGGGGGATTCCAGTTTAACTCATCGTCTGCTTCATTGGCAGGAGTCATCGTGTCAGCATAGATCTTGGGGTGTCGATGCTGAAGAAATGATACGGGCAAGTCATCGGGGCTTAACTCAGGATATGCCGCCATTGCCTCACATACATCTCTATCAGTTGAAAAGCTCGTCATATGCACAAGCGGAATCTCAACGTTGAAACGTTTGCGAAGATCGAGTATCTGCCTGGCTATAATGTCATTGAAAGACAAGCCTTCTTTGACCGCTAAAAGAGACTTGGCTCTATCGAGCCCCATGGTTGTCCCGAGCCCCCCGTTTAAGCGTATGACAGCTAGGGAGCGCAATAAATCCTGCCCGTGCGACACTGTCTCTTCACAACCTTCAATCTCCTCGAAAGCTGTTACATTAGTTACAGGCTCAATCTCTTCCTCTGTAATAATCCCGGTCTTACCGTGCAGGACGTCGGCAAAAAGTCTTTCAAAGTTTTTGATGACAGCTTCTGGTAGTTCTACATCCCTCATGCGCGCTGCAGCCTTCTGCAGTCCTGTCTTTACCTCTTCCATGTCCTCTCCCAACCCATCAGTTACATAAGACCTGTAATTATCCATTAGAACTGCGCAAACTCCGATGGCTCCGATGACCGCAGTCTTCTTCCCAGACCTCAAAACAACCAAGCACTAACTAGCCCTCGCACGCAACAAGAAATTAGCTTTTTTGCAGGCTTTTGAAGCCTATCGGTGAGCACATTGCTCAGCTTTTCGCGCCGTCTAACACTAGTCTATAGAGTCTTCCTACGGGCTAAAACCCCTAATTTTTGGTATTTGTGCTACTATCCAACAATCTCATATCCTCGCAGAGCAATCGCTGTCATGCAAAGCGCTACGAGGCAATAAACACTCGGCCACTAACGCACCGACACTCATAGCCTCCACTATCGGCAACCAATAGAGCCGCCTCTCCATCTGCAAGCGTAATTGTGGCTCCACTCTCATGGTTACAAATTTCAGATATTCCGTCGACTGAAAGTAAGATTCGATGTCTCGAGCTATCGACAAGCCTAGCGCTCTTTCCGGTCGGAACAACTCCGAGTTCAAAATCATCAACCGGCACTTCAAATTTAGTTACTCCCGAATCCTGCAAAGCTTGCAAGGTCAATGGGGGCATGCCGATACTATCATAAGCGCAGGTGGCAATAAGCGTGTCGATATCACAGTGCTTCTGTGTCAATCCAGCACGAATAACATTATCGGAACAAGCCATACACTCGATCAAATCCCCTGATAGATAGGCGTGCGGAACGTTCGGCGCTATAAAAACACCCTCACCTTCTGCTAGGGACACTATATTCATCAGTATAACCGCTATAAGTCCAGGATCTGATTCACCGTGGGCTTTGCTTAGACGAGCAATTATGTCTCGCTCGGCGCAAATTCCCGGCTCCGCAGCGACAATCTCTCGTACAACATTTGAAACGAGTATCGAATCGGCTCGTAAAACCGACGAAAAAATTCTCTTTAGAAGTTCACCATTAGCCTCTCTGGAACACTGCGCTAAGTCACTAGCTACCGATTGCGGAAAAACGGACTTGACCATTGGAAGACACTCCAATACCGAGAGCAACTCCGCCAACGACTTAAATCCGTATAAGATCTCAACCGGGCTCAGAGCAACGCCTAGCTCTGGTTTGTGATTTACATCGGGATAATGCTCCGGCGATCTCTTGTGCAGACGCCCCGCAAGCGCCCTATCCGGATGCGATTGAATGGAGAGCCCTAAAGATTCGTCTATCGAAAGAACTTTGAGCAAAAATGGGAGTGGATTATCTTGAGGAAGGATACGGACTAAATCGCACAAACCGCCCTCGGGAAGCACTATCTGTGCCGAGCCTCGCTCATGCACTCCGAGCCAGTACTCGGCAAGCCTCTCATCTGGCACAACATCCGTAACGAATCTCGCAACTCGGGAACGGCGCCCGACCTTTCCCCAAGCGTATTTCTGCACAACTCCTCTAATTTTGAGTGCGCTTTGAAGACGCTGTATATCCTGTAAAGTAATGTTTTCTCCCGACATAGCATACACATACTAGGTTATCGCTGAGGATTTTGGTGCCTAAATGCAAACAATCTGAAACATAAAGCAACGTTCTCTTTTCTGAAGGAGTCTAGTACGATTCTGTAACGTACGACAATTACCTACTACTCCTGCGATGGCAATAAAAGCTCACGTATTCATGATTATCAAGGAAGCGTCTATTTATTCAAGACGGCCCAACCTATGCGGTTGTCTCCAAGACCCCACTTCACTTAACACGCAATGTAAAGAGAAAGCTGTCGTTACGACAACTTCGTATCAACAATCTGCCCTGGAAGAATCCCGACTTCACGGACCGACCTACAAAAGCGCTTCTTACTGAGTTTTTTACCGATTTTGGTCCAATTACATGAAGTGCTCGAGCTAAGAATGGGCAATCCGCATTCAACCCTTGATTAAGACTACCTATTCCCTCATTCTAGTGAAACAGAGATGACGATATGCGTAACACTAATCGTGTTAACTACCTATTTTCACGAGAAATCGGTAGGAGCATGGGCAAAAAGCATCTTCTTTTAGGCCAAAAGAGATTCGCGATGAACACATTCTATCAATGTACTGTGACATACAGCCGACAGGCCATTATTAAAGGAGATTCTTGCCTTTCCCGGAACTACAGGGCTCTTATCTATAGAGCACTAGGGGCTTGGCAAAAGCATAGAAAGCAATGTTCCGATACGGACATTAGATGGTTTTTGATCGGTAATGGGAGATAACAAAGTGTACACAGTACTTCTTCGCATCCCCCCCAAGATTACAACTCTAGACTCCGCGGTCATCGAAACAACCTTTAATCTCTCTCCAGCTCATTTCTTCCACGGACAACTCGAAGACATACAATCGAGCTCCACCGCACCATTCTCCATGGAACTGTTTGCAAAAGACAACTGTGTCTACCTATATCTCACCGGTGAGAGATCAACAGTAGATCGGATATGTACAAGTATCTATGGATACCTGGGGGATATGGAAGCCGTAGCCAGTGCCGATCCAACGAGTATTCATCCAGAAAACTCCATAATCGCAGGACTCGATCTCGGACTTGAGTTGCCAGACATCTATCCTCTTCAAACATACAAAGATTTTGCATGGGATTCATTGACGCCAATCGTAACCGCACTCGGTCGGATTCCAGATGGAGATACAGCTCTGATTCAAGTCATCGCACGTCCAATGCCATTCACCACGGGCGCGCAGATAGAACGAAAACTCAGACGATTACTAGAAGCAGGCGTGCATCACCTTCGCCCCTCGATGTGGCTTCGAAATCACGATTACGCAGAAACTCAAAAGAAAATTATTACCAAATGTGCTGCCCCCTTCTACCTCGTCAATTACCGAATCAGCACGCGCGCACAACTTCCGGATAATCCCTCCAATACCGACGTTAGAAAAACGCGGCAACGAGCTAGATCTACCTTGATTATGCTTTCAAACGCGGCGAAAGTTCTCAATGCACTCCATGAGAATAGATTTCAACGTTCGCCAATTCGCTATGGAAAGAGTGTCGAACGAATGGTAAATGAGCGGCGATTTCGGGCCCCGTTTAAGGCTTCGATACAAGAACTTGCCACCATGTGGCATCCACCTACCTTGATGACGCTTCCGAATACAGCGCAAGTCTTATCGAAGAAGACTCCTCCACCACGAAATCTTCCAACAATGGAAGGTGACCCGCAAATAAGCTTTATTGGAAGAACCAACTACCGAGATAAGCACCTAAATTTTGGAATTAGACGTTTCGACCGTCGACGCCATCTCTACGCTCTCGGAAAATCTGGTAACGGGAAATCAAGTCTTTTAGAATTACTCGTGCGCAACGACATAGAACAGGGCTACGGATGTGCCGTTCTTGATCCGCACGGAGACTTGATTGATGACGTTATCCGATTTGTTCCCCGTAACCGGATTAAGGATGTTGTAATTTTCGATCCAAGCGACTTGGCTCATCCCCCGAGTTTTAATCCAATGATTCCGACGAAAGCAGACCAAAAGATGCGCGTGACTCTGGGATTTATCGATACCTTTAAGAAGGTGCTTGATTCAGAGTGGTCAGACAAAATGGATTATGTTTTGCGCTATGCTCTTATCGCTTTACTCGATGTACCCGGGTCTAGCGTAGTGTCTCTACGGAGAATCCTCTCTGACGATAGTTTTAGAGCTGAAATCGTTAAAAATACCAAGGATGATGCAGTCAAGAGGTTTTGGGAAGTTGAGTTCCCTGCCAGGCGTGAGGAATTAGAAACTGGTCCTATATCCCAACTACTCAACAAATTAGACGAACTTCTTGCTACCGACATGGTTCGAAATATTTTAGGACAGTCGACTAATGCGTTCGATTTCAGAGAATTCATGGACTCTCGGAAAATAGTTCTGTGTAAGGTATCAAAGGGCGTTTTAGGCGCAGAAAACGCCTCGCTATTAGGCTCCCTCATCATCTGGAAAATTTATGAGGCTGCCATGTCTCGAGCCGATCAAGAGATTACTGAGCGGCAAGACTTTTATTTCTACATCGATGAGTTTCAGAATTTTGCAACAGATTCCTTTGGTGAAATACTAAGCGAATCTCGAAAGTATAGGTTGTGCATGACGTTTGCCAATCAGTTTTTAGGACAACTCCCGAGCGGAGCAACCGATACTGTATTTGGTAATGTGGCAAATCTTATTTCCTTTCGCCTTGGCTCCGAGGATGGTGCGGCAGTCGCAAACGAGTTAAAACCGCTCATCAGCGCCGAGAACCTTCTTAACTTAGGCCTTCGAGAATTTTACGCAAAAATTAGCGTTGATGGGGAGGTTCAAGATTCCTTCTCAGGAAGAACTCTTGATATTATTAAGCCTCGGATTGACGAAGCCTTTATCAAGGAGTGCATCGCACATTCACGCAAACACTACGCTCTCCCTCTGGATAAAGCAGAGGAGCAACTCGCTCTTTCAGAGATCATGTCGCAGAGAGCTTTCGCAGGATAACCGGGTTTATCCTGCGAAACGACGTTCCGCTATTTCCTCCGGTTTCTTTCAGTGTTTCGGCATGATATCGCGAGAATATCTGGCACCTGCATTTTTTCCCTGTTATTTCAAAACCTTCCCTCACTATGAAAAATCAGTAGATCATCCACCAACATTCAAAGCCCCCAACCGGTCGCGGCTAATAGGATCAGAATCTCCCAGCTGCATTAGTCTGGCGGAATTTGTCCAGCACCGGAGGTGAAATCGTGCTATCATTAAGGAATAAGCTTTTTGTTAATCAAAGTAAGTGCTCGTTTTATCTGTTACCATCGAGATACTTCCACGATTGAAGGCTCGGCGTACGTCGAATTCGCGTACACAACCGAGGTGTTTTTAAAAAGGTTCAAACGGACATGCATCACACGATTGCACTTTTTGGGGCTGGAAAGATAGGTGAGGCGATTGCTGCGCTTTTTACTCAATCTGGACGCTACTCAGTGCGCGTATGCGACGCAAATCTAGAACAGGCCCAAAGAATCGCCAACTCATGGCAGGGTTGCACTGCACACCATCTTAATTTAAACGATCCGAAAAGCATACGAGATTTGCTTAAAGGATGTTCCACTGTACTGAGCGCACTGCCCTATTCCTGCAATATAGCGGTTGCTCAAGTAGCCGCAGATTGTGATGTGAACTACGCCGATCTCACCGAGGATGTAAAAACAACACAAGCAATCTCTCATCTTGCAACATCAGCTCGTTCTTGGTTTGCACCCCAATGCGGGCTAGCTCCAGGATTCATCAGTCTAGCAGGCGCGTATCTTTGCACGCTATTTGATTCGGTAGAATCGCTTAAACTTCGCGTTGGAGCTCTACCGATGTATCCTATGAATAGATTAAAATACAACCTCACTTGGTCAACAGAGGGGCTTATCAATGAATACTGCAATCCGTGTGAAGTGCTCGCTGGGGGGCAACTATCGCTGGTCCCTCCCCTTGAAGGCTATGAGCGGTTTACGCTAGATGGAGTAGAATATGAAGCATTTAATACGTCAGGCGGACTAGGGACGTTATGCTCTTCGATGAGCGGTAAGATTAGTAACCTTAACTACAAGTCGATTCGATATCCTGGCCACAGAGACCTCGTTCATTTTCTCCTTCATGACCTAAAATTCTTAGCCGATCGTGAAAATCTTTGTAGAATCTTCGAGCGATCTCTTCCCGCAACTACTCAGGATGAGTGTCTCGTCGTTGTCGAAGCTGTGGGAATGCAGGGAGCAAAACGCACTCAAAAAAGTTATGTGAGCCGGGTATACCATACGTCAATTGGCGACACGCACTTTGGTGCAATTCAAATTACGACAGCAGCTGGGGTATGTGGCGTCATCGACCTTATCCTAACCTCAGATCTAAGAAACAAATCCGGAATGATTAGGGTCGAAGATATCGACTTCAACAAATTCCTCGCAAACGAATTCGGAAAACATTTTTATGATGAGCTAGCTCTAGCCGGGCTAGCTGGCCGATAAAAATAGGAATGTGGGCGAGCCTCTTTTGTACGGCAGTCTAGGCTAATACCCGCTCAAACCGTTCAAGAGCCCAATCTAAATCGTCTTTAGAGACACACAACGGTGGTGCAACTCGAATACTTTGAACACGGGTGTCCTTACATATAACGCCCTCGTTCAAAAGCGCTTTGCAAAAATCTTTTGCTTTGCCTCGTTTCATATCAACATCAATACCAACCATCAATCCGCGCGCACGAACCGCTGTCACCGCCGTTACATTCATCGCACTAATTCTCTCGATAATGTACGATCCGAGCTCTGCGGCCTTCTTGTGGGGCTCCTCTTCACGAATAAGGGCGATCACCTCTCGTCCGATTGCGCTTGCCAATGGATTTCCTCCAAAGGTACTTCCATGACTACCCGGAGTAAACACGTTCATTACAGCATCATCTGCTGCAATCGCAGACAACGGCATAATGCCTCCTCCGAGAGATTTCCCAAGAACGAAAATATCCGGAATTACCCCCTCGTGGTCACAAGCAAATATCTCGCCGGTTCGACACAGACCGGTTTGAATTTCATCCGCAATCATTAACACATTATGCTCGCTACACACCGCTCGAAGATCTTTCAAAAAACCCTCCGGAGGTATGATATAGCCGCCTTCTCCGAGTATGGGCTCAAACAAAACTCCTGCAGTGTGTGGCGTGATAGCATTTTTTACTGCTTCGATTGACCCATGCTCTACAACTTTAAATCCTCCGGTAAAGGGGCCAAAACCCTTCCAGCTCTCCTCAGAGGTACTAAAGCCAACAATGGCAATAGTGCGTCCGTGGAAGTTATCCTTACAAACAATTATCTCTGCCTTATCAGATGGAATACCTTTTACTTCATACCCCCACTTTCGAGTCGCCTTAATTGCGGTCTCCACAGCCTCTGCTCCGGAGTTCATCGGCAACACTTTATCTTTTTTACAAAGCGTTGCGAGCTCTTGGCAGAACAACGCAAAGTTTTCGGAATACACAGCACGACTAGTCAAAGTCAGCACATCAAGTTGGCGATGCGCAGCTGCTGTGATGCGAGCATTTCGGTGTCCAAAATTTAGGGCGCTATACGCGCTAAGCAGATCGAGGTATCGCCTACCCTCCACATCAGTTACCCAGGCCCCCTCAGCAGAGGACAGCACAACCGGAAGCGGTGCGTAGTTGTGCGCTGAAAACTTTTCAGTGAGGTCTATGAATTCTTGCGTTTTCATCACATCATCAAGTAGGAAGTAATTTCTACCACCTTTTGATTATAGCACAGAAAACCGCGCTGCCACATTCCTATTTCGTCGCCCCATAAGGGCTTAAGACCCGGCACTGTTTTATCTAGAATTTGGCAAATCCAGGAAATCTCGGAAAAGGAATAACGTCTCGAATGTTTTGCATGCCCGTGATGTACATCAGCAACCTCTCAAAACCGAGCCCAAAGCCCGAGTGCGGCACAGTGCCAAATTTGCGAAGCTCTAGGTACCACCAATAGGTTGATTCATCGAGCCCTAACTCTCTTATCTTAGCAAGAAGCACGTCATAACGCTCTTCTCTCTGAGAACCTCCGATAATCTCTCCTAGCCTCGGCACAAGCAGATCCATAGCGCGTACGGTTTTGTCATCTTCGTTTAACCGCATATAAAACGCTTTAATCTCCTTTGGATAGTCGGTTACCACCACGGGGCCCTTAACATGCTCGTCAGTTAAATATCGCTCATGCTCGGCTTGGAGATCGATTCCCCATGAGACCGGAAACTCAAAAGACCTACCACTACGCTCTAAAATCGAAATCGCCTCTGTGTACGATAGCTGCTCGAATCTTGCTTGTGCTACATTTGTGAGGTTTTCAAGATGACCAGGCTTGATCCAATCTTGCTCCATCAGCAGAGCAATATCATCTGCGGAAGTTTCCAAAACCTGTTTGAGGACACTTTGAACAAACTCCTGTGCTAGCTTGATGTTGTCGGCTAATTCATAAAAAGCCATCTCTGGCTCTATCATCCAGAATTCGGCTAGGTGTCTTGTCGTATTCGAATTCTCTGCGCGAAACGTTGGGCCAAAGGTATATATCTTCGATAACCCCATCGCGCACACCTCACCCTCAAGCTGCCCTGACACTGTTAAACTCGCAGGCTCCCTAAAGAAGTCTTGTGAGTAATCAACCTTGCCGTTTACCCGGGGTGGATTATTCATATCGAGTGTAGAGATATGAAACATCTCTCCAGCTCCTTCACAATCAGAGGTGCTGATTATCGGCGCGTGGAGATAAAAAAATCCTCGCTCGGTAAAAAATTTGTGCACAGCAAACGAGGCGGCCGAGCGCACCCGCAAGACGGCTCCCATAACATTAGTTCTCGGACGCAGGTGCAGATTCTCACGTAAAAACTCCAGTGTGTGATTCTTTTTCTGCAAAGGAAACTGCTCTGGATCGCTTTCTCCGATAATGTCGATCTCATGAACCTGAAATTCATACTTCTGTCCTTTTGCTGGGGACAGAACCAATTCGCCTTTTGCTCGGATAGAGGCTCCCGTCTGAAAACTGGCAATTCTATCGGCATAACTTTCCAACGATGGATCAATCACCAACTGCAATTGCGAGGCACACGTTCCATCGGTTAATGCAACAAACGAAACCCTCTTCGACTGCCGATGGGACTTAACCCAACCGGCGATTTCACAAACGCCTAGCCCGATTAATCCCGCGTTGATATCCTTTATAGTTGCTGACGGCAGCATATTCCCTCCATCCTATCTTTGTGGGTGCTAACTTTCCTGAACCGTCAGAGTAGCGGTACTCTACCTATCGGTAAAGGCTTAGTAAGCTAGGCAACGCCCCCAATAGTTGGTCCACGCCTCTACTTTACTCACATTAAACAGACAACGCCTTGATTCCATCCCCAAAACAGGCTAGATTTTACCCTGTTACATGAAGCATATCGGGGTGTAGCTCAGCCCGGCTAGAGCACTAGTTTTGGGAACTAGGGGTCGGAGGTTCAAATCCTCTCACCCCGATTCTTCAACCGTAACAGCATGTTAGGCCTGTCCCATCTCAAAGCCCCTTTACCCCTTCCGGTCAATATTACCCCTTCCGGTCAATGTTAATAACAGTCCAAGATTACTTATCTTATAGGCTATGTTGCTTATACTTATAATGCCCGACTCCACTCCCTTCTCTCTTCAGTACTATGAGGAAAATCTCCCAAGCTTCTCTCTTTCACAGTAATATTTTTTTCATCGCAAATCGCAACTACCTGACTTCTTGTTTTTTCATTGCAGTCCACCCACAAAAAACGCTCGATTTCCTCTCTCATTTCGTTTACGGTTAAGAGCTAAAGTAGAGCCGGTTTGGCAAAGCGTTTGAAAGATAAATCTACCTCTGACCGAGCCCGCGTACACAGCAAGCTTGCCTTAAAGCACATACGAGTCGCTATGAAACAAAAAGTAGTATTATTTGTTTCCTTGGTTTGTTTCGCCCAACTCGGGGTGACACTGACACGAGAACTATCGAAGAGTTTTAGCACCAACACATCGCTAGAGCAGAGATTTTCAACAGAAATTCAAGCAGTTTTGGGCCAGATTACATCTGTCAAACAAAAGGCTATTGAACTTCTTTCGTTGGCAAAACACACGGAATCGGGCTCCCCTCCTCACACAAGCGCCACCAAAGACAGCTCTAATGAGCCTCAACGAGATCCTTTTGTGCCGTTTTATTCGAGTGTTTCGCCAGACCACCCTTCTCGACTGGCACCTTTAACTTCCTATGAGCTCTCTCAATTACGAGTCTCAGCGATTATCGGTGACGGAGATGGCAACCGGATAGCGTCTGTTGAGACATCTTCGGGGAGGATTTTCATTCTCAAGCCGGGTACTCCGATAGGCAAAAAAGGGGGCACTGTGTATGCGATTACTTCCCAGGGGATTCTCGTTTCCGAACCATCTTCAACTAATCTTCTTTCTCGTGAAACAACGGCTTCAATTACCGAG
This sequence comes from Pseudomonadota bacterium, assembly GCA_038134595.1. GTDB lineage: Bacteria > Bdellovibrionota_C > UBA2361 > UBA2361 > OMII01 > OMII01. The sequence goes on along the minus strand of JAYPVM010000004.1, from coordinate 195,478 downwards.
ATAAGCCTAACGAAGGCCAACTCTTAACGAAGGGAAGCGTTGATTCCTCCCACGCCGGGGCCAGTTCCGAATACAATAGACGAGAGCCGTTCTAATGAACGATATGAAACAGCCTCTGCTACTATTTCCTCAGTAATGCCTGTTGCACCAGTGAGGTCAGCAATAGTTCTTGCAACACGAAGAATGCGCGTGTATCCGCGTGCACTGAGTCCCATTCTTTGAGTCATTTCACTTAAAAGTTTTCGTGCGCCATCCTGAATATTTACGATCTGCTTTAATCGAACATCAGAGAGTTCACTATTGAGCGCTCCCTGCCGCTTGTGTTGCACGGCACGCGCCTTATGAATTTCGGCAATCAATGTATCACTCTGATTATCAGTAACATTCGGTGCATCCCACACAAGATCGTCAACTCGCACTGCATCAAGCTCTACGTGCAAGTCTATCCTATCCAATATCGGCTGAGATAATTTTGAAAGATAATCTCTCACCGCATGCTGAGAACACCGACACGTCCCAACTCCCGATCCAAAGCGTCCACAGGGACAAGGATTCATTGCGGCCACCAGTTGAAATCGGGCTGGAAACTCTACCGACGCGCGGGCTCGTGCTATTTGAATACTTCCTATTTCCATCGGTGATCGCAGTGCTTCGATACCGCTTCTTTTGAACTCAGGGAACTCATCTAAAAAAAGCACCCCTCGATGAGCCAAACTAACCTCGCCTGGCTTTGGGCCAGCGCCTCCGCCAATCAGTCCTGCATCGCTCACCAAATAATGCGGTGTTCGATATGGTCTTTGACCCGCTATTATCGCTTCCGTTGCCTGATGCGCCACGCTATGGATCTTAAGAACCTCTATCATCTCCTCTGAGTTCAGTGGAGGAAGTAAGGTACCAAGACGTTCAGCCAACATGCTTTTACCACATCCCGGTGGGCCGATCATAAGCATGTTGTGTCCTCCAGCAGCCGCAATTGCTAGCGCCCGCTTAGCAAGATGCTGTCCCCGCACATCCTGTAAAGACTTCTCTACACTCAACCGAGCACGGGTCCCTTCTTGCACTCTCACATACGGCAATTCATTTTGCTTTAAACAACCAAGTGCCTCAGCTAATGAATCTACTCCGACTACATGGATATCTTTGATCAGTGCCGCCTCGGAGGCGTTACTCTTTGGGACCACTATTAAATCCATACCAACGTGGAGAGCTGCAAGAGCATGTGCAATGACTCCCGATGTAGACTTAACATCGCCGAGTAAAGATAGTTCGCCACAAAACGCACGTTTTTTGAGGGCATCTTGTGATATGGCCCCAACAGCAGCCGCAATGGCTACCGCAATCGGCAGATCAAAAACGACACTATCTTTCTTGATATCAGCTGGCGCAAGATTAACAAGTATGGCATCTGGTGGATTGATTCCACACTGCTCAAGTGCCGTTAGAATACGCTCGCGCGATTCTCGCACTGCAGCACCTCCTAATCCCAAAATAGAAAAGCGCCTGTCACCATTTTTTATGCCAACTTCGACATCTACAGAGACAGCTTCTAAGCCAACGATGCAACTTGTTTTTACGACAGAAAACATGTCTGCTCTATCGCATCATTTCTCTAAAAAGTTTCCTCATTTAGAACTCGGCACTAAATATCTCAAGAGACTAAAAACCCTCAAAGGGCTTTCATCAACGAACCTTAAATTATTTCGGTACGACTTCTGCTAGAGAATTCATCGTGACTCACCATCACACTCCTTGTTTCAAGGATTTAGCAATATAGTGAAGGAAAATTTTGCCGTACCTCATGGAAGATCAAGAAGCAATCGAACAGGAACTATCAAAGATATGGCAGATGGTTCCTCCCGCAGAGAAATACCAACTTTTAACACAGGCCCAATCTCAGGGTGTAGAAGCATGTATCCTGCTTCTAGTTCTCACTAGCGCTGCGGCGTTTAGCTTACAGCTTCCATGGCTCCTCCTAGCGCTCGCGGCTTTTCTCCCAGTCTTTTATCAAACTACTGCCTCTCGGTTATGGAGAGAACTTAAGCCTCGAATAACTGCTCAATATTTCCTGGCAAGCCAAGCGGCAAAGCATTTTGCTGTGCGCAATGATTGTGATGACATCAATCTAGCGATGATTTTTCGGGCGACAACGAGCCCCCTTCATACTCCAGAGGATACCGACAACGCATCTCTCATGCTTCAAGGAAAACAAGAGGAACCTGCCACACAAAGTGCCAGCGAGGTATGGATATCACTTTTTCCTGATTCCTTATTTATGGTCAGAGAGAGTGACTCGGGGGCAGTGTTAGAGTGTGGACTAGCGAGCCTCGAAGAGGTTTCAATCAGTATCGATTCCGATGAAGAGGATTTTTCTTCGCCTCGTCTTCGAATCCAACAACAAACTCCAGAGGGAGATCCCCTAGAGTGGATACTACACAGCCCATTTAGCGACACCCTTCGAGCCTGTGAGCAGACGTTTCACATCTTAAGAGGCCACAGCAATAGCGAAGCTCCTGTTCTCGAGATTTCAGAATCAAATTAAGGGCTCGGTTCATCAATTCTTAGAGAGCTCCAAAACGCCGATAGAACGCTAGTTTGTTTTTGCGATCGGATATTTCCTGTCGGGTGAGGATCTCCTAAGATATCTAATAATGGTGTCTAGGCTTAGAGGCCAGTTAGGGCTCGCCACTTTTGTACTGTTGCAACTTATTTGGAGACCGCTGTAATGATGTACCATCGATACAAGCCTACACTTTGGCTTTTGCGCATTGTTGTGCTCGTTTTTTTTCTCGGAATCACATCAATATCGGACTCATTTGCTCAAAAAACCTACAAACCATTTCCTGATGGGCCAAAGACGATTAATTCAAAAGAGCGGGTCCAAATATTAATGGACCGAGATATTGTTGATTCAAAGAGTTTTATCGTTGTCAAAGTAGTGGTTCCTAACGATTCCAAAATAGATGCTTTTCTACTGCCTTCTCCGCCACGCATGGTAATAGACTTTGTTGGCACAAAAATTAAGAAAAATTCTGTTTTCCAAGCCCCTCAAAATGATGTCTTACAACAAATCCGACTTGGGGCTCATAACCAAAAGACGCGGATAGTTTTAGATCTTAAGACTCAAAATCCACCAGAATACGAATGGAAAGCCGGAAAACGTCAAGCTATCATCCGCCTCTTTGAAGGCTCTGTTGCGGCGATCGAAACGAAGCCAACACCAACTGCGATTCCACCTACCGCAACTCCAATTCCACCAACTCCTACGCCAGTAGTTCATCCTACGAAAGCCCCTCCCGTCTTACCGACTGTGCAACCGGCAGCGCCCAAGGCGAAGGAGACAAAGGCTGTGACTAAAAGTGCACCGACTACCATGGGTGCAAGCCTAGGCGACTTAGAACCTTCCGAAGCCCAATTTACTCCACCCACACCAGTTCCAACGAACTTCCAGATTAAAAAGTATTCATTCGAGCGTCTGGCAGATAAAACGCAACAGTTACGGTTCTCTCTAAACAAGCCCGGAGTGAAGGCTCAAATTAGCAAGGTAGACGAAGAAACCTACATGGTCCAGATTCCAGATTGCGGCGTCGAAAAGGGAGAGCTTGAGTACCCACAATTTCCTCCTCACGACTTCACTGGGTTTGTCCTAATCATGGCAGAAAATGTTGGCAATCAAACTGAAATTACAATCGCCATAGAAGAAGGGACAAAACTTACCACGGCAGTCCAAGGGACAGAGCTCATTATTAAAAAGCAAAAGGCCTGATTTACGTAGAGAGTATCTACTCAACTAGAGCCGCTCTATCTTCAATGAATTACCGACCATTTTGAGCAAACTGTCTTTTCCATTGATGGAGGTCTCAAGCACTACCTCTCGCTCCCAAAGCTGGGATACATGTCGTAAGGTGTGGTCAGCATACTCTAGTTGCAGGTCCCGTCCATCGTGATAATGCTTGAGGTAGAGCGTTCTATTTCTGCCAAAATCAGCATCTTCGACCTTAATTACTGGTATTGACCCCGTTCCAACATTCCGGATTAGGTTATCCCTTATGTCCTTCCAGCTCTCTTCATCTGCGACTTTGGTGACCACCCGTTCCTTTCCTCGCCTTTCATGCTGAAAGAGGTTTAAATCGTCCATTAGCTCTCTGGTTAGAAATCTGCGAAGAAACGACTGATCTCTATCTGACTCTCGAACCTCAAATATTTTCTTTCTGCCCGGCGTATCACTTTCATCGAGTGTTGCGATATCGACCTGCGGAGTGTCATCCGTCCATTCCCTTCCGGTATCACCTTCATTCCACCTCCGTTCGATATCGTGCCACATTACAAATCCTAAATGATACGGATTCAATCCTCCTGGATGCGGCCTAAGCACTTGATTATGTCGAACTAGAAACTCAAGATGCATTCCTTGTGGCAGTCCCAACTCATTTAGTATCTTATGGTGCCAATAGCTAGCCCAACCTTCATTCATTATCTTGGTTTCCATCTGCGGCATGAAATACTGCGTTTGCTTATCAACTATTTCAAGGATATCGCGCTTCCATTCAGGCAGGTATGGATTATACTGAGTGATAAATTGAAGTAGATTTTCCTGGGGTTCCACCGGTGTTTTCGATAAATCCGGCTGAACGTACTCTTGTTTCGGATGAATATCCTGCCACGGATCAAGCGGTGGCTGCGCCTGCTCCCATGCTCTCACTCTCTGTTCTGCATCAGATAGCTGTCGTATCGCTAAGTTTCTTGAGCGTTGGTAGCAGACAGCATGCGCGTGATCGATAACACTCTCAACTGCGTCAATTCCAATAGAAGGATCTTCCTGATATGAGGCGATACGATTCCCACCACTTTTAAAACCTTCCAACACGTGCCGGGCATCGGTACCAGAGGTAAACGTGAAGTTATTTGCAAAAAAGTCGTTGTGCCCATAAACATGCGCGATAGTTAGGACCTGCAAGAGCAGCGTATTATCTCGCATAAGATAGGCAAGGCAGGGATCGGAGTTGATGACCATCTCGTACGGAAGACCGGATACACCGTAATCATACATAGTCTTTTGCCGTTCGTAAGCCTTCCCATACGACCAATGCGGATACCGTGACGGCATTCCGGTGTATGCCATATATCCCAACATTTCGTTGTGATCGCACACCTCAAATTCCTGGGGATAGCATCGCAATCCAAAGCGGTCGACGAGTACCTTTATCTTCTCATCCCATTTTGCTAGCTCTTCGATATTCGATGTCATAATGCTCTACGCTGTTGCCGCCGCAGCTCCTTCGCTGGGGCCAAAAACTTTACCGTGTGCAGAAACTTCGCTCGCTTTATCTTTCATAAGAAAGCTTCGAAAGCCTTCCCAAAGATCTTCCTTCTTCTCGATGGTAATCATGTGAAAGTTCTCTGCCTTAATTTGACTAAAGACCTCCAGCATACTGCCGCTGTAATAGGCACTCCCAGAGGGTTTAATTTCTCCGTAGCCAAACAAGTTGCAAACCTTACAAAGGTCCTCTGCTGATTGCAAAGCTCGCTCATTATCAGAATAGAAGTTATCTCCATCTGAACAGTGAAAGGCGTATACATTCCAAAGAGAGGGATGGTAACGAGCTTCGATTAACTCTAATGCCTTTTTATACCCAGAGGATATGTAGGTACCCCCGGATTCGACTTTGTGAAAAAAGTCATTTTCGGATACCTCCTTTGCCTCGGTATGGTGCGCAATAAAAACCACCTCCACGTTCGCATATTTTTGGCGGACAAACTGATACAGCAGAAAATAGAAACTTCTAGCTAAGTACTTCTTAACCGTACCCATGGAACCAGATGTGTCCATGATACAAAATATCACAGCATTCGAGGATTCACGCGTGGTAGGTGCGATATGAAAATAACTCATATCATCTTGATGAAATGGGAACCGCTCCTCTTCTTCTTGTTCACGACTTCGGGATACCGATAATTTCCGCCGCACACGGTTGCGCGCCGTCGCTTTTTTATCAAGCCGCGGACGGATACCTGCTTTTCGATGCCCCTTTCGCTTCCGCGCGTCCTCAGAAACAACTTCTTTTAAGGCTTTCTTTTCTAATTCTGGCAACTCTAGGTCATCGAACATAATTGCTATTAGCTCTTCTAGAGTAATATCAGTTTCGAAGGCATCAACTCCACCCTGGTTGCCAGGCCCTTGTCCCTTACCTTCAGGGTCTCCGGGCTCTACGACGTCCCCCGGTTTCTGTTCTCCGTTTCCCTGTGCCACACCAGGCGAGTTTTCTCCGTAAACAAATCTATACTCTTTAACCGAGCGGATCGGAACCTTTATAATCTTATCTCTATCTCGCCCTATAATAGATTCCTCAGCTAAGATATCTCCGATATTATCTCTGATTGAATCTTTTATTTTTTGGCGGTGTCGCATCCGATCTCGAGCACTACGATCTGACCTTTGACTCGAGGGTGTGTATGGTCGAAAGATTGTACTCATCGCTCCTCTATTTCTCTCCTTGATTGTCGGTCGCGGAGTCGCTCAGGCTAATCTTTCCAGAGATTGTTTGCCGCATATTTTAATATTATATCCACACAACTAGCTGGATATCCGTTGCGAATCAACTGCTCAACCATTCGACCGTATTTTTGACTCTGCTCATCGTCTCTAGTTCTCGCTTTCGTTATAATCCGAGACACATCTCGAACACTTGCCATCAATTTCTTCTCGATAGCTTCTTTTAAGGGCTCATAACTCTCGTAGCTAATTTTCTCTCCTCGGCGACCCGCTGACCAGAGGTATGCAATCACCTCCTGTCTAAAACCATCGCATGCGGTGCCGATAATAGCGATCTGCTCCTCAACGGATTTCATAAATCCCTCGTCGGGTTCAAGAACCTCTCCCGTGCTCCGATCTTTAAATTTCTTTTTCGTAACGTAAGCTTCTGCATGGTCAAGATAGTTTTGGAACAAAGACTCCGCCTGCTCTTGATACGAGTACACAAATGCTTTCGTGATCTCCCGCTCAAGCACTTCAAGATACTCTTTATGCAGTGTATCTTGCAAAAACTCTAAGTAGCGCTTCTTCACATCATCTGGAAAGTCTGCTTCCTTCACCATCTGTACGAGGGCCTCCCGCACTGAGATTGGGTGTATCGCATTTAGCTCTATGTTGTCAGATAGTGCATTATCGAGGGCTTTCATTATGAACCGAGTAGATATACCCGTCATCCCCTCGCCTTTTGCCTCTTCCCGAAGTTCGATCACATCAATACGCTTCGTTTTGCCCTTCTCAACAACCTCTTCACCGTTATACAAACGCAACTTCGTCATAAGATCGCACTTATTGGAAGGATCCAATCTCGACAAGATAGCAAACATCGAAGCCATCTCAATTGTGTGTGGAGCTATGTCTGCTGTGAATTGAGACTGCCGAATAATTTTTCTGTAAATTCGAACTTCCTCCGACAATCGCAAATTGTACGGCACTTTCACCGTGACAATTCTATCGAGGATAGCCTCATTAGTGTGATCACTCTTAAACTTCTTCCACTCGGCCTCATTGGAATGTGCGACGATGCAGGTGTCAACATAGATCATGCCGTGCCTTCCTGGCGCTGGTATCGATTTCTCCTGAGTCGCCGTAATCATCGCATGGAGATATTCAGTCTCGTTCTTAAATACCTCGATAAACTCGACCATACCACGATTACCAACGTTTAAAGCTCCACTCAAATCGAGTACTCGAGGATCTCCCTCTGAATACAGATCCAGCTTCGAAATATCCTCACCTCCTATTAAGACACTTGTATCTTGATTGTTCGGGTCAACCGGTGGAACAACACCTACCCCTCTTTTTGCACGAATACTAAGGTCATATGTATGTACCGGAACATCTTCCCACTTCCCTTGGAAGTCCTCCTTGAGTCGATATCGGCACACAGGACACAAATCACCCTCGATATCTACTCCCAGCATCTTTGAGAATTCTTTCCGTAAATGTCGGGGCACCAAATGCAGTGGCTCCTCAAACATCGGGCAACCCTCAATTGCATAGAGGGGTGGCAGTGACTCAAGGCCTTTCTTTAAGCGGTCCACAAGTGAGCTTTTTCCTGAACCAACTGGCCCTACTAAATACAGCACCTGTCGACTCTCCTCTCCTTTAAGCGATGCGGAATGGAAATAGCGAACTATTTGGTTAATGGTCTTCTCCATTCCAAAAAACTCGTCGGCAAAGAAATTAAATACTTTTAATTTTTCGCCTTTAAATATCCTCTTCAATCGTGGATTCTGTTCAAGATCCACCTCTTCCATTCCTCGGTCATTGATCATGTCGTACAGGCGCTTATGCGCCAACACGTGGAGACCCGGGTTCTCCCGGACGAGCTCGAGGTATTCCAACATCGTTCCCTTCCAAGATGATTTCTTACGAGTTTCTCTATCCTCGCGAATCAACTTTTCAAAATCTTTTGACATGGACGCTCTCTCCTCTTCGTTTCTTTTGTATCCCTTACTCCGACCGAACTTAATTGAGATCGTAACCGACCCCGAACAAAGACCACAAGCACAACAGTGGCCTACTCCAAATAGTTCTCCCCTCTAAAGTTAGATGCCACAGTCCCCCTATTTGATTTTTGGCTACTAGGGTTTTGACGGCTTCTTTTCGTACTTGCTTAATGGAACGGAACTAATATCAAACACAGTATTTTATAGGGAGAATTCGTAGAGCAAAAAATTAAGGTAAATGGTGATCCTTTATGACTAATTTGTCGAAGCACACTTCGTTTCCACTCTGCTTACAGCATCTAGTGGATCGTACCACGAAACGGTATACTCCTGGACTAGAAAGCAAGGACTCCTAAACAATAAGCTTTCCAACTAGTGAAGATTCTTCACGAACTCCACATCCTTCAAGCACATAAAACTACTGATTCAACTGAAGACTTAGGCTCTATTATGTGATACCAATGAGGTCGGCAGTCGTAATCGGATTATCTACGAACGATGTTTTTAGTAGAAGAACACCCCTCCGAACGGCGTTTAAAAGCATTGCGACCAAAAATGGTTTAGCTGGTACCGCTTCCTAGGGGATGCGATATTTTTAGAGGAAGAAATGTTATTCATTATTTATTTTACTCTTTAATTTTTCGGAGGTATTCGAGCTAACGTATGAGATTCAATCTCGATAAATTTCATGATGAGTGCGGGCTCATGGCGGTTTGGAACCATCCAGAGGCCGCGAACCTGACCTACTTAGGCTTGTATGCGCAACAACACCGGGGACAAGAAGGCGCAGGAGTCGTTTCTCTCAAACGAAATGGGAAAGAAGATCCCCATCTTCACGTTCATAAGGGAGCTGGACTCGTTGCCGACGTTTTCAACAACTTCGACTTCAATCGGCTTCCGGGAGAGGTGGCGATCGGACACGTTCGCTACACCACTGCAGGAGGGAACAAGCTGAGTAACGTACAGCCCTTCATTGCTGACGTATCTTTGGGCTATGTTGGGGTTGCTCACAATGGGAATCTTACCAACGCCGATCAACTCAGAAAGAAACTGATAGGTAACGGTTCTATCTTCGCATCCACATCTGACACCGAAATAATACTCCACCTGCTCGCTCGCGGCGACACAACGATTCCTAAGGTCGAAAATGTAATCGCCTCACTTCAACAGCTTGAAGGGGCCTTTTCACTTCTTATTCTCTTTGAAGACAGGCTCATCGTGGCGCGAGATAGACATGGGTTACGCCCGCTAGCTCTTGGTGAACTCATTGGAGGACAAGGCTTAACGATCGCTTCCGAGACCTGTGCCTTTGACCTGATTGGAGCACAGTATCAAAGAGAGATCGAGCCAGGAGAAGTGTTGGAAATTCTGCCCGATGGAACTACAAACAGCTTCTTTCCATTCGGTATCAATAAGCATGCGCCATGTATTTTTGAGTACGTCTATTTCGCTCGACCAGACTCGGATGTGTTCGGAAAAAATGTGTATCGACTCCGTAAAAACATGGGTGCTGAGCTCGCTAAAGAGACAGTTATCGACGCAGACCTAGTGATTGCAGTCCCAGATTCAGGCGTTCCGGCATCAATTGGCTATTCAGAACAATCCGGTATTCCGTACGAAATGGGCCTTGTTAGAAATCACTACGTAGGCAGAACATTCATCGAGCCAAAGCAGTCAATCCGGGACTTTGGTGTGAAAATCAAGCTTAATGCAAACCCAAAAATCCTCAAGGGAAAATCTATTGTCGTCGTTGATGACTCGATAGTTCGAGGGACCACGAGTAAAAAACTCGTTGGAATGTTACGACAGGCAGGAGCTTCTAAGATTCACATGCGAATCTCCTCCCCACCCACAAAAGACCCGTGCTACTATGGAATTGACACTCCCGAAAAAGGCGAACTCATAGCAGCACAACACTCGGTGGAAGAAATCGCTCGATACATCGGAGTAGACTCACTTGCATACCTTTCGTTAGAGGGGCTCTATCGAGCAGTAGAGAGTACGCCCGGTTCGTTTTGTGACGCCTGCTTTACAGGATCATATCCAGCAGGCACGCCCGTCCAAATAACAAAAAGACGTCAGCAACTCTTGTTTGGTCAGGATTAAACATCTGTTGAATACTGCGTCAATGTTCAATACTGCGTCAATGTTCAAGACTGCGTCAATGAGCCCCAGAAATGGCTCTATAGAGGGCTATCCAGCGGTTGGTGTCATACAAACCCGATAAGTACTTTACGCACTCAGAGCGTACTGTCCCATATTCTTCAATCGCTGAATCGTCCCTAAGATATCCTCGCCCCTGTTTATGGCCGCTACTATCTCTGCTGATTTGGCAGTTTCGTCGCTCAAAATAGGAATAATCTGTCTGAGTGTATCTTTGACAGCAACGCGATTTTCCCAGCCGTAGCGCAACATTGCAACCAATGAGTCTTTCGAAAAATCTGCAAAAGACATCACATTTTTAGAAAGCCCTAGGAGATCGTAGTAACTTTTAACTTTTTGCTGAAAAACCAATGCCACCGCGGGAGTTAACGCTGAAGTAGCTAGGATATTAGCGTGTAACCGCATACCGAACAACATCGACACGTGTTCCAACACACCCTTTACATCATGATGATTGTACCCAATATTAGAAAATACAGCCTTACCCCTTGGCGCATGCACGGCTTCCATTAATTTTGTTGTTATCGGAACATCGGAATGCTGCGTAGCAACAAAAAGCACTGGCAATGGAGTTTCTTGTAAAAACTCGTTAAGAGCAGCGGAGTACACTCGGATAAACTCCTCCGAAGTGAGCGCATCCTGTCCTAAGCCAGTCCATGAATTAAGATAGCTATTGATATTAATCGCCAGAATATCTTCACCAAAAGGCATCTGTAATTCTGAAAATATCGCTCTAATCTTCTCCTCAGGTGAAGCAACCACCGGAATGGCATTATCAGCGGTCACTAACATCTTTTCTTCGTTAATCCCCATATCAGCTAATAAGTTGAGAGAATCAACCTCACGAACCGTGATAAAGTCAGCTAGCTCGGCTAGCTCTCGTAACATTTTCTTACCCCACGGAGTCGTAACAGGACCAGCACCTACGTTGTAGAATCCCACCAAAGAGCCCCGCCGCTTCAAAAACTTAAGATATGCCCATGCACTAGACATATAATTAGTCAGCGGGTTCCAAAGCTTTCTATCAAACAACATAGCATCATATATGATAGTCAGATGGCTCCGCCTGATGGAGTTAAACGTTGGGAGGCCCAGCATCCCAACAGTTCCATGCCACGGCAGCATACTAATTGGGCGTGTTTTATTCTGATAGTTATGCCAGATATACGGCGGGCAGTAGGTCGGTATCTCGTATAACATGCGTTTTCCACACGCACGATCAATACAATCCATAATACCTGACAGTAGCGCAGCATCTCCTGCATTGCGCCCTGATGACGATCCCAAAATAGTAATAGAATTTATTGTGTCCATGAAAAGTGGTATACCAGCTTCTCGAGATAAACAAAATAACCCAATGAAACCTTTGGTAATTTAGACACTATAGCCTATCCCTATCAAGACGAGGTAGGAGCGACCGGCTCTCCCACCGGAAAACTTGCGTTACAGAACTACCCTGTCGCAATCAATCGATTTTCCCCTAACGAGGTATCTTTTCTGATAGTCACCGACAGATTACACTCACAAGAGTCATGAATCATTTTAGACACATTCCATCTCTACACTCCGGAGGAGCGCAATCATCACACAATCGACAGAAGATTGCCCTCTATCTGCTTGTTCTTGCTCTAATTTTCGGATTTGGCACCACTGGCTACGTGCTTATTGAGGGCTGGACTCCGTTTGACGCCTTTTACATGACCGTAATCACTTTAGCCACCATCGGCTACGGTGAAATACATGATTTAAGTGTTTGGGGACGCGCTTTTACCATCGTCTTAATATTTGCCGGGGTTGGTGTCGGCACAGTAGTACTAGGCAGCGTATGGCAGAGTGTCGTGGAGGGTCAATTGACTCGCCTTTTTGATAGGAGACGTAAAGTGCAAGAGAAACTTCGCAACATAAGAAAACATACGATATTTTGTGGTTTCAGCAGATTGGGGAAATTCGCCGCCGAAGAGCTCCGTCGAGCTGGCAATCAGGTTGTAATCATTGAACCTGATGAATCTAGAGCGCTTGATGCTGAGAGCATGGGGTTCACGGTTGTGCGAGGAGATGCAACACTTGACGACACACTGCTCACTGCTGGAATTGATCGCGCAAGTCGACTCATCACACTTCTCCCGAGAGATTCTGACAACCTATATGTGATTTTAACTGCACGAGAAATATCCCCATCCATGTTCATAGTAAGCCGGGCAGAAGATGATGTTGGAGAAAAACGCTTGCGGCGTGCTGGTGTTAACCGTCTAGTTTCTACCTATAGCCTGGCCGCTAGAAGACTTGCAGATGGTCTTTTACGACCGAACGTTACCGATTTTTTCGAAACAGCCGGGACAGGTCGCGACGGATGGAAAATGGAAGAGATCCGCATACCTGAAAATTCACAGGTATGCGGCAAAACACTCAAGGACCTTTCGCTTCGGCAAACTGCCAAAGTAGGAATATCTGCCGTCATCTCACCCCAAGGAGAGCTTGAAATAAACCCTTCGGGTAACACCAAACTGTTCTCCGGCTCCACTCTCATCGCTATCGGATGGAAACAGGATATTCATGCATTAGAGAAGCTCATTCTTGGCTAGAACAGCCGCCGTTTGAAGTGCCTCAGACGCATGCGCACTCGGTCGACACCGAAACACTACAAGCTCCCTTGTAGTATCGTTTCTCAGAGATGCTAGCCGCTCTCGAAGTCTCGTTACTTCAATAACTGAGCCGTGAATCATAACTTGATTTAACTCAAGCCATCTGCGTCGGGCCAAATATACGGTTCCATTCATACAAAAACGAGGATCTTCCGGAGATTGAATGAGAGCTACCTCGCGACCCATATAAAACAGAATTGGATCATAATATTCGTCGTATGGCTCCTTAACTACGACAAAGTCCTCATCTGCGACAGCAGTCGATTTCCACACCTGACTCATCTCCCAAAAACCCTTAAAATGCGCTTTCACTGCGGTGCCTGCTGATGTCGCCAGTGTAAGCACAATAAGAGCTCGCAACCATACAAGCTTTCCACGCGCAGTTAAGTCTATGCGACGACACATGAACGTCCCACCAAGTATCAACATGATGATGGGAACACCTCGACTACCGTACGTCTTCATCGCTCCGAGGGCTTCTCCAAGTTTCGGATATGGCACAGAGACGTCCGCTATCGCCACAAATCCTAAAACTAAAAGAACCACTAAAAGCCCCTCCAAGGTTCTCTCCAATCTTCTTAACAACACGTCACACTTCGCTCGAAACGTCGCTCCTCCAGCATCAAGCAAAGTTGAAAATTGCACTGCAAATTGAACAGCTATGAGGGGCAGTACAGGCAACATATAGGAATGTCTTTTGCCCGATGAAAATGACATTAACACTACAACTACCCCGGCGATTATCGAAGAAACCCAAGGCAACGTGCGACTGTGAGACTCATAAGCAACTTTTCTCTTTGAGAAAAGATCAACAATAGCCAATACTACTACCAACAATCCCCATGGAAATGAGGTGCGCAATAAAGAAGGAATATAAAACCACCAAGCCTCAGAATTAACATGCTGACCACCCGCAAATCGTTGTATATTTTTAAACAACAACTGCCTGTCTAAAAACGACTGCCCTCCGACCTGAAAAGCCGCATAATACCAACAAACGGGCAGGCCTAAGAACACCCATCCAATACTGGGGCGAACAAACTCTCGAAGAGTTTTCTTAAATCCAACTGCTACAATGCCGCCTACAAACGCAATACAACACGGCAGAATAAATCCAAGGGGACCACGCGCTAAAACACCCAAGAAACTAAAGAACCAAAAGAAAGTTCTTCCAGAGCTCGAAATTCGGGGAAAAGCTTTACTACTCTCATCTCGAATGCCACAAACCAGTGCCATTAACGCAAGCCAGACACACATGCAAAATGTCATATCTACCATTGCTTGAGCGCCCATCTGAAAAAATCCATAGGTTAGACTCAAACTCCCTGCAGCAATTATGGCAGTCCGCTCTCCGTGAAAATCACTCTGATATGTCCGAAGTAAAATAGATAATCGATAGGCAATGTATGCCACACACAGCAAGGTAATTGATGCTGCTCCATGAGAGGTTATTCTCCCCGCCCAGGTGTCTACTCGTCCAAATGGGAGGCTCATCAACGATACCAACCAGTGATAGAGCGGAGGCTTTGACGGTATCAATCCGTTGCGAAGAGGTAAGATCCACTCGTTGGTTCGTAGGATAATATCTACAACCTGAAGTTCCCGCGCCTCTGAACTGCCGAAGACCCCCGCTATTCCAACAAAACAGGCCTGAATGCCGACATATACCACGGCTCCCATTGCCAATGTTCGATAAGGAAAGGGTCTGTTAGTCCTATTCCCCATGGCAAATCCCTATAACGTGATAGACTCAATGTGTCCGGAATGAATATGGTGCTCGCATTCGTCGGTTTGCAGACGCAAAGCCCCGCTCTCCGTTAGTCCTTCATATGATCCTTGCAACATCTTATCGGCGACGCAAATCGAGAGCTTTGTCCGTCCTTGCTGAAAGCAGGTTCGCTCTTCCCACTCTTGACGAAGAGAACCGAAGGAATCCTGATGCAAAAAACCCCTGGATACCTTCATAAGATTTGTCACGAGTCGCTCAGAGACCGCTCCCAATGACAATTTCTGACCCGCTAAATCGCCTAATGATGCGGCCTGTTGCCTTAAGCTACACGGAATGCCACCTATATTAAGACCCAGTCCAACAAGAATGAACCGCGTCTCTGTCCGCTCTTCAATCTCAATAAGAACACCGCCTACCTTGGCGAGTTGCTTGTCTAGCTCGACAACGAGGTCATTAGGCCATTTTAAAAAGAGCTTACATCCCAATTCCTCGCTGGCCCGAGCTACAGCAACGCCGATTCCAAGCGAATATCCGACAAGCTCCCCAATCGGTTTTGACGTTGGTATTACAAAGGTTCCCATCCACGATTCTTGGGCAGATTCCCAACTTCGCCCCTGACGCCCACGACCCTGATATTGATTATCGGCAGTGACGAGTCCACACCAATCCGCAGACGTATCTCTTCTGGTGTCTATGAGCACCCGGGCTTCGTCCATAGTAGAAGAAACACTACCGAAATGTCGCCATTGGAGTCCGTTTGGTCTCAAAATCTCTACATATTTTGTCTGCATATAACCTGATACAAATGCTTGTGCTATTCAATAACTACAACTCGGCATAATAGACATTTGGCTACTCGATAGCTGTCATCCTCATTGCAATATCTACATTTCTTGCCCTTGTAGTTAAACCTCCAACCGAAACTGCATCAACTCCCAAGGTTGCCAATTTCTCCAGTCGCTCCATCGTAATTCCTCCAGAGACCTCTATCATCGGAGGAGAATCCATGGTTCGAACTAGCTTCATCGCATCAGCAACATTCTCATCGGAGAAATTATCTAGCATGATAATCGTAGGGTTAAACGAAAGCGCAAGCTTTAATTCGGCTAGATCTCGAACCTCCACCTCCCAAGGCATGTAGAGCGGCTTATCGGCTTCAACTCGTTTCAGGGTTGCTTCTAACCCTCTTCCATATGCATCGATATGATTATTTTTAACTAAAATCATATCCCCAAGGCAAAATCGATGATTACGTCCCCCACCGATTCTGACAGCGTACTTATCAAGAACGCGCCAACCGGGCATAGTTTTCCGAGTGTCTAAAACAATCAAATCTGAAGTGGCCATACAAAATGCACGTGTATGCGTGGCAACCCCCGATAAGCGCTGCAGAAAATTCAGCAGTGTTCGCTCCATCGCAAGCAAATCTCTAGTTATTCCCTCAAACGATACAATCTCATCGCCGCTGTGAAGCTGCGTTCCATCGGAGATCGCTGAATGGATTGAAAAATCCCATTTTCCCTCCTGTAATAAAGGCTCGAGTATCTCAAAGCCACAGAAAAGCATCGCCTCTTTTGCATATACAGTCGCCTTCGAGCGATGATCCTCTGGCACTGTTAATCGCGCGGTAATATCGCCGTAAGAAAGATCTTCCTCTAATGCTAACGCAACTAATTTGCGAATCAAACGAGAGCCATTCATGGCGCACTCCCTCCTGCTCAACTATCCACAGCCCAATGATACGAGTTCCGAATAAGCACCCGCAGAGCCGCTGCTGTCGGTATTGCGAGAAACACCCCAAGAAGCCCAAAAAGCTGCCCTCCTGCAAACAGTGACAGAATCACAACTAACGGAGACAATCCAATTGAGCCTCCCATAATACGCGGGGTTATCAATACTCCCTCCATGAACTGTACCAATGCAAATATGCCCCAGACCCATGCAACATACGTAAAGCTGCCAAACGTAACGAGCGCCATCACCGAACTAAAAAATATGCCCAAGGCCGTTCCCACATAAGGCACCATATTGCCAAAGCCGGCCATAGCGGCCAAAAGAAGCCACAAGTCTACTCCCAAAGCACCCAATCCAATCGCGTATAAAACAAATAGGATACAACAAACAACAATCTGTCCACGCACATACGCTGATATGTATCCATCTATCTCCCGAAAGACACCGATCCAGCCAGACCTCTTTGTTAATGGGAAAAGATTGATCACAAATTGGTATAATTTGGGAAGATCTACGGCGAGGTAAAAGACAATAAAAGGAAGGAGTACTATATTCAGCATCGCGAGCGCTTGAGAATATCCGTGTAGAAGAGACCCAAGTACTGTCTTCCCGAGATTCTTTAGGGTTTCCCCTGTAACCCCAGACAACAATGTCCCAAGGCTTCCGTTAATATCATCAAGGTCAATCAGCCCTTTAATCGGTGCTGGTAAAAAGCCTTGAATCTCTCGTAGAGCGGGGAGCACTCTTTGTCGACTCGTGTTTAAATATGCAGACAGATTTGAAGTCAGCTTCTGAAACTCATCTACGATAATGGGACCAACAAGTATAATCGCTCCACCGATTCCAATCACGAGAGCACCGCACACAATAAAAAATCCTATCGTCCGCGGCACCCTATATCGCTCAAACATGCGCAAGACCGGGTCGAGTACATATGCGATAAAAAAACCTATGACCAGTAATACTACTATCTCTTTTAGTCGCACCGCCAACCAAAATAAAAGAGTTAGCCCAGCTATTGCCAGTATCCACCGAGGCGGCATAAATGAATCACGATTATGTGTCATACCAATCCCTAAAGAAACGTGAGCACAGGTCGCCCAAACAATTGTTCTACCTCCTCACAGAGGGCTTCAGATGGAAGAACACACACTGGCGCATTCATTCCATCTCGCAACACAATTGAAACCTCTCTCTGCTCGAGCTTCATCCTCACCTTAATCGGACAACTCCCACTATGGCTCTTAAAGATGCTCTGAATCCTCTCTAATTTTGACTCAAAATCGTCTCCGCCATTTAAAAGCAAAAATCCCTGCGTGGCATTTCTGTCTCTTAGCTGTATTAAAGACTCCATCTTATCGACAACAAGCGAGCAACGCTCTGGAGTCACCTCCGCCCGACCGGTAATCATAACTGGCTCATCGGCAACCAATAAGTCTTGAATAAGGCGATAGGTATCAGGCCACACAAGCGTATCAATCGTACCTAACCAGTCTTCTAGAGCAAAACTTGCGTAACGGTCTCCACGCTTTGTATTTCGAAGCCGCAGGGCCGTTATCACACCGCCGATTCGAACATCTCGCTTCCCCTTGGCTTTTACATCCGCTGTAGAAACGGCTCCTAGCCGTTTCAAATCCCATTGGAATTTCTCAAGTGGATGCCCTGAAATGTAAAATCCGAGAGCCTCTCTCTCATAGGACAATTTCTGATTAATCGGCCATTCTGGAAGATTTGTACTACGTCTACTCAATACAGGCTTTGACTCTACCTCTCCAAAAAGAGAAATCTGGTTTGGATCCTCGTTCTTCCGACTAGCAAAGATCTTCATCAGATCTTCAAGCTCTTCAAGCATACCTCTCCGCGATGCTCCCGTACCATCAAATGCACCACTCTTAATAAGGTTTTCAATATTGCGGCGATTGATTTGCGAGAGATCAACGCGCGATAATAAGTCCTCTAAATCCGCAAATGGCCCCTCCTTTCTTGCAGCCAGAATCGCATCTACTGCCTTATGTCCCGTCGCCTTAACCGCAGCCAACCCAAAAAGAATAGTATCCTCTCGAACTGAAAAACTCGCCAAACTCTCATTTATGTCCGGAGCTCGAACCGTTATTTTTCGTCGTCGACATTCGTTAAAATTCTTAAAAGTCTTATCACTATCCTCCATGTCATGCGTCATTAATGCCGCCATAAATTCGACACCATAGTGTGCCTTCAAATAAGCAGTCTGAAATGAAACTAACGCATATGCCGCCGTGTGACTTCTATTGAAACCGTAACGCGCAAATGTTTCCATCTGTTGGAATATTTCATCTGCTAACTTTTCCTCTATGTCCTGTTTGATACATCCCGTGATGAACCGATCGCGCTGCTTGGCCATCTCCTCGGGATTCTTTTTCCCCATCGCCTTTCGAAGAATATCCGCTTCGCCTAACGAGTACCCAGACAATACCTGCGCCAACTGCATTATCTGTTCCTGATAAAGGATAACTCCATAGGTATCAGATAAAATATCCTCCATCTTTGGATGCAAGTACGATATCGGCTCCCTGCCATGCTTTCGCTCAATGTAATGATCAACCATACCAGCATCGAGCGGGCCAGGTCGGTAGAGAGCTAAAATAGCTACGATATCATCGAAACAACTCGGTTTTAATCGTATTACCATTTCGGTAATACCTGTCGACTCTAACTGAAAGACTCCTGTTGTATTTCCTGCGCATAAAAGCGTGTACGTTTTTGGGTCATCGAGTGGCAGTGTATTTAGATCAATATCTACACCACGACTCTCCCTGATAATCTGAAGCGCTGTGTGCAAAACAGTCAGAGTCTTTAATCCTAGAAAGTCGAATTTAACGAGTCCAACCTTCTCTACGTATGTCATTGAATACTGCGTGACATCGTTTCCATCCTTGTCGACCATCATCGGAAGGATTTCATCAAGAGGCCTATCCCCAATGACTACTCCCGCCGCATGGGTCGAAACATGCCTCGTAAGCCCTTCGAGCTTAATTGCTAATTCGATAAGATCTCTTCCCTCCCCATCGGCATAGGCCGCTAACTGAGGTTCCATCTTAAGCGCTTCGGCGATGGGATAATCAAAGCCTTGTCGAGGGGCTGGTATTAACTGAGCGATGCGGTCTGTCTCTGCATAGCTCATCCCCAATGCTCTTCCCACATCTTTAATAGCGGCCTTCGCTTTCAAGGTTCCGAAGGTTGCGATTTGCGCTACTTTTTCTTTCCCATATTTTTCGACTACGTAACGAATCACTCGCTCTCTACCGTGGATACAAAAATCGACATCGATATCCGGCATACTGATCCGCTCTGGATTCAAAAACCGCTCGAAAAACAACTTGTTTGATATCGGATCAACCTCGGTAATTCTCAGGGCATAGGCAACCAGTGAACCAGCGACTGATCCTCGGCCAGGACCAACAGGAATACCATTGTCTTTTGCCCACACGATAAAATCAGACACGACGAGAAAATATCCCGCAAACCCCATAGTGCCTATCAAATCAAGTTCGGTTTCCAGCCGTTCTTTGTATTTTTGAACTGAAGTGCTATCCCAGTCTGCCGAAGCAGCTAACACCTCAATACGTTTGTCGAGCCCCTTGCGCGCCATCTCACTCATGATATCGATCAATTCTCGATTATCATCGGTACTAAATTGAGGCATATAATAGGTGTTCGACTCGAGTGATAGATCACATTGGGAAGCGATCAAGCCACTATTTCTAACCGCTTCGGCTCCCTGTTTGTAACCAGCGAATTCTTCAAGCATCTCTGCTTCTGTTTTTAGATGGAGCGTAAAACCTTCATGACGCAATCTGTCTGGATCTGCCACAGTTTTACCCGTAGACACACACATAAGCACCTCTTGTGCAAAGTGATCATCTCGCTCTAGATAGTGACAATCGGTTGTCGCAACCAGTGGAATACCGAAGCTAGTTGCTAGATCGATAACAGCTTTATTGTGCCTTTCTTGATCTGGAATAGGGTGCGGTTGCAACTCAAGGTAAAAGCGGTCCTTAAAGGTATTTGCATAAAACTCAACGACTTCTTTTGCCCCGGAATCATCATCGACCTTGGTCGCCTGCGATAACTCCCCAGCCAGGCAGCCACTTAAAACTATCAAGCCTTCCGAGTATCGCTGTAACAACTCGTGATCCACACGCGGTTTAAAGTAAAATCCTTCCTTAAATGCCAGACTCGATAGCTTGCACAAATTGTGGTATCCCACCTTATTCGCGGCTAAGACCGTGAGGTGACACGTGCCCGACCCACCCTGCGCACGCATCTTGCGTTCGAATCGAGAGCCGGGGGTCACATACAGCTCGCAACCGATAATCGGCTTAATGCCGACAGACTTAGCAAGCGAGTAAAACTCTACTGCTCCATGCATGTTGCCATGGTCGGTCATAGCAATCGCATTTTGGCCGAGATTCGCCGCTCTCGTAATGACTTCTTGAACCTTATTGGCACCATCCAAGAGGCTATACTGAGTATGCAAATGTAGGTGGCAAAATTGCGTCACAAATCATCCAGCGAAAAGGTATTATTTTTTGCGACATCCCTTGTGTAACCGCATAGTTGGTCAAGTGCGTCGATGCTCTCGCCATACTACTCACACACACACAATCTCTCAAGAGTTAGTTCATTTATTTCAAAAAATTGCGCCTATTCGACACTCTAAGAAGCCCACATAGGGATGAGCTCTGCCCCTGCAACTGCATAAATATCAGATTGTCTTATATAGCACTCCAAGGCGCCAAGGAGTTTCTCGTCATCTACGCAATCCTGCATGACAGCAGCTTCCTTTAGGTGCAACAAACGCTGTACAGTACAGCCGAGCGATTCGTTAAACTGCTCATGCTGCTCCCTGTTTTGTGAAGCCTTCTTGACAAGTTGAAACTTCCCTCCATAGCGATACAAGGCGTACTTACGTAATATTTCGGCTGTTTTCGGATCGTTTATCGAAGTTGCCTCACTTGCTAATTGTCGCCGCACCCAAAGAATCATCGGCTCTTTAGTAACAGATTCTGATAAGATGCTTTTATCATTTTTTGCAACCGCCTGCTCAAATAAAGCTTGCGCATCAAAACCCATTCGATAGATATCCATTTCGATATCGCACGTACTTTTTTCAAAAAAGTTGTAGAGAGAAATGCCCTTGAATTGTCGCACAGCGCGTCTCGCTACATCCTGCAACGAAGCATCCGCAACTGACTGTTGAGACATAAAAAACGCATGCTTGCCACTACTGCGCCATGCTATCGCCGTCCTATCAGGCTTCATCGCATATGCATCAAGGTCGATCCATAGCGCTGCCTTGTGATTAGCGTCTAAAATGGCCATCGGTGTTTTCGATACATACGCCGACTCTGAAAGATCATACTCTGGGCGACTAATCAGATACACCGCCCCAGAACCCGCAGTAGAATGTACCCGAGCACCCTCATATCCATCAAAGGTCGTCACATCCAGTCCACAGATCTCTCGGATTCTGCGCGCCACCTCTATCGTGAGAACCACATCTTCCCGGGATTCGTGTATTTGAACGCCCGATAGCAGTCCAAGCGCATGCCCGACGGTTTCAAGAGAAAGAGAGAGCTTGGCGTCATTTTTCCTCTGTTCTTGAATCGCTCCGCGAAACGCTTCGCTTGTTAAATACGCCTTCTGTACGACGTGTAAAAGATCTCGGGGGATAATTTGATTCTTAAAATATGGATTAATGCCATTTCGTATAAAAGATGTTCGAAGGTAGCCCAGATCAAAACGGGAAGAATTGTACCCGGCAAGCGCCACAGCTCCTCCAGCTCTTAGAATACAGCTTTGAATGAAGTCTCTAATTTTAGCCATTGCACTCGGCTCGCTTTCACTCGCTGTCTTTTGATGCTCAATGACATTTGTTCTATTGGCCAGAATAGCACCCGGATCGGGAATTTGAAGCCGAGAAAGTCGCACCAAGCCCGACAATTCATCTAGAATCTCATACTGCTCGTCAACAAGAATGAAGCAGTAATTAATAATCTGCCCAATGGGATTGCGGTCTGAAGTTTCAAGATCGTAGAAGATGGTCAGCATAGCTAGTTACTGTACACAGACTAAACGTCGGTTGCGAGGGAAAAGTAGTATCTTTTTCTGACAAAAATACTCTTTGTCACGACCTCGCTATCTCATGGCGTCCGACAATGGAGGAATGTATGCTGATTACGAAAGGCCAGAGAGTTTATCTAACAGACTCGCAACAACGGCGCGCTGTTCACCTGCATGATATGTTGCTGATCCCGTTGCAGTAGATGCTGATTCATCTCGTCCGCAATAAGAAATATCCAATTTGAGCGTCTCCCGTAATCGTGGCTCGATGTAACTCCATGCACCTTGATTCTTATGCTCCTCCTGCACCCACACAACAGCTCTGGCTCCCGCCTTTGTCGCGCAATCTTGAAGCAGTTTTTCTGGAAAAGGATACAACTCCTCGATTCTAACGAGTTGGTAATTAACTGCCACTTGCTCTTTTAACGCGTCACAGAGATCGTAATACACCTTCCCCGATGTACATATTAGCACTGATCCCTTATTAGTTTTAGCACTTTTATCTGAAACCAACGGATCAACCACAATTGGTTCAAACGCCCCTTCAGTAAAATCTGCCACCTGACTCATAGCCTGCGGAGCTCTCAAGAGACTCTTCGGAGTCATAATAACCAATGGTCGCTTCTCGCTGGTCAATCCCTGTCTTCGCAATAAATGGTAATACTGCTTTGCATTCGACGGATAGCATACCGCCATGTTCTGCTGAGCACACAACTGCAAGAACCTCTCTAAGCGGGCGCTTGAGTGTTCCGGCCCCTGTCCTTCGTATCCATGAGGCAAAAGCAGGACTACGCCTGAAAGCTGTCCCCATTTCATCTCAGAACTCGAGACAAATTGGTCGATCAAGCCCTGTGCGCCATTAGCAAAGTCCCCAAACTGCGCTTCCCACAATATCAGACCCTTCTTATCATGCGCCGCATATCCAAATTCAAACCCTAAAACACCGGCCTCTGAAAGAGTGCTATTATGAATCTCAAAACGTGCGCCATTCGAGAGGAACTTCGCTCGCTCCTCAAGTGGGCTCCAGCATCGTAATGTTTCGTGGTCATCTAGCACGAGGTGTCGATGACTAAATGTTCCGCGACGACAATCCTGACCGCTTAGTCGTATTGAGACTCCATCTTCAATCAGAGAACCGAAAGCTAACGCCTCCGCCATTCCCCACTCAATAGCACCACCGTCCAGCACTGCTTGCGAACGCTTTTCAAGAATACGTGATAGTTTTGGATGAGGGTTAAAATCGCTAGGAAAATCGATTAACAAATTTGCCAATTTCTCGATATCGCTGGCGGGGAAGGTAGTGTCTACCTCCTCAATCGCCACATCGGGATTAGGCGCATTCGTGGTGAACACCTCCACTTCTTTTATGAGATCATACTTTTGGTTAAAATGCTCTTTATATCGGTCAGGTGTCGAAAGGAATTCGTCCTCCGCAAGCACTCCGCTCTCAACGAGTGACCGACCATATCGCAGCCATAGAGGCTCCCTATCCTTTAGCTCTGCATACATGAGAGGCTGCGTAAAACTAGGATCGTCTCCTTCATTGTGCCCGTACTTTCGAAATCCAATCAGATCAATGATCACATCTTTTCCAAATGTATTTCTATATTCGACTGCCAACTGAGCAACCCAGCAAGCTGCCTCGGGATCTTCCGCGTTAACATGAAAAACCGGAACATCTAGACCTTTTGCAAGGTCAGTACAGTACCTCGTTGAGCGCGATTCTTCAGGAGTAGTCGTGAAACCTATTTGATTATTAATAACAATGTGTAACGTACCTCCGGTCGTATACCCCTCTACTCCCGCAAAATTGAGACACTCATATACAATGCCCTGTCCAGCAAACGCAGCGTCTCCATGCATGAGAACGGGCATGACTACCTTCCTATCGGATCCATAGTCAGCGTCCTGGGTGGCTCGCACTACCCCCTCTACTACCGGATTGACATACTCAAGGTGAGATGGATTTGGCAGAAGTTTTGTGCGCACAGCACCGTGAGACGATTCATGTGTTCCGGCAAATCCCATATGATATTTCACGTCACCAGCACCGGTAATCGTTGTCTTGGTCCTATCTTCAAATTCCAAAAATAGCGAAGTAAGGGGCTTACCAAGGATATTAACCAACACGCTTAAACGTCCTCGATGCGCCATACCAAAAACAACTTCACGTATCCCTGATTCAACACAGGAATCAAGCATGACCGATAAAACAGGGATAAGCGTCTCGGTGCCTTCTAGTGAAAACCGCTTAGCACCAACATATTTGCGATGCAATTCAGCTTCTAGCAGATCTCCCTGAGAGAGCCTGCTAAAGATCTCTCGGCGGACATCCTGCTCCTCAACACTCCTAAAGCGCTTCGGGTCTTCAATCCGCTCATAAAGCCAATCTCGCTCAGCCTTATCCGAGATGTGTTCGACTTCAAAACCTATTGTTGCACAATAATTTTGAGCATACGCAGAAATTACATCTTCAACTGTTTCGCACCGTTTTCCCAAAACACTAGCCGATACACGTGACTGAAGTAGCTCCTGATTAAGCTCGTCACCTAGCTCGGCGAACAGTATTTCCTGATACGATTGAGCTTCAATACCTCCTGCCACAACCGGACTAAGCGACGCACACCGATGGCCTAACCTACGAAACACAGCCCTTATATCGTTGATGAGATATCTGTGGCTACCATCACCTGTATCGCTACTCGCAACACCAGCTTGCTGACGAACAACAGCGTCGCCATTATGGCTACCATTGGTCTTACCCTCTACTCCCGATCTCTCGAAAAACAACCTCCAAGCCGGATCAACAACCTGTGGGTCTGCCTTGTATAACGCATAGAGCTCCTCTAGATAGCCTGCGTTTGGACCAAAAAGTGAAAAACGTTCGCTTGCCATAGTACCCACGTATTTAAAAATCACATCAGCTCAAAAGGTTATCAAATGCACGAAAGCCTTCAAGGGGTTAACGGCTTCTTTTCTACCTAAGCTAAGTATTTCTTGCCATTATTGCCGAGAGACCTCACCGTTTTTTTCTATCTCGCTCCTAATACCGCCTTGGGTCGACTCGACAACCAGCGGCTCTTTTGCTCATTGCATCTCCCAGAGATGTGCATTTATACAATCAAATCGGGTCATTATACACTCTTTCTCTTTTTTGTGAGAGGCTATTTTTCAAGCAACGTAGCCAAACCTGCAATCATTATGTTTTCAAGATTTTTTACCTGCGGAAGTGATGTAGCGGCATCTTGGCGAATTCGCTTTTGAATATCTGCTACAATCTCCTCAGCCGATTCTAGGCCTGTCATCTCATTTGAAACGTCCAGAAACGCAAATCCTGCCGCTCGAGTAAGAGTGATATTCTCTCCCACCAACGAGGCTGTATCCTTTAGAGACTTGATATTACCCTCAAGCTTTAACTGTAAGTTCTGTAGGGTCTTTCCTATCTTTGTGAAGAAGCCCGACCTGTCGTCACTCGGATCGTCTGGATCAACCACAGCGGTCCGTAGCGCCTTCTGAAACTCAGTGAGAGGTACCGGATTTCCGGTATTGGTGACGTTTCCGTCTGAATCCAGATTTTGCTCTGCAGGAGAAACAAACTTTCGTAAATTGACCGCAAGCTCGGTTACTTTCTGCTTGTCCAGTCCCGCGCGAACAAGCACATCTTCGAGCTCCTTCGGGTCAAAATAATCTTGTTTCCCCTCCGTTGCGTCCTCGATCAACTTGTCAAATCGGTCCGCGAGTTCATCAAACTCAGCTCTCATCTTTCGAGCTTGTGTTCCTGATATGTTTCCCTTGTTGGCCTTTTTTGTCAGATTTTGGAGATCTCCAACGATATCTAAGAGTCTTTCGTTGGTATCTAGTGAGATATTCACAAAAGTTGCACTAGCATTAAGCAGCTGAAAACCCGCCGCAAAGTTACGAGCTCCTGCTCGAATCGAATCGTACAACACTTGCGGAGAGAGACTCGTACTCGAAGCAGCACCCTGTCCCAGCGGAGATGCGCTTTGAGATCCCCCACTGACTTTCGCGAGCTTCGCCAGAAAATTCGTATTTATGACTTTGTCGAGACTTGTAATGCTCATCGTCTAGCGCCCTTCTGCTACGCTTGCAACACGTATCCCTTGAAAACAGATATTCGTCACGGTTTCAATATGTTAAGATGCGGCTTTACCCAAAAAAGAACTCTCAGCAGAGTAAATATTGATAACTTCAAGGCTCTGCGAAAGCACCGCACAAGACCATATAATGCTTTGATATCAGATGGTTAGGGCGATGGCGCGCGATTGCCGCGATTAGATTTCTGACACCGTAATACCAAACTATTGCGGTTCTTGCGTGCTACCGCCAAAGTCCACAATCCATTGCTTCAATGCCTTCATGCCCTGAACGCCAAGCTTATGCCCAACCTGTTCTTCCACCAACTCCGGAAAAATCCCCCGGCTTTCCAAGCGACTGCGTCCCTCTCTTGCGCGTTCAATTGGTATAATTGTGTCATCTGTTCCGTTTGCCATAAAAACCGAAGGGATTTTAATAGGATTAAATCTCTCCTCATCCACATACGGAAAACCTGCCAGTAAGCCAATTCCATCAAACGCGCAATCCCCCATGAACGCACTTGCTGAAATGAGTATTGCCCCCTGAGAAAAACCCACAGCTATAACTTTCGATGGCGACAATACCTTTAAATCTCTAAAGGCATTCCACGCAGAACTTAGTCGTTTCGCCGCGTGGGGAATTGCCTCATGCAGAGTGCCTTTCTGAGACATATCCCACCACGAATACCCTCCGATTGAATCGGTGGTAAAGGCTTCGAATGCAACAATGGCAAAATCGGCAGGAATAGTTCTCTGAAAAGCCCACATAACATCTCGATTTCCCGCCCGTCCATGAATAAATAACACTACGGGAGACTCTGAATTGGCTCCGGGGCGAAACGCAAATCGGAGCCCCACGGCATCTTCTTCCTGAGATGTGGAATACTGCTTCATCTCGCTTCCTTGTAAAATATTTTTAGAATAGATTGCGCCATGTGGTATTAACCGTCTTGGAGACAGACAAATTAACATCACGTAGCACTCGAGCTAAATCAGAAATAAATTGGCTAAAGAGCTCTGGCTGAGTCCGCAATAACATCTTAAAGTCCGCTCCTGAGAATACCGCGCAATCACACGCTTCTTTCGCCTGGACTGTGGCTCCTCTCGGCGCCTCTGTCAAAACTGACAGCGCTCCAAAAATCTCTCCCTCTCGCACCTCTCCTACAAACGTCCCCTCAACAGAGGCCGCCGCCAAGCCATGCTCGAGAACAAATACCTCGTTGCCTCTATCCCCCTCTTCAATAATAGTTTCTCCATTGCCATAGTGCTTATACTGCGGCGTTGGTGGCAATGCCAGGGCTGCT
This sequence comes from Pseudomonadota bacterium, assembly GCA_038134595.1. GTDB lineage: Bacteria > Bdellovibrionota_C > UBA2361 > UBA2361 > OMII01 > OMII01. The sequence goes on along the minus strand of JAYPVM010000004.1, from coordinate 167,232 downwards.
TCTTCAACAAATCTTCGAAACCAGTTTCGACTAGACGCGCACAAGAATTCATTCCACAGGGCAATTCGATCAGGATGCGCACGGAAGAAGTCCTCTACATCTTTTAATGGGCATTCTATCAAACGAGCTTCGTCCTCAGCTATCTCAAGCGATAGGCCTGCCACATGGCTGTCTCCAAAAACTTCATCACCCAACCATAGCCCAACGATCTCGCCACTTGAAAAAGTCGATAGGGGGCGCTTCCGAACCGCTAAAGACACCCCACCCTTCTCAACTATCCACAGAGTCGACGGCAAGAAAGGAAGCGCCACAGATGAATCGAAGCAATGTACTTTACGATTATCTATCCTCAGCAGAATAGAGTGAATTACATCCGCAGATAGATCTTTTAGGTCACGGGCGCTCTTCATTTCATACCCAAATGATTTTATTCACGTTGATCCATCGGAGTGTACTCACTCACATTTGGGCCAGTATACACTTGCCGCGGTCTATTGATCCGATTACCAGCCTCCATGCTGTATTCCTTGGCATGAGCAATCCAACCTGGCAAACGCCCTAATGCAAACATTACAGTGAAAGCCCGCGTTGGGATATTCATCGCTTTATATATGATACCACTGTAGAAATCGACATTAGGATACAACTTTCGCTCAACGAAATATGAATCCTTGAGCGCCGCTTCCTCTAGTTCTTTTGCAAGATCTAAAAGCGGATCAGAAATTTTTAGGGAGCGTAAGAGTTTATCGCAAGCGGTCTTAATAATCTTAGCTCGAGGGTCAAAGTTCTTGTAGACTCGATGCCCAAATCCCATAAGTTTAAAGTTACTGTCTTTATCCTTAGCCATATCAACGAACTTCTGTACTTTTCCGCCCTCTCGGCGCATCTGCTCAAGCATATCAATGACACTTTCATTTGCACCTCCGTGCCTTGGCCCCCAGAGAGCGCATATACCAGCAGTAATCGCCGCGCAAAGATTGGCCTTACTGCTCGCTACCATCCGGACCGTAGAAGTAGAGCAATTCTGCTCATGATCCGCGTGCAAAATCAGCAGAAGATTCAGAGTTTCTGCCATGACAGGATCGACCTCATAGTGTTCTGCTGGTGTCGAAAACATCATGTGTAGAAAATTTTCGCAGTAGGTCATATGATTCTGCGGATACATAATCGGCTGTCCAATAGACTTCTTGTAAGCAAACGCAGCAATAGTTGGCAATTTAGCCAAAAGCCTGATCGTGTTGAGATCAAATTGCACCTCTTCTGGCTTCGTAAGCTCATGCTGATAAAATGTTGAGAGTGAGGACACTACTGAGGCAAGAATTGCCATTGGGTGGGCATCCCTAGGAAATCCGTCAAAAAACCCCTTGATGTCTTCGTGGAGCATGGTGTGCCGACGGACTCGATTGGTGAACTCAGCCAATTCATTTTGGCTTGGTAGCTTCCCGTGTATTAAAAGATAAGACGTCTCTAAAAACGTGCTTTTTTCGGCAAGCACCTCTATCGGAATTCCCCGATAGCGCAGGATTCCCTTTTCACCATCTATGAATGTGATCGCGCTCTGACATGAACCCGTATTCATGTACCCGTTATCAAGCGTAATGAGTCCCGTTTTCCCCCGAAGCGAGGAAACATCCACCGCCTTTTCCTGTTCCGTTCCAGTTACGACTGGAAGCTCAATAACCTTTTCTCCAACACGTAGTTCAGCGGTCTCTGACATCACAAGCATCTCCTGAATGAATCGAATATCATCTTATTACACTGTAGTTAGAGTCCCATGAAGCTCCAAAGGATCCCTTGAAATCTATACTAATTTTCTTTTGTTGGCTCTAGAAAGTTACCCGTCATACTAGTGCTACTTATTAGACAATCCACCAGCAATCCGCTCCACATAACGGCGTTTGCATCTTTGACTAATAGACTCGATATCGATACGATGTCGCACTATGACAGATTCAAAAAAGTTCCCCTTAGACAACGCAAAGAAAACCTCGTTACATTTTGAAGAGTCTCGGCCAATCAGGCGGCTGCACCCGTTAGGATTTCGAGTAGTTGCAAAATTAGTCAAGGAATCCAACCAAACCGATAGTGGTCTCTATCTTCCTGAGGGCGCGAAAACGTCTGCCCAAGAGAGTCTTTTAGCCGAAGTGATTGAAGTTGCTAGCACAGTCGATAGCCACACTGACGAAGAAACCAACGTGAGCGGGATTCCACTCGGATCTCTTGTTTTGATCCCAAAAGATGTTGGCACTACTGTTGCCTGGGATGAGTCACTCAGGATTGTAGACACCCGTGAGGTGCTTGCGATCGTTGAAGAGATAACTCTAACGTAAAACGGTGATTTTAATCTCATTTTCATTGCTTTTCCCGCATCGATCGGGCTCTCTCCTGCCTCTTTACTAGTAGACCAGTGCAGTTAAATAAACAGAGGGGCTCGTATCATGCGCGGATCTTTATTTTCCCGAATAATGTATATCATTGGACTTATCACTATCAGCGTTAACTTCACAGCCTGTGCGTACTTGCGAATCGACCCGGACCACTTCCTTATACGAAGTGATGTGATTGAATCGGTTGAACATGAGCGCGCAATCGTAAGCAAAGCACACCTTGACTGGACTGACGATCACCGCATACGCGTACTCTATGTCTCAGGGACTCCGTACGAACGGGGGTACCAACAAGGCGCCCTACTCAGAAAGGAAGTTCAGGACAACTTATTGTCTATGTATGAAAAACTTCTTGATAAATTCCACTTCGAAGAACTCTTGTATGAAAGCTATGAACGGCAACGCCCGTTTATTCCGCAAGAATATATCGACGAGATGCACGGGCTCGCTCACGGTGCAAGAATACCTCTTAAAGTGGTGCACGCAATTCACGCTCTACCTGAAATCACAGAATGGGGAGGTAAACGCAAACTAAAAAAAGTCATCAAAGACATGATGAAAGGCGTCTACGGAAGTTCATGCAGTAATTTTAGCGCGACCAACAGCGCCACATCTGATAAGACTATGTACACCGTGCGCGTTCTCGACTGGGGATTACACAAGATTTCTAAACTACATGAATACCCATTAATCACAGTCACCGTTCCCGATAATGGCATTCCTTCGGCTAATATCGGCTGGGTAGGTTTTCTGGGGGCAGTCTCCGGTATGAATGCGCAGGGGATCACACTGGGAGAGATGGGTTATGGTGATCCTGAAGGAGAAACAATGCGCGGAACACCCATGCCATTTGTACTACGGGACGTTTTAACGTATGCAAAAAACCTGCGGCAGGTTCGAAAGATTATTACAAAACATCCCGGAACCAATTCGTTTGTCTTCCTGATGAGTGATGGAAAAAACAACTCCTCGGAACTCTACATCCGAGATCGAAACAGATTTGAAATTCACAGACCTGGAGAAGACCTGAAAGATGACAAAATGTCCTTTCCGGCTCTAAAAGACATTGTATACGGCGGTCACTATGATGACCGAATGCAGGAGTCCCTTTCCACTAATCGTGGAAGCATAACGCCCGAAATGATTATGAATGAGATAGTGCCACACATTGCCATGCCCTCTAACTTTCATAACGTTATTTATGAGCCGCGAGGATTGCAGTTTTGGGTCAACAACGCCAAAGGACCCAAACAACGTGCCGCAGAACAGCCCTATTCGCACTTTAATCTTAGAACAGGACTCGAAGCGCACGGCTTTTAGTATGTTCCTATCGCTTCAGTGAGGAAGCATTCTGAAGCTGTGCTGTACGGGGAAGCGAGAACCCTTTATCTGTATATACAGATAGGTCCCACTCTTGTCTGGGGTCCCTTCTGCCTATCTACCGTGTATTGATCGTGGGCTCAGCCTTAAACTCTCTGTACCGAGAACGGAGTTGTCGGGAGAAATTTCACCTTCATCCAAGTTCGTACCAACACTTCAAAGTGACGGTATATCTATTCCACTACAAATTAATTCGACTGAGCGTCTCGCTGCTCAGCTTCTTTCCAATTTTGCAATTCGTCATCGGAAATCTGAGATGTGCCGACATGCTTACCACCCATCCATTCAACCAACGATCCAACTCCTGCAAAAACTTCTGCTACTACGTTTACCGGTAGCATAAGCACCTTGAAGGGAAGTGCTTTCCAATTAATTCCCTCACCAAATGACCGCCGATAGAAAGAAATCGCTTCCTGCTCGATGTATGGGAAAGGGAAAAGCCCTGATTTTGTCTTACTCGGCGGCAGCAGACTTACAGTTTGAGTGTATGCTAAGCTCACGTAATGATCGGAAAACAAAAATATGGTGTCAGGCCTTCCAATCTGCTCCCGAAGCTTGAGGCCGTACGAAAATGGAACGGTACGGTCGAACAAACCGAGAATTAAGAGAGTTTTACTCGGATCGAGGTAATGTGCTGTATATTTTGGATCCGTTCGTATCTGCTCACGCAGGTGTCCAAAGAACTCATCACGAGAATATCCCCTATTTGAACTCACCTTTTTAATATACTTTTCAATTCGCGCCTGTTTAGAGTCTCGAAATAAATTTACGAGGTCTGTTCCGCCCATAGCCATTACATTATGCTGCAGGCGCGAATCAACCCCCGCTGTCAATGCAACGTTTATCGCTCCCCGACTTATTCCAAAGCTCCCAAACTGAGTCTTTCCATATTCAACCTCGAAAAAATCAAGAGCTAATTGGTCTCGGATAACGTTTTCCCGTAACAGCTGCTCGAGCTCATTGAAACGCCCTGGATCTTTAAATTCGTTATTACGATTAACAATCGCGGCATCCAATCCAGACTCAACGAAGTAGCGGGCAAAATGGTTCTCAATAAAGTTTTTCCCCCCAAGCACTGGAAAAACCAACACTAGAGAATTCGACGGTTTTTTACCCTGATAGTAATCGATGATTATCGGCCCGGCATACGAATCAATTGTAATGTGACGAAGCGTATAAGCATCAGTTCGCTCCCGTATCTGCTCTCGATGACTTCCATAAGACTCCCGCGGCGCATAATATCGTCTCATCGCCTCCGGCCTATCGGGGAGCTCGTTCTTCAAAGAGCGTCCTGAAATGCGAAAACAGCCACTTGCTAACATTGTAGCAGCGCACAACGCGCATGTGGTCAAAACCCTTCTCTGCATCCTTAACTATCCCATTGGTCGATTCACCTTATAGGTTAGATGTCGGCAATAAATAAGTTGTGCTTAAACAGTTTTATTGAGGAATTTGCGACTAACCGCCTCCGCTTGTTCACAATCCCGATAAAAATCAATGCCAGGGGGAGTACGAAAAGCATGTCGGATCTAGACCAGCGGTAGAAATCACGGCTAACTCTCTCCACAGGAATTTAGCTAAGATCCTGAAAAGAAACGCATCAAATCATCGCGCACTGGGCAAAAATTATCTTTCTACAGTGTTAAATGTAAGCCCGCGGTGTTTTCCCCTCTACCTGATCGTGGTAGCCTTTCTCTCGGCGCTAGAGAATACATAGAGATAGTATAGTCCCAGATACAAAATATCTCTTCTAGACACTGTAGCTTTTTCTACCTCGTAGCTTTTGCTACTTTGTAGTTTTTCCTACTTTGCAAAGCTCTGATTCTTTTTGCCTAAACGGAACTACTTCAAGATAGTAGTAATTAATTTGGAGAAAATTCTGTGTCCCCAAAGCCATCTCAAGTGCACTCGTCTTCCCGCCTACAAGCCGTTACCTTCGTCAGCATTCTTTGCCTCGGCACTGTTTTTTTGGCTCGCTTGTTAAGCCTTGGTATGCCCGATCTTGTTGATACAACCGAGGGTCGTTACGCTGGCGTTGCCCAATTAATGCTCGCAAAAAACACCTGGATCACACCCTGGATAGATTTTCACGGGGAAATTAAACCATACTTGGGTAAGCCGCCCTTGCATTTTTGGCTTGAGCAGGTCTCCTTTATTTTGTTTGGACAAAATAATTTTGCAGCTAGATTACCAAGCTTCTTAAGCGGCATTGCAATTGTAGCAACGCTAGGATTTGGAACCTCGATACTCATAGGGTCTGAAGCGGCTATCATCGCAATGGCAACCTTAGCAACGAGTTGTCTTTTGTTTTTTCTCTCGGGTGCTGTAGTGCTTGACGTTACGCTAACTCTCGGAATTACAATCGCGTTGGTAAGTTTTCTCCTAAGCGATAGATCTAAAATTGCTCGATACACCTTCTTTATCGGAATGGCTCTGGGAGTGCTCGTCAAAGGACCGTTAGCAACGATCCTAGTAGGAGCGACAATTATTCCGTGGGTTGCCATTTATCGGCTACGCTCCGGAAAATGGGCCGCTCAGCTTTCGGCTCTTCCGTGGATTCGTGGCCTGCTTTTGTTCTCCGCTTTGGTTCTACCCTGGTATCTTCTCGCAGAGCTACAAAATCCGGGGTTTTTGGAATACTTTCTCTGGAATGAAAACTTCGGTCGCTATCTTAAAAGTGACTACGGTGATGAATACGGAAATGGACATCACCAACCATTCGGCGCTGCGTTTGGAATGATGATTCTAGCCTGCTTTCCCTGGTCTTTCCTTGTAGCAGTAGCTCTGATCGCCGAACGAAAACGCCTCATTACGAAACAGGCTCTTGATTCTATTCTCGAACGTCCACTGATAGTTTTCGCACTCGCATGGTCCTTAAGCTGTCCGATATTACTGCTCGGAGCACGGCAATACACTGGAACATACCTTCTGCCCTCAGTCCCCGGTTTTGCATTCTTATTAGGCATACTGTGGCACTATTGTCACACAACATCATCAAAACTAATAATAATAATAGTAAAGCGGTCCTTAACACTTCTTAGCATTATTATGATCGCGCTCTCGGTGGGCACCCTCTTCTTCGGGGCATCTATGCCTTTCATGATTCCAATAATCATCGGGCAGAGCTTTCTTGTTATTCGTATCTACCGAGCTTCCGGCGGTCTTCACATGAGCTTACTACACACATCTTTAGTGACAGGGGTTTTATACGGAAGTACGATTTTAGGCCTCGACAACTATCTTTCAGAGAATCGTTCGACCCGAAGAATCCTAACTGCCGCTCAATCACTTCCTGAATCATCGCCTAACTCGGTGTGTTTATTTTTCCCCTACAAAACACCCTTCTCAGCCTCCTTCTACGGCGCATTGACATCTGCTCCCGCAATCAAACTTATTTCTACGCACGATTCCGATGTTGCGCAGGCCAAATGTCCCTATGTAATAGCCAGGCTAAAGGATAAAGATCTTATCAAAATCCACCGGGATATTCCCTCAATACGAGAGATAAAACGCATCGGTCGATGGAGAATATTTCAGCGACAATGACAATAGAGTTTAAGATTAGAGACTCTAGTCTTACAATCACTCACGACCTAGTCCGTCCAAAAGACCGAAAAGAGCCCAACAGCACTAGCCTACTTTTAATTTGTTATCTTTTGGCGTTTTCTACAGCGTCTTGGGTAGAGGTATCGGCTATCTGTCCCTGATCAGCATCTCCATTCTCCTCGGAGGCCGCCTCGCTCCATAACGGAAAACGCGTCGAATAACGCTGGTCATCGATAATAGTCTGAACACCCTTTCTGTTGCGCATGTTCACAAAAACAGGTGCCTTCAAATTAGCTGTAGTAAGTCTTGGATCTGGGCGCACCGTCACAACAATCAGAATCGCATACTCATCTTCTGCTTTAAGATCTGTGTCGACATCTCCAATCGGAGGTTTTACATCAAATTGCTGTCCGAATTCAAAACCGTCAACTACGACAAAAGCTAGGTTTGGATCGTCTATAGCATGCAGCCACGAAAATGGGGGTTTGTGCTCGAGCATGACGAACCGAGTGGAATTGGGAAAACCAATTATTCCGGATGGAATTTCGATCACCGTCTCTGCTGGGACAGTGAATTCCCCGAAACGAGCGCTGGCAAATGTCAGTTGCTCACCTTGTGTTTCCGTCTCGTTACTCATTACACTCTTACATCCTTATTGCCCTTACATCCTTATTGCCCTTACATCCTTGCTGTAGAGCATTGGAGCAAAATTTCATTGTTTTGTTCCAGCTGACTTTCGTTTAAGAAGCACATCTGAGCGCTTGGCATTTATTGCCCCTTCGCTCTGCCCTCCTGAAGCCTTTTGTCCAGAGCCCCGAGAGACTCCTTTCCAACCACCCGATAGTTCTGTCAAAGCAGCGTCGGATATTCCTTCTGCGGCGCTCTTGTTTTCCTCTAGAATTTGCAGATATATCTCTTCTCTATAAATTCTGAGAGTCGAAGGAGCATCCACACCGACTCTGATTTGATTTCCTTTCATCTCAACTATTGTAACCTTGACATTATCTCCTATATAGAGACTCTCCCCCGGCTTTCTAGTTAAAATCAACATATCTTCCTGCCTTCCCTGGCCCTACAACTCAAATCACTGTTTATTTAGATGATAGGTTTTTCAAATTAGCACTACCGTATTGAAGAAATCTTCACAAGATAAAATCAATAAGAACTTCAGTTAAATATCATACAACCTGCTGATATAAGGCATGTCAAAAAGATAAAACTACGGTTGAAAAATCGCCCCTCTTGAGCAGTCAGACCTGCATTCAGAGCCCAAAATTACCGCACTTCTGATTGAAATGACTAACTGAAATGATTAACACTGGGAGATGCGGTTTAACCTGCTCTACGTTACTAGTTTCTTGTCTTCATGAGGAGAACTAGAGACATAAGCTCCGCAAGGTGTGGCATGGACAGGATTTTTAATGAGGTATCCCTACGGCAGTCTTGAAGAAACCATAAGAAGCAAACGGCTGAACGCACCAAAAACTCACTAGGCTGTTCAAAAGATTTGCGTAGCGGCTATACTCATCTTTCGAGATGTTTCTATAGTGGGATTCGTGCGATCCTTGACAAGCCTTCAGGGGAGCGATTCTCGTTATTTGGCTATACTTTGCTCTACAAAACAGATTGCGGTTATCCTACGGGCGAAAGACTTTCGATTAAACTTAAAGGTCCAATTTTTAAAAATTAACCAGAGAGGTAATATAACAATCCTATGAAACGAATCCTTCTTTTTATTCTTACTAACCTTCTAGTCGTCGTAACCATATCGGTTGTCACGAGCATTCTAGGAGTCAATCACTACATAACAGCCCAAGGCCTGGACTATTCGTCTCTCCTCGTATTTTGCCTTGTGTGGGGTATGGGTGGGGCCTTCATTTCATTATCGATCTCACGGTGGAGCGCCAAAACAATAATGGGAGTTCGTGTTATCAATCGAAACTCCTCTGAGTTGGCGTGGGTGTATACAATGGTAGAACAGCTGGCGCACAAGGCAGGGTTGCCAGCTATGCCTGAAGTTGGCATATGGGACAGTGCCGAGGTAAATGCCTTTGCCACAGGACCTTCAAAACGTCGATCCCTCGTGGCATTTTCAACGGGCCTTTTACACTCAATGGATCGCAACGAAATAGAGGGGGTAGCCGCTCATGAAATAGCGCATATCGCCAATGGGGACATGGTCACCATGACTCTTCTACAGGGGGTTATCAATGCGTTTGTAATGTTCTTTGCCCGAGCCATAGCGTGGGCGGTTTCTCAGAATGCAAAAGAAGAGAATCGCCGCCTTTATGCGATGCTAATTACGATAGGGCTTGAGATTGCCTTTGGAATCCTCGGTATGGTTGTAGTTTGTGCATTCTCTCGTTACCGCGAATATCGAGCCGACCGTGGGGGAGCGCGCTATGCAGGCAAAGGGGATATGATTGCAGCACTTAGACGACTACAAGCAAACAGCAAGAGATACGAACACCAACCAGCACTAGCGGCTTTCAAGATATCCAGTGGTCCACGCTCGTGGTTTTCTACACATCCTCCTTTAGATGCTCGCATCAAAGCCTTGGAAGGTGCCCAGCTTTAAACTCACTTTCCCAGTGTAAATTGCTGAGACGTGTTTCGTAGGCTCCAAGACCACACAAGACCTATGACCTTTGTGTTTATCTTGGAGCTCTGCTGGTATTAATTTACGCTGGATACGAATGAAATGAAGCTGTAAAGAGCTAACAGAATAACAACATTAATTCCATGGGAGCTCTCCTCCGTAGGGGGCTTCCATGGATACGATCAGCACTCAAGCACCATCGGGTTCAAGGTCCCTACTGACAAGCAAATCTGAATGCAAATAAATCTTAATGTCGATAGGGCTCGTTGCCGAAAATACCTAACGGCCTCTCATTGGAATGTCTTTTATCGGGCTTGAGAACACTGCTACTACCTGCAGTGGTTTCGGAGAATACTATCTCCTGGCTTTGCCAAGGGCACGCTCGAAGAGCGTGCCCCCAAAAACTAAGAACGAGCCTCGAGAGCCTCATTCCAACTAGCAAGCTTTGCAGCAACTTTTGCGTTGCCAAAAAGCGCCTTTGTATCACCGTTAATCACTACAGATTCGATGGTATCACCTTGTGCAATGGAATCGACCACATCCTGACCCTTAAGAACGTGTCCAAAAACTGAGTGCTTGCCATCTAACCACGGAGTCGCAACATGCGTAATGAAAAACTGACTTCCGTTCGTTCCTGGACCAGCATTAGCCATTGAGAGGATCCCAGGGCCTGTGTGTTTTAGTGTTGCATCAAACTCATCTTCAAAGCGGTATCCTGGCCCTCCTGCTCCGGTACCTGTTGGATCTCCACCTTGGATCATAAAATCAGGAATAACTCTATGAAACTTAATGCCATTATAGAACCCTTTTTGAGCTAGATTAACGAAATTTGCAACCGTTACAGGTGTCTTCTCGGCCTCCAAAGCTATCTCTATAGTTCCCTTGGACGTCTTAAGCGTCGCTGTAAGCGGGTCTGCAGAAGCCAGTGACGCCAAACCCCAAAAAACACCTGCTACAGTCATAAGCGATAAAATCATATTTTTCTCCATACCTCTTTCCTCGAAATTAAAGGCCCTAAATCAGCAAGACAACTTCCAGAAGCGGCTACACTCAATCGACCTAAATCGTTGGAATCCCCGCCCTAGCTTTCAAATTGGGGCGCTCCGAAGAGCGCTATGAACTACAGTCAAAATCTCATCTGACACGTCCTTTGCTACGAGCTACTTGCATACCCGAACTACACTAAAAGTTCCAGCGCTTTTATTCTTAATTATGTTTGTGAGATGACGAGTTTTCTGCTATCTCCTAGGAGACTAGAGGACTTCTGCTTGAGTCTTGTGTTCGCAAGAAGGAGGCGAGGCGCTTTGGGGTGTGATGGCTATCAGACAGATATCTCATATGTATCTGTGAGCAACGCCCCCTTATCGCTTCTCTACCAGACGACATTGAGCTTGGCTTAACGACATAAAAGTCTTCTACTTTTTGCGCGCGCGCTCTCTAATAATACAGTAACTTGCCATAGTCTAGTCAACTTTAGGCAAAATCTTTAAAGAAAAACCTATGATAAAAAGAACATTTTACTCAGCAACACTAGCAATCCTAACAGCGACCGCCGTGGGTTTATCAGCGACCGCCAATGCGGAGATATCTGAAAAAGATTTTTCATCATCCATTGAGCGGTATTTAGCTACCGATGAAGGTGTAGCAAAAATTGGGACAGCCATTGAAAAATATTTCCAAAAACGTCAGCAAGATGCGCTAAAACAGCAGGAAGAGAAAGCCCAAGCTGATTTAGAAGCTCAATTTAAAAATCCAGTAAAAATTGACCCGGGCAAGAGCCCTGTTAAGGGGCCTAAAGACGCCAAGGTAACGATTATCGAGTTCTCAGACTTTCAATGCCCTTACTGCAAGCGAGGCAAAGAGACGATGGACGCTGTACTCAAGAAGTATCCAAAAGACGTTAAGGTAGTATTCAAACACTATCCCCTACCATTTCACAAAGAGGCCGAGCCTTCAGCAAAAGCAGCCTGGGCCGCACAACAACAGGGTAAGTTTTGGGAGTTCCACGACGAGATGTTTGAAAACCAAGATAAGCTAGGCAGTGCCTTCTACCTTGAAACAGCGAAGAAGCTCAAACTAGATGAGAAAAAATTCAAAGCCGACATGAATTCAAGTGAAGCTGCGGCGCAAGTAAAGCTAGATGCGGACACAGGCTCCAAAAATGGCATTCAGGGCACTCCCGGATTTTTTGTAAATGGGGTGGCTGTGAAGGGAGCGTACCCAGTGCCTCACTTTGCTCAAATAGTTGACCGATGGTTAAACGCTGGTGTTAAGGGAGCTAATTAATCCCTAGCATAACATACTCACGGCCTTACGCTTTTACTACAGAGGTAGAGAGAGGCTGGGACTACAGAGAGGGTGAGTGAGAAGCAGTGAATTCTACTTCTCACTCACTCTTTTTTTATTCATTTCCGCGACAACGGTTTAAGCGCCATAACTAGCTGAAACCTTGAGTTTTTATCGTCTGATCGAACCACCCATTCGGCCAAATAAGTAATTTCCCCTCATTTTTGCTCACAAATCATGTCCGTAAAAACCGCTCTCAATGGCACACAGCGCATGCACAAAAAAGAGGTACATATCCGCTGCAAAACAAACCTACGTTGGCAGCTTTGTTGTCCTGTCATATTTGGAGCGCTCGTAACTTTGTGCTAATCTCCGGCGACCAATGGGAATGCGTCTTAGTTATGACACTCCTTGGGGCAAATTGAGAAAAACGCCTAACATGATGTCTTTGACTCTGAACCGACGTTTTTTATAAAACTCAATGTGGGGAGAAATTGAGGCGGCGCTAGACTGTAAGTTCTGTTCTATGTGATCTAGACTTCACAACGTACACTGTGATCCTCTACGCTTTAAATCCTCAACATTAAAAACTTGTGGAGTCTTGTATGTGTTCAGAGCGCGATAGCGGACGAAAGAATTTTGGAATCGTAGTAAGTGGTGGTCCAGCTCCTGGAATAAATTCGGTTATAAGCGCCAGTGTTATCGAGGCTAATAACAGAGGGTACTCGGTAAAGGGGCTCGTCAATGGCTTTCGGGATATAACAATGGGAGAGCCGGGAGCCGTTCTCGATCTCACAACGGACATGGTCACCAATATTTATAATAAAGGCGGTTCAATACTTGGAACTTCCCGCTTTAACCCTCTAAAGGACGAGAAACACCTCAACCAGTTTATCTCCGGTTTACAACAACACAACATTGATAAGTTAATCGTAATTGGCGGAGAGGGTTCTGCATATCTAAGTCTACGGTTATCACAGGAATGCCCCGATATTTCAGTCGTTCACGTGCCAAAAACTATCGACAACGACCTCGTACTTCCGAACAACCACCCGAGCTTTGGCTATGAAACTGCTCTGTACGCGGGAACACGTATCGTAGAGGTTCTAAGAGAAGACGCAAAGACTTGTAGGCGATGGTTTTTTGCGACCACGATGGGAAGAAAAGCCGGATTTCTTGCCCTCGGTATGGGACTAGCGGCGGGAGCAACATCTGCTCTGATACCCGAGGAGTTTTCTGACTTCTCCCCTACTCCAGAGGATTTAGCGGCGATGCTCCTGTCCTCTATCAGAAAACGCTTAGCCATGGGGAAAAACTATGGCGTTATAATCCTGGCGGAGGGTATTTTAGATTGTATCGACGCTAGTAAGTCTGCCGCACTTGAAAGTTGCGTTCGTGACGACATGGGACGGATCCGATACTCCCAGGTCGAACTTGGTGATGTAATCATCCCCCCGCTTAAAAAGATGCTTCAAGAGGCAGATCTTGATGTTCACATGATTACAAAGAACATCGGCTATGAACTGCGATGCTGCGATCCGATATCCTTTGATATCGAATACACGAAATTTCTCGGATACGGTGCCGTTCAACACACTCTGGAAGGCAATAGCGGTATTATGGTTACACGGGATTACGACAAACTGGGCTTTATACCGCTGAGCTCAATGGCTGGTGATAACGGCATTATCCGATCAAGAGGAGTAGATCTATCCTCTGATCTTTATCGTGTTTCGCGTAGTTTCATGATTCGCTAGAGTACCTACAGCGCCCTAGAGCAACTCCACGAGGAGTCCGTTAAAGAACACCTTATACCACACATCGTGGAATAACTGTTCTCTCATTGGCGCAGAATATAGAAACAACACCTAAGCGAGAACCACGGTGCTACTACGAGGAACAACTATTGTATCTACCCTAACTCTCCTAAGCCGACTTCTTGGATTTGGTCGAGACCTCTTAGTGGCTTTTTTGTTGGGCTCCTCACTCTTTGCAGACGCGTTTTTTGTCGCTTTCCGAATACCTAATTTGCTGCGAAGCTTCCTCGCTGAAGGAGCCCTCACTGCCGCTTTCACACCCGTCTTTGCCTCAGCGCGCGTGGAGAGTAAAAACAAGGCTCGACTAACCTTCAGAAACATTGCCGGACTTCTGCTTCTGATAACAATACCGATCGTATGCGCCGTGATTTACTTTGCCTCCAAAATCGTGGCCGCATTTGCGCCAGGTTTTACCGATGATCCAACTACCTTTGCACTCTGTGTTCAGTTAACGCAGATTATGGCGCCATACATCCTCTTTGTCAGTCTCATTGCGATGATAAATTCAGCGCTCAATACACTTGGTATCTTTGGGGCTTCCGCGATAGCCCAAGTTGTAATGAACTTGGTTTTAATCGGAGGCGGGCTCTGCGCTCTGCTTGCGACAGACAAGCAAACGGCAACATGGATCCTTGCGTTTTCAGTTCTAGCAGGAGGCTCTGCTCAAATAATTTCTCAACTGCCCACTTGTCGTAAGCAGGGCTTGTCGATTGCGCCACTGCTCTTTGGCGAGTCGAAGGTTCGATGGGAGGTGCTTCGCTTGATGCTTCCAGCGACACTCGGAGCATCCATCTACCAGATTACTATCTTCTTTGGAACTCTCATGGCCTCTCTTCTACCTACCGGTAGCGTTTCCTGGCTATTTTATGCCGATAGAATAGCACAATTTCCGATGGGGATTTTCTCAATCGCTCTTGCCTCAGTCCTACTTCCTGCACTATCCAACGCCGCTGCCTCATCGGACCATGAAAACTTCAACCAACATCTCACCAACTCTCTAAGATATACTAGCTTTTGTATCATCCCCGTAGCAACCGCTATTGCCCTCTTCGCCGAACCTATCATTACACTTTTATTCGAACGCGGAGAATTCTCGCGATATGCAACCCGGCAAACAGCAACCGCCCTACAGGCCTTATCTCTCGGGCTATGGGCTTCTAGTTTTCATTCCATGATCGTTCGCGCATTCATAGCCCGAAAGAATACGGTCACTCCTACAATTATCGGAGCCTGTACGCTGTTAATTACCATTCTGAGCGCATTACTTCTGATCGGCCCCCTCTCTACAGAACAAGGCCCGAACTGGATCGTGGAGGGTCTTACACATGTACAGGCGCTCTTGTATCAAAGCATCTCAGTTTCTTTCTCGCTCGGTCACATCGGATTAGCATCTGCCTCAACCATCGCCGCTTTTTTCTCAATGGGACTAGCCAGTTTGGTGTTGTCATGCTCATCTAAATCCTTTTCCTGGGTACCAGTAGTACGCGCAACTTCAATTTCTATCGCTGGCTCTCTTTTAGCAGTACTCGCAGTCTCATACGTTCCACTCTCTTCTCTACATCCATTCCTACAAATCACTCTCGGAATAAGCCTAGGCGCATGTGTTTACGGACTGACAACATATCTTTTAAATTCGCATGAAGCTCGAGAGCTACACTCCTTGTGTCTCCGCCAGCTTAGCAAATACAGGAGGCGAATTTGAATAGTACGAGCTCCTCTAATGACCTTATAAACCGAGACAGAAAAAGTCTGTGGCATCCATTTACCCAACACGGACTAAATGAGGAGCTGTTGGTAATCTCACGGGCCGCAGGAGCCTACTTATACCTTAGTGATGGCACCAAACTCCTTGACGCCATCAGTTCATGGTGGTGCAATCTTCATGGGCACTGTCATCCCGAGTTAGTTGAAGTCGCATCAAGACAATTTGCAAAACTAGATCATGTCTTGTTCGCTGGCTGCACTCACGAGCCGGCTGTCGAACTCGCTGAGGCTCTACTTGAGGCTACATCGGGAAAGTTTGAGAGGGTTTTTTATTCAGATAACGGCTCTACAGCGGTCGAAGTCGCTCTAAAAATGGCGATCCAGTGGTGGTTTAACCAAGGTGAGGTACGATCTACTATTGTCGCTCTTGAGGATGCTTATCATGGTGATACGTTTGGCGCTATGGCAGCAGGAGCGCGCGGAATTTTCTCCGCTCCCTTTAATGCAATGATGTTCGACGTTTCATATCTATCGACAGCAGGCTCCTCCGACGATGTCGAGAAACTCCATGACCTAGTTTCCAGCAATACTATTGCCGCATTCATTTATGAACCTCTGGCACAAGGGGCTGGGGGAATGAAAATGTACTCTGAGGATACGATCAATTCGTATCTATCAATCTGCAAAGAGCACAACATTCCCTGCATCGCAGATGAAGTAATGACAGGTTTCGGAAGAACAGGGCCTTTATTCAGCAGTCTAACACTAAAGCATTCGCCGGATATCCTCTGCCTATCCAAAGGACTTACAAATGGAACTATGCCCCTTTCAGCGACGCTATGCACCGCACAAATCTACGACGAATTTGTGTCAAAAGACCACACTCGAACCTTTTTTCATGGACATACCTTTACGGGAAACCCAATCGCATGCTCTGTGGCACTCAAAAGCCTTGAACTGACAATGTCTACAGACTGCGAGAAACAGCGGGCTCAAATTACCGAACAAAATCGACAATGCGTTGAGCAGCTTGCACAGTGTGACTCTGTGCTTAATCCGCGCTATCGGGGAACTATACTAGCGTTTGACCTACAGACAAGCGATGAGACTTCTTACACTAATTCAGCGAAAACCAAGATCGTGGAATTTTTTCGAACTAAAAATGTCCTGATACGTCCCCTGGGCAATACAATTTACTGCATGCCTCCATATTGCACCAGTCCAGTCGATCTGAAAGAAGCACATGAAGCAATAATCGATTATGTTACACAAACATGTGTATAGCCAGCTAAGAGTGCTGTAGCAAGGCAGCCGTACGAGAACAAAATACCAAAAGCGCGCTTTTTTTCCTGATACTGAGTAAACTATTTCCACTCTTTTCCGATTCTATTACTACCTACAAGCAACCCGCATCGGTAAAAACATGCGGCTAGCCGTACGAGACGAGAATAAAATACCACGTCTCAAGGTATTTTGATGGCTATGAAATGAAAGTTAAGCTACTCCCCTCTCCACTTCGACCTGATCTTACATTTGAAGTCTTTCGAAGCATTCAAAGCAAGCACCGGAGAGCCTTGGCGGAACAGCAAGCTTTAGCTCGTAAACGACGGCTCCAGTACGCTCTGTGGGCTCGCGCTCAAGGACATGCAAAAGGATATGACGCAGGTGTCGCACAGGCCAGACAAGATATCGAACATGTCCTTGATAGCCTTCAAGATTGCTATCAAGATACTCTTAGGCTAGCTACAGATGACACCCAGCGCCTAGCCCAGACGCTAGCAACTCGCGTTGTTGAGAGGCTTTCAAATGAAGAGATTAGCTATATTGAGAAATGGATTACACAAGGACTTTCAATTCTTCGGTCACGCCGACCGATCACTCTTTATTATAATCCGCGTTTTGAAGGTATTATTAGAGAATTAAAAGCAGATTGCACGCAGCAGATTTCACTTGTTCCAGATCCACAAGCGGGCGATAAAGACTTCCATCTTACCGATGGCATAGGTGGCGTGGAATTTAACTGGAAGAGCCTCTTTACCGAATCGAGGGAGATAACATCCTATAATTCAGGAGAAATCGGTGAACGGTAATCTGCCTTTGGGTTTTACTATCACAGGGACAATTCATTCTGTTCAAGGAAATTCCATCACTGCTCGAATCCCCCAGGGATCCGTAGGTGACCTTTGCTGGATTTCGACACGAGAAAATCAATCAATCGCTGGACAAATAATAGCATTCCAAGACGAGTATTTTAACATAGCTCTTTTTGAAGAGCCGCGAGGGGTTTATCCTGGGGCTACCATCCGCACTCAAGGCCTAGCTCTCTCTATTCCTATTAGCGAAAATCTCTTGGGAGCGGCAATCGATCCCCTTGGTAGGCCTCTATCGAGCGACTACGTCGTTTCTTCGGGGCAGGCACGCTCAATTTATGCAAAACCTCCACCTGCATCAGGGCGCCCTCCGATTGACACATTACTTCACACTGGAATCCGGTCCATCGATGCATTTTGCTCGCTTGGATATGGACAACGAATCGGTGTATTCGCCTCAGCCGGTGTCGGTAAATCCACACTGCTAGCCTCAATAGCTCGACAGGCTGATGTTGACGTGATCGTAGTCGCTCTGGTTGGAGAGCGCGGACGAGAAGTACAGGAGTTTATAGATGATATCCTCGGTGCCGAAGGCATGAAGCGCAGCGTATTGGTAGTAGCAACCAGCGATGACTCCTCTTTGTTACGACAAACCGCTCCGTATACTGCCACGACCATCGCTGAGTTTTTTCGGGACCAAGGTAAAAATGTGCTTCTTATCGTTGACTCTCTTACACGGATGGCTCGTGCCGTGAGGGAAACAAGCATCGGTGCCGGAGACCTTCCTGTTCGTCATGGCTATACCAATTCGGTCTATACGCAATTGCCCCGATTAGTCGAGCGCGCAGGCAGAGCATCAGCTGGGTCGATAACTGCTATCTATACTGTATTAACAAATCAAGAAGATGACATCGACCCGCTGGCCGATGAGATAAAGAGCCTGCTTGACGGTCACATTTGTCTATCAACTGAGATGATAGAACTTGGCGTTCGTCCAGCAATAGACATCACAAAAAGCGTTTCTCGCCTCTATACAAAACTCCATACGTCGGAATTTATGCAGTGTACAAAAATTATTTCTCGCGCAGTAAGCAGGATTCTTAACGATCGGCAGATTGTGCTCTTAGGAGGAACTCCCGATGCAGAGCTACAAACTGCTCTCGATAGGCAGTCCCAGATATTTGCCCACCTTAGCCAAAATATCGCAGACACCTGTTGCTGGGAAGTTACACGAGAGAAAACTATCAAACTCGCCGAGGTCTTACAGTCAGCATAGAAACTAACGACACAGATTCCTAGAAAGCAGATGTAGATATCGAACCTAGCAGGGTAGTGAACAATGATTTCCTGTTACACATTTCGATAGTTCGACTGCAAATTCGTTGGAGTCGCAGAAAAAATCCTTGCACGTATCTCAGTGGATACGCCTCCGGTTTTTTCTTCGTCTCCGCCTCGTTTCGTCAAAACTCTCAAAATGTTCACGACGGAACCTTTTTTCACCACCCTGCTAGATTGCAAAACGCTAAGAAAACTTAGCGTACCATTGCGATAGTGCTTTTCAATAAATCGCTAGCGGCTGAAAGCACCTGAGAATTTGCCTGATATCCTCGCTGAACGATAATCATATCACTAAACTGCTCTGGAAGGTCTACATTAGATGACTCAAGAGCTCCCTCTTGAATAACACCGCGTCCCCCAACTCTGGCGCGCTCTATCTCTAGATCACCTGCCTCAGCTGTCACAGAGAAGTAGTTTGCTCCCTCTCTAGCTAGTCCCTCGGTACTTGTCACAAGCCCCAAGGCCAGAGAGCCCGCTTGCACACTCAAACCGGTATTAAGAACTCCGAAAATTTCTCCATCATCATTAATCTGGTACGAAACAACATCTCCATTCCCTCTACCATCTTGGGTGACATTGGTGACGCGCGAGCCCCCAGCGAATTGCGTAAACTCGCCCAATAAAATAGTTATGGGATTTTGTGCGGCACCATTTCCCCACGTAGGATTTAAAGCAAGCGTTGCCTGTTGTGTATTCTCTTCTAGTATTTGGCCAAACTGATTAAAGGCAAGTGTAGCTTCACCGAGGAGCACAGGCTGGTCAACTTCCTGTCCGACATCAGCACCGTTTACATAGGCCTGCACACCCCATTCATTCACATTGGTTTTAAAAAAGGCCAACTGTATATCATGTCGTTCGCCTGCGGCATCATAAACGCTTTGAGTGGCGATGAAACTTGCTGCTCCGCTAATCTCTTGAAAGGTAATGGCATTAGCTGGAGGTGTACTTAAGACTGTCGCAGCTTCGAGGTTACCAAACACTTGCATTGTATTCGTTGGAATCGGTTGGGCATCGAGATCTCGGAGATTAATCGTTCCGATGATTTCATTATCAATCCCAGTATATCCCAATACCGGTAGTCCTTCAGATGTAACTAAGAGCCCCTCTTCACTCATTTGAAAGTTACCGGCCCTCGTTAACGTTGGGCCCGCGGCATCGCCCACGAGAAAGAAACCTCGGCCACTAATTGCCACATCAAGCTCCCTACCTGTAACCAAGGCAGGGCCCGTCTCAAAATTTACCCGCACTCGACCAATCGCAACACCATCACCTACCCCAGCAACTACTTCTGAGCCGCGATCGTTGACTTTATCACTTAATAAGGACGTGAACTCAGCCCTTTGCCGTTTAAACGCTGTTGTGTTGGCATTAGCGATGTTATCTCCGATTACGGAGATAGCCTGACCGTGTGCGGTAAGTCCTTCGCGACTTGCGCGAAAGGCAGATTCAAGCCTCATGCTTCCTCTTTCAATTGATCGTGTTACCTATCGGCAATCCTTGCCGATCGTTTGTTTCACCTGGTTCTCATGCAAACTATTTGCCAACAAAGCTATGCTCGGCATATGCCACGTCCCTATCCATTAGGGGATGCGCCCAACTCACCCTCGTAACACCCCAGAATTACACCTCTTTTATTTCAAACCCTCATTACCTCACCTGGTCTATGCCTACGTACCTGAAGCCCACTTCAGTAAGAAACCAGTATCATGTATAATGTAGAGACAGTTAGTAACCGGAGTTTTTCGCATATGAAATATAGAATTATTGCTAGTCTGTTCATCACTACAGCTTTCGGTATCTTCGTGCCGTCCAATCCCCTCAAGGCTCAATGTTATGGAGACGCTGTAACGAGTTTCGGGTGTACAGATAGCCTTTCGGGCCAAACAGATCGCGGTGGGGCTCTTGAACAATTTGGCGGCACTCGTAAAAACATTCTTCCCAACGTCGGATATGAAAAAAATTCCTACGACGATGTTATTACGACCGAGGAGCGAAGAAGAATGCTACGGGACATCATTTTGCAACGCCGGACGGGTAATTCCTTAATCAACAGAGCCTACAGAGCTTCAATACAAAACTCAGGGCGTAGCATTCGCCGATCTGGAGGATCAACTTCTCGCTCAGCGGGGATCGGTTCCGGAATGCGTGGGGGCATTCGATACTAATAGATTCAAGCCTGGCAGTTGTCGGTAATTATCGGCTCGAACTCCACTCACGAACAGCCGCATCGAGATCAGCTGGAGTCACAGTATGTTCTCTCGTTCCGTTGGCAGATTCTCTTTTGAATGCATTCAGTCCAGCCTGATTGCAAACCTCTTTAATATCCGCCGCGCAATGCCCCTCGGTTCTACGAGCAAGATCTTCAATGTCAACCATCTCAGATAGTGGTAATTTAGAAAGAAACATCTTAAACAACTCCTGCCGAGCAGCTTGCGATGGAAGCGGGACTTCGATCACTTTATTAAGCCGCCCACCCCTCTTCAGCGCGGGGTCAACGAGGTCTGCTCGATTGGTGGCGCCAATAATATAAATCCCTTCTCGAGAAACAACACCATCTATCAACTGCAGGAGATGATTTAAGAGATTATCTGCATGCTGCGCATTCCCCTCCGATCGATTCTTGGCGATTGAATCGATTTCATCAATGAATATGATCGCGGGTGCTGATTTTGCCGCTGCCTTAAACAAACGGGTGAGGTTCTTTTCAGACTCACCGACCCACTTTGAAATCACCTCGTCAGCTTGCAACGAAAAAAATGCTAGCGACGCTTCATTGGCAACCACTTTTGCCAGAGTCGTCTTTCCCGTCCCAGGAGGCCCATTGAGTAGAATTCCCTTCGGGACTTTAATACCATAGGCTTGCGCAGCGGCTGGATCGTGCAAAAGCTCCACAACACTTTTGAGCTCTCGTTCGAGCTCAATATCGATGATGATATCATTCCACGTTATTTTCTCTACTTGACCATTAAGAGCTTGTGGAGCACGGGGTTTAGTATCGTCTTCGAGAAAATCATCATCCTCTTCAACAATAAACATGTCTAAAGCTTCTTGCATATCCTGACTAGTAATCATGTGTGTCCGACTAGATGCCGGAGCCCGCTGCTCCCGCTGAAAAGCTTGTAGGCCAGCTTGATTGCAGATCGCTTTGATATCAGCTCCGGAATTTCCATCCGTGACTTCTACTAGGATGTCGATATCAACATCCGAGGCAAGCTTAAGTTTTCTTGTGTACACATGAAATAACTTGCGGCGCGATTCCTCATCCGGCAGAGGAATTTCAATAACTCTGTTTAGTCTTCCAGCACGTTGAAGAGCATCATCCACCAGCTCTGCGCGATTGGTCGCGGCAATAATGTAGATGCCTTCAGTTTTTATCACTCCATCGATTAGCTGCAGAAGATGGTTTAATAAATTGTCGGCATGGGCCGCATTCGAGTCAGATCGCTTTTTACCTATTGAATCGATCTCATCGATGAAAATGAGTGCGGGCGAATTGGATTGAGCCTGAGAAAAAAGCTTTGTTAAATTTTTCTCGGAGTCTCCTACCCATTTCGAAACGATATCACTCGCTCTAAGGACGTAAAAACTTAACTCTGCCTTAGTTGCAACAGCTTTTGCGATAGTAGTTTTTCCCGTACCCGGCGGGCCATTAAATAAAATCCCCTTCGGTAACGCTATTCCATAATCCTCTGCCAGTTGAGGTTTCTTGAGAAGGTCAATGACAGATTCTAACTCCTCCTTAGTCCCTCTATCTATAATGAGATCATCCCAGGCCATCGCTTCGATCTGGTCATTTTTGGCCTCAGGGCTATAGCCACTATCCTCTTGCTTGACAGTAGGAGAGGTTGTTGCAATCACTCCGTGTCCACTGCGATTATTTCTATTCATAGCCAGAAAGGTAAGAACCACCGGTGCAAAGTGAAGAAGTGCTAATTCGATGATACCACGCTCTCCATTTATAACTGCGCTGTATATCCTCACCACTAAAACAATTGCCGAGATGCTTGCCACAACTTGGAGAACAAAATCGTAAAGTGCTAATTTTTTTTCGTCGTACCAATAGCGCGCTTGATACCCATAGAAAACAAAGGGCAACATAAATGCACCGAGCAGTGTCTGATTTGATAATGGAAGCTCGTATAATAAATCCATACAGGACGTATCGTCCAAAGGACCCACTGACTCAATACCAAGATTTCAAACACCGTACTATCTTGTGAAGATGCTGTGATATTTCAAAAATTTGAGGGCAACATGCTCTAAATCATAACACAATTTATCTGTACTAGCGTCTGCGGCCATCATCACCAACCGCCATCGTTCTCACCTTGCAAGGCCGCATTCATCCAGTCTAAAAACCAACTACAGCAGTTTTAAGACTCACTCCAAGTTGACATCAACTAGTCAGAGTATTCTGGCACCTGACAGGAGACCAACATACGTTCGTCTTGAATTCCTTCCGGCATCGCTCTGATACAGTTAAATTCAGGAGAAGCGAAGATATTGTGTAAGGTCTTAATTCCGTATGGCCTACCGATAGCAATATATTCACGCCAACCAAGATGCTCGAGCATGGATTTCATATCGGTCTGCTCCTGAAAAATATACGAAAACTGGGACCAGGGGGTTGTCGATAGGTCGAGTAGCGCCATTCGCGGACCTACGCCATTTCGCATTACAGAGGCTAAACGTCGAGACGTAATTCGATTTCGCTCTAAGCTCTCTTGATTCCTCGAGGGCTTTAGAGCTAAGACCCCCAAAAGGGGCGCGAATGTTTGATTAACTTGTATTCTCACCACCATTCCAGGGTAAGCACCCACGCCTAGATTCGTAGCAATATCGTCGGAAACAGAGAATGTTGAAGCAATTAAAATCCCTCGGATATTATCACCAGAAGCAACCCTTATGTGTGGGAAACGTTCCTTTACAGCGGCTACCTTAGAAATAGGAAAGTCCTGGGCAATGAGAATGTGAGGATTAAAACGGATGCTAAACTCAAGTAAATCAGGAAGGGAAGAAAAGCGCTGTATATATGCTAAGGACACCCGCTCCCGGTCATCGTCGACCTGCCGAAGGGCTCCGGTAACATACGGCAGTAGTAGGTGCCCCACAAATACCACATGATATACCAGTAGCATCAATGAAACTGCCTGCACACAACGATACGCTATTCCAGGCCTACTTCTTAGGCAAAGGTAGGACACCGCTGCAACACTCGAGACAAGCAGCCAAAGGGCATGATTAACGATGAGCTCTTGCCACCAAAAACGGGCTCGATTCGCCAGTGCTAATACTGGAACAAACACAAGTAGAAAGGCGATTGCAGACGAGAAAAATAACGTTACGGTACGAGGAGTCCTACCCATCTATTTTCAAAAGATTCTCAAGCACTTCTGTGCGTCGCTAGTCGTTCCAGTTTAAGACACCCTTCTTCCAGACATACATCAGACCTACCGCGAGAACTAACATAAACGACAACATCTGAAGCAATGCTACAGCACCGAATTCCTCGAGGATGACGGCCCATGGATACATAAAAATAACTTCGATATCAAAAAGAATAAAAAGCATCGCTACGAGATAAAACCGCACGTTAAAGCGCTGATCCTTGACAGAACCCACCGGGATAGCTCCACACTCCCACGGCATCTGCTTAGTTTTGGTCTTATTCTTCGGACCGAGAATCGATGCCAAAATAACCATAAACGCTAAAAAGCCAGCCGAAAGCGCTGTCAGAAGTGCAATTCCCAGGTAAGGATTTAAGGTATTCATCGTCGCGTCACCATACAAACAACCACTATTCAAAAAACAAGGGCCACTTTGTAACAAGGACCAATTTGCAACAAGGACCACTTTGAAGAAAGAGTAAGATTGCAGATGGATACAAAAAACGCACCCGGTAGGATTCGAACCTACGACAACCCGCTTAGAAGGCGGGTGCTCTATCCAACTGAGCTACGGGTGCAAAACAAATCCCTATTTCGACCATGGGCTTAGCGCTACGGTCTAAAAATAAGGTTCTCCAAAAGAAGGTCACCTCCAAAAGAAGGCCATCTTAAAAAGAGATACTATCACGACCGATCCCTCCAGAGTACCCTTCGAATTGATCCGTCGAGACTTGGGACGGTACGTCATCACCACAAATTATTCAAGTCAGAGGGCACAAGAAACAACTAGTCGAAAACAGCAGGATACCCCTCAACACTCCCACGAAAACAACAACTCCACACAACCCAAAAATGAGTTCTACGTGAGCTGGTAAATACGTTTTAGCACCGAGAATTGAGGGCACTTCCTACGTGTTTAACAAGCCTCTAGCAGGGTGGTGAAGAAAGGTTCCGTCGTGAACATTTTGAGAGTTTTGGCGAAACGAGGCGGAGACGACGAAAAAACCGGAGGCGTATCCACTGAGATACGTTGAGGATTTTTTCGGCGACTCCAACGAAGTTGCAGTCGAACTATCGAAATGTGCAACAGGAAATCATTTTTCACCATCCTGCTAGAGCCATTAACGCCCTCACTCCAATGAGAAACAGTAAATAATTTCATTTCGATACGAATAGTTACTTTTCCTCGGCAATCTTCGGGATGTCTACAATAACTTAGCCCCTCCTCTCTTGGATGCGATTTGTTTTTTCTACTTTTTACTGAAGCAAACAGTTTCAAACACCAGAAGTTAATGTAACAATGTTTGCTAACTGCTAGTTTTATACTAGAATTGCGTAGTATAGAGTCTAACAGCTTGTAAGCAGGTAGATTCATCGTGGAAACCTAAGTTTTTCACGATGGGACTCTCGGGCAAAGCACGAGACAACCAACACCAACACACACCGGAAGTATCTTGGAGTGTGGGATTTACGTAGAGGCTTTATGGCACTTCCGAAATCAGCAAAACGGAAGATTTTCGACCAACGATACGAGATACTCTCCATAGTGGGGCGTGGCGCCGAAAGCGTGGTGTATCACGCCAAGCATATCTCTGGAACTGGTCAAGATGTTGCGCTCAAGGTTCTCATTCAAAAAAATGATAGCAACGGCCCAACATCGGGCAACAGCAAAGCCCTCCCCGAAAGGCTACGGAAAGAAGCTCTAACATTAGTGTCGTGCCGCACCAAGCACGTCGTAAGGCTCGATGATTTTCACTCTGTCGATGATATCTGTTACCTCTCCATGGAGTATGCTCCAAACGGAGACCTCCTTCAGTATGCCAAAAAGTTAGGTGGAACAGTTCCGGCCGAACAAATCACTTTATTCCTAAGACAATGCCTAGAAGCCCTCGAGTTTATTCATGCAACAGGAGTAATACACAGAGACGTTAAGCCAGAAAACATCCTTGTTCTATCGGAGTCTGAAATTCGCATGGCGGATTTTGGCCTTGCGCTCTTGCCCGGCGATGAACTTAGTATAGACGAACTCAAACAGGGAGTAGGAACCTTTGCCTACCTTCCTCCGGAAACAATTCACGGCACGGGTTATGACACTCAATCGGATTTATATGCGCTCGGACTCTCGTTTCTAGAAATTGCAGCTGGAAAGAACCCCTTCCAAGAACTTCCTGTAGTTGAGCAACTAAATGCTCGAAAAGATCTCCAGCTCATCGACAACGCCATTACAAACACCTCGCTTCCGTTGCACGTTCAGGCCGTTATACGAAAACTAATAGCTTTCGATACAACCGAGCGCTTTTCATCTGCACTTGAGGCAAAAAAGGCCCTCGATAGCGCCTCGTTTGAGTATAACTATCCGCAAGGTTCAATGAACAACAAGAGTGAGATCGCATCGAAACGCGAGAAAGAAAACGTTGCCATTCCGAATCCCGCTACCTCCAATGAAGCTCTTGCGGCAAACAGTGACACTCCCGAGAAACCGGTATCTGAGCCTACAGCACGCATCGATTTAGACCGAATTAAATCAATTATCGAATCCAACACTCCTCAGAAACGAGCCCCTCACGCTACTGACTCCACTCACCATAAAAGTCAGTCAGAGTCACGAAGAATCTCGCCGACTTCGAGCGACTCAGTTGCTTCTAAGGAAAAACACTCCACCCTATCTCGCGGCAAAAAGGCTCAATCACTCCGGCCTATGGGCGTATCCACGTTTATAACGATTGCAGGGGGATTTGCGCTCCTGACTGTCATTATCCTGTTAGGCTCTAATTTTATCAGAGCCATGTTTCATGATAATGCCATAGAGGCACCTACCAAGATTACGGAGGCACCTCCCGCAGCAATCGCTTCAAAACCTGTCTTACATCGTCTCCACACCCTACCTCAAGGCGTCCACTCAGGCATCATCGAAGGAGTATTCCCAAAAGAAAATACCCCTCTTGCTTTTCTATCAAATCCGAAACTTGGAACACTCACCCTCATCGTAGGGGCTCCAGGATGGGTTCCCACTGAGATTAAAACTCAAAAAGACTCAGGCAACGAGTATATTTTTCGGACAAATGGTTTGATTTTGAAATTTAATCAGGAGATGTCATCTGCTACAATAACTGGTACAGTAACGGATGTAGTAACCGGCAAAAGTGGCTCATGGGTCATCAACACCCCGTAAGCGACAAAACAGAAACTTTTTTGGCATATCGTGATTCAAACATCTAACCTTCCTATCCGCTTTCCAATGCACAAGCTATACTCACTCGCTAATAGCATCCGCTGTTTGGGCTTGCTACGATCTTTAGTCATACTCCTACTCACAGGAAACACACTGCTTCATGTGGCATATGCAGATGGTCATTCCAGTGAGAAACTCATCGTCAGCTCCCACGTTCCCATGATGGATGCAGACATACCTCCGGTAGGACATGCTATGGATATAGCTGTTGCATTACGAAACACCATCAATGTCCAAACGAAAGTTCGACTAGTAGGTTCGAAGGACGGTCGATATATCGACCTTGCATTTCCCATGGGCAAGATAAACAAATCTGGACATCCGGAGCTCGTTCTTCAAATACCCGCTCCCCTTGTTGCGATGTCATACCAAATCATCGTTCATCAACCTGACGGTAAGGTTACAACATCTAATCAGTTTTCCATTCAAAGAAAGTGCATTGAAGATTTTCAAATTGAAATCCCCTCAAACTCAAACACAAAGGAATACAAGAGCGAAGTAGCCACTCTCGTTAGCACGGCAACACGTTTAGAGCACGAAAGTCATGCACTTGAAAAGGCTCTTGAGATCATTCGTGCTATGGAAACAAACACCCATTAAAGAAAGAATGACTATGAAAAAGAATTCGAAGACACCTCTTATTCGAACACTTTTAACAATCGTGATAACTCTCTGTAGCACATATGCTCACGGTCAAAGCAGTGACGCAGTGATAACCGTACAACTCGAAGCCAAACCAAAGCCAGTAAAGGCAACAGGAATCCTGTTTTCTACAACAGCAACATCGGAACATCAGAACGCTGAAATCCAAATGATTGGTGACAAGTTGTACTCCATCTCCTTTAGAGTCCCCAAAAGCGCAATACGTCCTGACTCTCTAGCATCAGCATACGGTGTAGATGAAAATGGCAAAGTATCATACGCAAGTGTCCGTCCAGTTCAGTCGGCGCAAGCAGTTCTTGATATCGCCTCGATACCTCGGTGCAAGGATGCAAACATCGATCAAATTGCAACGATTACCAACGTAGGAACTCTCCGACAACTAATAGACGTTCGCATGCAGCGAATTGAGATTATTCGGACAAAACTTAAGCAGGCCTTAGACGGAGTGCGAATAGAAAAGATGCGGAAATTTGAGGAGGCGTTCGGACTACCCCATAACGAACCGTTAAGTGCAACGCTACCTCCTCTAGAGCTATACGAGAGATTGTCGCGCATTCAAGCATCGGTAGAGAAATACAAACGATTCAAAAATTAGTCTGTCACGGTTCAATATAGTTGTGGCGCTAGCCTCTAGCATACTGGCGAGATATCAATGACATCAACAGCCGATCAGTTACGCTCAATTGAAGAGGCGCTCCGAACACGATATTGGCACTGGAATATTTTTGAGGCCCCTTCTCAAGGTGCGACATTACGCTCGTTTCTTCTCAAAAACCTTCCTCATATACCTGAGAATTCATGGGAGGATCGGTGGGAGTTTGGGGGAATCTACATCAACGGCTTACGCCGTCCGCTCAACACCTCACTATCCTATCCATGCAAGATTGAGTACTACGAGCCAAAGTTTAACTTTTATGAAGCAGATAAAATTTTCCCTTCATTTGAGAGTCGATTCGTCCTCTACCAAGACAGTGGAATAGCAATTCTCTACAAACCATCAGGTCTTTCAAGCATGCCCGCAAAAGAACAACACCACTTTAGCTTGAAGTCGTCCGCAGAAAAGGAACTCAAAACCACTATCCACATGCCATCAAGACTCGATGTCTCTGCTCAGGGCCTCGTTATAGTAAGCACATCAAAGCAGTCGCATGCCAAGCTACAACAAATATTTGAACAGCGCGTCATTACGAAACAGTACCTCTGTGCATCACACGCAACTCCTAACTGGAGGGAGCGACGAGTGACGTTGCGAATCAAAAGAGATCAGCGCCATCCGGTACTCCGAACAACGTCAACCGTCGAAGGACAATCCGCAGAGACGCACTTTGCAGTCCTCAGCATCGGCAACTCTGAGGATAAAGCACCTAGCATTCTACGCGCCCAACCGGTAACCGGAAGAACACATCAAATTCGTGTCCATGCGGCCAGTACTGGTCTTCCACTTTTAGGAGACCGTTTTTACTGCGGTCAACCCGCCTCTCATTTACATCTTGTAAGTCATCACCTCTCTTGCAGCCATCCGATTACGGGAGAGCTTATCTCCTTTACACTACCAGCGTCATTGCTTCCCGAGTGGGCCTCACAGATCTCCACCTTCGAGCCCAGCCAGTGAGCACCCTCGGCACAAAGATACTTGGTTGGTCTCAATGTAAACACGAGCCTAATCACGATCATAGTCCGGACTCAACTAGTCTCAGTACTTATTCTTTTTGTTTAACATCGGGTCTTTTTCCGTTACTGTCTATTTGGCATTCGGGGCCTACTATGCGGAGTTTCCGTGTACCTAGCTCTCGTTACAGAAATGATGGCCGCCTGTTAACGTCGGTACTACCAACACAGTAGTATCACACACCGTTTAGGTTCTATCTGTGATATGTTCGTGTCTAATTTTTATTGTGAGAACTTTTTTCTATGACTACAAAAATACTCATTGCCGAAGATGAATCACTTGTCGCTCTAGACATGGCACATGATCTCGAAAGCGCTGGATACACTGTCGTTGGTCAGGTATCTGACGGATCCGCTGCGGTAGAAGCAACCTCTAAATTGCTTCCAGATGTCGTTCTCATGGATATCACGATGCCGGGAACTATCGACGGAATAGAGGCGGCTGAGGAGATTAGCAAGCAACACAAGATTCCAATCGTTTTCGTCACCGCCCATTCAGACGAGGCGACCCTCCAAAGAGTCAAACTTACTCGACCAGCGGGTTATGTCATGAAGCCGTTTGAACCAAATGAGCTGCGTGCAAATATTGAGATCGCACTACATAAAACTCTGTCATCTCCCGGTGCTGTTAATTCAGAGGAGGCCGACACAATCCCTGAAATTGCCGACAAACTAGGAGCTCTTCCCGATGGCGTTGATGAAGTCAAGTTCGAAGCGATACGCACAAATGAAGTTTTCAAAAATCTTCCTTCGAAGGAGCTCATTAACCTGGCCCGGGCTGCAACTATTCAGGATGTCTCTCCAGGAGAGTATTTATCACTCGATGGTGAAAATCCGAACTTTGGGTTTTTAGTGCTCGCGGGTCGTCTTGCTGTTGTTAAATCAACGCAACAGGGCAAAGAGTTAACACTCGACCTGTTGATTCCCGGAGATAGCACCGGAATTCTTCGAGCACTCGAACCTCTCGACCCAGACACTGCAATTCGCGGTCAAACAGACGCAAAGCTGCTCTCGATTCCTATAGCGTCTCTACATGCTCTTGCAGAACGGCAGCCCACTCTGTACCGTTCGATAGCACAAGAGTTAATGGTTAAAAGCCGTCGCATTAATGACCTCGCTCTCGGACTTGCGCACTCAAGAGTTGAGAGTCGTATTATTGCTACACTTCTTGCGCTTGCCCCGCGATTTGGACGACCTACAAGTATTGCCGAACAAACAAGGATTTTTCTGACACGAAAGGAGCTTGCAGATCTTACGGGAACAACCCCGGAGACAGCTATTCGAGTCACCAAAAACCTAGAGCGTTCAGGTTATCTCGATCTATCTAAACCGGGCGTTATTAAAATTCTGTCACTAACAGATTTCAAAGAAGCGCTGGAGCAATAAAAGACGTAACTTTACTTCTCTACTGCCCGCTTCAGCTCAAAGAGACTTAAATTATGCACCATAAGAATTAATGCTCCGACGCCAACAATTGCAATATACGTAAGGCCGTGTGTTACGATTGAATAGACCTGCGCTAAGGAGGGCGGATACGCTACCAAATCAAACGCTGCGATACATCCGAGCTGAAAAACTCCCAAGAATCCCGGAACAGAAGGTGCCGCAACTGCCAGGGCTACAAACACACCCAAGGTCATCGCAAGTGCAAACGATGTATTTTCGCCAGGAAACATAAACAGCAATGTATAAAACTGGAGAAAGGTAGTCATCCACACCGCCGAAGTTAAAACTAAAATAGATATGAGGCGCTTTGGTGTTTTTATCACACTCGTACCATGTACTAGGTCGATGAGAAATCTTTCCACCGGTCTTGCAAACGCTGTAGGAATCGGGCGCATAACGGTTACTATTACTGTTTCGATACCGCTCGGAAACAAGCATCCACAGGCAAGAAATAGCAACAATACCAAAGCCATAGTTCCTAGTGCATATGCAGTAACCTGCAACCATCCTGGAATGCCGGGTATAACACACAGCACAAACACAAACGACAGTAATGCACTTGATAAATCAAAAAATCGTTCAATTACAACAGACACAAATGCAGCTCCAAACCGGTACTCCGACCAACGAGTTAAAACCAATGGCCTGATAAACTCCCCCAACCGAAATGGAAGCAAAAAAGTGGCTAAATTACCCAACATAATTGAGTCAAATAACATACGGATAGAGGGCCGTTGTTCTTTTGAGTCTGGTAGCAAGAGTCTCCAGCGCATCGCTCGGAACAAAAAATGAAAGCCGTACAAAGCTACAAAGGGGCCGATAGGCCACCATGATATCGATAGAAACGCGATCTCTAATTGCCCAAAATCAATCTCACGAAAGGCCCACAACAACGCGCCAACACTTACACCAATTCCCAAAAGAAACTGTAGCAACTTCTTCATATATCACCTAAAAACAGGACACGTAATTGCGCAATCTCGGGCATTTCGACCTTCTCCGTTCAACCAAGAACCAAGCTCCTCAATAATGATCGCACTCATCGCATCAAGCCAGACATCATGATCATTTAAACAGGGGACCAACGAGTATCGCTCTCCACCAGCTTCATCGAACTCCTCTTTCCCCTCAGTGCCCAGTTCATCGATGGTTTCTAAACAATCTGCGGTAAAGCCAGGGGCCGCTATCGCCAAGTCCTTTACACCATCTCTAGCAAGCTCTTCCAAGGTCTCATCGGTATACGGCGTCAACCACGGCTCCCGCCCGAATCGAGACTGAAAGGTGTGTACTACTCTGTCACGATCGATTTTCAGAAGGGGGATGAGAGCCTCTGTTGTTTCAACACACTGACAACAGTAAGGATCTCCATTGCGTACATACCTTTGAGGAACACCATGATACGACAATAGTAATCGTTGTGGCTTCCAATCCAAGCCTTGCAAATGATCATTTATGATCTGCGCCAATGCCCCGATATATCTCGGATGCGCGTAATACGGCTCTGCTACTCGTATCGTCGGAACCCATCGTCGCTTTAAAAGATGGGGGAGCACTGCATCATAGGTCGAAGCAGATGTTGCTGCGGCATACTGAGGATACATGGGGAACAAGAGTATTTTCGAGCAACCGGCGGCAATGAGTTCATCAAGCGCACTCTCCAAGCTAGGATTTCCGTAGCGCATGCCGTATGCAACCTCTATACCGGAATAAGAGCCAGCAAGGCGTTGCTTTACCCCTTGAGCTTGTTGTTTGGTAATGCTTAACAAAGGAGAACCGTCTTTA
Source organism: Pseudomonadota bacterium (assembly GCA_038134595.1). Taxonomy (GTDB): domain Bacteria; phylum Bdellovibrionota_C; class UBA2361; order UBA2361; family OMII01; genus OMII01. The sequence goes on along the minus strand of JAYPVM010000004.1, from coordinate 133,907 downwards.
TTCCACACTCGCTTATAAAGCTTAGCTGAACGGCGCGGTCTGGTAACCAGAATGATACAATTAAGTAAAATCCACCACAGTATGCGATTTACCTCAATAACCCGCCTATCCGATAAAAATTGACGTAGATAACGCCTTAGCGCACTCGGCGTGGGGCTATCAGGAGTGCCCAGTTGCGCGATTAAAACACCTATCTTGTCACTCGAGCCCCTACAACCAAATGTGCAATTTTGTTTATCCATTACTTAAATCCTTCTCGCCATCTATTCGATAGAACACTTACACAACTGTCTCCACCCGAATTCTGCGAAACCGGTTAACCGCATCGTGTACTACTCGAATACGATCAGACACTCCAATCCCCCCACGAGCAACGCCCGCAAACACGATCCCTGGATGACTCTCCTCGCATCGGTTCATCTCGGCCACCACTTCATAATGGCCCAACTCCAGCTGTGGGATAGCATGGGGCCAATGAGTGTATAACAAAAACTCAAAGCCCTTTATACCCAAGAGTCTTTCCAACAATTGAGGGACCTCCTGTCTGAGCGTCTCTTCATTGGAGGGTTCATTATTGGCCTGTGCCCCTCCAAGCACTACAGTTAGAACATGCTTGTCCTTGGGGGCAACATGCGGAAACAACATCGAGTTAAACATCACCCCAAGTAAATTATGGCTCTGCCCTCCGGGAAACAACACTCCAAATGCATCCTCAATAAGATTAGCATCCTGTGGCACTGCGAAGTGCATGACTGTAAGATCTGCAAAATGCATCTCTTCGAGTCGCTCCGCCAATGTTTCTGAGAGCGCAGGCACTAGTCCCTGCAATGTTTTTCCGCCAGTTGCAAGAACACAGCCATCTACCTCTAAACGTCTGCCAGATTCTAAAAGAATCGAGTATCGTGCATCCTGAAGCGGGAATATCCTTTTCACCCGTTCTCGAACATGTTCTACATGAGGCTCAATTGAGCTCCATAGCTTACGAGTCAGGCTATCTAATCCTCCTTTTAAAACAAATACGGGAGGTTTTCCCTTTCGTTGGCGAGAGAGCATAAACCCGACTACTGATTTTCTCTGCCGAGCGGCTCTCCAAAGATTGGGAAAAAGACTCCGGGCGCTCAATCGCTCAACATCGCCTCCGTAAATCCCCTTCAAAACAGGATCGACTAACGAGTGAACGGCGTGCATTCCCACCAGTGGAGCAAAAAAGTTTTCTACTGAACAATCGGCAGATTTAGCCCGCAATACCCCGGGAAGCACCAACCGAAAAGGGAGTGCACACTTACTAGCAGTAGACATAAGAGGACTAGCAAACAACTCCCAGAGCCCACGCGGCGCTCTCGTTGGCTTATTGTCATACCAGACATACTGACCATAATTTTCGACCCGTGGATAGACGACAGAACTCTGCAAACCTAGTTCTGCAATGAGCGCCTTTATCTCTGGACGCTCTACCAGTACGTTTGGACCAAGCTCGAGCGTATACCCGTTATGCAATGAAGATCGAATCACTCCACCCAAAGGGCCAGGATCAACTAGATACGGACGCTCTCCCACTTTAGTGAGCTCATAGGCTGCCATCAGCCCTGCTATTCCTCCGCCAATTACAGCCGCTGTCATCTATCTAATTCAAACCGTTTTACTAGTACACAATTCGCGTCTTGATACTCGTCTCTAAACTATCGATATCCTCTTTAACGACTGAAGATATATCGCGGTCGATATCGATGATAAGGTACCCAACACTTCCACGCGTCTCTAGATACTGGGCCCGAATATTACCGCCTCGCTCAGCTATAATCGAATTGATAACTCCCAGTACTCCAGGGACGTTGCGGTGTATATTAAGAACTCGATGGCTATCCCTAACTATCGGCAATTCTACTGCCGGGAAGTTAACCGCTCCAGTGGTGCTTCCGGTCTCAATGTATTTTATCAATGTTGATGACACCTCCAAACCAATGTTCCGTTGCGCCTCAAGTGTGCTACCGCCGATATGAGGCGTGAGAATTACATTCGGTAGTCCACTTAAGCTGCAATGAAACAACTCTCCGTTCGAGCGCGGCTCATTTGGATATACGTCTATGGCCGCTCCGGCAAGCTTCTCTGCCAACAATGCCACCTTGAGCGCATCAAGATCTACCACTCGGCCTCGACTAAGATTAAGAAGATAACTCCCATCTCTCATCCACCCAATCTGTTGCTCGGAAATCATATTGATTGTCTCGGGGGTTTCTGGGACATGGAGAGTGATGAAATCACTGACACGACACAATTCTTCCAAAGAACTAACGGGCGTTGCATTACCTAAGGGAAGCTTATTCACCACGTCATAGTAGTAGACCCTCATCCCGAGAGCTTCAGCTAGTAATCCCACCTGAGGGCCGATGTGCCCATAGCCCACAATGCCAACACTCTTGTTTCTTACTTCGCAACACCCTGAGGCAGATTTGTCCCACGTTCCCTCATGCAAAAGCTTGCTTTTATGCGCCGCCTTTCTGGCCAACATTACAATTTCTGCGATCGTCAATTCTGCAACACTTCTTGTATTACTAAATGGAGCATTGAAAACCGGAACCCCCCTATCAGTACTCGCCTCGAGGGCCACCTGATCCGTACCGATACAAAAACAACCGATTGCCAGTAAGTTTTTTGCTTCCGCCAAAACCTTCGATGTCACTGTTGTTTTTGAGCGAACACCCAAAATATGCACCGAGCCAATAGCCTCTAAGAGCTCTTGCTCGCTCATGGCAGTGTCTATCCGCGTAGCGCTATAGCCAGCCTGAGCAAAATTATCAACGCACGCATCATGAATTCCTTCCAAAAGAAGGATGTTTATCTTTTTTCTCGGAAACGAACACTCTTGCATAACGACCTCATGCTACTCTGACAACTACACAAACGGAAGATACTAAAGCGAAAAAGGTCATGAATTAAGAGGATTTATTCCCAATACGAACAAGATCCCGATTCAATCGCTTTCAAATGCAAGCCACTCCCCTCTGTGCAATCTAAGCAATCTCATCAAGGCTTCAAACCTTGCTGCTCTGCGCTCCTTCCCCTATACTTTCTATCCGATTTCAAGTAACTGATGGTCGAAGGCACCAAGGGGTAGTTTTTGCTATTAGCCCCCTGCTAACGCACAAATTTTATGATACTATACCGCAATGCTAGGCTCACAATCTCCCGTTCGAACTAAGATCCTCTCTCACATCAAAAAACTTGCTCCATTTTCAGTTGTTGAGAAAGGAATGAACCTCGTTGCCCTCAACCTCATACCAGAGTGTAGTTGTGCAGGACACCTCATCACTGGCATCGTTAAAGAAGATGACGACAACACCTTTTCGATAACGCTGTCGGTAATCTCTTCGAGCGAAGTAGAAGCCTCATGCTCGTGCTGCTCTCGCACTGAGATGGCTGAACAATGGTGTCCGCACGCGATCGCCATCTTGGTCCGAGCATCCGAATTAGATTTCTTCGATCCAAACGGAGGATTTTCTGAACGAGAAGCAACATTTCGAGTGAATCCCAACTCTCCAGTAGATGTTGCCACCGCAATTCGAGATCTCCATGCGTTTACATCGGAAGCAAGCTCGGCAGAAAGCTCCCTTCAGGGCGTAGGCAAAGCGTATACGCCACTAGTTTCGATACTCATGGATCTATCAAGCGATAGACTGGGTATTCGTGTTGCCTTTGACGATCAAGAGCAAGAGCCATCCATTTTTGATGGGTTCAAGAGAACCTCCAGCAGAGCCCTTGACAACATTCTCCTTCAAATCCTGGAGGATGAGGGCTCGTGGGATGACGGGTCAAGAACCTGGTATATCAATTCAAGTAACGGCATTGAAATTGTCTTGGGGCTAATTCAAGAGTACGATTCTATTCTTTCTGTCAGCACCCTTCATCCGATCCGCATAAGCAAACAGCCGCTGCATGCTGTTCTTATACTGACGTGGTTAAAAGACACCCTTGAATTATCGATGAACTGGGTTCGATCCGAAGGCAACAAAACCTCTGAAATACCACGGGAACACGACATCTTCGGCACTGGCCCTTTTTGGACCACAATCGATCACACCATCCACCGCTTATCTCCCCAAGCTGGTCGAATAGCTTCGATTTTTGGCACATCTAACACCTTCTCAATTCCGATTACACAAGCTGGTCCAATTATCGAAGCACTCATTGATATCGCCGATGAAGATGGAAATACCATTCGAATCATCAATGAAGACAGGCAACCTAAGGTTGAAGTAAAAGAGCCGACTGCCGTGTTGCACATTGAGAAAAGAAATGTTGTCTCCGATCACTTCACATCTAATCGAAGCCTTGAATTATTCGCCATACTTGATTTCGAGTACCCTCGTCCGCGCTCCAACTCAAACACGCTCTATATCCGAGATAGAACATACGAAAACGAGTGCATAGCCCTGCTACTTCGAACCGGCTTCTCCGGACTTTCAGAAAATCGCAGATATCTCATCTCAGGGGACCATGCCCTTGATTTTATCCACGAAGGCTACCTGCAGTTTAAACAAGACTGGAAACTAAACGGATTTGATGCCATCCGAAAAAGCGTTAAGTTTGCATCTCTAAACGTAGCCGTATCCCTTTCAACACAGGCCAATACTTCGGAAGCAAAACCATCGCCAGAATCGAAGAAAAAACAACCCCAGACATCATCAATAGACTGGTTCGACTGCAAAATATCCGTCGTTCAAAACAATGCCAACCTACCGATATCCTCGGTATTCAAGAACGTGAAGCACGATTCAGATCGGTGGACCAGGTTAGACAACGGTGCTTATGCTCGAGTGCCAGGGGGTAGCGTTGCACAATTGAAATCAGTTCTCGGGATGATCGACCCAAATTGTCGGGTTAGCAACACGATTAAAACGCAACTTTCATTAGCACAAGCCATTAGCTTAAGTCGGATAAACGATTCCGGCTTCTCCGTCTCTCTCGATAAGAATCTAAGCGCCCTCAACGAAAAACTATCCTCCTTCTCGGAGGTCAAACGAGTCAAAGCCACAAAGGGTTTTACAGGCACATTACGCCATTACCAAGAAGATGGAATTAGCTGGCTAAATTTCTTACATGAATTTCAATTAAGTGGAATCCTTGCGGATGAAATGGGACTTGGAAAAACGGTACAAACACTAGCATTTTTTCAGGCACTCAAAGATAAACGAAGGAGAAAAACAGGCGGAAAACCAGTACTCATTGTTGCTCCAACATCAGTTATCACCAACTGGAGTTACGAGATCAAGAAATTCACCCCCAACTCCTCAGTTTTGATGCTTCATGGTCCGGGTCGTAAGGCTCACTTCAATGACATTGCCTCATTTGATTTTGTATTAACCTCATATGCTCTTCTACGCCTCGATCGGTACGAACTCGAAAGACAAGAGTTTTCCTATCTGGTTCTCGACGAGGCTCAGAACATCAAAAACCCGCTAGCGACGACAACCAAAGCGGCGAAAGCCCTCCGAGCAGAACACCGATTGGCTCTCACTGGTACTCCCACCGAAAATCGTCCTATGGAACTCTGGTCGATTATGGATTTCCTAATGCCGGGCTATCTTGGTTCACAGGAATTTTTCCGCTCCAACATTGAACGACCAATTCTTGAGGGGGGTACGTCCGGTGAAATTGCTAGCATGCTGAACGCGAAGACGCGTCCTTTTATACTTCGAAGATTAAAGGCCGAAGTAGAAAAAGAGTTGCCGCCCAAGATAGAATCAGAGCTGCATGTCGAGATGACACCGAGCCAGAAGCACCTCTACAACCAAATACTCAATGAAGTTCGACCGAAAGTTTTTGACGCCATCAACAAAAAAGGCATCCCGGGCGCGAGCGTTTCAATTTTAGCAGCGCTCCTACGACTACGACAGGTATGCAATCATCCCAATTCAATCGACGCCTTCTCTGAACTGCCCGGCTTTGACTCTGGAAAGTTCAATTTACTAAAGGATGTTGTGCTTGAAGCTCTAGAATCCGGCAGAAAGATACTCCTGTTTAGTCAATTCCGGGGGATGCTTTCAATAATACGCTCCTGGCTCGAGGAAATCGGAACGAGTCATCTCTACCTTGACGGTGCAACTAAGGACAGACAGGACCTTATCGACCGCTTTACAGATGACGAATCCGTTCGACTATTTTTAATTAGCCTAAAGGCAGGCGGTGCAGGATTAAACCTCATGGCAGCCGACACGGTGATCATATACGATCCGTGGTGGAATCCTGCGGTCGAAAGCCAAGCGGTCGATAGAGCACATAGAATCGGACAAAACAAAGCCGTATCAGTATACAGACTAGTAACCGAGGATTCAGTCGAACAGAAGATTATGGCGCTTAAAGCCAAAAAATCGCAGCTTGTCGATGCCTTAATCAATGAAAATGGACTGTCCACCGTTAAGCTTACCAAGAGAGATCTCGAAAGTTTGTTTAGTCCACTCCCAGAGAGCCCCAAGGACTAGTAGGCGGCAAATAACCTCCCAACGATTCATGAATTGCCCTCCGCGAAAGGTCAGTAGGACTCAAGACTTGCGGATCTGCGCCCCGTTTATCTGTTTTTATCGCCGTATAATATAGAACGTATTTTTATAAACAGCGTGTGGCATATGGGTCTTTTAATTTAAAAACGAGATATTCATAACTTACTGAATCTATATCCCCTAGCTTGTGCGTCTTATATACTGGGATTGTGTTAAACAACCAGAATCGCTAGACTTATAGAGACACCTGGTCGTGACATGATTATTGACTAGCACTGCTCGAAGAAGAATCTGAGTAACAAAAGGAAGGCCGCCTTGTTGGTGATTGAATACTTCTCTACTCAGCTTCCTTTCGCAACATCTTGTCATCCTTAACAAAGTACGATAATTGACGATCAAACGTATCAAAAATTGGAGAACCACTATGGGCAACTCTCGCTATTGTTTAACAAAGGCAGACTTAGCTGATGCGATATATGCAGCTATTGATACCGACAAGCAAAAAGCTGCGCTCATCATTGAAGACTACATCGAGCTAATAAAAGAAGCTCTAGACCGAGACGGCAAGGTTATGCTCTCCGGCTTCGGTTGCTACGAAGTAAAGTCAAAACCTGCTCGACGTGGGAGAAACCCTCAAACTCGGGAGACCATAATACTACGTGCTAGAAAAGTAGTGAAATTTAAGCCAAGTCAGCTTTTGCGTCGCGCCATCAACGGAGAGACTATCTCCGATGACGAGATAGATAAAGAATACTAAAGCTTTCCCGCAAGGCGTTGAAAACTTTAGATTCGCGTATCGCGCGTACCTTTCCGCACGGCAGCTATATCCCCACAAGCCTGGTCCGTTACCTTCTGATAACCTTCAAACTTATCAAAAGTGTCGCCCGACCAAACTGGTGGCTTTTATTTCAATACGGCTAGATGCAAGATTCCGAGCTTATGGTCCTTGCTGGCTTACTCGTTTTCACAAACTCAGCTACAAGGACTCCTGTACCTCAAGCCGGACCCGCCGGTGCACCTATTCACACACCCCCTTCCAACGTGAGTCTATTGGAACATGGCGCCGTAGACTAAAGCCTATCTCCTATCAGCTGCTTTCATCTACTATGGTTGAAAGATTCACTCGACCACAAAGCCGACTAGTCAACTAATTCGCTGCTCTAATCTGCACATGGTAACCGCGTCGGTCTAAATTCGCCCGTGGAAGCAAGCTAAATATGTAATAAATGAAAAATGAACGAAAAAAGAAAAAATGGAAGCGGGGGTGGGATTTGAACCCACGACCTCCAGGTTATGAGCCTGACGAGCTAACCGGGCTGCTCTACCCCGCAATAAGCATCCGATACTGACCAACTAAGACTTTCAATCTCTCCAGCTATATTTTCTGAAGAGCTGTCCTGCTCCGTAACGGTCTACCGATACTACACACATACACCGTTAGTAGCAACTAGAAGCGGGGAGTTTTTTGCATAAAACGTTTACTATCTGATTCTTCGGCGAGTGTTTTGACCTCTCCTTGTTCGACTGCTTTTCTTTGTGGACCCGGTATTCGATTGTTTTCTATCCCTTTTCCCCAGAGTTTTTACTGAAGGGGACTTTGCAACGCCATCTTTCTCTGTGGTGTCGTTTCTGTTTGCGGCGACAGCACCCTTCTCAGTCGATTCACTCTGTTTATTACTAAAAACTTTTTTTCGGACGTTCTCATACTCAGACTGGGTAAGAGTCCGAACCTGACCTACCTGAAGCTTTCCTAGTTTCAAGGGTCCGTATACAATTCGCTTCAATTTGATCACAGGATGCCCGAGTTTTTCAAAGATACGACGAACAACCCGATTTCTTCCCTCGGCAATGGTAACCTCAATCCAAGTCGAGTTTGAATCACTCTTGAGGATAGCTCCCGCAGCCTTGACGACTACTCCCGACAGACGGATTCCTCTTTGTAATTTCGTTAAAGTCGAAACGGAAACAGAGCCTTCTACTCTTGCATGGTATACTCTCTCAAAACCGTAACGAGGATGCATCAGTCGCTCAGCGAGCTCACCATCGTTTGTCAGCAACATAAGTCCCGTTGAGTCCCAGTCCAACCTCCCAACTGGAAAATACGAGTACTGCTTCTTAGTAAGAAAGTCTCCGACCGTGCGCCTTCCCTCGGGATCGCTAAGCGTTGAAACTACTCCACGAGGTTTATTGAGAAGCATTAATCCTTTTTCAAGTGGTCGAACCTTCCGCCGATTAAACTCCACCGAATCATGCGTTGGATCAATCTGTTTCCCCAGGGTCGTAACAACCATCCCATTGACACGCACCCTGCCCTCTCGAATAGACTCTTCCATCTTTCGGCGAGAACCAACACCACACTCTGCCAAGAATTTTTGCAATCTAATACGAGTCATACGAAATTTTGCACTCCCAATGCAGGACAAACGAACCCTGCAACCTCATTGTACAGATTACACTACATAAAGCACTACCCGCAGCCGCTTTCAGTCACATTTTGCCAAAAAGGTAAGAAAAAACGACCCGATATACTCGCCTTACGGCCCAACTACAAGCTCGTGCTCTGCTCTTGCGTGGCGGGAGCCCCTGTTTGAGCCTGCTCTTCATCATCTTCGACAAGATGCTCCTCCTGCGCCTGTTGCGCCTCGCCTGGTTCCTTTATCAGTGCCTGCAAATCACCAATTGCTGGCAAAGCCGAAAGCGACGGAAGCCCAAAGATTTTTAAAAATTCATCGGTAGTCCCATACAACGCGGGCTGCCCGACAGAGGCTTGATATCCTAGAATCTTGATTAATTGTCGCTCTGAAAGCGTCTTTAAGGTAGGTGAGACATCAACTCCCCGAATCTTATCCATCTCACTTTTTACAATCGGCTGTCGATATGCAATCACAGAGAGAGTTTCAAGAGCCGCCTGAGAGAGTCTTCGAGGTTTTACCGCCATCACTTGTCGAATCTGTTCAGCAAAACACGACTTAGTCCGCATCTGAAGCTTCTCGCCAACAACAACGACCTCAATACCTCGCGTTTCTGCAAGACACAGTTCCTGTAATCTATCGACTGTACCCATAAGCTCTTTCTTGGATAGCCCAAACACCTCTTGCAGCTTAGACAAAGCAATTGGGTCTCCATGAGCTAGCAAAAGAGCCTCGAGAAGTGCTACTTCTTGCTCCGGACTCCGCTTTGCCCCTGTGTCTCCTTCAGCCACCTGAGGCTCAGCAATTTCTTGCACCAGATCTTCCTCATGTATTTCTGCTTGCTCATTCATCCTTCAAACAACTCCCACTTCATTTTTCTTTGAACGCTTACCCATCTGCCAATTTATCAGGCAGCAGCTGTGACACTAGACACCTGAACCTCATCGCTATTCTCTACAATGGGTTCTCCTTGACTATCCTCTGACACCTTGCGAATAGAGATATCTCCATTAGGAACGTCTTGAGACACTGATATCATGTGACGCTTGCACAACTCTAACAGCGCTATAAAAACACCAATGATTGAAACACGCTCAGGGTTACTCCCTACTAAATCAGAGAAGCAAATTCTTCCTCCGGCAGATTCGATTGAGTCAATCACACTCCTCATCCGCTCCACAACCGAAACGGGGTCTACCGTGATCTCAAAAACCTGAGAACGTTCACCGAGATTTGCAAGTACCCGCTGAAACGCTCGCGTTAGTAATTCCGATTGATGCTCTGCCAAGGGAATAAGATTTGCATCCATCTTTACTTTGCCTTTGCTTGGAGGCGCAAAAACATCAAGACCTAAAACTGGTCGCTTCTGTAGATCACTTGCCGCCAATCGGATCTCTTCCAGCTCCCGAAGCCGTGCAACCAATTCATCATGCGGATCGACTAGTGCTCCAGTATCATCGACCACCAGTTCAACGGGATCTTGTAACAACACACTAGCCTTTACTGATAATAGAGTTGCAGCTATTACCAGATACTCTGCCGCCAACTCAACATCATAATACTGTAGAGATTTAATACACTCCAAATACTGCCCCGTAACTTGGGCCAGCGAAACTTTTTCGATTGGGAGTTCCCGTTTTTTAACTAAGTGAAGGAGCAAATCAATCGGCCCATCAAACAGGTCAAGTTTAACCTCAAAAAATCGTGAGAACTGCTCCCCTGAAGACATTACCACTCCCAAAGTCTACTATCCGTGTCACATGTGGCGCCGGCCGGTGCTCACATCTTTCCTTCAAGCGAAACGCGTTGTACCGCTCATAAACCAAGCGATAGTTGTAATTGATTCGCCAGATATTTCAAACCCAATTTGAAGCGACTAGCAAAATCAATGAAGCTTTAAGTTACTTTAACAACAAGCCCTTACCTTTGTCTACGACTCTTACCCCTTTAATTTCCCTCTTCGCTTACCGCTAAAAGAGCATAACTATCTGCACCCACAGTGGATTTCTTGTTCCCCCTGGGGCTAAGGTGACATCTAGCTGTGGACAGCAGTTGCCGATTCCGAAAGACGACTTAGAAATACTGCCGTGGCTTGGCTCACATTTAATGACGAAATTCGCCCCTGCATCGGGATATAAATCGAAAAATCCAGTCGCTCTCCAATAAGGCGCTGAATACCAGACCCCTCAGAGCCCATGACAAGGACCCATTTCTCAGGTGATTCAAAGCTAGCCAAGTCTTTTGCCTCCGGTGAAACAACCGCGCCAATGCTCCAGGCCCCGACAGCCTTCAATCGCTCAATCGCTTGGTAGAGATTACCAACTGGACACATATCAATTAACTCACTAGCCCCGACACTCGCCTTGGCGATAACAGGTCCGACATCCGCGCTCCGATTTCGAGAAAACAAGACTGCAGACACCCCAAAACACTCTGCCGCTCTCAGAATTGCCCCCATGTTTTGAGGATCGAGAACCCCATCAAGAGCAAGAATACCGATCTCTTGTTGATCTTCAACTCGCGCAACCAAAGCATCCAGTGATAACACAGGGCGAACAGACACTAGTCCGACAAAACCCTGGTGAGATTCCGAGCTCACCAAATCGGTAAGTTCATGTTTTGGTAACTCGGAAACAGAAATGCCAAGTTCTTTTAATGCATTGATAAGTTCAGCACGGCGCCCGTCTACTGCCTCCCCAGAATCTCGCCGTTCAGCAACAAAAACCTCACGAAATCTGGCTGATTCATACTTTAAAATCTCCGAGATGCAATGTCTTCCCATCACAAGCGCGGTACCCGGTGGTACTTTCAGGCCTTTGGAACTGGAGTTTTTCCCTCCCCTCTCAGACCGAGCATATGAATTATTATGTTTTTTTTGCGAGCTCGATCTCTTATGTTTCATAGTAAATTAATCCAACGTAGCCGTCTTAGTATCGTCATACCTAATACCGGCACCTCCACCTTCACGTTCGCCCCAGAGCGTATCTTCAAAAAAAAAATCGCGACTGCCGTAACAACTTAAATAGACGCTACACCAATCTCACGTCTTTCTCCACATGCCGAGCCGCCTCCTACTGCTCCAAACACTCTGCTTGCCTGTATGATAAAAGTAAAGTTAGTACGAAGATTACACCTAGTACAAATCCAACTTAACACCTATACTGTTGAAACTACTTAAGCTATGTACTTTGACTGCTTCGAATTACCTCAAGCGGCATCTGAAGTACTAGATAGGAGCACTCCAGGTAAAGGCTTTTGAGTCACGCCACGGACCGTTTGTGGTGCAGCGTGACGAGCTAGAAGACCTTGGTTTTTGGCACCTTGGCTTGGGGGGTTGTTAACGCTTTGGTACAGCTTTAAAACGGGTACTGGCCGCAAAATACTGTGGCGGTAGTTTATTAGCTTCATAGTCGGGTCATTAGTTAAATGATAGGTATAGAGTGAGTACACGCACACTTTCTCGCAAAACCGCTCATAACGAGAAGCAACCAAGTATTCTCACACATGAGGAATCCTCCGAGCCACATATGGTTGTTAGCTGTCCGTGTTGCCAAACTAAATTCGCTGTTGAAAGCGGTCTGATAGCCTCCTATGAGACCCCAAAATTCCATTGTTCTCGGTGTGACGCCGTCTTCGAGTTCAGCTATACCACCAAAAACCTCACCCATTCGAGGCCCACTAACCTTACGTCCTCTTCTTCATTCCCAGCAGAAGTCTCGCATAATTCAGGCCAGACTCGCCCACTTCCTACAAATAACAACTCATCCGAATCAGCCAGTTGCTCTGAAAAACGGGAAAACGACTCGCGACAAAGCGCACTTCGGCCATCTGATTTCTCACTCGGCGAGGCCAGCTATCAATCGCCTGCAAACCGTCCGACGATAGAGCATACGGCAGGTCGAGCTCTCCTCGGATTTTCAGACAGCTCCACCTCACCGTCCTCAATTACTAGAGGAGAGTTCGTTGCGCGGGCAGCTAGGTTGGGAATTAACGGCCAAAGCTCTCAAGAAGCATTGGCAAGTGCTACAACCAACGATGCAAATCAAGAGACGAGAACGCCATGGGACATCTGCTCTCTTTTTGACAGTCCGTTTAAAACAAGAAACGACGAGCCCAAGAAACACGCACAATCCGTCACTCAGCATTCAGAGGCGGCTGATTTCAAAAAACCATCTCCACCCACTATTCAAAGAGACTCAAAGCCCCCACGACAGGAAGCAAATCAGGCATTCATAAGCAAGAGAAAAACCGCTCAGGCTCAAGGCATTACAGCGAAAGGAAAAGAAACCTTCTCCCGCTTTGTAGATAAAAATAAAGACCTCTTTCGAATGATACGGCCGATCGTCAAAGCATCATGCGTTGTAATACTCCTAGGAATACTTACACGTATCATGCCACAAACTGTCGACAACGTTTTTGGAGCCGTAATTCCGACTGCGCTGTCAGGAAAGCAACTTATAACACCACCAAATCGTCTTTTGGTGCAGAACCTGACCTTTGAATTCAAACAAACTCGTTCGGGTGAGACGATTCCGATAGTCCGGGGAATAGTTCTTAATCGGGAGACTAAATCATTCGATCAGGTTGTAGTAGAAGCTATTGGCTTTAATCGCCAAGGAATCCCCGCGGTCCGAGTCAAAACTCCCCTGCGTTCAGCTCTTCACAGAGAAAAAATAGAAGACCTAACACTCGAAACCGTCAAGCAATTTCAAACCTCTATCAACACTGTCCAAACCAGCATCAAACCCGGCGAATCAGTTCCATTTACGATTGCTCTATTACCCGAATCCGAGGACTCCGCTCAAAACCAACTTTCAGCGGAAACTCTTGCTTTCTTTTCGGGTAGGATTTTTTCTGTAGGTCAGTAGGCTTAAATAGACAATCAACAAGACCATTCAACCCGTACCATACACAAGGAAACAGCCTAGCTCATTCGCTACAATTAATCCCACCATACTAATTTTTAAGAACCAGAGAGAATGAGATAATCACAGAGCTTGCGGGATTGTGTAGATCCTAAACACTAGCTTCCAGAACCAGTCGAGTCCCCTTGCTTGGCGTCATCAACCGAGGGACCCTTCTCCGAAGGAGTAACGTCTATCTCTGATGCCTCTCGATACGACCTTTTGAAATTGCTTATAGCCTTCCCGAGGCCCGAACCAAGCTCTGGCAACTTTCTTGTTCCAAACAATAAAACAACCACTACAGCAACAACACCAATCTCAACTGGACTTAACATACTGCGACCTCTCCTCGCGAAAGCAAAAACACGACCTAGCATACCTCTCATTACACAATTCAAACAACCATTGGAACACAAAAAGGGTGAGAGCCTATAAGATAGCGCTGCTATATCAAGTTGTTAGCCACATTTAGTCGATAAGAATACTATCTCATCATTACAGTGATGCCATCTATTTTCACCCAACAGATTAGCCGCTAGACTAAAAAACGTGCACATATTCAAGTCCCCTTTTCAGAGCTTGACAGAAAGCTTGAAGAAACGAAGTCCACCATGAGAACTATCGGCAAATCCAAATCATCCTCTTTTGACCGAGCGGGGCTTCTTGCGTCACTTTTCATACACGCCTCAATTCTAGCCCTACTGACCTACCTAAACCCCGGCCTACCCCCAGAGATCCCCGTCTTTACTGTTTCGTTTGAACGAGAGGACAGGACACCACAAATCGTCTCTCCGCCTGCGACAACCACAAAAGAAACGCCGTTAGACACAAAGAAACTCTCAGACCAGAACGCGCGCACCGAGGTGGAGCAAATTCGCCGTGGGACTGGTGGTGCACCGTCCCCTACGAATGATAAAACACAGCAATCCCTCCAACCCAAACAGCCACAACAGAAAACCTCACCGCACACCAACCAACAGAAAGAGAAGCAACACACCAGATCGCCTGGCTCAAAGCTAACTCTAAAAGATCTTCGACTCGACAGCTCAACGCTAAGCGATAAATTTCGTGCTACGGGCAAGTCCTCAAAAACTCCAGCCACAGAGAATAAAATTTCCGACCCCTCAGATTACAAAGCATTTGCGAGACCTAGGGGAAGCGGTGCCACCTTTATTGGAACCGGAGGTATCAGCGATCATCTTCCCAACCTACCCGATGGAGATATCACCCTTCTCAACGCAAAGGCCAACCTATACGCAAGTTTTGTTCGAAGAGTTGCCATTCAAGTATTTACCCAACTCCGCTCAGAAGGATGGGACACATTACGTGCACATGACATCCGTCAAGTTCATTCGTTCTCAATCATCGAAGCGGTCCTCTCTCCCGAGGGGCGTCTGCGTAGTGTGTCTCTCAAAACCTCCTCTGGGAGCAGCTCCTTTGATCGAGTTCTAGAGAACGCAACACGCCAAGGAGCTCAAGACCCGAATCCACCACAAGGAGCACTAGACAAGGACGGAAACATTCATTTTATTTTCAAAGCCCGAAGCTGGACTCAAATGGGAGCTAATGCTCGCTCAGGAGCACCTACAGAGTATCGCTGGCTTCTACTTGCAACTGGACTGCTGTAGGTATCTGTACGCATATATTCTCACCTACTCAGCGCCCTCCGGTTAGTTGAGATTATCCCAGTTTCAAATTACCATAAACTCTTCACATAAAGGGGTGGTGCGCTACTATTCCCCAAACTAAAGAGCCTCAAACACTCGGCTCTAGAGAAGACAAAACAGGTCGTATTCAAGAGAAAGCTACATATGGAAATAGAGGTCTCGATTGGCGGCAAACATACGCTGAAGGTCTCCACCCCTCAGCCGGGAACGGTTCCTTTTCGAGTCACCGAACGAGACATTGACCTACGAGAGCAAAGTTTATTTATTCATCCTTTCGAACCTCGCAAGGACACTAAAGATCCTACAGACAGAACAGTTTCTCAATTCATCGCGCTCGAAGCGAAAGCCACAGAACTATTTCGATCTCTTAGTTTCGCTGATCAGACCAATCCCCTTGTACAAAGTCTTGTAACTTACTTTGAGAAAGATTTCTCTCATTCTCTCCGCGAGCTATATCGAACACCGGAGAAAACCTCGACAGAGATAGCAGAACGCTTACGCGTTCTTGCGCAAGATCCCGTAAAACTGCGCAGGGCTTACGAGACGACTATTGAAAGAATCTGCAATGAATTACCGCAATTTTTCTTAAAGGAACAGCAACTTGGTACAGCTTGTTTTGTCCAAAACCAAGAGTCCACCGCCCTACCATTTAACCTCTTACATGGGATAGCACAAGACACGGTTCAAGACACCAAGCGCCGCCTTCATGCCGATGGATTTATATACAACATCGATAGCAATAGCGCTTTTATACAACCAGATAAGCTCCCTTCATTAACAAGCGTCCTTGAGTCCTTGGCTCTCTCAGGAACAACAGGGCATTCCATGGGATTAATAAACAAATTGGCAGCTCTCTCTCATATATACCAGAAAATCCCTCGTAGCATCTCCGAGGTGGCAAAGACATCACAGCACAAACGCACTTCCGCACTAATCTTCGGAGGAATGACATTAGTAAACGGGACTATCGCTGTGGCCTCGGTGGCTGCGTTTCAAGAAGCTCTCGCGCTTTTTTCAAACGGCCAATATTTACCTAGCCTACTCTTTGGGGGGCTCGGGTGTTTGGGAGCTTTTGGGTCAGCCGCATCTCAAGTAATTTGTTTTTGTGAGTGGAATAGCACCAATGCCCATTATACTCGCCAATCACGCTGCGAGCAGTCTTTTCTCGATCTAACCGGTGACGTTTCTCCATCCCTTGTCTCCGTTGTCCTGCTTCATATGCTTGATTGTAGGGGTAGTAGTCGGAACGAGACTCCGGTGGGAGTCGGTCAATCTACCAGGTGGCATGAACTATTAGAAAACTCTTTTCCTCCCGTGTATGAAGCTGATGGCAGCACACTGGAGCAATACGGAGTAACTCTTTCGTGTGATACGGTCCCATTTAGCCACTCAGACTTAAACACACCATGCGAAAAGCATTTAGTGTCCACAATACTAACCGAATTACATCGAATTGCAGAGATAGAGACAGCTGAAAAAAATTGGCAGATGTTACAAGCAATTGAAGCTGCCGCTAGTTTCACACTGAGAGAGCACTCTTACCATGCGCCTGAAGAATTTTCTGCCTTCTTACAGATCTTACCAAAAATTCAATTTTCAATTGCTCATCAAAATCCTGCGGGCAGTCCGGACCTCGTTCGTGCATTTAACGAGATGCTAGCATTCTACAAACTCGATCAAGAAACTTGGAGTTTTGTAGCACAGCCTTTAATGGCCGCCGACATCATCGAACAAAACAGTACTTCCCGAAAAGCCGCTCGAATCACCATAGAAGAGCTGTTCGCTTCAGAACGCATTTAGATACATGTGCTATCAAGAGTCACGTACGACCACCAAAAAGGTTGTATACAATAAGTCTTGGATGCTGGCTTCAACGATATTATACTGTCGGGATGGAAGAGCATCATACAGGCAATGGATATGATTAATCCGTTACAACATTTTTTTTCGACAGAAAACGCGGCAGCTTTTGGAACCCTCGGACAACTTTCCTCGCCAGCAAACGAAAGACGAGCTCCTTCTGCCAGTGTCGCACTCAAGCATAGTGGTGCCCACCGACTAACCGACATAGTTGAACGTAGAAGCAGTGCTCGTCCAATAACGCTTGGTCAAGTGGATGAATTCAAACGGCCCGACATCTCTCGACAGTTTATCACCGGACTTATTAAACGGTTTTTTCTCTCCGATTCAATCTACCTCGAAAAGCATCGGGGCAGCGAATACACCGCTCGAAAACCGTTGCAACATTTCGATGTCCGAGAAATAAGTCGCCTTGCAACTAATTCATCAAAGGATACCTCCATAGTATACTGCTGTCGTTACGGTGAAAGCGCCCATGATCCGGAGGCGCAGACCAGGCCCGACGGTAGTTGGAACGAGGAGCTTTTGGCTTCTCACCCAAAAGCAATTAGATTGGCAATTCCCTCTTCTGCTGGACTAGAAGTGCCCGACGCGGCAAGTCTCGTAACTCCACTTGTAATGCTACCCAGAGAGTACATTCTGGAGGGAGAAGCGGGTGCCTTTCTCGTTGTCAGCCCTAATACCTTCACATACTCAATTGAATTGTATTGGTCCACAAGGGCCTTTCAAAACTCCCTTAATCAAATGCAGGAATTAGGAAGGTTGCTCATCGAAGAGAACGCTCTAGAATCTGCTATCCGAGATGGAAAGGGAATACGAGATGTCCATCGTGGTTCCGCCCTCCTCAGCAAGGCATACGAATCAGTCGCTACTGCCGCGTTAGAGATAACCCCTCAGCTTTTAATCAGTGGTATTTGGGGAATCGCCCTCCTACCTCGAAAAGACAACACCTATCTCTGTCAACTTGGGACAATGGGATGTCAAATCGAAGAACCAATAAGCGATGGGCATCACAAAGTGCTACTAACTAAAAATCCCTGCATCATCGTCACTAATCTTTCGGTGAAACGAGATGAATTGGGTGTTGTATCGATGGACGTAGAGAAAATATCTATAGTAACACCAGATACTATCACATGGCACAACACCTTACCGGAGCTCAATTAGAAGTTTCTTACAAGATTATCGTACTGCGACTACTGAAACAGTAGTCTTCAATCCAAGCGTACTACTTTTGCTTTGCTAGGGCCTTGGGGGCGGGGTTTTCTAAACTAGTTTTCTCTACAGCCGCAACCTGCGTCGAAACGTCGTAGTTCTTCTGTTGGTTCTCGGTAAACTCGATTACATCTGCAGTAATTATATACCTAGGAATTGAAAATAACCCCAAATATAAAACACTTCTATCCTCTGTTTGATTCGCCAAAGCTGTAGACCGCCCCCCCATCTCAATCTGGACATCTCCGTACAAGTTCGACTTTGCCGAGGCAGCAGTTGGTGAAACTATTGGAATCAAGCCGAGCAATGAAAAACCGTAGCTAACACCACGAGCACCAGTCTTCAATGTTTTATAGTTGTTGCTTTGTAGCACAACAGACGTTCCAGTTGCCGCATTCATTACCCCGTGAGAAAAACAAGCAGATAACGAAATCATCACCCCAAATACAAGCACTCTTAGCATAGCCCTCCAAATTCCCTCAAAACAGTGACACTTCTCCCATTCCTCGTATGCAACCTCAAACCTGTATACCTATCCCGCAACCACACATAGAGATCTGAAACAGGCGCATCTGACGATAGATTCCGCAACCCGTATGTACTCTCAGGTGGCGTAGCCTCTGTATGCTGGTACACGTAGATGCGTTGTATACTGGGCATATTCTCCACAAGATAATGCCATACCTCTTCGCCGTATGCCAACTGCTTATTGACTCCCCTCTCACCGCTCTCGGTCACCCATATAGGCAAAGACAAGCCGTTTGCAAAATCTTTTACGCCACCTGGCCGAAGCAGATTTTCATACTGCTTGCCATAATAATGAATCGCCCAGATATCTGCGTACTGCTGTGCGCCTGCATCTCTCATCATTCGATTATAATCAAGGGAGTCTGGAAAATTTTGATTAAGTGAAGTAGTCGCGGCTGTCACAACCAACTTAGAGGGGGCAAGAGCTCTGATTACCTCAAAGGACTGTCGTAACACTTCAACGTAACCTGAAGCATCGGTCACAAGCCCAAGATCTCTATTAGATTGATTGTTCTGATTTGGCTCATTCCAGACCTGAAAGCCGATAATTTTGGGATTTGCTCGGTAGCGCCTCACGATAGGCGTTACCCACTCCCGTACAAAAGTCTTTTTGGGATCACCGTCTGTCCAGTTCGAAGCATCACTCATCCAAGTTGGAGTTCCCGAGAGAATTATTAGGCCATCGACCCCATCGGGAATCGCCGCGACTAACGTATCAAGGAATGAAAAATTTATAGAGCTTCCCTTGGCAGGCTGCGCCAAGGCATCCCAATTAGCAAGAATTCGCAGTGAATTAAGTCGAAGGACAGACCGAACCTCCGTATACTGCTGTTGTGGCGTTCCGAACCTCCCATCATTCGCAAATGCATTTATCCCTAGGATATCGGTGTTGATGGTTTTTCGAGGGACCCCTTCAATAATATCAATAACATCCTGCACCGCACTCGAATTACACCCTCCAATAGCTGTGATAAACAAAACACTCAGTGCAAACTTCAAGAAAAATCGCCTCATTATCGCTCCATTTTTAATCAAGGTCCTAACCCAGCATAATAGTTAATTAAAAACACATCTAAAAGGTATTTTTATCCATTTCTTATGTATCACGACAAAAGAAGACAAACATAACTACATATGATAAAAAGCGCCCAGGTAAGATATGTCGGAGCACAAGGCCCTAAATCACGCTGCAACACCCAAAGGGGATACTTTAGATTCCTTGGACACTCTCGTTGCGCACAAAGACCTAGAAAATCGCGGCACATCTCAACAGCCGGAAGAAGTCAATTTGGCAGGCGCATCGATCCAAAACACCGACATTATTAGGGTATCACCAAAACAAGAGAGAAGAAAAAGGGGAGACTTAGCGCTCCCCTTAGGTTCAAACCCTACGAACACACAAGACCAACAACAACACCGCTCAGCACCTTCCCCGAAGGAACATGGCGTTTTCAAAAACCCTCTTTTTAAATACGAAGGGGGCATTATGAACCGAATCATTTCTTTCTTCGCAAACCTATTAAAGGCTCTTGAGCAACTCCTACTTAGATTAGTGGGATTTAGAGATAAAAGCCTATTGTTTCATCAACCTATGGCTCAAACTTCCGATCCAATGAAAAACAAGGATACAGAACACAAAGAAGATCAAGAACAAAGACGCTCCTTACGGAGACACAACTCACGAACTATCAACCATTCGCAGTAGAAGCACTCTCCTCGTCATACAACTGCGCAGAGCACGCTGTGATGATTGCAATTCATTAGAGAAACACTGTAGTGACAGAACTTACCTCCTTTGCACGGCATGCTCTGCCTCATATTGACATCGGATCTGAAGAAGTCTATCTTCTCAAACAGACTCTTATCCAGAGAGGCAGAGGGACCGGCCCGATGAAGCCTCGGCAACCTGATTAAATTCAAGGTGCCAACTCCGGCAGACGAGTTGCTAGAATGCTAGCAACAGGCAATCTGGAAGATGAGAGAACAATCGCTACCAAAGCGATTGTATTCCTTTCGTCTTTCTTGATCCCTGATAGCTATACCATTCTCGCATTAGTCAATGATTGTGTTGCTGGCATATTAATGCCATTTAACATCAAAAACGCTTAAGAATATCTGTGGATAACGAGTCACTTTAGAGGTGATTCATGAATCTAGACGCAGCAACCCAAGAGCCAAGACAACCTACAAGTACCTCACCATGGAAAGACATCAACACATCTCTTACTCCAGAGGGACAAGATCCGCTACGACAGTTTGTGGATGATATCATCGTGTCCCAAGATGAGAGTGTCTCCGAACCAATTGCCCCGCACCATGCAACAACACACGGCTCGACGACGTTAGCGCAATTTGCAGAGCTCAAAAGAAGAGAAAGCCTCGGAGAACTGCGCGCTGATGAAGCGGAATACTTCCGTTATGGGACTCCCCTTACTCGACGCATTGAAAGCGCCCTAGCTTCCCTTGAAAACGGAGAGTCAGCTACGGTATTCAGAAGCGGAATGGCTGCTATTGCAACGCTCATAGATACTGTTTTACCGCTGGCGCCTGAGCCAGGCCACATCATCGTAGGTACAGAGGGCTACAGACAAACGCGCAACATTCTAGAAAGGCTCGTCAAACGGGGCCTGGTCGAACTAACAGTCATTCCTATGGATGACTTTACAAACGTGCAGAGATATCTGCAACCAAACACAAAAGCCATATTTTTTGAGACGCCCTCAAATCCATATCTCAGAGTAATTGACATCCCCGATGTAAAATCCCAAATCAAAGCAGCCCACTCAAGTGCACTGCTCATCGTGGATCACACGTTTGCGAGTCCAATTAATCAAAAACCTCTGGAGCAGGGAGCAGATATTGTTGTTCCCTCCCTAACAAAATATATCGGCGGCAATAATCAAGTAGGTGCTGGAGCTATAATTGGAAGAGCCGAGATTGTAGAAATGGCAAGAGAACTCCGTAGCCAACAAGGCAACATCGCCCACGATGAAGATTGTCTTGGCATCGAGCAGGGATTAGGCACTCTCCGAGAGCGCGTTGAGCTATCTAATAGAAACGGCATGCATGTGGCTAATCTACTCGCTAGAAATCCTAATGTCATCGAGCTCTGGTATCCTGGACATCCAACACATCAAAACTACCAAGTTGCAAAAAAACAAATGACAGGATTCGGAGGCGTCGTCTCCTTTAGAATACAATGCCAAGATTTTCATGACATTGCGGCTTTCGCAGATGCATTTATCGCAAACTCGCCTAAGGGGACATATATCGCCCCCTCGTTTGGGGGAGACATGCCTCTTCTGTCTGTAGTAGCAGTCGTCTCCCACTTTCAGCAAACACCGGAACAACGTGCCGAGCGAGGAATACCGAATGATCTTATCCGGCTTTCGGTAGGAACCGGCTCCCAACAGGAGTTAACAGATGCCCTCAAAGCTGGATTTACTGCGCTCGAACGACGACGTAACGCACGCGGTTAATTTCGTCCTAATCAGCGCTTGATACTTTGGCTCTAAGCCCCTTAACGGCCCCCCGATGGCGCTTTTCATCAGTTCGCTTACGTTTCTGCGACCTCGATGGTTTGGTCGGACGGCGGGTCTTTCGAGACTTAATGGCCTCCGATACCAATTCCTCAAGGCGCTTGTGTGCTTCTAGCTTATTCGCTCCTTGCGTTCTATGGACTTGGCTTGAGACCACAAGCCTCCCCAAACTATCGAGGCGTTTTCGAGTATGTGTGTGCTTTGCAATTCGCCGCTTCTGTACATCTGTGAGTACTGACGAATTTTTAAAATCAAATATCACCGACACACGAGTCTCCACCTTGTTCACATTCTGACCACCCGGGCCACTAGCTCTGGACGCTACAAATGAGAGCTCTGATTCTGGGATCGTAATCATTCGTCTATATCTTCCGATAAGGCTCTGTGGATAAGTATACAGAGCTGCGAGTTTCCACGAAAAAATATGGTATCAAAACTATAAGTTGCCATAGTATCTATTGCGATCTACACCAAGTAAGCGATACTGTGCGTACGCTATTACAGTATAACATTCTTTACGTCTAAGGAGCATTACAAGTCATGGCTACTCAATCAAAAGATCTCATTATTTTGGGTTCCGGGCCCGGCGGTTATGTATCAGCTATACGAGCTGCTCAACTTGGACGGAAGGTATCGATTGTTGAGCGGGAGTCCCTTGGTGGGGTGTGTCTGAACTGGGGTTGCATTCCCTCCAAGGCACTTCTTCGATCTGCCCAATTATTCAACGACTTCAAGCACGCTCCAGAATTTGGATTTGAAACCGGTCCTGTTTCGTTTGACTTCGGAAAGATCATCCATCGCTCGCGAGACGTTGCCACAAAGCTCTCCGGTGGCGTCAACTACCTGATGCGCAAAAACAAGATTGAAGTGATCTCAGGAAACGGAGTTCTCGATAAGAACAACACTCTTATCGTCACTGACTCCTCAAAGAAAAGCACAACATATACATTTAAAGACATCATCATCGCCACCGGCGCTCGACCTCGACCCTTTCCAGGAGTAGACATCGATGGTTCTGTCATTCATACATCTCGCACAATCCTTGAAAACAAGCGCCTACCAAAAAAACTTTTAGTAATCGGAGCTGGCGCAATTGGAATTGAGTTTGCTTATTTCTTTAACTCACTTGGAGTGCAAGTTACCGTCGTAGAAATGGCTGAACAGATTCTACCAGTGGAAGATACCGAGGTCGCTCAGGCACTCGAGAAGGTCTTTACGAAAAATGGGATGACCATTCGAACCTCTACAGGAGTCGAAGGGCTAACTCGACAAGGCGATGTAGTCACGGCCAATCTAAAGGGTAAAACAAAGACTGAAAGCTGGAGCGGAGACGCCTGTTTGATTGCGATAGGCATTGTTCCTAACACAGAAAATATAGGACTTGAAAAAGTTGGCATTGAGACCGACAGGGGCTTTATCAAAGTCGATGAGCTCATGAGAACCAACGTCCCGCATCACTTTGCCATTGGAGACGTTGCAGGTGGTGCAGCCTTAGCCCACAAAGCTAGCCATGAAGGGGTCGTCGCCGCAGAGGTTGCCGCTGGAAAATCAAAACATCCGATGAAGTACGACAATATCCCCGGATGCACCTACTGCCAACCACAAGTTGCCTCCGTAGGACTGACAGAGCGGGCTGCCAAAGAAAAAGGCATCGCCTATCGCGTCGGTAAAATCCCGTTTTCAGCTATTGGAAAAGCTATTGCCATCGGAGAACAGGAGGGATTCATCAAGGTAATCATCGATGACCAGGTTGGTGAAGTGCTTGGAGTCCACATCCTCCACGCTGAAGCAACAGAACTTATTTCAGAAGCAGCTATTATCCGTTCTCACGAAGGGATTGCCGCTAGCGTTGTTGACACAATTCATCCCCATCCGACTCTGTCAGAGGGGGTAATGGAGGCGATGGCTCTTGCCCTTGGAAGACCACTTAACTTCTAACAATATGTCGTCGGCTGAAAGTCCGTCGCTCGAGATCTATGACTTAGGCGTCATTGAGTACTCCAAATCATTGGAACTCCAGCGCCGTTACCATAGAGGCGTCATCGATCGGGCTCAGCAAGATGTACTGCTGGCATGCTCACACTTTCCAGTGTATACGTGCGGTACGTCTACCGAAGACGCGCATATTTTCGCACCCGCCGAGGAGTTAGCTACTCTAGATATTCCACTCACGAGAGTGGAACGAGGAGGCAGTGTAACATACCATGGGCCGGAGCAAGCTATTATCTATCCCATCATAAATTTACATCACCACAAAACTGATGTCGGTTGGTATATGCGCTCCCTGGAGGAAGTAGCACTGCGCACTCTTAATCAGTGGCAAATACATGGCATCCGCATTCCGGGCAAAACAGGCGTCTGGCTTGACGAAAACACAAAAATCGCATTCAGCGGAGTTCGGATCTCTAGATGGTGCACACTGCACGGCTTGTCTCTTAATGTTTTACAGTGTAACGATCAATTCAAAAGAATTAACCCCTGTGGTTTGGGGGATATAAATATTTCGTCAATTGAGCAACTCTCTACCGCCTCTCCGACTGTACAAGAAGTACTCACTAGCCTGATTACTAACTTTCAGCGTGTCTTTCACTATTCAGAATAATACTTCCTACGAATTCGCAATAAGGCTCCATAGGCAGCAGACAAAGAAGTAACACCTGAGCGGTACATTTGGCGTAGCAGATCTCTTGGCAACGCCTCTTCACACAAAATACCCTCCGTATTCTCAAAGGACATCGGAAATGAGTCTGAACAATCTGCTAACCATCGAAACGTAGGAGATGCAGATATATCATCCGTCACAAACACTCCTCCTGTCGGCATTTGGGCAAATACGTCTCTCATAAAATACATTCCTTCTCCTTGATACGTGCTGGGGATTTCCATCGCAGCTCGATGATAGTAGGTATCAATAGCCATTCCTGCTTGAGAGGCTAATTCGTCAATAGAGACCGATAAAACATCTCCCTGGATAAAACAAACGTGATAATCAATACCAAGAATAGCGTACTCAATGGCTGGGCCCAATCGGGTCGATATAATCTCAAACTCCGATACTCCACACGCCGAGAGCTCAGTTGCAATTGCTACCGATAGTAAGTACCCACCCTCTAAACAGCCATAACTCGCAAAGCCACTCCCTAGCTTGTCAAATTTATATCTGTCAACCGATGGCCGATAACTTGCTTCGGCAAGTTTATCCGTACGCATAAACTCTTGGGCCTTAGAAAGGCATGTCACCAAATCAATTTGATCATAATGAGACACAAAGAAAGCTTGTGGGGAATTAATCGTCGTGTGAAAATCAGAAAACCCCGCTCCGGCGGCACCATAGAGTGTGACATTCCTACGCCCAACTGCAGCCCTGACTGCACTATTGAATTCGACTTGTGCTCTCGATAACAAACCAGCCGAACGGACATTCTCTACGATAGGACATGGAGCCGATATGGAAACAAATTGTTCCGAATAACTTTGGGGATGATGAGAACTGAACATAATAATGACCCGTAACACAACGCGAACCGAGAGTATAAAAACATCGTCACGCTCTAGGCAAACAACCCTGCAAATACCAAAATCAAAGCGCACTAATCCATACGCAAACCGATAGGTGGTATCTAGTGAAATGAAAGAAGCAAAATAGCTACCGCCGCACTAGCAAGCCCAGCAACTTGACGAATCGAGAGAATTTCGCGGAAAAACACCCTTCCAATCAACGTCGTCACAACAACGATTCCCACGTTTGTTACCCCTAAGACACTTGAATCTGTCCATGATACATCTCGATAACTCTCCATTAGGAGATAGATAGAAAAAAAGTTAGGGATTCCCAAAAATACACCTGCACCTACACTCCGCAGACAGACATTTGAGATACCAAGTGTACTCCGAACACCAACAATTAGACTCCCCATGATGCCAGCACATGCAAAGCATGTTGCAGCAAATATAGCAGGAGTTACCCCTTGCAAAACCTCGTGTTGTACGTAATTTAACATAACGTCAAGTAGCGCGCTCGCCATAAACAAAACAAGTGGCATCCAATATGTTGTCGCTTTTTCTGCGCTCCTTTGAAACGTAACCAATCCAACTCCCAAAAGAGCACAACACACCCCTACTATCTTACTGACAGCCATTGGCTCATGGTACATCAGAGACAAGCACACCATTGAGAGTGCCAAACTCATTTTTACCGCGACAGACGTCACTCCCACACCATTTTTTTGACTACTGATTGCCATCAACGAAAAAAGTGAGAGAAAAATACATGCAGCAAAACCACTCCAGTATATCCAATCACTATCAACTCCCGCTCCGAATGGCCATTGGTTTGAAAAAATCACAAAACCACACACTGCCGCAGTAATGTAGTTCATAACGACCGCTTGAAGAATATCTACATCAAAGCGATCAAACAGTTTGAAAATTGCAAACACTATCGAGGAGGCAAAAATTGAAAGAAGCAACGTGCTCATAGGCCAATTCAAATAAACAACACTAGCAATTCACGCTTTTCGTTAATACACAATAGGAAAAGCACCAAAGGAGTCTAAAAATACACCTTGCCTAAGACTAAAATAATCAGCAATTGTCAGTTACTTAGCATAATTGTGTGGCAAACCATAACCTAGTATGGCAACGTAATAGAAGAAGTTTTTGATAGGAGCCTCCGCATCAGTTAGGCTACACACAATTGCACCACGATTTTTGAGTACTGCATCGCCGTGTAGTTAAAACGCGAAAAAGGATAAAACCTAAAGAGGCTCTAGAACTACTTCCTTCAGGGTGATAGACCGGAGAGAAAGAATTAGTCAGGCACAATAAGTGACTCCTCTTCCATTACCACCTTCAGATTAAAAAAGAGATAGAGAGTCAGGAATAAAAAAGCGTAGCTGGTAGAACTTGAGAGACTCAATCATGGTCAAAACACGACAGTCATCGAAACCAACAAAAAAAAATGCGGTAAAAAAAACCTCTCGTCAAACCTCACAGGCACAATCCGATAAGGAGCTTACCCTTTGGGCCTACAAATCAATGGTGCTGGCAAGATTATTAGACGAGAAAACAATCACCCTCTATAAACAGAACAAATGTCACTTTCAGATTAGCTGTGCCGGTCATGAAGCAGTGCAAGTTGCGGCAGCTCACGTTTTTCGGGCCGGTCACGATTGGTTCTACCCCTATTACAGAGACATGGCTCTCATGGTAGCACTTGGTATGACTCCAGAAGAGCTAATGATGAATGCCATGAACAAAGAAGGCGATCCTAACTCCCACGGTCGTATGATGCCGATGCATTACGCAAGCCTTCCCCTCAGAGTTCCGCCTCAAAGCTCTCCGACAGGCTCTCAATTTCTCCAAGCAGTAGGCTGTGCACTCGGTGCAAAATTAAAAGGCCTCGATGAAGTCGTGTATGTATCTGCGGGTGAGGGAACCTGTGCTCAAGGAGATCTTCACGAAGCACTCAATTGGGCATCTCGTGAGAAGCTTCCGGTTGTTTTTGTCATCGAAAACAACAACTATGCCATCTCGGTTCATATTTCGGAGCAACTTGCAGGCAATAGTATAGCTCACATTACGAAAAACTTCGAAAACCTCGACACAAAGGAAATTGACGGCTGCGATCTCTTTGAGTCTATTGACGCACTAACCGCGGCACATGACCGTGCAAGAAGAGGGGAAGGTCCCTCACTTATCGAAGCCCATGTGCCACGTCTGCAAAGCCATTCAATCTCGGACAATCATCTAAAGTATCGCTCAAAAGAAGATATAGCCGCTGAGCTCCAGCGTTGTCCAATTGCACGAACAGAGAAGCTTATAGCGACCCAAAAATCAGCTTCAGAGGAAGAGATACAGTCTTTAAACGTCCTTCTAAAGAGGATGGTAGATGAAGCTGCTGAAAAAGCCGAGCAATCGCCAGATCCCTCCCCTGATTCGGCAACCACTCATACCGTGCATGACGAGACTCCTTGGTCTGCGATAGTCGAAACGCCGCCGACGGGAGATGACGCATTTATGGTCGATGCACTAAACCACGCACTCGACGAGGAGCTTTCGAGAGAGCCCAACATGTGCATCTTCGGAGAAGATGTAGCTCACGGTAAAGGCGGAGTCTTCACAGTAACAGCAGGGCTTACCGAGAAACACGGCAAAGACCGTGTCTTTAACAGCCAGCTTGCTGAGAGCTCAATTGTAGGTGTGGCAATAGGATTAGCAACTCGTGGCATGAAGCCGGTAGCTGAGATTCAGTTTGGAGACTATGTGTGGACCGGCATGAATCAGATCCGTAACGAACTAGCCATGCTACATTACCGTAGCGCGGGCGATTTTTCGTGTCCGGCGGTTATTCGAATTCCGGTGGGAGGATATATCCGTGGAGGCGCCTATCATTCCCAGAACATAGAGGCTACCTTTGCACATTTTCCTGGGCTTCATATCGCATACCCATCAAATGCTTCAGATGCAAAGGGCCTCTTGAAGGCAGCGATTAGAGGCTCAGATCCTGTCCTGTTCTTAGAACATAAGGGCCTTTATAGACAAGTCTTTGCAAAATCACCCGAAGGGAGTTCAGAACATCTTGTTCCACTTGGCAAGGCAAAAGTCATTCGAAAGGGTGAACATGCAACAATAGTTACTTGGGGCGCCTTAGTACACCGAAGCACCCTTGCGGCTGAAGCAATGCGAGCAAAGGGCTATTCGGTGGAAGTCATTGATCTCCGCTCCATTGTCCCGTTCGACCGAGAATGTGTTTTTGATAGCGTTAAAAAAACCAGTCGGGTCTTGATTGCTCACGAGGATGTGCTTTTTGGGGGATTTGGTGCAGAGATAGCGGCTCAAATTGCCGACAACTGTTTTATGGATCTCGACGCTCCGATAAAGCGCGTCGGAATGAAATACGCGGCCGCGGTTCCTCATGCACCAATACTCGAAGATGCCATACTTCCGCAGCAAGCCGATATAACAACAGCACTTGAAGAACTCCTTGGTTTCTAACACAAAGCTTTATAGCTGGAGCTTTTGGTATAGCTATGGACACTTCTCTTCCAACACCAAAAACACGCGTTGCAGCAGTTTCGTGGGGTGTCCGAACAATCAGCCATGTCGATGAATTCTTTCAACATTGCAATTCGTTGACTCTTGAAGCGGTGCGAGGTGGTGCCAACATCGTAGTTTTTCCGGAGCTGTTTGAAGTTGAGCTCTTATCCCTCTTCGGTGATGGAGCTGAGCGCGATGTAGTCGGTCACCTCTTACCTTTTTATGACAAGCTCGATGAGCACTTAAAACAACTAGCGATATCGCATAATATAGTTATTGTGGGAGGGTCCTATCTACGTCCTCATACAAAGGGAACGGTAAATGCTTCAACAATTGCGTGGAACAGTGGTGCGCTTTTGTACCAACCCAAAAATTGTTCCACTGCATGGGAAAAACATCAATGGAAATTACACTCAGAAATGGGACTTCAACAACTCCCGGATCCAAGACTCGGTGTGCTCATTTGCTATGATTCGGAATTTCCAGAGGCAGCTCGAGCGCTCGCTGAAAATGGCGTAGAACTACTCTGCGTACCGAGTTATTGCGAGAGCCAACACAGCCACCAACGTGTATTATGGAGCAGTATGGCTAGAGCCGTTGAAAACGAGCAGTTCGTTGTTCATACCAGTTTGGTCGGCCCCATCGAACGCTTCTCGCTCGGAACTGGTTATGGAAGAAGCACTATCATAGCCCCCTGCAAAGACCCTTTTCCAGATTCGGGATTTCTAGCACAAAGCGCGCTAAATGAAGAATCGGTTGCGATAGCAGACATAAGCTTTGAAGATCTCGCCCTCTGTCGTACCAACGGCGATGCACGTCCATGGAGCGATCGAAAAGTTTCGAACTGGCCAATCTTGACATAAAGATCTCTACAGGTTTTTTTTCTGCGGTGTCGAGAGCTCCTTATTAGGCCGCAAAATAACCCTCACTCTTTCATCAAATTGCCGCATAATGCGTAGTAAAATAATCAGCTAAGTGCCTGGCTCTGCCTATGCCGCACTGTACCGTGTTACCAGCGGGATTTTCGCGTCATTTCTGATTAAATTTAAGTTCAATTCGACGGTTTTTAGCAAGTGCATCTTCTGAATATCCATCTTCAATAGGTTGATGCTCGCCGTATCCAGAAACCGCTAATCGATGCGCAGGTATCCCAGCTTCAATCAAAAAGCGTACAACAGAATGCGCCCGGGCAGTCGAAAGCTCCCAGTTAGACGGATACAATGCCGTGCTTATTGGCAACCTATCAGTATGGCCAATAACCGTTAGAATCCAATTCACGTCTTTAGGAATATCCGCAGACATCTCTTTAATTCCAATCGCAATTTTCGCCAACTCAACCTTACCTCCTTCGCCCAAATCAGCCGAGGCTGTCGGGAAAAGAACTTCAGACTGAAATACGAATCGATCCCCCACAACCCGCACCTCCGGTCTTGCGCCCAATGCCTTCTTCAATCGGCCAAAAAACTCTGAGCGATACTCTGCAAGCTCTGCAACTTTATGTACCATGGCTTCTCGTAGCTTTCGGTCGAGGTCCGTTATCTTTTTATCTTTATCAAGCAAGCTACTCTTTGCCGAAGATAGGTCTGCTGTAAGAAGACGCAGCTGTGAGTTTAATTCTTCAACCTCTTTGGCAAGCGTGGCCATTTGCTCCCGAAACGAGACTACTTCAGATTCAGCGTTCGTTGTTCTCGCTTGAAGCGTATCTCTTTCTTGCTCCAATCCCCGGAGATCTTGCTCCCGCTCCCTAAGATTAGTCCGAAGAGCTCGTAATGCGGCATCCGCTTCCAGACGCTCTGACTCCAACAAAGACTTCTGCTGTTTTAAGTCTTCGACTGTTTTCTTCTCAAACGAAAGTGACGCAGAGAGCCTCTTTAATTGTTGCGTCAGATTACCAAGGGCGAGATCCTTGCTATTAATTGCATTACCCAAATAAAACTGCGCGGCAACCATCACTAATAGCACTAAAGCTATCATCATCAACATCGATGATAGAGCATCGACATATCCTGGCCAAACATCGAAGTTTCTGCGCTTTGCTCGTCTCGAAAAGTAGCTCATCAAAGGACTCCTTAACTGGCCAAGACTTCCGATTCACTGTCGAGGTTCTTGTCTAAGTTTACTGATGATCCGGCCAGCAATCGGGCAATAACACGAAGTTCACGCCGCAATGCATCTGTTTGAATTTCAGAGGCAGTCGACAACTGATTTGACAACTCTCGAACGCGTCCATCAAGGCCTCGAAGATGCTGCTCCATTGAGGTCATTCCTGAACTCTCTAATTTTTCTAACAGCCTATCAAAAACACCAGCCGCTTCCTGATGAAACGACATTAACTTCTGTGTCGAAGCACTGTGTGATGTAATATGAGTGTCGAGCGCGATA
This sequence comes from Pseudomonadota bacterium, assembly GCA_038134595.1. Lineage (GTDB taxonomy): Bacteria > Bdellovibrionota_C > UBA2361 > UBA2361 > OMII01 > OMII01. The sequence goes on along the minus strand of JAYPVM010000004.1, from coordinate 101,866 downwards.
AGAACCTCATGAAGCTGTCTTGCGTTTATTTGCTCCTCTTTTTGACGTTCCGATTGTTGCTTTAACAATCGTTGAAGCTTGGCAAGTTCATCGGTCAAGGCCTGCACAACAGCATCCTGATACCCTCCTCCAAAGGAGCTAGCGGCTGAAACATTGATGCCCTCTATATCCTCAAACAGAGCTGTTGCTTCACTGGACATGCTGAAAATTTCTTCTAGTTGAGTGCAAAATGTAGTCTGAGCCCGCCCGGCTTGCAGATCCATAAAACCCACTATTAGCGAACTTGCTAATCCAAACAAAGAGGCACTAAATGAAATCCCCATTCCATCGAGAGGACGCTGCAATCCCGCTTTAAAGCTATCAAAGACTGTCGAAACATCGCCCTCAGAGAGGCTTAATCCTCCAATAACAGAACCGATTCCTCCAACTGTCTGCAATAGCCCCCAGAAGGTTCCAAGAAGCCCTAAGAGGATCAGAACGTTCATGATGTATCTCGTCACCTCTCGTCCATCATCAAGGCGCACAAACACTCCATCAAGCATAGCCTTCAACGAAAGGGGACTACACGTCGGCTCCTCTTGCTCTGATTTCAAAACCGGGAATAGAGGAACTAACAGGTAAGGCGTGCCAGCTATATCAGTTTTGCTGTCTTCCTTTGCATGAAGCCATCTTACACTCGCATCGATCCGTAAAACCTGTCGAATGGCGGCTATGATTCCAACCACTAAGGTACAAAGAATCACCGTATTAAAAACAGGATTAGCCACAAATGCTCGGCTCAATCCCCCTAACAGCCAAATCCCTACGCCCATCACAACGATACAAAAGCTCCAAAGAATGTATAAAACACTTTGTGGACGGGTCATAACTTTCCGAATTAACATACTCTTTTCCCCACGTTGAAGGTCTAATCCATACTAAATCCTGCCGTATCTATAAGATGTCGATACACGACAAAACGGCACGGCAACCAAGCGGTACTACCAGGAAACATGAAAGAAAGATTCACTATCACTCCGTTTTTCTATAGGCTACCAGGACAATGGCAAAGCACAAGGAAGGAAACGAAGAACTATTATGGCTAAGCTCTATTTCCGTTACGGTACTGTAGGAAGTGCTAAGACACTCAATTTACTAGCAGTAGCGCACTCATACACCCAACAAGGCAAGAAAGTTGTGGTGATGAAACCCTCACTGGACACCCGATTTGGCAAGCGATTGGTCAAATCTCGGGCAGGACTCGAGCGGGAAGCAGATCTTTTAATCGAGCATAATACGGTTCTAAAGTACTGCGATTTCAACAACATAAACTGCATTCTTATAGATGAGGCTCAGTTTTTGACCCCTCAATTTGTGACTCAGTTACGAGCCCTCTCAATCGATTTGGATATACCAGTAATCTGCTATGGACTCCGTTCTGACTTCAAACGAAATCTATTCAAAGGCTCACAACGCCTTCTTGAACTCGCAGATGAGATAAGCGAAATAAAAACAACGTGCTTTTTTTGCGACAAGCGCGCGCTTTTTAATCTTAAATTCAAAAATGGCGTTCCGACCCTGGAAGGCCCGTCAGTCGAGCTCGGTTCAGAGGAGAAGTATCTTCCTGCCTGCTCAAGATGCTACGCTGAACGCCTCGAAATTGGAGTATCGAGCGATCGTAATAAAACAGCGTCTCCTAGGGCGATAGCGGTCGGTCAGTAGATCTCGACACCTACTGATTATCTCACCACAAAATAAAGATTCTAATCACAACGCCAATTCATCTCATTTACTGAGAAGCTTGTTAATGTTAGCTGTGATAACTTTCTCTTAATGCGATAACGGTCTATAAACATAATCGCAAGTTTTCGAGCTTCGTGCAAAAACTGTTTTAATAAATATAGAGATTCCTAAGGAGCCTGTAGCAATGAAAGTCGAGATGTTGATGCCACAAATGGGCGAGTCGATAGCTGAAGCAACAATCTCAAAATGGCTCAAAGGTCCGGGAGAGTCAGTCGAGAAAGATGAGGTTATCCTCGAAATATCAACGGACAAAGTTGATTCGGAGATTCCAGCTCCAGCCGCAGGAGTTCTCTCAGAGGTGTTGTTTAACGAGGGAGATGTTGTCCCAGTAAAAACAAAGATTGCAGTCATCGACACCCAAGCAACGGCTAACGGAGCAGCTCCTAGCTCAAACGGAACTCATGAAACTGCTAGCCAAAAAGACGCCCTCGCTTCTTCTTCCACTCAAGTTGCCCAAACACCGCCTGAAACAACGGAACGTGAAAGTGGAGAACGCTCGTACTCTCCGTTAGTAAAGAGCCTTGCAGAGAAAGAAGGAATCTCCCTTCAGGAGCTTGATTCAATTGAGGGATCGGGAGTAAACGGACGCGTTAATAAGGAGGATCTCCTCAAGTACATTGAGAGCAAGGAGAGCACGCCTCAGAAACAACCAACACCAGCTAAGCCGAAAGAATCGAAACCAACTCCCTCTATAAATGGCGAATGGGGTGCTGATGGAACTCAAGTAGTTATGATGGATGCGATGCGTCAGGCAATCGCTGATCACATGGTGCGCTCAAAACAAACATCTCCCCATGTTTACTCGATTCAAGAGATCGATGTTACTAACATCGCAAACTGGAGAGCGAAGCAAAAAGGTGCATTCAAAAAGAGTGAGGGCTTCAACTTAAGTTTCACACCCTTTTTCCTCGAGGCTACGGTAAAGGCTCTTGAGGCATTCCCTTACGTTAACTCCTCCATTGAGGGCAAAAAAGTAATCCTCAAGAAACATGTGAATTTAGGATGTGCTGTAGCACTTGGAAACACTGGACTTATTGTTCCCGTCATAAAGAAGGCTGAGGAGAAGAATCTTGTCGGTATCGCACGCTCCCTTAATGACTTGGCGCAGCGTGCTCGCAACAAAAAACTGGTCCCTGACGACGTGGCTGGAGGAACCTTTACCGTCACTAATCCAGGGGTCTTCGGTACTATTATCGGCACCCCTATTATAAACCAACCGCAAGTAGCGATCTTGTGCTTAGGGGCCATTAAGAAACGACCTGTTGTCATAGATGATATGATAGCTATCCGGCAGATTTGCTACCTAACGCTCTCCTACGATCACAGGATTGTAGACGGCTCACTCGGTGGACAATTCCTGGCATTCATCCGAGACTACCTTGAGAATTGGGATATGGATCGCACGCTATAGTTTTGTGAAATTACAGCAGTGCCCTTTCCCCTCAAACGGAAAAGATACCAATGCGTGTTATCGGTGGAAAAGCCAAAGGGACCAACCTACAATCAGTGCCGGGAGATTCAACTCGCCCGATACTCGACCGGGTTAAAGTACCGCTTTTTGATATCATACGTCCCCATCTCCCCGACGCTCGAGTCCTCGATCTGTTCGGTGGAACAGGCGCAATTGGCATAGAGGCTTTGAGCCAAGGCGCTGAACACTGTGTTTTTCTAGATACAAACGCAAAAGCGGTCGCAACAATACAAAAAAACTTAGGCGCTACCAGATTAGAGAAGCAAGCAGAGGTACGACACACAGATGCATTCATCTACCTAAAGAACACATCAAAGGCTTTTGACCTTATTTTTGTAGCGCCGCCCCAATACAAAGGCATCTGGATCGAAGCTATGCGAGTCATTGCAGAACGACCACACCTTCTAAAATCAGATGGGATCATCATCGTACAAATAGATCCTAAAGAATATGAGACCCTTGAAATGGAGACCCTAGTAGAGAGTCAGAAACGCACCTATGGAAACTCCCAGTTAGTATTTTTTCAGCCACCAACGGTCCCATAATCATCTCGAATAAAACTTACAGAGGTTCTCCTAAAGGTTCACAGAGGAAGAGACCTTTGGTATAGTCTAGAGCTGACCATATTTGGAGTTATCGTAATCATGGCACCGTCCCAATCGAGCAAATCCTCGCAAGCAATAGATTCTAAGAACCTAAAACTTCCCAAACCAACCGGCCTCGAGGCCGAGGTGTCTGCACTAATGAGATACTCAACAACAGGGTCTCAAGTTGCACAGATATTGACCCAAGCAATTCTACAACACAAGTACTTCAAAGCTCCTTTGGCAAATTACGCAACTGCACTCAAAATCCGTATCCAAGAAAAAATTAATCAGGCAGAAACCCCCTACTCACAGCCAGAGTTGCTTGCAGTTGCAGTTGGAGAAGCCACAGCATTAAGAGAGGTCGCTCTAAAACGCAGTGCTCGTTATGCCAAATCAGACGGCAAAAAGAATTCAAATATCCGAGAGGTTCGCATCTCAGAGATCCCCAATCCAAACTCCTGACAACACTTCAAACAAGGCTTCTTTCACAAGGCCCCAGCCTGGCCTCGTCTACAGCACTACCCTCCCGTACGCGACTCCAGCAATTTCTCAGCCACTAGAACAATCTGCCAATTTGTTTAAAAAACGCCCAATATATCCGGTATCATGCACTGCTACGATTCACTAACGGTAACAGAGTTAAAATCTCTTACCTGAAACACCATATCGCGCACAATATCACCCGGCTGGAGATGTCGCGCTAACGACTTTATCAACGAAGGCTTCATCATCGTTAGCTCTTGCGCCCACGTGGAATGCAATACAGAAACTACTAACGTGTGATTTCGAATAAACTCTGGTCGAGTCACCTCAGCGAGACGCTTTCCTACAATCCTCTCCCACTTCAAAACAAAACCGTACCGCTCAATTTTTTTATCTAAGCCTCGAAACGCAAGCACCTTACTAAGAACTCCCTTGGCTTTGGTCAGATCCGAAACGACGTGACCAGATCTCCGCTTCCGCCACTTACCCGGATTCTCCTTCAAGTATTGGGAACGTGCATTGGTAAGCTTTACAGGGCCTTTTTTCGTTTGTGCGCCCTCTGCCGATAACGTCGGCCCCGCCGTGTTGTTTTGCTTGCTCTGCGCCATCTTTGTTATCTCTACTGAGGCTCTTTCTTTTCAAAAACAACAATCAACTCGTTAGAACGAGCCATGCCCAATTCACTTCGTGCCGCTTTCTCAATAACTCGCGAGTCAGCTTGCAGCCCCTTCACCTGCTCCCGAAGGACTTCAACTACCTCTTCAAGCTTTTCATTTGTTCTCGTCTGCTGTTCTAAGTTGCGATTTAGAGCAGACAGCTTACTAAAACCATCATCGGCCACAAAAGAAACGATGGCCGCCGCCAGGGCAAACAACAAAAGGTACAATGAAGTGGTTGAACGCATGTCGGTAACATACCGTTTGAAGTTGGCAATGCCAAGCACAAAGCGTATCCTAACTCCGAGCATTCCCCAGTTTTATGAAGGTCTCGGCGGATATCAAAATGGCAAAATATTGAATATCATGATGCGCAAAAAAGCATCAAGATGCCCCCAAACCATTGAATCTTACCGCACTTTGATAGTAGAGTTTTCTGCAATACAAAAGTAAATACCTATACATATAGACCGACTAGGGAGAACGGCAATGAGCACCAAAACCAGTACTATCGCTTCAGTTACCGCATACGAATGCCTTGACTCACGTGGGTTTCCCACCATTGCCGCTACGGTTACACTTCAAGATGGAACGCAGGGAACCAGCATGGTGCCCTCGGGAGCTTCTACCGGGGAATATGAAGCTCTAGAGCTCCGAGATGGCGATGCCGAACGATATCTCGGCAAAGGCGTCCTCAAGGCGGTTGAAAACATAAAAGAGAAGATAGCTCCCGTTGTTGCTGGCCACAATGTGCTTGAGCTCGCTCACCTAGATAGGAAGCTCATCGACTTAGACGGCACGGAGACCAAGAGCAAGCTAGGAGCCAACGCGATTCTGGGAGTGAGTCTCGCCGCAGCTCACGCAGGAGCAAACTACTTACGCATCCCTCTTTTTAGATACATAGGTGGGGCCAATGCTCGCCAGTTGCCAGTTCCTTTAGTTAACATCGTAAACGGCGGCGCTCACGCAGCTAATGCTCTCGACTTTCAAGAGTTCATGATCGTTCCGCACGTCTCCAGCACTTTCTTTGAAAACATTCGATGCGCCTCGGAAGTGTTCCATGCGCTGAAGAAAAACCTTAAGAAAAAGGGCCTGTCGACCGGCATTGGAGATGAAGGTGGCTTTGCTCCAGATCTTGAAAGTCCACAGGCAACTTTGGACGCCCTTATGGAGTCAATCACTGATGCTGGCTACGAGCCGGGCAACGATGTCTCTATAGCTCTCGACGTGGCCGCGAGTGAATTCTATAACAAAGAAAAGGGCACATACGTATTCAAAAAGAGCACAAAAGAAGAATTCTCATCAGCAGACCTCGTCGACATGTACGCCTCGTGGGCAGATAGCTACCCGCTCGTAAGCATCGAAGATGGCTTAGATGAAAACGATTGGGATGGATGGCGTATGATGACCGAAAAAATCGGAGATCGTATTCAACTAGTCGGAGACGACCTGTTTGTGACCAATACAAAGCGCCTTGCTGATGGAATCGCTCAGGTTGCAGGAAATGCTATTCTTATAAAGCTAAACCAAATTGGAACTGTCACTGAGACACTCGAAGCGATTGATTTGGCTCATAAAAACGGCTACCGCTCTGTAATGTCCCACCGTTCAGGAGAAACAGAAGATACCTCAATCGCAGACCTAGCTGTCGCTACCGGCTGTGGACAGATCAAGACTGGTTCAGTGTGTCGAGGAGAGAGAACAGCTAAGTACAACCGACTCCTGTGGATAGAAACAGCATTAGCAGGATCTTCCTTCTGTACTAATCCATTCGCATGACCTCGTGGCTAGTTACATTTCTGGGGACGATAGCGCTCGTTGTTGCGTGGTGGAACCCCTCGACATCTGTCGGCGCGGCACTCGGTTGGACATCTACTGCCCTGTTTGCCGTTGCTCTACACGATCCGCGCCATAGAATCCGACGTTTTTTTCTCGCAGGTATATTCGGATACGCCGGAGGATTCTATTGGCTATGCGGGACGATAAGCGATTTTGGAGGCTTCCCTGCACTACCAACCTTTGCGGTCTTTTCTCTCTATGCAGTTGTGAGCGCTTTTCAGTTTGTTATTTTTGCATTTATCAGAGGTCGCGCTGTTAACTGGATGGAGCGCTCCGGGCTTGCCCTTCCCCTTTCATGGCTGATCGCTCATGAGTTTTGGATAAAACTCTTTCCGTGGGACTTTGGGCACACTCAACTTGGATTTTTAAGCTTTGCTCAGCTTGCAGGAATAACGGGAGTTTCGGGAATTACCTTTGTAATGTTCTGGCTCGTAGAATCGCTGTGCAACCGCAAGGTTGTATCACTTCAAGCTAGAATACTTTCTGTACTGACATTTCTGACCGCTTTAGGATATGGCATCTGGGTTCAAGACTCACTGCGTTTGACTATTGCGAAGAGCCCCTCTCTATCAGCCGCCTTAATTCAAGGCAACGTATCGCTAGAAGAGAAACACAATAAGACATTCTTTACTATTAATCGGGAGCATTACTTAGCGTCCAGTGCTCTTGTATCCAAGGCCGACACGCTTATTGTTTGGCCCGAGTCGGTCATCACGGATTCAGTCCCTGCCAATGTATCGCATGTGACAGAATCTCGATTTTTGCCCTTTATCGGGGACGGGTCGGTCTTTCTTGTAGGGGCACTTACTCGAAAATCCGATTTCATATACCACAATTCGAGCCTGCTCATCCGGCCAGACGGCAGTATAGACACTCCGTATCATAAAATTATTCTCCTCCCATTTGGAGAATACATGCCCTTTAGCCAATACAGTCAATGGTTGCGAGATTTAAATGGCCCATTTATTCAACTCACTCCTGGAACTATCCCAAGAGTTATGTCGTATACGACCTCTACCGGCCAAGAAGTGAAACTGTCGCCGCTAGTATGCTATGAAGACATCCTACCCTCACTTGGAAAGACGGCCACTATGCTAGGTGCGCAAGTCTTAATTAACCAAACCAATGACGCATGGTTCGGCGATTCCGTGGCTCCGTATCAACACCATGCCATTGCAAGCTTTCGGGCGATCGAAAACAGGCGCTATCTATTACGCTCCACCAACACCGGTCTTACAGCCGTGGTGGATCCGACGGGCAAGACACTTGCGCAGCTACTGCCATATACTGAAAGTGTTCTGCAAATGGAGATTTCACTACTAAACTACCGAAGTTTCTACACCAATATGCCTGTTGAAATGATCTGGACTATCCTAGCCGCAATTTCAACCGCTGTGTTATTATTCAGCTCGCTTCGTTTTAGGCAAAAAGTTCTCTAGTTACGCTCTCTTTAAGTCGAATCTTCCCTAAAGAGAGGAACCTTGTATCTCAACTAAGTTCCTCTACAAGCTCTGGCAGGGCGGTGATGAATTGAGTCGCGTGAGCAGGTCATTTTTCATCTCCCTACTCACATAGTACTACCAAAAAGGAGATTGGTATGACGACCTACCACAATTTATTCAAGCTAACAGTACTAGGGATCTCTCTCACCTCGTTTATCGCTTGTACGACACCACAGCCAGGTCCTGACAAATCAATCGCTGGTGCGATTCTCGGCGCCGGCTGGGGAGCTGGTGCAGGAGCTGTTGTGGGAAATCAAGTTTCAACCCCCGGAAAAGGTGTCGCAGTCGGGTCGGGCTTTGGGGCAGTTGCAGGACTTCTTATGGGACTAGGATATGATTTCGAGGAAACCAACCACTTAAAGCAAAATCGAAGGTTAGACAACCTCCACATACAATCGCTTACAAATTTCCGCCAACTAGAAAAACTTCAATCACAACTCGACTCATCTCTTAGTGCAGATCCTACCGGGGGCATCTACACCGTCTTCTTCGACGAAGACCAAACGAACCTTCGACTCGCCGCGATAAATAATCTAGAGTCGATCGTAGAAGCGCTCAAAGAGAGTCCAAATTTAAATAGAATTCGTGTTGCTGGGCATACTGATGATACCGGCCAAGCTCACTACAACGAGCAGCTTGCTCGAGCAAGAGCTGAAACCGTTGCTAGCTACCTCGCCTCGCGAGGTGTCGCAACCGATCAGATCGTCATAGAGAGCTTCTCTGCTTCCCGTCCTGTCGCAACAAACCGAACAGCCGCGGGTAGACAACTAAATAGGCGTACAGAGATATCTCTTATTCGATAACGGGACAGTGTTTCAACAAACAATCTGTCAAATGTATTTGCGAAGAAGGTTATAATACGAGACGATCAGGGATACCAAACTAAGTGATGGGAGAAACAATGTCAGAAGCCTTCATAGTAGATGCAGTACGAACACCTCGCGCAAAAAAGAAAGGGCGATTTTCAAATGTTCACCCAACAGATCTTCTGACTTATCCCCTCAATGCGCTCATTAAACGTAACAGCATTACAGCAGATTCTATAAATGATGTCCTTGTAGGATGCGTCACGCAAACACTTGAACAGGGGTGGTGTATCGGTCGAGCTGCCGTGCTTGCTGCTGGATGGCCACACACAGTACCTGCTACCACAATCAACCGCCTCTGCGGCTCCGGACAGCAAGCAGTAAATTTTGCAGCCTCAGGCATCAAAGCTGGTACATACGATCTCGCAATCGGAGGCGGCGTAGAGCACATGACACGTGTTCCGATGTTTAGTGATTGTGGTGGCGCGGATAGTCCATTATTGATAAAACATCATCCTGATTTAGTTCAACAGGGGTTAGCAGCAGAGATACTGGCAGAGGAATTTAATATCTCTCGTACTGATGCCGATACATTTGCTCTTTCATCACAGATGCGAGCAAAAATCGCCACAGAAGAGGGGCGCTTCTCAAAAAGCCTCGTTCCCGTCCCGTATAAAGACGAAAATGGGCACGAACAGACTCTTGCCGTTGATGACAACCCGCGTCCTGAGACAACAATCGATGGACTAGCTGGATTAAGGACGGTCTTCAAGGAAGAAAACGGAATTATAACAGCAGGCAACGCTTCAGCCATCGTAGATGGTGCAGCAGCGGTACTTCTAGCGAGTTCTGAGGCACTAAAGCGTCACAATCTAGTCGCCCGAGCTCGAATACGAGCACAAGTAGCAATAGGCTCCCCTCCTCGTATTATGCTCACCGGACCAGTCGAAGCTTCAAAGCAGGCACTTGAAAGGGCCGGACTCGCGGTTCAAGATATAGACATTTGGGAGATAAACGAAGCTTTCGCTCCGGTGGCAATCATGACCATGCGAGAGCTGAGTCTCGATAGCGACAGAGTGAATATAAATGGTGGTGGCATTTCGTTAGGACATCCCCTGGGTGCTACTGGTGCGATGCTTATCGGAACCGCTCTCGATGAACTCGAACGACAAGACAAACAGTTCGCATTAGTCACTATGTGTATAGGGTTGGGGATGGGAATCGCAACGGTCATCGAGAGGACATAAAAATGGCTCCAGAACGACTAGCTAATGCGAAAAACTTCCGACTCATATAAACAACTAGGCTTACGTGCGCGATAAGTACGTGTTTTTCAAAAATGGGTTATGGAGGGATGTTAATCGCAAACAAATGTATTATCAGTGAGTTACATAGCACTTGTAGTATCGGTACTATGCTATTAAATGTAGGAAGATCTTAATTATTAGGAAAATTACCTAGAACATGTTTCGCGCGATAGAGCTTCTCGTACTAAATTTTATAGACTGGTTTTATCACCTCCCAGCTATCGTTGGCCTACTCACCCTCGGCATCGGCGCGGTGGGATGTCTCATGTATCAATTCGTAAAAGCTGGTAACACCACTCTAGTTCAAAGCTTTATTCCTGGAGTAGCAGGAATTATCCTCTTTATTGCCGAAGTCCTTCACCTAACCGACCAAGATAGAGTGATCCGATTTATCGATAGCACCATCGATGCGATGAATCGAACTGGACTAGGAGTCAGTCCTCTCCCTGTTATCGAGCCTCTAGCCTCTCTATTAATAACACCATATCAACATCGATTTGTTGTTGAAGAAGCGATGTTTGTAGTGTTCGTTGCATATCTTGGCTTTGTAGTCCGACACGCTTGGATTGAATACAGAAAAACCGGCGTCATCATCGGTGATTTATCCCTGTCATCACTGGTAAAGGAAGCAAGCAGACGACCCCAACGATCGAAAAGCAACGAACTAGGCTCCGGGGACCTCGCAAACACAGAGCAAATTGCAACATGGACGAAACCTTCCGGAGAAGACGGCGACACCATCTTATACGTCTCAGAACTTAGAGGAACCGATGGACTTGCATTTAAATCAGCAAAAATGGTGCTTCCTCGCGAGAAGCGAAATCGTCACGTCCTAATCGTTGCAAAAACCGGTTCGGGTAAAACTACGAAGTTTATCTTACCCATCCTCTACAACGATTGCATGGATCCAGTACGATCTACCATCGTTATCGACTCAAAACCTGAGATGTGGCGATATCTTGCTGCAATGACGCGAAAATACAACCCAGACAAGAACATCGTGCTCTTTAATCCCCTTGATAGAGCGCGCTCTCTAAGTTGGAATATCCTAGGAAAGATTGAAGATGATACAGACTGTAAACTAATCGCTCAAACAGTTATCTCTGCAACTGACCAACCCCAAGCGAAATCAGATAGCCCCTTCTTCAGAAACAATGCTCTCGCGATACTAAACTCAATAATGGTAGGCCTTCTTCACGACGAGAAAGAAACTCTTTCCATGCCCCGCATCCACGAGATCGTTCAGTCGGGAATGAAGCCGATGTGCGATTGGCTAGAAGCACATCCCGAGGCCATCAGAAACACTCGAACATTCGTAGAGCTGGCTCGCTCTGGCTCTCAAAACGCTGATACAATCATGTCAGAACTCAGTATGCGGCTGTCAGCCTGGGATTTAACTGCCATTCGCGCAACTACCGCTCAGATGGAATTAGACGTTGAAGACCTCATTCAAAAACCGACGCTTTTCATCGTCGAACTACGAGAGTCTGAGTTAGAAATGCTTCGGCCGATGGCAAACGTTATCGTGGTTGAACTCCTTCGATTCCTAACGAAACGAGCTGAGCAGATGCCTGGCGTCAAGTTACCGCGACCCGTAGGATTTGTAATCGATGAGTTTGCGAGCGCACTTGGTCGTCTCCCAGACATCCATGTAAAGTTAAACACATTACGATCCAGAAACGTCAGTATCGTTGCGGCTATCCAATCAACGGCGCAGGTAAAGGCGAATTACAACGACGATTCAGACTCTGTCCTTGCGGGTTTTAGTACTAAGATATTCATGCCAGCACTAGACCTTGTTGACGCAGAATGGGCATCAAAAGAAAGCGGACAGATGACCATTCGATTTCAAACACAATCAACAGGTGCAAACCGTAAGATGGTAGAAGTATTTGCCAGTCGAAACGATAGCACACAGGAACAGGTACAACAGCGTGCCGTATTAACGCCAGATGAAATAGGACGGCCAGCCGACAACATCAATACGTTTTTCATGCCCGAAACACCAGTATTCCAAGGCCACCTTATCCCGTTCTATAAACTTCCAGAAATGCTCAAAAGGTTGACCGAATTCGATTCTGATGAACTAGAACTGAAACTTCGAACTGCGCCTATCGAGTACAAAGAAGCCCCTGTTGTTCTCCCTGAATCCTCTAATTCAGGTGGCGGAGGATCTAACGGCAACGGAAATGGGCTTCCAGCAGGAATCACGAATACAGCAGGCTGGTCAGAGCAACAGATTACAGAGAAGCTCTCTGAGGTCAAAAAGAATCTGGATTGGGATAATACAACTGGAAGTGCTCGCAAATGGTGGGAAGCATTTGAGAATGAGAACTCAACCAGAATGCCTTTAGTACTACGTCTAGCCGAAGAGCTTCAAAACCGCAAAGCAACTATAACCGAATTCTTTCTTGCCTACGTCTACAGCAATACCGACAATATACAGGCAAATTTAAGTTATCTAGACTATACCCGACTAAAGAAAGAGGAAGAAAAAAAGAAAAAAGAGGCTGCCAAAGCCAATTAAAGTTCACATCCTGATTGGGAACAAAACGAGCCTCTCTACCGAATCAACCTCCTCTTTTTCTATTCAGACAAGGTCTAGGCTTCCACAGAGTAGCTTTAGATCTAACCATCACACGCTACCTTACGGATGGCAATTGTACAAACAAGCCACAACCTCCCCTGCATTCACCCCCTGCATATCAAAAGAGGGGTTTTTCCTGTTGTTTTCTCTTCACAACCTCACAAAAGGTTCGTAAAGTCATGGAGTATATGAGCATTTCAATCGTCGGACATATCAAACAGCTCCAAGCTCTTATGAAGCTTATGAAGGAGCAACGCCTCCCTTCTTCACTGCTATTTAGCGGCGCTCGTGGAATTGGCAAAAAGCTTGTCGCTCACGAATTAGCAAAGCGTCTCCTATGCCAGTCGCTAGAGACGCCAGACTCACACGCCTGCGGTTCATGTAAGAGCTGCATACTGGTTGAAGCTCAGACACATCCAGACCTATGTATGTTTGAATGTAATAGCGATAACGGAGGGGTAAATGAACTCCGAACTACACTCGAGCGCCTCCAAAAACGAGCATTTATGGGGGGTGCCAAGATCACTGTTCTAAACGATGCGGATACCCTATCGGTAGTAGGAGCGAACATACTTCTCAAAACGCTCGAAGAACCACGCGCAAACTCTTATTTTATACTAATAGCGGAAACCCCCTCTCGGCTTCCTCAGACTGTACTATCTAGATGCCAGCGGTGGTTCTTTGATCGGCTAAGCGACTTGGAACTAACCACTATACTTAAGCAACAGGGAGACTCTCTCGAGAAACTACAACTCGTGCCACTTGCTGAGGGGTCCATGTCGACACTAGAGTCTCTCGATACGGACGGAAAATTTACAGATGAGGTCAAGGACGCTGTAGACTTCGCATGGCAGGGCAATCAGGTTAAAATAGTCTCCTTAGCTCAAAAATGGGCGGGAGACAAAAACCTTCTCAAGGAGCGCATCTCTCTCATAAAGACTCTGTTTCGAAATAAATTAACGACCTCAGCCTCTGATAGAAACAGTGCCGCAATATGGGCCAATGCCCTACAAACCGCGCTCGAAACAGAACACCTCATATTCGAAAGAAATGTTAATCCTACCTTGGCGCTCATAGAACTACTTAAGACGTGTTGCCAAGAGCTTGGGCCCCGCTATCGATATAGTCCCAACGCCCATTCCACTACTATGGAACGCTTAATACGCTAATCACCCCCGGCGTATTGGAGCAGTCGTGCATGAGAGCTTCGCAATCAATTCGTCCTTCAGCTTGTTCTCAGCTCCATACGTATGCAAAGCCGCTCGCTTAGTTTCGCCATCGCTCAAAGGTACTACCAGCAGAAAACAGGACCAACCCTGACCAAATCACAATAAATGAATACAGCCGACCGCTATCCATAGGCTCACCCAATAGCAATACAGCCACAAGAAACTGTAGGGACGGAGCGATGTACTGCAATAGACCTAGGCTAGTCAACGATATGCGTCGGGCTCCTTTCGTATACCAATACAACGGAATTACCGTAATAGGCCCCGCGAGAGCAAGTAACGCCTTTTCCTTAAACGGCAGCGCCAAAAAACCTACGCTACCATCAAACTCATTCCATAATAAGTAGGCAACTGCCGGTAGAAATAAAAACAAACATTCAACAAACAACCCCTCCAAGGAGCCAACCGCCGCGGTTTTCCTCAGCAACCCGTAGAACGAAAATGAAACCGCCAAAAAAAGTGCTGTAAAAGGAACAGCCTGTGTTACAAACGTAAGGTTGCCTACGCCCAAGGCTACCAGACAGACCGATAGTGTCTGAGTTTTTCCTAATCTCTCCCTTAAACTAAGCCTTCCCAAGACCACATTGAGCAATGGCGCTATAAAATATCCCAAACTAGCGTCAAGTGTCCTACCGGTATTAACTGCCCATACAAAGACAAACCAATTCCCACCGATAAGCAAACTAGTACAAGCAAGTAGCCTCAGATTTCTTGCAAATCGAAGGTGATTTACGACTGAGTTTATACGACCCGTTGTTAGCAACAAGACGGCTAAAACTATCGCAGACCAAGTCATCCTATGACAAAGAATCGCAAAAGCCGAAGTGCCGCTTAGTAGCTTCCAAAAAAGAGGGATAAAACCCCATGCGCTAAAGGCCAATACAGCAAATATAAAACCTGACAACTGAACCATCGCTATACAATCTGGATACGAGTATTAGTGCATTCACGTAGCCGACTGCACGAGCGCAATCCGTTTCTCAACCACGTAAAAAGACGACGGTCGATAAACTACCGCGTAAAGAACCGCACCTGTTTCCATAAGAGAGACAATAGGCGCTGTCAGAAATGCTCTCAGCAATCGACCAATTCGAGATATCGCAGAAAGGTTTGGATCGTCCTCAGTATTTCGTAGTGCCCCGACTGTAACAACAGTTCCCATCGCTGTGGCGGCCGAGCCCCACAGGGCAAGAATCCACGGATAGTGCTCAAGGTTTAGCAGCACCAGTAGAAAAACAAGGCCCGTCAACATAGCGGTGCGCCACATAGAGGTGTACGTAAACCATATCATCCGATAATTTATCGGAAACTCCCGCTCCAGAAACAAATTAATAATCCCGTGAATCCAACGGGCTCTCTGAAGCAGGAAATTACGTAAATCATGGGGGGCTTGCTCATACACGTGGCCATCAATCCACTCAACCGGGATTCCGCGAACCCGCAATCTCATCGCAGCATAAACATCTTCAGTTAATGACCCCTTCTCTCCAACCTCAAACAGCTCAGGCGTCTCCACCTTGAGAGGCATAACAACAAATGAGCCGTGCGCACCAAAAACTGAAGCTTGCCACATCTTAAACTGAAGTCTATAGCGGCCTAAATCTTCGCCCGTGCAATGAAAATCTACAAATCTATAAAACGCACTGCGGGACGGCCCTGTGGGCGAATAGAGCTTTTTCTCTCCTGCACCACATCGCTGGTCGGCATCTTTAATGGACAAAAACTTATGGACCCCTACTATAGCTTGCCGCGAAATAAGCGTGTCCTCATCACAATGCAAAACCCATGCATTCTCAATAGTCGAATATCGCCCCAAGCGCTGCTCTGCAGCGTAGCATAGAGAGCGAGCCTTAAATCGAGCGCCTGATTTGGTACGATATGCTCGAGGCACATCTACAACTACACAACCTAAAGATTCGAATATCCGATCAAGCAGTGGTGCGCTATCCACTACGACTTCAATCTCGAAATTAACTCCTAGCTCTGTCAAAACATCATACGCCTGTTTTACAGAGTCTCTTAAAACTGAAACCTGTAAACCCTGCGAGACAAAACTGACTATGAGACGCTTATCCGCATCCCATCCGGTTTTATCAAATCGAATCTCGTTTTTTCTGTTCTGAACCTCTGGATCACCATACAGAAGCATCCCGCACAGTGATGTGATGCAGTGAACAACAACACTTAAAAACATGCCACATACAACGGCTACCAGATACCAAGGAATGGTAGCAAAACTAGAATCAAAAATGACCTTCCAGAACGAAATAATAGTGGCACAAAAAATGATGCTCGGCGTACACACTGTAAGGTAGTACCAGATTTGAGAAGTGTGTTTAATACCGAATAGCCGCATCAAAATAGCCTTGTTTAGTCAACATTACACGAGAGTATACTGCCTGTAGCAGAGGGCGCCAAGTCGTTTCGCTATTTATTCACAATAGATGGATACGTAAAAGAGAAGGCCTTATCCGTACAACATTTCCAGTCCCAATTCCTGTGAACACACGCTAAATCCGAACATCCTTGCCCAGTCTACGCCTTATAACAGCTATTTGCCCCGCGTGCAGCATCTCATGACTTCCAATTGCGACAAAAACCGACCCGACGTAAGGAGCATACGCTCGCATCTCTGTCGGGCCTGGCTTATCCAAGTCTTCCGCAGATAAGGTTTCAAGAAACGCACATAAAATACTTCGTTGACGCTGAAGCATCTCGACGTACTCCTCCTTGAAAAAACCCGTATTTTCAGGATATGCATACTCACAATGTTTTGAGTGTGCCTGATCAAAGTTCAAAGGGAATTTTATTCCATCACTACACCCTATATTCTTCATCATCATATGCTCCGAGAGAAGAATATGGCCCAACTGCCATGCCGCAGTGTGCGAATTATCCACTGGTCGAACATAGAGATCCGCATCACAGAGATCTTCTAGATAGCGAAATAAAACCACACGAGAAGTTTGCAACAATTCCATTATTACACTGTGCGAATTCATATCGACCTACTTCAAATCTCTCTAACACGCTGCTTTTCTGCAGGAGACAAAATAAGGCAGCTCGCTGTGGCTCGTCCGAACACAACATGCCGATACCTTGCAATAATGTTGTATCCGACATCTCGAATCGGTCTTGGTATCATACGAAGGTAACGCGCCCATGAATACGGAGGCCTTAGAAACGAGGCAAGCGCCAACACTGCTTCACTTCGAGTGAGTACAGCCCCTTCCTTAATCAACACAATGGTGGCTCTTGGGGCGTCACCCAAACTGTAGTGCTCACAAATCGACCGTCCATACTCAGAGGCATTTGGAACAAAGAGAAGGGCATCCGAAGACTCATGGTCTAAGATAAATCGAACAAGACGGGAGCACATAGCACACGTTCCGTCGAAGAGTACAACTGCATTCGAGTCCATTATTCGTTCACACACGATGAAATAGTAGACATAAAAGATCGCCCCGTCAGATCAGAGAAAAGCTGTTCATACATAGAGACCACCGTTTCCCATGAGTACTCTTGCATAACTCGCTCAAACGCCTTCTCGCCAAGCGTCTCAGCCTGTTTTGGATTGTCCAACACACCTTGGAGTAAGTGGCGTAAATGATCAAAGTCGTTTTTATGAAAACACAAGCCTGCATCTCCTACCACCTCTAGATTTTCAGGTGTGCCATTTGCTAACACGCAATTCCTGTACGACATAGACTCAATCAAAGCCGGATGAGTTCCTCCAACTTCCGTTGCCTGAATGTACGCACAACAATTACTCTGCAACTCCTGATAAACCTCCCCAAACTGAAACCCGGTAAAAATCACACCATCAGACGCAACATCTCTAAGTCGCTGTTTATACTCACTAGCATACGGAGCATCCCCCACAATGACTAGTGGCATCGAAGTATCCAGCGCATTGTAGGCCTCAATCACGCCAAGAGCATTGTTTTCTGGCTCTAGCCTGCTCACATAGAGAAGGTATCCCTTCGCAGATAAACCAAACTGCTTTAGTGCCGCGCCAGGCTCTCTCCGTATCGGGTGCACACCATACGGAATTACAGTCGAGTCGATACCATACGTTTCTTGGTAGTATTGCCCGATAACCTTTGCATCAGAAACGATACGTGTGGCCAATTTTACCGAGCACCATTCCCCAAGCCGATACCAAGCCTTTCCCAGTGCATTCCACTTTGCCCTATTTCGTTCAATGCCATCTACGTTGATTAACAGAGGGACTCCCTTAACCTTTACAATCGGGGCAAACGGACTATTTGCGGCATTACACACTAAAATAGCATCCACTCTCTGAAACAAAACGTCGATAAATGAAGTAAGCGCATTCAGGGGCGTTTCTAAATACTTGTGGTATATCGTCGGTGTAGCCCTCCGTTCTACCCCGTTTAACGGGGCTCGCTTCCCCCACCTATCCCCGAGACGACATCGTTCATACACTATGACCTCGTGCCCTCGCTCAACCAAACGAGCTGAAATCTGCTCGGCAAAGGTCTCAAAGCCACCGTATCGGGCAGGTATGCCTCGGGTACCCATGAGTGCTATTCGCAACTTTTCACTTTTTTCACGCTGAGCCATACCAATTAAACTCACCCCATATCTTGGCGTTCAATCAACCAGTTTAGTGTCATCGTACACCCCCAATCCCTTACAGTCCAGAATACGCTAACAACCCATAATTACTATAAATTGGTCGCCATTTAGCATCTTTGATTTGAGTAGTATTTTCCGTGGCCTTATAATACGCAGCTCTCACATTTAGAGGCGTTACTAACATGACTTCACATCAAACCAGCCCAGCAACTAACACAACCAAACAGCGCCACTCACAGGACTTTATCCTAGCTCACCAACTAGTAAATACCTACTACCCCGGTCTCATCGTCGACAACGAGCTTCCAGAAGAGATTTCCAAATCCATATTTCGGCACATCGACTACCTCCGAACTAGCTTTCCAGATTTCAATCAACTACAAGGAAAAGAAATCCTCGATGTCGCATGTGGTTGTCGTAGCGTGCCCGATAACACAGACCATAGATGGGACCCTTGGATGTCTCGATTGCTCGTTCTCCTAGGTGCTGTACCTTACGGAATAGATCTATTCAAGCAAAGAAACGAGCAATTTGAGGCTTGCGTCCTGAACCTCGTCGAACCGGATTCACTTGCTCGGTTTGATGACAATTCTTTCGACGCCTATTATCTAAGTGGCTTTCCAAACAGAATCAGTTTACAGCGAATTCATACCGGCCCCTTGGGCTGGGATGCTCTTCGAGAAAACATCTCCGAGCACTTACAGAGGATTCTAAAGCCTGATGGAGTCATCATCCGAAGTTTTTGCGAGCGAACCGAGAAGTTTGTCCACGAAAACATCTCTCAACCTGATTTTGCGACAAGAGACCTTGTCTGGTGACTTCTATTTCAAAGAGCGATTCACCGCTGTAAGTAGCGCTCGAATCCCTGCAAGTTCAATACTGGCATCAATCCCGACACCGAATCGGTGTCTATCCTGAAACACCACCGACACAAACGCTATTGCATCTGCTTGAGCACCCGGTGAAAGCGCATCCTCAGTCAATGAAGACACCTCTATTTCGTAGCCGTGGCGCCGTAACGCATCAGTTGTGGCTGCGATAGGACCGTTTCCATTTCCTTCCAATATACACGCTTGTTCGCCGACAACGGCTTCTAATCGCACAAAAGTCTGTCCATCCTTCGTTTCGGTCTCAACACTCTTTAACCGTATATAAGGTTCAGGAGGAGCGACAAAAACATCATGGAAGGACCTCTGCAACTGCTCAGCCGTGAAGACTCCCTCAACAGCTTCACACCGCGGCTGAAGTTCGTTGTAAACCTCAGCCTCCATTCGTTCAGGTATCGGCATCAGACACTCATCACGCAACACCTTTGCATAGCCCTTCTTTCCAGATTGACTTGTCACTTCGACTACACGCTCAACATCTCTTCCGATATCGACCGGATCAATTCCCATGTATGGATGTTCAAAGAACTCTCGATTGGAGCGAGCTTCGTATGCGGTATGTGCACTTTGATGCGTTCCAGAGCGCTGCATGAAGGCATTGGCACCTGCATACGGATGTTGCGACGGCACGCGTAATCCCGTGCACTCCTCCCAAACATCCTTAATCGCAGGCATGTTGCCAAAGTCATGCATCGGATCAACCCCTTGAGTCAGTAAGTTAAGCGCAAATATAGAAAGGTCCATATTTCCAGAGCGCTCACCTAATCCAAACAAAGAGCCTTCCACTCGGTCCGCACCTCCTCGTATCGCAAAGCGTGCCGCCACCTCGGCAGATCCTCGATCGTTATGGGTGTGAACACTGACGATAACATTCTCTCTACTGTAAAGATTTCTACATACGTACTCGACTCGGGCGGCATACAAATCCGGCTCGCACATTTCCAGAGTTGCAGGAAGGTTCAGTATCATTTTGTTATCAGGGGTTGGTTCCCACTCCCGAATCACGGCATTACAAACATCGAGTGCAAAATCAAGCTCCGTCCCTGTAAAGCTCTCGGGTGAATATTGATACTGCACCGGAACGTCATACTCCAGGGCATATCGCCTTACATCAGCCGTTGCACGCACAGCTTTTTGAAGTACCTCATCTGTGGTTACCTTAAGAACTGTTTCACGATGAACCTTCGAAGTTGAGTTGTACACATGCACGATAGTTTCAGGAGCACCACGCAGCGCATCAATTGTGTCCTTAATCATTTTTTCATGGGCCAACACAAGCACCTGTGGCCTCACACCCTCGGGTATCCGATGTTCGTCAATCAGAGTTCTCGTAAACCTTAAATCCGGCGCGCCCGAAACAGGGTATCCAATCTCGATCTCCTTAAATCCGATGTCGAGTAACATCTGGTAGTACCGCATTTTCTTAGCCAGGGTCATCGGAGGATTAAGCGCTTGATTCCCATCTCTAAGACACACCGAAGCCATTGCAGGAGCCTGAAGAACCTGCTGCTCCATCCACGTTGGTCTGAATCCGTCAGGAAGTGGGAATCTCTCCATATACGGTCGATACTTCACTGGGTCCATTCCCTTTGCTCTATTGTCCTCTGGCTGCGGTGATGTCATATCCCCCCCCTTTTTAATGCCTTAATACTAAAGACACGTCACTATCCACTTGAAAGCCGCGGCAAATACAGAGTCGACTGTAAAGACAGCACCAACTGTAACTGCTCTAACAAGGCACCGGATATTGGGAGGTGGAGATTTTCTTGGAAGTCTTCAAGATTTCGAGAAAGCCTACCGCCCTATCCGGGTCGCTGGCTTCCTCTTTTAACTAGCGCAAAGCCAAACAACCCCGACAGAGCGGTATAAGGAGCTCGAGTGTAAGGAGGTTGTTACAACTTGCATTCATGTCAAAGAGAATGGCAGAACACCCCTCGATCGTCAAGCAGAACTACTAACAAAACGCCATGCACTTCCATCTTTTGAATCAAGGACTTCAATCCCTTTTGCTTTGAGCTCATCCCTGATCGCATCTGATCGTGCAAAGTCTTTATCTGCTCGGGCCTGTCTGCGCTCGTTCAACAGAGCTTCGACATCAGGTGGTGCGAGCACTTCGCTACCAAGCATCGAAGCCATCGCGCACAACCCCTCTCGCTGAACCGTTTCAAGAGAATCAAAGAACAGACCCAAAATGGCACCTAAGGACTTGATGACGAACACGACCTCTTGAAGTTCGGGGTCTTCGGCACATACGCCCTTAGCGAGAGCCGCCGAAACCTCCGAACGAGCCTGATCCAATACCACTATCGCCTCTGGAGAGTTAAAATCACTATCCATCGCCACCTCGAACTTGCGGGCTATCGCCTGCGCTTTATCACCAAGTTCTCCTACGCTCTTCGCAACGACATCATCAGTTGCAACAGCCTCGAATAATTTGTGAAAGTCTAACAAGGCGTTAAGAGATTCTCGAATTAGCTTATTGGTCAGATCGAGGTTTGAGCGATAATGGTGCCTTGCCACAGCATATCGAATCGGTGTTACGCCGTATCTTTCAAGACCATCAACAACCGTCACAAAGTTATTAAGGCTTTTAGACATCTTTTGTCCTTCGATGTTTAGCAATCCACAGTGCATCCAAACAGAAGCAAATCTTGCACCCGAATGAGCCTCAGATTGCGCTATCTCATTTTCATGGTGTGGAAATTTTAGATCTAACGCGCCACCGTGAATATCAATCTGAGCTCCTAACGTCTCATACGCCATGACTGAGCACTCGATGTGCCAGCCGGGTCGCCCAACACCCCACGGTGAATCACTGGACAAGTCTGTACTCTGATCGCTCTTCCAAAGAGCAAAATCGAGCCCAGATTCCTTATCTTTTTCGATCTCTTTTCTGACACTTTCGTGCAGCTTGGAAACATTTTGATTCGACAGTTTTCCGTAATCGTTCTTCTTTGAAACCCGGAAATAAACATTGCCCTCAGGCGTTGCATACGCAAAATCTTTCCGTATAAGCTCTTCAATAAACGATATAATCTCTGGAATAAAATCTGAAACCCGTGTCAACGTATCAACGGGCAAGACATGGAGTTTCGAAACACACTGATAAAACTCCTCGGTATAGTTGCGGGTCATCTCCATCGGATCAACCCCCTGAGACAGGACCTTGGCAATAATCTTATCATCGATATCGGTCACATTCTGCACAAACTGCACATCAAGCCGCCTATAGCCGAGATAACGACGAACGATATCAAAACGCATCGCCATTAGGGCGTGACCTAAGTGCGCTCTGTCTTGGGGGGTTAAGCCACACACATACATCGACACCCGAGGCAACTCCGCTCGTTTATCAATGGGGTCTAAAGCCTCTCGCTTTCCACCAAGAGAGTTGTATACCGAAACAACCCGCTCGATAGACCGATATTCGTATCCACAATTAAACATGAACTTCCTAAACAATAGACAGCTGCCTTACCAAGCAAGCCTAACACATCGTTGTAGAGCATATGCTACCCTGAACTCCCCTTGTTGCTCAATATTTTAGCCAATAAGTTTACTCTTTTGCCTTGTAATCCAGTCTGCCGATGGTTATTACGTCTACTATGAGATATACTTTTCGCATGAATTCAAAAAGCTCACCCAACTTTACCGTGCTACAATCTGCTGTATTCCAGCGGGGTCAACGGAGCGCTCCTTACATTCCAGGACTCTTATTAATTGTGCTCGGTATAGCTGTAGTGGTTGCGCCTAAGCTCATCCTTGGCATAGCTGCAGCCTTCATAATCGCTATCGGCGCTGTACTGTGCTACCTGGCGTACAAAGTCATAGGACTTCGAAAGCAGCTGCGAAACCTCGCAAAGAACTTTCAAGCGCCAATGTACGACACAAATTTCACCTCTGAAAAGCCAGATATCGATATTACTGAAGTCGCAGAAAAAAAGATCATCTATCACTGATGTGATTTTCTAGCTCAGCATATCTGCCGTCCGTCGAGATAACTATCCTCTGAGGGCATTTGTAAGATAAAAACCCGAGACTTCCGACAAAGATTAAGGATCTATACCAATTGGTCTCCACCGGCACCACCACCAATGACGATTTTGCCCTCTGCCTCAAGCTTTCGGACAACATCGACGATGCCCTGCTGAGTCTTCTCTACATCCTTTAGTTTCACAGGGCCAAGACCTTCTAGATCTTCCTTAATCATCTCAGCGGCACGTTGCGATACGTTCCTAAACAGGATTTCTTTTAATTCATCTGATGCAGTTTTAAGCGCAAGAACCAAGTTCTCACGGGGAACATCTTTAAGTACAGTCTGTACACCGCGGTCGTCGATCTTCTTGATATCTTCGAATGTAAACATAAGATTTCGGATAGTCTCAGCCAAATCAGGAAACGTCTCTTCAATTTCTGTGATAATCCGTTCTTCACTACTTCTATCAACAAAGTTTAAGATATCAGCCGCAGATTTCGGCCCCCCGATCTCCTCTCCTGCTCCAGCATCTCCACAAAGCTGGGTCTGGAGGACCTCTCGCACTTCGTCAACCACATCAATCTTAACATTCGATAAGTTAGAGATACGAACCAACACGTCTGTTTGCAACTCGGGCTGCATCTGCCGAAGAACCGTTGCCGCTTGGTCGGG
Source organism: Pseudomonadota bacterium (assembly GCA_038134595.1). Lineage (GTDB taxonomy): Bacteria > Bdellovibrionota_C > UBA2361 > UBA2361 > OMII01 > OMII01. The sequence continues at coordinate 77,480 of JAYPVM010000004.1, read as the reverse complement.
ATTCATCGCAGTCATCAAGAACGCAATTGTTTGAGGATGCTCCGCTAAAATAAAACCCAGCAAAAGCTTTTCAGGAACCGCGCCGATAATCGAACCAATAGGCTGCTTTCTCGTTCCAGCAACATACTCTAAGAGCGCTTGCCCCTTATCCTCTCCAAACGCCGAAGAGATCACGTCTCGCGCAAATTCCCGCCCATCGACAAGTACTGTGTCGACCGCTCGAAGCATTTTCAGAAAATCTCTGGATGTACCCAGTTGCGTCTCTCTATCTACCTCAGAAACCGAGAGAAACGCCCTGGAAATCGACTTCACCTCTTCTTCACTCAAGTTTTGCATGATTTGAGCGGCGGTCTCTCTCCCGAGGCTTAAAAGTGTGAGGGCCGCTTTCTCTGGATTTGATAGTTCTCTTTGCATGAGTCTGTCACCTACTTAACTAGGAGGGGGAATCTCTTCGGTCTAAATGCTTCCTGATTATGATGAGAAAGTATCGAGTAAAGTCTCGAATTTAAGGGGTGTTTCATCCCGAATCGTAAGAGCCCCAGCAAAGATTCTAATTGCCGTGTATTTACAATAAGTTACACTCTCCTAAAGCCCCGTTCCGATCTCGTGTGTACGGCAATTATCATGAACCGGTGGCATACCAACGGCTAGCTAGCTTTTTCCCCCCTCTAATTCATGTCATAGTAGTGTCACGTAAGGTGGTTATCTTAAGGTATAAAACGAACACAGCCTTGAATACATTAATCTCGCAGGAGCAAATAGCTTCGCAAAAAACCATCCGAAAAATGTAGCTACTTATCAAGTAACAGCAGATTTGTATAAATTTTCGTATGATTGACGATCCTTCCATAAAGGACCTCACAGAAAGCTTTGCAGAGCTTACCGGAGCCCCTCCAACATCTATAACCCCCCTAAAGCCGCACGCCTCCGAGCGAAGGATATATCGCTTGTGCTCCGCTTCAGACTCCTTTATCGGAGTGATTAATCCAGTCACTTCGGAGAATGACTGCTTTATCGCATTTGCGCAGTTCTTCAAACAGCACGGACTCCCGGTACCTGACATTCACCTGTATAATCGACAACGTAACTTATACATCGAAGACGACCTAGGGGATGAGACGCTCTTTGACTACTTACAACATACTCGTAAACAGTCAGACGAAGCCTTTCCAAAATCAGCACAAGAAATGTATCAGCGAGTACTCGATATACTCCCGCAATTTCAGATCGAATGCGCCAAACACTTTGATTTTTCTAAATGTTATCCTGAACAACACCTCCTGCCAGGAACATTCGCTGGCGACTGCGCACAATTTGCAACCGAACTTGTTGCACGCATACTTCCGGAATACGACACAACCGCTCTCACCAAGGATTTTGCTCTGCTCATCGACTTTTTAGGCCAAGCTGATCCCAGCTTCTTTGTCTACCGAGACTTCCAGTCACGAAACATAATGGTCAAAGACGGCAAGCCATTTTTCATTGATTTTCAAAGCGGTCGGCAAGGAGCTCTTCAATATGACGTTGTGTCTCTACTGTATCAAGCAAGCACAAAGCTCCCCCAAGAAGCCAGACAAGCTCTTGCAGAGCATTACTGCAAAGCCGCAAATCGGTATACAACGCTCCATCCCGAGCACTTCCTACGCTATTATTCTGCATTTATCGTGTGCAGAATGCTTCAGGTGCTCGGAGTGTACGGCAAACAAGGGCTCGGAGCTGGCAAACAGTACTTCGCAAACAGTATCGAACCAGCAATTCATACGCTCGCAACCGAGCTGGCAAGCACTTCATTCCCTGTAAAGACCCCGCATCTCATCCACTGTATCCAAACGCTTCAAGAATCAACTCGAAACACACAAGGACACCAATGACTGACTCATCTCACATTCTAACCGTTGAAATAACCAGCTTCTCGTATAAGCGCCCCCTGCCCGCTAATCTCTTCAGCAACACCGAAGAAAAACACGGCGGTGGTTTTGTGTTCGACTGTAGATGTCTCCCAAACCCAGGGAGAGAAGAGCAATACAAGAGCCAAACAGGACTCGACCGAGAGGTTATCAGTTATCTGCAACAATCAAAGGAGGTTCAAACCTTTCAAACCCACACATTTGCGCTCATCAATGCCGCTATTGAAAACTACATGCATCGGAACTTCTCATTCCTGTCAGTAGCTTTCGGATGCACCGGCGGACAACACCGCTCGGTTTACTTTACCGAGCAACTCTCACGATACCTTCTTAAAAGCTATTCGCCACGGGTAGCAACCTCAGTCTTTCACTCTAACCTAGACAGTAGCGGCAAGCCCCTTGAACTCAACAAGCCTCCCCTTCACTAGAGCTACTAAAGAGAATAACCACAGGAAATCGGAACAAAAAAAATCTAAAAACAGCACTTTATACCCCTTGGAGGCTTTGCTTAATTCTCCACTCCAAGCTACCATCGCCCAGCTATGGAAACACAAGATTCAGCTATTAACTCAGAGATTAGAAACATCGCAATCATTGCGCATGTAGATCATGGTAAAACTACCCTCGTCGACCACATGTTTAGACAAAGTGGACTCTTCCGCTCCAATCAGGAGGTAGAAGACCGGGTCATGGACAGCATGGATCTTGAACGCGAGCGCGGAATCACCATCGCCGCCAAGAACTGCTCGGTTAAATGGGGAGATGTAAAGATCAACATCCTCGACACCCCAGGCCACGCCGATTTTGGTGGCGAGGTAGAGCGCGCTATGATGATGGTTGACGGTGTTGTTTTACTCGTAGACTCTTCAGAAGGCCCACTTCCTCAGACGCGGTTTGTTCTAAAAAAAGCACTTGAAGCCAAATGCTCAATCATTGTTGTAATAAATAAGATCGACCGAGGTGATGCACGTCCACAGGAAGTCATAAACGAAGTATACGATCTTTTTATCGATCTTGACGCCACAGAAGATCAACTCGACTTTCCGCTGCTTTATGCAATCGGTAGAGATGGTATCGCTCAAAAAACGCTCGACGAGAAAGGAACTAATCTAGCTCCGCTTTTTGATACTATCGTTGAAACCGTTCCCGGCCCCTCATACGAGCCAGCAAAACCATTTCAAATGCTCGTGTCGAACCTCTCGTACTCAGACTACCTCGGTAGGCTCGCTATCGGACGCGTGTTTAACGGAAGTGCAAAGAAAAACGAGCGCCTTGCGTGCATCGGCCCCGATGGGCAACCTCGCCCACTTAGAGTAAGCAAAGTACAGGTCTATCAAGGAATTTCCTTTGAGGAAGTTGATGAAGCCAAGGCAGGAGAAATCATCATCCTCTCGGGCGTAGAAGATGTTTCAATTGGAGACACCATCTGCACACTTGAAGAACCCCAAGCGCTTCCTCGACTAACCGTTGACGAGCCAACGATATCCATGAAATTCATGGCGAATACATCGCCATTTTGCGGTAAAGACGGAAAGATAGTTCAGCCCCAAAAGATCAAAGAGCGGCTCTACAAAGAAGCCCTATTTAACGTAGCGCTAAAAATAGAAGACTCGAAAGAGGATGAAAGCGTCTTAGTGCGAGGTCGAGGGGAGTTTCAAATGGCGATTCTCATTGAGCAGATGCGCCGAGAAGGTTTTGAACTTACCGTTGGTCGACCGCAGATTATCTACAAAGAGGTCGATGGCGTACAACACGAGCCGATAGAGCATGTACTTATCGACTGTGATGAAGCGTTCATAGGAGCGCTTACAGAGAAACTAGCGTTTCGTAAGGGTCAAATGGTGAACATGGTCAACCACGGATCAGGCCGAGTCCGTATCGAGTTTGAAATCCCCTCCCGAGGACTGATCGGATACCGAAATGAGTTTCTAACAGATACGCGGGGAACCGGTATCATGAACTCATATCTGAAAGGATATGAACCTTATAAAGGAGATTTTGTAAGTCGACAGACAGGGTCACTGATCGCTGACAGATTGGGAGAAGCAATTCCTTATGCTATCTTCGGACTCCAACCACGCGGTAAAATATTTGTACAACCCGGCGACCCCGTTTACGAAGGAATGGTCGTAGGAGAACACAGTCGAGACAACGACCTAAACGTAAACATCTGTCGAGCAAAGAAGCTTACAAACATCCGAGCCGCCGCAAAGGATGAGAACGTCATACTTGTTCCAGTTGTTCCAATGAGTCTTGAAAAAGCAATCGACTTTATTCGAGATGATGAGCTTGTAGAGGTTACCCCTAATTGCGTGCGTATCAGAAAACGTGTGTTGCAGGCTAACAAGCGGTAGCAAAGGCGTCGTTTGTCACTTCCGGTGGGATTGGTTTGCTGGTGGTTGGCGCTTGGGATTTTAAGTCCTGTATGTCTACCATTTCATCACTCGGGCATACGTTCAGTCACTTTCTTTTAAGTCCCTTGTGTCTACAAAATAACCCTCTGGGACAATTCTGACTGACTGGTCATCTTTACAGCTTCTTTACTCGCTCTAGCATCCGTATAAGCCCGCTAATCCCCCATCAAATTACCAAGCCTTCCCAATACCGAACCTTCACCCTGATGCGTACCTCCTATCTTCGGCGCATGCTGAATGACTCGATCTGCAAGACGAGAAAACGGCAGGCTCTGAAGCCACACTGTCCCAGTGCCCTGTAGCGTTGCTAGAAACAGCCCCTCTCCTCCAAAAAACATCGACTTTAGATTACCCGCGCGCTCGATGCTGTAATCTATGCCAGAAGAGAACGCTGCAAGGCATCCCGTATCTACACGCAGTTTTTCCCCGTTAAGTTTCTTTTCGATAACGGTTCCACCAACGTGAATAAACGCCATCCCATCGCCTTCTAACTTCTGGAGTATAAATCCTTCACCACCGAAGAACCCCGCGCCTAATCTTCTGTTAAATGCAATGCTGACATTGGTACCCTTTGCCGCGCACAAGAACGCATCCTTCTGACAGATAAGCTCTCCACCAAGGCGGCTAAGGTCTACCGGTATAATCTTTCCCGGGTACGGTGCTGCAAATGCTACTCGCTTCTTTCCTGTACCCTCATGGGTAAAGTGCGTCATGAATATACTTTCACCGGTCAAAGCACGCTTACCTACAGAGAGAAGTTTATCCATGATTCCCTCATTGGTCTCCGAGCCATCTCCCATCTTAGCCTCGTAGCGTATTCCCTCTTCCATGTAATTCATCGCACCGGCTTCTGCTATGACAGTCTCTCCTCTGTCGAGCTCCACCTCGACTAACTGCATGTCATCCCCGATTATCTCGTAATCAACTTCATGGCTCTTCATATACGCCTCTCCTTCACTGCACGTGTCTCTTTATCCTTTGGTCAACGTAACACCCCAACAACAATTCAAACCACCTTAGTGTATTCTTACTCTCTGATTCACAACAACCCGAGGGATGCGCGTGATTACTAACCACCGGTTTTAAGGGTATTTCGGTCATTTCAGCGGAATATTTACACCTTGTGTAATAAATACCCCCCGATTGCTTGACATGCCAAACATCTGGATGATAGATACAGCGTTGTTTTTATAGGTAATTGCTTCGGCATAATATCAAAATACTTAAACTATTATTTTTACTTAAATATTTACATATGAGCACAAAATCATTCTTCTCACTTCTTCTAGGCTCCTCACTACTGTTAGCTCTAGTACCAACAGCTATAGCCGATGACGCCGCAGAGATTAAAGCCTTAAAGGAGCGACTCGCGGCTTTGGAGGCTAAGTTAGAGAAACAGGATAAGAAGGTAGAGGAGACGACCGCTACCCTCGCTCAAGAGATTCAACAGACTCGTATCGGGCAACTCATTCCAGAGAAAAAGGAGCTTAAGAGCCAGTGGGGGATGGGTCCTGCGGCATCAAGTGTCTACAACGCTCCTGGGGGACTTTCGCTAGGCGGCTACGGTGAGATGGTCTATCGGTCGTTTGTAGATGACGATCAAGGCGCCTCTGACCAAGCTGATGCACAAAGGCTTGTCACATACATCGGATACAAGTTTAGCGACAACATTCTCTTTAACTCTGAGATAGAGCTTGAGCACGGAAACACTACCGCGATGGGTGGAGACTCTGGTTCGCAAGAGGGCAAAGTTGCGATTGAATTTGCTTACATGGATTTTCTCCTGGAGAAGGAGTTTAACGTTCGGGCAGGTTCAGTGCTCATCCCGATGGGATTTATAAACGAGATTCATGAGCCAACGTATTTTTATGGCGTGTTGCGACCAGATGTCGAACGAACGCTTATCCCGTCCACGTGGAATGAAATGGGGGTTGGTGTATTCGGACAAACAGAAGCCAACGGCACCCTTGAGTATCGGTCGTATGTTGTAAACGGACTACGTGCATCTGGCTTCACGGAGTCAGGAATCCGTGGCGGTAGGCAGTCTGGAAACCGTGCTCTGTTTGAGGATATCGCATGGACTAGCAGATTAGATTACAGCCCAGACTTCGCTCCGGGATTACTCGTTGGAGGTTCATTTTGGTTGGGAAATTCGGGCCAAAACGAAGACTTTAACGGGGCGACTCCAAACGTGCGTACTACAATCGGTGAACTGCACGCTCAGTATCGCTACCGACAACTTGCTCTGCGTGCCCTTGGAACTTGGACATCGATAGATGATGCTGAGATAGTTAGTGCGGCACTTGGAGAAACTATAGGCTCTCGCCAAAACGCTTGGTACGTCGAGGCTGCATATGACGTATTACCTCATTTAGTGTACGGCACTCGGCAATCGCTTAGTCCGTTTGTCCGGTTTGAGCAGTTAGATACGCAACTCGGAGTTCCGAGTGGATTTGCACGCAATGCGTCTAAAGATCGCCAAGTCTACACAGTCGGTTTATCGTACAAGCCCCTCGACAAAGTCGTGCTCAAGGCTGACTACAAAAACTACACCACTGACGGCATAAATCCTTCAGCAGACGAAGTAGCTTTAGGCATCGGGTTCGTCTATTAAGAAGTGCTTGTAATGAAGATGTTTTGTGCACGCTTTGTACTTATTTGTGTTAGCGCTCTAGGCTGGTGTTTTACCTCAGCGTCTGCTGAGGTCTTCTTGGCTAAAGATGAGGCGCTGAACATCGCTTTTGCAGAGGATGTCGAGATTCATGAGAACACAAAGGTACTCTCTCAGAGTGCCCGAGAGCAGATAGAACACGATGCATACACAAGGCTTTCGTCTAATATCTTTCATTACTATGAAGGAAGACGAAACGGAGCTGTCGTCGGATACGCTATCATCGACTCTCGTATCATGCGGTCACACCTTGCGGCATTTATGGTCGTACTTACCCCAGATAGAACCGTCTCAAAGGTTGTTCTACTAGCATTTAACGAGCCTTCAGAGTACCAACCAACTGACTCGTGGTTGCAGCAGCTTGAGGGAAATCAACCACTGGAAGAATTAATCCCTGGACAAGGCATCGCGCCAATAGCAGGATCAACTCTGACCGTTAATGGACTATCAGATGGTGTGCGCGCAGTGAGAGCCTCGCTATCAGTAGTGCTCGATGAGAGAGACTCTAGATGAGATTTATCGTAACAGGCGAATGGAACAAGAACTCCCTTCTAAGGGTCATCGTACTCTTTTTTCTTTTTTACTGCTTTGCGTTTTGGCTCACTAATTTTGGATTCTACATCCATATGGGCTTTGGATATCAGGATATCGTCGAGCACTACCTGGGTTCTCCTGAAAAGTTTACACGACCCAAAAGCATTCGCGGACTTCTTGAGATAAGCCACTTTCATCTCTTTGCAATGGGAATCTTCTTAGTAGCGCTGATGCATCTTCTTCTTTTTATTCCAATTAAAGGAGGGCTAAAGCTACTGCTTATTGTCACCGCTTTTACGACAGCGTTTCTCGACGAAGCCTCTGGCTGGCTCATAGTTTTTGTAAGCCCCGTGTTTGCATATATGAAGATAATCTCGTTTATCCTTCTTCAACTATCACTGATCATCACCATTGGCTTGTCGGTTTGGGGGGTATTTACCTTCCAGCGAAACGCGTATACCGATTCGAATGTAAGACCTCGGGCGTAGTCGATGAGATCCGTTGTAGCGGTACTACTTCTGACTCTCTCCGCGTGCCACTTACTTACAGGTACGTCAGATGCTCATACCGATGTCCGAGTATCGGAAGTGCGGTATGTCATGGGAACTCTGCTTGACATCACACTCTACGCTCCTTCCGAGCGTGAGGGTCGTGCGACACTAAATGAAACGTTTGCTATCGCAGAACATTTAGACGATGTGTTAAGCACATGGAAAAGCGAAAGCGCGGTATCGGTATTTAACGCTAAAGAAACTACTGCTCCACAGCCTGTCTCTCCAGAACTTTACGAGCTTGTTAAAGACGGCAAGAAGCTCTCAAAACAAACCGCCGAGGCCTTCTCAATCACGATCCGTCCACTTATTACGCTGTGGCATAGTGCCCAAAAACAGAATAGACCGCCCCTTCCTCACGAGATTAAAACTCTGCTTCCGATTCTCACATCAGATAGCGTCTCACTAGGTGAGCACGGCACTATCGCAAAACAGTATCCTTCGGTAGCAGTCGAAACAGGTGGCATCGGAAAGGGATACGCCGTTGATAAGATGCTTGCCTACCTACGCGAACAAGGTACTAAGCGCGCATTTATCAATTTCGGCAGAAGTAGCATGGGCTGCGTGGGAAGCCCTCCAAACACCAGTGGCTGGCCTGTTAAGTTAGAGCTTACACTTGGCAGTATAGCGGGACGCTTAATGCTTCGCGATGAGACGCTAACGGTTTCTCGCGCCCACGGCACACCGATAGTTATCGATGGCAAGCTGTATGCGCATATATTTGATCCAGCCACAGGGCTTCCTATTGAAGCCTCTAAAGGCGCCGCCGTCAGAACAGCACAAGCAACAGATGGAGAAGCTCTCGTCAAATATCTTGTAATTCGTGGAGTTCCGACCCAGAACATCTTAGCCAACTGGCCCGCTCTGGAGTGGATGCTCCGACAAGATGCCAGCACGCACGTATCTGACGGCTTCAAGCTTTTAGATGATAATGGGTCCAACTCGTAGAGAAAGGAAGACACAGAGAGAGTTCTATATGGCTACACCGAGCGTTCCACACTACTGGCCTCAGGCATGCAGGGCGCTTAGTAGAAAGGATCCTGTACTAAATAAACTTATCAAACAGTACAAAGATGTTCGATTGCAATCTCGGGGCACCGCGTTTGAAACGCTGCTTCGAGCGATAGTAGGTCAGCAGATATCCGTCAAAGCCGCACAGTCTGTGTGGGCTAAATTTGAAAAACAGGTCGGCGGAGTATCTGTCGCTCGTGTACTTACACAAACACCCCAACAACTCCGATCGTGCGGACTCTCACGACAAAAAACAGAGTATATTCTCGATTTGGCGCAGCACTTCGAAACAAAGCAAATAAATCCGCGCTCGTTTCGCTCAATGGGAGATGATGACCTGATTGCTCGTCTTTGCGAAGTCCGCGGTATCGGTCAGTGGACCGCTGAGATGTTCCTAATCTTTCAACTTCAACGAGCTGATATCTATCCACTCCAAGACATCGGACTCATTCGCGCCGTGGAGAAACACTACCTCGACGGAAAAGAGGCAGAGAAATCCCAGATTATAGCTATCGGAGAAGCGTGGAAGCCCTGGCGAACAGTTGCTACGTGGTACCTATGGAGAAGTCTCGATCCGTTTCCGGTGGAGTATTAGCTCAGCAGCGCTCTGTGCGCGTTCGACCTCGATGGCGATTTTCCTCGTCAAAACTTCACTGCGGTCTGGTGCACGTTACGAAACACCTTAACCATCACTACTTGCGGTCCTTCTCGGCATAACGGTACTCTATGTAAAGTGTATTATTCAGATCACTTCGTAAGACTATGACATCCAATAGAATTGCACCTCTTGTTGTTTTGTGGACGATTGCGCTTTTGTGGTCTCTAAATCACAACATCCTGGTTACTAGTGATGTGTGGCTTGGCCTACTGCACATTGCAAGCGTTCTAAGCGCCTTTATACTACTCTTCTTTCCATCATCTCGTAGAGCTCTCCACGGCGCTGTAGTGACGTTTGCAATCTATATCGCATGGTGCTTTCCTGTTGTTCCTAATCATCGAGTGCTTCTTTTATTGAGCGGAGCAACCCTTGTAATTTCCACGCGAAGCTTCACTCATGAGCGACGTGCAGTTACTACACTTCGCTACCTGTGTATTGTTGTTTATTGTTTTGCGTTCTTTGCAAAACTAAACACCGCCTATTTGAATAACACCATTAGTTGTGCATCTAAATTTTTCCAACAGAGCATCGAGTTACACGGATTAGCATCTACGCTCTGGCAAGAAAATCCATTCGATACGTTATCAACACCCGGAGTATGGTCTGCCATCTCAGAGCTCGCGATCGCATTGCTGCTCATGTGGTCTCCAACTCGCAGGTATGGGGTGCTATTTGGGCTGGTTTTTCACTGCCTACTTGCGACTAATTATCTCAAATATTTTGCAAATTTCTCGAGCACCCTCTTTGTTCTTCTCTGTGCTTGGCTGGATACCGCAAGCCTTAAGCGATTATACCGCGAGAAATTGGCATATTGGTATCCTGCCTTTTTGAGTGGGGCATTATTGCTGTACGGGCTTCTTATATGTTGCTCTATCCAAGTGCTCTCACCCCTACACTTTTCCATCATCCGATATTTGCTCTGGACCCTCTTCGCAGTATATATCCTGTGGGCTGTTTTCAAATCCTCTAATAGAATCCAACACAAGCTTCAAATCGCAGGGCGCTTACCCCTGCCGTTTGTCTTAATGCTTCTTCCTCCGCTTATTCTTGGGGTTTCCCCCTATCTCGGCATTAGGAATCGAAACAGTTTCTCTATGTACAGCAACCTACAGGTGGAGCCTACATATTCTAATCACCTGGTAATTCCAAAAGGTCTTGATGTTACTGGCCTTCAGAGTGACGTTGCCACCATACTCAGCGTTCGGGCGGATTCTAAGTCAGATGAGAACATTCTTTTACCCGGCTCTTATCCATATCTCACCATCTGTTCATTTTTAAGTCAGATGGATATGGCTCATCCTACCGGAAGCATTGAGATTACATTTGTTCGCAATCAACAAAACTTTACATTTCGGAGAGGAGAGTCCTTACCTTCCGACTGCCCTCCGTGGATTCTCCGGAAGCTCCTCCTTTTTGGGAGAGTCGGCGATGGAGCTCAACGGTCATGTGTGTGGTGAGTGAGTAGCGAAGCACAGGCGGTCAGAATACTGAAAGAGGCAGAACAAGAAACGCCTGTGAAGGAATACTGACACCTAGCTATCCACACCATTTGACATCTTTCGCCGTTATCAGCACGTCACAGGATTCCGCTTTTTTGGCTCTCAAAATGTTCTAGCATCGGCTTAAGGGTAGGAAGTAATTTGGCCTGTCTACCACTGAGAGGACTCAAATCATCGAGTTCGACTAGACGAGCAAACCAAAGCTGCACATACAACATAGCGCCTGCGATATTGCTTTGTCCTACGGTTTTACTTTGATCAGTACGGTGCAGTCCCCGCTCAGCCCACTCTACCGCAAAACCGAGAGCAATTTCGCATGCAGCTCCTCTGTAGTCGCCACTACTACTCCGGTTGCAACTCTATCAGGAGACTCTCGGTATGAGCCAACCGGTTTGCCTTCAAAATCGGTAACGATCGCTCCCATCTCTTTCGCTATAAACGCAAGGGCACCGCCGTCTATCGCTTGACAGGGAGACATAATAACGCCTGCGGCTCTTCCATCAATAAGGTCAGTGGATGTGAAACCTTCATGCTCACCTTTCTCATATTCATCTACCAGATCTCTTACATCCACATGCGAATCGAGTCGCTCTCTAAGATCAGACCGATTGAACATAAGAACTGGGGCATCTATCGCGAGGCGATCAGCCGAAATCTTTACTCCCATTCTACCCTCACGAACGTCGTTATGAGACAAAAGATACGCCCCCCGCCCCTTTGTGGCGACGTAACACATGTCTCTGCGGGGCATAAAACACACGGCTCCAACGATCTCTGTTTCATCGTGCACAACACAGATTATTTGATATTGCGCCCTTCCATCTATGTACGAGCGGGTGCCGTCAATCGGATCAAGAAGAACCTCTAATCGAGCATCGGCAACGAAATACTTCGCATTGAGCGACTGTGCTCGTTCCTCACAGAAGAAACTTACCTCTGGAAATTTGGCTAGAAGCGCTACCTCAATGTAACTCTGAATAGTAAGGTCTGCATCAGAGAGTGCATGATGAAACGCTGTCGCTCCATCCTTTGCATCGTGCGTGCCGACATTACGCTGAATACGAAGACTATAATCTCCAGCTTTTGCAATAAATGGCAACAAATAACAAACTATATCTTGGACGGTAGAAGGCATGAAAACTCTCGGAATACTTGGAAAACTCTTTTAGACAACCGAGAGAATAGCACTCAAAACAGTTGCGTCCAACCTAGAAGTGGTTTGAATGATTTTGTGGAATCAAAAGTATACGTTTGTGAAAAACTTAGAAAACCTAGTAATCAACGACTATCGGCGCTTCATCCCAGTCCTTATGCTGTATGGCTAAAAATTGCGGCTCAGCTTTCCCGACTTTAAGAATCCGTGGTGCAACGATGAGGTTTTGTATTGAAAAGCTTACTTGAGCTGTCCGAACCGAAACAAGGCGTATGCGGTATGAGCCTGCCGGGAGGTTTCTGCGAAGGGATGTTAGATGACCATCAGCATCTGAGAAAACACGTCGTCTAATTCGCCGCCGAATCCGCTTACCATTTCTTCGAAGTTGCGATACAGGTCGCCTCGAAACAACTACAGCTCTAATTTCAAGTGGAACTACAGCTACAGTGCAGATAACATCGTCAATTCTGGGAGCATAGAGCCGACACTCAGAGAGGGCCAAAACCTCCCCAAGATCCTGAGTTTCCCGTTCTTGCGCATGTGTTACGTCTAAGAACGATAAGGCACCAAGAACCATCGTCAATAGTATCTTTACACCCTTGGCGCTGAAACGTTTGTCTTTATTCATATCAAGCCGGCTCTTCCCTCTCCCCACCCATCTTATTAAAGGCGTTGTCTGCTTCAATATTTTTGAATAATTTAATTTGTAAAACATCTGCTGACATACCAAGAAACTCCACCTGTAGAAGGGGTTAAGTGTTGATTTTTGCAGTAAAAACCCGCCTCAGACCTTGACCCACACATGACTTCGGGAGATGCTCAGAACTCGTCAAAACAGCATCTAACCTACCAAAACAAGCGGTCGTTCTGGTATGACACTGATCGCAAGGATACGCCGTGCTTCGCAAATTGCATCCCCAGTTCTCAAAGCTCCTTCCTCCTGTCTGCGTGTTGTTAATAGTGGTGTTAATGTACTGGAAACCTTTAGTGGTACGCCTCACAAGCCTCTTCGATCCATATTCCTTTAACGGCGATGCACTCCAGCACATAGCCCCGTTTTGGAATTCGTACGACAAAACGCTTCTCGTCAATGATTACATCATCAGCTACTACGAAACCGCAATTCTTCCCTTTTTATTCCGTTGGTTTTACGGAGTTTTAATGCTCGTCACGTACCCGCCCCATGCATCCAAATTCGTGACGCTCACAATGAGTGTGGCTTTTATCTACTTGAGTACCCTTACCGCTTATCGACTCGCGGGCAAAGTGGTTGCATCCACCACCCTCTTCTTAGCTTTTGGTGGTGTCTTGAAGAATTTCTATTTTTTAGGTGGTATTCAGCGGGGCTTTGGATTCTGTCTGACTTCTGCGGGGCTACTCTTCACGGTGCAAGGCAATGCAATCGGACTCGCCTCTCTTGCAGTAATAGCAATGCCTCTTTATCCTGCAGCATCTATTCTGTTGTATGCAGTACTTTCGCTTCTTTTAGTTGTGTGCCCAAAGCAGTATCGAGGAGAGGCCTCTTCATGGTCTCCGGTTAAGCGCATTTTTCTCTTAGGAGCCACGGGAATCATATGCGCTCTCATGGCAGTCCCTCAACTACGAGGGGGTATGCAGTACGGAGAGCGCCTCTCACTGTCAGCCGAAACAGAATACGCAGAATGGGGTGGTAACGGCCGTTATACCCAAGGAGATAGAGGAGTACCGACAGGATTCTTCCAAGATGTATTAAAAGTCACGACTGCCAACATCTTAGCCGAACGAATATCGGGTAACCGCCAAAAAGGCGTCGAAGAAAAACAAACCCTTGGTGCATACTTAGGACTCTCGCCCAAACAACAACGAATAACTATCTTGCTACTAACCGCTATCCTCGGTCTTCTTGCCCTTCGATATAACCAAGGAGCACTTTCGCAACCGACAGCAAGGCTTTTGTTATTTATACTTGCAGTAGGGGCGACATACGGGATAGCGACAATCACATTTCCGCTTATCTATATACCATCGCGCTATACGACAATCGGTATCACCGCTCTTATTCCAATTGTTTTCCCAGCAGTATGGTTTCATGGCGCAATGGCCTTAAGCCGTACGTTTCTTCCATTCGCCCGAAAAACCATCGGCGCTCTCACATGCGCACTATTAGTGGCCTTTCTCGGCTGGACAAATCTTCCGGCCCAACCCGTTCCCAGCGCCTCTGGGAGCCTTCCACTTTTTTCTTTTATTCGCTCTCTTCCCAAAGACAGTGTCATCGCCGCATGGCCCCGTGGAATAGCGAATATGATCCCCCTATTCTCAGCTCGCAGCGTTCTCGTTTATGAGGAAGGACATCAAATCTTTCACCGAGACTACCTCGAAGAGATGAGAAAACGTACAAGAGCAATCATTGAAGCTTTTAGCGCCGTTGACGAAAAGCCATTTCAACACCTTCGTTCCAAGTATCGCGTCACCCACGTTCTCATCGACAAGCGCCACCTCTCTAAAACACCAAGTTATTTCTCTCCGTTTCGAGAAGAGATTCGCTCCGCCCGAAAAAACATGGACACCGATACACTCTTCTTACGAACATTGGTAGAAAAAGGATTAGTCTTTCATTTCGGAAATCTCATCCTCATTGACCTCGATAGAGCAGGAATCTCTCCATCGGCTTAATACGGCTAGGAAATTAATCTTTCAAAGCTACCATCTAAAAGCCTTAAAATGAGTGCCTTCTGTGCATCAAGTCGATTCTCAGCTTGATCAAAAATAATCGAGCGTGGGTCTAGGACTAGTTCCTTTGAGATCTCATATCCCGCATGTATCGGCATGTCGTGCATTACCTTCGCGCTAGAGCCCTCCAACAAATCACGATTTAATTGATACGGTCGCATCAACTCTATTCGCTCCTCTTTCTCCTCAGCATAGGCTGGATCATCGAAAAGCTCCATATCGACCCACGTATCAGTGTACACGTAATCAGCATGCCGTACTGCATGCCGCACATCCTTCTCCCACGTCAAGGTCTTTGCAGCGACTCCTTTGTTTACAACACTTTCTACATAGGCATCATCCCTCACTAAAGGCGTCACCAACACTAAATGAACACCAAGAGCCGCCGTAATCTCAATAAGAGAGTTCGTTACATTGTTATGCACACCGACATAGCAGAGTGTAATCCCCTTTAGTGATCCTGAATGCCGATATATCGTCAACATATCAGCTAGACTCTGGCAGGGGTGAAACTGATTACAGCACCCGTTTACAACTGGAACTTCTGAGCCATCAGCTATCTTTAGCAGATCTTCGTGCCTCTTTACTCGAGCCATAATAAGCGCGACATTTCTCGATAGATACCTGCTCTCAAACGAGATATCTGTAAGATCGAAATTAGATGACCGCCAATCAATAGCAATCGCATGTCCGCCCATTTCGGTCATAGCAGCTTCAAATGACACCCGTGTGCGGGTCGATGTTTTTTGAAAGAGCAGCGCTATACTTCTGCCAACCATAGCGCCGTTAAAGTGCGATCGATTATCTTTAACGTGTGCTGCAAACTCCAAGAGCTCGTAAATCTGAGGAGAGGCCCAGCTAGACCACGACAATACATCTTTCATGATATGCTCCTTGTGCGGAAAAAGTATCCCAGCTTGTTTCGTAACAATACACTAATGCTTCTAACACACCTTAAATTTTTAAGGTGAGAAAAACATCATACTCTTCTCAACCACCACATCATGCCGTATGCTATCCGACATGAAAGCAATGATTCTGGCAGCGGGCATAGGTTCCCGCTTAGGCGCCCTCACACAATCTACGCCCAAATGCCTCATGCCGCTTGGAAACGGTGAGACCATCCTCGATCATGTGGCCAAAAAACTGGTAAAACTAGGCGCATCGGAGCTCGTCGTTAACACACACCACATGGCTGAACAACTCGAGGCGCATATAAGTCAGCAGGAGCAATATGGCATCACAGTTCATCTCTCGCACGAGACATCACTACTCGATACCGGTGGCGGTCTCAAAAATGTGGCAAGACATTTTGAAAATGAGTCGGCCTTTATCGTTCATAACGCCGATATTTACTGCACGTCAGATATCGGCGTTACGTATCAAGCGCATCTCAAACAGCAAGCTTCTGCAACACTTGTGTGTATGACTCGGTCCTCAAGTCGAGGAGTGTTTGTCGATGCCAACAGTAGGGTGACAGGATGGACGGGAGAGCAACCACCACACACCCCTAAAGCAACCGAACGACGACTAGCGTTTAGCGGCATAAGCATCTGCTCGCCTAGCATCTTTCAATACATGCCTGATCAAGCAAGCTTTTCTATCATGGAGGCGTTTTTGTTAGCAGCTCGAAATACTAATAACGTCTATGTCTCTGAGATTGATGCCACAACCTGGACTGATATTGGAACTCCAGAAAAACTTCTGACATTACAGACACAACTACGAGATTCGGAGTAATGCGCGCGATGAGATATCTAATTCTACTATATCTGATAAGTCTTTTAACACCACCTCACAATAGTTGGGCACAGCCTCATCCTTCATTAACGGCATTACATACACCCGCATCACAATACCCGTCATCGTCACTTCTGGTAGCGTCTCCACTCGATCAAAAGCGGCGCAGTTTGTTAATGCAAACCTTTGAAGAAAACATCTCTCCGATAGATACAAAGGCAGTTTTAGAGCAGCTGTGTCCCGTTGAAATATCTAAAGGAGATGTTCCCAATCAGTCGCTTGCTAAGGCAGTAACGGTGACTAAATCAGACTTCGCGGTTGAACTTCGTTTCTCTTATAAGGGAGATCCTGATAAGACTCATATAAATTCATATTCTGTCCACATCAACTTCTCACCACAACAAGTGTTCCTCAGACACAGCAGCCCACGGTTTAAAAGCGATGCAACCGGGTTCCTTGTACCGTTTTCTCGTGATGCGATCCAGCCAATAAGGCTCGAAGGAACCCTTAGCTCCGATATGCTAGCTTTTGTGCCTCCGACAAGAGATTGCGGCGTTCAAGGGGTGGTGCTTTGTCCTCGACAGTATGCTCATAGAGACAAGCTTCTTCTATCTCCCTACGAGCCAACGGATTTTAGAGCACTTGTAAATGCGAAAGCAGACGGGATTCTATCTGTAGAGGATCATTCGGCCCACAAAATCATGACCAGTATCCAAGCATCCAAGAACATAGATCTCCCTCCAACATGGTCTCACACCAAAACCGGCACAACGCTCATAGAAAGCTCTATCGAGTTACAAGGTTCCACCGACGCACCGTTTAAACCGATACACGCTCTTCCCATACAAATGGCAGTACAGAGCCAAATCGATCTTGGGTCGATAGAAGAGCCCCTTCGGAGCGTGTCTCAAACAACAACTGTCGAAGTATCACAATTTTTAATTGCAGAGAGGACAGACACACGGGTAGGTAAATCTATCGTTACTATCGAAGGGGGGGAGTGCTATCTGATCTCATCGAGGGTCAAAGAAAAGCTCTAAAAAGGGCGCCTGCCACCGAGGGACTGCGCATATAGATTCTTCCAAAGCATCTAATCAAACTCAAACCGAACACCGGCTCGCAACACGCTTTGATCTAAGAGGAAGATTTTGACAAAACTGAGTCTGGAACCTCCAGAGCAGGCATATCGTCGATCAACTCTTGGAGACAGCCCCGCAATAAATCACTATCCTCGCCTGAATTCCGTATGTTACGGAACTTTATAGACAGAAACTAGCTTTTTACCAACCAAAACGGTGCATGAATTGCTTTTTGCAATGTGTTAGAATTGAAAGAATGGCAGAGCATTTCTTCTCAAATAGTACTGAGCAGTCACAAGGAGACCTGACAGGGCATCGGGTATCGGTAATAAAACAAGACATCCTAACGCTTCGCCGATTTATTGAGGACAATAGAGCCTTTATTCCTGAAGCTTCGTTTCCCGCACAGGAGATGCTCCTTACAAGTTATGCAAAGATTAACTCCAATGGACGCGTACACGAGTTCATTATGTCTTCTGGTAGTTGGTACCCCGATATTACCGCCCTTAGCGACTTATCTGGCCTCCAAGCTCTTTGTTTATGGGGAGGTGCATTTAAAGAAATCCCCGACTTCTCTAAGTGCGGGGATTTGGAAAAGTTACACCTGCGCTCCTGTAAAGAGATTAAATCGTTTGATGTGCTCTCGGAGGCATCTTCTCTTAAGGAATTAAACCTTGAGGGATCGCCGCTATACGACACCTCGCCAGTAGGGAATCTCTCTCAACTAGAGGAAGCGCGCCTCTCGTACTGCAACATCAGGAGTCTTGAGCCCCTGACAGCATGCCAAAGATTGCGAATTGTTCAGGTCTGGCAGAGTCATTTCGGATTTGATTTTGAGCTTGATATAAGCCCTCTTTTGTCGCTACCTAATCTTGAACAGGTATGGGTAACGCCCTCAGAGCAAAATAAAGAGGTACGCATAGCTCTAATGGAGCGGGACATCCAGGTAATCGACTGGGATCCGCTAGCAGGAGCAGGCTCGGGCTCTCGGCTGTAAGCCGGCTCACTTAAAACTCTACGCAAGCGACCTGCTAACTATAGAAAAACTACGAATACTTGGACCCGATTACGGCTCATAGATAAAAATCAAGTCGTTATCCATTCCTAATGGGTCTGTGGACTCCTCCCACACAACCAAATTACTACGCGCAATGATGGTGTGCTCCTGACCTGGCTCCAGGGTTATTGAAAACCCCTCCTTGATTTCAGCCGTTCTAAGAGCGCCCCCCTCTCTAGGGCGGTAGACCAGAACTCCTAGCCCCTCTTTCCATGAAAGTGTTTCAACCTTTTGAGAGTGTTTCTCAAACGCTAAATACTTTCCTTGTTTCACAACCAAATTCTTCTTAACTTCTGTGTCATTATTCGAGAGACTCTCAATAACAACCCCTCCCCAAGGAGTCGATATCACACTCGACTGCGAATCAAACTCTATTTGTCTCATAAGCTGATCAAACAAGGGGCTAGAAACTCTTGGGGGCTCCTGTGCTCCAACCTTAGTGCAGAAGTTAATATAATCCTCTCGTTCGAGGAAGTCAGTCGGCATGTCCTTATAGTAATTGTGCGCACTCATCAAATTCACTGATTTATCTCCCGCAATTTATACGAATCTAAGATTTTTGAAATCATCTATCAGATGGACTCGGCCGCTGATCCCCTCATGAATCCGGGGTAGATTAAGAACCTCTTGGGTAAAAGCGAACTCAACTGCTTTAACCTTCTCTTCATCTAAGCCAGCAAGAGGCAATCGGATATACACATCGGGAATGCCTGCTAAAAACGCCGCGCCAACATCTCCAATACTATCTCCCAACATGATAGCTTGTTCTGGAGCGATGCTAGCCTGCAGGCAAGCTTTCCGTACATCCTGGCCACTAAAACCTCCATTTAGTTTCTTAGTTGCATTTCCCATAATTGGAGGCTCTGAAATACCAGAAATTTCCCTGTGCAGAAACTGCCACAGCAACCTTACTATTGGTGTGCTCGAAGCACTACAAATAATAAATGGAACTCCTCTTTCTATGGAAGCCCTGTAGATTGCGGCGACACCTTGATCGAGCGTTACATCTGTTGCTTCGGCTAACTGACTTACGATGCTGTCGCCTTCCAACATTATCTGCAACTCTCCTTGCAAGCGGCCAACGAGCTCTGCAACATATCTCTCTTCAACATCAGTTTTGCTATCTCTCCCTTTAATATGAGTTTTAGCTATCTGTCGGATAACGGCATCCTCACTCTGGCCTGCAGCCTCGGCATATGGGCTCCAGTCCGTTGCGTTAAAAATAGAGCCTGTGTAGAGGTATTGTACATGACAATCATGACTGAGAGATTGAAATTGAGAGGCGAGCAGCGACCTCGTCAAAGCCCATGCAAAACGACCTTTATGACTGTCATGAAACACCCCGGTCCCTCTTGCTATCGTTTCATCAAAATCAGAGATAACACCACGAGGCGATATTTCAACTACTCCCTCCACTTTTGACAACAAGACCCTATGCAGTCCAGGAATAGACTCTTCGCTCAGACAAGGCGGGCTGCCCGAGTCATCTCTTTGTTCACGGCTTCCAGTTCCACGGCTTCCAGTTCCACGGTCTCTAGAGTCTACTTGTTGCGTTGCTCCCTGACCCATATTTGATATTCCGAAAAACTGCTCATCTAAGGACAAAACAAACAAAAAAGAGACTCTTGCCTATCATGCGCGTCACAAACACACCATGAGGCAGACAAGGGCGCCCCTTTTAAACTTGAGCAGTAATACGCTTCAATAAGACCCTTAAGAAAAGCAGGGCCAACGTTGTGACGCAACTATGGCAACCAAAAAAATTGCCACATTCCCAGAAGAATCATGCGAAAAGCTTTGTCCCTATGCTGGGTGCGATTTAACGAACTAAATATAAGCAATTGGAAACAATAAAAGCGTTTCCTATCAACGAGCGAAAGACTATCAACGAGACTTTGCGATGTCAACTGACCAAAGAATACGCCATCAACGCGAAGGAACAAAGTACTATTTAAAGCTCCTCCACTAATACAAAAATTGCTATAAATAGCAACATATTATCCCCCTAACTCAACAATTAAAGACGAACACTCCTTTCCTCCGATGGCGCACACTTCTCATTGGGAAACACTGATTTTGCGGGTAAACAATGGTGGTCGGTCTATACCTACAACAAAAAATAGGTTAAGAAAGTTTTGTGAACGTAACTATTATGGAGGCTCGCGCAATGCAATCTGAGATTAACTGCGGCAAGGTACTTGCACTCGGAGAACTACTTTGGGACATGCTCCCAAGCGGAAAACTGTTGGGCGGGGCACCAGCTAACTACTGTTTCCGGTTACGCCAGTTAGGCGTTCCAGCTCTGATGGTTAGCAGAATCGGAGAGGATGTGCTCGGTCAGGAGCTAATCGACGGCTTAACAGAACTTAATTTTGATCTCTCTCTCCTGCAAAGAGACACAGACACCCCAACCGGCACAGTAGATGTCAAACTTACCTCAGATGGAAACCCAAGTTTTACGATCAATCCAGACGTTGCCTATGATAATTTAGAGTGGACTACCACTCTAGAAACAGCCGCAAAAGAGGCTTCTTTTGTTTGCTTCGGGACGTTAGCTCAACGAACGGACAAAGGACGTTCGACGATATACACGTTGCTCGATACCGCTTCTCAAGCCACGAAGTTTCTGGATATCAATCTGCGACGAAACTGCTATACAAAGGAGACGATCCATCGCTCACTAGAGCTCACCAACATTCTCAAACTTAATCAAAGTGAAGTTGATATGGTGGCTAGTCTTCTAGAAATTGAGACAACCGAACCAGAAGCCTTCTCTGAAATCATCATGAAACACTTTCGGATCGACACAATTCTGATTACCCTCGGCGAAAAGGGCGTTCTGGCAGTGGATACATCGACTGGAAGTGTTACTGTTCCCGGCATACCGGTCTCTGTGGTTGACACAATCGGCTCCGGTGACGCTTTTTCAGCGGGATTTACCTACAAATTTCTTAGTGGCGCACCGCTCGAAGAATGCTGCCAGTTTGGCAACATTACCGGCGCAATGCATGCAACGTATGCTGGGGGGATGCCAGTCATACCCCTAGAAGCTGTCGAGAAATTTATAATGGAAAGCCAGCTAAAAGAGGCCGTAGCGTAAATCAAAATATAAAACTCGCATAACGCTATGCTAGGAAACTACAATGAATGCACCACAAACTATCTCACCACAAGAAGCCCTTGAACACTCCCGCGAATCACTTTTGCTAGACGTACGAACCCCGGCAGAATTTGAAGAATCGCATATTAACGGTGCTGTACTACGGCCCCTGCAAACGCTCTCGACCGAAGAGATAAAGACCTTAAGTGCGCAATCATCTCGATGTATCGTTGTTTGTCGCTCAGGAGGTCGCGCCTCTCAAGCATACGAGAAGCTAGTGCAAGCTGGCGTCTCTAACGCGGTGGTTCTTGAGGGTGGAATAACTGCGTGGCAGGCCGCTGGCCTACCCACAATAAACGGAAGAAAGACTATCTCTCTCGAACGACAAGTTCGAATAGCGGCAGGCACATTAGTACTATTTGGTGTTATTCTTGGCTCTCTCGTACATCCGATTGGCTATGTCATCTCGGGATTTGTCGGAGCAGGACTTATCTTTGCTGGAGTTACTGACACCTGTGGGATGGGAATGCTTCTAGCTAGGATGCCGTGGAACAATCGTTCAGCCTCGAGCTGTTCACGGTAAAAAACCGGTACTTACTTGATTTAATTTCCTTCAATTCGGCTTCGACACGAAACTTTTACATCACCAGTTCGATTACCTCATTAGCTCACCGGGGAGATACCTCTGTGAGTTTGACAGCTCGTGGCGCGGGGCAAAAACGCCCGCCGCCAACCCCTAAATCGGAGGTCTATGCAGGTTCGTTCTTTTATCACCATTCCATTAAAAGCTCTTGCTTTAATTCTGCTCGCTTCATTTGGCGCCTGCGCGGCGATAGGTATCGCAATCACACTTACCGATTCACTAGTCCGTGGAGAGCTTGATATTACATTCGTTCAAAATTTCTTCTCTTACCAAACGAGCCTCGGCCTCTATCTAGTCATTACCATGCTTCCTGCATTTGGCTTGTTTGGTATTACACACGTGTTTGTGTCGTATATCGTCCTATTTCGCTCGAGCGCATATTTTTGGAAAAACTATTGGTTTATCGCCCCTATCTTAATCGTTGGCGCAAGCGTATTTAGCGTCTTAAGCGAGAGTCTTTTGTATGCCATTCTAGATATCGCACCCCCAAAGACCCGCTTCTTTACTATACCTGTTGGATATTGGGTTGCCGCACGATGGATTTCGCAGACTCGGATATGTCGTGGCGAAGACACACGGAATGGGCACCTTAATCCGTTAAAACGAGCAACGATTACCTAAGACACAAAGACCTCCTATGAGTAAACCTTAGAGCTTACTTACAGCATCGGTTTATTCTCACACAGGGCATGTATGGCGTTGTTTAACCGCCCATCACAAGGCTCTTATAGCCCATTCAACCCCTTAATTTCACACCACTACTCAATTCTCTTTGTTGGATTCTGGGCACTATGGTATCATTAAAGAAGGATAGAGGATTTTAGGAGACTGCCTATAAACACCAGAAACCACAGCATTGGATTTCAGACAACCGTTGGCACCTTCTGGCCTACACGTCTCGATGCGTTGCAAAAGACTCTCTATATCGCACAATCACCTATCACCCCTCTCAACCCTTTCGAGCTCTCATTTAAAAGCAATCAAACAAATACACCTTATAAATATAATGGAGGACACCACACCATATGAGAAAGAATCTCGCGCTGATTGTTCGGGAAGATAACGACTCGCTAGGTCTCGTAAAACGGGTCGTTCATGCATGTGAAGAAGTCAAGGGTCAAAACATCACAGTACTTGATGTACATTCGATCTCTGATTTTGCAGATTACTTCGTGGTTGTGTCGGGCCGCTCGGATAGGCAGGTTCAGGGCATTACCAATAGAGTCATAGAAGAATTGTGCAAGAGCGGTCACAAGCCTTCATCAGTTGAAGGGTATGAAGAGGGGCAATGGGTCTTAGTCGACTGTGGAGATATTGTAGTTCACATCTTTTACGAACCTGTAAGAGAGTTCTATGACATCGAGAGCCTCTGGATGAGAGCAAAGAAATTGCCCATCCCCGAAGTTGCATAGGCGCACCATACAAGAATGTGGTTTATAGAGAACAGTGGCGCAAGAGCGGCCCCATGCGCAGGGTTATGTGCCACCCGTTCACGTTAGATCCATTATTCATCGCTCTTATTTCTGTAGATACCAGGGCTTTTAAAAACCTCTAGTCACACAAGCCCCACCGATTGATGTTGAACACTCTCAACACCTTAACCAGTTTACTTGTTCAATATCGAGGAACGTGGCACAATTTCAGGCGGTTATTTGTGACAAGGAACAATCGGTATGTATCACGCAGATGTCGACACCTCGAAAGAAAATTTCTCATTCATGAACATCTTTAAGCAAGGTGTTTTCTGGGCTGTTCACCTTGCATGCTTGAGTGCTCTCTGGGTGGGGATTAGCTGGGTCGCTGTGGCGGTATGTCTTGCGCTTTACGTTATCCGCATGTTTGCAATTACCGGCGTCTATCACCGATACTTTTCTCATCGTTCGTATGAGACAAGTCGAGTCTTTCAGTTTCTATTGGCATTCCTCGGAACCACCGCGGCACAAAAAGGTCCCATCTGGTGGGCGTCTCACCATCGGCACCACCATCGACACTCCGATACTCCCGAAGACATTCATTCTCCGATCGTCCATGGAATTTACTTTGCACATGTTGGCTGGGTGCTTAGCTCTCAATTTCTTGAGCCCCGTCTTGAGCTCGTAAAAGACCTAGTGAAATTTCCTGAATTAAAACTTCTGGAGCGATTCAACGTCGTGCCTCCTATTTTACTGGGGGCGGCTTGCTTTTTCCTCGGTGTATGGCTTGAGTATGCTTACCCCTCTTTGGAAACAAATGGCTTGCAAATGCTCACGTGGGGATTTTTTATTAGCACTGTTCTTTTGTATCACGGCACGTTTTGTATTAACTCTTTTACCCACCTTATCGGCAAGCGTCGATTTCCATCCACCGATTGCAGTAAGAATCATTGGTTTCTTGCGTTGATCACTTTAGGTGAGGGATGGCACAACAACCACCACTACTATCCAGGCTCAGAGCGGCAGGGATTTTACTGGTGGGAGATAGATATTTCACATTACATTCTTGTTGTTCTCTCTTGGTTCGGATTGGTTTGGAACCTTCGAACTCCTCCGGAGCGAGTGTACGCGGCTGCAGGAAAATTGTCGTAAGCCGTCTCGACCCTCTGGTCGGCATCATCAGTTCTTTTTAGGATCCTCTTATAGGCTGTCCGCCGTCAGCGCACCTTCGTAGACGCACTGCTACTATTGGTTTGTACGTTGCTTATGTAACCGGCATACACAAGCACAAAGCGCTTGCGATGAACCGGGAGACGTGAAAAATGGTGGGGGAGACCCCTCTCATACCAAAGACTGAGAGCAATAGTTTTCAGACCCCTTGGTGCTCATCTCCCTTAAAGGTAACTCACGAAAGGAGTCTTTAAGGCATTTGGGCGCTCATGTCGCATAAACAACGTCGCGGACCTGGATGCAGTTAATCTGCATCCAGGTTTTTTTGTTTCTACACTAGTCATGGCAAAAAACTCCTCTAATTCACATGACCTCCTTCCCCTCACGTGGTTTAGGCAATGGGCTCTTGCATTGATTACCACCTGCACACTCACAGGATCGGCTATCATTCTCTACAAATTTATCGCTCCGATCACATGGGGCATTGCCCTTGCCATAACAATACAACCACTCTACCGTCGGATTCTTCGACGTGCGCCCAACCGAACTACTGTCTCTCTGATCTTTACGTTTGTATTGGGAATCGGCGTTATCATTCCAACTGTATGGGCGACTCATCTCCTTATATCAACTGCAATAGAGGGATTGCGCTCAGTGAGTCCAGCGTCAGTTGAATCCCTTTGGAACAACTTTCTAAAGAACCATCCGGAGACAACGTCTTTCGCCGAGCGCGCGCTCCACATCCTCCCTCTCGATGCTATCCTCACGAAAATCTCTCTTTTTATGGAAAATCAGGCGCAACATATCGTCCGCTCCTCAATCAAAAGCATCTTCAACACACTCCTTACCTTAGCCGTGGTATTTTTTTCGCTTCGAGACGGCTCTGCTTTCTTGCGTGGGCTTCGGTCTCTCATACCCCTTTCTGCACGTGAAACCGACGCAGTGTTACGACGAATTCTTGACACTATACATGGCGTTATCTTTGGTATAATTGCCATTGCTCTCCTACAAGGGGCTTTAGGTGCCGCACTCCTCTGGTGGTTGGAGATTCACAATATCCTTATCTGGACGGTCATTATGACTCTTCTTGCTCTCGTTCCCTACCTGGGAACCTTTATAGTGTGGCTTCCTCTGGCTATATTTCTTCTACTTCAGGGAAGTTGGATCCGCGGAGTGTTCGCAATCGGTTGGGGCAGTATCATTATTGGACTCTCTGACAATATCATTTATCCTTGGCTAGTCGGAAAAAAAATTCACTATCATCCGCTGATACTTTTCCTCTTTCTCTTTGGAGGCATGTTAACTGTAGGTGCGTCTGGAGTAATCCTCGGGCCAATCGTGCTAGCTACTTCAGAGCGCTTACTATGGATATGGCGGAAACGAACCTAGAGGGCCAGTTTGGCGAGAGAGATGCCATTTTCATAATCAGGCGACCCTTACTTTTATGTCACACAGGACAGCAATCCACATATTTCTTTCATGGTAGATTCTTGCCCACTAAAAAGTTCTCCGGCTCCCAAATTTTTTCGAGAGTTCCCGGAGAACTACCTCTGGTAATAGTGGTCACGACGTTACAAAGCAACGAAAATCTGTCGTGAATGTTTCTATTCTAGTGCGTTGCACTCGATTGTCGAGAGCGGCTCGATTCGATCTGTCCCTGTGACTTCCCAAGTTGTACAGGGATCTTTTTCGCCTGCGCTCGTACTTCCTCTGTCTTTGGTAATGTAATAATCAGAACTCCACGGTCAAAATTGGCTTGAATTTCTTCTTCTTCTACCTCAGCACGAAGTGGTATCCGACGTTCAAACGCACCGTACCTGCGCTCATCGTATCGACCTCTACCGCGCGGGTATTCAAGATGTTCCTCTTCTTTCTTTTCTCCTCGAAGGACGAGTGAGCCTGGCTCATACACAATCTCAATATCCTGCTCTTGCATCCCAGGAAGTTCTGCTACGATACGAACCTGCTTTTCATCCTCTTCGACATCAATCTGCGGAGTAAAAGTAAACTTACTCGATGTAAAATAGGGCTCCCACATATCTTGTAGAACTGAATCAATTGCCTTCTGCAACGACCGTGGTGCAGCAGGCAAATCCTCTCCAAATAAACGACTACTACGTAATGGATAATTACTTCGAAACATTGTGTCCTCCGTTTTTCTCTGACCTTAGGGTTTATCCCCAAGGAAACACAAAAACGATAGTAAAGAGTCCTCAGAGGAACTCCCATGAGTAAGGTCACAGTAATTACGGAGATAACAAACGAGTAATCATGTTCCTTTATGCCTCGTCAGCCAGATAAACTCGCTAACGCAGGCTTATCCTAATTCGAGACAGGAGAAAGGACTATGCGATTTTCACGATGGCACACAACGCACGTCTCATAGAGAGGATATCGCTCTCTTGTTGAAACAGCGCTCACCTCTCCACCACACTGTGCACACACAATCGACATATCGGTAATCGCACTGCCAACATTATACGCACGAAATATCAAAAACGGAGTTACAACAATCAGCAGTGGCACAAGCACAAAATGAGCGCCCGGAATAAAAACACTTATCCCAAGACTTACAAGACATATCATTCCAATCTTAGCCGCTCGTTTGCTCCGTTCTTTTGAATCAAATTCGGTTACCGCAATTGTGCCACCTTTTCGTTCTTGTCCACAAACGACTTCAACTGACTTTGTAACTATCTGAGAACTCATGTCTTATCTCCCGTTTCTGCTATCATGACTGCGAAAAAAAGGTCATTGCAACATATTTGCTCTTTTCAGCCATTTTCTGTCAAACTTCCCCCAAGATTTTTTATGGCAACAGATAACAACATCCTCCGAACTATAACAATACCCCATCCATACGAAAGCAGTTTTTCGTCAATGGATTCGCTTGACCCCAGGAACCTTCCTCCAAATGATTTTTATGCTCAAGCTCTTCAACGGGGCATCTCTTCTAGTACAGCGCGGCGATGGGCAAGCGCTGTAATCGGCAAAGGCATCTACGATCCCGAAGCGATTAGATATGAAGCTCAGCTCCCAAAGCAACTCGCCTCGCATATCGCCACGCCCCTATCGCTCGCAGTAAGCCAACACGTTCGCTCATCGGTAGATGGCTTTGAGAAATTGGTATTGAAGACCAATGACGATCTATCAATAGAGACAGTCTTAATTCCTCTTCACAAAAAAGACAGCGTAAGTGTCTGCGTCTCATCGCAGGTAGGTTGTACAATGGGATGTAGATTCTGCGCTACTGCTCGTATGACAAGCAGAAGAAACCTTCACGCGTGGGAGATTATCGATCAGCTCATACACGCTCGTCGTATCGCACAGCAACAGGGCCGCACTATTACGGGAGCGGTATTCATGGGTATGGGCGAGCCATTTCTTAACTTTTCTCGAGTTATACAGGCCGCAGATTGGATGCGGCACCCCTTACAAAATGCAATCAGTGGAAAGGCAATCACAATAAGCACCGTCGGAATCCTCCCACGAATTCGGCAATTTACCGACATGAACCTTCCATTTCGCCTCTCTATCAGTTTAGGCGCAGCGTGTGATAAGAAACGAGCTCGACTAGTTCCAGTCGCGGCACAATTTCCAATCAGAGATATTATCGAGGAGGCTCGTCGATACACCAAAGTCAGAAAAACAAGAATTAATCTTAGCTACGTTTGTATCAGCGGCGAAAACGTGAGTGAACAAGATGCTCAAGAACTCGCAAAATTAATCGGCGATATTCCTGTTAGAATCGACCTAATTGACGTTACAGACAATACCAAGCGGTACGCTCCCCCGACTCGGCAGGAATTACAAGTTTTTAGAGATGCGCTGGCGTTCTATTTGAAGCAACCAATTGCGCGCCGATACTCTGGTGGGTCGGATATCGCAGCAGCGTGTGGCACACTGGCTGGTGCAAGCTAGAGAAATCGTTTATCGCAATCGGTACTCGTAAGCGCCATTGCTGCCGCACCAAAAATCGCTGAGCGATTCTCAAGGGCTGGTGGAACGATAAATGAATTCATCTCCTGTACCAACGTAGGATGATGGATATAGCCATTTAGGAGACTCAATACTTTCTGACGCACCAACGGGAATAGAACACCTTGGCTCATAACTCCTCCGCCAAGAATTATTCGCTGTGGCGATATGGTGCAAATCGTATTGACCAATGCTAGTGCAATATAATGTGCCTCTAAATCCCATGCTGGATGATCTTCAGGCAAATTTTCCGCGGTAGTTCCCCACCGTTTCTGCAATGCTGGCCCTGATGCCAATCCCTCAAGGCATCCTGCATGATAAGGACAGATCCCCT
Source organism: Pseudomonadota bacterium (assembly GCA_038134595.1). GTDB lineage: Bacteria > Bdellovibrionota_C > UBA2361 > UBA2361 > OMII01 > OMII01. The sequence goes on along the minus strand of JAYPVM010000004.1, from coordinate 47,860 downwards.
CAAACGACCTATCATCATCTCGTTGGGGCAAGAAAACATGTCCCATCTCCGGATGCGTCAAACCGTGTAATAACTGACCGGCAAACATGCCACCTCCACCTATGCCTGTCCCAATGGTATAGTAAGCAAAGGTATGAAGGTCTTGTGCAGCACCAAACTTATGTTCTCCAAATGCAGCGCCATTTACATCGGTGTCAAAGGCGACAGGAATATCCATCTGCTTGAATGCTCCAATGACATCTGTATTCCGCCAACCCGACTTGGGAGTTTCAGTGATGTAACCATAGGTAGGCGAAGAGATGTCCAGATCAATCGGACCAAAGCAACTAATTCCCAACGCTGATAGCGCGTGGAAAGAGGATTCAAAAAAGGCACGAGCCTCTCGTAGAGTTTGCTCTGGAGTCGTGGTGGCAATACGTGCTTCCGCAAGAACCTCCCTCTGCTCCGTCACCACGGCACAGTTAAACTTTGTTCCGCCAGCCTCAATCGCTCCAACTACGTGCTTCATACTTGAGAGGATATTGAGATATGTATTGGCGGTAAAGGTCTTTTCCGGCAAAGAACAACTAAAACGTGTCCGTTTTTATGGGAATTTGATTTAGACCGATGGGCAAAAGACTAGCTACCCACAAGCGGCTATCATATACTAGCAAAACAGAACGATGCACTGCACACATGCGCATGAGACCATGATAAAGCACATTACTAAAGAGGTTCCCAAATTATGAATCAACCTAATACTACCGACCCCACGGAGAGAGAGAGGTCCTTTCACCGTCCCGTAGAAGCGGAAATTGCCCGTTCCCTGACGACTATCCATACTGCTTGTTATCTATCTACTATTTCGGATATTTTATGTCGACAATTTGAGGATACAATGCGCCGTGAATTAGCTGAGGTGATGCCTCGATCCAGAATCGCGCATATCAAGGCCTCATGCAATTCATTTCTGCGTGAGCACGACTCTCTACTACGCTCTCTTAATCCAGATGATATTTACTCCGTGCTGACTAATCCTACCGATTCGTCAGCGCAGGGGCCTCATATGCCGACTTTGCATCCGCCAGGCTCTGAGGAAAAGATTCTTACACTCATTGCTCGCAACGAGGCCGGCTTTCCTCTCTGGCATGATAATGATGCTAGCTCTGATCCAGAGCGTACTGCGTTGCTCCAAGATCTAGGATTCTTACCCGAAGGTGAGTAAGTCTATTTTTTGTATGAGTGATAGTAATTTATGAAGATTCTCGTTACCAATGATGATAGCTTCACGTCACCTCTCTTCTCCATGCTCGTGCAGTTCCTCCAGCCCTTGGGAACCTTATCAATTGTTGTGCCCAAATATGAACAAAGTTGGAGAGGAAAAAGCATTACGGCTCACGATCCAGTCCTTATTGAGGAAATGGATTTTGAGGGACATCAAGCTTTCTGCATTGATGGCACTCCGGCTGATGCGACAAATTGGGGAATATATCACGCCAGCTCTTCAAAGCCAGACCTTGTCGTTTCGGGTATAAATATTGGGCTTAACACCGGACTCGGATTCATGCTTTCATCGGGCACGGTAGGAGCCTGTCTCGAGGCGAATATCGCCGGGCTTCCAGCACTGGCGCTATCACAAGAATTTCCGCGAAATATTAAGCGAGAGCAGTGGGATTCACACAAAAAGTTTGAACAATCTGTAATCTCGCATATCGAACAACAGAATAGAGCTGTCTTGCATCAGATCTTTGAGAACGTAGTGCCAAATCGGACAACAGCTCCTGTTACATGGAGTGCTAATATTCCATATCAGCTCAATAACGATCATAAAGTTGTCGATGCATCCCTTGGACACGCCATGTATGGCTCTCTCTTCGAAAAAAACGGCAGTCATTACAACCATCGCATACATGCGGTTCCATTTGACAGCAATGAAAAATCAGATATCGGTATCCTGAAAAGCGGAAATGTGAGTCTTACACGGATAGACATCCGCGATATCGGTAGGCTTGCCTAAACGGTAGGGCGCAGTAGAATCCCGTATATCGCCAGCTACTGTCATCTGTCTGAACAAGTAGTGGCGCTCGAACTATGTCTGAATAAAAGGTAATGACTTTGTCCAAGAGAATCTTCGTTAGTAATCGGGATAACCACTTTCAGCATGCTGAGGTTCTCAAGAATAACCGAAAAAAGAGATTCAAGTATCAAGAATTCTTGGTCGAAGGCGTGAAACTCATTGACAGCATTGTGGCCCATAAATGGGAGATCACCGGAGTTTACTATACGGATCCTGCACAAGAAAAAAAATCTTCGTGGGCTACAAATATCATCGAGCAGTGTACCTGTAGTCACTATGTCCTTGCTCCTGATTTGATGGAAGAATTAAGTGATAAAGAAGACACCTCCGAGATTATATGTACTGCACGTATGCGCCCCGATCACATCGGTTCTATTGCCACCCCTGAGAAATTTCTAATTACTATATTCGATCGACCTTCAAGCCCGGGTAACTTAGGTTCTTCTATTCGTTCGTGTGACGCATTTGGAACAGATGGTATCATAGTAACAGGGCATTCGGCAGATATATACGACCCTGTTACTGTTCGTAGTAGTCTTGGTACCTTATTTTCGCAGACTGTAATTCGGGTACCTGCGTTCCAAGAACTTGCCGATTGGATAACTCAACTACGGCAAACACATCCGACTCTAGTGGTGGTCGGGACGAGCGCCAAAGCAAAAGAGACCCTCGTCAATTTTAAATCACTCAACCGACCAGTCATCCTACTAGCAGGAAACGAAACGTACGGTTTAAGTACCAACCTACTTAGTCTGTGCGACACGGTCTTATCAATTCCCATGGACGGCTGGGCGTCTTCGCTCAATGTGTCGTGCGCACTTAGTGTCGCCTTATATCAAGTATTTTCTACACGGACATAACGCTCCACTCTTTGAGAGCTCTGCTCTTTCAAAGAAGTCGAATACTCGCACGAGTCACGTAACTAGCTCGGGAGTTTATTACTTACCCTTGTGTAAGACGATATCGATAACGATCGCCATCGTGAGCATGAGCAGTTGGTCAGCGTCGTCTTCTATGTGGATGCCATAGGAATCAGCAAATGTGAAATACTTCTTTGATACCTGGGCAACGCAACGCTTATCTTGATAAATCTTATAGTCATAGAGAAACATGTTACCAACTGTTTCATAATTACTAGTGCCATCTACATCTATCAAGAATCTTGTGCGCCAAGAGAATAGTCTCTTACTTATAACGGCAACTGGAGTATCGTGGATATAGATCGTGTAGGTCGGTGCGAAAGTAAATAGCTTCTGTCGTATCCGCGCGACTCGATTTTTGCGCATGTCTTTTACGGCTAGATCCTTACCAAAAGTAAAGCCCTTGCCATCTACAAAATAGAGTTTATCGCCATGTTCGTCGCGAATATCAAAATCATCGCCAACTGAAACAAGACGCTGTCGAACCTGATATTTCATCTCAAATCACCCACTGCAAATACACTTGTCGCCAGATCACAATTATACGATAGAACGAGTAAGAAGATCACAACCCCCCCTCAAACATCCTATTGTGATGGGACAACTCGAAGAGCTCGTCCGCCTCGCTTATATCCCCCTAAATCAAGCGTCACATGATGAAATCCCAACTTGCACAAACTCTCCACAAGGGACGCTGCATCGGAGCGCTGCATAAATCTATTGAACTCCTCTTTCGACAGCTCAATACGAGCAATCTTCTGCAATCGCTTGGCTTGTCCACTTTCATGATACCGCACTCGGAAATCGTGATATCCAATATCTCGCAGTACGCTTTCAGCTTGTTCTACCATCTGCAAATTTTCAGTCGAAACTTCGATACTATCCTGAATCCGAGACGCCAAACACGCCATCGATGGCTTGTCCCAAAAAGAAATACCACAGAACTTAGCAACCTCTCGAATCAATAACTTTCCAAACCCGAGTTCAACGTATGGATGAAGCACTCCGTGCTCTTTTGACGCAGGCAAACTCGGTCGATGATCACTCATATCATCTGCATTAGTGCCATCAACTACGACAGCATTGGTATATGTTGCTACTACATCGTCGACTACTCGATACAGAGCTTTCTTACAGTAATAACACCTGTCTCCCGAATTAGCTCGATACTGAGGGTCTGCCAATTCATCTGTTGCAACGATTCGATGCTCTATCTGCAAGCCTCTAATAAACGTGCTGACATGTGAAAGCTCCTCTCTTGCTATCGAGGCAGAGTCGGCCGTAATCGCAATAACTCTCTTTGAGTCTTTATAGGTAGCAGCCACGTGCGCTATCAGACTAGAATCTATCCCGCCTGAAACCAGCACACAGATCTCACTGTACGGCTTAAACCATGCAATAAGATTATTCCTCGCTTGCTCCACATACTCAGCAGAGAACTCCTCTTGCGGCTTAGACAGCTTGCTTAATGTCACACTCACCATCCTCTAGAGAAGCTCCTCTGATGCTCTGCTGATTAATGACATGCGCCTGATAGCCTGCTCCAAATCCGTTGTCGATATTGACCACCGAAACTCCAGGCGAACAGCTATTTAGCATCGCAAGTAGTGCGCTCACACCACCGAAACAAGCTCCGTATCCAACACTCGTAGGAACAGCTATGACAGGGCACCGAGCAAGACCTCCAACAACTGAAGGCAGTGCACCATCCATCCCCGCAACTACCACGATAGCTCGTGCGGCTTGAATCTTATCTTGGTTTGAAAGAATGCGTTGAATCCCCGCCACCCCCACGTCAAAGAGCCGCTGAACCTTGGAGCCAAACGACTCAGCTGTGAGCACAGCTTCCATCGCCACACCGATATCACTAGTTCCGGCTGATGCTACTAATATGTTTCCAACACGTTTTGGGGGGCGCTGTAAGAGTCTGATAACCCCTGCTCTCTCATGAAACTCAACGCCTTCAAGATCCTTTAGAGGCTCAAAATGTGCTTTCGATGCACGGGTAGCAAGTACAAGTGATGAGTGTTTTTTAAGCTCTAGAAAGAGCGCCTGCACCTCTTCAGGAGTCTTGTGTTGGCAGTAAATGACCTCAGGAACTCCCCGCCTAGAAGTTCTATCGGTATCAAGAACGCCTACTCCCTCGACTGTCACACAGCTACTATTTTTTGACCCCTCGCGCACAACAACAACCCTACACTCTTAGCCGATCATTCTCACTATGTGACGATATCAGGAAATCGCTTATTCTCAAGCTTTTCCTTTGTCGTCCACAGCCCCGCTGACGGAGTGCTTATAAAGAACACCTCTTCTCCATCTGACATCGTATTCCATCCAGTGGTGAGGCTATCAGGATTATACCGAGCAAGGGTCTCCTGCAGATCTGCGTACTTAAAGTTTACAAGCTCAATATCGCTTTTACTTACTGATCCCGGTGCATACGCAATGTCAAACCTACCTTCAGATGAGCCATTGATAAGGTGCGCCGTGCCATTTGCAAAATCCTGCAAATCAGCATTCTCCTTCCAGAGTTGCATTACCCTATCGGTTCCTACATAGCCGTACTTTCTTATAATAGCCTCAATCTCCGGCTGTTCACCGAATCGCTTTAGACCCGGAGCGATGATCAATAACTCTCCACCATCAGCCATCGCCATCCGCGTTCGGTAGACAGCTTTGTTGGCGACCCATGTGCTGTAGAACTCATCGCCCTGCATCACAGCCACCATCTTTTTAATAGGCTCATCAACTATCGTCACGTTCTGAGAGCGAGAGAGCCGTGCTGCATCAAGGTAGGTATCGAGATCATCGCCTACGAAGAATCCACTGTGCGCTAAGCTTCCCTGCTCGTTGTACCGCATAACAACCATCAGGTAGCAATCAGGAAGCTTATTTAAGAAATGCTCCTCCGCGTAGTTAAAACAAGCTCGAAGGGGCGTAACAAGCGAGCCTAAATTATTCTCAATTCCACAACACGCCGCCATCATATGCGATGCACACAGAGTCTCCTTACCACCTAAACCGATAATGTAATTCTTGTTGTGATTAGCGAACCCAAGCACCTCATGCGGCACCACATGCCCCACGTTCATGATGATATCCCAATCACCCTCCATCACCATCTTGTTTACAACTACCGGCATAGCCCAGTCGACGATGCCGTCGGTAACGCGCTTCACAAACTCGGCAGGCACTTCACCGAGCACGGTACATCCGTTCTTATAATCGTGTGCGTGAATTCGCTCCTCGGGAATACTGCCAAACATCCATTTGTTTTGTTCAGGGGTGTGGGGAACGTGTTGTCCAAGGGTCGGAATGACATGTACCTCTGCACCCATCTTCGTGAACACCTGATACAGCCGCTCTGTTATGTAACCAGCACCGCTATGCGCCCTTGTGATATCAGGGGGAAGGAGCAGAACTCTCTTTGGAGATGGGTGGATATTCTTAAGCGCGTGGTCAACAGCCTGCTCAGTAAAGCCCAATACTTCTTCTTTTGTGTAATCTCTTTCGCTATGATTTATCCACGTCATGACTTACGTTCTCCTTTGGTATGCACTAGCTTTGGTCCCCTCGTCTAAGAGAGAGGCAATCAGAATACGCTCAGGATCTTTGAACTAACAGACTATAATGTCAAACAAAATCGTGCTCTACGCTCTCTAAATCCGATACGTTGGAAGAAGCATTTGACGCAACGATGTTCCAAATATGACCTTGGCAGAAGACAGCGCCATGCTGTACTCTCAGCACGCTATGATAAAGCCATATCTCTTTGCTCTCTTAGCGGTCACCTGCTACTCGTTTATCGGTCCTCTTGCCAAGAAATTTGGTCTTTTAAGCGCTCCCTATACTTTCATAGCGATTTATTCTGCTACGATGTTTCCTGTAGCGCTTGGGCTTGCATTCTGGACCAAGGAAAGCTTCTCATTTAGCTCCCTGACTACCACACAGCTAGTGGGTATCGTTGCCTGCGCTGTCATCAATATCGTGGGATGGGCGTTGTATCTTAAAGCACTCCAAGTCCTGCCCGTGGCGCACTACGATCTCATGGCTGGCGCCGGTATCGTTATAACCGCACTCATCGCCTCTCTTATGTTGGGAGAGCCTTTGTATCTGCGGTATATCCCAGCGACCGTACTCATCGTTGGAGGTATCTGGCTTGGGGTGCGTCCGGGATAGTACGTCATCTATTCTTGTGAATGGCGAAACAGATGATGATTACGGACCCTGTGCTTCGCAAGGAGCCTGATAACCTTTAGAGCACTTGCCCCGCCAACACATCCCGCCGAAGCCTCTGCCAAACAAGAAATCCCTTGTGCCTCGTGGAGTCTTGCGGCGAAAAGATTCTCGGTGCTTGTTCCGTATGAATAGTCGGTACATACGTAAGATCGAGGGTATAAAACATCGATGCTAGAGCGGCACCGATCGCAGTCGCTTCATTCTCCTGTCTACAACGAAGGGTGTATCCAGATACGTCGGCGATGTATTGCAAAAGATATTCTCCCGCCGATACACCACCAGAGACCTCTATTGCGGTTTTTTTGGCTTCTTCTAGAAGCCCCTTGGCTTGGAGCTCTTCGAGCATCAAGACGATATGATTTCCGATGTTCTCTGTAACGGCACGAGCTCTATCGCTGTCATCTGCATCTGGCTTCTCTTTCATCGTATCAGGAGCGCCGAAGGGGTATGCATCTGAAACCTCGGTTTCATTTGCCCAATACGCACACACCTTTGGGTCTGAAGTTTTGGCTAATGATGCGGCACACATCGCATCTATCTCCTCTGAGGATTTGCACCAGCCTTTGTGCAAAATACCTCTCATACTACTTCCAAGTGAGGGATACGTTATCTCACTTACATACTGAACATCCTTGCCTTTGCTAGCTTGGCCTTCACTGGAATAGCACGGTGTGGTCTTTAAGCCAGGCTGTAGCACGAGGTCGTCTCCCGTCATAACTACAGCAGAACCTATCGTGCCTAGATTTAAGACAGCTTGGTTTTTCGTTCCACCAAATGAAAAAAGGGCGGCTTGCTGGTCTCCAAGCATCGCTGTAAGCGGAATCCCTTGATACACACCGTGCGAGAAAAGAGATGGTGTAATCTCAGGCAGGCGTCGCTTCTCTACCTTAAAGCGCCTACAGAGATCTTCGCTCCACGTTTTATCGTATAGATTATAGAGCATCGTCCGGGCGGCCATGGTGTCTTCGGTAGTATAGCGTAGCCCATTTGTAAGGCGATGGAGGAGAAATGTGTCGAGGGTTGCAACAAGCGTTGTCGCATCCTGAAAATTTCGCTGCAGTAGATGGATCTTTGGTGCAGCGAAGTTTGCTATCGTGGGAAGTCCTGTTTGCTCGGTTATCTTATCAGCCTCTCGACCAAAGCCGTCTATAATGTGCTGTGTTCTTGTATCCGCCCATGTAATCATCGGGCACATCACGTCACCTGAAAGCTTGTTCCAAGCAACTACTCCGGAGCGCTGCGTTGCTAATCCCCACGACGCAATAGTTTTATCCTGTCTCTTTGCTTCGCTTACACAGGCTGCAAATACCTCTGTGACTGACTCAAGGATCGTTGAAGCATCTTGCTCAACATGCTTATCGACCTCAGAGATCGGTGGAGCCGATACTCGATGGTGATACAAAACATCACCACCACTGGTAACGAGTACTCCCTTGGTGGAGCTAGAACCTTGATCTATACCTAAGAATACCTCAATCATTTTCTACCGAATATAATAGCTTGCCTCTATGGTACGGCAAGAAGAGCTACTAAAGTAGTGTAAAAATGGAAGTTACTTACCAATACACTCGATCGGTATTTGTCTTGTAGAAGCTAGGGCCTCAAGCTATCCTTTTGTAGCATTAGTATGGGGCGCAAGAATTTTTATGGATAAAGACCTATTTCTTCAGATCCAAAATGTAGTCGTAGAGGTGCTTCGGTGCCCTCCCGAACAAATCGAGCTATCTTCGCATTTTAAGGATGACTTAGGGGCGGACTCCATCGATATCGTTTCTCTCCTGATGGCACTAGAAGATAATTTTGAAAGGACAATTCCTAACGAAGTTGCGGAAACGTTTGTCACAGTAGGTGATGTATACAACTACATTCAAAAACATTCATGAAAACACCCATTGCTATAACAGGAGTAGGCGCAATAGCTCCTCGCGCATGCAATGCCCAACAACTTTGGGAAACCGCTCTTGTTGGAGCATGTGGCGCGGAACCAATTCCGCAAGAGTGGCGGGACTACTTTGCTCCCAATTCGCTTTTTTGGTCTCCGTTGCAACCTCAGCAATATCAAGTACTCGAAAACGGGCTCACCCCTGTGGAGCAACGCCAGTTGGATATCTCACAGAGCCTTGCTTTGTGCGCCACGCACGAAGCGCTTAACGACGCAGGGCTGGAGACTACCTGTGTTAATGAGAAAAAATGCATTTTCTCCATACCTTCGATAGACCCGACAAGACTAGGAGTTTTTGTTGGCACAGGCGTTGGGGGAATTTCTTCGCTCTTACAAAATCATCTGGCACACATATCTCCCGCCATACCAAACAGCGCCCTTAGCACGAGCAAGCGATTTAATCCGTTTGTTGTGCCAATGATTATGCCAAATGCGCTCTCGGGGCAGATAGGCATAAGGTTCGGTGCACGGGGTGCAAACCATACTGTAAGTGGAGCTTGTTCAGCATCCACAATAGCCCTGTGCCTTGCAACCGATGCGATTAGTCGGGGCGAATTAGATTGCGCCATCGTTGGTGGATCTGAATTTCTCGACGAATCTACAGGTGCACTGTTTCGGGGGTTCGACATAGCTCGTGTTCTAACAACTGCAGAGACACGTCCGTGTGCCAAGCCGTTTACTAACAATCGTTCTGGATTTCTATTTTCTAACGGGGCTAGCGGAATCCTTATTCTAGAGTCCAGGCAACATGCTCAAAACCGCGGCGCACGGATTCTCGCGCAAATTCTCGCCGCTGCTCAGTCGTTTGATGCATACAACATCATGGCAAGCAACCCCGAGGGGGCTGGGGCTCGCAGAATAATTACTGACTTACTACAAAGAGCAGATGTTTCAGCGCAAGACATCGGACACATCAATACACACGGCACCGGTACTCAAGAGGGAGATCGCATCGAAGCCGCTCTTATCGAGGAGCTCTTTCCACACACCCCTCCCCTAACAGCTTCTAAAGCTGTTTTCGGCCATACGCTCGGCGCATCTGGAGCGCTTGAAGCGATCCTTACTGTTTTGGCACTGCAAACAAAAACTTGCCCTCCTATCCCTTGCGATGAAGAACCGTCACGCAACATTGGAATCTCAAGTACGACCCAACATATCAAATCCCCTCTCGCTATCTCTCACTCCTTTGCTTTCGGTGGGCACAACGCTGGGTTGCTCTTGGCACGATAAGCTGATCGTTTCGCGTATCTACCGGTTGAGAATACAGCGAAATGAATCCCTTCAATGTATTTCTGAGGCTCTCAACAACTAGAGATGCGTCCGCTACTGGCTCAAGTTTCTTCGACAATATCTCCCGCGAGCACTTATGTCCTATTCTAATTTTACAGGTAATCTCAGAGCGCGACAAACGCTCGACAACATACGCTCCATCACTTATCCCATGTATACACAGCTCTGCACCAAAGGGGCCTTGGCTCACAACAAAGTCTTTGAGTAACTCGGTTTGAAGCGGCTGGGGCAGGATGCGGCAGATGGTATTCTGTAATACCTCTACAACTGGAAATGGGGTGTGATTGGGTGATACTTCTTGCATAGCACTCACAATAATACAAAAGAGCATCACACTAATCTATCTTGCTAAAATACAGCATATTATCAGCTTGTTAGAGGTGGATACGTTTCATGTATCCACGAGATCATCTCTTGATGAAACGAATACGGAAGATCGTCATTGTGTCCCCCCTGAAGAAGGAGTCTACAAGCTCCAAGCGCTACTGCCTCATCAACCTTAGATTTAAGTATCGAGTGGCTTAGAACATAGCTTTCGGGGTGCGTTGAATCGTGGCGATAGAAGGCACAAAACGAGCAATCGGAATTACACACGTTTGTATAGTTAATATTTCTATCGATAAGGTATGTGGCGACCGTGGGCGGATTTTGCCGCAGCCTAATCTCATGCGCCACAACTGCAAGCTCCGGATAGGTAGCTTCTTTCCAGATAAGGAGAGCCTCATCTTTGGATATTCGTCTGCCGGAGAGACAAGAAGAGAGAATTACTTTTGAAGTTTGGTTTAGTGCGGTCATAAGAAAGTTTCCATGATAGCTCGATGCTATCATGGAAATCGAAGTTACAAAGCCCTGTCTGTATAACTTTTAGCATTATTTGCCATGCGTATGGTATCCGAAATTAAGGGCACTAGAAGTTAAAATTCAAGACTGGTACCCCAATCTGAAGAAATATGGTCAACTTTACTCTGTATTCCCTAATTTTGTGAAAGTAATGTGTTTTTGGAATAGGTTTCAAGCAAAGCGGAGAATGATGTGCGTGTAATATATCCTGCGGAATACCGCCGTGACTTAGATGGATTACGGGGCCTTGCTATCGCTTTGGTTGTCATGTTCCATGTCGCACCTTCTTTTGTTCCAGGTGGATTTGTTGGTGTCGATATATTCTTCGTTTTAAGTGGATTTTTAATCACCGCACAGCTTCTTGAAAGCTTAGTGAAGAAAAGATTGAGTATCGTTAATTTTTACGGGCGACGGATTCGGCGACTGTTTCCGGCGCTACTTCTTGTCATGGGAACGCTTACAGTGATGGGGCCTTATCTTCTCCTCGACGAAGAATATGCCGAACTTCTCCGGTATGTATCAGCTACTGCGACGAGCACGATAAACAAAACGTTAATTGTCGAATACAATGAGTATTTTAAATCCGCTGCACAGACCAATCCACTTTTGCATTTATGGAGCCTTGCCATTGAGTTGCAGTTTTATCTCGTCTGGCCATTGGTGTTGTGGATTACATGGAAATGCCGACTGACTCCACTGATACCGATTTGCTTGGTTGGTTTGGGCTCATTTCTACTTAATATAGACTCGATTCAGTCGGCACCTATCAATGCTTTCTATTCGACTCTCACGCGGGCTTGGGAGTTTATGATCGGAGCTGTCGTTGCGTGTGTGTTGCATATGCCTACGACGCGCTTAAATTGGCTTCCACAGTTTCGGATGTCGAGGATGTTTCTGGGGACAAAAATTCGAAAGCAAGATATTATTTTTGCATTAGGTGTGCTTTTTCTAGTCGGAGCATGCACGCTCATCTCGGCTAAGAGCGCCTTTCCGGGAGTAATAGCGCTGCTCCCCACTCTTGGTGCCGCACTATGTGTAGTTGCTAACTCTACGAGCACCCTTACTCGAATGACATTGGGAAATCCCTTCAGCGTTTGGCTCGGAAAGATAAGTTATTCGCTCTACCTATGGCATTGGCCGATTCTTGCCCTATTGAGAATTCAGAAGGGTAACGAAATAGGACTATCGAGTTCTGTGGGGGCAATTGCCCTCTCGATAGTTTTGGCAACTGCAACGTTTTACCTTGTTGAACAGCCCCTACGAAGCAAAGAGTATCCTCGAATTAAGGTAGTAGTGCTACTTGCCGCCATGCTCGGTCTGTGTGGGGCTAAGTTTGCCTTCTCTGTAAAGAGTGATGTTGACTCCTCTGGGTTGAATAACCGTTTGATGATCGATCGATGTTCCGATCTTTTCCCTGCATGGACAAAGCACGGGGATATAGAATGTCGACTGCAGGCGAAAAAAGAGAAAATTACGATTGCTCTACTCGGCGACTCTCATGCCAATCAGTTGTTTGACGGCCTTGCCGAGCGGTATCAGGATTCAGGCGAAAAGCTGGCATCTTTTCCATCCTGTTGTCAGGCGCCATTGCTCAACATGTCGTCAGCATTTAATGAGTCTTCAGAAGCTTTGCGTGCTGTTAAACTAAACGGGTATAAAAACATCAAACAAGCGCTAGAATTTGTTGTCAAATCGGAGTCGATAAAAAAAGTAATTTTAGCACATGCCCCTACCTGTGATTATACCCTTCGAGATAATGAGAATCCCAATCTTACAAAGCGGTCGATCAAATATTCAAACGGATTTCGAAGAACCCTAACCATGTTGGAAAAAGCTGGGAAACAGGTGTTTATCGTGATTAGCCCACCTAGACTTCCCTTTGATCCGCTAAGTTGTCAGGAGCGCCCGATAAGTATCTTCAAAAGAGATTGTACTTTCACGAGAGATCTTACTATTGCGCCCTTCAGGATTTACAATGAGTATCAGACGGTAGCTGAAGAGGAAGCCAAGGAGTTTGGTAATGCCAAGGTGATTGATCTTGCAACTCTTTTTTGTCGCGGTACCATATGCTCGGCTAGCCCTGAGGGTGTGTTGTTATACAGAGACCGCGGCCATCTAACCGTTGAGGGGTCGCGGTATGTATCGGCTTTTATCGCAAAGTCGTTAAAGGCGAATGGATAGAATATTTGGAGGTGCTATCGTTCTAACGATTCCCCTGAATTTGATCTTTTGAATGCCAATGGTTTTGAGAGTGTTCGTTTGGCGCGACTTGTCTAAATTGCTTGAAGCGCTACTTTCAGAAATCAAGTGAAGGTATCGTCTTTTTAATGTCAGTTGCCGACGCATCTGATGAGGAACGACTATGTAAAGCTATCACTGATATATTGGATGGCTAAACCAATGACAAGCCTATGCTCGTTGGTTAAAAAAGCCACAAAGCCAAAAGAGTGATTTTTTTGATTGAACATGGGCTTTAGCCTGCCGTACCATAGAGCAAGGCATATAATTCGGAAAATAATGACGCAATCATTCTTAGATATCGATCAAGGCTCGAGCTCTACCAAGATTGACTTCGACAAATAGACATCCGTTTTACAGGCTCTAATTTCCAAGCAGGCTTTACATGATACTATCAAAAAATACGGAGGGGGGGGCTTGTGTATGAGCGGGAAAAATTCATCTGTCGATACAATTCTAAAGTCTCATCTCTCCGGCAGACGAATATCCAAAGATGAGGCTCTCCTTATCTGGAAAGAAGCTACCTATCCGGAGCTTGCAGTTGTGGCGCATGAGATTAGGCTGCGGCAAAATCCGCCCACGGTCGCCACATACCTTATCGATAGAAATATTAACTATACAAACGTGTGTAATTCCGATTGCTCGTTTTGTGCCTTCTATCGCCACGATTCAACACACCCCGAAAGCTATGTCCTAAGCCACTCGATTCTTAAAACCAAGATTGATGAGGCAGTAGCGCTCGGAGCATCTAGGATACTGCTTCAAGGTGGACACAACGACGACCTTCCGTATTCGTTTTATCAAGAGATGATCTCGTGGATACATGAAACGTATCCAGCTCTCCAAATAAATGCTTTCTCTCCCTCTGAGATAAATCAAATGTCTCTTGTTTCAGGAATCTCTGCATCGGAGATACTTGTAGATCTAAGAGATCGTGGACTCTACGGTCTGCCGGGTGGAGGAGCGGAGATCTTAGACGACGAAGTCAGGAAACGAATTAGCCCCAAAAAGATTCGCTCTGCTAGGTGGCTAGAGATAATGGAATCTGCACAAGAGCTTGGACTTGTCACGAGCGCTACAATGGTGATTGGATTCGGCGAGACAATTGAACACCGGTGGAATCACCTTGAGAAGCTTCGAACACTACAAGACAAGGCTCTTCTTTCGGGTAATGCGGGGTTTAACCTTTTTGTCTCGTGGACCCATCAGTTTAACGAATATACGTCGTTGGGTCGAAGCCGACATGCTAAGAATTATGGCGCCTCTAGTGTCGAGTATCTAAAGCATCTGGCATGGAGTAGGATTATTCTTGATAATATCCAACACCATCAGTCTAGTTGGCCTACATTAGGGACTGACATCGCTCAAATTGGCCTCTATTCGGGGTGCGATGATATCGGAAGTACCATGATGGAGGAAAATGTCGTATCGAAAGCCGGTGCTCCTACCAAGAATCAATGGGCTATGAGCCCAGAAGAACTGCGTCGTGTTATTGAACAGGCAGGCTTTACTCCCAAGGAGCGAGATAGTAGTTTTAGACACATACAAGACTTAAAGAAAACGGGATAAAGGCCCACATGACAACGACCACTAAACGCGCACTTACAGGACTTCGAGCAACCGGCAACCTACACTTGGGAAACTATCTTGGAGCTATCAAACCAGCTCTGGAGTTTACCGAGCGTTATCAAGGCGTGTATTTTATCGCTGATCTCCATGCGTTGACCAACAATCGTGATCCCAGAGCACTCGCACGACAAACTCTCGATCACCTTGCAACGTGGCTTGCATGCGGTCTCGATACTGATGCACATATTCTTTTTAGGCAATCAGATAGACCTGAGGTGTGTGAGCTTGCATGGTACTTAAGTTGCATGACTAATTTAGGACTACTGGAAAAGGGGCATGCCTACAAAGATGCTTTGGCGGCAGATGCAGATATCAATCACGGACTCTTCGCGTACCCCGTACTGATGGCCGCTGATATCCTCTTGTACGACTCTGATATCGTTCCTGTGGGAAAAGATCAGAAACAACATGTTGAGATGGCAAGGGATATCGCAGGTGCTTTTAACGCAATATACGGCGACGTGCTAAAACTTCCAGAACTGTACGTGAGAGAGGAAGTGATGCTTATTCCAGGTTTAGATGGAAGAAAGATGTCGAAATCCTATAACAATGAGATCCCCTTTTTGGCAGAAGAAAAGGCACTTCGAAAGAAGATTATGTCCATCACAACTGATTCAACTCCCTTGGAAGAACCAAAGGAACTCGAAGGTTCATTGGTTGGAATACTTTATCGGTTGTTTGCAACCGCAGATCAGTACAAAGATTTGGAGACTCGACTTGCCGCTGGAGGTTTGGGTTGGGGGCATGCAAAAGATGAGCTTTTTGGGGTCATAAATGACTCGGTGATGGAGATTCGCGCGCGTTATAACGATATTCGAGCCGACGAAAAGCTTCTACAAAACACCCTGTTAGCAGGAGCGGAGAAGGCTCGTGCAATTGCTACGCCAGTTCTCCAACGGGTGCGCGATGCAGTTGGGATCCGATAACTCCGAACCTAAATCTGTTGTAAAATCATTCTCGCACCATGAGTGGCAACACGAACGAGCATCCCACAGGTTGGCTCTTAAACCATGGGTTTCCGATAGACTCTCTCGGGCAAATCTCGATGTGTCACACCCTGTCTATGATTTTCTCTTTACCTACTACTCCTTTCCTCCCGCGCGCCTTCTCCGCTGGAGTCCGGGGGTAGACTCACCTGTTGAATCTGATGACGTTAACGCCCTTGATTGGAGCAGCTACTATAAGAAGAATACGTTCGGTTGGGTTATACCCAGAGATTCTTTTCCCTCTCACCGCAAGAACTATCTCAACTGGGCCGCTCGGTACCTCACAGAAACCGGAGAGCGGTCGCCATTTTTCGGCTGTTTTGGATTGCATGAGTGGGCGATGCTCTACAAAATACCATCCCCCCGTCATAAGACAGTGCCGCTACGCGTCTCTCCTAGCGATATAGAAACTGTAGTCGATTCCCTCCAACTTCGCTGTTCACATTACGATGCGTTTCGATTTTTCACACCGTCTGCTCGCCCCTTAAACAGAAACAATTTAACCCGCATTACAACAACACAACACGATCAACCCGCCTGTATTCACGCCTCAATGGACCTTTACCGCTTTGCCTATAAAATCGCTCCATTTTGCCCAAGCTCTATCTTGCAAGAGGCGTTTCTCTTGGCAGTCAAAGCAAGAACGATTGACATGCAGGCTAGCCCCTATGACCTCTCCGAATACGGGTTAAAGGCTATCGCTATTGAAACGCCGAGCGGCAGAGAAGCGTACATAGAGCATCAAAGAGATCTCTTTCGATTGGCAAAGCCAATTAGAGACAAGCTACTATCTGTGTACAGATATCTCAATGAATCACCGTGACGCAGTCTCGAGACGGCGCACGGTAACGAGAGAATCTAGTATCGACGACTGCTATCAAAGTCATACTCCCTACCCTACCGGCAATAGTTACGCTAGCTAGGTATCTTGCCGAAACTTTCGTCATTATTCTTCGATAAAGCTTCATGACGAAACTCTTTTAGAAAGAGTTATCGACGTAGCATCAGTTTCAGATGCCTCTTTCATCTTGTTTTTTGGAGCAAATTATGGGCAATACAATTAACTCTTCGCAGGCGCAGTACGCCGCTATCGCTGAGTATTTACAAAAAATCCAAGGTCAAACCAACAATCCTACCACCAGCGCAAACCAGCAACAAAGCATGGCCACAAAACCGGCACGACTGCCAGAGCCAAGCAGCAAAGATATGCTTAACCTCATCGTCTCTCTTGCCTCACTTCCTGGTTTGGGTGACGCACTAAATATATCGTCTACTGACAAAACAGAATCCAAATCAGAGAACAATCCAGATACGACAAAGAGCAAGAAATCCTCGATCTTAGGTTCACTTGGCGGATCTCTTTACGATTGGGCAAAATCAAAGTGGCCAGAGACAACTGATGCACTGACAAAACTTGGGGGATACTTCAAGGACTATCTATCCAAAGGTAAAAACGGCTTGGGTGGTATCGGTGATGCCATTGGCTCGATCTTCTCGAAACCAAAAGCTGTAGACGCAGGTGTCTCTGCGGGCTTTTCAGGTATCGAAGAGATGCTTGGAAACGGGCTTTTTACCCCTGCAGCCATACAAGGCGCGGGAGGTTTAACTAAAGGAGCTGTCGCATCAGGGGTCGCTAAGAGCGCCTCTTCGGCTACGGCATCAACAGCATCAATGGCATCAGGAGCATTGGCTGGGATAGGCACAATGATGCAAGGTGGTCAGATGGTTGGTCTCGCTAACACAATCGGCGGCCTTACCGGCCGCAAGGTAGGTGGCATGGGCGGACTCACCGCAGGTGTTGGCGCTGGAATGGCGCTAACATCAGTTGGTATTGCGCTTGGGCCTGTAGGTTGGGCTGGACTTCTTGTAGGAGGGCTCTTAGGTGGCGGACTCTTGGGTTCAAGATTAGGAGACCGAGATAAATGGAAAACTGAAGGCAAGCGCATGAGCAAGCTTCAAAACCAAGGCGTTCAGATACCGGACGTACTCCTTCACTCACAAAAACTTCAGCGTGGCCGAAGCAAAGAGGAGCTGGTTCATCCAAATTTCTCAGCAGACTTTGTCGGGATGACTCCCGATGGGTGGGTGAATAACAAGTTTGCTCTAAGTCGAGATGAGAAAGATCTCAAACCACAAGACATCTGGGGAAATGCCGCGTTCTTTGAGAAATTTGGCAACGATTGGCTTCAGAAATTTAGTGAAGACCAGCGCATGGCGATTGCACAGCTTGCTCTTGAAGCAGGTCTTGTAAAAGAGCACCACGGAACAATTGATGTTAACTGGACGCCTGAGATTGAGGCAGCGATAAATGACAAAATTATCGCTGTAGATCTCAATCAATCTGCACCTGAGAAACCTACGTCGGGCGAAGACTCAAGTGCCAATAGAGTTGACACAGATTTAATCGACGGCGACTCAGACTCTCTGACATAGATTCTGCGATATCTTCTTAAGACTTTGCGTGCCCAAAGTAAGGGCACGCAAAGTCTGCTCGCTTTCTCCCTCCTGGCTAAATTTTTTTATGCTACGGCACCTCTCACCGAAATCAAGCTATTCCTTTAGACTAAAGACAACTCGTGCGGCAATCCTACTCTCTTGGGTTCAATAGCGAATTGACCCACTAGCCTTACCTTTCAAAGTGAGGCTAGTTCCCATCCCTTTCCGCAGAGGCTCCAACTACACTAAACTCCTTGCATTAGAATGCGTTTCCCATAAAATCCCGTAATCGCAGATGTTTAGTCCGAGCATATTTAACGGCTCGCCGAGTGAGCTTCGTGAAAACAGGTTGGCATCCCTGAGAGATAATTTTTTGCCCTTTATTTAAAAATGACTAAAGGTTTCTAGAGATGTTGTCGACCACTGTATAATGAAGGATGGTTGGATTTCAAAACCCAGGAGAACAGATGAATTATAATCAGTTAATTACCGCTCTGTTGCTCACTTTCTCACTTGTTCCAAGTGTGTCAGCACAGCAGTTAGCTGAATCAGATGCAAGCAATGTCAGTAATCCACCCGCTACTCCGACACCAGGTAATCCGTGTCAGCTTACCTCCCTTCATATTTTCGAACCGTGTGAGATCTGGGGAATGTACAACGGCTTATGCTGGAACTATCAGATGACTGGAAGCAGTGGTGGATCGGGTTATCTGAATCAACGAATAGACATACAGACTACTGGCTTAGCAAAACAGCAATCCTGCCTCTTGCAAAGTCTCGTCCAAGGGTTTCAGAGCAGCGGTCATCGAAACAACAGTGTAGGTCTGACAGAGAGCCAGATAGCCAATGAACTAGAGGATGATAGATATACTTTTACCGGCGAGTATAGACACTACAAATATAAGGGCGCTGCCGTCGTAGAAACTCTTTGGAACACCATCAAAGAGAACGCCGGGCTAGGTGAGACTTCCTATACAGAGATCCGCAACAACTACGTAGACTGTATTTCGTGGGCAGATAATCGAGCCGATCGATACAATAGTAATGGTAGCCACAAAGGAGAATACGGTGGCTTAGCCGGCGGAGCAAAACACTCACAGGAATACACGTGTCACGATGGCACCGTATATTTTGACTCTGAATGTCGACTCGTATCTCTTGCTCAAGCAGGCGCTGAAGGTTGTTCTACAGTTGGCACAATGTCGATAGAGTGGCTTAGAGGCACACCTATCTCGTTAATTTTTAGTTCGGCGAGCAATCCGCTAAAGACCAGCACGCTTGTTTCATTTCCGTTAGAACCTAATCAACCCAATGCTCGCTGGCACTGGTACGGCTCAAGTGACGCTCCAGTTCTTGTGTATGACCCAGAACACTCAGGTAAGATTACCTCTGCTCATCAGCTATTCGGAGCATGGACATTTGGCGGTAAGAAGGTGGCGTCTCTCGCACCTCAAAAACCTACCGCGTGGAAAAATGGCTTTGAAGCACTCGCCCAACTCGATAACGATGGGGATGGTACAATATCATCAGGGGAACTTGCGCCTCTCGGGCTCTGGTTTGACGATAATCGAGATGCAATCAGTCAAGAAGGAGAGGTCCGAACCTTAAAAGAGGTCGGGATAGAGTCTCTTAAGGTCACATACGATACAGTTGACTCCAAAACCGGCAATGTTATCTCTTCGGTCGGATACACAAGGCGAGTCGATGGAGAGCTTGTATCGGGCCCCTCTGTGGATTGGATTACACGGGGCGGCTCGTCAAATAAGGATCTGGTTCTTGGAAGTATTTTGGAGAACTCGCCCGCCATCCAAAATGATACAGCCGCACTTGCCTCTGTTTTAGAAGAGAATAGCCGTGCCGAAAACACCGTCATAAAATCTGCTGCGGCACTCAAAGCACACACGGCTATTACGGGTACTTGGATGGTTCGTATAGATGGCGACAAACCCGAAGAGGGATTGTCGAGTATTCTCATGTTTAATGGTGGCGAAGGCAAGGAGCTCTCGGGGCTAACTCTGATAGAAATGGGAACTTCAACTGCAGGAAAATCGGCTCGATCAGTGCGATTCTCAGGGTTTAATGGAACAATTGAAATGGCAAAGAATTCCAACGTCAAACTATCGTTTACAACAATAACTAAGGACGCACAGATAGAGAGTGAAGCTGTACTTGATAGTGACCACAAACTGATGAAGGGTTCTTCAGCGGCAAAACGCCTCGACGGAATTACAACGCACTATACATGGACAGCAAAGAAGGTTGTGTTTGAAAAATAGATTCTAAAAAGAGTAAGTCTCCAGCAGAGTTAGGTCGAGTCTTTGACCAGCCGAATGCGTGCTAGTGCTATTTTTCTTGGTAGGTTTCAGGCTCAGATTTAGTTATTGAATCTGCAACTTTTTAAACACCATCCCACACAATCCGGTAATAATCTTTAGCTCCCTGCCTGTCATTCTTCCCCGTCGTGAAAGGTTTACAATAATGTCTTTGATGTGAGGGGGAGAATGCTTGTGCAAGAAGCCGACCTCTTCTGCAACTTTGAGCACCATGTCTGTAAGATGCTCTAGTTCTTTGCTCTGAGGCATCGGCCCTCCAGTATTTCCGACTATTCCACTATACTTTGTCTGCAACGAGTAGAGTGCTAACAAGACAGACTGTGCTAAATTATACGACGGATTTTCAGCTACCGATGGGATACGCACCAGATACTGGCACAATGGGAAATGCTCACTTTTTAGTCCATTTTCCTCACAACCAAACACTACGGCTATTCTCTGCTCGGTCGCGCTCGAAAGCGACTCAATCCACTGATCAAGTGTCATCTGGGCAACTCGGTGTTTGCCGCTATCTGAGGCAAATCCAACAACCTCCGTACAATCTGAAACAGCAGCTCCTAAGGAGTCATATACAGTGCGCTCCCGCACCAGATCTTCTCCCCAACATGCTACCTTTTCGGCTAACTCCACCTCGAAATCTAAAGGATTAACAAGCCTTAAATCTAAGGCGCCAAGATTGCTCATCGCTCGGGCAACCGACCCGATATTTCTCGCATCACGAGGCGAGACTAAAACAACGACTATCTCGATAGTTTTCTGCGTTTCGATACTTCCTAACGCTCGACTATTTGATTTTTCTTGCATACCATATCCCTTGGGCATGTTGCATAAAGTAACTTCTTGTATGCGACTGCGACTAACACACGTAACGTGCATTCGTAACCGCTACTCTACACAATTTGGAACTACTATGAAAAAGATCTCGTGGCCTATTCTAGGAAAATTAACTCAAGAGAAGTTTCTAAAGTCCTATTGGCAAAAAAAGCCCCTTCTGATGAAGGGGGCTCTATCGCCCTTTCCTGAAATCATCTCACCTGATGAAGTAGCGGGTCTTTGTTGCGATGAACGAATCGAGTCACGACTCATTTTAGAGCGAGATGGCAAAACACCGTGGGAGGTGCGAAAGGGGCCTTTTGAACCATCAATATTTTCTGAACTTCCAAAGTCCCATTGGACGGTTTTGGTAAACGGTGTAGATCGGTTTATTCCAGAGGTTCATAAACTAGTCGATCACTTCTCGTTTATTCCCTTTTGGCGGATAGATGATGTGATGATTAGCGTTGCCTACGACCAGGGAAACGTTGGTGCGCACGTAGATAACTACGATGTCTTTTTGGTGCAAGCGGCGGGCAGGCGGGAGTGGCAGATAGAGGATTTCCCGCAGCCTGACGATAACTTCATTCCAGATCTTCCTATCCGGCTACTTAAGGATTTTAATCCAACTAGTCGATGGGTGCTCGAACCCGGAGATATACTTTATCTTCCGCCCCGTTTTGCGCACCATGGGATCGCACAGGGTGATGGATGTATGACGATTTCTGTTGGATTTCGAGCGCCGACGATCCACGAAATTGTGCACGGCGTTATCAGCGAAGGATTGGCGTCCATCGATGAATCTGAGCTTTTTACCGATCCCAACCTTGCTCCTCAGCGGCCGGGTGAGATATCGCATGACGCCGTCGAAAGAATCAAAGAGATATTCGCAAAAAGAATCGTCCAAGACCACTATATAGAATCATGGCTTGGCACCTCTTCTACAGAGCCGTATTCTGATGTGGAACTACCGGCAAAGAAACGCACACCTACGACCTCAAACTTGCTTAAAAAAGTGGCGCAATCGTCACACATTGTAACCGTCGAAGGAGCTCGCCTTTCATACGTTTCTATCAAAAACAGCCGCAAAATACGGTTTTTTGCTGGTGGCTCTGAGGTGTTACTAACCGGAAAACCCGCTCGACTAGCAACAATACTAGCTGACCGAATCTCGCAACCCGTTGAAAATATCTCTCAGTATGTTACCGATTCAGGCTGTATCGAGCTGTTGAGAAACCTCCTCAAAGAGGGGCTTATTGTATTTGAATAAATACAACTCCCTCTCTTTAAAAAGGATAATCGACACAACAGGCTTATGAATTTTTAGGTTTGCCTGAAGGGCGTATTCCAATTGCACAATGTATTACCTACCTCGCCACGGCCCCGAAATCTAACCGCAGCTATAAAGCTATGCATGCGGCTGTTGCTGCAATTAAAGAGAATCCCAAGGTGGAGGTTCCGCTACATTTGCGCAATGCTCCTACGGCTTTAATGAAAGACCAAGGCTACGGTGTTGATTACCAGTATCCACATGACAGTGCTGACGGATATTTACCAGAAATTCAATATCTTCCCGAAGAACTAGGGATGTGTAATTTCTATCAACCCACTAAGCGCGGATATGAAAAAATGATTGCGGAGCGCATGGCATTTTGGAAGGGGGAAGGGGACCGGTAGTAGGGGGCCAAGCCCCAGGACTGATTGGTGATTAAGAGTCCTAGCTCTGGTTCTAGCCCAGTGAAAAATATTGCTTTGGACTAGGATCAGGGCCAAGACTAAGACTAAGACCAGGACTAGGATTGCTCTAAAGATCCTAAGCGGTATTTGTGACTCACCAATCAACCCTATGGGCCAAGCCCCGCCCTACAAACAGCCACAATTTTTTTTGCGCCTTATATGCAACACATTTTTTAAGAGTCACATAACCTTTATACTTCTCCGGAGAAACACCCTCCGAATAGGATGGACCGGAGATAACACAACCAAAAGAGAAACGAGCAATTAAGGTACACACCTGCCGACAGCTGAGATTGGTATAACCTGTTAATTCCACTGTCCTTTTTTTATTTACAGGGATGCTCTTCGAGCTGCTGCTGTAACCCTACAAAAACTGGATTTAGAGCTCTAGCCGCCAACACCAATTTACAGAGTTTGGCATCGTCTTTGGCAGCTATAGCAGCCTCAATAGCAATGCTGTAGGCCCGTTCGGTTGGGCGATTTTCTAGGTTAATTAGGGCAAGTTCCAGTCCTTTGCCAGGCCTGGCTCCAGCGCCAATGTAAAACTCTGAGCCATGGTCAGCAAAGGCCAGGGGAAAATCGCGCAGTAATACAGCGTAGCGTTCGCTAGCTTTGGTTATATAGGCTTGCCCTTCAATTGCATTGCCGTCAGAGATAAGCAATTCCCCCAGCACAGCCGCGGGCTCGGGGTCATATACGTCGGCTAGAGGCTTAAGTCTTTCAATTGCGTTACTTAGCATGCCTGCTTGAGCCTCAAGTTCAGCTAAGTGCACTTGAGCTACTGCGTACTGGGGTAAAATTTCAACCGCGCGGGAGTAATAACGCATTGCCAATGCTGGGTCCTGCGCTTTTTCTGCCCATAAGAGGCCACGCTGAAAATACAACTGCGCTATTGGAAAAGGCGAGGAGTCGCCATAGTCATCAATGGCGGCCTGTAAATTATGATCGGCCTTCAAAAACTCTCCTTGATTACTAGCTAGTTCGGCTTGCATTAGGGTTTGTTCGAAAATAGAGATGTGGCTTGATATCTTCCGCAGCTCACTATTGATGGCCTCAAAATCTCGAGATGTCGCTAAAGCCAGGTAACCTTTTTGCTTGGTAACTGAAGCCTCCTTTGGTGCAAGCCCTAGCGCCTTGTCTAGAATTTCACGGGCACTTGCAAAGGCATGTATGCTTAGCTGGTAGCGGGCCAACAAAATCAATTCAGGAGCAGAGCTTCCAAGACTATTGGCAATTTCTTGGATACGCCATAAGTCATCGAGCTTACCTAAAAAGCTGGTGCGCATTTTTAAACGGTCAAATAGCTGTTGTTTGTATGAAAAATTTTCAGGCTGCTTCGCCAGTAATTTTTCTAAGGATAATATTTGGCTGTTTAAATTATCAATTGCAATTGTCGGGTTGGTAAAGCGAGGAGTCGATGGCTTGGAAAAGGATCTAATCGGTGTATAGCGTTGCAATGTTAGCCATGCCATAGCAACAAGGGCTAATGGTAAGACGAGTTTGACCAAAGCAGATTTCGCGGCGATTTGCGTTTGAGATAGAGGCATTAGTTGAAGATATTCCGTAGCCCGTACGGGCGGGTCTTATGCCCGCCCGTACGTGATATTAATCGACCGCCGCCGCTAAAAATGGGAAGGTAGTATCTGAATGTGTAACTGAATCAGAAGCAATCCCATCGTCAACACCGGTGGCAGCGCCAGCTGCGACAGCTGAATAGGTGGTTTGAATTACGTCGTAATTCAAGGTTCGTCCGCCACAATCTGCCTCCAGGCCAGTTACGCCTACAACCCCAAGCTCGGCCGATAAGTACTGATTGCAAAGTCCTGATTCAGCACCTGCTGAGCTACCGTTTACGTACAGCTGGTCATCGGCTAGCACGGTAGCTAGTAAGCTGTAGCGATCAGGTCCAGTGGCAAGTCCATCAGCTGGATCGGTAGAGGCGCGGTTAGTAAGACCATTGTCACCACAACCTCCAACTAGTGAATCATAGATCGCAAGTTGTCCTGCGATCGTACTTTTAAAACTACCGCGGTCTGAATTATCAGTAGTATTAAAGCTATCTTCTGCCGATCCACGCGCTAGATCGTCGCTAAAACTCGAAATCAAGGCAGTGTTCACAGCAGCACGACCCATAACGTCAATTTGGCTACCTAGTTTTGAATTGCTATCACCGCAAGCGGCCAAGCCGAAAATTAATACAAGTGCTAGTTTAGTTTTCACTGTAAATCTCCTGTTCAAATTTATAAATAAGCTGTTCTATCTGCGATGAGTACTAGCTGATACGGAATATAGTGGACCCGCTCCAAAAAGCGACTTATCGGCCTGCACAACAATTGACAAGACATTTAAGCTGCCAAAGAAATCTGCTGGTGGTGAGTTGGCTCCATTCAAGCCGCCACTTCCGGTTAGAGCACTTACTAAAACACCTTGAGTGGCTGAATCAACCGTGGGGCAGCCAGCTTCGTCAAATTCAAGGCTGGCAGCCGCATCCCGAACCGTGGTGCGCACGATATTAAAATTGGTTAAATCGAAAAAGAATGGATCGTTTCTCAAACCGGCATAGATTCTAAAGTTTCCATCGGATGATAGTTGTCCACTGGTGGAAGAGGCATCTACGTCAGTCACCAAAGCATTGTCATTTAACTCACAGCTTACGGTCTGCTCGGCTGAAAAGGTACAAATTAATAGGTTTTCTTGTTCAACTTGCCCATAGGCGCTCTGGCTATTCACCCGAAAGACATACTGCACTGAATCAGAAAACTTGGAGCTTGAGCTTGCAAGTGGAAAGACGTTTAGAACTAAATTTATCTGATTCTGATTTTGCATCCAGGCATACACGTCGGTGATATCAGCTGCTGGATCGGCACTTGCCACTGCTCCGTCTAAGTGGTCAGCAGCGAATGCTGAACGGGCAAGCACGCTTCCAGATAGAATTACAAGACCGAGGGCCAAACCAGGTAGAAGCTTACTCAAGGGGTTTAGTTTAAAGTTTCTCAAAAATATTTTCATGCCTATCTCACTCAGCAAAGTTAAAGTAATCGCATCAACATCGCCAGATGTTGAGCCAGTAACCCCGCATCAACATCGCCAGATGTTGAGCCAGTAACCCCGCATCAACATCGCCAGATGTTGAGCCAGTAACCCCGCATCAACATCGTTAGATGCTGAACCGAAAAAAAAGGTACAACATATTGTCACAGTGGCTAATAGCCAGATACGATTCTGGCATAGCCTAGTTGGGCTGACAATCGCTTTGTTTCGCAGAAAACGGTAGTAGTTAAAACTAGTTATCGCGTGTCAGTAAATAAGCTAATACTGTTGGCGTTTTAGCGTTACCTTCATCAAGGGTAAGTTCTGTCTGTTGCGTAAATCCTGACTTTAAGAACCAATCCAATAAATACGTGTGTACGAAGTTGTCATCTCCGTCTCTATCTTCATACAGGTTGGGCCTGCGGATGCGGTAGGTAACAAAAAGTAGTTCGTCATGCTTTGCAACAAAGTTTTTATCGAAATTACTGGGGCGGCTTGAGATTAGGTGGGCTGCTATATAAGGGGCATAGTGGCTAAAGGGTGCGTTTAAATACGCCTGTTGTGTGCCGTGGAGTGGCCAATCAATTGAGTCTGCTTCAACCAGTCCTGAGTAAAGCACTATTGGAGTCTTATGACCAGTATTTTGGGCATGTGTTGCTCAAGCTAATCGATCTCAGGCGAAACCATGGGTAAAAGAGTTTGAGGCTGAGAAGAAATCTACTTGTGTTGAAGATACACCTGATCTGCCCCCTCAGTTAGTACCAACCCTGATTAGAGTTTCCTGAACCCCTGACCTTACCCCTTTCTTTGGACACCCATCAGATAGAAAAATCTGGGCTCGTCACCTCGTGGGTTATCTGTTCGCCTCTGTAGCTCGGCGAGACTCCTCCCAGTGACCTGAGGGGTCTGACGTGGTTGTAGTCGTGTAGGGGAAGATAGCGGCTAGTTCGCGCTCGTCTAGTCCGAATAGCGAAGACTGATACATGAGCGATGATCAAATTGGACTTAATGAAATAACCCAAGAGTCTTCTACTGTTACCGCGGGGGACGTTACAAGAAGCTGGGCGATCTGAGTTGCCCAATCATCGATAACTTCTCGTATGTGGGCATATCGTTGGTAGTCCTTTAAACTAAACGCGGAGGCCTTCTGTCCCTCGCGATCTTTGTACTGTTCGTAAACAATATCGACGCTCTCCTCAGAAACAAAACCCTCCATCGCTATACTCCCTTCGCCTGCAATCTTAACTAGACCGCCACCTGGGATAAAAAATCCTAGTGCGGTTCCAATAAAGTTTACTTCAGGTTTTGTGGGAACCACTTGAACTAAGGCTAAGTTTACCGATAGGGTCGCCTCTCCTGGTTTATCAGCGATGTGAATCAGTTCTGTTTGAGAGGCTTGATTTAAGCCTTCAATCTGTAATTTAAGCTTTGCTTGAAAATATCTGGCAAGTTCCTCTGCCTCTTGAATTCTTTCCAGTTTGGTCTTTTCGCTACCTTCTGCACTAGTATACATCATTCGTACTACATCTGTGTTTACTGGGCTTATATAAACAGCGGCGTATTCGCTGCGGAGTTTGTAGTACTTTTGTGGATCAAATACCCAGTAGCCATTAAAAGGTGCTCTATCACGTTGTTCACTTAGCACCTCTGGTTTTGGAACAAATCTAGTGTCAGCTGCTGGTCTTGCCTTAAGTAAACTGCATGATACAAGCGACTGAGTCAAAAGAACCAAGCAGCTAATCAGGATGGGATTTGATCGTGAAGCGGGGCTTTTGGTCATTTATCCACTTCCTCTCTTAAGAGTTCTCTCACATTGCTCTCTACTACTTGACTTTGTGCGCCCGTAAAGGGACCGAATCGGTTTCTAAGCATTCCAGAGCGGTCAATTAAAAACTTTTCAAAATTGAAGCTTACGGGACCTTTAATCTCATCGCTACCGCTTTCCGTAAGAAAGGCAAAGACGGGTTGAGTGCGTTCGCCCGTTACCGAACCAGGTTTAAAAATCGGGAAGCTCACGCCAAATCTGTTACTACAGGTGTTCCTAATCGTTGTAGTCGAACTAAGGTCCTCACCAGTGAAATCATTAGACGGGAAACCCAAAACAACGAGCCCCTCTTTCGCATAGGTCTCATAAAGCTTTTGGAGCGCTCCAAGCTGAGGTGTTGTTCCACAACGTAGGGCTATGTTTGAAACTAATACAACTTTTCCTCGCAAATCCTCGAACTGAACTACCTTTCCGTCTAAGCTAGTAGCACGAAGGGAGTAGAAGGTTTTTGAAGGTGTATCCGCCGCCAAAGTTAGCACAGGTAGTAGAACCAACAGTGCAACTAGCTTCAGTAGGAACCTTAAATGTTTCATAAGCGCTGACAAATCAATTGGACACTGAGAATTGTGAAGACAGTGCACCATCTAATGCTGAGAAGATCAACCGCTTTTTCGTTGGTAGCCAAACGGTGAGAGGTGCCCGGTACTTGTTCCGCCCAGGTGAGTCAAGCGAAGTTCTAAATGCAAGATTTGAGGCATTCGGTATGAGCGGACACGCCAAGGCGCTCCGCTCGAGTGCCATCCTATCCCGGAGCAAGCCGCTCTTCTCCCGGCGAATCCGGAGCCGCATCACGCACATACATTCCTACTGACCGCGCCCGCATAGCCCTCCCTGAAACCTCACCTGAATCCCTTTCCGCAATCCTCCACAACTCCAACACAACTCCTAGCCTCACCTCCCCGAACCAGCCTGCATGCTGAAGGCGCTACTCCTGGGAGAAGGCAAAGGAGAGGCTCCAACACTACAGGAGACGCTCCCCAGAAACCTCTTCCCTCTACCAGATCGTCTACCACTCTCGGGATGACCTACAATTCCAGTGGGAGGCACGGTTCCAGCATCAGTATGGGTGCTTACGCGACGAGGTGCTAAAAACCTTCGACGAGTACCTTAACTGCGGAATCCTCGCTCACGGTGCCGCTCGGGTATACTGCGACGGCTGCAAGCACTCGCTTCTTATCGCGTTCTCCTGTAAACGCCGGGGGGTATGTCCCTCTTGCGGGGCGAAGAGAGCAGTGAAGTTCGCAGAACACATTTACAGTGAGGTCATCGAAAACATTCCCCATCGCCACACCACCTTTACTATCCCAAAACGTATAAGGGTGTTTTTCAAGTACGACCGAAAGCTCAATACTATCCTCTTTCGTGCCGCTTGGGGGGCGCTCTCTCATGTGTTGGGTATCGATGAGCGCGAACTAGCCGCTATCTTCACCGTGCAAACTGCTGGGGAAGCCCTAAATTACCACCCGCACTTACACGGACTCCTCGCCGACGGGTACTGGAAGGACGGCGTCTTCACCAGGTTCGGGGAGGTAGACCTCAAAGCGATCGAACAAGCCTTCGCTGAACGGGTACTCGCGCACCTCCACAAGCAAGAGCTTATCACCGACGATGATGTGGCACAGATTCTCTCTCAGGATCACACTGGCTTCGGCGTCTGGCTAGGGGACCCCTTCCACGACAAAGAGAGTGAGCAGTTCGTCGCTCGCTACATCGAGCGCGCTCCCCTATCCCTGGAGAAGCTCGCAATCCAAGACGATATCGTTACCTATACCACTAAAGACGGCGCCGCTCATGAGTTTGACACACTGGAGTTTTTAGCAGCGCTCTCAGTTCATATCCCGAAAACCTACGAGTCAATCACCAGATACTACGGTCGCTACTCCTGCAGGCGCAGAGGCGAACGCGCTAAGCTCTCCCCTCCTCCAGCTGAAGAAACGGAGAGTGATTATCGAAGAGAGTTCCGTAGGAGTCGTAGGAGTAGTTGGGCCGCGTGCATAAAGCGCATCTATGAGATAGACCCCTTGGAGTGCCCCATGTGCAAAGCTTGAGATGCGCATCATCGCATTCATCCAAGACGAGCACTCAATTAAAGACATCATGAAGGCTTGAAGGGATTCCAGACTTCCAAGCACCTCCTCCTGTATAGAGATCCTCAAAATGCTCGTTAAAGATGGGCTTATTGTATTTGAGTAAGCGCTATCGTAGTTAAAAATCCTAAGGGACTCCTCGCGATAGATTCTGAGAATGTCGGTTTAAATCGATAATGGGTCCCCAACACCAAGGGGACCCAAAGAAGTGCTACCTTTTATTGACATACATAGGTGCGCTTGCCGAGTTTTCTAATAAGCGTCTCTAGACGCGTGGCTTTTTTCTGAATCATTTTCGAACGCCTCATAGATTTACCACTGCTTCGACTGTTGTTTTCCCGAAGCAAACGATTTAGATACAAGCTCTCTAGACGCAACTGCCTGGCAGAGCCTCGCAACTGTCTAAGAGCGGCCTGGAGACTAACCGCAGAGCAGTTCTGCTGAGTCTCTGGGCATGTCAGCATCTTCTCCGGTAGAGCGGCAATGACATCAAGAAACACAGCCGTACTATAGTTAACTCGCCTTAAAGATCGTCCATTTGACTCGTTCTGGCGGGCGCTAACAAGCTTTAACTGGTCACGTTTTGCCGTTCTCGCTAATCTTGCCGCTAGTCTACCCAAGCTAAATAGCTCCGCTAACTTGTTCCGCTCACTGCAATCGTAGACTCTATATGAACCTACCTCCTGCGGCTTTATTGAAACAAACGTTCCAGACCTAGCAGGTATATCGTATCCGCCATTTGCTAACAGAAGTGAGCGAACTTTTAGTGTGAACGATACCTCATCTGAGCCAGGAGCCGGTATCGAGTACAGTCCATCCTTATTAGTGAGCGCAATCTCACCCAACTCAGGAACAATTACTCGAACGTTCGGAACCCCTTGGTCGGCCAGTAGAACCTCTCCAGCGATCGCGTTATCAGCAATCGGACGAACTGACACGAGACTCGGTGTTGGACTCGCCTCTGGTGGATTTACTCCACTAGTAGGGTTTGCCGTAGGAGTATGCGTTGGTGTCGGCGTTGGATTGTCGCTATCCTCGGTTGTATCACTTAAAGACTCACACCCTGGATCTTGCATGTCTATGAGCTCATCACCATCATCATCAACTCGATTTGCACACTGCGGATCAACTGCACCATCCTCAAAGTGATCCTGAGGAGAGGAGCATCCTGAATCAGCTGGATGGTCTATGGCACCGTTACCATCATCATCTTGTCCATTCTGACAAGCCGATGTACCATCACTTTCATCTCGGTCCGTCGGTGATGAACAGCCTTCGTCGTCTAAATCAACGAGACCGTCTCCATCGTTGTCGCTACCATCCTGACATGCCGTGGTGGCTGCCGATTCATCATCGTCGTCTCGCGAGGTACAGCCAGGATCCCTTAAATCTATCACCCCATCTCCATCATCATCGATGGTATTTCCGCACTGACGCTCTTGAATTGCGTTATTTTCATAATGATCCT
This sequence comes from Pseudomonadota bacterium, assembly GCA_038134595.1. GTDB lineage: Bacteria > Bdellovibrionota_C > UBA2361 > UBA2361 > OMII01 > OMII01. Next base: position 15,991 of record JAYPVM010000004.1, on the reverse strand, counting down.
GAGGCGAGGTACATCCAATATCATCCGGAAAATCTATCCTGCCATCGCCATCGTCGTCTCGCCCATTCTGACACTCCGAGGTGTCCGTATCTTCACTATCATCTTGTAAAGATGTACAACCCTCATCGTCTAGGTCAATGAGATCATCATCATCATTATCTTCTCCATCTTGACACTCTGGAGCAACATCACTCTCATCAGTGTCCTGAAGCGACGCACAACCAGGATCGTTGAGATCCACTGTGCCGTCACCATCGTTATCCACATTATCAGAACACTGAGTGTCTTCGATTGTGTTATCTTCAAAATGATCCTGAGGCGACGTACACCCAGAGTCGTCAGGATGGTCTATAACGACATCTCCGTCATCATCTCTGTCATTTTGGCACTCTGAGGTCGCGTTGTCCTCTGAATTATCTACTCGCGACGAACATCCCTCGTCGTTTAGGTCGATGAGTCCGTCTCCGTCATTGTCAGATCCATCGTTACATTCAGGAGCCGCTCCGCCTTCACTTCTCATGTATGATTCAAAGAGCCTACATCCAGGGTCATTCTTATCAACAGCTTCGTCACCGTCGTTATCAATATTATCGTAACACTCTCCGTCAGGCCTGCCATCTTCCTCGAAGTGGTCCTGAGCACCACCCGAACACCCAGGGTCCTGACCATCGATTAATCCATCATCGTCATCATCTCTTCTGTTTTGACACTGTGATGTTCCATCGGATTCGACTAAATCATAAAGATTTGTACAGCCTGGATCATTTAGATCAACGAGTCCATCACCATCATTATCGCGAGTATCATTACATTCAGATGTCGCACTATCTTCTGAGTCATCGAACCGATCGAGACAACCAGGATCGTTTAAGTCAACTCGGGCATCGCGGTCATTATCGACATTATCCATACACTGACGCATTGGAATAGAATCGTCCTCGTAATGATCCTGTGGTGACGTACAACCGCTGTCGCCGCTTCCATCCTCAGCAAAATCTGTTTTTCCATCGCCATCATTATCTATATCATCCTGACACTGAGACGTACCATCCTCCTCGGAATCATCTTGGAGAGAAGAACATCCAGGGTCATTAGCATCAACCAAACCATCTCCGTCGTTATCTTGGTGGTCTTGGCAGGTGGAAGTAGCATCAGATTCACGATCGTTGTTTCCATCGGAACAACCTGGATCGAGTAAATCAACGAAACCATCTCTATCATCATCAAGTCCGTTCAAGCACTGATTGTCAACGGTGGCGTCATTTTCAGTCCGATCAGTTCGAGAAACGCATCCGGGGTCATTTGGAAAATCTGTTAGACCGTCTCCATCGTCATCTGCTCCATTACCACACTGTGCAGTTCCGTCACCCTCATTGACATCGTCTGTGGAGCTACAACCTACATCATTCATGTCTACAGCACCGTCTCCATCGTCATCTAGGCCATTTGAACATTCAGGCACGGGAGTCGAAGTCGGCGTATTAGCCGGGGTATCGACTGGAGTATTGGTTGGCGTCTCTGTTGGGGTTCTCGTTGGAGTATTAGCCGGGGTATCGACTGGGGTATTGGTTGGCGTCTCTGTTGGGGTTCTCGTTGGAGTATTAGCCGGGGTATCGACTGGGGTATTGGTTGGCGTATAGGTTGGCGTATAGGTTGGCGTATTCGCCGGGGTATCGGTTGGCGTATAGGTTGGCGTTGGTGTCCTCGTTGGAGTTCTCGTTGGAGTTGGTGTCCTCGTTGGAGTGTTTGTCGGAGCAGCGAGCTGGCCAGATGAAGCTTGCGCGTTAGGCATGCCTAGCAGAAGCGCTGCCACAACAAGCGTTGAAGCCCAGAGCTTGCCCCGTGCTCGAGCGAGCCTTGTCTTGGCATATTCAACACAGTTTCCAATCCTACAGTTAAGATCTGGCGTAACGCCACAAAGTTCGTTTCTCATAGTCTTCCCCCAAAAACGCTTAAATTTGGGGTCGTACGAACTGCGGTTTTTCTTAAGGATTTAAATCAGCAATCTAGTGCATAAAGCTTTTTTCATGTAACCACCTGAAAAACATGGGGAAACCTCTCTGGTTTTATGCGACAGAAGGGAGATCTGCGGCATCGGATCCTGGCAAGTGGTTGTGATCTTCACTGTTTTCTACGGGCGACTTCTCCAACAAGGAGAGAAAAAGACGGAGCTTTACCTCCTCTAGTCCGTATGCTTCGCCTTGGCGGGAACGTTGTTCTCGAAGGCGCTCATATTCTGATTGAATCATCTTTCGATACTCTTCGGCGGAACCGACGTTTTGCCAGGCGTAGAGTTTCATATAACCTTCTCCATTGATTTTTATCGTTTAGGCTCCAAGAATTATACAAGGAAAACAAACCTCTTAGTTTAAGTATATTAAAGTAATAAAATACTCTCATGCCATGAGTTAGCACATGCAAAAGAGAGTCTCATACACAACTCAATGCGGTAGGGGCTGAGAGAAAAAAATAAACGATTATTAAAGGGCGAAGGCTTTTAGAAGGCGAGAAAAGGGCGGGTTTGAAAAACCTCTTAACAGGAAACCCTTTTCTCGCGCAGAGACTCTCATCCTTGGTTTGCACACAAGGATGAGAGGTGGTGGCTACTCTTGGGCACTTTGCTCAGCTGCTCCACGCAACTGACTACTGCCCTGCTTTCGCCTACGTCTTCCGACATCTCCGCTTTTCTGCCGAGATGTCCGGATGAGTATATAGACCTGACGTTTGGCCGCAGAGCGGTCAAGGAAGGTCATAAATACCATTCCGGCCTCCGTCTTTATGGGGAGGCGATCACCAATTTTTTTCACTTCTTCGGTTCGACCGTGAACCGTGTAGAAGAGCCGTCCAGTGTTGGACGCAATCACTTCTACGCCACCGACATTTACGGTGGATCCATAATGCAAAGCTTTCTTCATCTTTCTCTCCGTTTAGAGACTAATTGACCAAAACGCCCTTCAGGTCTCCATGACCATCTGTTGAAAAAATGACGTCTAGCAACTTCGTCCCACTGTGCGGGTCTCTACTCCACGAAGATACAGGCCTATAAAAAGACCAAAACGCACGTGAAATACAGAGCCGCACAGTGAGACGGATCAATACGGTGATACCGAGCCACACAATGAAAGTGACTCCGACAAAAGAAGGTTCTACGATAAGAAGTGAAAACTTCTAAAAAAACCTTACTACCCTTCTACCCTTTTCTCATCACGATGGTCAGGTAATGCACCACCGTAATCAAAAAAGCATTCTTTATGTTTTACACTCTTAGTTGGATTAATCAATCAAAAACTTTCATCAAAACCATACGGTTCAGCAGATTGCGAGCCCTAAAGCAGATCCGTTCTAAAACACACTCAAAACAACCCTAGGTAAAAGAAATCCGCCCTCACAACCTTCTTTGGGGTTCGGGGGCGGATCCTTAGGGAACAGATCTTTAGAGAACAGATCTACTGTCTCGTATCGACAACCTGTAGCTTACGCTTGCTCGTCAACGGCTAGAAGAGTTGGGCCCTCCTCACCATCATCTCCGGCAAAGTCGCCACCTTGATCTTCCGATTCTCGGTGCGAGTCCTCAGTAGAAGGAGGTGTCATCGCCGCAAGCTCCTCTGGCGTAGGATCTCTCGGAATTGAAAGTGTAATTGCCCTTTTAACAAAGAACTTTTCGTCTTTGCCTGCAACCGATGCTTCGCCCAGCTTCTCAACAACTGAATCAGCGATATCCTCGGCGACATCAACGTATGAGTATGCTCCTCGAATGCTCACTTTGTGTACAGCACCCTCTTCAAGTCCACACGCTTCAGTTACCTGCTTTGAAAGGTCCTCTGCAGTCACACCCTCGTTTGAACCCAAGCCCACATAGAGCCTAGCCTCCTTGTCTATAACCACAGGCTTACGGGGCTCACGTTGCCTTCTACGCCCTTCACCGTTACGATCGTTATTTTTGTTTCGTCGTTGGCGACGTCCGCCACGCCCTTCGTCCTCGTCAGTTCCAAGAAACGCCGCTTGACCACCATCGTCATCGTAGTCATCGTACGAATCATTGCGGTTTCGAGAGCGTCGGTCTCCACGGTTGCCGTTATCGCCACGCCCTCTTCGATTGTCGCGTCCTCGGCGATCTCTACGATCGAAGTCAGGTTGAACGTCATCATCTTCAAAATCATCCAAGTACTCATCTCGCTCTTCACGAGCCGGAATAGCCGCAGCCTTAAGAGCTGGAATAACCGACATCGTGTTGTCGAGAAGAAGTGCGATAATCTCCTTTGACTTTTCATCCGCTAAGAGCGTCTCGATGAGCTCTGCATAATCAGACTCGCCAGCCTCAAGACGAGTCACAGCTTGGTCTCGTAGTTGGTTAAACTTGCTTGCGTGTAGCTGCTCGGACGTTGGCGGCTCCGATTGAACAAACTCAACCTTCTCAAGCTTCTTTAGGTAGTGAAAGTTTGTCACATCCATTGCGGCAACAAGACTGACCACTCGCTTTGTCTTTGTCTCGCCCTCAGCTACGAACCGGTGGAAGTAAACCTCAGGGTCTGTTGGAATCGAGTAGTTAATCACAACATCAAACTGCTCAAGAGGAATACCTCGAGCCGCTACATCTGTAAGAACAAGAGCTGTAATCTCTCCGCTCTCAAGCTGTTGAACAGCCTTGCTAAGCTTTATCTGCGGAACGTATCCGATAAGCTTAAGCGATGAAATGCCTCGCTTCTTTAAGATGACATCAGCAAAATCTGCATCTGATGGCGAATTGCAAAATACAACACACGTGCTACCCGCCTCATATTCAACTAAATCACAAAGTGCCTGAGGCTTAGCAAGCAACGACGTTCCGACTTCATAGTAAATGTGTTCCATAATGAACCACTATCCCTTCATAGTTTTGTAGTTACACAAGTAAAACAGAGGCTCTCGCACTCTATTCACTCACAAAAATTATTTCACAATATTTCAAGCATGCATGAACATTGTAGGTTTTTAACGTTGTAGGTTTTCACTCGAGCAATCACCTATCTTCTGCAGTGGTTCTTTCGCGTGACTTTTCTTTTGAGTCTTGTAACGCGTAGCTTCTACGACAACGTGTGCCCCAGGTTTGCTATCCCCCCAACATCAGCGAATAACGCTTAGCCAATAGTTAGCACATGGGTTCTTAGCAACGTGTTTCTATACACACAAACGGAGCACGTTAACGGTTCAACAGTTGGGTCGGGAACTGAAATGTCCACTACTCAACACACCTCTACATCAGCGCGATTTCGAGGAAGCCTTTTCTAATCGGGCGTACTCTGTAACACTCTCATACGAATGCCCAACGCTTCCTCTCCTCTAACCTTGGGGGAGAGTCTATAGTAAAAGGAAAGCTTGCGGAAGTTTTAGGATTATGTTTTTACCACCAGGGCTCAATCTAATGAGGCAAAAAACGCAACGCTTTGTTTTTATTGCATTTTTAGCCCTTTTGTCCGCAGGTTGTTGGAACGCAAGCGGTATACACACCCTCCAAGCTCATAAACAACTGCAATCACTTGGATTTTCGCCTTGGAATTCGCTCTCTCTGCCTACTGAGAACCCTTCATCTCGAATTACAAGCATGCTGCTTGCGGCAACGGCCCGTCCAACTTCCTCACAGGGAAAGCGCCTAATCTTGGGAGTAACAAACGATGGTGAGCTTGTCGCAGGCGGCGGTCACACCCTCCAGAGCATCGGGCAGACGCTCTCGCCCCTACCAAAACTTGCCACCTTTGGGCGCCGCTATGCGCTTGTCGCTTGGAGCAGTGGATCATCGATCTTTATAAAACGGCTAGATACTTCAGAAAGCACCTGGGAGCTTCAACGCGTTAGGAGTCGCCCCACATCACTTGCCTTTCATGAAAACGACACGTCACTGCTAATCGGAGGAGCCGACGGCAGGGTCTATCGGTGGCGGTACATCATGGAAGACCAAGACCTCAGTCCTTCGGAACGAGAAAAAACCCTTGAGCGCTACATTGGGCACCACACAATCATCTCCCACGTGCTCAGCATTCCCGATGCGAGGCCTTTTCTGTCAACCGACTGGGACGGTCGCATTATGGCGTGGCTACCCTATTCTGCCGACTCACACGGTGGCCGGTATGACAAAAATTTATTTGCAGGACGTTTTTTCGGCACAGTTGGCACCTCAATGGCAGCCCCCCGCAAACAGGATCGCGGCATTACTGCCGTAACGCTCTCACAAAATGGGCGTAAAATGGCATTAGGAACAGACGATGGATACGTCGAGATATGGGACATACGGGGGTTTGAAATGAGTGCTCGACACAAGGCTCATAACGGACGTGTCCTTTCGGTTTCACTCAATCACGATGGCACGACCGTAGCCTCACTTGGTAAAGATGAAAAGGTTTGGGTGGCAAATATCGAAGACGATTCGCTGTATAGAATCGCTCCGAACGCTACCCGTCAGAAACTAGTTTCGATTCTCACTGAAGATGCTTTTGATCTTCACACCCTCTTTTTTATCACCCGCTACTCTCTTACGCTGGTGTCAGACAATGGAGACCTCGAAGAACGGATACTTTCAAAGCCCTCCCACATCGATCAGCCCTCTCATCCACCAAAAAGTGCTCTCGATGTTTTTCAGAAAGACTCTGATTACTAATGCTTGAAGCCCGCCTCTTTTAGAAACCCTCTACTCAGTGTAGACTTTCGGCCATGTTCACGTTTTCAAAAAGAAATTTCATAGTGGTTAGTTTTGTCACGCTTCTTACCATCGCAAGTGATCAGGTATCCAAAGAAATGGTGCGTGCTCATTTCTATGAAGGAGAGGTTCGCTCGGTTGTAGAGGGTCTGTTTAACCTCACCCTGACCTTCAACCGTGGTGCAGCCTTTGGCTTGTGGTCTAACCTTCCGAATGTATGGCGTGAGATAGTCCTCGCCATCACAATCTGTCTTGCCCTTCTCGTTATCGCTTTCTTTCTTACTCGGTCCTACTATCAAAACATCACCTCTCAAGTGGCCCTTGCTGCCATCCTCGGGGGTGCCATTGGAAATATCATCGACAGGCTACGATTTGGAAGTGTTGTTGATTTTCTGGACGTTTATCTCGGATCATACCACTGGCCCGCATTTAATATCGCCGATAGCGCCATATGCATCGGGGTGTTCTTGCTAATATTCTTCGCTCAAAAAGAACCTGCTGATGTAACACCCGCTGTGTAACGATAAAAACACTGAAAGACCTTCAGTTCATTGTTGCCCATCTATCAAACTACTCGTACTATAAAAAGGGATTTTGGAGAGAAATTGACATTGGCGTCTGACGGCTCAGACAAGTAATTCTCACCAGCTGGTGGCAAAGGTAAGAACCTAAAGTAGACAATTTGCACTCCGAATTCGACCAATGCACATGCTTAGAAATTGGACTACGGCCAACATAAAAACATTGCTAGGAAGAGAAAATGCACTACCGAACAAAACTCCGCCGCACAGCACTTCTATCAGTCTTAAGCGTACTGCCATGTGTCGCTTTAACAAGTTGCACCAAACCTCAACACTCAACTCCGAGCGTAGAGGGAGGAGGGATGGCAGAGGTTCGAGGAGTACGAATCGGTGACATCCCTTATAAAGACGCCTCACCAGAAGAGCAGGAGCGATTTATCGAAAAGCAACGCAAACAACGCAAACAACAGGACAAAGAGCTCCAAGATCTAAAACGACAGCAGTTTCACGACCAGTACTACAAATCTCGGTACAAAACAGGGAACTAAGAAGCAACAATTACACTACAGATAAAGATGAGCCTCCGTTATGACTAATAAAATACAAGCCACCTACTCCGGATTTCCACTCATACGCACACAGCTTAAAGCGCTTATTATCGCTTCACTTATCGTGGTAAGCACAAGCTGCACACGTCCACAAAAACCAACCGCTGTTGGTTCAGGCGTTGGGGGCACTGTCGGAGCAGGGCTTGGAGCTATCATAGGTAGCCAGTCGGGTAACGCAGGGGGTGGGCTTATGGTAGGCGCACTCGCTGGGGCGGCCACAGGGGCCCTAGTTGGCAATGCACTTCAAGCACAAGATGAGCGAAACAGAGCACAAGATGAGACCATCAAACGTCAGGAGCAGATGCTCGTAGCTCAAAGAAACGAGATAGCGGCTCTCCGTGATATTCGCTCGGATTTACCATACGAACAAAGCCCCTCATACGAGCAAAACACACTTCCAACAACAACTTCTCCCTTTGATAACGCACCGCGCTACCGCTATAAATCAACCTCGGTCACCGCAACTTCGCCCGCGGTGGAACGGGCGCGAAGCAAGCTTCGCCAACGAGGACCAAATCCACGCGAGGCCGATACAAACTACCAACCAAGGGGTCACCACAGCGTCAAAACCTCTCGACGTTCAATCGCCCGATTTGATGTCCGTACTGAGTTAAACAACCCCGCAAAGCAAAGCTCATCTACAGGCACAAAAAAGACAGCTAGTAAAACTACTTCCAGGGTAAAACCAGCCGCTTCACTGCCCTCTAGGCCTAGCTCCCCGAAACCTAGTTCATCGGGACACACCCTCCAAGAAAAGGACCTCGCAATACCATCTCCAGCCAAAATAAACGCTCCGCGGGCAACATCGGCAGAGTGTTCAGAGGCTCTCAAAGAGCGAGACAGAGCAAACACCGCTCAGGCAAACTCAGACAAGCTCTATCACCTACGGCGGGCTCTTAGGCTCTGTCCCAATAACGCGCCGCTTCACTATACCCTTGGCTCAGTGTATGCCTCGATGGACAGAAGAGCTGATGCTGAAAGTGAGTACAAGGAGGCCCTAAAGGCTGACCCATCGTTTAGCCTCGCCCAAAAAGCTTTAGGCGACATCCTAAAGGAAGAGATTCAATTTTAACCGCCACTATCCACAGGAATTACTATGTTTAAGAAGCTCTGTTTCGTAGCCTCTCTGGTAGCAACACTTGGGTGCCAAAACTACTCTCCAGGAGCAACCGAATACGGTACTCTTGGGGGTACTGCCGCAGGCGCTGGGCTAGGAGCTATCATAGGTCATCAAACAGGGCACGCTGGAGCAGGTGTTGCAATCGGTTCAGCCGTTGGTGCACTAGGCGGCGCTATCATAGGCTCTCAAGTAGAGAGACAAGACCAAGCCATTAGCGAAAGACAACGCCGGTTAGACGAGCAAGATAGGATGATTGCGGAAAACGCCCGGCTAATCGAAGAGCTTCGAGCCAAAGGGGTAGATGTGCGAAATTCAGATAGAGGTGTTGTAATCAATCTGCCCGATGTACTTTTTCAGTTTGGCAAATCTGATCTCACACCATCTGCTCGCTATACCGTTCAGGAGATCGGCCAGATACTTCGCAAAGCACCTAACAGAAGACTCGCCGTTGAAGGACACACAGATTCTGTAGGAACAATCGACTACAACCACAAACTCTCCGAGGCTCGCGCGCGTACTGTAGCAGATGCGCTCTATGCAGAAGGTATCGCTCACCGCAACATCACTATTCAGGCCTTCGGAGAAACAACCCCAATTGCTACTAACCGTACCGAAGAGGGTCGACGTAGAAACCGGCGGGTTGAGGTTGTGATTCAAAATTAGAAAAAAACCACGCCACTTGATTTGAAGTCTTGCTAGAGGGTCTGTCCGGGCGGCAACTAAGCATCTAATCCGAACTATATCGATCTAATTTCGACACGAAGTTGGCTTTTTGCATCCTCGCAAAAGAAAATTATCGGAGATATGTTTGTTTAGATTGGGAAGAGTCCATATCTTGGTACACAACATTTTTAACCAAGGGCTGGAAAATGAACATAACTAGGACCCAAACATCCCAAAGACAGCAGGCAGAAATCACCGACTCATCCAATAACAACATAGGTAAATTAAGCCTAAATCCTGAGAACGAGACTCTCAAAATATCACTTACAGGCGTTCAAGAACTTAGCGACGGCGTGTCGATGTTAAGACAATTGGCTGATACTCTAGAGCGCGAGTCCAGCAACACCGACACTGAAGAAACTCCTGAGGCGGAAGCTGCGGCAGACGAAGGCGCTGACACTGAAGAAACTCCGGAGGCGGAAGCTGCGGCAGACGAAGGCGCTGATACTGAAGAAACTCCGGATGCGAAAGCTGCGGCAGACGAAGGCGCTGACACTGAAGAAACTCCTGAGGCGGAAGCTCCGGCAGACGAAGGCGCTGACACTGAAGAAACTCCGAAGGCGGAAGCTGCGGCAGACGAAGGCGCTGACACTGAAGAAACTCTTGAGGCGAAAGCTGCGGCAGACGAAGGCGCTGACACTGAAGAAACTCCGGAGGCGGAAGCTTCACCAGACCCAAGCGCTGACACTGATGGAGCCACAGAAGCGGAAGCTTCACCAGACCCAAGCGCTGACACTGATGGAGCCACAGAAGCGGAAGCTTCACCAGACCCAAGCG
>JAYPVM010000004.1:0-5472 GCA_038134595.1 Pseudomonadota bacterium | reverse complement strand
TGACACTGATGGAGCCACAGAAGCGGAAGCTTCACCAGACCCAAGCGTTGACACTGATGGAGCCACAGAAGCGGAAGCTTCACCAGACCCAAGCGTTGACACTGATGGAGCCACAGAAGCGGAAGCTTCACCAGACCCAAGCGCTGACACGGATGTAACTCCCGATACGGATGCTGCAGCTCCGATGAGTTCCTCAGAAAAGCTCAGCACTTGGGTCACCAACCAACAAACAAACGATGCTTCTCCCATACCAGGAAAACAGATCCGAGAGGTCCGTGTAGAATCATGGCTTCAAGTTCCAGAGATTTTACGGGCACTACACGACAACGAGGGGCCGCTTCGAATTACGTATCCGGAGACAAAAGACTCTGCTATCGCTGCCGAACAGACTGCGATAAGTAAGTTCTTAATTGAAAACGCTGGGGAAAACCTAGCAGGGATGCTTGCCGCTCTTGAGGGTAAGATTGAGAACTGTCATATGGTGACCTCAGGGCAAGTCTCTAACGAAGTTGCCAACGAATATCTGAAAAGCTTTTCAGAGACCATTAGCGGAGATAGTAGCCCTCTGTTAACAGTTGCTGAGGTGGTGAGGCTTGATGACTCCTTTCAGCCTTTAAAAGGCGGAAAGCCTAGCTTTGCCCAAAAAAACACCGCTGCTAGAGAACAAATCCTAGCCACAATCACCGATACAATGGCAAACACAGGGGAGTACCACACCTGTATCATTGAGGTTCCCACTTCGCACGTGGAAATTGCAAAGATGTTTATCAAGCAAAAATGGGAGGGGATAGATGCGGAGAAGAGACCTTCTACCGAGCACACCAAAGTGTGGGTGGCAGATGACTTCGTATCAAGCGCCAGTATAGAGGAAATCGACTTTGAGAAGTTTTTGGAGGGTGCAATAGAGGTTCCTAAGCCTAAGACCACTAAGCGCAAGAAGAACTCGCCCCCTTCTTCTCCTGATGATATGATCCTTAACTCAAGCGAAGAACCCCGCTCCAATTCATAAACGGTTCACCACATAAAAACAAAGCGCCGAAAGCATCTGCAAAATTATCTGCAGATCTCCTCGGCGCTTTTGTGTGTGCTACGAAAACGTATTGGCAATCGCACCAAACATCATCGCAGGTTTCTATGACAGATGTATTTAATCTTCCTTGGCGATCTCTTCGCAGTAAAGACTCAACGTCTCACGAAGAAGTGAAAATTCATTGTCCTCACAGATAAGGGCGAAGAGCGATTGTAGTGTCTTACTTTTTTGCTCTGGGGTACCGAAGGTTTGCTCTGTTACGTATTCTGTGTTCATTGGTATTACTCCTTGTTGCTGTTGTTATTAACAGCCCTTAATTTCAATGTTCACAAATCTGCCACAGGTCAGAAGCTAGGTTGTCACGAAGGCGTCAAAACTTTGTAAAAGAATTGTCATATGACAACATTTTTCGCAAAAACTCTGCAAGCTGTTGTTTTTATTCGGCCTTTATTTTTATTCCTCAAATACTACGAGGGTAGATTAACGTTTACACCCATCTCAAATACAAGCTCTCCGCCTAAATGTCCCACACCAAAGGCTCCAAGCACGAAGATAGCTCCACAGATATAGTACAGTAGTTTAGAGGACAATTATAATAAGCCTGGCGCCCAACATGCAAAGGTGTAGGTTATTCCTTCACCAAGAAAATTGAGGAATCGGATTCCTTCGATTTCATAAAAGATTCGCCTGATATGGGTCCCAAAAAGCAGCCCCAAAAATCTGCCAAACCAACCTTCGCTTCACAGGCAGCGGCTCAGGTACTTGAGCAAACTTCGGCAAAGGTGATTGATTTTCCTAGTTATATCGACAACTTCTTTCCTCCCCGCACTAGGGTGATGCGATCCGCCGAAAATATAACGACAAATGTATAAACTGGTAAGAACGTCTAGTTATGATCTGTAACCCACATTGCAATCTTCTAGCCCAAGTACTGCACGTTCGTGCACTATTCGAGCTAAACGGGTTGATCTATCTCTTCTAGTATATATATAATTGTATATATGATAAAAAGCATTTTGCCGTCACTAGTAAAAATACACAATGAATCCAAGCCCATACAGACCAATAAGGTTCCTGTTTATATGCGTCTTAACTCATCAGTAATCGAATTCTTTAAGGCTCAAGGAGCCGGTTACCAGGCTCGAATTAATGATCTACTGGTGGATTATGTGACTCTCGCCCAAGCTGAGCCTGCGTCCGCAAACAGACCTGCAACAGAGATAAGTGGCTCGTCGGTGAAGCCCGAAAAGAAACTTGAGCTAGCTTGCCTGTTGTTTAAAAAATATCACTCACAGTGCTTTTGGCATCTGCGCAGAGATATAGAAATCGGACACGAGCATATTCCGATCATCGTGGCGGGGTTGCGTCGGCACGGAGGACGCTCTGGATTTCTTGAGGCGGCAGAGCTATGCCGATAAATACGTACCAAAGGGGAGTATTAACTCTGCTTGCAAAAAATCGTTCGCCAGATAGCTATGTGGCGGGAGCATCCGTTATTAATCGTTCGGATGATTCACCTCGCTTTTCGGCCGATGTCGATATTTTTCACGATCCATCCGTTGCAGTTCAGGAGTGCGCCACGGTTGACATCAAAACCCTAGAGCACCACGGCTACCGCGTGCGCCGCCTTATTGAACAGCGCGGGTTTGTGCGGTGTGTTGTTGAGCGCGACTCCGATTCAGTAAAACTAGAGTGGGTATCGGATACAGCTTTTCGATTTTTCCCCGTGGTCGCAGATAGTGATTTCGGTTTCCGACTGCATGATATCGATGCGGCGATCAACAAGGCGCTCGCGTTGGCAAATCGCACTGAAGTGCGAGATGTAATAGACCTTCTATCGATACACGAAAAGATTCTTCATTTGGGACTGTGCTGCTGGGCAGCATGTGGAAAAGATCCCGGATTTACTCCAGATCTAATACTTGATCTATTGAGCAGAAATGCACGAATAACCCCGGATCTCTTAGCAGCTGAGCAACTACGAGAGCCTCACGATCCTGTGCAGATAAAAGTGCGTTGGCAGATGGCATTGCAAGAGGCGCAAAGTTTAATAGCTGAGCTCCCACCTGCGAGTCTAGGGTGTGTCTTTGTGGATCGCAACGGCAAGGTACCAAGACGCGTTCATAGCGTAGACACCCTAACCAAGCACTTTGGGTCAGTGCGAGGATGTACACCCCAGCTGATTGATTGAGACCCCCACTAGCCTCGCACCTGAGGGAACGTACTTGTGCCGAAGGTAGACGAGCAGCCGCTATTGCTATAGCGTAGGACACATGCACCTTCGCCAATCGGGGAACTGAGCTGTCTCTAAATACCACCAGGGATATCCCCACCGACACTCAAGTTATTGATCACCTAGAGGTATCTCCGAAGCGCTATTTCGCTAATCTCATGCCGCCAGATATGCTAAAGTCGCCGTCGATATCGTCAGAATGATTGCGGCTCTATTTCTTTATTACGCTGCTATTTGTGCTCCACTGCTATGCAACACTTATCGTACGGGTGCTACACTACATGAGTTATCCAGTATCCTTCCCAGCTCAAATGCATCGGCGTGCCCTATCATGCCTCGGTATGAGGCAAGCGTATGACAAAGTACCGCATGTGCAATCTTTCCACCTACTACCCCATCGGCACTTCGCGCCAAGCGCCGCAACATCCGCCTCTTTGTCGACGTTCGTAACACTCTGTGGTGCGGGAGCAGTACGTACCCTAAAAAATCAATTCCCTGATGAAGCGGTCTCACAAAGACCTTATGAGGGTGAAGCGCTAAGAGAAGGTGTTCCTGCAAAAAACTACCTATCTGCTCACGCCACTCAAACAGATCAGATCGCTTCGGCGAAAGCAGCACAAAGTCGTCCGAAAATCTCCCGTACCACTGCACTCGTAATGTCTGCTTCACAAAATAGTCAAGCTCGTTTAGGTAGATGTTCGTAAAGACCTGAGAAGTAACATTTCCTATCGGTATCCCTTTACCTATAAATCCCTTACTATGAAAACTACCTACTATCTGCTCTATAAGCCGTACTACTCGCACATCCCCTATCCGTTTCCCAATTAGATCAAGTAGCACTGCGTGATCCATTGAGTCATAGAGCTTTCGAATATCACACTTTAGTACCCAGCAGGAGCTAGTGAAATTTCGGCTCACTTTTCGTACCATCATCGATAGTCGATTAACCCCGTAGTGAGTTCCCTTTCCTAACCTCGCAGAGTAAACATCGTGAATAAGCGTTGGCTCCCAGATCTGGCTTAGCACAGAGTACAGCGCCTGATGAACTATACGGTCTCTAACCTGCGCCTTACGGATATGGCGTGGCTTTGGATCATGCACAAAGAATGATTCGTACTTCCCATGTCGATAAGATCCAGAGATAAGCTCGCCCCTTAGTCGAAAGATATTCCCCTCTAGCCTGCGCCAAAAAATCTGCACATCACGGCGAGCGCGCTTTCCCTTCTGAAATATTTCCCACGCTTCGAAAAGAGACTCCGCCGTGGTAATCTGCGCGAAGAGGTCGTTTTTATCAGGAGAGTCTATGACCATTCAAGATACCCCGCTCATTCACAGCACCTACCAACTCTACCGCACGCTGCACGAGAAAAGCACGCGAATCCCCAAAAATGCCCGATACACCATTTGGCAGAGATGCGAGAACGCCTGCCTCGATGCGTTACAGAAGCTGATTGCCGTCTCATACCTACCCGCTGCAGCGAGACGTGAAAAAGTTCTAGAGGTAAGTAGCTCTGTGGACATGCTTCGGATCTTGATTCGCCTGACTCACGATACAAAAATCATAGAGAAAACATTCTACCTCTCGCTACAAGAACAGATAGACGAGATCGGTCGGATGTTAGGAGGATGGCTTAAAACCCTAAAATAAACCACTTCGCTGGAGAAATAAAAAAAGGGAGACAGAAGTTCCGGACGAGGGCACCACCAACATTATCGTTGTCATTGTCGTCGTTGTCGACGTTGACCTTCAAGCCATTAGCATTAAAGTTGCCAACCACGACGCGGCCGCCAGAGGCCACTCACCGTTTGCCATAGCCCTTCTAAGGCACCACCGAACGAGCCAGAATCCAGCTCTCTTCGGTTGAATTTCATTCGAGCAAAACCGCATTGGCGTTGCTACTAGGCTATAACAAGAAGTTCTGTCTCCGGAAGCTAGACCACTCTTTCCGAATCAGCGGCGCTGACTTAGCAACACTGACACGAAAACTCTCGATCATTCTCGCAGTCGGCTGCCTACTCAGCCGACTGCTCGTGCTCCGTGAACTTACCCTACGCCGGAGATCTTTAGGACCACCAATCACTGCAGAGTCATCCCAGATTACCCGATCTAGGCCCCGTTGCCACCCAAAAAATTTCCGACCAATGATCAAATCCCCGCGCCGCCTCCGGCAGCGCCTCCAATGTGCCATTCCCAATGACCCAAGTCCCA
>JAYPVM010000003.1:191728-259531 GCA_038134595.1 Pseudomonadota bacterium | reverse complement strand
TTTGCTTCTGCAGCATGTATCGAGCCCTGGAAAAAAGTGCTAAATGTGTCTGAGAAGTTATGGTTTACATTATGAACTGTGTGACTTATCGCTGCTATGGGTGCTAATTTAATAGCTTTATTATCGCGAATAGACTCTGGTTTAATCCCTAAAGAGACTTCTAAAGCAACACCTACAATAACTTCGGGCCGCTAGCCAGGTCTTAAGAGTTTTGCTTCAAGAGAATCATGCGCACGAAGCAAGTTCAAATTTCTTAATGGGCCTATAGGATAGTGTTCTGCGCTGGGGCTTTCATCGAGACGCTTTATACCATGACGAACGCTCTCGGTAGCCTTTTAGAGCAAGCGGCTTGCGGTATGTAATTGCCTGATATCCACCCCACCCCTAAAACCACTCCCTAACGCTACTGATTATTCTAATTTAGACTATTTCAGGCTCTCCGGAACAGTATTGAGCGTACATTTAATGCCGGTGCCGCATTTTTTTAGCGCTTCAAGTAACTAGATGTGTTTAGATACCCTTGGGGCTAATTCTCGTGGGAGGAAAACATGATAGGTAGAGATGACAGACAGCGAGGTAACGATCAACAACCTAGCGCCGATGGAGGTGCTTATGAATGTTTTCCTGGAACAAATAAGCCAATGACTCCAAAGGCCCTTGAGGCTTCGAAAGAGTTTTATGAGCGTTACGGCGGAACTAATTGTTCAGTATTGGGAGAGCTTTCCCCTCCAAAACCATCAGGTGAAAAATCATCTTAGTAGGACACCATCGAGAGATTTTATAACTTTTCTTCGATACACTAGCGAGTTGACACTACCACTCCCCTAGGCGGCACCTATTCCGAAAAACGTCAACATGCGCCTTCGCTGTTGGCAGAGCTTATCAGGCGTTAGAGCCGAATGAATACGTCGTCCCCAAGCTCAACTGTAATGCGAGTGCACGTCAAATCATCAATCCCCGATGCAAATCTTTTTAGAAAAGGGTTGAAACAAACGCTCGCCTAAAAGGAAGATTACGAACGATTACAAACTCAGTTGATTTGCATTTTCTCTTACCGTCGGCTTGTAAAATGGTGCTTACTACCGGGTACAAAGATTATAGACCGACCTCTCTCCGCCATAAGTCTCCGGTCGTTGTCCATAGCTCTTGCGGCGCTGGTAGTTTGCTTCATGCTACCGGCTGTTATATGTAAGGCTTTAGCTTGATTTACGCTTATTAACTCCTCTTCATTGAGCTGTTTGACTAGTCGATCCAGCCGCTCGAAATGTTCAGGTTCTAAGGTAAGCCCGGCAAATCTAGCGTAGCTATGTATGATCCTGTAAAGGGTTGAATGTGGTAATGTTCGGGCCTTACCATCCTCTAAGATTCCAACGCTTGGCGCTAATTGCTTCCATACCTTTTTCTGTTGATCGCTATCTAGAAGGTCACTAAGGTTTGACAGGCTTGAATCGAGCTTCGTAGCATTGCGTCGGCTAGAGCGCCTCAATCGGTTAGCGACCTTAGGGGGCGCGATCGAAAGCAAGCTATCTCTGGCAGGGTGGTCCAACTGTCTAATATTCTGCCAAAATGAAAGTGCTTTTTCATTGTTGCCCCCCTTAAAGTAATATTCGCTGACGGCAGTTCTGAATTTAGTGCTCGGTACCAGCAAAGCCAAGCTATCTAGTAATCCTAGGAATGCGGGCGAAACCTCTGCTTCGCCTAGCACCCCTCTAATATAGTCAGCAAACTTTTGGTCACTTCGAGATTGAAAGGTAAGCGCAATGTCTACGGCCACTTCAGGGCGACCAGCAGCTAAGGCCGTGTCTATCAAATCTCCAAAAGTTTTTTTAAGGTCTACGTTATGTGCATAATTTTTTATGCAGCGGTCGATGAATTCAACTACGAAGCCCTGTTCGCATCCGTCATTAATTAAGTATCTAGCTCGGTCGGTAAGACGATCTATAGTTGCTTGAGAATTATACCCTTCAGATAGCATTACTGCTAGTTGAAGCCAGTTTCTATAGTGTTTTTGGTCAAAGACTCTGTTCTCCAACTCTAACAGGCTTTCTAACGGAGACTCTTGCCGCGTGCTAAGTTCATTCTCTATTGTTTTAATCAAATCAGCACGGTTTGCGCCATCGGAGTCAGGGACCGCTTTTTCGAAACGAGTTTTAAGTCCGTTCAATTCCTCAACATCGAGTGCTTGTATCAATTCAACGCCAATGCCAGGTACACGACTTTCGAGAAATAAAGCGCAAAGTGTGGCAGCAAATCTTCGTTTTTTCCCATCTTCTTCTTCAAGAGCATTTTCCCTCATAAGCGCCAGTGCAGCTCTAGCATTATCAAATTGGTCATGGGCAGCAGAGAGACAGATGCTTGCTGGTACATAGTCTGGGTCCATAAAGTCATCTTCTGATAAAGATTCACTTACAATGTCTACTGCTTTATCAAGCTGCCCCGAAAGCACCAAAGCAGCAGCGTAGAAACTGATCGTTGACACACCAACGATATCTTTGTTACCGGTTTGGATGGACGATTCAAAAAAAGTTATCACTTCATTGACGCCATTATTAGAAAGAGTGTCTCTAAGTGCAGCGCCGCGTTCTTGGTCCGAAGTGGCGCGGTGATACTGTTTGATCAAGTGATTTAGAAGACGCCTACTCGATTTGACATGCCTTTCAGGAAATGAAGCCTCAGTCTGAACTGTAGAAGAAGAAGAGTGTTGTTGGTTTCGTTTTACTAATGTAGGGTCCATGGCTTCTTAAGTCATATCTCGGCTGAAAGTTATTGCTGGTATTACAGTGTTCTAATCATATTAGATCTGTGACGCTACTCAAGTGTGTAAGGCGCTAGAATGATTAAGTTTACGTAAAACACACTGGCACAGGCATTAGACTATTTGAGGGTATCAAGGATTTTGCTTACACGACTTTTAGCCGTAAAGATGCTCCCAAAAGTAATTGCCCCTCTCGCTTGGGCAAATTGTAGAACATATATACGCATCATCGCCTTCATTCAGGGCTCGCACCCAACAAGGACGCCAAAAGGTTACAAGCTATCACCGACTAATTTGGGGCTACATATCCGTTCTACATAAATCAGCGGGCAACGTGCTAGGAGCTAGCTCTACTAAGAGGTTCAAAGAATATGGATACACGAGCAATAAATCCATCCACAGTTTAGCCAGTAACCCTCTTGGCTTTGTTTCATTGCGAGACTTACCTTTCGGTGTCCGTATTGATAAGGGCGGGAAAGTCCGCCTAGAACTAGCCCCAAAACCGGCATGGAACGTGCAAAATCAGGATTCCGGAAGAAAGCAAAATTTCGCAAAATCTCGAAGACTAGCTACCCTCCTGCTGCTTAAGAACGCAGGTGGCCTAATATGCAGGCTCCTCAATCCGAAATCGCCAACGAAAGCATTAAGCGCGAGATTGTCCGCAGCGGCTGTAATGCCTGCTTGTCGATCCTCAGCGGTCGGGTCTTCACCTGCGAGGATTGATCGAGCGCATCGCGCCGCAGCTGGTGCGCTGTCGCATTGTGCAAGCGCCCTAAGCACTTGAACCCTGGTATAGGCTGGATTCTCCCACTCACCGTGGTGTACCTCATGAGGCTGAATTGCTTCTGGGTCTTGTTCGTCTACTACGTCCGGGAGAAATCTACGGAGTAATCCTCCAAAAGATTCGCACGGCAACTCTAAAGCCTCTCTCGATATAAGTGAGCTAATCTCTTGTGCAACGAGCCAAACCTCACCTCCACCGTTCGGTTTAATGATACGCTCTCGAATGGCGGTCGCCAGCTCGACACGAGCACGCTTCCTACTCGCGGTATCACCCGGAGCGCACCCCAGATAGGTGTCGAGTGATTCGCCGACTTCGGCGCGCAGAGTACGGATAAAGAGCCGCTTGCAGTACTCAGGGTCGTTTAAATGATAGTGTTCGATGTGATGGGGTCTTATACAACCCTGGCGCTCCTCATCGATCAAACCAGGTAATGCAAACCGTATCACCGCACCCAGACTTTCAGTACGACTGAGGAATGATCTGGGATTGACTACAAGGGTGATGAGACCGTTCCTTTTTATAAACTCTGTTCCGGCACCTTTCTCGTTATGAAGGATATTTTCGTAGATAAGGCTAGCCAACGTTGTTCGGTGTCCATCAAGCTTTTTAAGTTCCTGGTCGGTTAATTCCCTGCGGCTAGCTGTCTGAAGCAGTCGTACGTAGGCAACACGGGGGCTTCTGAACCCAGGAATAGAATCTAGGGCGACATAACAGAAATTCTTTGCGGTAGTGCGGTTGTCCCATACACCTCGAGTTCCATTGAGTGAGAACTTTTGCCTAATAAGCTCTTGAAGCGCCTGACAAGATTTATAGGAGAGCCCATTCTCTGTGGCATTCTCGGTCAACGCCTTTCGGAGCGCCCTACCAGGATGCTGGGGAGAGACCAAGAGCAAGCTGTCGAATTGTAAGTCAGATCCCTGTTCGCTTGATGGATTTTTTGTGTCGATTCTCATTTCCGTAACCATGCTTTCCGTTGGGATTTTAGGGTCTCAGGTCCTAAGATCTTAGTCAAACACTGCCGCTGTCAGGTCAGATTACAAACCTTCTGAGGCTCGATTTGAAATATCATTCCCGAAAAATTGCGCTTTTTTCGCAGTATCTTGCCTACTCTCGGTGCATCACTCTAAAACCTCAGCCTACGTTCACCGCAGCGAAAGCGATTGCATTCGTTTGATGGGTCTGGATAATTAGGTCAAAGCGAATGTTTAGCTTATAGACCTCAGAGAGATCGGGAAGCGAATCAGCGAGCCATTGGACATCTAGCCCCTCTGTATAGGCTCTACCCTGCTCTCTCATACCGTCACTAGGCTCTACTGCATACACCTTAGCCCCAAGAGAGTGAAGCCACGAAGCGTCTCTGCCGGAGCCTGCACCTAGGTCGAGCACTAATGCACCTGGTTTTGGCCAGTAGGGTTTCCATGTGGCGTGGACTGATTCGCTGTTGAGGGAGTTGTAGCGTTGGGCTAGTTGGGGGGCGTGTTTGGTGTAGTAGTTGGGCATGGGGGTAAAAAACAGGGAAGGAAGTGCCTTTTCCTGACCGAATTTTTAGGTATCAAAACACTCGAAGGGCGAAAGCAAAAGCCGCGCTCGCGAACCTTCCCGGGCAGCGGTTTTTCGATTAGGTCCCTCGTATCGCTCTCAACGCCTCATACAAGCCTGCCTGCCCTAGCAGAATATCGCGCAATCCTCTCTGAATCTCTCGGGAGCCGAGAGCCTGAGCGCTCATCTCATTGTGGGCGTCGAGAGCACTAATAATTGCGTTTACTATCTCCTGATCAAGGTCAGGTGAATTAGCGAACTGCTCCTTGGTGTTGTTTGAGGCTTGTTGAATGAGGGTCTCGGATTCGAGCAGCTTGCCCTTGATGACGTTGTTAACGTATACGAGCTTATCTTTGTCCGTAAGGTCCCCCTGGAAGAGGTCATTTAACTTGGCGATAATCTCTTCGAGGTATACCCTCTCCTTCTCGTGAACCATCCCAGAACCGACATCTGTTATCGGATCTAACCTCGGATTCTCCCCGTCATAGAGATTCATCGTTTGCTTGCCGATGTTTTTCAGGTTGTGGTGTGTGAGGACAACCCCCGAGAGATCAACTCCCTCTCTTTCTCGACCGAACTTGAGGAGCGGCAGTAGCCGCCTGTAGAAGATTGATCGCTTCTCGATGTCGGTGTTCCCGTAATCGAATATCTGAGAGAGAAAGGTATACATCCGCTGAAAGGACTCCATGTCCTTCTTAAAGAGGATTAAGGACTCCATCTCATCTTTTGCTGCTTGGGCAGCCTTCTGGTCGTCGGCGGCTTCAGCAGCCTTGTAGTGAGCCTTGGCAGCCGTATAACGATTTAGCAGCCTCTGAGCTACAGGGGCGATTGCTGCCTCAAGATCCTTCTGGCGAGCGCTTAAATTCATCTCCACTTCAACGACTCGGTTAACTTCAAACTCGTCGTAGTAACCAGTAGCATCGAGCTTTGTCCGAAGGTCGAGCACCAGATTCGGGTCAGTCACCCCGGATAGCTCGGCGGTAGTGTAGTAGGTCTTAAACGCTTCAAGGATGTCAGTCGCGTCATTCACAAAATCGAGCACGTAGGTGGTATCCTTGCCCGGATGTGCACGATTTAAGCGCGATAGGGTTTGAACGGCTTGAATACCCGCAAGGCGTTTATCCACGTACATGCCGCTTAAAAGCGGCTGATCGAAGCCGGTCTGAAACTTATTGGCAACAAGGAGTATCTGATACTCATCGCCTTTGAAGGCATCTCGAATATCTCTTCCCTTGAGGTATGGATTCAGAAACTTACTCTTCTCAGTGAATGGTTCTGGACCACTCTCTTTGTCGACAACCTCGCCCGAGAAAGCCACAAGGGTCTGCATCCCATAGCCCTTATCTTTAATGTACTTATCAATAGCTATCTGCCATCGCACAGCCTCAAGCCGACTACCAACTACAACCATCGCCTTTGCCTTGCCGCTAAGCAGCGGGGCGACGAGCTCTCGGAAGTGCTCTACAACCACCTGCACCTTCTGGGAGATGTTGTACGGATGGAGCCGCACCCACCCCATGATGCCTTTCATGGCGGCGCTACGCTCAACTTCCTTCTCGTTCCATTCCTTGCCGTTGCTCGCGAGCTTGAAGGCTAACTTATACGACGTGTAATTCTGCAATACATCGAGAATAAACCCCTCCTCGATAGCTTGCCTCATCGAGTACACGTGAAACGGTACCGGAAGATTCGTATCCGACGACGGAAGGGAAGGGTCTGGTCTACGACCAAAGAGCTCCATAGTTTTGGGCTTTGGCGTTGCGGTAAAAGCCACGTAGGTGACGCCGCCTTCACTAGCTCGGCTTGCCATCTGCGCCGCCAAGAGGTCTTCGGTGCTAATCTCTCCCCCATCTTCAAGCTCTTGCCGCTCTTCGGCAGAGAGAACGCTCTTTAGCTTTGCAGCAGCTTCTCCGGTCTGAGAACTATGCGCCTCGTCGGCGATAACGGCAAATCGCTTACCGTGCGTGGCTGCGAGCTCCTGTACTGCCTTCAGGGCAAACGGGAATGTCTGGATGGTACAGACGACTATCTTCTTGTCGCCAGAAAGAGCCTCCGCGAGTTCAGCGCTCTTACTTCCGCCCTCGCCCTTAATCGTTGCGACCACTCCTGCGGTGCGCTCGAAACCGTAGACAGCGTCCTGAAGCTGCCCGTCGATGACGTTTCGGTCGGAAACAACGAGAACCGAATCGAAGACCTTGTTGTCTTTAGCATCGTGAAGATCTGCCAAGAAATGTGCGGACCAGGCGATAGAATTCGTTTTGCCCGAACCCGCTGAATGCTGAATCAAATATTTGTTGCCTGGACCCTCGCTAAGAACGGCGGCTTGCAGCTTCCGAGTCGCATCGAGCTGGTGGTAGCGCGGGAAGATGATGCTCTCAATCTGTTGCTTCTTGTCCTTCTTGGCTATGACGTAGCGACCAAGGATTTCAAGCCAACCGTGCCACTCCCACACCTGCTCCCAGAGATACGCTGTGCGGTGGCCGTCCAGATTAACCGGATTCCCGGCGCCTCCCTCGCTGCCTTGGTTGAAGGGCAGGAAGGTAGTTGTAGCGCCAACAAGCCTCGTGGTCATTCGCACTTCGCTATTACTTACTGCGAAGTGAACAAGAGCTCCGTTCGGGAAGGATAATAGCGGTTCGGGGTTCTGCCCCTTCGGAGACGGATGCCTATCGAAGCGATACTGGTCAACGGCATCGTCAATGCTCTGGGTGAAATCGGTTTTAAGCTCAACTGTCGCGACCGGAATACCATTCAAGAACAGCACTACGTCGATGGCATTTTCGTTGTGGAGCGAGTACCGAACCTGCCGCACTACTCGCAAACGATTGGCAGCATACTTGCTCATGATTTCCGGGTTAATCGCGAGCGCTGGCTTGAACTGAGCCATTGAGAGCCGCTTGCGGAGCCCCATCACATCGAAGCCTGAGCGGAGGACCTCAAGAGTTCCACGCTGATTGATGGAATCTCTCAGGCGAGAGAGCACTGTGGCCTCCGCCTGTGCGCCATGGTTTTTAACTACGGCTTCCCACTGAGCGCCTTGCGTCTCCCTAATCCACGCGAGCGCATCCTCTGGAAAAAGAGCCAAGGTTCGGTCGTATTTAGCAGCGTCACCTTCCGCATAGAGCCACTCATTTGCTGAAAGGTGTTCGCAGATATCAAGCTCGAAGTTTATCTCTTTGTGGAGGTTCATGCGGCGTCCTTTTGGGTGGAGGCATAGTTACGAACATCTATCTTGCCGGTTACGGCGGCGGAGATTAGGGCGGTGCGGCGCTCTTGGAGAAGAGACACGGTTTTTACAGCATCCGCAACCAATGAATCTATCCTACTAGTAGTCTCCTCAAGAAAAGACGCGATTTTGATTTGTTCATCTACGGGAGGCACGGGCAACTCCAAATCACTGATGGCGGCCTGCGAAAGCCCATAGCGAGTTAACCCATTCGCGCCCACCGCACAGGCCGACTTGATATAATTCGACTGAAACAACCTACTCAAGAAGAGCCCCTCGAGAGCAACGAACGGGCGCAGAATTGCCAAATGATACCCACACACCACCCCGGGCAAATTCTTTGGAACATAGCTCGGAATAGCAATATCATCTGGCGATTCTGAATCTTTAGTAATTATCGTATCGCCTTTTCGCAGAGTGAATTTTTCCACCTGAGATTCGGTGGCACTGGCCTCCATGAAGGGAAGATTGCAGAGTATCTTTTCGTTGTAATAAACGTCCGTGTAGTTACACAAACGAATCATAACCTCGCCCTCGACCGTCTTTTTGTCGTTGTTACTGGTAAGCAACTGACAAACATACTTCAAACGCTGAACCTCCCATTGCTCCGGCACCTCTCCCAGCCATTCAACGCCCGAAGGCTTCATCCGAACGTCAGGATTCAACCCCTTGGTAACAGCGTGCGAGATAACCGCTTGGCGCTTCTCTTTGAGTAGTTCAATCAGGCGTTGCTGCTCCGAGATGAGCGCGTCGATTTTGGAGGTTTCTTGGTCGAGGAAGGAGGCGATTTGTTCTTGCTCCGAGGAGGGCGGCATGGACAAACAAATATTTTTCATCTCCGAGAAATTAGTACTCCACAAATCGGCAACTATGCCTTTACCGTGTCGATAGTACTCCTCCTGAAATAGCACACTGCGGAAAAGATGATGTATGAACCTCATGCAAACAGGCTCTTGAGGAATCAGAACCGTATTAATCAGCGAAACAGACCCTTCTAGCTCAGACACGCCCGAGGAGCCCTTTCGGTCAGAACGAGAATTTATGACGAAATCGCCGCGATTAACTCTCTTCCGATTATCACCATCGTCCGTTTTCGCAGCTGTCTCGATTTGCGGAACAATACCGGCCTTAGAAACGGACAACGGTTTAAACACCTTGTCACTCACCTTTTGTCGTCGTTCGATGAAATAAAAACCTAGGCGGCGGAGTGTCCAATGGGCCGGCACCTGCCCCAGCCATAATTCGCCACTTGGCCTGTAATTTCGATATGTAGGAAAACTCACGCCGAAAGCCCCCCAATCATCTCAAGTATCCGTCCTGTCACCCCTTTCAACTCTGCATCAATCTCCGACAACTCTCTCGGTGGCTTAAACACATAGAAGTGTCGATTGAACGGAATTTCATACCCAACCTTAGTCTTCTCATGGTCAATCCAAGCGTCCGGCACATGAGGAAGCACCTCGCGCTTAAAATACTCCTCTACATCCTCGCTTAGAGGCACGTTCTCATTATCCCTAAGTTTCGCGTCTGGCACTGGCTTGCCTTTGCCCTTGCCCTTAGTGCCAAGAACAATCTCGCCTTCTTCGTTACGCTCTGGCCGCTCTACGGTGATGGTGCGATACCCAAAATCTTCGTTCTTAAAAATTTTACTAATAGGAACGCCATCCTTTGAGAGCTCCTTACATTCACCAAATATGTTCGTAATCTCTTCGATATGCTCTGGGCTAAGCTCCTTTCGCTTGGAGCCAAGGCTCTTTCGCATCTTTTGGAAGAAGTTGCTGGCATCTATAAGCTGCACCTTTCCTTTGCGGTGCTCAGGCTTGCGGTTACTCACTACCCACACGTAAGTACTGATGCCGGTATTGTAGAACATGTCCGTCGGAAGGCCGATAATCGCTTCCACCAAATCGTTCTCAAGAACGTAGCGTCGAATCTCGCTCTCTCCCGAGCCTGCGCCTCCCGTGAAGAGTGGTGAACCGTTAAGAACAATCCCGAATCTGCTGCCGCCGTCTTTTGCTGGACGCATCTTCGAAACTAGGTGCAACAAGAAGAGCAGAGAACCGTCGCTCACTCTCGGAAGGCCTGGACCGAAACGTCCATTAAACCCTTTATCCTCGGCCTCTTTGCGAATCTCTTTCTGAATCTTTTTCCATTCAACTCCGAAGGGCGGGTTTGATAGCATGTAGTCAAAGTGCTTCCCCTCAAGCCCGTCAGCAGAGAGCGTATTGCCAAGGATAATGTTTCCTACGTCTTGCCCCTTAATAAGCATGTCGGCTTTGCAGATGGCGTAGGATTCGGGATTTAGCTCCTGCCCATACATTACGAGCCGAGCATCGGGGTTGTGAGAGCTTAAGTGCTCGTCTGCGACGGATAACATCCCCCCGGTTCCAGCGGTTGGATCATAGAGCGAGCGAACAACTCCGGGGTTAGTAAGCGCCTCATCATCCTCGATGAAGAGAAGATTAACCATCAAGCGGATAACCTCTCTCGGGGTGAAGTGCTCTCCTGCCGTTTCGTTGGAGATTTCAGCGAACTTTCGAATAAGTTCCTCGAACACAACCCCCATTTGTGCATTACTCACAGCCTCAGGATGAAGGTCGATATTCACGAACTTCTCTGCGACGAGGTAGAGCAGATTAGCTTTAGCGAGCCGATCCACCTGCGTATGGAAATCGAAACATTCAAAGATATCCCGCACCGCTGTTGAGAAGCCCTGGATGTAAGAATAGAGGTTCTCTTTGATGTGGTCCTGGTCACCCATTAACTTCTTCATATCCAGAGGTGATGAGTTGTAAAAGTGCTGTCCTGACTTACGAAGGAGGAACGGCTCAGGATTGAGCTTTGCCTTGGTACGAACCTCAAGCTCCTTAAGAACGTCCGCTTTGGTGTTCTCCAACACGCAATCAAGCCGACGTAGTACGGTAAACGGCAGAATGACCCGACCATACTCAGATTGCTTGTAGTCGCCGCGAAGGAGGTCCGCGATCGACCAGATAAATGAAGAGAGATTTTGTTGATTCATAAGCGACCTAAACTGTAACGATTCGGCTATCTTGTACCATGTTTAGCGTGTGTAATCTAGGCACAGAATTTCTCTTCGCAGGAGATTCTCGGGGGTGTTTCACAGGGTGGAACACCCAAATCAGGGTGTGAGCAGACGGCGTCATTGAACTGCTAGGCTGCGACAACTAGCACTTAGTCTTTTTCTGACTTGGGGGCTACTCAGGGTTTGGCTATATCCTCTGATGCTTGGTTCTGGTTTCCTACGTGGCGCCAGTTACTTGCTCAACGCAAGCCATATTTACGAACAACTTACATAAAGATACTTGCGAAGGTTCCATTAAATCTTGTTTTGAAATCAGGTTTTTAAGATCTACTTCTACCGATTTAAGAGCTTGGCGGGCTATTTTTGGGCTAGCGCCGGGAAGAGCCGGAAATCCACTTCATATCGGTAAAAGGAGATATTACTTGTTACTTGAAGGGCTCGTCGAAGTCGCAAGTCATCCTCTAAAGCGATAATGAGCCCCTTTACTGTCTGACCGTCCTCCGCTAGTTCGCCTAGGACATACCCCATGTAACGCTGTATTTGTCCTAAAACAGCGTCGCTTGCTCTTCCCTTTTTAAGTTCCACAACGAGAAGCTCTCTTTTATCTTTGCTAATCGCCAGAATATCTATCGGCCCAGTATCTGAGGGGAACTGTTGCCCTATATTTTCGCCCTCTTCCTCGTAGATGTCATACTCTTGACCGAGTATTGTACTTGCCCAGTTTCGGACAAGAAAGTCCTCAAGATGCCTCTCTAGTGCGAAGACCACCGGGTCCTCAATGGTCTGGTCGGCTATTTCAATTCGAGCGCCATAATTCCCCTTGAGTAGGTCTTCTAACTCCGATGCATATTTGGTGATGTGGCAAACGGTAGCTATCGAGCCGATCGAGTTTTGGAGCGCTTGGCTCATAGCGCCCTTCTCAATAAAACCGTTTTGCCAGCTTACTTTGCGCCGGTGAGGTAGCGTATCGCTTGCCTCGTAGTAGTAATCGCTCACCACCTCGCCAACTCGGTAGTTGCCGTTTCCGTCGGGGCAAAAAAGCAAATCCCCCGGAGAGATGCCTTTACCGAGGGTATAAAGCGCCCCGCAGGCGAGACCAGCTGCCACCTTTGTCTTTTCAGGGTGTCGCCCAATAAAGAGCGGGATAAGCTCGCTAGTAAATGCCCGTAAATCCTTTGCAAGATACTCCGTCAGGTCTCGCTCAATACCAAACGAGACGCCTACAAAACCTTCTGAGAAGCATTGCTCGGCATATGCATTCTTTTTGCCTAAGTAGATGCGATAATAACTTCGGGATATCATGGCTCTTCCTCTCCTTGGTTCGGCTTGTGCACTCGTCTCCTTCGCTAGGCTTTAATCGTAGCCCTCGTTGGGCAGTTCTTTTGACGATCTCTTGCTCATACACCGAACCCGGATCGAGTCGAACTATCGATGTCAAATATGCCAGGCAACATCGCCCAAAACAGCAAACCATCGCCGGCTTCAACTGGCGTGCCTTACCCTAAGATTTAGTTTCATAGAGATAGGTATTTATTGCATCTAGTAGTAAACAAATTCGGCTTCCCGGCAATACCATTTTATAGCGCTCACTGAAATTCAGGTTAAAAGCAAGGTCTATGCTCACTCCCGCCCATTATTTGGCATAAGCTTTTAACGTATCGAAACATGTTATGCCCATATTTTCCGGATTGTTGCGAGCTCATAGAGCGCCTTACTGGGGTTATCTTACATCTATCTTGTGCAGCACTTCAGGCCTCCTGATAACAACCGGCTCCGAGACTTGCCTCGCACAAAAGTGAGGAACTTACTGCGGCTCATCGCCTAATTAATCGCAACATCCGGCACATGGCTCCTTATAAACGCGTAAGCATCTGGGCTTTGCACCGGCCAATAGGTAGCGATAGCGCCGGCCGAAATAGGTACGCACCTAACGGTATTACTTAGATTGGTGGAGAAACTGGTAACACCAATTATTCCCCAAGCCCCATCTTCGTTTTTTGCCAGGAGTGGTCCACCGGAGTCGCCTTTGCAAATATTTCCCGCACCGTTAGAAGCCGCTTGGTAAAAAAGACCGCCGGCTGTGAAGGTAAGTTTGGTCGCTTTAAGCGCAGAGTCTCCCTGTTCCAACCTCTCTAGCGGTCCTCTTCCCTGCTCATCGAGGCCGTAACCGTATGCAATGACCTCGGAGCCCGGCGCAGGCGCTGCGCTTAGTAGAATTGGTGTTGGCCCGACTGGTACGGGTTGGGCAAGTTTTACGATTGCAAGATCGAAACCATTAAGGACACCCCGATATAGAGGATGTTTATAAACGGCCGACGCACCTGCTACAAAAGATACAGAGCCTACTGTAACCGTGCTAACAGGTTTCTCGAAACAGTGGGCTGCGGTTAGTACCGCTGTTTGAGAAATTAATGTACCAGAGCAGCCAAATCCGGTGTTATCGGTGTATGCAACATCAACTGCAACCACCGTTGGCGCCCCTTCAGAGCAGCTCTCTCCTCCGTTTATCTTAAGCGCAGCGCAAGCACTACTGCCGCCTCCACCCCCACCACCACATCCAACAAGCGACACAACAAAGACGAAACAGAAAGCGAACAAAGAGCGACAAAATGACATAGCGATTCTCCTAGTGGCACTTGCAACGAAGCCAGGAGAGAAATAGCGACTAAAGTTCACAATCGCAACAACGTGTCTCATCAGATGAGTAAGGTACTGCGAATTTGCACCTGTTCTGCATCTGCGCTGGGTTACGTAGCCCGCGCTTCTTCAAATAGAGCTGCTGGCATTGGATACTGTAATTCCCACACCATGCTAATAGGTCTATCTCCTTCATAGCTTATAAGCTTAGACGCTGGGCCCAGGTACAGAAACGGGGCTGTGGCGCCATCTACCTGCTTTTCAACGCGAGAAAAAAATGACCCCGACCTCTCACTCTTGTTCATAGAAGCAACTATCCATTACCTGGTAGAAATACCTACTCGTGAGTATGGCGATAACCGCATTAGGCTCCACGTACTGCTTTTGCGCATTAAGAGCTCCTTACTCACAAGCCAACGTTCCTTTTATCAATCGCTTATCCCTTCTCTAAAACGACCTAAGAGATAAAGTATCACCGCTAATATGCCGAAACCAAGTCATTGGGCAGCTGTGATAGCCCGACGGATGCTTAAGATACTATGGCAGAGCTAGCACAAGGCAGTAAGCCCAATCAACGAAATCCCGACCAATCGGCCGCGCCAGAACAGCAGGCCAAGGCCCCGTCCACAGGCGAGTCTCGTCAAGAAGCTCGAAGAAATTTGATGCGCGAGGCGCGCCAAACCCAACAAGCTCGTACTGAGCCCACAATGGCACCGGATCCTCGCGCGGAACAGGTTTTGAAGCTACAAGATACCTTTCAGCGAGATGCTGTAAATGGCTCCTCACCCGAACAGCGAGCCCGTCTCAGCACGAGTCTCAAGACATCACAGGACCTACTGGCTCAGCATCAACAGGTCAACGAGCAGATTAAGACACTTGGCCCGAACGCAGACCCCGCCACTCTTCAAGAGCTTCAAGTTAGAGCAGAGCTTCTCCTTAAGCAATCAGCGGCGACCTTACTCCACGCGAACACTGAACGGACAATCGATGGAATCGAGAAACGCCAGGAGCGGCTTTCGCAAAGAGTTGACAATCTGCAAAAGGAGATTCAAGAACTTGAGAAGCTCGATGAGAGAGACCCTCGACGTCTCGCGGGGATCCTTGAGGTCAAAAAGGATCAATTACAGTCGCTTGGGGAGACTGCGACCGCACTAGAGATTATGAAGTCGAGCCTCTCAAGTAGTCTCGCAACCTCCGACTCTTTCCTCAAGAGAGCGGCGGAGTTAAGCAAAGAACAGCCTATCTCAGCGGCCCATCTCGCCGAGGCGAACGCGAATATCGATTCTGGGCTGCTTGTGCTTGAGGACGCGGATAGAAAGACGAGCCTTGAGGCTATAGACACCGGATTGCAGCGGCTCGAGGAGGCGCAGCGTCAGGAGATCGAGAGAAGAGAGGCATTCGCTCAGAACATCGCTCGCTACGACCAGCAAGAACACCGACTTCAGGATGCGAGCAAGGCTTCCATTAGGCGGGCGCAGTCCAACATCAACGATGCGCGTCAAGCAACCGAGGATATCACCACGGTGAACTCTTCCTGGAACCCGTTTCAAGACTTCGCGAGCTGGGCCACTGGAACTACATCGGCGATGGAGGCGTCACGCGACAACTTCTTGTCAACAGCAGATGAGCAAAACACCGCAACCGGTCAGTTATTGGAGGAGCTAAAGAGCGTCAATAGGTCTCGCGAGGAATACATCAAATGGACGCGCGCTGGCTTCGAGGCGGAGAGGCAAGGAAACATCCAGAAGGCCCAGGCGCTGTTCAACCAAGCGGCGTTAATCAATCAAGCGACCGCTGACCTTGCCAATCCAGAAAGTATCTCTCAGACCTTGACAAAGCCCTCAAAGAGCTGGCAGCAAAGAAACCGTGAAGTAACACGGCAATTAGATGCCGCCGTGGCGAGCGCCAACACTTGGGAGACTAGTCTTGAGGTCGTTCGAACCGTTACTGTAGTGGCGGGAGCCACCGTGGCGACGATAGCGACCGCGGGTGCGGGGGCTGGAATTTTCCTCTCATTCGCGGGGGGCTCCGCGGGAGGGATTGCCGTCGGCTCGCTCAGTAACGCTACGGAGCAGGTTACCGGCTTTGCGACAGGGCTAAAAACTGGAGAAGAAGCGCGGGCGGATTTCGAGAGGCGCTTTTCTGAAGACGCTCTTACATCTATCCAAAGCGCCGGTGCAACCGCGACGGGGCTGGGTGCAGGGCGCGTATTCCAATCCTCATCACTTGCGGGCAAACTCTCCACTACAGTCGCTCGACCTCTCACTGGAGCAATCGGAGGAAGTGCGTCGGGCACCACGACAACCGCCTTCGATACAGCACAGACGCTTTACCGCAGAAACGAGGCGATAGCCGAGTTTAACAGATCTCCCGAATTTCAAGGACTATCGCCGGAGGCACGTCGGGAGGCGCTCGACGCGCGATTGAGTGAGTTGGGGCTTGGACTCGATGACTTAGCTTTGCGAGGTATAGTCAATATCGGGTCCGGTGCCGTGGGAGGCGGAATTGGCGCGAAAACAGGCGCCCTTCGAGATGGTGCTAAGACGACCTTAGGAAAGCTCTCAACGATAGTGGTCGATACCGGGGCGGATATAACGCTCGGTCTTGGCGCGACGATATTGACTGACGGAACAATCTCATTTGACCAGGCCCTCGCCCAGAATCTGCAGTCGATTGTTGTTGGTAACGCTCTTTCCTCGCTTCCGCCGAGGCGGATGGGGGCGGTTACGACATCAGCCCAACCAGAAAAGCCAAGAGTTAACTACCTACAGGACGCAGAGAGTCTTCGCACGCGCTTCGTGGAAGAATCGATTAGTGAGCTGAGAAGAGAAAACGGCCGCGCTCCCACAGCTCAAGAGGTCGCGCAAATCAAAGCCGAATCAAGACTGGTGAGAGCTTACGAGAATCCGCATACGGGAGAGATCAATGTTCTAAAGATCGACACTGACTCCATGAGTAGGATGGAACGAGTGATTCACGCCTCGGATATCGTACACGAATTAGCGCACCGAAGAGGCGGCGATGAGGCCATCGCTCACAAGGCTCAGTTTGAATATCTTCTTAAAAACGGCTACCAAGCGGAGATTGTCGGTGGACAGCTCAAGATTCGTGAACTGGAATCTGGAAATCCTGGAAGTATGCCAACAAATGAACAGATCGCTGAGTTTGTGGGGCGTAGGTATAACAGCGAAGAAACTTTGGGTGGGATGCGGCTCAAGGTCGAGAATTCTCAGGAAGTCAGCGTTGAAGTCGATACTGTAAACTGGGACAGCAAACTGATCCAAAAAATAAGCGAATATTATGCTTCGGCAAACTTAGGTGACATTCGACGCAATCTGGCAGATTCGGACCGGTTAACTAGACAGGATGTGCTTCGGGCTATTAAAGGATGGGTTGAGGACGGTCAAAAGATGAACTTGCTGCTTCGGCAGGATTCTGAACTTCAGGAAGCTTTAGCGAATACTGATTTTGAGCGAATAGATCAAATCCTAAATAAATATCTTGATAAGGAGGCAGATGACCTCGTGGGCCACGTGGATAATATTCAGACTCTGGCTGCCCTGCCCGTAATTGAAATTCGACCAGTTGAGCCAGGATTTCTCTTCCGTGGACAGGGTAAACAGCATCCATTGCCGACCGACAATTCCTCGACTACTCTACTGGAGTTGACCGCAACATCCATTAATGGTGTAAACAGCATGTATCAGAGGGGTGGGGAAACCCTAGCTATTTATGTAGATAATAATAATCCTGTTAGAGGCATACCGATCCCTGATAAGTGGTCAGAGGCGGGGATAAGCAGAGAGGAGCTTCAAGGACTAGGCGAAAGCTTTCTTACGGATGAAATGCAGCGCAATATCGGTGGGTATAGTAGTCCAAATCACGAACTGTTGCTAAAGCCAGGTACTTCACTCCAGGTATGTCCTTGGTCCGTGGAGATAAACGGCGAGAAGTACAGGCCGGTGGTGGCAGGAGACGCTGAGGTGACTGCTGAAAAGTGGAAAGAAATCGAGTCGACCCTAAAGAGGAGCATTCCTAGGCAATGATTGAGCAATCTAAGTCAAAACTGGTTACTGGTGCCATAACGAGCTTCACTGGCGAGTACGAATTCCTCTCTAATTTTTACATATCTCCCATCGTATTCGCCAACGTTTTGTATAAGTCTCCAGAGCACGCTTATCAAAGTGCCAAGGCGACGTGTGACGCCGATCGACAGAAGATTCTCAATGCAGACAACCCAAGGCAGGCCCGAACTTTTGGTGCTACCATCGAGATACGTCATGACTGGGACGAGGTACGAGTCAGCGTGATGCACGATATTTTACGGAATAAATTTTTAATGCGTACCGATCTCTTTAAGAAACTCAAAGATACCCACACCAGAGACTTGGTTGAGGGGAATAGCTGGGGGGATCGGTTTTGGGGTGCGGAACTCGTGAATGGCGAATGGATTGGCGAGAACAATCTCGGAAAATTACTAATGAAGATAAGAGAACTCACAGTTCAGGAGTTAACGAATGCTTAACTTTTTTCTTGCTTGATTTGTGAGTTAAGGGCGAGACACAGCTTAGCGAAGACCTCTTTCGCTAAAACTCTTACTTCTTCAACGCCATCTGATATTTGGCTTGAAATATCTGGATTGTCCTGCTTGAGGGAGTCGACAGCTTCATCAAGCCTCGAAAGAGCCCGCACCCCGTAATCTATGGTTCTTTCTCGCCTTCGCAAGAAATCCGTTATATCGCCTTGTTCCGCGCTCTTGCCTTCTCCTGCATAAAACGAGATTCTTAGCAGATTGTAAGCTCCAATTACGCCCGCGATTCTTGGGCACAACTCTTCGCTGCCGAGAATTTCAATTGCACCCGGACCCAGGTCTACAAAGTTTCTTATTTTATCAGTGAATTTGGTCCATGGTCCGACTGCATCAGGTGCAAAGTCAACATTCCTGTTGAGTTTAAGCGAGAGCTCGGAAAGGCGGCTTTCTAATACTGAACTTTCGGCGGCTTTGTGGTGTTGATTTGACATGAATATCGCTCCAAACTTCCCTATATGAACATCAACCAAGTTATCTACCCGTAACGATTGTACTATCGTTTTTTTGACTCATTTTCTTTAGTATAATCCGAAGCCGTTCTTTGGCTACAGCGATAACACCCACTTTAGCAACTTTCTCTTTCTGAACGGGGTGCCGTCGTTCTACGACGGGTGCATCTACACCGAGTACGCGATACAGGGGGAGATGCATCCTTTCACGGAGCGAATGGATAGTAAGATCAATTCACTCTTTGCAAGTAGTTGAACCGTGGTCGCTTGCCGAATCACGCGGTTTGAGAGCCCCCTAGAAAGGGACGAGGGAAGGGCCGAAATGCCAGACTTCAGCTCCTCTAAAGGGTTTAAAGGTTCCAAAAAGATAGGCAAATCCATCGCTTTTTTATAAGTAGTTGAACTACGGTGGCGGGTTGATGATGTTTGTGGCGCAATTGATCAGAGCGGGGTCGAAGTGCGTGGCTAGTGGTCCCACGCTATGTTTTCAAGAGTTGAAGTAGCGTGCGCAAAGGGGAGCTAAGTCGCGAAAAGAGGCATTTCGCATAATCTCCACCGGCTCCGTTCTCATTCGAGCGAGTACTCGATGCTATTATTTCACCGTCCTCAAAGTAGATCGTAACATGACGCCAAACGCTAGGCTTCTTTAGTCGCCCCTATCAGTTATAATGCTAAAACTTGTGAGTATTTTTCTGCCTCAGAACAGGGCTGTAAGCTCATTGGGGTTAGTGTGCCTTCGACACAAGTAAATTCCTTTTCCACCACCCTGTTAGGAGAGGGCCCCACCTAACTTCAAATACTTATACAGAAGTAATCGATTTTCTTAACAATTGATCCAAGCCTGCAGAGATAATTTCGTCAGTTGCAATCGACTAGCAGAAAGGGCACACCAAGCGAGGCTTGAAAGCTGTCTAACCCAAGCGACCCCTGTAGGTTTAGTCTCCCGATTAGGAGAGATCCCATATTAGCACTCCTTGGGGCACTGCACTCTTCCCACGAAACTTTTAACGGGAAAGAGCGACTATAAAGACATGAAATACCAGGAAGTAATGGTAATCGAACACTTTCAACCCGATAAACCGGCACCGATATTCGGACCAAAGTCTTGGTGTGTGGCTCGCTAGCTTTATTAATTGTTTGATTAGGGCCCAATATACTGGTAAAACAAACGCGGTTTGATTAAAGGGTGGGGGTGCAGATGAAACAAGTGCTAACTAAGCGATATAAAACAGCTCTATTATCACTGTTATCCATTACTCTCCTATCCCTCTCCTTACTATCCTTCGTATCCCTTACAGCAGAGGCACAGTCCACGGGAACTTTCCGCCTCGGGGACGTCATCTGCGGCAAGGTAAGCTCATCATGGCTCCCCGGTCAGATGAACAAACGAGGAAGATTTGTTCCCTACACAAAGCTCATTAAGAAGCTCAAGACAAGAGTTAAAGCGGCAGACAAGGCCAAGCGAAAAGCCTTGAAGAAACGCCTACGGGTATTTCGCAAGAAACTCACCTCTCAAATCGCACTTTGCAAAGCTGGTATTCCCACACCAACTGCAACTGCCACCCCGACCACTACCCCTTTAGACACCTTAACGGCAACTCCGACAAAGACACCAACCGAAACTCCAACAGAGACGCCAACTGAGACACCAACCGAAACTCCAACGGCAACTCCAACTGAGACGCCAACTGAGACACCAACCGAAACTCCAACGGCAACTCCAACTGAGACACCAACCGAAACTCCAACGGCAACTCCAACTGAGACGCCAACCGCCACTCCCACTCCAGAGCCGGGGTTTCAATTTGCCCTAGACGGGGTTACTGGACTTCTTCTTCAAAACAACTCCGCTGTGGAGGATGGCACCAGTGATGGCTCCAATCTCATTGGCGTTACGGAAACAGGTGAGAAGGTATCAATCGTCACAAACCAAAAAGATACGGTACGTGTTTCAAATTTCCTCATAGCCCCAAACGGCAAGCTGTACGTCGTACTAACAAAGAAATTTAATCTTGATACTGGAGAGGTTGACCTCACCAACGGGTGCCTATTGGTCGAAGTTGATAGAACTACGGGCGTACCTACGTGCATCGACGCAGGGATTACAAGCGTAGCCTGGTTTGAAAACCCCAAGAATCAATCGATACAATTCGATGATTTAGGTGGGATCTACTACCTTGCTCGAAATGATAATGACGACTTAAACATTCGAATGTACAGGGACGGCATTCACCGTGACATCTTCTCTGTGGACAACTCCACTAGCATCAAAGACTTCCTTGTCTTAGGAGACGGCGCCGTTCTCTTTCACGGAAAAGACTTAGACCACCTCCTCCAGTGGGTTCGAAGATATGGGCCAAATGACGGCTTCGAAACGATACTAAGTACGAACGATAATCCAGAAATCTCGTTTATGCGTATCTTTCCAGACGGCAGACCCTACTTCGGCGGATATTTTAACAGCTTGGAGAATATCGTTCCGTACTCACAAGCCGCTCAGTCTCTCGATTATGAGGCAAGTACCCGTCTCGCGCCCCAGGAGTTCTATTCTTCGGGAAAAACCCACACCGTTTGGCGAACGCCCGGCGGCTTCCCTAACCTTCAGCAAGTTTCCGGTACAGAACTTGTGCTGGGTCAGCACCACTCCTGTTCCCTAAGCCTCGAAGGGGGGGTTACGTGTTGGGGGCAAAACTCCGTTGGACAACTAGGAGATGGATCAAACACTGACACCGCGACACGTGTTGGGGTGGTTGGTTTACAAAGTGGTGTACAAGGGGTCTTCACACAATTTAATCATACCTGCGCACTCACCCAAGAAGGCGGTGTGAAGTGCTGGGGCGCAAATAACGATGGACAACTGGGCGATGGAACAACTACAAGTAGCAATACTC
Source organism: Pseudomonadota bacterium (assembly GCA_038134595.1). Classification (GTDB taxonomy): domain Bacteria; phylum Bdellovibrionota_C; class UBA2361; order UBA2361; family OMII01; genus OMII01. The sequence goes on along the minus strand of JAYPVM010000003.1, from coordinate 237,613 downwards.
CTGTTGATGTTGTCGGGCTCCAAAGCGGTGTACAGCAGCTTGCGATGGGTGAAGAGCACACATGTGCCCTTACCACCGGGGGTGGAGTGCAATGCTGGGGAGAAAATACTTGGGGACAACTTGGTAACGGAACTTCCACCTCCAGCACCGTTCCAGTAAATGTAAGCGGGCTTCAAAGTGGTGTTGTGCGTGTGACGGCAGGAAGCAAAAACAACTGCGCCTTAACAATAGAGGGTGGTGTGAAGTGTTGGGGTTCCACTGGCAAGGGACTCATCTTGGATGGAACAAATGCTCGCTATACCCCTGAAGACATAGACGGTCTTCAAAGTGGAGTGAAGGAAGTTGTGTCAGGCGGTTTTCATTCGTGCGCGCTTACTACCAGTGGCGGAGTGAAGTGCTGGGGGAAAAACGATGATTACCAGCTTGGAGATGGCACAAAGTCTTATAGAGCCACCCCAGTAGATGCTCTCGGACTCGATAGTAACGTTGAGCTTATCGTTGCAGGAAGGTACCACACATGTGCGCTAACCAAGGCAGGAGCAGTTAAGTGTTGGGGCAATAACGACAATGGTCAGCTCGGCAACGGAAGGGGGTGGTGGATTAGATCGCTTGGATATGCCATTGGTCTAAAGAGCGGGGTAACCAAACTTTTTTCGGGAGGGTATCACTCCTGCGCTGAGACAAACAATGAAGTTTTGAAGTGCTGGGGCGACAACAAATACGGTCAGCTTGGTTTCTCACCGGAATTTTTTAGTGTGCATCCTCGCAGATTGCAGATAACAGAGTATGGAGAGGTGTATGGAATGACTAGTACGGGATTGACGCGCTACTTCGCCTATCCTGGTCTTGCGGAACTGTCGCTTACCGATCCAACGCTACTAAACTATGTAGCAGACGACTATCTCGTAGTGACTGGCAAAAACGACACCGGCAAGCACACCACGATTCTTGTCGATTTAACTGACTACTTCGAATCGGTACTTATCGATCCAGCCAAAGAAGAATTCGAGGTGCTTCACGTAGAGGATCGGCCTGAGAAAAGCATGGTCATGTTTACTGGGCGCCGAGTCGCAGATGACACCTACGTCGTTGGAAAGGTCAATCTAGATACAATGGAGATCACCTCTACTCCAATCGATACCGGGAAGCCGCTAGAGTTTAGAGTACTTCCGTAAGGCGTCGAAAAAGATTTTACTAGGGAGAATGAGAGACCCGTATTAGAGTATCTCCATGGCAATGGAATCAAACATACAAAGGTTAACACTGGTACCAGGCCACTCCCTGCCCTACCCCTTGTCGTTACTTTCCGTCCTATTCAAGAAATCTCCAAACCCCGGCAACTTTACCACTAAGATCCGAGTATAGCTTCAAGCGCAATCCAAGATAACTCATTCAAGGGGAGTCCATTTTATTACCTTTAGCAAACAAGTTGGGCTTCCCTTTGTTCCCTTGGAGTTTATAAACACTTCTATCTGCATCTCTTCTACAAACAAGAAAGCGGCCTGTAAGGGGAAAGAGAATGATCTGCCTCTCCTCTCACAGGCATCTACGTCAATTATTCATAAGGACCTTTATCCATATTACGATCCTGTGCCAAGAGGTTTACAGGAGGTGGAAGACATAAGATGTAGTGCCGTATCGCCCAGGGATGTCTGCGCCTCATATGCCTAGGATTGCTAGCTTGGTGCCTTAGTAGTACCTGTATCTGAATTGCTACTTTTCACGACTAAGCTGCACATCTTCACCTCTGCTCGGACCGTTGAATTCCTACAGAGAGGGGCAGACCTCGCATTTCTACCCTTACCTCATCCCTGTCTGAGGTCGTTTGGACCTCCTGATGCAGCCAGCTACCACGATTCCACTACTTGCGAAAAACAATTGGTTTTCCTATCTATTTAATCGGGCTACTCGGTATGTACTAGACTACGTAGATACCGAACCACTCAGCTCGGAAACTACAGGAGCAATTAGTCTTTTAACAATGCTTCAGCTCTGCGCTGATAACAAGCAGGTTTCGGTGCAGGTACCAAAAGGTGCAGACTCGTTAAAGGAACGCACAATAACGGGGTTTGCGAAAAAGTTGGTATTTCGCGGCGCAAATAGCTTTATTCTTCTGGAGACAACATCAGGGGCTTCTCATCTGATTCCATTAGGTTATCTGGAACAGCAGCCGATTGAGGCACCTCCGCAATCAGTGTAGCGCTATTAAACAGGCAATCCGGCCCAACTGCGGCTCTTTAGCCTATACACAAAATGCCCGAACACTATAGTAAGGAATCAGATCGATGGAATCATACCCATTTCTAAAGCGCGCGTTAGTGTTTCTTTCTGAACTGCAAAAGCGCACCTATCCTAACGCCTCTTCGTTGGGCAAACTGTGTTCCTGCTCAAGAAGCACTGCGATGAGAACCATCGATAGGCTTCGTTATGAGTTCGGAGCCCCGCTTGCGTACGATGAATCTGAACGTGGCTACTTTTTAACCGATCCCTCCTACTCTTTTAATACGCTTCCACACGGTCAAGATGAGCTGGTGGCTCTTGTATTACTTACCGAGCTTAGCCAGCTTATTGATGATAAAGCCATCGCTACAGCTTGTAGTACCTTGTGGGCGCGGTGCACTAACGGAAGGGCAGATCTTGAGCTAGACCTTGTTAAGATAGCGAAGCGCTTTTCATCAGATACAACTTCGGTTGCACAGTTAGCCGAAACTAATCTGGTCAGGCTTTTGGGTTTTGCTCATAGGGGACAGCCTCTTCAAATAACGTATCGCTCTCCTTGGAGACACAGCGAAGACAAGACATATCAGGGAACCTTCGATAGGTTTCACTACTCAGATGGTATTTTATACGGCATGTTTCATGAGGTAGGGGGCCGATACATTGTGCTTAACATGTCCTTTGTTAGTTCGATTGAAGAGCTAGCTGAATTACCCGAGGGAGATGATTGCGTCCCGAGAGCCGAACAACCGTACTGGCTTGAAGGGTTTGGAGTCTGGAGCGGCGAAAAGCCTACGACGATTTCAATCACAATCGCTGCGCCTGCATCCAGGTATTATGCGAAGCAAACCTGGCACGATGACCAACAGGATACGTGGGAGGGAGAGAATTTGATACGCACCTTTCCCGGCATTCCGTCTCCTGAGCTCTCTCGGCGAATTCTTAGCTTAGGGCGATATGTTGTTGGCGTCGAACCTGCGTCGGTACTAGATGATATAGTTTGTGATGTGGATTCTCTACAGCTTCTGGTTCAAAATCGCTCATAACTATCGCCTTTCGGCATTACCTCGCCCCGCCCATTCAATCGCCACTAGAGCGGTGGTGACATGCTCTATCTTCTACCTAAGCCGCATTTCCCGACTAAACTTCGTCATTTGACCATTTGCTCGTATTCGATACGAAATGCGCCACGCACCTTTTCCGAGAAGCCGAACCTGAATAAGCGACGACTTCATCCACCGATATATCGGTCGTCTTCCTTTTTGAGATAATTTAACGATGTATCGCGCACCAGGCACCTCTTGAAAGGCAACAAGAAACTTCCTTACCTTCTTTCGCTTCTTGGTCGCTAGCTTTGACACTACGGGTGCTGCCGGACGTGTATCTCCATTGATATCAATGCAATCCGGCACTCCGTTGTTATTTGCATCAACCTCCGGAACACCGCAGCCGCAGGCTCCTTCACTGATTAAATCCGGATGATCGGGGCACTGATCGACCCACGCACTACACTGCGTAGGACTTGCTTTAATTCCTGAGCATTTTCCAGGCTGATTGAGCTGAACTGCCAGCAGTGCTTTTTCGACCGACAAAAACTCTTCTGCAGTTACTAATTCCCATGCTGACTGGCGTATTGCCACGTAGGCATCGTAAAACGTGGAAGTCGGTGTGAGATACCTCGTAAGAGCTCGATACATTATCTGCTCCATCTTTTTCATACCCAGTGCGGGTATCGAGCAGCCATTAAAAGACCCACCTTCGGCGATAAGGTACGCTGCATGATTGAGAACGCCGCTATTTTGATGAACGCCTCCATTATCCTGTTCTCCACAATAAACCTTACTGCTGTAGAAGTGTGCGGGCTGCGATCCATTTACATAAGCGCCATCATACGGGCTCCATAGTGCCTCCTCTGGATTCTTCATGCTTCGCAATACGCCTACCCTACTCTCATCGAATTTAGTACTACCTATGAGCCAATTGTTTTGACCAATCAAGTAGTATTCCATTGCCTCTGCGAAGATATCTGCGAACGACTCATCTAAAGCGCCTGACTCGTTTTGATATATAAGACCGCTTGAAAAATGTGTTACTCCGTGTGTGAGTTCGTGAGAAATAGTGTTTAAATCTGCCATTCCTGCGCAGAAATTTACCCGCTCCTCGAAGGAACTATAATAAGCATTCGGACAGAAGGAGTCATCGCCTAGCCCAATATACGTCAAGGCGCGAGTGGTCGCCTTTGGGATATTCTCACCACCTCCAAGACCGCCTTTTCCGTTTGGACCGTTTCTTTTGAAGCGAGCTTGTAGGTATCCAGCGTAGGCTCCAACTAACTCATAGACGTTATCGGTATCATAAGGAAAGGCTTGAAGCTCTGGGTCATCTATCGGATTCGCTCCCACGGGCTCATCCCCTTCTACCCTTCCGAACGTGTAGTCATATTCTGACTTGTATGCGCCGAAATAACACAATCCATCGCCAAATGAGCAATCTGCTATCTCTCTGTTTAAGTGCCTGTCTAAAGATAGGCGCTTTAAAATGTCGCCAGTAATGGCATCGACAAAATATCGGTAGGCTTCAAATCTTGAGCCAAGGTCGATTTGGTATGCTAGCCGGGGCTTTCCAGAGACAAACCTATCCAGGATACTCGAATCAAAGACCACCAAAGTCGGTGTTTTCCTTGTTTCCGGTTCGTTGTTTAATGAATCCTTCCAGTGTGATTCTGCCAGTATGGTAGCTTGGTCCTCGTCAATTCGGGGCTGCATACTTTCCGGTCGACCGTGAGAGATTTTTGCGGTCACAAAAATGGAGTCCTTGTTTTGGTTTAAGTGAATGTCAAAGCGGGCTCCGACTACTGGCACAGACTCAATGGTCTGGACTCCTCTGTAATGACGCGCTCCTAGCTCGTCTACTTTTGTTTCAGCGAACTGAATTGCCGAAGTGTTTTGGTCGAGCCCAAATTTACCGGAGGCAGCGCTTAAGACCTTCGACTTTAATCTGGCATCACTATCACCAGAAAAGGCGGTAGCGGTGCTACCCCGATCTAGGTCGAGCTCAGACATCGTAAATATCGTGGCAGTTGTTTGATTGGAGAGTGGGTCCTTAAAATCCTCTGCATTTGCATCGTGGAAAGAAACTGCGATAATTCCTGCGATCAACAGTAACCTATGAATAATGCTTAATCCTTCCTGCTTATCCTGCTCCATGTAGCCCCTCCTCTTACGCAACCAAAGTCATTTTGGTCGCAGCACACTCACGGTGCTCTTCCTTTTACACAATCGGAGCAGCCAAATTTTTGTTGTCTGTTTTCGGCGGAAAACTATCGTTTTTAGACCGTCGGTTGCTCGATCTAGCTCGGAAATGTTCGATCCTGGCTTATATAGGCTAGCTGCTCCAACTGGTAGACCTAATCGACATCTTTCCACGATGGTTTTTCCTTTAGCAACTGAGCCCCGTGCTCGATAGACTTCGTTCGCTCGTCGTGAGTCCAGCGAATTCTAGTAGACTTATTTCGCTCAATCATTTTATCCATCAAAGTGTAGTTAAGATGTAAAAAGGGTAGCTTTAATCAGATCGCTAACCAAGTTTTACTAACAAAATCTTTGCGGTTTCGAGATCGATTTAAAGCCCCGTTAAATTTACCCGTAATTCTCGCTCAATCTTTGTAATCGGAAGTGAGTCAGAGATATCGCCCTCTGCTGCAATAAATGCATTCACAACCTCAATGAAAAGCCCTGTGGCTTCGTGCAGCTGGTAAAATGATATCCCACGCTCCTCCATCGCTTGCCTTATCGCTTGGGCGATGGCTATTTTTGAGTCATCTTGGCTTAGAAGAACCGGGTTTGCTGAATCCATGCCGTGTTTTAATGCCTTTGGTTAGCGCTAGGCGAAATCGAGGTCAGTTCAGACAACGGACTAGCCTGGTGATTCTCTTGCCTACTATTGGGCGTATTTTCAGGATTATTTGCCATTACTTTCGTTTTTCCTGTCGATGGGCATCTCTTTACGTTTTCTTAGCTTACACAGTGGGATGTGAAGAACTCAGTAAGCGTCGTGTCTTAAGGTTGCTACTTTTGCTTCGATACATAATATGCACGGATCTGTCTCAAGCTGATGGGTTCTGGCAGAATGTGCCGTTTTTAGCGGCTTTTCAAGGAAACAGAATATCTATGTTAGAGTAGTTTCCAGCCGCTTCGATGGCTTAAATTTGGGCAAAAACTGACGAACCAAAAAGTTGAATAGTACTTAGTCTCGACTTAATATTTCGAGTGACAAAACAGACCAAATAGAAGAGATGTAATTTCTATGATAGCTTTTGCTAAAGACTATAACGGCCGAACGCCGTGGTTTCGACGTAAAGATTTTGAGCTTCCTGGTGCAATTTCGGTTCGCGAATCCCGCTTCGTTCCCCAGTCTGGATTTCTCGCTCTCGATGATGTTGCCCTGGAACATAGCCTTAGCCTACGTGGATTTATTGTAGCAGTTACTAGAGACCAAATCCTGCCAACCCTCAAAGAGATTCTTGAAGTAGTGGCGCCGGGCGATAACCAACTCGATTTCATAGTCGATTCATTTTCTGATGATCAGCACACCCAGCGTTCCTCCAAAATCAGCGAGAAGGTGCCGAGAAAAATGATCGAAAAAACCCTCGAGTCATTTAAAGATCTTCTGTTAAACGATGGGCATCATGCCTATGCGTTTTCACCTGTCGATGACACTCCTTGCGAGGTTCAGCTAGACGACCACAAGCTAATTATTATCTATTATAGAGATAACGATCTGGGAGAACTTCTCCAAGGACTGCTTGCAGAGAGGGGCCTAGACAAGCATCCTTCGCTTTCAACCGTACTGGACGTAGAGCATGTGCATAATTCAGAGCACCATCACAAAAATGCCTCAGAGCAGCTGGAGAGAATCCTCGATTTAAAACCCCTCGAATGGTAAAATAGAGCTAGTAATAGAGTTGTTTGAGATAGACTAGTCTTAAAGATTGAGCTTTAGGGCGCCTTCAAATAAATACCCACCGGCACAGAATACAAAGCATATGTAATTCTGTGCCGGTGGATAAACCTTCCGTTACGCTACGATGGCGGTGCTCGCCGTAAGAACCGCAAGTGTGACTACGCTAAGAGTCAGCGCCTGTACATGTAGACCCAATCGGGTTGTAAGCTTCCAAACAAGACGCAAGAGTATGATTGAAGTAATCACTTCTTCTCCTTCCATCTAAAACCCTTAAGCTACCCTAAGCTCAACAGTCATAGTGTCTGTCGTATCAGATCCTTAAGCAAGGCTTTCTCAAAATTGGGACTCGACGCGTAACTATAAAAGACCGCTGGCGACACCCTATAAAACTAGCTATTCCCGCTAGCTCTTGGCGCTCTGTTCTGCCTTGGCCGCCCAGTGTTACCGGCTCGCGGATTTGAGCGAGAAGGTCCCCGAGTGCCGCTACGGGCACCTCTCCGACCGCTGTCCTTTGCGGCGCCGGAGGAACCTTGCCTTCTGCGACCCTCGCCAGCTCCTTGGCGATTTGGTTTGGGCCGTTTGTCATCGTCGAATCGATCGATAAAAACAGGTTTAGTCTCTCGGTAGACATAATCGGCTGATGGATCAATGTCTTGTTGGCCGCGAAAGCTCTTTGGCCTTCGATTTCCGACACTCCTCTGCCTATCGCTGTTTTTTGCTCGAAGAGGATTTGATTTTGAATGAGATCGTTGCCCGGTATTTCTCTTGAATCCGCCCTCTCGATCGTTTCTATCGAACTCACGCTTCTGTCGATTTTGGCTCAGTCTCTTGTCTCTAAAAGACGTTCTGTCGTTATCAGCCCGAGATTCGTTTCGCCTTCCTCTAGGCTTGTCCTCGTCTCGTCCTTGCGAGCGGCCTCTACCTCTATAACCATCGTCGTCGCGTCTGTTATAAGACCTTCTCTCGCTTTCAGATGAAGATTGGGGTCGTCTCCGTCTAGGTCGGTCGTCTTCTGACCCTTCAGAGCGGCTTCTGCCTCTATAGCCATCTGTATTTCGTCTAGCCCCGCGGTCTCTATTTGACGCGGATTTTGGCTTTGTATCGCGCCGCCGCTCTCCATTTTCTCTCTTAGGCGTCATCGACTGTTTTGCTTCTTTTACCGATTGTCTCTCGCTCATATCCTCTTCCGTCAGCTCATCTGCATTTAACTTGGAGAGTGGATGCCCCAACCATTTCTCAACTGCCCGAAGGATATCTCTATCGCTTCTCATTACAAATGATATTGCTTCTCCCTTGTTAGAGGCTCTTCCCACACGTCCGGTTCGGTGTATGTACGCCTCTAGGGTATCGGGCATATCGTAGTTTACGACATGAGTTATACCTTGTATGTCGATTCCCCGTGAGGCTATGTCGGTAGCCAGCAAAACACGGAACTTTCCATCTCTAAAACCTTGCAAAGCTCGTTTTCTCTGCGCCTGTGATAGATTTCCGTGAAGAGCTACTGCTGCAACACCTGCTTTCGTCAGTTGGTCGCCTAAGCGCTTGGCGGTAAATTTCATTTTGGTGAAAACCACACTGACTGAATCGGTCTGAACCTTCATTAGGTTAATTAGCCTATCTAGTTTTGCGTCTTTCTTGACTGCAAACATTGCATGCTCAACAAGCGCTACGGGCTGGTCGGTCTTGACACGGATGACCTGGGGCTTGTTCAAGATCTGCTCGCAGAGGTCCTCGATTTCAGCTGGCATCGTGGCTGAGAAGAGAAGGGTCTGCCGTTTCTTTGGTAACGTTTCGATGATTTTTTTAATGTCCGGCATAAAACCCATATCAAGCATACGATCCGCCTCATCAAGAACGAGGTACTTGACCTCTGTTAGGTCGATGGTTTTTGCTGATATGTGGTCTAGTAGACGCCCTGGGCAGGCAACTATAATCTGCGGTTGATTGTTTAATTGGGTTATCTGGCTTTTGTGAGACACTCCGCCGTATATAGTGGTGCTCCGAACACCGGTTCGTGGAGTAAATTGCCGAACGACATCATTGACCTGTTCCGCTAGCTCCCTGGTCGGTGTAAGTATCAGTGCCTGAATCGTTTTTGTTTTATTGGAAACTATCTGTTGTACGAGCGGCAACACAAACGCCACCGTCTTACCGGTACCTGTTTGAGCCAATCCCATAATATCCTTGCCATCTAAAATGGTTGGTATCGCATCGAGTTGAATCGGCGTTGGCTGTGAGAAGCCAATCTTTGCAATCGTCTTCTGTAAAAACGGTGCTAATGAAAATTGATCAAATGTTGGTGTAATGGCTAGATCTTTAGCCTCGGCGGAGCCTGTAGTCATGGATGTACCTTTTTTGCTATCTCGAAGCAGGCGCTACCGGTGGCACACAACTTCTTTTTACTTGTATGTCTAAGAATAGCAAAGTACCTGTCTCCGACCTGCGTCCGGCTAAGCTAGTTTGGAATTGTGTCGTGATTTCTAGAACCAGTACCCAAAGGCTTTACTACAATGTTGGGGGACTATAGCAAATCCTGAGATGTTAAAGAAGTGCAGTAGCAAAAGAGAACTTAAAACAAATATTTCAGGCGGTTACACATCCCCTACTATCCAACGAGCGCAAGTGGCCTCCTGCTGCGGTCGTTTACGTAACCGTCTGTCGCTCCCTCGATATACGAAAGAGAGCGTTGTGCGGCTACAACACTCACACATCGAATCATCCTGCCTTTTTGGCCCGAAATAGTATCAAGCGGGGACAAGGAGCCCAGCCACACCACCTCAGAGTCAAGCACTACCATTGGATACACAGGATGCTCACAATAAGTAACGACAACTCCCGCCGCTCGATATTTATCAAGCACCCCTTGAGAGTCTGGCCGTTTGCTTTTTGATACTGGAATACGGAGAGTTACTCTGAGCCCTTTCTTGATTCGCTCCTCTAAGAGCACCGACAGTACAGCAGCGGTCCTGCCGCAGAGCGAACTTCCCGCGATAGTAACTTCGTTTTCGGCATCTAATAAATCGGTCAGGAGCGCCGGAGAGAGAAGATCCTGGTCGAAGATCTGAAATGCGAGAACTCCCGATGTCTGTTCGTACTCCAAAGACGGATTGACGAAAAGGGGTTGTGCTATGAGTGTATCGATAGAAAGCAGGTGGCCATACTGTATAGCATCCTCTAGGACCGCTCCAAGTACTGAGCGAGACGGCAGCTGAGACTTTAGATAGCCGATGTTTCCTACAATAAAAATCCGATCCCTAGCTCGACTGAGTACCACATTGAGGAGCCTCGACCCTAGGTCTCGAAGAGATGTCCCACGTGAGAAGCGTCCGATACGTTGAGGTGGGCCTTCGGTAAGATCAAGAATCACGGCTGTAGCTTCAGCTCCTTGGAAAGCATGCGCGGTGCCTGTGGTGATGTGATCGTTGGCATCATACTCCTCTAGCAACGTAGAAATTAGCTGTGCCTGCTGACGGTACGGGGATATAATTCCAAGCGTTTTATCTTCCGCAACCTCTCCTCTAGCCCGGAGCAACAGCGCAAGTTTTCGCACCACAAGCGCATTTTGGAGGTTGTATTTTGACCCCTCTTCCGAAGCCGCCCAGGCGCTGAGGCTTGAGGTGTCGATGACAGTTATACGCCCCATAAAACCAGTCTCATCAACAGGCCCATCGTGTTCAGTATCGTCGCGAACCGATCGGAGCCTCCCGGAATAAAACCTTTTGTTGATCAACGCGCATAAGTCACGGTGGCTCCGAAACTGACTCGACAACATCACCAGTGATGGATGCTCTTGTTTTCGATCGACTATATCAACTATCCCTGCATACTCGAAAATATCTCTGCCATACCACTCCATAACAACACTATTGTTAGAGTGAACAATAGCTGGAAGTTGTCGAAAATCACCGGCAACTACCACCTGCGTCTTCGCCATTCCAGCCACAAGATACACATACGGCAGGGGTAGCATCGATGCCTCGTCAACCACCACCATATCAAAATCTTTAAGCGTTTTCATCGCTAAGATGGCTTGCGTGGCGGTACACGCAACAACTCTTGCTCTTGCAATCATCTCTTTTCTTAGATCTCGAAGGAAGGTTTCTAGAACGTTTATGGCCTCGGTTAACTCGACTTGACGAGTCGACTCCTCGGAGCTTCGTTTAAGGAGCTCCTCGTAACTCTCAGTTGGTAGCTTTTCCTCCAGCTCGCCAAGCTGTTTCTCAAGTAGCTCAATTGCTTCCTGCAAAACCTCATGCTCACCCACTTCATCGCCAGCAGAGTTTTGGGAGCGCGAAGAAAAAACCCCTCGAATCGCTTGGGAGATGTTTCCTGATTTAGTCGGGCGCTGCTGGTTTCGTAAATGTTGAAGCTCTCGGCTAAGATCGCTAAAGCTCCTCCAGAGCGAGAGGCCCTTTGAAACGGTAAAACAACTACTACGAAGACTCTTCAGCTCGCCTTTCATCTGATCCAGCCTAGCCAAAACCTTCTCCTGACCAAGGCGAACTACTTCATCAATATCAATCTTATCGCCGTATTCAGCTTGCAACTCAGGGAGTCCTGAGGCTCCGAGTCTCAAAACGCTCGCTTCAGCTAGGGCGCCGGTACGTGTGTGCGAAACTTCTTTAAGCGCTGAATAGAGAAGTGCGTCGACTGCATCGTTTGTATGCGAAATCAACAAAACGCGCTTGTTCTGTCGATACATATGGCCCACTAAACTTCCCAGCGTCTTTGTCTTACCCGTTCCTGGTGGGCCCCACAAAAAGGTAATATCTCGCGTTAGGGCAACACGTATAGCCTCAGATTGATCCTCTGTTAACCCGTCCTTAGCCTGCGCTTGGGCAATGTCTTCAGACGAAGCTATATCAGCACCTTGAAGTGATAGTAGACTATCGGCCAGCGGTTTGTTCCAATTAGGAAGATCAACTCCTTTCTGGATATCTCTAAGCACTTCAATGATGCACTGCAAAATATCAGGCTGATGTTGCTCGATTCGGGCAGAGGAGATCTGGCTGCCTAAAGTCGTAGAGAACGAAAACTTGATGGTGTTACCATCTATACTTTCACAAAGAGCAGAGTAGCTTGAGCCGTATACACTAATATGGGCGGTGGAGCCTGGCTTAGAGGGGGCTTTCTGACCGTCAAATGAAAAAGAATAGACAAAACGGCCCCCTTCGGCCTTCTCAAGCCTCCCGTTACGTACCCTGGCTTCCCTTTGAGACGTTTTTTGTTCGCCCCGCTCGATTTCGCAGGCGGTAAGGAAACACGGTACTGGATCGAGCACTTCCCCTCGTTCTTCCATTAGGTGCAGATGTAACACGATTTTATCGAAATTGCTCCCGTTTTTTGTCCGCCCGATACTCGCTAATTATCGCAAGCCCCCGAAACTAAAACGATCCAATCTTCGATAGCACTATGGACATAACGCAACCCTACTAGATAATTCATATTAACAGGGAGTTACATGACTCAATCCGCACCTCCTTTAATACCTTTAGACCATCAAGTACTCTGCTTAAAACCGCGGGAACGACTTCTCGCACAAGGCGCTCGCGCCCTCGGCGATGAGGAGCTACTGGCCGTTATGCTCGGGTCGGGCACTAGGGATAACTCTGTTTTCTCGATCGCAGAGCGTCTTATGCCTGTGCTCGAACTCGGTGGTATGGAAGTCGACGTAACCACTCTCATGGGAGTTAAAGGAATCGGCGAATCTAAGGCGCTGATGCTCGCGGCTTCTATCGAATACTGTAGACGTAGAATCAGACCCGAGGGGACTCGAATTAAATCCCCCCTCGATATTATGCCACTGGTCTCTCACATCCTCGAGAGAGAACAAGAGCATGTGCTCACTCTCACCCTTAGCGGGGCACATGAGGTCATTAGGGTCAGAACGATTAGCATCGGACTTCTTACGAGCTGCCCAGTTCATCCTCGAGAGGTATTTGTAGGCGCTATGATGGACAGGGCCTACTCTCTGATTTTAGCGCACAATCACCCCTCTGGGGATCCAACTCCTAGCAGAGAGGATGAAGCTGTTACCGAGCGCATCGCTCAAGCCGGAAACGTTCTTGGAGTGCGATTAGTCGACCACATCGTTTTCGCACGCAAAGGGTACTATAGCTTTCGGGAGCACGGAAAAATCCCCGAATTTAGAAGCTATTAGAAGCATCTCCGGAATGCAGGCTAGAGCCAGCCTGCCTCTTTATACCACTTAGCGGTTGATACCAACCCCGCCTCAACTGAATGGGTGTACTGATACTGTAATACGTGTTGAAGCTTTGAGGTGTTAAATGACCTGTCTTTTGTAAAAAATGCTACTCGCCTCTTGTAAATTGGAGGTTCGATCCCAAAGGGCTTGCAAAGCGTTTCGCAGATAGCTGCTATCACAAACAGTGGCCATACTGGCAGTCTTAGAAAGATCGGCAGTCCGCTGTTTAATCCACCCGCTATGTTTTTAGCGATATCAAGGAGTTTTGTCGGCTCAGGATTTCCAGCGATAAAAACCTCCCCCTCCGCATTCTTATGAAGTGCCGTTGTAATAAAAATATCGGTAAGGTCATCAACATGAATAAGATGGTAATACCCTTTCGACTTCCCAAAAAGCGGAAACACCGGCTTTATGCTCATCTTAAATAACTTTAGCAACCGCTTATCCTCGGGGCCATAGATAGCCGCGGGTCTGACGACGGCCAGTGGTAATGAATGCGATTTTGCGAAATTGCGAATCCATTGCTCCGCTTCAGCCTTAGTTTCTTGGTAGATATCTCCTGGTGCGAATCGATAGTTCTCGTCGGCTGGTGGCTCATCGATATGCCCATGTACGCCAACAGTAGAAACGTGAACAAAGCGTCTAAAATCCTGCTCTTTAACGGCCGCCTCTGCTAAAAGCCTTGTGCTATCGACGTGTACTTTTCGGTAGGTTTCATCAGCAATCTTTGCTTCACGAAAGGCTGCTGCTACATGAAATACGTAATTAACTCCCTTAACGGCTTCAGCCACCACGGCAGGATCAAATACATCACCTACAAACCATGCAACAGGAAGCGCTTCAAGATCCCCGCGCTTTGAGCTCTGTCTTGCTATGACTCTTACCTCAACGCCAAGCGAAACAAGCTTTCGAACAAGCACTCGACCGGTATATCCTGTTGCTCCTGTGACTAGCGCAACAGAATCTTTTGGAAACGATTCAGATAACAACGTAGAATCCCCTAGAAATTGATATTTACCGACAGACGTACAGTTGGATCGTTAAACACAGGCTCATTAAAGTACGTTTCTTGGTCAAGATCTACATCTTCGCCAAAGATGTTTTGCACATCAAGAAGCACGAGGCCCTGCCGAGTCGGAAGTCGATACCCAACACCTGCGCCCATAAGCCACGCTCCATCAGAACCAGTTCCAAAAATCTGATTGTTCACCCGACTTTGGTATCGATAGGCAGCAGATCCCTGCAGAAACATGCTACCAGAGAGAAAATAACGGCCAAATGTTGAAAGTCGGTGATCGCGAGTAGAATTACCGTCGACACCGTTGGTCTCCTGCCTTACGAAGCGGTAATCAATTCCGCCAACGGTTTGTTTATCAAATACATGATAAATATACGTAGATAAAAAGTCCTGACCTATAGGCGTGTTGTAGTTTTCTCCTAAGTCGACGCCACCAAATCCCCTTCCCTCATCGAGGTCAACGGTATACTCATACAGAGCCTCAGACCTATTTTCACGCAACCAACGACGGGTCCATTCGGCCCCTGCGAACCAATCTTTTCGGGGGTTCAAATCTAAACCGAGGCCGAAATTTCTCGAACGGGTTCCGGGTAAGTCGTTAAAGCGCTGATTTATTCCGCCAACATGCGTTGGTTCGATACTGATAAGGTCTGTTCGAGTTGTTTTTCCTAAGCTCTCACCGTACCCGGCACGAAAAGCAACTTCGTTATCAAGATTGTAGATAAGTCCTGCCTTAGGGCTCCACAGAGAGCGACTCGTAGAATCCGATGAAAGAGGGCTGATGTCCTGGCTCGCCCACTCAATCGATTCAAATTCCCCACCCAATTGGAGTTGAAGTGACTCAGTGGCAGAGAGTGTTCCCAGATACGAAACTGAATTTCCGTTCAAGTTTACCGGGCCGTTACTTCGAAGTGTTGCCCCTAGCCCGTCAAGCTCTCCAAAGTCGTCCTCAAATATCTCACTTTTCGAATAAGCATCTACGTTATTAGTAATATTGCGAAGGGTTAAAACCGAGCTTACTGCACCCGTTTTCGCGATAAGCTGCCCTTCATTGAGAATCGTTGATTCATATCGGCGGGTGCGTTCGTCAAAAAATCCGTTTATGAGAGCCGTATCTTCTATTCCATCCAAAACCACAGTGGAGAAAAACAGATCCTCATATCCGCGGTTGTAATACTGTACCCGCTCTCTATCAAACGAGCTCTGAATAACTCCTGTGACCTCTGGAGAGAAGCGATGCAAATAGGCCGCGCTAATGTTTCCGTTTAACGAATCGGTCGTCTCGTCGGGATCGGACGAGCCTGTGAATATCCCTTTTCCTTCAAGCAGGAGACGGTCAGCCCACGACGGTTGTGATTGAACAGAGAAACCAAAGGTACCGGCAGTAGTGCGAGGCTTCTCCGACGCCCCATCTCTAACCGCTCCGTCAGCACTTAGTCCCACAACCGTGTTACCATCTTTAATTGCTGTTAGAATACCAGTTTTTACGAAGTCATCCTTTGAATCGTAGAAAGTATTTGTCGCCGTCCTGACTCCATCAGCCTCAAACAGTTGAGAATACTCATTGAGCGACACATTAGTCCCGATCGAATCGACGACATTTATACTAAGCGGCGAAAACAGGTTTGCGATCCTTTGCTCCGAAGCGATAGTGTCTGCTACAAATATATCTTCTTGCGTTTGAGACAACAAACGGTGTGCGGTAGCATTTTGATAATCTGAGCTAATCGCCGTCAGGGCTTCAATGCGGCCTCTTTCTTTAAATCCTAGCTGTTGATAAACACGCCCAATAGAAGCACTTTGCATGGCGCTATCCTGGTCGAGCAAAAACTTCGAACGATACACACTCCTTGCTCCTGCCAACTTACGAGCCTCCGTAATGTCATCCAACGCACCAACTAAATCATTTTCAGCAACCCGGAGAAAACTTCTGTAGAGATGAGGCGTTGGGTCATTAGGATCAAGCTCTATTGCCCGCGCAAGCTCAGGCTTAGCGCCGCTGTATGTATCAGCCTCGAAGTAAGCCTTTCCAAGGTAACTTCTATACAGTGCCCGAGATGGCTCCAAGACAGTTGCCTTCTCGAAAAAACTACGAGCTTCTAACAACTCACCCCGACCAGCAGCGACAAGTCCGAGACCCAACTGCGGGAGGCCAGCACCTGATTCTAGGGCGGCTGCGCTCTCAAAAAGTGTTTCAGCAGCCGTTGTGTCGCGATTAGCAAGGGCCAGAAAGCCTTTGAGTGTTTCGGTGTACCACGACGACTCTGTCATGCGGGCCAGAATATCTTCAGCCTCAGAAATTCGACCAAACATAAACAACACCTCAGCCTCCCGCGCCTGAAGTTCCTCTTCGGAGCTCCCCTCAACCAGCGACAATGCGCCAGTAAGGTCTCCCCTCTGCTGGAGAACAAATGAACGAACGAGTCGGGCCAAAGTGTCCGTTGTCGCTATATCAAGTGCAGAGCTCGAAAAGTCGTCTGCCTTGGCCAGATCGCTGTTGGCGAGGAAAAATTGAGCAAGAGATGCCCGCGCTTGTACTTCTAACCTGCTGGGCATCTTCTTGGCTAGACAGCTCAAAAGAATAGTTCGGCCCTTTTCGGGTGCTCCCGAAGATAGAAGCAAGCGAGCGTACAATACGCCCTCCTCAGAACACGGCTTTCGACTACTGATTGACTTTAAGGCTCCAAGAGCCCGAGAAGAACCACTACCACCTGACATAAATATGTCGACAGCATCTCTACCTCTTTTGCTTTTTAGATCTCCAGGGACAAACGGGACGAACATGCTCCATTGAACTTTATTGTCACCGCCTACAATAGAAAACACATCGGGCCCCTTACCGGAATGAAAAGACACCCCTTCTCCGCCCTTAAGATGCGCTGAGCCATGCTTGGATATAGCATCAACGACACCAGAGAGCATCGATATAGTCGTGTCTTCACCTGAGCTGGTAAGAACAAATTCCGTACCTCGAATAGCGGCGGTCACGGTCTGGGTTTCTATCACAGGGTGCTTCTCTGAATGGCTTAGAAAGTGCAATGCACCCTCGAAAAGTCCTAATGTTTCTTTCTCTCCAGGCAACTGCATCCTTGAGCCGCTCGCAATTCGAACATACGAGCCATCTGGAAGCTCCACAGCGACCCTGCCGGGCTCCCCCGTCATCACAATATCTCCGGCTCGCAGAGAAAACCCCTCCTCTGCCGGAAACCGCTTCGCACCCCGCTCAATCGACACCTCACCCTGCACAGAAAAAATGCTACCAGCTGATTGCTGTGAAAAGGCCTGCGGCACGAACGCACTAAGAAGTAGTGCAATTGGAAAAATAAAAGCAATCGACCGATGGTTCATAGACAAACTCCCAATAGTGTTCTTGCAAAACGATACCCTCAAAGCGCAAACCTTCCAACCCAAAAAAAAACGAATTCCCACTGCAACATGGAGAGATTTGGCGGGATTTTCCTGGTGTTAGAAACCTCCTCAAAGTGATAGAAGTTATCACATGGGAAAGTTTGCAAAACTAGGGATTTGTTTCGGCGCTATCTTGTTCTGTGCGATACTTTGTTCGTTTTCATTTGTCGAACGAATAGATCTTGCTGTTTCGGACCAATTTACAAGAATCCTTGGAAAATCACGCCCCCGTAAGAATATTATTGTCATCGCCATTGATGAGCCTAGCTATCGGGAGCTCAATGTAGGATTCGACAAGCCGTGGCCTCGGGCGCTTCACGCGAAACTGCTTCGGCGCCTTAAGGAACTCAGTGTCAAGTCGGTAGCATTTGATGTCCTGTTTACCGGTCCGGGGTCTGATGCGGTGGTAGATCAAGAGCTCATTGATGCCTTTAAAGCCACCCATTCGATTATTGGCGTTGAAGCCATCAAGAAAACTATCGCAAAACAAGGGGGTGGCATTGTGATCGAGGAACTCGATCAACCCTACGACGAGTTTCGAAATGTTACCGAGCAGGCTTTGGTAAATCTCGATATGAATACCTCAGACGGGTTTATCCGGACCTTTCCGTTTCCTACGAGCGATCAAACCAAGAGATATCCCTTTCTATCTTTCGCCGCCGCGGATATATCCCTCGACGATGCTCGAGAGCTCCCCGGAAAGCGAGATCTGATTCGCTACTTTGGATCGGCACGCGAAAACGCTCGCATTGTAAGCTACTGGGAGATGTTTGAACGGATGTCTGCCAAAGAGGAGGCATCGTTTAAGGATGCAATTGTGTTTGTCGGGCTCCTTCTTCGGTCAGATACGGGCGTGGCTCAAAAGGACTCGTACCTTTCACCGTTTGGTGGGGATATGATATTTGGAGTCGAAATTCATGCTACAATCGCAGGTAACCTACTAAGCAACTCGTGGATAAAACGACCCGCTCGGGGGCTAGAGGTTCTTAGTCAGAGCCTTGTTACAGGAGCAGTTACCCTAATAGCGCTGACCTTCTCGCCGATAGTTTTATCGGTAGTCACAGGGATAATTATAGTCAGCTGGATGCTAACGTCTCTGCTTTCTCTCAAGGCGGGGCTTTTTATCGGCGGCGCGGTAGTTGTTCTGATAATTCTTCCTCTTATCGTACTTGTAAGCGCAGTAGTGTCGTACGTCGCATCGAAGAAGTCTGAGGAGGCCCTTCGTTCGGCCTTTTCTCTATACCTGTCTCCTGACATGGTTCCTAAATTAGATGCAGGCGACAGCAGCTTAAAACTTGGCGGCGAAAAGATGTGGGTGACGGCGATGTTTACAGATATCGCGGATTTCACCTCAATTAGTGAGAACATGCCGGCGGAGAAAACCTCTGAGATGCTCAATGCGTACTTTACCGAGGTAATGGATGTCGTCTTTGCAAATCAAGGCACACTCCTTAAATTTATCGGGGATGCCATATTCGCCATCTGGGGGGCTCCCGTAAAGATTCAGAACCACGCCGAAATGGCGACCCGCACCGCACTCGCTATCCAAGAGGGTGTCGATAAGTTTAACCAAACACAGCGATTTCCAGCTCTTAAGACCAGAATCGGAGTTCATACAGGGCCGATGCTTGTTGGAAATCTAGGATCGAAGAAACGCTTCGACTACACTGCTATTGGTGACTCAGTAAATCTCGCATCTCGAATCGAAGGGTTAAATAAATACCTTGGAACAACTATACTCTTAACTGAATCCACCAGAAAAGACGCTGGAGGAATCGCAGAAGCCGTCAAAATAGCCGTCGTGAGGGTAAAAGGACGGCGGGAGCCTGTAGAGTTATTTTCGCTATTTTCACCACCTTTAGAGAATTCTGTACTTGACCGATGGAACAATGCAGTGGAACAGTTTAGCAAGCGGTCGTTTGCCGCGGCACAAGTCGAGTTTGACTCACTTGCGGGTGATGAAATAAGACTTACAACCGCTTGTAAACTCTACGCCGGTCTTTGCATTGAGTACACAACAGGCGAGCCTGAATCTGGATGGGAGGGAGAGATTGATTTTGAGTCAAAATGAGAAAAACAGTATGAGCAAATCGAGGCCTGCCAGAGCTACCCTTACTAAACTTGTCTTTGCAGCTTTGTTTTGTCCGCTCAGTTTTCTACTTGATGCAGAAGCTCAGTTTACCTCTTCGGGCGCAACCCAGATTACCGTACGAGATAACGGTGATGAAATAAACGGTAGCGCCATGGAGCCAGTCGTCTCGCCCAATAAGGAGATTTATGCTTTTCGCGCTGAAGCCACAAACGTATTGAATACCACTCATACCAGCCAACCAAACATCTACACCTATGAGCCTGGTTCGGGCTTTAGCCTAGCAAGCGCTAAATCTGATACAGAGGATTTCTCTGCCAATACAAACGTCAGGACCGACTCTCCAGCGATCAGCCCGGTTCTCCCAAATGGGCTCTACGGCGTAGCTTTTACTTCAAACGCAACGGATCTCACGCAGGTTGAATACGGCGGGGAGTTTAATCAAGTCTATTTGCGTATCCCCTCGCTACAAAAGACTGTGCTCGTTTCGACTAATCCTAATGGAGAATTTGCAAATGCGGACTGTGGCGAGATTTCGATCGCCGCTCTTCCAAACCCAGATCGCTTTATTGTCGCGTTTACGTCGAAGGCTACAAACCTAAGTCCTACATTTGGTCCAAACGACAGTCTCGGAGACTTTAGTACCGTATTTATCGCTACCGTCATATTAGCCGAGACAGGACCTGCTGTAACCAACATGAAGGTGGCATCTAAGGTCGTGCCCCACAACGGCAATCCACATGGGCTGCTTGACGGACACGTTAGAAGCCCGGTTCTTAGTGGGGACGGTAAGTTTGTCGTTGTATCGAGTGATGCTCGAATTGTTCCTGAGATACCCGTTGAGCAAACCCAACGACACTTTCAAATCTATCGTTTCAATCGGGTCAAAGAGACTTCGGCACTTATAACTAAAGATAAGTTTGGGTTGCCTGGAAACCGCGATTCTAAAGGTCCTGCGATATCGTTTAGCGGCGGCACCGTCGCTTTTGTTTCTGAGGCTACCAACCTAGGAGGGCCCGGCCAAGTCGGCACTAAAAGAGTGCTCGTAAAACGAGCTGGATTTAAGGGAATCGTACAGGCAAATCGTTCCGCTTTAAAGGAGCCGAGTAACGGCGGTGCATATTCGGTAGCCGTACATCCATCTGGAAAATTTGTTGCGTTTGCTGATAACGGCACAAACTTGACCGACTCCTCGACAAACGGAAAGGTACAAACCTACGTTAAGTCTCTTGTTTCGGAAGCTCTTGTACGAACTAGTGTAACCGGAGGTGGTGAGGCTAGTGATGATGACAGTGGGTTACCGCCTACTGGAGGTGGACATCCTTCTCTAACGCTAACAGGAAGGGGTTTTAACGACCCGGTTCTTCTGGCTACATTCCAGTCAAAGTCTACCAACCTAACTCTATCTGGCTCTAATGTGAATGGGTACTCTAATATATTCTTAAACGAGCTTTCACCGCCCAAGCCAAAGTTCGAAAAGAAAGCACCTATTGAGGCTCCACCAGACGTAGCTGTTGCGCCTACGGACTCAGGCGCATCAGGCTCAAAGGTCACCTTTACCTTCCAAGAGTTTGAAGACCTCAATACATCCGGTGCGACAGACGGCAGTGTAGATGCACAAGCCCGGAGCCGGCTAGAGTATCACTTGGAGATAAGAAAAAAGACTGGCAACAAACGGAAGCGATTTAGGAAGTCTCGCAACAACTCGGCTACCATCCGCCGGTTAGCTCCGGGCCGATATGTTGTTCGCTACCGGGTAATAAAAAAATCGGGTAGCGGATCTTCAACTACTATCGAGTCGAAGAGTCGGTACAGTCCTCGCCAGACTATTGATATCACCTAGCGAAATGACCTAACTCCGCCACCGCTTGTGCGAAAGTGTAGCGCTTACAACAAGCACTAAGACACCGCCAACGGTGTACGTCAGGCAACTTGCCCACAACTCAGACCAGAGGTTTAGCTTTATCCGCGAAGGATTCCCGGCTTGAACCAAAACTGGGATTGAGTCACCGATCTCAACTGCATACACGAAAGGCAAGTTGGTAATACCGTGTTCCCGCTTTCCATCTTGTAGTTCAAACTCGACATGCACTGGCGTTTTCTGTCTCGGCTTAGGGGGCCCCCGGAGCTGCTCAACCGATTGGACGGTTGCCCGGACTTCTTGCGACGTCTCAACAAACCGAGCCGTTCGATAACCATCTACGACACCAAAACAAATGAGAAACACACCTGCTACTCGTATTACCTTTCTCACGGCGCACTCCGCTTGAAACCTTGAATAAGAATTCGGGAGATGAGGGTATCATAATCCCATCCGTAACAGGCAGAGGCATCAGCAAAATCCTCTCCATAAGCGAGCTCTGGGTTTGGATTAGCCTCAATGACATATACACCCCCATCACCATTAACCCTTAAGTCGATACGTCCGTACCCTGTGAGTCCCAATGCTCTATACGTTCGTTTCGATAGAGAAATAATTCGCCTCTCTAGATCTGGGGTAAGACCTTCCGCTTTCTGAGAAATTATACCGTACTTCTCCTGATACTTTAGATCCCACTTAACTCTGCGTGTGGCTATGTGCGGGGCGGTGTCCGGCATGTTATCCAAAACCAACTCCCATATCGGAAAAACTTGCAGTCGTTGGTCACCGAGCATACCAACATACAACTCCCTGCCTTCGATATACTCCTCGACAATAACATCTGTTTTATAGCGCTCATGCATCCATGCAACTCTCTGCTCAAACTCCTCGTCTGAAGTTACCACAGACTTTTGCGATATACCGAGAGAGGCTTCCTCGACTTGAGACTTCACAAGTAGCGGAAACGTTAGTTTCTTCGGTCGCTTTATCTTCGTTCTTTGAGGAAAAACGACAAAATCAGGGCCCGGTATCCGATGATATGAGAGCACCTTACGGGTAAGCGCTTTATCTCTCGCTAACATCATACCTCGTGGATTACACCCCGTGTACGGGAGAGGGATAAGCTCGAGGTAGCTAACAACATTCTGATCATAAAGAGGCTGGCCATGAAATTCTTCAAGAAGATTAAAGATTATATCGGGCCGAAATTCATCTATGGCACTGCGGATAACTGAAAGGTCATACTGGACTCCGCACATCTTTACAGTGTGGCCTAGACGATGCAAGGCATCAGAGACGTATCGCTCGGTCCTCCAGGGTTTATCGTGAAAATCCTCGTCGACTGATAGTAAATCTGGGGGCACCAGCGTCTCATGGACTAAGCATAGTACTCGCAGTCGTTTCATAGCGCTACTCGATGGCGTCCACTGTGGAGATAATTCATGGTTTGAACAGTCAATAAAACCCCAAACTGCTCGAGCGTGTATTCCTCTGAATGCGTTAATCTCAACTCCAAGTCATCACATCGAGCCGTCATTGCATCCAGAACCCTCTGTATCATATATTGATATGTTCCGGTCCATCTAGATACTACTGCGCGAAGATGCCTTTTCTTCTGTTGAATAAACTGTTTAGCCAGTTTATTTTTTCTATATTCAGGAGCATCCGAAAACAAAACTCGAAGATCTTTATCATAGAAACTCGGGTGCTCACTTGCATAATGACTTCGTCTACTCTCGTAATGCTCGCCGAGGGTCTTTGTAAGAGTCTGGATACGATCAACAGTTTTTCGCGTTGTAACAGGAGGCGAGGCCCCTGCTAGTTCAGACATTAACTCGTCGACATATCGAAGCTTACGAAGAGCTGGCCATCCGACATACCGAGAGCGCCAATCAGAGTTTGGAGCTAGCCAGACAGCAAACGTCTCCGCAAAATCTTCATCCGGATGACTTTGTGCATACCCTGAGTCTAAGTGCAATACGTAGCTCTTGCTGTATGGCCGTGGATTGTAATACTTGGGGTATGGTAGGGATGTTGTCCCGAACATCTTCTGCCTTTTTTTTCGACGTCTGATATTAAACGCATTCTCTATTGCATGACCGACTTCATGCCGAAGAATCCTAAGACACCACGCCTCATCTCCCCCCTCAACCTCAAACATCTGCGAGCGCTCCAATCGCTCAAGACGGGGATGGGCAAGGTAGAACGGTATCGCGATACCTGGGATACCGTCTGGACAGAACCATTCATCTGAGAGCCAGTAGTGTGGCTTAAATCGTAGGTTTTTTGCTTTAAGCTCTGTGCGTATGGTATCGGTTCGCGATTGAAGTTGCGTATTCTGAAGGGATAAATTCAATTCGCACATCGGCACGCGCAAAAGCTCTGTGTCCGATAGGGTAACCCACCAGTGCTCTTTGTTTTGTCTGACAGCCATAGTAATGTGTAATCTGTTCTTGTATCGAGATCCTAGTCGCAACGAAAGTAAACGGGTGATCGATTATACTATAGATTATAATTTTTTTTCTAGTGCCCTGAACAAGAATAACTACTAATTCTTGTTCATGAGGAAACAGCCTTCTCTCATCGTTTGTTTAAACGGTGAAAAAACACTTTGTCTA
Source organism: Pseudomonadota bacterium (assembly GCA_038134595.1). Lineage (GTDB taxonomy): Bacteria > Bdellovibrionota_C > UBA2361 > UBA2361 > OMII01 > OMII01. The sequence continues at coordinate 213,235 of JAYPVM010000003.1, read as the reverse complement.
AGAATGCTATCTCCAAAGCTGTTCGTTGATACGAGCAAAGCGCCGCTATTTTACGGACCTGCATCTGCCAACGGCCGCTTTGTTGCAGTAACACTCAATCAGGACAAATGCGCGAATGCCAATACTTCCCTTCTATTGGAACATCTTATCGGCTAGAACTTTGATTAACCAAAGACGCATCAACTATTGAGCACGATTCAGTTTCCGGATCAAACACCACCAGCGCGCGTCTATCGGCTATTTGCCGCAATACAGCGCTCACCTTTGATTCAAGTGTATATGTGCTGTGGCCATAATCAGTGCCCTCCCTACTTACAAACTCCTCAACTATCGCACGAAGCGTTTCGGGAGAGAGTTCGTCGGGAGAAATTACCATAGCGCCTCATAAGCTCATCGCGAGCTCGACACGATACTAGTGTTGATGACCTCCGGGTCCGTGTGCGTGTCCGTGCTCTAATTCCTCACTGGTCGCCTTGCGAACATCAGTGACTTCAATTGAGAAGTGAAGCTCTTCGCCCGCAAGAGGGTGGTTTGCATCGAGCTTAACCGACTCTTCACCAATCTCAACGATAAGAGCGGGAACTACCTGACCTTCTGGTGTTTGCAGCTCCACGACCTGACCCGCACCGACTTCCTCTGGAAGATTCCATTCGCTTTTTGGAACAGAAATAACCATCTCCTCTACTCGCTCGCCGTATCCATCCTTTGCGGCGATCGCGACGTCAAATGCAGCGCCTGAGGTCTTCCCCAAAAGCTCTGCTTCTAATCCTGATACTATTTGATTGTAGCCGTGTAGATATGACAAAGGATCCCTTCCGTCTGATGAATCCAACACGTCTCCTTTGCCATTTTTAAGGGTGTAGTGAAACGAGACGACCATATCTTTTGCTATAAGTTCCATAATAATTCTCCGTGCTCTAGCGCGTGCCCTGCACCTCATTCAAAAAATCGTTTCAAAGCGCAAATACCCAAGGTGCATATACTCTTGGCACATAAGACACTCTATCTTCTTCTGGGGATACGCTACCACATAGCCATTTAGGGGCAACCCTCATAAGCTGTTATCTCAGGGATTATGCTCATTAATAGGTTTTTATCGGCACTTTCTCCGCTTTTGAGAACGATTTGACCAAAGATACTACACCTGTTCGACCAGGTGTGTTATGAACCCGTCCTAGTATGAACGACCATAGCCCCCTACACCGAGAAGTAGCGTCTGAGACCAATAAGCGCCGGACATTTGCTATTATTAGCCATCCTGACGCTGGAAAGACCACCCTCACAGAAAAACTTCTACTCTACTCTGGTATGATTCAGACCGCTGGAATGGTACGAGCTAGAAAGGGGGGCAAAACGACCTCTTCAGACTGGATGGGCTTGGAACAGGAAAGAGGCATCTCTATTTCAGCTTCTGCCATGCAATTTCCCTACAAGGGGCACATTATAAACGTCCTAGACACACCGGGCCATCAGGACTTTAGTGAGGACACATATCGAACCCTCACCGCCGCAGATAGTGCCGTGATGGTTCTTGACGCCTCAAGGGGTGTAGAAGACCAGACTCGCAAATTGTTTGCAGTCTGCAAAATGCAACGCACGCCTATTCTTACCTTTATCAACAAGATGGACCTCCCAAGCAAGGAGCCATTGGAACTCCTGCAGGAGGTGGAAGATGTGCTTGGCATACAAGCCGCGCCCCTCTATTGGCCCATCGGAAGCGGCGGATCATTTTGCGGGGTTATTCATATCGAGACCAAAACCGTCTCTCTCTTTAATCGCTCACCGAAGGGCGGAAGTGACAAGGCCTTGTTTCGAACAGTTTCCCTGCAGGAGGCAGTCGACAACGAGCTTATTCCGCTTGATCAAGTTACCGAGCTCCAAGAGGAGCTTGAGCTTTTGGAGGCGGCTGGGAATCCATTTTCCCAAGAAGACTTTCTGGCCGGGCGGACAACCCCGGTCTTTTTCGGTTCTGCGCTGACAAACTTTGGAGTGGAGCTATTCTTCGATAGCTTTGCAGAAATAGGTCCGCCTCCCCATGCCTATCGGGCCACAACAGATTCTGGGGACGAGGTGTCAATCGAACCAGTTAGTGAAAACTTTTCGGCATACGTGTTTAAGATCCAAGCCAATATGAACCCCAAGCACCGTGACAGCATGGCTTTTATGCGAGTGTGCTCTGGAAAGTTTGGTAGAGACATGACGATCCGACACCACAAGTCTGGCAAAGAGATACGACTCTCACGATCCTATAGCATGGTTGCAAAAGATAGAAACACCGTAGAAGAGGCTTTTCCAGGCGATATTATAGGGGTTATTAATCCTGGGGCATTTGGGATTGGAGATACCGTTTCAACGACTAAGGGGTTTAACTTTCTGCCGATGCCGCAGTTTCCGCCTGAGATAGTTGCGCAAATTAGACCAAGAGATGTGCTGCGCCACAAAGCTTTTGAAAAGGGTATTGCTCAACTAGCTTCAGAGGGTGCTGTACAAATCCTCCGATCATATAAAAACCCCAAGGATCCTCCAGTTGTTGCTGCCGTTGGAAAATTACAATTTGAAGTCCTCCAATATCGCTTAGAAGAGGAATACAAGGTCAAAACTTCTATCGATATTTTACCGTATCGTCACAGCGTATATGTTGAAGGGGAAGTTGAGAGCTTAACGCTCCCAATGGGCTCCTACATCGCACTGGACGCTCGAGATAAAAAGGTGATCCTACTGACCGCAGACTGGGAAAAGAAATACGTCTTGGAACGTAATCCTGACCACACGTTTATGGATTTTATCTAGATCGGAAAAGTTACTTCGCAAAAAGTCAGTTAATAGCCTCAAACTTCACAAATAATCAAACTGTAGGAGCTCGCTTTCGTAGATAGTTTATATAATCTATCCGTGTAATCATTCCTGCGTACTCGCCATCTTTAATTATGAGCGGAACGAGGTCTCTATTTAAGAGCTCAACAACCTGCTCCACCGAATCCTTATAATCAAGAGTCTCCACGACAGTTGTCATAACCTCTGAGACTTGCCGTTTGAAACCACCATCTACTCCCTCTACTGCCTGCAAAAGATCCCACTCATCGATAATACCAACGAGCTGTTTCTCATCAAATACCGGCAATTGTGATACCCCGTGGGCCCTCATTCGGGAATATGCAGTCAATAGCTTCTCAGAAGGTGACACTATCACTGGAATTTTGATTCCTATCAGGTCCCGCAAATCACCGTGCTGAGTGGCGGATAAGAGACCCTGATCCAACATCCATGCGTCGTCAAATATCTTTGTTAAATACCTACTCCCAGTATCACACACAAAAGTTACGACCCTCTTGGGCTCGGTTTGTTCTCGACAATACCGAAGCGCTGCGGCAACAAGCAACCCCGTAGAAGAGCCTCCACAGAGGCCCTCCTGGAGGAACAACTGGCGAGCGGTCTGAAAGCTCTCTTGGTCAGAAATCGCATAACTTGCCTTCACGAAGGAGAGATCCGTTACATCGGGGATAAAATCCTCTCCGGCACCTTCAACATACCATGAACCAGACTCCGTGAGCACCTCACCGGTTTTTACGTAATGGTCGAGTATTGAGCCAACGGGATCAGCCAAAACGATGTCAGTTTTAGGGCTCGATTGAGAAAAAAAACGGCCGAGCCCCGTAATTGTTCCCCCAGAGCCAACCCCGCATATTACAGCATCAACGTCACCATCCATCTGTTTCAAGATCTCGGGCCCCGTCGTGTCTTCGTGAGCGTTAGGATTTGAGTCGTTGCCAAACTGATTCACATACCAGGAATTCTCGGTCTCTCTGGCGATGCGTTCTGCAACATCCTGATAGTAATCTGGATGCCCCTTTCCAACATCTGAGCGGGTAATAACTACCTCTGCGCCAAGGGCCCTAACCTGTCGGACTTTTTCTTGACTCATCTTGTCTGGAATTACGAGCTTTAACCGATACCCCTTTAGTGCGGCAACAAGCGCGAGCGCCATTCCGGTATTTCCTGCCGTAGCCTCAATCAAAGTAGCGCCAGGAGCGATTAAGCCCTTTTTTTCAGCCTGCTCAATCATCGACAGTGCTATTCTGTCTTTAATCGAGCCACTCGGATTCTGGCACTCAAGCTTTAAAAACAGGCTACAAAGACCCGTACCAAATGTTTGAACCTGAACAAGTGGGGTGTTACCTATGAGCTGGAGAACTGATGTATGCATTACCAAAGTATACCACCGTCTATTTAAGGTCGAAAATGGTAAATTCCTACAGAATCAATACATCAGTCGTCTTTCCGAGTTCCAGGGCCTTAAAAATCAGCTAATCCCTCCGTATAGCAATTACCTGCCGATATTTGCTACTATGTGCGTATTAACTCTATAATTGTCTTACGCTTGCTAGATGAGCGGGGATGATTATTGGCGTGAAAAAACGGTTTGCCAGCTTTGCTCTAGCGTGCGTCTCTGAACTATTCGCGTTTGACTAAACACTGCTTAAAACCGATTGAACCGATAAAATCAGCTGTAGAGCTAGGTCCCGTTTTTTTTGTTTCCTCATGACTTTCATACCAACGAAACTCCAATCCGAACTCTTGCATGAGTACAATGCTCTTACAGATGTAGAGCAAAGGCTCACATGGCTACTTGAACGCAATCCGCTTCACCAACCAATTCCAGACAGCGAAGCTACCGCTGACCGCAGGGTTCCGGGCTGTCCGTCTGGGCTCTGGCTAACGGCATCCGGCACCGGACTCACATGCAATTTCCAAGCACGAAGTGATTCAGCGGTCGTAGCGGGTATAGCATCCTTTATTTGTGATCTTCATAGTCAGACAGATTGCAAGACACTTTTGGAGATTGGGGACGGAATCACCAGTTCCCTATCACTCGACCGACTTCTTTCCCCAACCCGAAGACGCGCTATTGCCGTCCTGTCTCAGTTCATCCAGCAGACCGCTACGAAACGATTAGCAGACCAAAATCATGAAACATAGCGAGGAGGCACTCTAAATAATGGGCTTTATCGATGCACACAATCACCTTGCAGACAAAGTGTTTCAAGACTCGCGAGCAGATATTATCGCAGCGTGTTTGACTAACGGTATTGACCGCCTCTTGGTAAATAGCACATCACCTCTTGATTGGCCTGATGTGTTTAAACTCTCAGAATCAAGCAGCCTTATAATCCCTCACTTCGGAGTTCATCCGTGGTATTGCCACAAGCTTCCGTCAAACTGGATAACCTCTCTTGAATCATTCCTCGACCAAACACCATCTGCGATCGGTGAAATAGGACTAGATGGCGCCAGAAACGATGTGCCAAATTCTATACAAGAGGATGTCTTTCGCCACCAACTCGCAATTGCTCGTAATAGATGTATACCTGTATGTCTACACGGTGTCCGAAGGTGGCACCGCATCGCCCACCTGATTACAAAAGACGCTCCTCCAGCCTGTGGATTCTTGGTGCACGGATATAAAGGGGATGCGGACAACGCTCGCAAATTACTAAATCTAGGGGCATACTTTAGTTTCGGCACCTTACAGGGAGGGGCAAAGTTGAATACGGTACTACAAACCCTCCCTCCTAACCGATTGCTGTTAGAAACGGACTCTCCGTACGGCGCCGGTTCAACCCAAAAGCCAAACACGCCCCTAACTATTATCAATCTCTATCGAAATCTCTCGGAACATCTTAAAATATCGGCAGACAAGTGTGTAGAGCTCCTTGCCGCAAATTTCAGCAATTTATACAGTCCGATCATAGCCTCCATTTAAAATCACACTTTCAGTTAATCTCAGGCACCAGCCTCTATTCCAGCCACTCAGGTGACTTTGGATTTAATTAGTTGTATCCTCTCCCCATGATAACAACAAACGGTAACACCTCTCCAGAAAGAACAATTTCCGTCACTATCGAATCGCTGGCAACAGGAGGCTCTTGTGTGGGAGTTATCACTCAACCCGTGGAAATGGCGGGTAAGAAAGCTTTTGTAAGGGGGGCAATACCCGGAGAAACCGTTGAGGCAGAAATTACATATTCCAAGAAGAAATTTGTAGAGGCCAAAACCGTTTCAATAGAGCAAGAATCTCCCGAAAGGATAGACCCTACATGCAAAGTGTTTGGTGAATGTGGAGGATGCGATCTCCAACATATAAACCTTTCGGCACAACGGGGCTTTAAGGTCAATATGGTTCGGGATCTACTCCGTGTACACGGAGGAATTACACCCGTAGAAGATGTGTCTCAACTCGACAACTCGCTACCCGGGTTTACCTATCGCCGCCGAATGTCCTTTCATCTAAACAAAAAGGCGGAGTTTGGCTTATATCGAAAACATGGCAGGAGCATCGTCGAGATAACATCGTGTCCAATATCAACTGAGCCTATTAATCGAGTGCTTTCAGAGAGATTAGACCTTATCAAGGGATGCGTCCCGGAGATTGAAACGGTAACTATCGAAGACCATGACGGGGAAATTTTTCTGGCACTTGAGGTTCATCCGCGCAACGAGTCGGCAATGGACACGCTCTCTGAGAAGGTCGCATTCAAAGAGCTGTGCAAACTGTATCCGAATACTCAGGTAAATTATCGCCACAAGCCTGTATTTCGAGCAAAGCCTGTCGACCCGGACGGACCTCCAGTTGGCCATTTCTCACAAAACAACAAGCTAGCAAACGATGTGATGATTCGCTACCTGATCGAGCACACATCCACCGATTTCGTAACCGATCTCTATGCTGGTGCTGGCAATATCTCAATTCCGCTCGCGCTAAGCGGAAAAACTGTTACGGCGGTTGAGGTAAACCCTCACCTCGTCGCCTTTGGAGAAGTGCGCGCCAAGGAAGCTGGCGTTTCCTCGCGTTTAACTTTTCATCAGCAAAGCTGTGAAAAATGGGCAGAGAGACATAGTGCCGGGGCTACCGTAGTGCTCGATCCACCACGGAGCGGTGCTCTCGAGGTATGCAAAAGGCTTTCTCCCTCTATTTCGTCAAAATTACTTTACGTAAGTTGTTATCCACCGACTTTTGCTCGGGATGTTCAGGTTCTAGAAGAGCGAGGCTATGAACTACAATCAGTAAAGGTCTTAGATATGTTTCCCCAAACATATCACTCAGAGCTTATTGGGATCTTAACCGCAAGAACATCGTAGCAAATGAGCCTATCCGTTATGCCCCTCCAGTGATAAGGTCTTGGTATGACTTTTTTAATACGATTACCTAATTGCAGAGTATTCACTGTCGTTGTCTTGATGCTCCTATTCTGTTTGGAGCATTGGATGCCTCGTCTGGCTCAAGGCCAAGAGCGTGAACGAAAATTTGACTCCTCGTACATGGTCCCGGCAAGCCCCAAAGAGCCCTGGAGCGATCCGACGCTCCTCACAGAGGAGGATGAGAGTCCATGGTGGCGAGACGTGCTACTATACATTCCAAATCGAGTGCTCGATCTTATCGATGTTTTCAGAGTGGATGTCGGTGTGGGTGCTTCAGTAGGAGGCGTTGTTAGAATCACTAAGTATGTGCAAGGAGGCTACCGCCAAATGGCACCCGTGTCAGTTAGAGTCGGCGACTTTGGAAGAACGTTTCCTGTTATGGTAGAGAGTTCCTCGGAAATAGGAATATCGCCGGCGTTTAAGCAATCAGCAGACAGAGAAGTGTGCGATGCAGAGCTTGGATTGGGCCTTGATGCACTCGTAGTCGGCGGATACGGTGGAGTATGTCTCGATGAGCTTGCTGATTTTATCGGTGGTATTTTTTTAATAGATTTTAAAGACGACGACTTTAAGTAATGCGCTATATACGACGGATTGTCTCAATTACGAAACAACTCGAATTGCTTTTCTCCCCTGCTCCCAAAGAGCCGCGCCGCCAGAATGCTCCGAAGACGCAAAGCGATCCGACATTACATAAACAATGGTGCGAAATTCGGCGGCGTTTTTTCCCTGATCATAACGATATTGACACTTACACCGTTACCTGGAGCACTCGAGCTCAAAAGCGAGTTTTGGCATCGTGTAATATTCACTGTAGGAAAATTCTAGTAGCAAAAGAACTAAACACCGAAAGATTGTCAAAATGGATCGAACCAATTCTCTACCATGAGATGTGTCACGCTGTTATCGGTCATGGCGTAAGCTTATCACCTTCTGGAAAGAGGCAGTGGCACGGGCGAGAATTCAAAAAACTCGAAGCTAGGCACCCCGATATTCCGGCATTAGACGAATGGATATCGGCAGGAGGATGGGCGAAAGCGGTTCGCAGTCATCGATCAAGACAGGCGTGGGAGAAACGACGAAGGGCGTAATGACTTTACTTTCAAGGCGAAATTTTCTTAAGTCAATTTCCGCCGGCTTGGTTGGAGGACTGGCGCTAGGAGCAACCGGAAATAATTGGTCTCATGCCGGAGTCAACACTGCTATCACAACAGAACTTATCGACGTAAAGATCGCTGGTCTACCGGCAAGTTTCGAAGCGTATCGAATCGGATTTCTTACAGACATTCATCTGGGAATCTGGGTTTCCGAGGATTGGATTCGAGAGGCACTCACTATGCTTTCTCGCCTCAAGATAGATGTTTTGGTGCTCGGTGGTGACTACATACTTGTACATGACTCACATCTACTTGAAAAGCTTGGCATGGTGGAGAATCAGAGATACGCCAATCTCGACAAGCCCGTGGCTACAGCTCTCATTTACGAATCGGTTGCGAGCATACTAAATGATTACGATATTTTTCCCGATGGAATACTCGCAGTAGTTGGCAATCACGACCGATGGAACCTCTTTCCTGAATTCTTACGCTCTATAAGTCGATGCAAGCCCGTAAGAGTTCTCATCAATGATGAGATATCGGTAACTCGTTCAGAGCAATCTCTGCATTTTTTCGGAACTGATGACTATTTAACTGGGCTTCCGTCTCTTCCTCCCGATATCCCACTTATCGATGGTCAGCGAAAACGGATCGTCATCACCCATAATCCGGACTACGTTTCCGCCACTCTTAACACCCCACGTCTATCCTATAGCCTAGCACTCTGCGGCCATACGCACGGAGGACAGATAGTCCTACCAGGGTTGGGAGCGGTAGCGGCACAGGTACAGGACCGAAGATTCGTGTCTGGACTCAGTTCAATTGGCGACCTACATGTCTATACCTCTCGAGGGCTAGGATATGTTGGCCTTCCCTTACGATTTCACTGCCCTCCCGAAATCACAGTTCTAACCTTAACAAGTGGTTAGCTTCGTATGATGGCGAGATTTCGATACTAGGGGACCGGATAAATCCTTGTATTACCAGCTATTTACCCGTCACCATGAGCTACTCTTTACATATACCCCTGTTATTTGCTAGAAAGTGCTGTCTGTGGCCCAAAGGGCCTATGATAATTAGAGTTATAAGACAACGAAATCGCGGTTAGGTATCCCCCTCAAAAAAGCGGGGGGCAGAGGTTGTCTCTTCGGATTATGCGGGAGACAAGGTTATGCGGGAGACAAAGCGAAAGAGTAGTTTCGAATTCAAAATATTACGAGGAAAGTAGTGAGCACAGAAGGCACCCAAGATAGTGAAACAAACAAAACCCCGAGTAAATCTCGCGGGCATGATGGATTTTCCGGCAGAAACGGTTCAGACGGATATCGTGGAAGAGGACATGGAGGTTCATCCGAGGGTATCGATAGAAATCGAGTGGGTGCCATGGAAGTAGTCGTTTCCCACAACATTGAAAAAGCTCTTAAGATATTAAAGCGAAAGCTAATCAAAGAGGGACTCTTTAAGGAGTTGAAATCGAGGCGATATTTCGAGAAGCCGTCGGTTAGAAAAAAGAGAAAAGAAAAAGAGGCTCGCAAAAAACAACGAAAAGATGAAGCTCGCTTACGTAAGGGTGCGGGAGTAATCTAACTTCCAGGCACTCTGGGATTAGAAGGTCGGCCGACGCGCCGGCCTTTTTTATTGCAGAAATTCAAAAATACACCTTTCCTATCCGAATAACCTAGCTTTACTACAGTTACTACTCCAGGCTATTCTTTCCATACAGGACTGAAAAGAGTTGGACTGCACATAGGCCGTCCAATGAATGTGCCACGAGAACTAGTGCGTTATTTTGCCGGATATGAAATTCAGCGAGCAACGTCCTAACACAACAGCGGCCACACTTGCTGAAGGTTTATTTGTCGTGCGACTTCTCTCTCGATATATTCTTAAAGAGATTTTTTTGTTTTTTTCGATAAGTCTCGTCACGTTTACTGGTCTTCTTTTAACAATCCGCATGCTGCGACTCACTTCACTCATAGTGAACCGAGGGGTCGATTTTAGCCAGATTGCTACGGTGTTCGTCGCTATCATCCCTACATTTTTAGAGATAGCTCTCCCGATGGCCGCACTCCTGGGTGTTATGCTAGCGATTGCCCGGCTTTGTGGAGACTCGGAGGTGATTGTCATCAAAGCCAGTGGAATCGGTCTTCGAAGTGTTTTAAAACCTATTATCGGCTTTGCTCTTTCGATGGGCGCAGTCAGCATTCTCGTAAGCTGCATTCTTCGCCCCTGGGGTTTTAGCACTCTCTCTTCTGCTCTATTCGATGTCGCCCGGTCAAGAAGCACATCCGGCCTCTCTGAGGGGGTTTTCAACAAATTGGGGAGTATTACCCTTTATGCAGAGCGGATAGATTATCAGACTGGCAAGCTTGAACGGATCTTAGTGGACGACAAAAGAGACTCTCAAGCACGCAAGGTCGTGGTCGCCAAACGCGGCCAAATAGTTACCAATACACAAGCGCAAACCATCTCACTTATACTTATTGACGGTGCAGCTCATGAACTTCTTGATGAAAAATACTCTCGTACTAAGTTTTCAACAAACACCCTCAGGATAGATCCAGAGGAACTGCACAATACCACTACGAAGGGGATAAACGCCCGTGAGCTCTCGATCCCTGAGCTTAAGAAGATGATTCGTGAATACAAAACCGCTTTGACGAACAGAAGCACCGAAGAAGACATTCTTGTGCTTGGAGAAAAACTCTCTCTAAAACAACTGTCAAAAAAGTTTAGACGAGCAAAGGTTGAGCTTGGTCAACGCATCTCACTCCCCTTTGCCTCTGTTATAATGACTTTCATCGGCTTTGCTATCGGCGTCATGTCGCCACGAACTCAGCGTGCTTGGGGCGCTGGCTTTTCTGTCTGCCTGGGTCTTGGTGTTTTCATTGTCTATTATGGAATATTTTCGATAGGACTTGCTCTGGCAGATAGCGGCAAGATAAACGTAGGTCTTGCCCTTTGGCTTCCGAATATCGTCACAACATGCGTAGCTTCTGTATTAGTCTACAATATAGTAAACGAACGATGGCAGTCGGTACCAGATGGAATATTCGGATTCCTCTCGCACACTACAACACGACTCAAGGAGCGCTATAGGAGTCGGGCATGAAGATATTTCACAGATATATAGCAACCCTACTACTACGGAACTTCTCCATCGGCTTAGCCACATTTGTCTTTCTGTTTCTAATGGTTGATTTTTTCGATAGGATAGACAACGTTCTAACCGAACACTCCTCACTATGGCTGATTATTCAATACTTCGGTTGTAAAATTCCCCGCATTATTACCCTAATGCTCCCGGTGGCCATGATCTTCTCGACGCTGTTTACATTTGGTCTTCTATCCAAAAGCTCCGAGCTAACCGCCATGCGTGCCAGCGGGATGACTGTGTCATGGCTTGCCCGACCCCTTATACTCCTTGGGGCCGTCCTTACCCTCGTATCGTTATTTCTCAATGAAGTTGTCGTTCCCTCTTCCGAGCGGTATCAAAAAGAGATCTACAATCTAAAAATAAAGCAAAAAGACAAAAAAGGCTCGTACAATCAAAGTGATTTCTGGTGGCGTAGTGGAAATCGATTTTTTGCAATTGATCTTTTTAGCTCAAAAACAAGATCAATGCACAACTTATCTGAATTTACGCTCAACCAAAAATGGGAAGTTAGTCATCGAACTGAGGCAAAAAAAGTCGACTGGCTTAAGCAAGGTCTTGGCTGGACTATGCAGGATGTCTCTCGATTCTACATACTTGAAAATGACATCCATTCAGAAAAGCTCTCATCTCTCCCTCTCCCAATTCGAGAGCAGCCGCAAGACTTCTATGATTTCAATGATGAGCCGGCAACAATGAGCTTTGCTCAGCTTAGTAACTTTATCAAACGACAAAAAGACAACGGCGTAGCTACAACACAGTACCTTCCCGACCTGTACAACAAACTAGCATTTCCATTTGTCATATGCATCACGGCTATGCTAGTCCTTCCGTTTTCGCTACTGCCAGCCCGATCAGGTAGCATGGCCGTAAGCTCCCTCCTAGCAATTTTTATTGCTTTCACCTACTTCGCTGTGGACTCATTTAGTATCTCAATGGGCCGGGCAGATCTCCTACCGCCATTACTCGCCGCGTGGAGCGCAAACATTGTAATGGGCATTGTAGCCTTCATCCTAAACAGCGGGACCGAATCGCCCCGCTAAAAAGCACTGGAAAGGGTGAAGTTTTTTTACTCGATAAAGTTTAACATCTCATCCACTACGTCCGAGAACCCCTTTGTCGAGTTGTCGATAACCACGCTTCCTTTTGCTTGTCTCATCGTTCCGACGTTACTTGAGGCATCTCGTTCGTCTCTCTGTTGAAGAGCCTCTCGCACTTCTTGAACCGAAACGTCTTCTCCCGCCGCCCGTAGCTGCTCATACCTACGGGTGGCCCTTACCTCTAGCGAGCCCACGACAAAGAATTTCACTTTTGCATCAGGAAACACTACCGTCCCCATATCTCGCCCCTCAGCTACCACACCGCGAGGCAAATACGCTTCTTGTTGCAATGAAAGAACTTTATCGCGAACTAGCTGGTGACGTGCCACCAAAGAAGAAGCCTCGGAGATATGCGGCTCCTGCAGTTCGTTGGCATGCATCACCCCATCGACAAGTATCTGAGAACTACCATCTGCCGCCTGGCCAAACTCAATTCTCCTATTTTCCATAGCTTCCAACACATCCGATGCGCACAGAGGATCTAGCCCCTTCTCCAAGGTCAAATAAGCCACGAGCCTATACACAAGACCAGAATTGAGGTGACAAAAACCAAGCTTCTTCGCAAGCGCTCTTGCCAGGGCGCTTTTACCAGACCCGGCAAGCCCATCAACGGTGATAACATCTCTCATTAAATCAACCTCTTAGAGAAGCCTCCCGTGCCGAGAGACTTGTTCTTTCTTATCTTACGCTTCATACTCAAAAAATTAGCAAAAACGGGGAAGAGTCAAAAAAATCGTCCTCGGGTTTTATAGCATCAAATATGTATAGAAAAGAATAATTTAAGCCCCCAGATGTTAAGATATTTACCATCCTGTCGATTTTTTTCGATGGGAAGAGAATTTGCAAAGCCTTTGTATGCGTAGACGACCTCAACACCCTAATCAGCGCGCAGTCAGATTTAGGCAGTCCCTTAGCTCAAACGAAAGTGATATTGGAATAGTTTTATCTGGAGGGGGTGTTCGCGCCGCGTATCAAGCTGGGGCTCTTAAGGCGCTCTCTCAGGTTCTCTCGAAAGATCTTAACAGCACCTCACACATTTTGGGCAGTAGTATTGGAGCAATAAATGGCCTGGTTCTTGGCGCCTGCATGAAAGAGGGGTTTCAACATGCTGTAGCCACTCTCGAAGATATGTGGCGGGAGCGAACATTCAACAACACATTCTCTGGCTCCCGTGCACGGGCCTTTCTCCGCGCTATGAGAATAGCCGCAAAGCAATATGTCGATCCGGGTCCGCACAGTTCAAATTTAGCCATTTTTGACCCTGAGCCATTACGAACGCGTATCGACGATGAGCTCGCTCGTCACGGCGGATTGCGCCCTGAAAGCAGAGCCCCATCGCTTAAGTCAATCGGAGTTATGACGACCCTTGAGGGTGATACAAGAAAGCCATTAGTATTCTTAAGCTCCCACACTCCACTTGCTGAACACGCAATGGAGGGAGCTTCTTTTGACGTGTGTTATGTTAACGAATTAACATCCAAGCATGGCTTTGCCTCTGCCGCGCTACCCTCATTGCTTCCGCCGGTAGAAATTGATACCGGCAGTGGTACCGTCCGGCTTATCGATGGAGGTATCTGCCAAAATATACCGGTAGACCCGGCCGTTCGACTCGGCTCCCATCGTATTATCGTCATAGATATATCTGGGCGCACCTGGTGGTTTGATCGATACGGCGAGCCTCATGATACGAGACCAAGCTGGGAGGTTCCAGCGGCCGTCGATACTTTCTGCATGAGGCCTCCTTTAACTCTTACGATTAAAAATGCTTCTGCGCTCGGACCTTTTCTAAAGCAAGCTGTTGGAAGCTCTCGCAAGCGATTTATGGATGCGTGCGGAGCCCTATGGCCGTTCTTTGTTCTCGTTAAAAATAAATTGGGAGAAGACCTCGCTTACGAAGTAATGTCATACGTGGCGTTAGACCCCGAGTATCTAAACGCACTGCTAGAGGTAGGTTATCACGATACCATGGCAGTTATTAGACAACGGGGACACAACCTCTTCTTAGAGCACGAAGAGGATGAAACTACCACAATCGGCAACGAAACGACTGCCGAGCCTGTTGAAGCCTAGAACCGTTTAGATTCCACGGAGCTTGGACGAGGTAATAAAGTACAACTAAACTGGCTCCCGAATAGTTAGAGTGGCGCTCCAAAAGAGAACATCGTCTGCACCCCCCTCTCTCCTGGTTGCTTATTGATAGGATAGCCGAACTCAACTCGTATTGGACCTAATGGGGAATTCCATCTAACTCCGTAGCCCCACGCCTGCCGCAATTGATCGATACCGATCGATTCATTGTCGTCAAAAGCCTGTCCAACGTCGTAGAACACAACACCCCTAAAACCAGCAGAATTAATGAGGGGGAATATTACCTCTAGATTATTAACAAACTGCTTGCTACCACCATATTCTCGGCCATCAGCATCCTCGGGTCCGAGAGTTCTATTCCTGTATCCACGAACGGAGTTGATTCCCCCGGGAAAAAATCGCTTAAAGAGAGGAAACGGATCGTCGTTTAGACTCTCGCCGAATCCGAATGCAGTCCTATCCGAAAGGACAAACTCACCAAATGAAGTCTCCCAGAGAGGATAAAACCAAGCGTTGCGCAACTCAAGAAGATAATAGTCCTGGTCGCCACCAAGGCCAGCAATTTCTATACTCACGGATTGCTTTGAACCCCGCACTGGATTCAAAGGATTGTTAATCGTATTTCGCACGAGACTCGGCGTGATAGATGATGCGACTGACTTTCCCTCAGAGTCTTTGACAAACTGGGATGCGTAGTCCTCTACATTCTTAATTGTAACATGTTGAAGGTCGTACTTTAGGTTAACGTTTATATCCTCAGCCCAATCGCCAACCAGCCTTTCCAAGGGATACCCAACACTGAGTCCACCACCGGCTAGATTACGGTCAAAATCATTAAACTGTCGGGTAGTACGAAAAAGGTCTAAGCCTCCCGCCACCCAGGAGTCGTTAATCCGGTTATCATCTATCGACAACACCTGATTGCTTATCTGAGATCCAAAATCAAGATTCAAATTGAGTTTTCTTCCTGTCCCAAGGAGATTACTCTCAGAGACCTTTGCATTAAAAAGCGTGCCATTAGCCGTTGAGTACCCAGCCCCTGCACTAAAACTTCCCGTACTCGCCTCCTTGACCACTACATCAAGGTCTACCATATCAGGTTTGTCAGTTGCCTTATTAGCTATAGTAACCTCGTCAAAGTAGCCTAATCTTTGCAGCAACGTCTGGCTGCGCCTAATTTTGGCGCCCGAGTATGTATCCTGCTCTTCAATCGCCAACCACCGCCGAATCACGTGATCGTACGTTTTCTCGTTCCCGGTTATGTTAATCCTATTAACCGTCACTTGCTGCCCCTGAGAAGACTGAAAGTCAATATCAACTGTACCGAGAGACTTGTTTAACATGGTGTTCGGAACCACGTTTGCGAACGCATATCCTTCGTCTCCAAACCGATCTGTGATCGTGAATATATCTTCTCTCACTAGCGAGGCATTAAACACCTCTCCCACCTTGGCCTTGATATCAGAGATTGTCTCAGCCTCAGAGTTTCTGACAAGATCTCCGGTCGCAGATAAGCTACCGATACGATACTCTGGCCCCTCTGTTATATCATAGGTTACATAGAGACCATCCCCTCGCTTCTCTACAGATGCCTCACCAACGCTGCCTTCAAGACGACCATGGTCGAGCATGTATTGTTTGATAATCTGCTTGTCGGCATCCATCATCTCCTTGTTGACTCGGCCGGTTCCAAGCAACCACGAGTTCCACCACTTATAACGTTTTGTCTGAATAACAGAGCGTATATCGTCGCCATCCATATCGGACGCTCCGCGCAATATCACTTCTCGAACCCTATATCTCTTTCCCTCAGCAATAGAAAAAGTTATATCGACTGAATTTTGACCAACCGGTACGGTTGAATAATCCAAGGTTACGTCATAAAAACCCCGACCTTGATAGAAACTGCTCGCCTTTTTTATCAGCGCAACCAACTTGTTTTTGTCAACAAACCGCTTACCTTCAAGACGAAGCACCTCCGTTAGGTCCTTACTAGACACCTCGTCATTTCCTTTAATAAAAATCTTTCGCGCGACAGGTTTTTCAACAACGACATACGTAAGTGACACTCCTCCTTTTTTGCTGGGTGTCGCGCGCACGCTTACTTGATCAAAAAAACCAGTATTGTACAGCATCTTGATGTCTTTCTTGATGCTTGCCTGCGAAACAACTCCTGCGGCAGCAACGAGTTCGGATTCCACGGCCGCTTGGTCAATGCGGGTAGTTCCAGAAACCTCGACACTGTCAACGCGATAGGAGGTTTCGGCGTGTCCGACAATAGGAGATGCCCCTAGTATCACCAACGCTAGCGTCATCCATGAAAATTTAACCATTATCGATGCCCCTGTCCTACTATTCTCATACCAACAACTCGTCACACTCTGTTTCCGACTATCGTCACCTACGACACAGGAACTAGTGCCCCACGTGGTAACATCTCAACTGCCAGATCCATACTCTCTGCCAAATCTTTGTTGTGGGTTACCACGATTAGCGTGTTTCCCCGCTCTTTATTAATCTCAAGTAGCAGCTCTTGCACCCCCTCCGCAGTCTTTACATCGAGGTTACCTGTCGGCTCGTCTGCAAGCACCAACTGAGGCTCAGCAATCAGGGCGCGCGCTATGGCGACTCTTTGTTGCTCTCCGCCCGAGAGTTGAGACGGCAAGTGCTCCTTTCGGCTCTTTAGTCCCATCCGCTCTAAGAGTCTCTCCGACTTACCACGAGCCTCCTCTTCCGTAACACCAGCTATAATTAAAGGCATTCCAACGTTTTCGAGAGCCGAAAATTCTGGTAGCAAATGATGAAATTGAAATATAAAACCAACCTTGGCGGCCCTAAATCTGGCTCGTTCGTCGACTCGTAGCTCACTGATACACGTACTGTCATGGTAGATCTTACCGTTGGTAGGTACATCAAGGCCTCCAAGAAGGTGCAACAAAGTCGATTTTCCGATACCTGACCGACCGACTATCGCCACTGTACTCTGAGAGGGAAAACAGAAACTCACGTCTTCAAGAACCACTAAGTCGTGGTCAGCGTCGCGGTAAGATTTTGTCACATGTTCGACTTTTACTTGCATAAACTTCCCGAGAAACCTTAATCGTGACGCAAAACATCACTTGGCTCCAATTGCGTAGCCCGCCAAGCGGGATACATTGTTGCAACCACACAGATCAGAAACGCAGAAACACCCACAACGATAAAGTTGAGCGGGTCTATGTGTATCGGCAAAGTGGACATCTGAAAGATTCGCTCATCTATAGGAAAGCCAAAGTGTTTCAACGAAAAGCAACCCATAAAACCCAATCCTAAGCCTACTAGGGTTCCGACACCACCAATCACCGCTCCTTGAATGCGAAAGATCGCTGAAATGCTCTTCGTTGTGGCTCCCATGGTTTTCATAATCGCTATATCTTTTCGCTTTTCTAAAACAATCATTATAAGAGTTGTAACAATAGAGAAACTTGCCATGACTATAATGAGAAGAAGAACTATGAAATAAACTCGCTTCTCTAATTGTATAGCCTCCCACAGAGGTCGATTAGTTTCAGTCCAATCTCGCACGGAGAAAAATCGAGCTTGATCACCCAGAGCACGGCGGATTTCGTCAGCTACGCGACTGGCATCATCGATAGAATCAACCCGTACCTCTAACCCGGAGACGCCTCCGTCAAAGCCAAAGAACTTTTGAGCTTGATTCATGTCAACATACGCTACTCCGCTCTCATACTCAATCAATCCGGAACTGTAGGTTCCGACTACAACAAACCTCCGAAATCGCGGCACAAGACCAAACGGTGTCGAGTTTAGTTGTGGAGAGAGAACTGAAATCGGTGTACCTACAAACACTCCGAGATTCCGCGCCAATGAACGACCAATAAGAATCCCCGGTATTGTGACATCCCTCTCCCCTCCGCTGGAATCTGGAACAACTATCGGCTCCGGATCAAAGAGCTTTTCTAGAGTTTGATCAGCCGGAACGTATGAAGCTACCTGATCAGCGGATGCGCTTCCCTTTGCAATACCCCGCACCAACACCCCAACCGAGCGCGAACTACTACGCATTAAAACCTGGTTATAGGTATACGGGGAGACAGAAGCTACTCCTACGACTTTCGCAATCTTTTCCGACAGGTCCGTCCATCCATCTATTCTTCCTCCCGTATTATTGGTCACCACGATATGAGAATCAGTACCAACAATCTTATCCCTGAGCTCATGCTCAAAACCGGTCATCACTGCCATAACAATTGAAAGCACCATCACTCCAATGGCTACCCCAACCACAGAGACAATCGATATGATTGAAATAAATGCCTCAGTGCGTTTGCTCCACAGGTATCGCAATGCAATTTTTTTGGAAAAAGATAGGTCTCCCATGCCCTGAAAGATACCTGCATCGCTTAAATCCGTCAATCATGACAAGTGTTTATCTGCGAGCATCAGCTCTTTGCAAAATCCCATTTAAGACCTAATCACCTCTTGTCACAAAACCACTGATCCCCACAGATCTGCTCAAAAGGGGTTTCTTCGTCGGCACAAGTCAGCCCCTCGACTCAGACCGGACATAGCCGACTGCACACCCAACACCTCGATTTCACACCTAGCAATCGAGTCGATTCTGTGGTCTCCTCATCTTACTAATTAGTCTCCAATGATCTCTTTGGCTTAAGCACCCTTGTGGAGGGCCTTGGAGAT
The DNA here is from genome assembly GCA_038134595.1 of Pseudomonadota bacterium. Lineage (GTDB taxonomy): Bacteria > Bdellovibrionota_C > UBA2361 > UBA2361 > OMII01 > OMII01. The sequence goes on along the minus strand of JAYPVM010000003.1, from coordinate 193,901 downwards.
AGAAACGCTAATGTAGATCGCTGGTATATGGACACCATTCTGTATATTTGAGCAGGGTCTATAGATTAATTTTACGTAGCTCATGGGCCTCTCCGCAATACGTTCTAAAATATCTACTACTGCGCTTGTTATTTTAGTAGTCCTCTGCCGCGCCTCCTGGGGCGCTCCCGCACCAACGGTGGGCACAGAGAAGAAGTTCATTCGCTCTATCAAGGTAGAAATCGGGGAGATATTCGAGGATAATTCGGGAGCCCTGTACGACATTGCTGAAAAACTCAAGGTTTCGACACGAGAGAGCGTCATCCGAACAGAGCTTCTATTCAAAGAGGGGGATGAATTTGACCCTTATTTGCTCCGACAAACTGCCAGAAACTTGAGACTACAAAGGTTCCTAAGAGACATCAAAGTTATACCGACTTTTGACGGGGATGCCGTTGATATCCTGGTCTCAGCAAGAGACAGCTGGACAACCATTCCGTTTCTTAGTTACTCGTCGGGTACAGGCCAAAGAAATCGCGGAATCGGATTAACTGAGGCAAACTTCGGCGGTGGTGCCACCAAGGTCGACCTCCGATATCAGGAACAAGCGTCTCGAAAAACCTATGCATTCGCCGTGACCGATCCGCAATTTCTAGGTACGCGAAAATTTTTAACTTCTGGGTACGCAAGTCGCTCCGACGGTAACATTTACCAATTGGGCTACGGATTGCCCTTTCGACACCTATTACAAAGAGACGCGTGGTCTTTTAATATCTCGCAGGCAAATACTATCGGTCGCCTGTTTAACGCTGGAACCGAGGAGTATATCTTTCGACAACACATCGACGACTTTCAGGCTCTCTACACCTTTGCTGGGCCCAGCGCTCATCCCGCAACGAAAGACGACCCGTATACTGGAATCTACAAGGGACAGACCGTTCTCTCTCAGAGATATTCTGTCGGATGGGCGTACAATTCAGCGAGCTTCTATCAGGCCAATCAAGGGGATTATTCAGACCTTGACCTAGATCCGACGGTGGTGAGCAACGACCCCTCCCGCCTGGCAAATAATAGGCGCTTTAGCGGGATGATTCTTCAGTATCAGAACATTCAGCCAGAATTCATCTCGATGAATTATATAGATAGGTTCGACCGGGTACTCGACTATAACCTTGGAGATGAATCGCTCGTAAACCTCACCCTCTCTCCTCGCAGTATGGGCTCTCGAACTAACAGCTTTTTGATGAACGTAAACCGTAGCAAGGGGTGGCGCTTCTCTGAAAAATCGTTTTTGCGGGCAGAGTTAGGGGGCGCGGGACGGCTAGATCGAGAACAACTTAACAACACGCTTATACGCGGTGAAACCAAATTCTATTCGGTTTTTGGCGATTACTTTTATAAAGACTACTTCCTGGGTAGACATACGCTGGCAAGCCAGTTTTTCATCGACTACGGCCACGACCTAGACAGAGATCGCCAATTGTTGATCGGCGCAGACAATGTTCTGCGTGGCTATGAAATTAATACCTTTGAAGGGGACAAGCGATTTGGTGTGACCTTTGAAGAGCGTGCGCACATAGCTGATGATATATTCCAATTGGTAAGTCTAGGAACAGCTGTATTCGCTGACGTGGGCGGAGCCTCTCGAGACTCACTTGGCACCCTATTAAGCGATGACCTCTATGGTGACTTTGGAGTAGGACTCCGATTTTGCTTTCCGCGCTCCTCAGGCGGCGGGATAGTCAGGATTGACGTCGCCTTTCCTCTACGAGATGGACCTGATGGCAGTAAGGCAGGTGAGCCTCGGATAGTCTTTGCAGCTGGACAACTTTTCGGAGCTCGGCTACGTAGTGAAGATCTAGGAGCAGAAAACGCCTCTAGTCAGGTTGGTTTCGATAGATAGACATCAAAACTCAAAGATGGCTTTGACGCTCTTACCAATCCGGGAAGCAAATCGTCGACTGCCAACCTAGAGCAGACTATCTAAGTAACGTACCAAATCACTTAAACCACCTCGACCGACGGATAGATACTTTCGAGAACCAACATTCACCAAAGAAAAAAAAACGCCACAAATCCAAAAGGACTTGTGGCGCATACAAAATAGCTAGTAGGACTAACTATTTTTTCTTAGCAGCTGTCTTCTTTGCAGTAGACTTCTTAGCTGTAGTCTTCTTTGCAGTAGACTTCTTAG
>JAYPVM010000003.1:42130-191628 GCA_038134595.1 Pseudomonadota bacterium | reverse complement strand
TTTGCAGTAGACTTCTTAGCTGTAGTCTTCTTTGCAGTAGACTTCTTAGCTGTAGTCTTCTTTGCAGTAGACTTCTTAGCAGTAGTCTTCTTTGCAGTAGACTTCTTAGCTGTAGTCTTCTTTGCAGTAGACTTCTTAGCAGTAGTCTTCTTTGCAGTAGACTTCTTAGCTGTAGTCTTCTTTGCAGTAGACTTCTTAGCTGTAGCCTTCTTTGCAGCAGGCTTTTTAGCTGTTGTCTTCTTCTTAGCAGCAGGTTTCTTAGCTGTAGACTTCTTAGCTGTAGTCTTTTTCACAGCTTTTTTCTTTGTTGCCATTTTTTTCTCCACTTGTTGATAGGAAGTCGGTCCAAATTGCGGATCCGATCACCCTGCCTACACGTTAAGCGTAGCTCTTCACTCAATCCTTAGTCGTAAACGAACAAATGATTGCGAAAGCTCGCCATTTGAAAGCCCAAGTAGTGGTCTAGAGCGTTCCGTTAGACCGCTCAATCTCTTACTAACTAGGCCCACTAGGAGAATCTATCGGAAGATAGCTTCTCTAGCTTTACTTTTAACTCCCTACTTTTTACCGCGGCAGCTTTTTTGCCTGCGCATTTGTGCAAGGCTTGGTAGCAATTGCGGTTAGTGCAGAGCGCTTCCGCCGCACTAATTCAGGAAAACCTATCTACAACACCGGCTTGGGCGAACCTTACTTCATCGCACTCCCCGGCAAACTGACTGGTCAGTACACGTTCTATGAACTGACCTGACGTTACCTACTTTCCTCTCTTTGGATTTGAACTCTGTTCGGATTCGACCGGATGTTCGTGTGTATAACACAAGCCGACCCGACTACCGATCCGCCACCGGCCATTTATCCTAGGAGAAAACTAGGCAACTCCCCTTCTACCCAAACTCAGGTTGACACCGCACTACATACTTTGCAAGTACCTATTTGATGTACTATGAGAACGATAAGGTTTCATCTTCTTTTAATCTCTCCAGGCGGAGCCACCGAACTTGTGCGGTACGTTTTGAGAATGAGAAATTATCAACTCCACTAGCAACCGGTCGAAAGCTTCCGAGGTGGCCTCTCGATGACGACTCGACACTCTTAAACAACCCGCCTCAGATCGCATTCAGTCATCTCTTTCTCTCCATCAAGCACGGTGACTTATTTGCACCAATACCAAAGAATCCCCTAACCGGTCCGTTACTCCAGAGCTACGCAGTTGTGTTTCACAGCAACTTTCAAGACAAGCTTTACTAGCGATAAGTACCTAAAAGAAGTGTGCAAATAGCCTCCGGACGCTTACTGTTGCACACATCTGGCCTTGTCTAACCGTCTGTCTATCGAGGTTGAACGTAACATCTAGGTTAAAGTTTATCAGAAGAGAGTCTCAACTTTTTTATCGCGCAGGGTTTCCTTCACTTGAGACTATCGCCAATAAACGATTACTACTTCGGCACTCGTTCCGAGATGGAAAAACAGTAAATGGAAGATTAACTTTAGCGTCATCCGAACAAGCTGCGTCAGCGCTTCATCTAACAACAAGAAGCAAATTATATTAGAAGTAATGCTTAGTTTTTTTCAAAACACAATCTCTAAAATCTTTCTTTTGGCGGTTTTCAAAGCGCCCTTAGATCAAACGCTATCGAAGAGCTGCAATGATTCGCCCACAAACTTTATCTCTTCCTCTCTTTGAAACCCTCCCTGCTCGGCGCGAAAACCGTTTTCTCATTCGGGCCTCACCACTTACTATCGAGAGGTGACGAAGAGCCCGTGGGAGTCTGACATTTCTCTCGGCTCTACCATCCACTAGAGCAACATCACCTGCCTCAGCGCACAACTTTCCATTAACCTTTACTGAGAGTGGAACCCGACCAGTGCCACTACCGCCAAAAGCTAGTCGCAAATTTGTGCCCCGTCCCCTCTTATTTCGAATTTTAATCTTCTGAATGTGTGGGCGATTTACCTCTGTATTACCACCTGACACCTCACAGGTGGGGTTCATAGTCACCTTTAGGCTAAACTCACCATCGTCCTGCTCCATTAACAATCTTTGCGCCTCCAATAAATCGGCCGTGCTTGAAGCCCGCCTAGAGGCTCCGCCTATACCAATAAGCCCCATTGGAGATTGCACTGGATCAGAGAAAATATCACCAAGTACTACCTTCGACAGCAACTCTGCCCCTGAAGCCTCTTCAAAAGAAACGGTACTGGTCACTTTTCCAGTTGACCACAACGTAAGACGCACGGAAACAGGTCCGATATCAGGCAACATGTATAACTCTGATTTCCATAAAATAGTTACTCTATTCTGCCCGTGGAACACCCGAACCCCTTGGTCAGAACTCCTCGGTGTTAGATCAATATGCATCGCTGCTATAGAATTGTACGGCGCTCGGTAACTTGGAAGATAGTCGAGATTATGTGGCTCAACCTCGTACACGACACCATTCGGCGACACAAAGACGGTACCTATTATCCTGTTGTGAAAGGGAAAATCAAAAGGCAGATCCACTCTTACAAAACCACCCTCATCGCTTTGATTCACTATGGGTTCTCGATCAGCGCTCGTATCTAGCTGAGTCGATTCGTGTAGACGCATATACTCAAACTCGTAAGGACAGACCTCTCCGCTATTTGGTCGATCTGGCAAAGGCACCCGTTCGTCTCGTAGAAGGCGCCCTACATCTGGAATCCGGCCCGTGCCTACCAGTAGCGGTCCCTCGGTTCCTGCTCCCAACGTAATTAGATCTCGGCCAGTTTCAAACAATCTGGAAGCGGCATCTTCTACCGACAAGTTTGGTGCGGTACTGTACAAGAGCGCCAATAATCCAGTGACATGAGGAGTCGCCATAGAAGTACCAGAATACGACCCGTACGCTCCACCCGGCAACGTGCTGAGAATAGCAACTCCGGGCGCCGCAACATCAACACCCTCTGTACCAAAATTTGAAAAACTCGCTAGATTACCATCAGAATCCAACGCAGCGACCGATATAACGTTGCTGTTCTCATAACTTGATGGATACGAAGGGAACAAATCAACATCCAAACCCTGATTTCCCGCCGCAGCCACAAACACGATACCTGCTGCATTTGCTCTCTCGATTGCCTCTTCGAGCGCCTGCGAATATCCGCCCCCTCCCCACGAATTGTTTGCTGCGACGATATTTACTCCGTGGCTCTCCTTCATGTTGACCATATAATTAATCGCCGAAATGGCGTCGGAAAGCCTTCCAGAACCAGAAGCGTCTAAGAACTTTAGCCCCATGATAGAAACGGCAGGACTAACACCTATCACACCGATTCCATTATCACCGACAGCTCCAATTGTTCCGGCAACGTGAGTGCCATGGCCATTGTCGTCCAACGGATCGCCCGCTAAGAGCGCGCCGGTGATGGCATTAATTCCATACACATCATCAACATACCCATTATTGTCATCATCAATGCCGTTGCCTTCGATTTCTCCCGGATTCCTCCAAAGGTTTTCGACTAGATCCTCGTGTTGATAATCAATACCAGTATCGATTACAGCAACAACAACATCTTTAGTGCCCGAGGAGACCTCCCAGCCCTGTTCGGCACTTATGCCCTGATCCTCACTCAACCCCCACAACTGGCTTGCATACGGGTCGTTAGTCGCGACTCCACTGGCTCTCATCACATAATTAGGCGTACACGAAGTTACTATCTTTTCCGCAAGAAGCGCTTTACAAGTTGCATCTTCGACACTAACGAGAGCCTCAAGCATACCAAACTGAGAAGTAACCGAAGCGACACCGCTGGCACTCGCTTTTGATAGTAGTAGAGTCGACCTATCAAGATTTTCAATGACACCGAATCTGTCTGCAAGGGTAGGTGAAGAAAAAGCTGATACAGGGCCCTGTCTTTCGGTCCTAACAGGAAGCGTAACAACATATTCATCCCGAAAATAGGCCAACTCAGAAGGTGTGCGCACCGTTTGAGCTTCACTTGCCGACATCATCACTAACAACAGAATGAGAAAAAACACGACACACCGAGTCCCCGCTTGAAGGTGCTTGCACAACAGGCATGGTGCTCGACGAGAAATCATTGCTAATCCGCAAGGCCTTTTTCTAATTGACTCGATATTGCCTCCCCAGCTTAAACTGTAAAGGCAACAACGGCAGTGTCTCAGAGAAACTTTAGCGGTTTCAATCAAAAAATACTTTACGTCATATCTATTCCTAAATACGGGTGTTTTTTGCGCTCATAAAAATATTGCGATCAAAACCGTTGCCAGCAATCACCAGGAGGTAGAACTCACAAGATACGGGAGCTAACCAAGCCTATCGCCTAAGGAGATTGTTTTGGTAGTTCGATAAGAGTGCACAGAAAGAAAGATGGCTCAATGTGCCAATGTCTTCGTAAAAGGCCTACCTCGACGCCCAAAACTTTTAATACGCTTGAGATTAGACACAGAGTGAGGCAAATATGTCGAGGGCATTTTACGAAGGAGCGTGCCTAAAAAAGCCTTATCCAGCCTTGGAATTCAACAGAGAAACTTCAAGTTGACCCTCGCGGACAAATCGCGCGAAATTTCCCTCGTTTAGATCAGCCTGCGTCTTATTCCCTAACGAATCGGCAGCACAGCTCACTGTGTAGACGAACCGATCAGCCCGGGGCTCTCTTGTAACCTCATAATGATAACCAGTGCTTGCAGGATGACTAACCAAAGCCCACTGCTCACCTACAATTCGCACCACAGCCGCCCGCTGGCCTCCCACCACTTCTGAATAGTTCTCGATAAAAAAACGGGCCCGATCCCAGCTATAAGAATCGTCAGACTTGGAGACGGTAAAAGTTCTAGGAGCCTGCAGTACCTCTCGTTTAGCAGACTCCCTAGACGTCTCCGCTATCTCAAGCTTGTGGTTAGACGCTCCTATGAGTGCAGCCATCGACCCTCTGTTGGAGCCATCCAGGGACGCTCCACAGCCAGTGAGAACACCCATTATTAAAGCGAGCCCGGCAAACGACGCGTTACACCTCATCCCGAATTCTCCCCACAAGCTTTCAGAGCACAATTATACCCTATCAATAGTTATCTGAGGCAGGAAATGACTAGCTAAATGAACTTCCGCACCCACACGTTCGCTTTGCGTTAGGATTTTTAAACTGGAATCCAGTGCCATTGAGACCCGAAACGTAGTCAACCACTGTTCCCCGAAGGTATCCAGAGCTAATAGTGTCAACAACGACCTTTACCCCATCAAAGTCGATAGCGAGATCTCCCATTCGCTCCTCTTTATCAAAGTCTAGTCCGTACTGATAACCGGAACAGCCTCCTCCAACCACAGAGATACGAAGAAAGTCACCTTCCTCTCCCTCTTCTTTGAGAGCTGATCGAACCGCATCTACTGCTGCATCGGTAAGAAGAATCGGGCGCTCGTCTGAGGCTTCAAATCCATTTTCACCGATTACATTCGTACTAGCATTGCTACCACTTCCACATGAACCTGCTGATGTTGTCATCGTCTCTATCCTCTAATTTGTGCAATATTGTCTTACTATAACGACACCTTGCCTGGAGACTAAAAGGAATCGCCTAGTCCTCTCATACCAAAAGACCTCAAAATCCTCTGCGTACCCTTAGAGTATCACAGGATAAGCTAACTAGAAAAGGCAGTCGCCGACGCATCCCACCGATTTCCTGACCGGTAACCACAAATCTCGGTGAACAAACCCACATGAATCATGTATACGTCATTGAAGGCACACACTAACTAACTGATATAACGCCACTTTTGGTGGTTTCTCCTCCTATTCGTTTCTCACCTTATGTTTTCACAAAGATGCTCCGACAGGTAACTGTAGGAAAAAGGTGCCCCCGAACGAAGGGGAACGGTGGCCGGCAAGAAGCGATATGATAACACAACTAAGTCTACACATATGGCAGACATACGAGAGAGCCCAACTCGCAGTGAAACGCCCTGATTGTTATTTGGTCGGCGCTGTTTGCACGTTTCTCTTTTATACAACAAGCCTAACTGCAGCTTGGATAACAGCTGACACAAATATTGGTTGGGCGCAAGAAAACACCCGCTTTAGTGCCTCCTTTATCGATAGGACAAGTCTTAAAACTAAAAAACCTTTAGACTCTAACGAATCATCGAACTACCTTCGCTTCTACCCGATCATTCTCGATGATGGCTCTAGAATAACTCTCATTTCACCTACGCATTTCTCAGCGATCGCCAGCGAGGTGTCGCAACAAGTGGTCGAAACCCATCATACTTTAACAACAACCTTTGGAGCAGCGCCTCCTTTTCGTACATCAATTCGCATAATGAATGAAACTGATTTTTATCAGCTCACGGGGGCTCCAGAATGGACCAATGCCATGTTTTTTCGGGGGGAGATAATCATCCCGCTCGAATCAGGGAAGCCAGTCGATCGGGTGAATCTACTACGTTCAATAAAGCACGAATATTCTCACGCTGTACTATCGGCGATATCAGGAGGATTGATCCCCGGCTGGATCGACGAGGGGCTGGCACAATGGATAGAAGGGGCAGAAAATCCGGTTCTCAAGGCGTCGTTAAAGAAATATCTCCGTCAAGCTGCGCCCATATCACTACAGCTCCTACAGGGGGGATTTACAAAACTGCCCGCCCCCATGGTTCCAGCAGCATACGCCGAGTCACTCATAGCAACCCAAGCAATACTACGTGCCTACGGTGAAAAGAAAATTGGGCGATATTTAAAAAACTTACGTGACGGCATGGAAAAGGAAAGAGCCTTTCAATCTGCCTTCGAAATATCTCTTGGCACTTTCGAGGAGAAACTCCATCAGACTCTTATCCACTGGAATCACAGCAGGCCAACAGAGCGGTCGAGGACCTTCTTGGCAAAGCAGGATCCCAAACGCGCTCAGCGTCGCGCGTCTCATCACTAGGAATAATTGTGACGCAAGAAGCAGGACTCTAATCACCCAAAAATGAAAGCCTCGCACATAAACTCACATTATCACTTAAGGCTCCAATCTTGATAACTGGTTGCCACTTGACGTACCATATCCACAGTGAATGAGATACTCAACAATCTAGAAGAAGCGTTATCTATCCTGCAAAACGCCCCGGCCACAGATTCAAAGGCCGCCCTCGCACTATACCTAAAGAAGAGAGCACCAACTCTCCCTTCAGACGTCATTAGCGTCGCGCTCGACAGTTATCTATTACGGCCAAAAGCCATTCAAAAATTGGGTACATGGGCAAAAGATGGTTATTTCACATCCTCACTCCTGCCCCAGGCATCAAGACTTGCCTTAGCGACGTATCGCGCACGCTTCTTTTCTGGCTGTAAGCATGTGCTCGAGATCGGGACAGGAACCGGCTCGGACACAGCGGCCCTCGCTCGCACCGCGCAAAAAGTTACCACTATCGAGCAAGATCCAATTCGTGCCGCCCTGGCCATCCACAATATTCAACTCCAAGGACTGTCTAACGTTGAAGTTTTGAGGGGCACAGTCGAAGAGATAATAGCGACGCTCCCCCTCTCCGAATTTGACGGGCTCTTTGCTGATCCCGCTCGGCGAACCAAAGAAGGGGTCAGAATAAAAGATGCGTCTCTTTATTCTCCATCACTAGAATCTTTACTCAACCTTAACATCAACGGAGTTTGTGCCATCAAGGTTAGTCCTGGTCTTTTTCTCGATACAGTACCGAGCGGATGGCGACGCCAGTTTTTGGGCTATGAGGACCAATGTCTTGAACAAACGCTTTGGAAAGATGTACAAATCGATGATTCAAGTGTCATGTTGGTCGATAGCGGAGAGCATTGGTCCCCCGGTCGTTCCGACACTACCGGTATAATATATCCGAAACAGCTGCACAAATATCTCTATGAGGCACATGGAGCAATCAATCGATCGCTTCATCTCAGCCAATTCTTTTCAGAGCGTTCTATTTGTCGGCTCGATAACGATGTGACATATGGCACCTCTGATCAGCGTATTGCTATCTCTAGCTTGCTAACGAGATATACCGTAGTAGAGTCATTCCCCTATTCGAAGAAAGTACTACAACGGGCCCTAGCATCATTGAAATGGACGGCCCGAACTGAATTTAAAAAACGTGCTTTCTCCGAGGATATCGAAAAAATCAGACAATCAATGGATCTACCAAAACACCACCACACAGGATTATTTGGCACGGTGTTTTTGTTCCGCTGGCGAGGTGTAAATTGGGTAGCATTGGGGATTAGAGATGATGACTGATGAAACACACGTGTTGATTCAAGGTGCTCATGAGTTGGGAATCACTCTTGATGAGACAACAGCGCAAAAACTTATAATGTATCTCGACCAACTAGAATTGGCTAACAAGCGGTTTAATATAACTCGAATTAGCAGAAGCGATGCGTTATCTCTTCATGTACTTGACTCCCTCACAGCGCTCTGCATCCCATTCGAGAACCAACCAGATTCGATACTAGATATTGGAACAGGAGGAGGATTTCCCGGTGTTCCACTTGCAGCTCTTATACCAACAGCCCAAGTCACATTACTCGACTCTACCCTAAAGAAGGTTACCTTCGCTCACAACACAGCGGAGGTTTGTGGCATACACAACATACAAGCCGTCCATGAACGTGCAGAGGTGTACGCAAAACATCCGTCTGCGAAGGGATCATTTGATTTAGTCGTCTCAAGAGCGGTTGCCGAATGTAAGACCCTCTTTAAGTGGATGCTACCCTTTGTAAAAAGTGGTGGGACAGCAATCGCTCTTAAAGGTTCAAATGTAGAAGATGAACTACGAGGAACTGCCGGGATTTTAGAGAGAAATTCGGCGCATATAACAAATATTCACCCCGTCACTCTTCCCAACACGGACATCGAACGATTTTTAGTAGTGCTAAAAAAGACTTCATCCTAGAACCCATTAGTCATCGGTAGTAGCTAATTCCAGAGGTCCCGCATCTTGGAAGCCGTCTTTTTAAGCTGCCTCTGCGGTAACTGCATCGCTCGACACCACCATGGGTTCTACTTGCCTGTTGATTTTAGCCCGCGGTTTGCGACGATGGGTAACCTTTCGGTTAGCCGCTCGAGCTTCAACATCCAATAAATCCTCACCCATGCCACCGATAAAAGCATAGTCGTCTTGGTCCATCTGAACACTCAATTCATCGTGCAAAGTACTAAGTGCTTTTTTCTTAACCCTCGATATGTGGCAGCGGCTGTATCCAAGACTGGCCGCAATGTCGATTATCTGCTGCTCGTGAACAAAGATTTGTTTAATGATCTCTCGCTCAAGTGGGTCTAATTTTTCACAGGCTGCCAAACTACAATTAGACAATTCTTTTTTCCATAAAGTCTCGTCAGGAGACTGTGCCTCCTCGCCACTTAGCCTATCGGCAAGATCTACGGCGTTAAGACCAAGACCGCGAATATCCTCGCCGCCGGTTTCACCATCTATCATTGCGGCAAACGAACTTGGGATCGCTGCAACATCCATCGACGATTTGACTGCTCGGACAAGATTTCCTTTCAAATGATAAAACAAAAATGTCATAAAGCTTGCTCCCTTGGAGGCATCAAACCTCTTGACAGCTTCACACAAGGAAAGATCTACTAAACTATCGACTTCTTCAAGATCGAGTCGACAATTCCACTTTCTAAGAATGCTTCGGCCGAGCTTCTGGGCCTTAGTCCGGTATTCAATTATGAGAGCTTCGCACCCATCAGCAGAGGGAGTACTCTCAATAGGCGCTGAGGCGATAGTTAACTCTGCTCGAGATACCTTAGAGTTACGCCTTGGACGACCAACTTTCGAAATTAATCTCAGCTTTGGTAAATTCGTCGGTGATTTCTTACTCTGAACTACGGTATTTGCCACGCTAACCCCCTTCTACAATCGGATTGCCTGTTGCGGCGAGAGATTGAATCTCTTTGCCACTTGATTCATCCTCTTGTCTGAAGGAGGCATCAATTTGCTTCAGATTAATTTAACTATTTGGAATAACTGGGTTATTTTGCGCAAAATTGGCTCGTGTTTTTGCCAAATGGTACCGATGTAGATAGTACGTATAGAAGTATCTGACCAATAACTACAAATGATATACTTTTGAATAACTTACCGGTCTAGATACGTTCACATTAAGTAACATATCTGTTTTCAAAACTGTGAGATGACGACTACGAAGAACCAAAAAAACGAGTCAACCCGCCTCTCCGAGGAGTCTGCCAATGAATTAGTCGTCGAACACATGGGATGGGCTGAAAGCATCGCACGCGCTGTTGCAAGAGGGTGGAACCTAGACTGGAAATTAGATGGCCTAGATGGAGCTGCGATGGAAGCGCTTATCTTCTGCTCAAGACGCTTTGACCCTCAAAGGGGCATACCTTTCAAAGGGTATGCCCGAAAACGAATCCATGAAGCCTCCACAGATGCTGCACGCAAAACGAAAGGATGGGCCAGAACAAGCAGTTCCAAAACGGCAAAAGAGGCAAGGGCTCAGAAACTCGCAATGGAACTCTATGGTGTCTTCCCAGAGCTTCGTGATGGCGCACTCCCAGCACAGAGTGCTACTCGTGGAGAAGATGCTGAAAGTAGGTCAGCCATCCGAGAACTCTTGGTTGGTGCAAGTATCCTTGCTACAAAAGAGGCAATTGCAGGCGATCCCCAACCCGATGAACTAATGGACTACCGACGCATGGTTTCCGTAATGGCCAGTCTCGAACCTACTCACCAGTGGCTTCTTTATCGAGTCTATTGGGATGGTGCCTCTCTAAGGACCGTTGCCTCTGAGTGGGAGACCGATGGATTAAACGTCATGCGCGAGCATAAAGTGCTGATTGCTTATTTGCAAAAATCCCTTGCTCATGGCAAGGCGGTTGCTATACCAAAGATACGCCCTGGGCTTCGAGAACGGGCCGTACAATTTAACAAAGAGGGATCGCTTGGCCCATTTAGTGATGTATTAACTAAATCAGAGGTACCTACATAGCTAGAATTCAAAACAGGAGAACACAGACATGCCCAAAGACAAAGACCCAAAGAAACCAGAGAGCGTCCGCTCCACAACGAGTACAGGAAAGGTTCGTAAAACAAACAGTATTACAGGAGTTAAGGGCGTAGAGAGAGCTTCCTCAGTAAAAAGTGTTTCCAAAGTATCTAGTGTTAACGAGCCAGCTCGAACAAGCTCGCTGGATTTTAGCAAACGGGACAAATACTTTTCGATGATAAGCGAAGAAGCTGAAAAACTCGTCAAGGAAGGGGTAATACCCAAAAGCAGCCAGGAAGTCATTGAGCGCGCCGTACAAATGGCCATAGACGCTTCGCTACTTGAGCCGTCTGACAAAGCCAAGGATAAAAAAAGCTCGAAGACTGACTCATAAGGGTATATGATCCCTTTTGTATATGATCAACCTCGAAAGCTCCCCACAACGCGATCCTGCTCAAAAAGCTCTCTTTATAAACTTAGACCAAGAGCGCTATGGAACCCTTGCCGAAATCGGGGCGGGACAGGAGGTTGCAAGTAGACTTTTTCGAGCCGGTGCCGCTTCAGGCACGATAGCCAAATCAATGTCGGCCTACGACATGACTGTCAGCGATACTATTTACGGCAAGTCAAAAAGATACGTCTCAAAAAGTCGCCTTCAAGCGATGCTTAATCACGAGTACTCTCTGCTTATTGAGCGGCTACAAATCGAACGGGGGTCTTCGACATGCTTCTTCGCTTTTGCCGACACCGTTTCGGCCAGAAACTATTCTGGCACCAACGAGTGCCACGGTTGGATGGGCATTCGTTTCCAGACGGAGCCCTTAGGTGACCCTAACGAGGTGATGATTCACATTCATATGAACGACAAAGAGGCGGTTCATCAACACGAAGCAATCGGTATGCTTGGATTGAATCTTCTCTATGCCGCATTTTACCACAACGCTAACCTCACTAATCTCGTAAGTGGAATTCTAGATGGACTCGAAAATAATCGTGTAGAAGTAGACTATATCGAACTTTCGGGCCCAGCATTTCAAGAGATTGATAAACGATTGGCAAACATTGCGCTCTTACGAAATGGTCTTACTCACGCCATCCTCTTCGACAGTCAGCAAAATCCAGTCCCGCCGACTGAGTATTTTCACAAAAGACCTATTCTTTTAGAACGCGGAACATTTAGAGCACTACACCAGGTGTTTCCTGGATTAACGACAGCGTCACAACAAACTCTCAAACGAGTCGAAGGCTCAGATGTTAAACAAGTAGCTCATGTTTTAGAGATAAGTTTAAATAACATTCTCAAAACACAGCAATCTACAAACGAGGAACTCCTCGACGTTCTCGGCCAGCTGTGTAAGTACCACAATAATGTTTTGGTGAGCTCCTACTCTGAGTTCTTCCATTTAACACAGTACCTAAGACGATACTCAAACGCCGCGATTGGCTTTATTGTTAGTGCTGCACTCTTGCCGCTACTTTTTGAAGATGAGCGATATTCGTTGCTAAGCGGCGGGGTTCTAGAGGCCTCAGCTCGATTGTTCCAACAGAAAGTCCATCTCTTGGTATACCCAGTGGAACACAAACTATTCCATTTTTATTTAGACCTAGTTCATTTCGACTCTGCAAAGATCGAGACGCCGACTGATGGTTTAATAAGGGCTGAAAACCTATCTTTAACAGGTGTCACTAATCACCTGTTTCGTTACCTCATTGAATCGGGAATAATTTTAGACGTGTCAGTAAAACCCGAGTGAAAATCCAACGAAGCATGGCGAAACAGAATCAGATTATTCTCTTGCCCCCGTGGATTTATTCTCTAACTAATAGTCTCCCGAAAATTCTCCTTTGAAGAAATTTAATTACGAGCGCCCAAGAAGAACCACTGCAGACGACCAAACGCCCTCCTCTCTACCAACAAAACCCATCCGCTCACTCGTAGTGGCCTTTATCGTAATCCTATCTGGTGTAGTATCTAACAAGCCCGACAGTTTAGTCCTAATGGCTTTTACAAAAGGCTTAATCTTCGGAAACTCTGCCAATAGAGTAATATCGGCATTAATTATTTCCCATCCCTCACCACATGCAAGCGTCCACACCTCAGACAACAAGTTGCAGCTATCTGCATCTTTGTACTGAGCGTCCGAATCTGGAAAGTACGTTCCAATATCCTCCCGCCCGAGGGCACCTAAAATTGCATCCATAAGCGCATGCACCACAACATCAGCGTCCGAATGCCCCTTTAACCCTTTAGCACTAGGAATCTCTATACCACCAAGAATACAGCGGCGACCGTCCTCAAAACAATGCACATCGATCCCTTGTCCTATTCTAATCTCCCTCATCAGCTCCCTCACGCTTACTGCAGTAAAACTCGACCGCCTTCATATCACCAGGATGGGTCACCTTTAGATTTGCCTTATTACCGACTACCATATGAACACTACGAATACGAGCAACCAAACTTGCATCGTCCGTTGCTTCTATTCCTTCATGAAGCGCCTGCCTGTGTGCGGCATACAGGTCCTCAAGTATGAACCCCTGTGGCGTCTGCACCATAAAGATCGTACTACGGTCAAGATAGGATAATACGGCCGCAGAATCATCAACACGGCATAGGGAATCCACCGCGGGCATCCCCGCGGTCACAGCTCCATAATTGGCTACACCCTCAAGCACATTCTGTATCGTAACACGATCAACACAACACCTAGCCGCATCGTGAACCAGCACAACAGACGAGGAACCTAGATCATCTCTAGCAATCAGAGCTTGAACTCCCTTATATACCGACTCTTGCCGAGTCTGCCCGCCAGCAACTAACTGCACTCGGTCGAAGTGTCCAAGCTGAGCGCCGAAATCCTCGGCGAAAGACGCGGGATAGCATATTATAACATGTCTACAACGAGGATCTGAATGAAACGTCGCTACTGTCTCCATTAGGATACTGTGATCCGACGGATGCTCCGGTATTTGAAGCAAAACCTTTGGAACACTTGCACCCATACGAGCACCACTGCCTGCGGCAGGTATTACAACCGAATAAACCACTGGGAGCCCCCTTAGGAGGTGAACAGAGCCCTTAACTCTCCTACAACCTTATCGTGTGGACGGGAGCGTGCCAAAGCTATCTCTGAAACAAGAAGCGACTCCGCCATATCAAGCATTTTCTTCTCGCCAAAGGACAATTCCTTATCAACGCTGAGAACTGAGAGATCACGAAGCACCACGGCTATCTCAAATACCGATCCTGTTTTTATCTTTTGAGAGTACTCTCGAAATCGTCTATTCCACGTTTGGGTATCTATCTTAAAATCCCTATCCCGTAAGATCGTAAACACTTCATCGATAGTCCTCTTATCGATTATCTTTCTCAAACCGACGGCGCTCGCCTGAGATACTGGCACCATCACCTTCATGCCGCTTTCTAAGATCGTAATGTTGTAAATATGATGTTCTTGTCCATCTAATACCGTACTGCGAATCCCCTCTATCTCGCCAACCCCGTGCCCAGGGTAAACGATCTTATCGCCTGTCTTGAATAGCATCACAGGGCCCCTTGTATGGCTTTCGGTACTCCCTTCGACAGGCGCCTTGCGCACTACCAAAGGCTTTGCTTCCTCCTCACCGAAAGAGAACCTGCCCATAATAACCTTACTTTCTCCCGAGTACGAGTCAGAGCGACTAATCTTCGTTGCTGGTACTTTTATAGGGCCCTTTTTAACAAGCTTTAATCCCCTCTTTGGCTTAGACACGGCCGCCCGTGGCTGCTTTTTGACCAAATGTGAAGTTGAAAGCTTCTCTGCAACCGATATCTTCTTTTGAGAACTCAAAGAAGCCTTTGCATCACCATTTTTAACAGATTTTAACGACGTGCTTTTTTCTTTTTCCACAGATGCTTTACTTGATATTGATTTAGCCACTGTCTTCTTAGCCACTGCCTTCTTGGCAACTGTCTTCTTGGCGACTGTCTTCTTGGCTACTGTCTTCTTGGCTACTGTCTTCTTGGCTACTGCCTTCTTGGCGACTGCCTTCTTGGCGACTGCCTTCTTGGCGACTGCCTTCTTGGCTACTGTCTTCTTGGCTACTGCCTTCTTGGTTACTGTCTTCTTAGCGACAGCCTTCTTCGTTTTAGAGGCGATAGAACGAGATCCACCTTTTGTTGCACCTGCAACCTTCTTCTTTGTATTTGCGGTAGTTTTTGGTGTAGCACGTTTTGAAGTTGTCAAGGTTTTTCCCCCTCCCATGGGATAGAAGTACCCGAACTAATTGAAGATACCCCGCCGGAACACCCACATAGCGGCCTGCGGCACTCAATAGGCATCTTCTCGAATGCGCATCCACAAAATGCACTGGGGTATTATTACCACCACATCCGATAATCCTTGCCGAGCAACTCCCGTTATACTACAGCACTTACTGTCCAAACGCAAACTGGGTCCAGAGAGCATTGGCTCTATCAGAACATAGAAGCCCATTGGACTATCAGAACCATACCACCCTCGCAAGCCGGATGTTATAATTCATAAAAAGCAGGAAATAAGCGCATATTCAACACGTTACACTCATCTGCTAATTCTAGTGAAGCTCAAACGAGAGGGATAAAGATCCGACGAACTAACTTTCTGCCAGCATCAACTCGATCGAAACTCTATGTTCATATCCCATTGACGAAACTCTCACATATGAAACCGCTCAAAATAAGTTGGTAGTGGCACTAACGTCGCAGCGCCCTCAACGTCCCACGTAGCGGCCCATCGTAATTGCATCTTCGCCATTATCAGAATAATAGTTCCTGCGAACCCCAGAGTTCGTAAAATCATTGCGAACATACAACCGTCGCGCACTACTGTTGCTACGACGAACCTGAAGCGTCAACCGACTAACTCCCTCTATTTGACATATCCGCACAAAGTCACTGAGCAGCCGTTGTCCTCCTCCCTTTTTCCTATGCTCGGGTAAAACTCCGAGAGAGACGATATGAGCCTCATCAAAGACAATGTGACCAATCAAAAACCCTATAACCGAGGCTTCGCAGAACAGACCTCGAATCCGGGCGCATGGATTAATAAACTCACGAGCAAAAAGAGATGCTGTCCAAGGCGCAGGATTGCATCTAGCATCGATATATTCGAGCTGTGCGCTCCAGATATCCGAAACTGAGCTTACCTGAAGATCCGACAAATTATCGCTTTTTTCGAACACCAGATTGCCCCACACCCACAACTACAAAAAGACAAGAGATAAGAAGCCCCCATCTGTAACGACGGACAGTAAAAACAAAAAGGACGAACTTTTTTAGAGTTCGTCCTTTCTCACTTGTGAACGCTTAAAAAGCCGCTTTTGACTACAAAGCTGCCTTGGCTTTTTCAGCAACGACCGCAAATGATGCTGGGTCTGTAAACGCTAGCTCCGCCAATACTTTTCTGTCGAGGTCAATATTAGCTAAAGATAAACCTCTCATAAAACGGCTGTAACTTAGGCCGTTTGTGCGCGCTGCTGCATTAATCCGCAAAATCCAAAGCGAACGAAATTCTCTCTTCTTCGCTCTACGATCTCGGTAAGAAAACTGAAGTGCCTTTTCAACAGCGGTCTTTGCGAGTTTAAAACAATCACTCCTTCTACCTCGATAGCCTTCAGCTAACTTCAATCGTCTTTTATGACGACGGCGGCTTGCATATCCTCTTTTAACTCTCATCGTACTTTACCTCTACGTTACTATACCGAACCGATCCGCCTAAGCGTACGGAAGCTGCCTCTTGATTGCACTCGCATTCGTATCATCGACTAACTTCATCTGGCCTAAATTCCTACGACGCTTCGGGCTCTTTTTTGCAGTATTGTGGGAATGATGCGCACTAGCTCGCTTGATCGTCCCCTTCTTATTTATCGAAAATTTCTTTTTGGCTATTTTTTTTGTCTTAATCTTTGGCATAACACTCCTACCTGTACCCCGTAAGTACACTTTCTGTGCGTTCTTATCAAGCCCAAGCGCCCAAAATTGTATCAAAATTTGGGATCCCAGCCACTCACCTACCGTTGGCCAGACGATATTTCTCTAAAGCCAAGCGATTACTGCGCGGGTTTTTTAACCGATTACAACCCCTTACAAGGGTGCTTTTGTGTAACGATCCAGAATAGGCGCGCCCAGAGTCGAACTGGGGACCTCTTGCCTGTCAAGCAAGCGCTCTAACCAACTGAGCTACGCGCCTCCAAACCGTCGGGCGAGTATAAGCTAGGAAGAGAAACCGTTCAAGCCGCTGGAACGACTGGAGACTGAAAAACAGTGAAAGTCTTGAGTAAGTCTAGGGCGCGCTCAAATTGAGAATCCCTAGCAACCCAATCCTCGACATCCACGGTCTCCGGATTTATTACCGATAAATCAACAGGTTGGGTCACCTTGCTGCGTTGTAGTCCCTCACCACCGTCGTTTAGATTTTCGGTTGGGTTGTTTATTGCGCCGGGCAAATCCTCCTCTCGAATATTACTAAGAGTACCAGAACCAGTAGAATTCTCTACTTGAGCCTTTAATGTCTCACGTCTCTGAACCTCAATATCTGGCCGAACCCCGCGAGCCTGGATTGAGCTCCCGCTCTTTGTATAATACAGAGCAGTGGTAAGCGTTAGTGCGCCTCCATTTTCTAGTGGGGTAATCGTCTGGACTGAACCTTTGCCGAATGTCTGTTCCCCTACAATCAGCGCCCGACCATGATCTTTTAGAGCTCCAGCTACGATTTCAGAAGCCGATGCAGACCCGGCGTTAACAAGCACGACAACAGGATATTCAGGCTCGGTTCCCTTAGACTTCGCGAAAAACTTCTGTTTTTGAGCGTCCACTCGCCCGTCGGTATACACGATGACTCCTTCGCGCAGAAAAAGATCCCCCACCTTCACCGCTTGAGCCAAAAGTCCTCCAGGATTGTTTCGTAAATCAAGGATAAGCCCGCGCAACCCTTCCTCACCACTTGCTCGCTTTAAGCGAGCCAAGGCATTACCCAAATCGTCAGCCGTCTGCTCCATAAATTGACTGATTCGCACATAACCAAAACCATCTTCTAAATAACGCGACTTGACGCTGTGTACCTCTATCGTGTCGCGAATAATGGTAATATCTATTAATCCATTGTGCCCCTTGCGGCCAATAGATATCTGAATTGGGCTTCCCTTGGGACCTCGAAGTCGCTTAACAGCATCCACAAGCGAGAACTCTTTGGTGAACTTTCCGTCTATTTTCACAATTACGTCACCGGCTCTAACGCCAGCTTTTTCGGCGGGGGTATCTTCCATAGGGGCCACTACAAAAAGCAGTCCCTCTTTGATCGTTATCTCTAAGCCCAGACCTCCAAATTCTCCCTTTGTTTGGACTTGCAAGTCTTGATAGAAATCCGGATCTAAGTAGCCACTGTGTGGATCAAGGGTGGCAAGCATCCCCTTAATTGCCCCTTCTACAATTTTCTTATTTTCCACCTCATTGACATAATCCCGCTTAACGACCGAAAGTACGTCGGTAAAAACTTTAAGCTCCTCAAACAAGCTGCTCTCACTCGGAGCCTCTCTTGCACTTAACGTGGGGAAATGAACCTCTCCAAAAACAAGACACAAACCGAGTACCGCACACAAGAGACCAATAGCCCTCTCACGCGCTGACCACTTCGACAGATCCAAATAATCGAGGAAAAACGAGACTACTTTCAACCGAACCCCTTATGTTCTTCATGACTCCGGTTGGAATCAACCAATGAGTCTCACAAATCTTAAAATTCCGCTCCGAACTCCGGAGCTCCAACAGCTTCACACTCCCACCCGAAAATTCTCCCTCGAAAGTTCAGGTGATAAAAGACTCCTTAACCTTGGATGCACGAGACATCAATCCAGCTTCGCTTGCGTTCGATCTAAGCCAAAACCATGCAAGCCTAACAAATCACCTATCTAAACTCCGCTCCCAGCTTAATGCTATTAAAGGCCAAGTAGTGTTTCAAGTGGATTCATCCAGATTTCGCTGAAACATTACTTAGATTATACTGGGGCTCATACAAGCGTATGCCACTTTATCTCTCTTAGTTCTTTCCAAGACAAAACATCATACTTTCCTCATCGTTCGGATACTCACCTTGTCGGATGTTCCATCAATCTGAACCCAAGCTCATCACGCCTCTTCTCACCCACGACAATTGGCGTCCAACAAATCGAAGATGTGGAGCTTCCTATTCGGTGCCAACACCTAAAAAAGCTCGCCCTTTGGTAATACCAATGTAGAGCAATCGCGCGAGTAAAATGGTGTTATGGTATCGCCTCGGTCTACAAACCGGGACAAACGTCCTGTGTATCCCTTCAGAAAACTCTTAGGCCAGGGGTCTACAAGATTAGGTGAACCGTTAGTAGCGATCGTGTGGCACATCAAACTCTGAAGAAACTTTTGCCTCCTCCACGATACGGGGCAACCCCATAAAAATTCTAGAACATCGACACTGGGATACGCGAAATCCCCGACTCTCTATCTATAAACTGCCCGTCAGTCCAAAACTCAAAACAACTTTAGTCGGCTCGGATTCACAGACTGGCCATTTTTTCGAATCTCAAAGTAAAATCTTTTGAAATTTTGTTCATTAGTCGAGGCGTTTCCTACGACCCCTCCACCTGGAACCAGATCACCGACCATAACCGAGAAATCCGCAAGTTTTCCGTACAAAGAATGAGTTCGATGGCCATGATCAAGAACCACAACTTTGTCATAACCAGGCATCTCTCCAACAAATGCCACTCGACCAGATTTAACAGCTTTAATATCACCGGTCTCTTGTACTTTAAGTTCGATCCCCTTGGAAAACACGATATCTGAAAAATTTCGTACCTTCCTTTTCCCGAACGGCCTCAGTATTGTCCCCTCAGCCGGCTTGAACAAGACCGCTCCTTTCTCAAACAGGCCCCCTTGTGAGTCATCGAGAACTCTGGGGCGTTGACTCTTGTTGCCGTCAAGTTTTCCGTCTAGTGGCCTTTCGAGCCTCTTATCGATCCCCTTTACAACTGCCCCACTATAATCCGAGGAGCGGTCAAGTAGATTCCGCATCAGAGTATCGAGCAGACGCGCCCTGCCCTGCAATGAGACAAGAGATGCTTTAGCCGCGGACTGTTTGCGTCTCATTCCTTCGACGGCCTCTGACAATCGAGACCGCTCTCGCTCCGCTTCACTCAAATTTGCAATCAATTTCTCCCTTTGATTCCGCTCATCCGCATACGATCGATCAAGTACAATCCGGGCTTCGTTTAACTCTTGAAGAGCCTCTTGAAGCTTTTCGAACCGCCGTCTATCGTGAGCGCGAACCTGTCTGGCAAAGTACAAGTTGGAGGTGCGGTCGTTTCCAGTCGATACTCTAAGCAGTATCGGAACTGTTGCCACGGCGCTCTGTTTATAAATAGATACAATCCTGCGGCGCATAGTATCTTTTCTCTGCACGACACTCGCCTCTGCCCCTTTAACCCGAGAGAGCAATGCGCTCCGCTCACTTTCGATAGCGACAATCCTCTGATTAAGCCCCCTCTCCTCTGACCGCAACATCTCCAGCCTCGAATCGGCCCGCGCTCTTTCTTTCTGCAATCTTCCAAACTCAATCTTTAGCGTCTCCAAAAAGGCCTCGGTTCGGTCGACGTCACGCTTAATCTCGGATATCCGTATTCGCAAGGATTGCTCATCAGCTCCAGCCATCCCAATGCCAAGGAAAACAACTCCCGCTATCCAAAGACCCGTCAGTAATAATCTGTAGCCTATCATTTTGTATCGCAACCACTACATAGATATTAAACGGGAACCTTATATCGCAGTTTTAACCGCGAAATCGCACCTCTGTCAGAAACCGCCTGACTGCGATAAAACTACCACTCAAACCAACACCAGCGCCCATAGCGATGAGACCTACAATAGTGTCGCCCGGAACAAACAATAGATTGGGAACAACGAATTGAAGTACTTCAATCTGCGGTATTACACTCCTCCCGGCGATAACTCCAAAATACAAAAATCCAATCGCCAGACCAGCTCCACAGAGACCCTGCAGAAAACCCTCTAGAAGGAATGGTGCAAAGATTTCTCTCCTCTTTGCTCCAATGAGTCGCATGATATCGATCTCTATTCGGTGGCTTACTAGTGCAAGGCGAATGGTATTTGCTATGACAAAGCTAGCCAATACACCAAGCAACAATACGACGACAAACCCCACTACCTCAACACCGCGCATAACCTTCTTTAAAACATCCACATCACCTTCGCTATAGCGAACGGTATCGACAAAAGATCGATCTGATAAGGAACTAACAAGACTTGCGTACAAATTCTCCACATCCGACAGCGATTGCAGCGTTACGTGGAGGGACACTGGCAGGGGGTTATCATCTTCTAAGCCATCGAGAAGACCGGCATCACTCCCAAGCGAGCGTCGGAACCGCTCCAATGCCATTACCTTATCAACCACAAGCGTAGATACCGGCACTCCACTTTCTTTCACCATCAATTGCACATCGGAGATGTTTTTAGGCGTTGCCGAATCTTTAAAGAAAACCACAACCGACAAGTCCGACACACTATCGGTCACTCGGGATGAAGCGTTGTGCAAGGACAGTAAAAAAAATCCGACTAACGAAACAGCCATAGCTATAGTCAGTACGGTTAACAGGAACGTTGCCACAGACCGACGGACGTTCTGAACCATTTGGGCAGCGATGTGTGCAACCCTAGCGCTGGGCGCTATACCCATAAGTTTCGAGCTCTCATCCCAAATCGAATCAAGATTGGCTTGAAGTTCTTGGCGATCCTCGATCATCCTAAAACCACCTCCTTTGAATCAACGCCCGAGCTACTATAGTCTCCGATAATTCTTCCTCGGTCCAATACGAGAACTCTTTTCTTCAGGTCCTCTATTATCGCTAAGTTGTGCGTTGCAACAACTACTGTCACCCCCATAGCGTTTGCATCTAACAGCAGGTCAAAAATCCTTCGGCTCATCTCCTGGTCTAGATTGCCCGTCGGCTCATCAGCCAGTAGCACCTTAGGCTTCCGTATGAGCGCCCGTGCTATAGCAACGCGTTGCTGTTCTCCACCCGAAAGCGTAACTGGATACGCCTCTGCCCGGTCTTGAAGACCAATCATGTGCAACAAACGCATTGCAAGCTCACACCGTTTCGCTTTCTGCACCCCTAAGACCTCAAGGCTAAATGCTACGTTATCTAACACTGTACGCCGGTTAAGGAGTTTATAATCCTGGAAAACAATTCCAATATCCTTACGCAAATCAGCAATCTGCTTGAATCCGAGGGCTGCGACATCGACTCCCGCAACCTCCACCCTTCCGGTCGAGGGTGTGTCACCGGCAAAAAGCAACTTTAAAAATGTACTCTTACCTGCTCCGCTAGCACCCGCTACAAAGACAAACTCTCCTGCCGAAATATTCAAATCGACACCCCGTAGCGCGGGCTGATTGGGTGGGTATATCTTGGAAACTCCCTTTAGACGAATCATATGCCGTGCAACTTATAATCAAAAACGCCCCAACGCTCTGCAAATCGATGATATTTAGCCGAGTTGCACATAGTAGCTTGCCACCCATACCACCACAACATAAACTCCCGATAACATGAAACAAAGCTACCGCATTTTAGACTTTACTGCTAGGCACTCATTTATCGTAGCACTCTTAACTCTCCTAGGGTGCAGCTCTACTCCTACACCTAGTAGCCCATCCCTGCATTTTAACAAACCCAGTGACGTAACATGCCGCGAGGCGTCTTTCTCCTCTCGAGACCCAGTGGTGTATGCCTGCACCATCGACAAAGACACCGCTTCCGATAATCGGGCAGTATTTGTCACTGCCATTTCAGACTGCTCTCTGCCAGAGCCCCTCTCGCTCAATGCATCAACAAGAAAACTGCTTGTGGGGCTGGTTAACACCACTATTCTCGACCAGAGCTCAGTGAGTCGAGGAGTCGAAAAAACTCTCGTTACACTTGTGTCTGGGATAATGGATGCCGAGCCGATTGTAATGGTTACGTTTACTCGTCGCAATCACTCATGTATTGAGGATGTTGTGGCATGGCAACGCTCTGAGGTCGCATTTAAGAAAAAGAATATGTATACAGAAGGCTTCCTGCGGCTTGCACATACGGTATACCAAAATCTGACCTATAAAGATTAGGCGGAGAGATAAACTATGGCCAGTCGGCTCGATACGCTTTTTCGGTCTCTAGGTGGTTACGTCTTCATGCTGCTTGACGTGACCAAAGACATTAAAAAAAATGGTATTAACCTGCGTGACACATGCCGTCACATAATCGAAATTGGCATTCGCTCTCTCCCAATCGTACTAATTACGGCTGTTTTTACAGGGATGGTACTTGCGATTCAGACTGCTTACGGACTCCAACGGTTTGGGGCAAAAAACTATGTTGGTAATCTTGTTGGACTGGCACTTGCCCGTGAGCTTGGGCCGGTGCTGACCGCTGTGATGGTTTGCGGTCGGGTTGGAGCCGGCATTGCTGCCGAGATATCCTCCATGGTAGTTACCGAGCAAGTAGATGCAATAAGAGCTCTCGGCGGAGATCCAATTCGACGATTAGTTACCCCTAGAATTATCGCGGGAATGATATCCCTTCCCATGCTTGCTGGCCTTGCACTCCTTGTTGGCGTCGGAGGGGGAATGGTTATTGCCGTCAATGAGCTCGGTATTACCGCGCATCAATACTACCGTTCGTATTTGTACGCAGTCGTTATAAGAGATGTTGTCGATGGGCTCATAAAAAGCCTTGCTTTCGGACTCATTGCTGTGTCGGTAGCATGCTATAAGGGACTCTCATGTAGAGGGGGTACTGAAGAGGTCGGTCAAACAACCACTGAGGCAGTTGTAGTAGGATCCCTAGCGGTATTTATAGCTAACTTTTTTATAACCAAGCTTCTTATTTTCCTTAACTTTTCATGACAACCACACCGGCCACAACAATTAAATTTAAGGATGTTTGCACAGCTTTTGGCAGCAATCGAATTCACAACAACCTTACATTTGCTTTGCATGAAGGCGAGGTCACGACTCTACTTGGACCGAGCGGCGCCGGTAAGACGATTATACTAAAACTTATTATGGGTTTACTTGCCGTGCAACACGGAGAGATTAACGTTCTTGGGCAGAACATTTCGTCTCTCCAAGAACCTGCTTTAAGGCTCCTCCGGGCCGATGTGGGGATGTTATTCCAAGGTGCTGCCCTCTTTGACTCATTAACAGTATTTGAGAATATTGCGTATGGGCTCCGCGAACGCGGAGAAAACAACTACGACCAACTCCGTTGTGTAGTAGACGAAAAACTAGCAATGGTCGGACTCCCTGGTATCGATGGTAAGTATCCGAGTCAGCTCTCTGGAGGCCAAAAGAAACGGGTAGGCCTCGCCCGCGCACTTGCATCAGAACCAAAAATCATGCTTTATGACGAGCCCACAACCGGCCTTGACCCGACGTCAACTCGAAAAATTGACGAGCTAATAGTTCGATTTGCGAAAGAATCACGAATCACATCGCTAGTTGTCACCCACGACGTACAAAGCGCCTCTCGCATCTCGGACCGATGGATGCTATTGAGTAACGGGGGAATTCGAGCAGATGGAAAAGCATCGACGTTAGCAGCAGAGGATGTGTTAGTCTCCGATTTTATAACAGGCTCATGGAGAGACGAACTATGAAAGTTAGGAATGAATTAAAAGCCGGCTTATTTATCGTTATCTGCACAACGCTCATCGCCTCGTTAATTCTTGTCATGGGAAAAGAGCACCAAATATTTGCTCGGCAAAGCTCCTTTTATGCACAGTTTAGCGATGTAAAAGGACTAGCATCTGGTGCCCCGGTGCGCTTGGGTGGAATTGCGATTGGGCGAGTCGACGAAGTGGGCTTTTCCCACAACTCAGCAGACTCGGAAGTTCACGTTAAACTACTAATTAACAACTCCTATCTGGACCGAGTCAAAGAAGACTCCGTCGCTACGATTGACACACAAGGCTTGCTTGGGGACCGATTTATCTCGCTTTCCAGTGGAAACTCTCAAACACGTCTAGTTCCAGGAGATACAATTCAATCCGCAACGGTCGCTGATCTCGACCAAGTTCTGATACGTGCGCAACAAGCTGTAGAGAATACTGCTCAAATAACAGAAACGATCAACACTGCGCTTATCGGGCTTTCGCCAGACACTTTCAAGAACATCGCATCAGCTTCTCAAAGCATCGCTCGGATCTCAGATGCTGTTCGCTCAGAGAAGGGCTTTATTCACCGGCTCATATACTCTGAAAAGGAAGGGGCTGAGCTTATCCGCTCTCTCGCAACCACAAGTACCGACGTAAGCAATCTAATCCGAGAGGTTCAAACCGGAAGCGGTATTCTACACGCCCTCTTTTACTCCAAAACTGGTACCACCACAGCAAATCAAATTTTAAGAACACTTCAAGACATCTCGGAAGCCAGTAAGGGATTTTCGGCTATAGCAGGTACGGCCGAAACGCAACATGGGGTTCTCCATGATCTCCTCTATACTCCTGTAGAACCTGGCGCAGTAGCCCAACGAATAGATGAAGTCCTCTCCTCTCTGGCAGCAGTTGCAACTAACCTACAGGCAACGTCTAATGCCCTCGCATACGGTTCTGGCTCGCTGGGTGCCCTGATAATAGACCCAACGTTATATGACAACTTAATAGAGGTAACAGACGGAGCCAAGCGAAGTTTCCTTCTTCGTCAGGCTATACGCAGCTCAATGAAAAAATAGCCTAATACATTGGCTCCGTTAAATATCAAGGCTCTGCAGGTACTCATCAAACATCCTACCCCGCTCTCGATAACTTCTGAATTCATCCAGACTCAAGCATCCTGGCGACAACATTAATAACCGCTTAGGTTCCTCAATTGCTAACTTGTATCCAAGCCTGATGGCTTCAGCGAACGATTCTACCGTTACCGCTTCAACTCCTTCACAGCTACAAGCCCTGGCTAGCAACGATGCATCCTCACCGAAACACACTGCTCGACAAACAGAATCGCAAAATTCTCCGATGAATGAGAACCATTCAGCATCCTGTGCTATTCCTCCCATGATCAAAACAACTTGAAGGTCAGAATATCGCGACCGAGCCGCCGAAAGGGCTGCCCGCGTTGCGTGCACGTTTGTCGACTTAGCATCATTGCATACAGGGATCCCACTACGAGGTGATACGATCCAGCTTTGTCGATATTCCTCTGGCTTACAGGTCAATAGCACAGTCTGAATTACCTCATTTGAAACGCCCAGAACGGTTGCAATACCGACAGCTATCGCCGCATTGTAAACATTGTGCCGGTCTGTCCAGAAGCCACCTGAAAGTTGAAAGTTCTGGGCCTCACCGAAAATATCAGCGTAGAGTTGCCGGCCCTCAATGCGCACCCACCCATCTAGTTTTTTCGAATCCTTTGAACGAAGGTGCTCAGAGATCCCTATACGATTTCCAGGCTTACCTGCTAGCACCTCAAACGCATTTGGATCATCACAATTAATCACACAAAAATCAGTTGAGGACTGATTATCAAAAGCTTTTCGGAGCGTTGTGATGTAACGATCTTGACTTCCATAGCGCTCTAAAAAAGCTGGGACTGCATTAACGCATGCCGCAACTCGCGGTTTTAAATGATGAGAAGCCTCTAGTTCTAAAGCCGATGCAGTAACGATTTCATACTGGGACAGCGTGCCCTTTTCAGATGTCGGCGTCCCAACGCCGTCATGTCCTGATGTGTATTTCGTCATCGTTGCAATTAGTGATGCAGTGGATGTCTTGCCATTAGTTCCAACAATCAATACAGACTCTTGACTCTTAAGGTACATGTCTAGTTCGATGTGAGAGTATGTGGGAATCATTAGACGGGAAAGAATACCAGGAACCGAAGACTCTATCGAAACACCCGGACTCAAAATAGCAGCACAGGCTTCAAGCAGGTATGGGACGACCTTCTCACCATCAACATCGAAAACTACCCCAAACTCCGATATCTCGGTTGACGATAAAAAACTATCTCCCAGCCATGCACGACGTGTGCGCTCGACGGATTGCTGCTCAAGTATACAAACTTCAATACCACGAGCACGGAGAACCCTTGCGGCAGACACTGCCCGTTTTCCGAGGCCAACAAATACGACGCGCTGCCCCTTTCTTATCGCCTCACCTAAAGAAGAAACCACAAATTCATCACTCCCGTGCCATGTTCCACCCATCGAAATACAAAGGTGGCTAAACAAGCTAACCTGTCCGAATACAACCTGTCCCCTAGCCCATAAAAGGCCTACCTACCGCCTAGATTTTTCCTTAACCCCACTACCGCAACTTGAGCGTTGTCAGGGATACAATAGCAAGCACAACCGACACTATCCAGAAACGAACGATTATCTTAGGTTCCGAAACTCCCATCAACTCGAAATGATGATGAATTGGAGCCATTCGAAAAAACCTCTTTTTCGTACATTTATAGTAATAACGTTGAATAACAACCGAGGCGGCTTCTGCTACAAAAACCCCTCCGGCGACAACCAAAATAAGCTCCTGCTTCACAACAATTGCGACGAATCCCAAGACGCCGCCCAGCGCCATAGAGCCAGTGTCGCCCATGAAAATTTGTGCTGGAAACGTATTATACCAAAGAAAACCAAGGCTCGCTGCGAAAACGGCCGCTAAGATGATCGCTATTTCCCCTGCACTCTTGTCATAGTAAATACCGAGATAATCGGCGTAGATTGCATTCCCTGCTAAATACGCAAACACCCCATAGGTTGCCGCTACTGTCATGACAGGCCCAATAGCTAACCCATCAAGACCATCGGTGAAATTTACTGCGTTAGAGGTCGCCGTCATAACGAATGCCGAAAACAGGATAAAACCGAGAACGCCCAATTGTAGAACTACATCTTTAAAAAACGGCACCCGCAACTCGGTTGATGAACCGAATGCATAAAGAAGCGCCGCACTTAAAGCCGCCATGCCAATCTGCGCGATTAACTTCCCTCGTTCCGACAATCCTCGAGAGTCTTGTTTATCAATCTTTCTCCAATCGTCTATGTATCCAAGATACCCAAATCCAAGCAATACGGCCAATGTCAGCCAAACCTTAGGAAGTGTTAGGTCCACCAGAAGTAAGGTGGCCAACACAACAGCCACTACAACTACAAGCCCTCCCATCGTTGGAGTTCCTCGCTTACCCTCATGAGAGGATGGCCCATCCTCACGAATAGGTTGCCCCCCTACGCCGCGATTCCGTAACCACGAGATAAACCGAGGCTGCAAAACCAATACAAACGAAAACGCAAAAAGAAACGCAACCATTGCTCGAAACGTCTGATATTTTATGACGTTGAGCATTGTTATTTTTTCATGCAATGCATAAAGGAGGTGGTACAGCACAAGCCATCCTGTAACAAAAAAGACGCAAGCTAATAAGTTCATTAAAGAGCTTTCAGAAACACTAAATTCAAGGCACTCCGGTAGAAGGCACCTTGCGAAAAAACGCGATCCTGAAAACTCCCCTAAGAGTATCTCGTACAACGGAATAGAGACAGAGTTTACAGAAACCTTACTTCAATTGCTCATTTACGGCTAGCGGTTTAGGGGCTCGAAGGTGTCCAACTATACAGGCAAATCTTTATAGGCAACCTACAATCTCTGCGAATTCAACTACCTACAGCTAGTTCAAAAAAAACCATGAAGCAATCCACAAGAAAAGCAAGATACAATCAAGAGCGCAAATTACATGTTGGGGCGAGGGGCTTTAGGGAACACGAAAGAGATATGAACCGTATGAAATCTTACACCAAGCATTTAAGCCGCAGCTTTTCCGCCTACCTCTCTCGGGCGTGTTTTACCCTCCTAGCTGTCTTGCTAATAACTGGGTGTACTAAAAACCCGTCATCTGGCAACAGCAACGGAACGGATTCAAATACTAACTCCTCTGATTTTAGATCAAACTGCGGCACGGTTTTTAACAGTGAACTTCAAAACCCTGTCAGTCCAAAAGACGGGATCAGGGGTTCTGTTCGCTATATTGGGTCTAATCTTGTTGCGTTACGAAGTGACGATGGAGAAATTTTGATCAAGCTACACGGCTTAGGCGTGCCATCTGAAAACTTCAAACTAACGGGCGCGAAGCAGACCATTGAAGCGCTCAATAGTGAAGGAGATGCTTACTTCTACAAAGCCGAACCCGACTGTGATGTCTCTCTTAGCGACGGCGGCCTCGGTGTCATCGGTCACTTATTCTCCGCAACCGGAAAAAGCTACGCAGAAAGTCTTCTAGAGAATGGCTATGGGCTAGCTCGAACAGATGCATGCCAAGGGAGACTAGTCAGCGAATGCTACGGCATATTGCAAGAGGAGGCAGATAAAATCGTTGCAGGAGAGCTCGAGGAGTTTCTCTGGAAGCCCGTTTCAGATAACGACGGCAAACTTGCTATTCACACCGGCCCTTTTGGAACCTCAGTAATCGTAAATGACGAGTTAGGTACAAACCGAGGCTCTGGCAATGGATTTGGAAGCCTTGCCCGATTCCGAGGCAGTGGCTGCTCCTACGGCTCCGCACGAGTTGAGGTGTTAGATGACAAGGGCGCACGCTATTTGGTTAAAGGTCAGCCCTACCTAACCATTCCAGATGGTTGCCAGCGTTGGATTCTTCGTAACGGTGAACTGGTTCGAGATAGCAAATAACCGAGATAGCAAATAACACTGCGCATTATCTTTACACTACCCACCGCCGCCATTGTATGCGCTAACGATACAACGCTATACGTCTGATAGGCCTTTTCTGACGCAAAGCGATAACACAGAAATAGCCTATTCCCCGACTGCGACCTAACAGCCTAAATTGCCACTATATTTTAACCATTTGATTGGAATTATAACTACATGTATTCTTGCCTCCAATGAACAGACGCCTCATAGATACCTCACAGTTACCTGATGACCTACGCTCAATGACCCCTACCGAACTACGGCAGGTGGCAGACGAGCTCCGGGATGAGCTTATTAATACCGTAAGCCAATCGGGCGGGCACTTCGCATCTAGCCTCGGAGCAAATGAACTAACCGTAGCACTGCATGCGTGTTTCAACACACCACACGACCGCCTCATATGGGATGTTGGTCACCAAGCATATATTCACAAAATGCTCACGGGTCGTCGAGCTCTCATGGGATCAATACGCCAAAAGGACGGGATTTCAGGATTCCTCCGGCGGGATGAAAGTCAGTTCGACGCATTTGGGGCTGGCCATGCAGGGACGAGCATATCCGCAGGTGTTGGAATGAAAATGGCACTGAAGCACAAAGATTCAGACCAGTTTGTTGTTCCTATCATCGGCGATGGCTCTCTAACGTCAGGCATGGCCTTCGAGGCGCTTAACCATGCCGGCGCTCTTCGACTTGATAATTTTGTGGTGATACTCAATGACAATGAGATGTCGATATCGGAAAACGTCGGCGCTCTCAGTTGGCTGTTTTCCCGCACGCTCACGGGAGAAACATCATCAAAGGCTCGTGGCGCTGTCAAAAAGCTCCGGAACAGAGGCTACATTCCTGAACTCTTGTACAAAGCGGTTGACAGAGCAGAGGAGCTTACACAAAGCTTTTTCTCGACACCTGCCATGCTATTTGAAGCTTTTGGCTTTCGATACATTGGTCCGGTAGATGGGCATGACATTTCGGCACTAACAACAGCTTTACAAAATGCAAAACGGCAAGATGGTCCTGTTCTTGTTCACTGCTACACTACGAAAGGAAAAGGCTATCAACCAGCAGAGGCTGACCCAATCAAATGGCACGGAGTTACTCCGTTCGATCCATCTAAGGCAGAATTTCGAAAAGCCAAACAACGGACAGTGGCAGCCCCCTCCTATACAGGGGTATTTGCCAGTGCGCTAACTGACATAGCCCAAGAAGATCCATCCATAATAGCTATAACGGCTGCAATGCCGGGTGGCACAGGACTCGACAAAATGGCTGCCGTACTACCCAAACAAGTCAATGACGTTGGGATCTGCGAACAACACGCTGTAACATATGCGGCTGGTCTCGCTTGTGAGGGATACAAACCTGTGGTCGCAATTTATTCGACGTTTTTACAACGCGCCTATGATCAAATCGTACACGACGTATGTATTCAGGAGCTCCCGGTTGTTTTTGCTATCGATCGGGCAGGTGTTGTAGGAAATGATGGCGAAACCCATCAGGGTGTTTTCGACATTTCATATCTAAGGAGCATACCCAACATGGTACTCATGTCCCCTAAGGATGAAAGTGAATTAAGGGATATGGTCTATTCGGCTCTTTCTTATAAACAGCCCGTAGCGCTGCGCTACCCTCGGGGCAATGGAGTGGGAGTTGCATGTAATTCAGCCTTCTCGGTTATTGAGCAGGGAAAGGCAGAAATAGTACGAACGGGCTCCGATGCACTCCTCATTGGATTTGGCCCAGTTGTACAAAATGCGCTCTCCGCAGCAGAGCAGCTACACAAACAAGGAATCGAGTGCACTGTTGTAAACGCGCGCTTCGCCAAACCTCTCGATACCACCCTGCTTTCCAAGCTGCTCCCTGAGTTTTCAATTGTATGCACTATAGAAGATCATTCGATTGCTGGTGGCTTCGGCTCTGCAGTATCAGAATTCGTCCAAACGGCAGGACTGTCAATGAAAGCTCCGATTAAACTGTTTGGTGTTGGCGATTCATTCGTTCCACACGGAAGTCAAGCTGAGCAACAAAACCTCCATGGCTACGATGCGGCAACAATAGCGGCATTCGTTCAGAGCAAGTCGTTCAAGCGATCAAAAGTCGCATAGCTTATTCACCTGCTCGGTTGTAATACGACTGTCCAAAACCGAGACATATTGTCGTTAAAAAACACACCTCCAAGCATATAAGCGCTGTATTATCAAGTAGTTACGGGTGGTATGTTTTCTGCAGATTTACACTCAAACACTGAAGCAAACAGGAGGCTTATGCGGATATTAGATTATATAAACAAAAACGTTAGTGACTACTTTGGAAACACCCCCACAGTAGCAAAGGAAGCATCTACTATGAACGATTCAAACAGCGGAGATTTTACGAGAAATCTACTAAGTCTGCAGCTTCAATTTCAAACACTTCTCGAGGGAGTTGGAGGCAAAAGCACAGCCTCTCTTTTAGATGGGTTAGCCAAGCTCTCCGAGTCAGAGCGTCAAAAGATAGTGCCGTTTTTATCCCATGTCATCTTCCGAATCGCAAATGGAGACAAGAGGCTTTTATCAGCATCTGACAGAGAGCTACAAGAATTTGAGGAGTCTCTGTTCGATAGCATTATGACAGCCCTCGGACACTCTGCAAACGAGGACCAGATCAACAGGAGCCCTACCGAAGGTCTTCACGTCCTTCCAGGCGGACGGAGGTCTAGGAAGAAGCCGATGCTAGTTAACCGCGCTAGCCAATCTCATTCTCTTATCGACCTAGCCAAAGCACGTGCACAACGAAGGCACAAATTTGATTCGTCGACGCCGCCTGAAGCTAGCTAGTATACTATCACCAACGGCGAAGCGATCTGTATCTATGTGCTTATAGCTCGATACGCATGTTATCTAAGAGCCTCACCCCTTCTACCTGCACTACAACGAGAATCCTTGCGGTTTGTGATATCTCCGCCAACTCTCCTAGAGCTACTTCATCAACAATAGCTATGTATTCTATTTGACCCTCAATAATCGTCTTCAGGATTTCAGAACCTGCAGAACAGATACGGGAACAAGAGCGCTCGCCGTTACGCGCTACGGTTACCATCTCACACAAGGCTTGGTAAATCTTGTGAGCCTCTTGCCGCCCACCCTCAGAGAGGCGCTCATTGCGCGAGCTAAGCGCAAGACCGCATTCATCACGAATCAAAGGGCCTCGTACAATTTTGACATCAAGTCCGAGGTCTTCCACCATTTGCTCCACAATTCGTAGCTGTTGAAAGTCCTTCTCTCCAAAGATCGCGTAGTCAGGCGCTACGAGCCCTAGAAGCGTACACACCACAGTTGTGACACCGGTAAAATGTCCCGGCCGCCTCGCCCCCTCAAATGGACGCGAGAGCTCATCAACTTGGACAACCGTCTGAAATCCTCTGGGATACATCTCTCCAACATCTGGCGCAAAAAGGATATCAACTCCCTCTCTCTCTAGAAGCGCGGCATCCCTCTCAAGGTTAATTTCATATGCCCTATAGTCATTCTGATCGTTAAATTGTCGTGGATTAACAAATATAGAGCAGACCGTTACATCGCATGAATCCAACGACAAACGGACGAGACTAAGATGTCCTTCGTGAAGAGCGCCCATTGTCGGAACAAATCCAATGGTTTGCTGCTCTCTTTTTCTTGCAGCTATCGACCTCTTAAGCGACTCCCTCGATCTACAAATCTCCATCACTTCACCTCATAATTATTCAAAACACGTAGTAAAGATTTATTGCGCTTATCTCTTTAATTACCTAGTGCTACCTAATCGTTAGGGCTATCTACTTCCTTAGCACTTCTTGATTTGCCCAGTCGAAGTATCCACGCTACTATCTGTGCACGGCAAGTACTGGCAAAAGATATTTTTTTAATCAGGCTCTATGATAAACTTAAACACTGCCCTAAAGAGTGCGATAGTATTTATGACCTATCAGATATCTCACACCCTCTTCATCCGCCAGGAGCTCAAAACAAGAACAGCCAGTAGACTTCCGCGCGTAATCTTTACAAGCTATTTGGTTGCAGGTGCCGTCCTTGGATGTGGCGCTGCGGCAGACAAGGCAGCGGAGCCTCCCGCTGTAGAGCTTCGGTCCGACAGCGCTGCACTCTCGACCGAAGCCCCGGAAAGCGAGCTTTCTCAGCTCTCCAAACGGCTCTATCAGGCCTCAATGTATACCGTGGCAAGAGATTCCCTTAACTCTTTAAGGGAGCGGTACCCACTTGGCCCCTATGCAACGTTTTCTGAACTAAAATACGCAGATACATTTTATTACAACGGAGAGTTTGCAGACGCTTCGATGCATTACGATTCTTTCCTCCGAAATCATCCAACCTCGCCCGAGGCATCATACGCCAAGCTTCAGGCTGCTCGAAGCCACATGCATGCCGCTAAGACAGATGGTAGAGATAGAACCCCTTGGCAGCGTGCCCTGACATTGTACGACGAAATTATCCAAGCACATCCAAATTCTCCACTTGCAATGACTGCGCAAAAGGAGCGCGCCCAAGTAGTGGCGGAGCTACAAGAATACGATCGAGAAATAATAAAATTCTACCAAAGCCTCGGAAACAAGCGTGCCGTTAAAGCTAGGCAGGATATTTTTCAACAGACGTGGCGTCAAGAACAGTCTAAAGGCGACAATCCCACTAATCCCCTGGTGCCCCAACGGTTAGCTGACAACGTCAGCTCCAATGTACTACCACCCCGGAAACTTGACTCCGCTAAGAGCCTGTCCTCGGTAACATTTCCAGAGAAAGAAACTTCAAAACTGCCCAAAATTCAACGAATAACGTGTGGCTCAGAGCCTGCCCCGCATATCACTATCGAATTAACGCACCTACCAAACGAGGCGTCCGACCTCGACCTACGACCTCGCACTCTATTACCCCATCTTGAGACTGTGCATTTTAGCTCCATTCGACTCTCAAGTGACCAAAAGAATTGGAATTGCCTTTCAGCAAACGACGTTCTACTTAGCGACGCCGGAGTACTTCAAATCGCACATTCCGGTAAATGGATTCTGACAGCTATTGATAATCCCCCTAGACTCATTGCCACGAATAAATAAGCCTAATACTTTTGGCACCTTACAATAGCGCAGCTCCACAATCACCCCGGCAATCAACGGAGCTGAGAGTTTAGCCAGAGCCCTGGCCTTAGGCGACCATTTTTTTGAATAGTGCGCATCCGCGGGGCAAGAGTCAAACGACAATAAAACAAGCAACCCGGACTTAAGCTATCCTCATCTAAATATTTGCGGCAAAGCGTTGTCGACCTAGATAATTGTTGGTTCATTCTCAATTAGTTATCTGTTGCCATACTTGCAAACCGGGTATCATATTGCTACTTCGATAATAGAACAAAGTATTTGAGCTACCATCTAAATGCCTCTTCACAGTCTGCAATCATTAGACTACAGCATCATCCTCTCGCGCTTCATGCGGCGAAAAAACATTGCACGTGTTGTTAGAATCACCCACGTTCTGTTGTCCTTTCTGACGCTGTTGTTCGTGGTGATTACTGTTGTAGTCCTCGCTAATGACTATCTACTCAAGTCGTCACTACAAGCCGAGCTCGATTCTCAAATCGTTAGTATCGCCAAACTACAGTCCTCCTCTTCAGATAACAGTGGATCAACCCGCTCTCAAGACTGGAGCATCCTCTCTACAGCCCAGCCGTTCGGGAAGTTAGATGTCGCCAGCAAACCTTCAGCTAAGCAAGAGCCCGCACGCAAGCCATCCCCTCTCATGCTTACTTTGATTGGTACTTTCATCACTACGGGACAGGAGCCCTACGCCATCATCGAGGAGAAGAAAAAGCGGGAGCAAGAGATGTTCCTATTGGAGGACTCCGTCTTTGAACAAGCGACCTTAAAGAAGATATACAAAGATAGGGTCGAAATCGAGCACAACGGTGAATTGGAGGTTTTGATGCTCGATGATTCCCTTGGCAGTGCCAGCGACGACGCCGCCACAAATGACTCAGACGACTTCGTGATTGATGAAGCCGACGTCGATAAGGGACTCGAAAACCTACCTCTTTTACTGACACAGGCTCGTGCGGTTCCATATTTTAAAGATGGTCGGGCGATAGGCTTGCGACTCTTCGCTATCAAGACCGGTAGCCTCTACGAAAAAGTTGGGCTACGTAACGGTGATATTTTAAAGAGCATAAACGGAAACAGCTTAGGAGATATCTCGCAAGCAATCAAACTGTTCGAGAAACTTAAAGAAGAGAAGTCCATCACATTGCTTTTAGAGCGCACGAAAAAGGATAGAGAATTTAGATACACTATAAGGTAGCGTTATGAAATATTCCAAGACCCCTTGCAGGTTATACATGTCGATCTTGCTAATTCTTACTCTGTGCACGAGCCAGATAACAGAAAGCGTCGCCCAATCAAGCGCAGAAGAGATTACTAAAGATGCATCCACAGAGATCAATGTAAAAAACGCAGACATAGCGGCAATCGTTAGGATCTTCTCTCGCAAGACAAAAAGAAATTATATTCTCGATGAAAAAGTCCGCGGCAAAGTATCTATATACCTGCCGGGCAAAGTTTCATCAGACGAAGCTCTTCGCATACTTGATTCAGTTCTCGCTTTAAAGGGGTTCAGCACCGTTCCGATAAGCGACAACCTGTGGAAAATCGTTCCTGCAAAAGAAGCGCGGCAATCAACCATTCCGACGCGGACAGGAGCACGCATTGAGAATCCAAGCTCGTCGGTGGTCACTCGCCTTGTTTCTCTAAAATATGTAAACGCACAAGACGTCCAGCAGATAGTCTCGCAGCTTGTTTCGGGTGACGGATTAATCAATGCGTATACAGGCACCAACTCACTGATAATCATCGATGCCGAGGACAATATAGAGCGCCTCATGAGGATCATCGATCAGCTAGACGTTCCTTTCTCAAACCGAGAGATGACTATAATCCCTATCAAGCACGCTGACGTTGAGGACATTTCGCAGAAATTAAATGAGATCATGGGCAATTCAAACGAAGGAACAGAAGCCCTTCCTCAAGCGACAAGAGCGA
This sequence comes from Pseudomonadota bacterium, assembly GCA_038134595.1. Classification (GTDB taxonomy): domain Bacteria; phylum Bdellovibrionota_C; class UBA2361; order UBA2361; family OMII01; genus OMII01. The sequence goes on along the minus strand of JAYPVM010000003.1, from coordinate 154,870 downwards.
GCCTGAGAACTCAGGACTCAAGAAAGCGAGCAAAGAACAGCAATGCGAACTCTTCGGCATTAGTTTCACAAACCGTGGCCGCACGTGGCCTAGAACCAAAAATAATCCCAGATCAGCGGACCAACTCTCTTATTATCATTGCTGACGATGAAACGACGGCTCGTATACGAGCACTCGTTTCTCAGCTCGATAGCAGGGTCGATTTATCCGGCAACAAGTTCTACGTCTACCGGTGTCAACATGCAAATGCAGAGGAACTCTCCCAGGTGCTTGCAGGGCTTGTAGGTGGCGGGGCGAGCACAGGAGGCACTAGCGGTGCCTCATCTCCAACAAGCTCGATCTTTGACTCCTCTAGCCAACGAGCTGATTCGTCACAACAAAATACCACTTCAAGAAAGACAAACAGCTCTTCGCCTACTTCAACACAACTAGGAGAAAACATATCGATCACCGCCGATCCAGCCACAAACTCCTTGATAATCGCCGCGAGCAAGCCGGATTTTGAAAAAATCCGCGCCCTTCTCTCTCAAATCGACGTAAAGCGCCGACAAGCATTGGTGGAAGCGACCCTACTGGAAGTTTCCATAGATAATCGCATTAGGTCTAACACAAGCTTTTTAACATCAACAGGGGGTGCAGATGGGGGCGCGATTGCCCGCAGTGACTTCAGCACTGAGAATGGACTAACTCGATTATTTTCAGAGCCCCAAAACTTACAAGGTCTTACCTTAGCTGCAGCGAGTGCCGGCTCACTAAGTCTTCCCGGAGGCATTACCGTACCATCTCAATCTATATTGGTAAGTGCCGCTCAACAGAACAACAATGTTAACGTTTTAAGCGCGCCAACGATTCTGGCAACCGACAACGAGGAGGCTCAAATTGTTGTAGGCCAGAATGTCCCGTTTCTGGCAAGCACCTCAACAAATGCCACCAATCTCAACAACACCTTCAACCAAGTTAACCGACAGGATGTGGGTATCACTCTCCGCATTACACCACAAATAAGCTCCCGAGATTACGTTACGCTTCGGGTTTATACAGAGGTATCGGCTCTTGTGCTTTCGACCGTTAATTCAGCTTTGGGCCCAACGACCACAAAGCGACAGAGCGAAACAACGATTATCGCAAAAGACGGTCAGATGATAGTTACGGGAGGACTGATAGCGGACGACGTGTCAGAAACAGACGAAGGCGTCCCGTATTTAAAAGACATACCCGTCTTAGGTCATGCATTTAAGAGTAACTCCAGAGCCAGAGCTCAGAAAAACTTATTAATCTTTCTAACTCCAAGAATAATAAAAGATCAATTCGACGCACGGGATTCAACTATTGAGAGCACCGATAAAATGCGAGACGTGATCGCTGGGTATAACGTTCTTCCGCGACGGGACAAAACTCTCCTAAATGACAGGATAAATGAAGTTGCAGAGACACAAAACTACGATGGACCTAAACCAGGCACAATATTGCCTTCGTCCAAGGCAGCTAGGAGTGGGATTGATCCCCATATACCTGCCAAGGAAAACACAACTATCATCTTAGATGGCTCTGGAACAGGAATCCTTGATCTAAATAAAACCTCTCACCGAGCTCCAATAGATATCGAGAAATCCCCCCTGTCCTACGGCTCTAATGAGGTCCGGGCCTCGCTAAAGTCCGTCCCTGAAGCACCCACACAAGTCTTAGGTGCTCAATTTATTGTCCTAGAGCAAACTCAAGTGCAGGGGAGGGTCTCCCTTCCCTTCCCTGTGTCAGCTTTAGGCAAAAGGGTCGGACTGATCGTCCCCAAAAATAGCTCTCTCTTAACGAAACGTTTCTTTAGTGCTGATAGACTCTATCGATATCGAAGCGGATCGGGTCACGCCACTTTTCGGGTACAACGGGTTTTCTCATCTCCGAATGACGCAGAGGTCGAGTTTCCCGAAGTGTCGACAACGTGGCATACTATCACAAAAGCCGCGGCCAAGAATTTGGGTCGTGGCCCGTGGATTAAATTAGGTGGGCATTAACAATGAACTTCGCATCCTCCAAAGCGACGATGTCTCAAGGCGCTCCAAATGAGTTAAAATTACTCGCGCAGACGCTCAATCTCCCGTTTGTCGAACAATTACCTACTCCCCAACCACCGCGAAACCTTCACAGAGGGGACTTTGACCGTATCGCCGGATCATGGGGCCGCCAAGTGCTTCTCGTACCAATTGATGGAAACGAAAAACACGTCGTCATCGCTACAGCAGATCCCCTAAATAGTGAGGCGCTCGAACAGATACAGGTCTGCTATAATCGGCCAATCCAGCTTATAGTGAGCACACCGGACCAAATTACCTCTGCGATTAACTCTATTCGCACGAGCCTTATGAGCGATAAGTCTAACAATCTATCGAATTCAGAAGAGTCAGGGGAAAGCGACGACATCTCTCAGCAGCTTAAGATTGATGTAACTGACTCTGACGACGATGATGCACCGATTATTCGGTACGTAAACGCGATAATCTTTAAAGCGAATTCGGAAAGAGCCTCTGATGTTCACATTGAACCCTATGAAGACAAACTTAAAGTACGCTTTCGTGTTGACGGAGTCTTATACGACGTTGCCAGTGAAGAAAAAGGTTTTCAGGCCGCAATTATATCTCGCGTTAAGATCATGGCGGGCCTTAACATAGCTGAAAAAAGACTCCCCCAGGACGGTAGAATAGGTCTTAAAATCGCAGGAAAAGACGTTGACATACGTGTATCTACGGTACCCACACAGTTCGGAGAACGAATTGTGATGCGCCTTCTCGACAAGGCTGGAGCGGTGCTCGATATCGCGCAACTAGGTGTGGAAGAAAGTATTCTTAGTCACGTCACCAAATTACTGGCTAAACCAAATGGAATTATCTTAGTAACTGGCCCAACAGGGTCTGGTAAAACCACTACCCTGTATGCCTGTCTTACAAATATAAACAAACCAGATCTTAACATTTTGACCGTTGAGGATCCGATCGAATATCAGCTCGACGGCATTGGTCAAATGCAGGTCAATCCAAAAATCGATTTCACTTTTGCAAGTGGACTACGCGCAATTCTGCGACAAGACCCTGATGTCGTAATGGTTGGAGAAATTCGAGATACCGAGACTGCAGAAATTGCCATACAAGCGTCTCTGACCGGCCACCTTGTGCTCTCAACGCTTCACACCAATGATTCAGCAGGAGCGGTAAGCAGACTTCTTGATATGGGAGTGGAGCCCTTTCTCGTGTCCTCGAGTCTCTTAGCTGTACTGGCCCAGCGGCTTGTCAGAAAGTTGTGTCCATCATGTAAGGTTCCCTACCAGATATCCGATGAAGAGCTTCGAGAATTAAGCCTAAACCCAGCTCACATATCTAATAGAGCTGCCTTTCGCCCTGGCTCGCAGCCCTCCTGTACTAAATGCCAGGGTAGTGGATACTCCGGTCGGCTTGGAATCCATGAATTACTACTCATCGATGATGAGCTAAGAGGTCAGATACTACAGAGAGTAGATTCAAACTCGATAAAAAATACGGCTATCAAACGGGGCTTTTGTACGCTCCGTGCAGATGGAGGTCGAAAGGTCCTTGCGGGACTCACTTCTGTCGAAGAGGTGTTGCTAGCTAGTCATGACGATTCTACGTAAAGGAATAAATACGCATGCCAGTATATGAGTACACAGCGTTACAGAGCTCGGGCAAAAAAATCAAGGGTTCTATTGAAGCCGACACTATTCGCTCAGCGCGACAAAAGCTTCGTGGCAAAAATATCTTTCCAACCGACATCAAAGAGTCTCTTAAAGCCGCTGGGGCCAAAAGTCGAGATGTCAAGCAACTTTTGATTGGAGAACGAATTTCGATTAAACAGCTTACCGTGGCGACGAGGTTACTGGCAACCTTATCCAATGCAGGGCTTCCTCTTATTCCTGCTCTCCTTTCACTTTCCGAGCAAGAGACGGCACCGCACTTTAAGCGGATAATTGTCGACATCAAGGAGAAAGTAGAACAAGGGTCCTCTCTTGCCAAAGCTATGGGTGGTTATCCCAAGGTATTTCCCAGGCTGTATGTAAATATGGTGGCATCCGGTGAAGCCTCCGGTGCGCTAGACACCTCATTAACAAACCTTGCAGATTACTACGAGGCTCAGTTGGAACTTAAGCGCAGAGTGACAAATGCACTAATGTATCCCATTCTCATGTTTGTCTTCTGTATTGCAGTTGTAATACTCCTTGTAGCCCTTGTTGTGCCAAACATCGTAGAGATATTCATAAAGCAAAACATTAGCTTGCCAATTCCAACGCAAATTATCATCGCTTTTTCCGATTTTCTATTGGGGTACTGGTGGCTGATAATAATAAGTGTATTTGGATTTGCATTCTACATCCGCCGCACCTATCAGAGCACTGCAGGTCGAGCTTGGTTTGATAAGACCTTCCTAAAGCTACCGATATACGGGAGTATCAATCGCAAGGTAACAACGGCGAGGATTGCCTCTACGCTTGCTACACTGCTTAATGGGGGCGTTCAACTACTCGCGGCTTTGGATATCGTCAAAAACATCATAGGAAACGTCCATATGCGCCAAGCTCTTGAGGAGGCAAGAGAGGGAGTAAAGGAAGGTAAAAGCCTTGCTCGAGAACTATCAAAGTCCGGTTATTTTCCTGATTTACTAACCCAGATGATCGCAATCGGAGAAAAAAGTGGCAACCTGGAACCTATGCTTCAAAAAGCTGGGAAAACCTTTTCGTATGAGGCAAATTCTTCGATTTCAGGGCTAACAACCCTCCTCGAGCCGCTTATGATTATGTTTCTCGGTGCAATCGTCTTCTCTATCGTAATAGCGGTGCTCCTACCAATGGTAGAGCTTATGCAGATTGTGCAGTAACTGGGTAAAATCCTAGTTTCTTCTCCTCTCCAGATACCGTAGGATAGAGAGTATAGGTTACTATCACACCTTGTTAAATTAGTTTTAGAATATACTTAGTAGGATATTTCGATGGACACTATTATCAATCTTGTTGACCCTCGCAAAAAACTATCTAAACGGCCCTTACGCTCCGCAAACGAACTGGGATTAACGCTTATCGAGATAATCGTTGTACTCATGTTGGTAGGAATAATTGGCTCGTTTGTTACAGGACGAGTGTTCTCCGCTGGTGACAAAGCCAAAGCGCAACTATCCCGTACAAAAATGAATCAAATGCAGGGTGATATCAACATGTATCAACTGGCAAACAACTCTCTTCCGAGCAATCTAGCAGCGGCAGATGTCACAGATGCAACGGATGCTTGGGGAAGAGATGTTTCATACCGCGTGACCAACGGAGGACGCTCCTATGAGTTGAAATCCCTCGGTGCCGACGGAAAAGACGGGGGCACTGGTGGTAGCGCGGATATTGTCGTTACCGGCCCATAATTTTTATCGGTAAGCCGGAAAAGAGGCTCCCATTCAATGCTAACAACTGGTCAGAACAGACAACGTGGCTTTACGCTCATTGAATTAGTGCTTGTCATAACGATTATGGCGCTGGCTTTGGGTTTGGTAAGTGTTCGTTTGGGTGGTCTCGATAGCTGGAAGGAGCAAACTGCACTCCGGAGGCTATCGGAGACACTTGTCTTGTTAAACAATCAGGCGGTGATGGACCAGGCCTTTTATCGGCTCGAATTTGATCTAGAAGCGAATTCTTATCGGGTTGGTGTCATGAACCCGGACGATATTGTCTCAAACAGCACCTGTGGAGCAAACCTCCCTCCCCTAGAGCTTGAACTCGCCGCCTTGCTCAGTCCGAGTATTGGAAGTAGTGCCACGATGATTCCACCACCTAGCATTCCTTCTCTCGCAAAACCAACGACACTCCCGAGCTCGATGGTTTTTCTCGATATCGTGACACCACGAGGCAAACATACTCGCGATGAAGGCGACGAGCAAAAACCATATCTATTGTTTTCTCCGAGGGGATTTTCCGAATTCGGAGTTGTGCACCTTGGCAATCGGAAGAAAATCGTTACGACGATTCTATCAAATCCGTGGACGGGCCTAGCGGAGATATTTCAAGGATACAAGGAACTCACGTGGACACTTGGAAAGACAGACACATAAAAAACTTCAAACCGAGAACTCGGGAGTCAGGGTTTACTTTTCTTGAGGTAATGATTGCCTTGGCACTACTTGCAGCGGCCGGGTCAATTCTTATTGGAATGCAAAGTGCCGCCATTAAAAGAACAATTCGAGATACCTCAGCGCAACAGGCGCTGTTGGCAGCAAGAAGAATCATGGCCTCGATAGAATCAATACCCGACGACGAATTTGATCTTGCCAGTCAGAGCCAACAACCTGCTAGCGACTTAATGGCGCAACTTGACATACCGCTCGATCGAGAAACCGATACTCCTAATCCTCTTAAGGATATCGTAGCAGAGCTACAAATCGAGGACTGGATTTTGCCGTTGCCCGAGGTCGAAGAAACAACGATGAAACAAATCACCGTTCGAGTATCTTGGGGATCAAATCAACAAGACTCGATATCGCTAAGACTTCTAAAGAGTTTGGGCACAAGATAGGGCAACTCGTATGAAACGTGGAAGACCTCATACACGGCAGCAAGAACAGGGATTTACTCTGATAGAGGTTATTACTGCACTCGCAATTCTGAGTGTCATGATAACCCTCAACTACAAAATCCTGCTCGGCATAATGGAATCTAAGCAAATGCTTGATGATAAAAGAGAGGGAATGTTCTTAGCAAATTCGCTCCTTACAAGAATATCAAAGGAGCTACAACTTGCGGTACGCCGTCCCCTGCTTCCAAGTTGCAATGGACTCACAACTGGATCCAACAATCAATCTGGAGTGCAAAAGAATCCATTCCTCATAACTGAAAGCGTTACAGGAGGAATGTCCCTATCGTTTATTGCTCAGGAAGCAGGGCAATATGTTCCAGACGGAGGAACTCATTCTGGTCTTGTTCAGATTACATATCGGCCCGCGAAAGGGTCCTCAGGCGAGGATCAACTGCCTGAGGGGCAATTTTATCTAATCCGAGAGGAAGTCCCGTACACAAAGCCCCTTAGCACAGCGTGCAAAAACGCTTTGCGTTTTCCGATCGCAAACAATCTATCCTCAATAAACTTTAAATTTTTCAACAAAGAATCAAAACAATGGTCAGACGTTTGGCAAAATGAAGACAGCAGGAAACTCCCCGCAATTATCCAATTCAGCGCTGAGCTTAAGACACCTCGAGGAAAAACTGAAACGTACACATCCGCCATTAAACTCCATGGTGGATAACCCAATTAACCTTCGAGTGTCTTAGGTACAGTCAATACCCGTCGTTAGCGTTGCGCCCGTAATGATGTGATTCTCATACTGAATAACACCGACCTCAAGACTAATCGCTGACTTCGATATAGATGGCAGTCGTACCGTAGCATGAAACCGATCCTCTGATTCACACGGAGAGAGATGCGCTACATCAAAAGCGAACCACACTCTACCGATAGGATACAGCGCCTTAAATACGCTCTCTTTCGCCGAAAATAATCGGACAGCTCGCTCGGTACGCTTCGAAGCATCCGAACACACCCACTCGAATTCATCGGAATCAGCGAATCTCGATATCAAATGATCAGTATACCGCTCCTCGATCTTCTGAATATCAACCCCAAGACCTCTATAGTCGCCCTCTCGCGCTACAGCCGCAACACCATATCCAGACGCATGGGCAATAGAACCAACTATTCCCACGGGCCACAGAGGCTCTCTGCTTTCTCCACGTAGGATAGGAATTTCTGCTGGGATATCGAACCTAGAAAGGGCTCGATGGGCTGCTGCTCTTCCTAAACTAAAATCAATTTTTCGCTTCTCTGATGCAACGGACCCTAACGCTTCTCGCTCGAGTGGATGAAGAGTAAATCCTGCGAGTTCACTTCTCTCGATAATTTCAAACAAGATCCCATTCGATTGGAATGGCGATGGTGATAAAGAATTTTGGTCTGCATCGGTGGATGCGAAACCACAAAATGAACAACTCACAATTGACTCCCCCTGGAAATAAGCCCTAAGGAACACTCGGAATAACGTATAAAAAAAGTAAGCCTTTTGTTATAAAAAAGCTCTGACGAGACTACCAGAGAAGAGGATCTCAGGCAAAACCTGGCCGCAACAGATGCCTTAAATGCTTGTAAATACTAGCGCGAACTCGCTTCAAACTCATGCTTCACTAGCTCACGGATTCCATCATCGACAGAATGAGTTGGCGAATATTGTAGCGCCACCGAAGCACGTTTAATCGCGGCCAGGGAGTGCTTTATATCCCCCTTTCGAAAGTCCTCAAATACGGGATCGGGGATATCTGTCGGCTCGATTTTCAAACTATCAGCGACAGCACTCCGCAACATAAATTCAAGCTCGAGGAGGCTTGTGGTGTTTCCGCACGCGATGTTTATCACATCGGTCCCTCTCAGATTAGACGATGCAACGGTAGCAGCCAACAAATTTGCCTGCACAACGTTCTTAACATAACAAAAATCTCTCGATGTGGAGCCATCTCCGAAGATCGTAACCCCCCGTCTCTCTTTCAGAGCAGCAAGCCATCGAGGGATTACTGCGGCATAGGGACCATTCGGATCCTGCCTCGGACCGAAGACATTGAAGTAGCGCAGTCCAACCGTTTCTACTTCATAGGTACGACCATACACCTGTGCGTAAATTTCATTTGCTCGCTTGGTTGCTGCATACGGCGAAAGACACTCGCCAATTACTTCCTCTCTTTTAGGGCTTTCAACACTGTCGCCATAAACAGAGCTCGATGACGCATAGACGATTCGCCGAACACGCGCAAGCCGAGACGCCTCCAGAACATTTATAAATCCATCAACGTTAGCCTCGTGTGATCGTATCGGATTCTCTATTGAACGAGGTACAGAGCCGAGCGCGGCTTGGTGTAAGACATAGGTCGGATTAACTTCCAAGAACAAATTGTGCAAAGACGCTCTATCAGTTATGTCTAACTCTCTAAAATCTAAACTTCCCGCGGTAGAAAGCCCTGCGATACTTTCTAATAAATCGATATTTTTCCGTGAGCCTGTGACAAAATTATCAACTGCAACAACCTTTTCACCCCTATGCAAGAGGGTCTCAACTATGTGCGAGCCAATAAATCCCGCTGCCCCAGTAACCACCCACACGTTCGACTCAGATCCTGCCATACTACAAACTCCAGTATACTAGATTTGGGGGCACCTCTTGCGGATCAAAAATTGACTTAATATCCACAAGCACCCCCTTGCTATGGATACATTCACAGACGCCCTGAATCCCCATCGTAATAATCTCCTTATGTGGTACTGCGACAATGATGCCATCGAGCTCTTTGAATCTATCAAGACCAGATAGCTCAACTCCGTATTCTTCCTTGACGAGTGAGGCATCAGCTAACGGATCGCAAATCAAAGTCTCGATGCCAAAATCCTGTAACTCGCGATAAATATCAGGCACTCGACTATTTCTGACATCCGAAACATTCTCTTTAAACGTAATACCAAGAATACCAACCCTCGCACCTCGAAGTGCAAGACCTGCGTTTATCATCAACTTAACTGTCCGTCCCGCAATAAAGGTGCCCATGTTATCGTTGATTCTCCGACCAGCCAGAATAACCTCTGGGTTATAACCCAGTTGCTGCGCCTTTGCTGTAAGGTAATAAGGGTCGACTCCGATACAATGCCCCCCCACGAGCCCTGGCTTAAAGCCCAAGAAGTTCCACTTGGTACTTGCCGCTTCAAGAACATCCTGAGTACGGATTTTCATCTTATCAAAAATAATTGAGAGCTCGTTCATCAGTGCGATATTGAGATCACGCTGCGTATTCTCGATAACCTTAGCTGCCTCCGCGGTTTGGATTGACTTGGCCCTAAAAATTCCGGCCGTCACAACTTGTTCATACATTAAGGCTATCGTTTCCGTAACATCTTCAGACTCTCCGGCTACCACTTTAACGATACGTTCAAATGTATGCTCCTTGTCGCCCGGATTAATGCGCTCCGGGGAGTATCCCACAAAAAAATCTACTCCTCTCTTCAACCCCGATGCTCTTTCAAGAGCAGGACAGCAAACATACTCCGTCACTCCAGGGTAGACCGTTGACTCATATACGACGATGGCCCCCTTCTTAAGATTCCTACCAACTGTTTCACTAGCAGATACGAGGATATCGAGGTCTGGTTGGCGGTTTTCGTCAATCGGAGTTGGCACTGCAACTATTATCACATCACATTTACGAATGATTGCCTCGTCAGCAACAAACTCCACGGAGGAATCAGATATCTCACCTTCAAATCCTTCATCAGTCGGATCTTCTCCCCTGCAAAGCGCGTCAATTTTTTTGTTACTTACGTCAAACCCAATCGTATTAGGAAACACACGTCCCATAGCCAAAGCTAAGGGTAGGCCCACATATCCCAAACCAACAATCCCGACCGTTAAATCTTTTACGCTCATCGAACCCCCAAGCTCCTGATTTTTCAGCACAAAACAGGGCCACAGGCTACCACTAAACGATTCAAATTAAAACGCCTGCAACACTAGTCCAATACGACAAGTGGATATCCTTAAGATAACGCTCTGAATATACTAACAGATATCCGTTTTCCCCCCAGGAATCCTTCAGCTCTCCCCACACCTCTGCTGAGAACCGGTTCTACCTATTCGAGAACCTCAATGGGAGAATACACCGCCCAAAACAGAGCTCCTCAGAATCCTACCGACCAATGAAAGAATACAACTCCACGGAGCGATCCGAGCAGGGCAAGGAGAATAGTGCTTTGCCGGTAATTTTTGGCATGACACAGAATAGGACATCGGTTCGCTCACGGAACCTCTAAAAAGTAATGGAGTCCGTATTAACAGAGCTTTCAAAGTACCATTTAAGTCATGTAACTTTTGACTAAAGTAAACTAGACTCTACTTGACAGAAATCACAGATTTACATTTCGATGGGAAACCTTAGATACTATCGCTACAGTTCGGTCTTCTATCATCCAACATCCGACCGAACATACATTAAATCACGATGAACAACTGGCCAAGCAAATAATCATAAAGGGAACAACTACGTGACGAGAGCCAATAAATCCTGGAGCCTGACAATTGGATCGGTTCGAGAAATTCCAATACGAATTCACTACACTTTTTTCATTCTTCTTGGTTGGTTACTTCTAGACCCGAAGGCCGAGGCTCCTATCTCGGAAGCTATCTTTGTAATACTTATCTTCTCCTGCGTTCTCTTGCATGAACTCGGTCATGCTCTTATGGCCCACCGATTTTCAATCAAGACAAGAGACATCACGCTCTATCCGTTTGGCGGAATCGCCTCCATCTCGACACAACCAGAGCCCCGGGCCGAACTGTTTATCGCACTTGCGGGACCTATGGTAAACGTCGTGATTGCGGGGGTAATTTATCTAATTATGGAGCCCATAGACCTTGCGCAACTCGAAAACGTTTCAATGACTCACCGACTATTTGCAACAAACGTTGCTCTGGTGGCATTCAATCTACTACCAGCCTTGCCGATGGATGGTGGCAGGGTTCTCCGTTCGGTGTTAGCTCTACTCTCGGTAAAAAATGCTACAAAAATCTCTGCTCGAATAAGCCAAGCATTGTGTATTCTACTTGGGCTAGTGGCATTGTACTTGGGCTTACCGATTTTATTTATAATATCGCTCGTCATCTTTCTTGGCGCTATGCAAGAGCACCTAAGAGCTGAGACAAAAGTTGTCGCATCCGAATTTTCAGTGCGGGATGCCTATGTGCCACAAGAACGCCTCGAGTCGCTCGCCCACGGCAGCACTATCTCTAAAGCCTTGCCATTAGTTTTAACTTCTTGGCAGTCTGTATTTCCGGTACTTAATGGGAGCGATTTTCTTGGTATCGTACTAAGGGATGACATCCTTGCATTCGCAACGTCTCGAGCCGACGACTATATTGGTGAAGTAACACAGAAAACTCTCCCCTCTATAGATCTGAATGCCTCACTCTCCGAGGCATATTCACTTTTTGAAATCCATAGCTCACCTGCACTAAAAGTGTTGGATTCCGGGGCATATGTGGGACTTCTTGTTCAAGATAGAATTCCAGACTTCATATTCATGCATGAAATACGCCAAAAAATACCGCCCGAAGAGGAGATAGAATGGCCAATTCCCTCTTAGGTGCTTTCTAGTATACACTTGGCACATCATGAGCCGTAATCCTAATAAATTTGCTGCCGGTATCGTTTCTCTCATTGGCTCGATACCATTTAGCTTGCGTAGCCAAATCGGCTGGTGGTTGGGCTATAGCATCGCTTTTTTCCCCTTCAGAGATCGACTCATAGCAACACTTCAACTCCAAGTGTTCTTAAGACAATATACTTCTGGCCATCGCGTGAGAAGTACCTTTGCCAATGCCAGTCGTACACTTTTTGAATCCTTCAATCTCTCTCCTGCACTCTCGGGGAGCAAATATACTATAACGATTGAAGGCCGAGACCTCCTCGATAATCTGAGGCATTCTCTCCGACCAACAGTTGCCCTCACAGCCCATACAGGAAACTGGGATCTACTTGGAGCATACATTGTACACCAGGGCATCAAAGTGACTACCATAGGGAGGGAGGCACGTAACCCACTCGCTCAATGCATTCTATCTTCAATTCGACAACGATACGGTATCCAGACGCTATGGAGGTCTGACAAAACTGCTATCAAAAAGCTCATTTCTGCGCTAAAGAATGGAAACGTTATCGCCGGACTCATTGATCAAGATACCAGAGTTAGTAGCTCATTTGTCCCCTTTTTCGGAGCACCCGCCAAAACTCCGGTCTCACTTGCCACGTTGGGAATCAAGCACAATGCCCAGTTTGCATCCGCCTTTTTATTCCGAACCAGTAAGCATGCGTTCACCCTATATCTAAAACCAATTAAGGAAGGTCTTTCAGAAGACGGCATCTTGATGGCATACAATAAGGACCTTGAACGCCTTGTCCGAAAGCATCCAGAACAATGGGTTTGGTTTCACAAGAGATGGAGAAGCTTACCGGATGGAACCGTACTCTCTACATCTAAATACATAGAACACTTAAAGGCAATTCTACGGCGTCGGAGAGAAAACGAAAAAGACGGTTGTAAGGAGATCTTCTGATGGAGATACGCTATTGTATAAAATCTTTACTACTACTACCGCTAGTCGCTTGCTCAAATATTGATTTACTTCATCAAGCCGAAGACTTGACCCAGAGGCGCCGATACGATGAGGCAATTGCTACGTATCGACTACATATTGAAGAGAGACTTCAGGACTCATCCCGACTGAGTTGGGAAAACCCCTATTTCTATCTGTTGCGAGTCGGAGATATCTACCTTAGCCAAGACATGCCCCAAGAGGCGCTTTCGGCCTATATTCAAGCTGAAAATGAAGGGATCGAAAAAACGCTTATATCGGACCGCCTTCGTTCCCTCGCGAGTTGGTACGAACAACACAATCAACTAGATAAGGCATTTGCAATTCTCTCCGAGCACCGGAGTAGAGATCCCCTTTTGTTCGACTCGATGCTTGATCGCATCAGCAGAGCACTCACCAAAAGAGAAAATGCGCTACTTCCGGGAACTTAGTTTCTCAATTAGATCACTCAAACGGTCCCCTCGTCGCAATAATACAAACCGCCGAATAAATCCCCACGACGAAGCGGCATCGTCAATTGTAATATCGTTAACTGAAAGTGAATCCACGACACTTTCAGTATCTATATCTACCAAATTGTGTCCGGCATCGCGCGCGATAGCTAACGGCGCCATCAAATCCCAGAGGCGTTGAGAACCGAGTAAACAACCCCTATTCCTACCAGTTACAATCCCGAGAAAATCATACACACTAGAACCACTCGAAACCCATGGAAAATGAAATCGAATACCAGAATCCTTGGCCCACTGCCTATCCTTTGAATTGACCGATAATTGAGCCGAGGGCACGACATCACAATCAATAGCGATCACCTCTCCCGAAGTGATGTGCTCCTTGAATATCGAACCTTCCATGTTCCAGTACAAACAATCTTCTTCCGGGACTGCCACCAACCCAACAATAGGCCAAATTCCAGTCTTATTTTTTTTCGTCAGTGCAACCGCAATACAATACTGCCGACTGCCTTGAATGAAATTTCTAGTGCCGTCTATAGGGTCGAGAATCACCTGATAATTCGAAGAGAAAAAAGCTTCTGCCCAGTTTTTCCGATCTGTTGCATCTAATGCTCCACTACTTTCCTCTGCCAAAACAGGGATATCTGGAAATCTGCCCCCAATCGATCTAACCAGAATCTCCTCTATAGCACGGTCCATACCCGTTACAAACGTTCCATCGCTCTTGAGTTCGATATCGGCTTCTCGTAGCTGAGCATGTTGCTTTAGAAGATGCATAGCCTTTAACATGCCCTCCCGAACAGCATTCACAAAACACTTCTTATCAATCAAACCTGCCCCTCTCTCTCTTCGGTATGCGAGTCGCGATTATTTGATATTTCCTCGGGTGAGCTGCCGCATGATTTCTTCATCCCTCACAACAGCCTCAATCGCACTTCCCATCGACTGGGCCAACAAGCGACTAACTTCCTTCTCTCCCAACATCGGATGCTCAACCGAGGACTCTCCTGTAAAGTTTGCTCGATATATCGAATGTCCCCGTGAATCTCTGATTAATATGGCAAGCTTCGCCACAGAAGATGCCTTTGATGTAGGAAATGAAGGATCGACTTCAGCATGCCATTGTATAACCGAGCCCTCAATACTAGGAGCTCCCAACACAGCCGCACTTGCACCCGCTCGTGATAAATAACGAACAAATCCCTCCTGTACGGATGAACCCACACTACCGTCGGAATCGACCTTCCTTCCATCTATCGTAACAAGAGTTGTATCGATGCGATCATCTTTAAAGGCCCCCACATGCACACGCAGTCTATTTGCAGTCTGTGCGCCATCCTCAAGTGAAACAGCATCCGGCACATCTGGCACTAGCAATCTAACCCCAATTTCTGGGGCACATCCCAGTAGCACAGCCAACACAAGTCCCCAGGAAACCATGTATAATCTCTTTTGATACACATTACGCACGACAGTACTACAATCTCTCTTTGACACCATCTCTAGCCCCTCTTAACACAGATTTATATCTCCTATCCTCTCCTAGCGTATCACTGATCGATTATAGAAAAAACTCTCTAACAAACCCTACTTAATAGCATATTCGCCTCTGAGCGGACCTGGGCTGACATATCCTTTCTAAATTCGTCAGCAATCCTTCTAAAGGATTTAATAGCGGCGTTGCCATCCGCCCGGGCGATCTCATACATTCCCCATAACGCGTGCTGCCTTACTAACTCCGATGGATCTTCCCTTGCAGCTACCTCTAAATGACTGAACACCTCAACACTCTGTGTATTACCAGCAACCACAGCTGCATTTCTCAAAAGGCCCTCTCGTTTGGCACGCATTATAGCAGTCCCTGCAAACCGAGCCACAAAAGCTTTGTTATCCCTCATTTCCAATACCTCCCTTAAGGAGAGAGACTGTCCCGCTCCACTGCGAAACGAAAACTCTTCTAAATCGGGCGATGCTCCCTTTCGCAAGGATTGACTATTGAACGGGCAAACGTCTTGGCAAATATCACAACCGAAGATCCACTCGCCCAACATTCGCCTCTCTTCATCAGCTAAAGCCGTCCGTTTTTCAATTGTTAGATAGGAAATACACCGTCGAGCATCTAATCGTCGCTCTTCAACGATTGCACCCGTTGGGCACCCCGAGATACATGAGATACAAGGGCCACAATGACTTTGAATATTGCTGATCGGCTGGTTAGTCTCTTCGACACAAACGTCCCATAACACTTCAGCTAAAAATAGGTAACTTCCCAAACGAGGAACGATAAGCATGGTATTCTTCCCAATAAAACCCATTCCCACCTTCTCTGCCATCGCACGCTCTAACAAAGGAACGGAATCAGAAAAAACACGCGCGTTAATACCGCCACCCAAATAGCTCTCTACCCCATCCACAAAAGCCTTCAATCTTTTACGCAAAACCTTGTGATAATCACGTCCCCAAGCATAACGGGCGATACGACCGTGCCCAGCTGGCAAAGCCTCGCGCCTAGTCCTGTCGTAATGAACTCCAACAACGATTGCACTCGCAAGATCTGGTAACAAGCGCTCCGGCTGCGTAAGCAAGTCAGGAGAGCGCATCATAAAACTCATTTCCCCCGCATAGCCGCGGTCCTGCCATTGCCTCAGTGACTCTGCATGCGTAGCGATATCCACAGGCTGGAGAACAGAGACAACGGACAGGCCGTATTCCGTCGCCAGATTTCGAAGAATCTCATATGGAATCGTTTTAGGTGCCATGATGCTATTACTGTTTCTCCCGAGATAGACGAACCCTCACTCCCAACAGTATACATCCAAGCAAATCGCCGTCTAGCACACCTAATACACGGGGCAAGCATCTTTATTAAAATCGTATTTTCAACCACCTCCTATTTATTACTGTTAACAGAAAAGGCCAGCGGATGTTTCTATTTTGGGTCCCAGTAACTTACATTGCGCTTTCTAAAAAACGCCACGTATCTACAGGCACTTACAAAACTTCCTCAATAGACCAACCATGCGCAGATAGCTGCCCTGCTAATCACGTTCACAGCAATTTTTTGCATCTTGAACTATGTACTTTGTTAAATAAGTACTGTACCCTACGCTCAGTCTGTGAGTCCCTATCGTCTAGCCTGGCCTAGGACGTTACCCTTTCACGGTAAAGACACGGGTTCGAATCCCGTTGGGGACATATGTCAAGCAGTACCCTAAGCGGTGGCCGTTGTTACCACGGTCAATTTCCTTCCGATGCCCCCCCGCTTATTCTGCGGCGCTTCTCAAAGTTTATAATAAAAGCCCCAAAATACTGTGCGAAGATAATTCGGGTTACCAATAGCAGAATTATCTATTTGGTGCCTCGTGTTTTGCTCCTCGTTACGAGCATTACTCCCCACAAAAAAACAACAAGGGAAGAGTCGACTGAAAGCTCATTGGCTGGGCTTACGCGTGCCGCCAACATTAGCACAATAGCGACCAGACTACTGTTAAGCCCCAGAGATTATAGTTACGAAACAGATTACGGAGCAAAAAATGCTCCTCGTTGATTTTATTTCTACAACAATCTATACCCTATTTATCAATCTAAGGACTGATTCTGTGGATTAATTAGCATAAAGACTTATTCTTTTGCGTGTTTAAACTGAAAGGATCCCTATTTTAGCGTTAGTATTAGCGTGATACACTCTCGAAATCGGGGCTATACTATCTTACACATTCGCGACTATCTCACATGTGCGGCAAAAGTATTGGGCGTAATTTACCATGACAGACCAGACCGATAAAGAATCTCTCAAGCCCAATACAACTTCTATCCAGGAGCAATTTGCCGCCTCACTTCTACTTGTACCGGAAATTTCAATCGTCGAATCTAACATTCGCGACTGCTTTTCATCCGATGTATCTCCTATGTTTGAGATACCCAATTACCTGCTTTCGCTAGGGGGTAAACGCATCCGACCTCTTCTGACCCTTCTTTGTGCCAAGGCTTACGGCGCAGACAGAATTTCTGATGATATAACGCGCATCGCGGCTGGAATTGAATTAATTCATATGGCAACCCTCATGCACGATGATATCATAGATCAATCTCCAATCAGACGACATCGACAATCACCCTACGCCAAGTTTGGCCTCCCTCTTACCCTGCTCTCAGGAGATTTTCTTCTTACAAGAGCTTTCGGACTGTGCGCTAAGCTAGATGACACTGTAATCGCGGCAACAGAACAGGCATGCATAGAACTCGTAGAGGGCGAGGCTCTCGAAACTCCCCTGCATTCTCAAACTCACACGATAGAATCGAGCCTTGTTATTGCGAATAGAAAAACCGCCTCGTTATTTCGATTAGGCGCATTCTGTGCGGCCCATTTAACCAAAGTAAACAAAGAGGCTGTAAACCTAGCGGCTAATTTTGGACAAGCTCTTGGCGTTGCCTTTCAGATAATCGACGACATTCTTGACGTCAAATCAGATGAGCAAACCCTTGGAAAACAGCCAGGCATCGATATTTTGGAACGGAAACCTTCTTTGGTTAATATACTCTGGCTTGCACGTGGCTCCGCTCTTTCGCAGAAGTTGCTTGAGCCTCCACAAGATTCGGACACTGAACTCAAGTTTGTACGTGCCTCATTAGAAGAAATTAAAAATACAAACATTCTCGAAGAGGCAATATCGCAGGCGAAAACATACAGCTCCAAGGCTGTTGACTGCCTTGAGAAATCACTAAAGCTTCAGGGTTGTAGTCAATCGGCATACTCGGATGCCCTCTATAATGTTGTAGAATTTGCCCTCGATCGCGTCAGTTAATAAAGTATTTTCAGCCTATTACGATACGACGCCCTACTTAAGTCGCTATTTCATTAAAACTCTCCATATCACTTCTATTCTCGCTGCAGTACCGAGTGGTTTTGCAGCAGGTTAATTATTGGTTGGCTCACAGGTTTTTTGGAACCGGTAAATGCCTCGAATAGACAAAACTGACATCGTCAGTCTCTGTCAATGCTCGGGATCGTAGAGTTGGTTCCATAGGAGGAAAACGTGTCATTTGATTTCACGGAGTCTGGTGTGAGCAGTTCAAATAAATTACCCGTAATGGATTCTGCGTATCTCGAGGGAAAAGGATACACAGCGGTAAGTGAGCTAATGAGAGCTATGATCTTGCGCGCCATTGAGGATATTCAGTCTGGCGGTCAACTTCGAGAAGAGGCCCTTGAATATCTGATGGACGATGATGAGGAATACGTACTCTCATTTACCTCCATTTGTCGCTATTTTGGATTCGATCCCACAAAAACGCGCTATGCTATCTTGAACGCTAAGAAGAGAATAAGAACTCGACGTCGAGCGGCATAGATACGGCTTAAGTCCGAATGAAATGGAGTATCGAGAGGCTCCATTTCCCTTTCTCTTTTCCCCAAGCAACGCATACGCAGCTAATAAATCATTTTTTCGATGGCCCGCTCTCACTCCAAAAGCTACGCTCCCTGCTTCGGATCAGCTTGCTCTTTTGCCAGTACAAGCATTTTCTCAACACCACGAAGCTTACGCTGCTTTAATGCGAGCTCTTCTTGTTGCTCTTTTACAGTAAGAAAATGCTTGTGGCCAAATGATTTTAATTTATCCTCTAGTTCTTGATGCTCTTGATAAAGCTTTCTTAATTCAAAATTACCCTCTAATAAACGCTCTATCATCTCTCGATCTGCTTTTTCCACACAATCTCCCTATTCCTATAGCGTATTACATCCGTAACTATCGTAGTTCGCACGAGAATGATACCACATAATTACAACCCTCGGAATGTTTTATAGAGCCAGACCCAAGGCACCTCGACAATTTCCGGCACCTCAATATCCCCATAGGAAAACGCATGCCACCTACCTGTCGAAATTATAGCTTCATGAAAGTCAAATTCCTTCCTGCTTCTGAGCCGTCACGTCGAAATGAATGAAAGCGCGTGTCCTCTATAGTGCACATGCTCGCCTCTGAAATGGGGACTGTAGAGCAAACAGATTTCACCTGCCTGGCTGCCGAACTCGCAGTGTCAAGCCAATATTTTTCTTCGCCGGCTCTCTGCTTTCGACAAACTGCACTGTCACCTATCGCCTCTATTACTTCTCTTCCCACCTCATACGCGCCGCTGCTGCCCGCCGATGGAAATATCACAACCTCGTCAGGAGCAGGGATAGAATCTAGTACTTTCGCAATAATGCCGTTTGCTAAACCTCGCCAGCCCGCGTGAATAAGCGCAAAAGAACTCCCACTCCGGACAATAAGTGGAACGCAGTCAGCTGTAATAATCCCGAACGCTTTCGAGCAAAGTTCCCGGCGTTTAATAACAACAGCGTCTGCCTGCCTACTCTCCATCAGAGTTCCAAATATCTCCGGACGCTCTTCTCTAAGATCAATTAATTCCGAAGAATGAGATTGTTGCGGAATGAGAATTTCATTTACCGAAAAAGCGATCGACAATTGCCGCGCAGAGCTTACTCGCGACTCCGAGGCGAATGATAGCGGCCGCAGAGTCATACCGTGAACAACACCTTCGCTCCACCATGGCCGATAAACCAAGAGAGAAACCGAATTCTGCACTATTACACAGAACTTCTCACTCACAGCGCTCTTCTCCTTTCAAAACATACAGCTAGAGATACTCTCGAAATACACAGAGCATGTCCGCAAAATCAGTTGGCAAGGCAGATTCAAAACTCAAACGCTCCTTGGAGATAGGATGTGTAAAAGACAGAGATGCCGCATGCAATGCTTGGCGACCGAAGCGATCCGCAACTTCCTTAAGCGGCACGGGAAGATTACTAAAATCACCATACATCCTGTCTCCAATTACTGGGCATCGAATAGATTCCATATGCACTCGGATTTGATGTGTTCGTCCTGTCTCTAATCGACACTCCAATAAACAGCCGTAGTGATAGCGCTCTTGAACACACCATCGAGTCACCGCTGGCTTGCCTTTGGCCACAATCGCCATATGTTTTCTTCGCACCGGATGGCGACCGATAGCCCCAACAACCTCGCCTGAATCATTCATTTGCACAATTCGTTTGGCCCTCGGCGTAGTATACACTAAGGCCTTGTATCGCCGATCTATTGAGCGCTCTGCAAACTGCCGCGCAAGATGCGCATGGACAATATTCGATTTTGCGACAACAACCACACCGGTCGTGTCTTTGTCCAACCGATGAACAATCCCTGGTCGGTCGATTTGTCCCACCGACAATTGACTTAAGCCAACGTGGGCTACCACAGCGTTTGCAAGAGTTTGCGAGTGATTCCCAGCTCCTGGATGCATAGAGAGCCCCGATGGCTTATCCAAAACAAGGACGTCCTCATCTTCATATAGAACCGACAGGGAGTATTCATATGGAACCATTTCCGTCGGAGATGGCTTAGGCATTGCAATTACTACGATCGCGCCCTCACTGATTTTCTGCGAGGGCTTTAACACGAGATTCCCATCCACGGACACCAGTCGATTACTTATCCATCGGGCTATTTGGGTTCGACTTCCTACACTTTCTCCTAGCTCGTCCGCAAGCACTCTATCTATCCGCTTCTCTTCGCCCTGATATTCAAATGTTCTTTTGTTATCGTTCATTGCTTTAAGCGCGCACGTGCATCCTGAATATCGGTGTGTATCTGTTGAACCAAGAGGTCAATACCATGAAACTCTTTTTCATCCCTAAGACGGCTTACAAAGCCGACATGGATGCGACGTCCGTAAAGACTCCTCCGTGGAAAATCAAGTATGTGAACCTCCAATCGCTCTTCAGTTCCGCTAAAGGTCGGACGTATCCCAATATTAGCAACAGCATCGTAATAGCATCCCTCCACCTCGACTCGACACGCATAGACGCCTCGCGGAGGAATTAACCGATTCCCGACCGCAATGTTGGCCGTAGGAAATCCTAGCTGCGAGCCACGCTTATCCCCGTGACCAACCCGAGCAGAAATTGTAAACGGATGTTGCAACAAAGGTATCACATCCTCTACCGAGCCTTCCTCAACTAGCTCTCGAATGCGACGAGAGCCGGCCTTCTGACCTCCGATATCTAATCTCTCTACAACATGCAATCGTATACCGAAAGCAGGTAGTCTTGTGATGAGATATTCAAGATTTCCTTTTTTCTCATGCCCTATTGCGACATCCTCACCGACCACAAGGTCTTGAATTCCTAGAGCGTCGACGAAAACTTCTTTAATGAACTCATCAGCGGTGAGCTGCGCTAGCTTGTTGGTGAAATGGACAAAATACACAGTAGAGATTCCAAGACCTCCCAGCAACTCCGCTTTTTCTCTAATGCTTGTAACGTACCGAATAGTTGACCCACCCCTTAGGACGTTCATTGGATGGGGATAGAACGAAACTACTGTAGCAGGCCTTTTCTGTGCAATTGCTAGCACCTTATCGACTACTCGTGCATGGCCGATATGGACGCCGTCGAAATTCCCAAGCGTTGCAACTCCCCCTCGACAGTCCTGTGGAAGAGGCTGGGGGAACCGAAGTATAGATGCTCGCGGGATTCTATTCATGCTAAAGCTTTACAAGGTAGGATCAAACACCATTGTTAATAATACCCACCCATGTCTCTCAACTAGCGTAATTGTTTTAGTCGTTCCCGAGCTACTCGAGCCTCACTTGCCTTAGGATAATCTTTAACAAGCTTTTTTAGACTTAGTTCTGCGGTCTTTCTATCTTGGAGTCTAACGAACACCTCGGCTTGACGTAGCAAGGATCCAGGAGCCCGATGGTTTTTTGGATACTTTTCAGAGCACTGTGAGTATGCCAATAAGGCAGATTTCTTGTCCGACAAACCATCACTTGCTACTCCCAACCAGTATAATACAGGTCCATTTTTATCTGAGGAATCCAACTGATTACGAACGGTCTCAAGAAGAGGAAATGCCTCTGAAAATTTACCCTCATTCAGAAATCCCAGCGCATCCAAAAATATCTGCCCCTGCTCTTCAGGAAGATTGGTAATAGCCCATCCCTGGTCCGCCTCTAACTCCGCAAGAGGGACAAGCTTTGGCGGCGGCAAGCGTTTTCTGAGAGCTGTTAAGTCCTCTTTTAACGTCGATAAATCAGTACCCATTTTTTTTGCATGTGAGAATTCCAGCTCCTCCATGCGGCCTAGAACAAGTTTAATTTGGCCATCGAGCGATGCAATAGCTTCGGTCTGCTCTGCTTGGAGAGCACGCAGGTCTCGAATGGCGCGGTTATTTCTCGAAACCCGTTTTCCCATATCATAAACCGAGCATCCGCTCATTAAAAAAGCAACACTCATAGCGACAAGTAGTCTCATACTAAATCTCTCCACTTATACTTCCGATCTATTTTCTCAAGATTTCTGCGGTCCTTTATTGTGCCATCTACTCTCTTGCTAGCTTACATTAATTGTGGCCATGCAGAAATCCCACACCGTTAGTAATAATACGATTGGCAAACTACGGGGAAACCAAGACCAAATCATATCCCCAAAACAGCATCACTGAGCGGCACGTACGGGCTAAGCAATATCCAGCCATGTGTATAAAGAGGCGCTCAAGATAATTACCTTGCCTAACGCCTCAATCCGAATCCTTAGACCTTTGCCGCAGGTGTGCTGCAAAATCATATCAGATAAATCTGAGGGTCGCATACATATCAATCAAGCCAAGAAGTTGCGCGCCATAGAGATGATTACTATAGAATAAAAAAAAGACCAGCAGGCCTTAGCTAAGCTAGCTGGCCTGCTGGTCTTACATAGAGTGTGTTACAATAAGCTTATTGCAACAATATCACCCTACTACTGAACCTTGAAGTGAGCTCTTCGATTTTTAGCCCACGCCTCAACGTTATGAGCTGGATCGAGAGGCAACTCCTCCCCGTAGCTAACGGTACTGATAGACTCAGAGTCAACACCTAGTGACCGTAGATAATCAGCGGCGGCTCTTGCTCGATTTTCACCAAGAACCATGTTGTACTCATTTGTACCACGCTCGTCACAGTGCCCTTCGACTTGCACAGAGTGGCCATCATTCTCTTCCAGCCACTCAGCATTAGCTTTCAAAGTAGCCTTTGCAGATGCATCAAGCTTATATGAATCAAAGGCAAAATGAACATCTGTCAGTGGCCCATCCGATGAGGCCGTACCAATATTGCCGCTCGTAGATGTTCTGCACGAACAACCAGTCGCAACAATCGCTAAAACACAAACTGCAATCGTTTTTAAACTTCGCATAGGTTAATCCTTCCTCCTGAAATGATCACAACAGCATAAAGAAAACTACCGGTAAGCGCTTCTGCGTTCGACACCAACTTGAAGTGGTGTCTTTTTCGCAAAACTCAGTCTAACGTTACTAAAATGGCCCGAAAGACACGGCTCTGCTGGTTCACGCTCCATGACATAAACCACTAACCACAGCCCTGCCTCTCGATACACCTTATTTAGGTCTTTCTGACAAGCTTTTCACGCACTATCAAAATAGCTCCGCTCACAAATGGCTTAACAATTTTGCTTTGCCGTGAAACCAATAATCTTTCCCACTATTGTCGTTTTTCCGACAAGTGATCAGATACCCGACAATCGTTATTATTGCAACAGGTTATCGTGCATTTAAACAACAACGGCATGATTATGCCCAAATAGTACGCTTTCCAGGCACATAAATTGTTCCAACCTGTGCTGAGTTATCCGCCCGCTGATGAGGACCATGTAGGTTCAAAATCCCCACCCCGACTGCTACTGATTCGCCTAACGCTCGTCCCGTCGACCTGCATTATGGCCAAGCTAAATCCCCCGCCGAACTGTGTAGTTGCGAATGTAAGATACCTACCATCAGGGGAGAACTCAGGATCCTCGTTATCGCCGTAACTTGTCAGTTGCACCGGTTGAGAGCCGTCAGAATTGCTGACAAATATGTTAAAACCACGATCGGCACGACAAACAAACGCTATCTTATTTCCGTCCGGTGACCACGCAGGAGAGGTACAATAGGATGATGCGCCAAAACTAACCCTACGAACATTCGAACCATCAGCATCCATCACATAGATCTGTGGACTCCCACCCCGATTAGAACAGAATGCTATTCTGGAGCCATCCAATGTCGGAACCGGGGAAACATCAATTGCCCTGTTTTTAGGGGTTAGGCGCCTAAGTCCACTCCCGTCAAGATTCATGACTACAATATCGCTGTCGGCACCCTCCGCTCGAGAATATACGACCTGATTTGCATTCAAAAAGTGCGCTCCAACCTCCAACTCCTTGCTTTTTGTCAGACGGCTAATCCTTCCACTCGAAAGATCGTACAAGAACAGATCTGGCACTCGGTTTCGATATGATGTGAACACAATCTGATCACCTGCTGGATTCCAAGCTGGCGACAACGCAAGCCCTCTATCATTGGTCAGTTGCTTAAGGCCAGAGCCATCCATCCCCATGACAAAAAGCTCCTTAAATCGGCCAACTCGAGAAGAGAACGCAATCTTTGTACCAAAAACCCCCGGCAATCCGGTATAAAATCTCACTACTTCATTGGCAAATCGATGCCCCATATCTTGCAGTTGTGCCCAACTGCCCTGGTATTGCTTGGCAAGTACAACCATTTGTTTTTGAACATCATGCAAAAACAGTTGGACTTGGAGGTTACCTCGCTCACCACTGACATGCCCCTTAATTACCCCCTCAACACCCAACACACTCCAATCCGAATAGGTAGTGGCATCCGAACGACACTTAGAAACACCTTCGATAAAACTCTTAGAGCTCAACAATTCAAAATATCCCGATACATCCAAGTCTTTACTAACAGTAGTTGGTACTCGCGTTTCGGGTCCAGTGTCTACGCCATCAATACAAAGCGTCTGTACCGCTAGGGGAATTAATCTACCGGCTCCACGAACATATAAATCCGTTTGCCCCCGGGCATCAGTAACTGTATGGAGAAGAATTGCCAGACAGAATGCGCCTATCCAACGTCGCCATCCGTTTCTCATAATCCCGCTCCTTTTCTTATCAGTTTATAGTTAATCTCTCGGATCAAATGTAATCCTAACCTCTTTAAAGTATTGCTCGTATACACTCGTAGGAGGCGCTGGCAAAGGGCTGGCTTTACTCGCCGCTCTTAAAACGGATTCATCAAAACTATCATCGCCAGAGCTCTTAACCAACCGTACGTTTTTAATCATACCATCAGGCTCAATATGAAATGCTATTACAGTAATCAACGTAGCATTGCCATTATACCACCTCCAAGCATCCTTTATTCTGCCCCGAACAATTTTTTCATAGACGAAGAACTCTGGTGGACGCACCAGCCCGCCTCCCATCCCTTTACCACCAACTTTAGCCGCACCAAACCCCTTACCGCCACCTTGCGAGGACTCTCCCAAATAGCGCTGGAGAGCTGACTGGAGGCGTTTATCGACATCCTCTACTTGAGGCTTTGAAACTTTCTTCTGTGGAGCCTTCTTACTCACCTTCTCTTTCGAAACGACCTTCTTCGTGGCCTTTGTCGCCGAAACCTTTTTGACCGACTCCTTTTTTTGAGAGACCTTCTTCTTTGGTGGAGCAACCTGCTTAGGAGTCTGCTCTTTGACGGAAGATTTATTTTTGTCTGCTCTTACCACCGCCTGCTTCTCAGAGGCTTTTTTAACCGGGGCCAATGTGGACTTTTTTTTATCTTTCGGGATTTGACTTCTTCCACCCAAAGACTTCCCACTCTCGAGCGAAATCGAATAAACTACAGGTGGCGGCACTCTTCCGAAATTAGGAAACACTCTCAGTACTACTACAATAAGAACCAGCACATGGCCAAGCACCGAAAGCCACAGGCCTGTGTTCCAATAGTCGTCTCTACGTGCACGTACCATCACCGATCGCACAACCTAAAACCCTAACGCTTTCCATCAGGTGACGCTGAAACTAATCCAATCTGCGTTATTCCCCCAGCATGAAGGGCTCCCATAACTTCCATTATACGCCCGTATCCCAACTCAGAATCACCTTTAATATATACCTTTCGCTCTTCGGAGGGCCTGTTTGCAAATATAGCTTTTACCTTGGGCGCAAGAGCGTCAATCGCAACCTGATTCCCAGAGCCCACAAAGACACTACCAGCCTTATCGATAGATATGACAATCTGCTCCTGCGAGCCCCGTAAAGGCCCTGTGGAAGCTTTTGGAAGATCTACCTCTACCCCCTGCTGTAGCATCGGGGCAGTGACCATAAAGATGACCAGCAAAACTAACATAACATCTACAAGTGGCGTTACGTTAATAGCGGCCATTGGCCCAGTATCATCTCCACCGAAGTTACCCGCCATAGCTCCTCCTACCCTCTATTTAACGAAATACCGCCTGGCGATATTCAAAAACTCCTCTGAAAATCCATCCATTAGCTGCCTAAATTTTTTAATCGATGCCGTAAAGTAATTAAATGCAATGGCAGCCGGAATCGCCGCAGCCAAGCCAACTGCAGTGGCGACTAATGCCTCCGAAATACCCGGAGCGACCGCTTGGATGGTGGAGCTCTTCGCTTGACTGAGTCCATGAAAGGCGTTCATGATGCCCCACACCGTACCGAAAAGACCAATAAACGGAGCCGCGCTAGCTACACTTGCTAGAAATGTGACCCCTCGCTCTAAACGGTGCGTCTCCTCTAGCTCAGCGCGCCTCAACGCTCGCTCAACCGTGCCCAGCTCAACGCCCAAATCTACCACACCCGAATCGGAGTTGCGCTTCATCTCCTGTACGGTATGCAAAAGCTCTCTGTAACCCGAAGAAAACACGGAAACCAAAGGGCTCGCCTCAAGCTGCTTGGAGGACTCATCAATTCGCGTGAAATTTCGACTATCCCAAAAAACTTTTGCAAACTCATCTGAATTTGCTTTGGCCTGCCTAAATTTAAGGGCCTTTGCTATCGTGATAGCCCAGCTACCCACCGAGAGGGCAATTAAGATGATTAACACGCTCTGCACAACCAGGCCTGAGCCTACGATCATACTAAACATACCTGCCGATTCAATTACTGGTGCCGAATCCACTATTTATTCCTCCAAACAAGCGCCGCATTCTCTTTTCCCTGCCGCCTCTTCCTATCGCTTATGGCTTTTCCCTTAAAAGCCATAAGCACAAACTTTTCAAAGCTATTAGCAAGCTTTCATCAGCAATAATCACAAGCACCGGCGCTCTAAACTAAACAAAAAACAAAGAGAGAGAGCACGTACGAGCGTCAAACACATTTATCCCATACTACTAGGCGTAACTATGCCATAATCCATGGCAAGACACCAGTCAGAGTCCTTGTAGCCACCAGCAAAATCTGTTCACGTGGCCTCACCCTAGGCACCCGCTCGTCCACACCGCCCCGTTGGCCATAAAACATCCCTAAAAGACTTGTAGGGCATGCTTAAAACCACCTCTTGCGCTCCATTCTCCTTTCAATGGCAGACATGTAGATATACCCAACAATTCCCGCTGACTGTTCCCTTTTTTCTCAATGAGGGCTATAAAGGGCTCCTGAAAGAAAAACTATAAGGAGTTGTCATATGACTATCGGACTCGCGATTAATGGATTTGGACGAATCGGTCGAAACATCCTTCGCCAACTATACACAAACAAGCAGTCTAAAGCGCTGAAGGTCGTAGCTATTAATGACCTCACAGACCCGAAAACATTGGCCCATCTTTTAAAATATGACTCAGTACACGGTCGATTTCCTGGAACTGTAGAGGCTGGCGATGGATACATCTCCGTTAATGGAGACCAGATAAAGATCTTAGCTGAACGAGACCCTGCCAAACTTCCATGGCAAACGCTCGAAGCTGACATCGTATTAGAATGCACCGGGATTTTTACTTCCAAAGAGAAGGCTTCCTTACACCTTCAAGGGGGTGCAAAAAAGGTGCTCATCTCTGCCCCGGCAACCGACCCAGATTTAACGCTCGCCTTTGGGGTGAACCACGGAGACTACAAGCCTGCAGAACACAATATCATAAGTAATGCCTCGTGCACTACAAACTGCCTTGCTCCAGTGGCCAAAGTACTTGAAGAGAACTTCGGAATTCTCAAGGGAACGATGACTACTATCCACTCGTACACCAACGACCAGCAGATTTTGGATCTACCCCACAAAGATCTCCGTAGAGCTCGGGCAGCTAATCTGTCTATGATTCCGACAACAACCGGAGCCGCAAAAGCTGTGGGACTAGTTATCCCAGAGTTGAAAGGCAAGGTCGACGGATTCGCAATTCGAGTACCTACTCCGGATGTGTCTGTTGTAGATTTCGTTGCGGAACTGGGACAAGATGTGACGGTTGAAGAGCTAAATCGAGCCCTTCAGAGTGCGAGCGAAAACACCCTCAAAGGAATCCTTGGCTTCTCTACCGAGCCGCTTGTCTCGATTGACTACACCGGAGACACCCACTCATCAATAGTCGACTCCCTAAGCACTATGGTAGTAGGGAAGCGACTCGCTAAGGTGGTAGCATGGTACGATAACGAGATGGGATTCTCTGCGCGAATGTGCGACGTAGCGGAGATGGTTGGTTCATCACTGTAAAAACGCACCACAGGGAGAGAGGCGCAAAGCACTTATCTTCCTGTGGTCTTTAATACAAGCCGCTTTGAAAGAAAAACAAGATTCCTCAAGGAGATAGCTCTTGAAGAAGCCGACATTACTTATTGGAAACTGGAAAATGAACCTCACGCCGTCGGAGGCGTCTATCTTCGCGGGTTCGATCACTCAGAGCCTCCCATCTTTGGTACGAACATCAGTGTGGATGGCGCCATCACTTCTTTCGCTACCTGGAGTTGTCAATGCAATCAAAGGTAGTCCAATTGACGTTGGGGGCCAAAACTCTCACTGGGAAATTTCCGGCGCATTCACGGGGGAGACATCGCCGAAAGCGCTTAAGGATATCGGAGCAACGTTCGTAATCCTGGGCCATTCAGAGCGGCGGGCTCTCTTCGGAGAGACCTCTGAAACCGTCGCAAAGAGAATGCGTGCAGCACTTTCTTGCAATCTAACTCCAGTCATCTGTATCGGCGAAACCGAGGATGAGCGTCAGGAGAATCAGACCGAGCAGGTATTGACTCACCAACTAGCCCCGATTTTTGAAGATTTAAGCGACGAAGACTTCTCAAAAATCATCTTGGCATACGAGCCCGTATGGGCGATCGGAACAGGCAACGTTGCCTCACAGGACGAAATTAAAACTACTCACGACTTCGTCCATAAACTTTGTAGTGAAGCGGGATTCTCCACTATCCCAACTGTCCTCTATGGCGGTAGCGTTAATCCTTCAAACGCTGAAGCCATATTATCACTAGATCCCGTTGGTGGAGCACTCGTTGGCGGAGCCAGTATAAAGAAGGAACAGTGGATGGAGCTTATTCGAATCAGTGAAAGCCTACACTCGGTAGACTATTAACCTAGAAAATCGATACCATAGCATCGCTTGAAGATGCACCTTGATGACTCACTGAGCTTCCAACCAGGAAGAATCTATCCAGAGAATTATCTGCACTTCCCGGCAGAAAGCCAATTTCGTATCGTCCTCGACTATCTTTAGTAAAAACACTCACCCTTGGATAAAACGAATACGTTTTTGAAACTGGGCGTTGTCCATATTTGTCATATGCAACAATTGTCCAAAATCCATATGCATCACCGTTGAAAGCTACGGTACGACTAGAAACGCCGCCTTGGTGCGCGCCTTTATGGGTATTAATCAATTGACCGTTAGCATAGACCTCCACCTTCGATATGTCGGAACCTGTAATGCTGATTTTGCCTCGAAGCCTCGCTGGATATCTCGCACTTACAGCGGATCCGTTATAGCGCGGCTGTCGAATATCAACATCAGAGAGGTAAAATGAGGGCCAAAAAGCCTCTGCTATCTTTTGCCGCGCATTGACTCCACCCTGACTATCAATGAATGAAATAGCCCCTATACCAAGCCACCGAAGCAATAAGCCCCGATCATGATAGTCTTGATAAAGAGCTTTTAGAGCATCCACATGAGCCCGCTTTAAAGCGATTCCCTGAGACTCCTCCGACATCTCACCGACGTTGCCAGAACCTATCCGACGCATAACCTGAGTTAATTTTGATATCGCCTCGCCCGACATAACTGCCGAAATGCGGTTCTTTCTCTGAAAGCCCACAATAACCTTTCGGGAGTCCTGCAAAAACTTCAGCCCTTCTCTAGAAACAAGCCCATCAAACTTCAAGCCTTCCGGAGCTTCAATTGACTTAGCACCTCCCGCTCGGCTGGCCGGAATCGAGAAGTCTAAACCCGAAAGGATTCCACCGGAATCCTTTGTCTTAGACTCCACCACGGGTCCTCTCTTTGGTCGTTCCTTATCCTCGGCTGGTGATGTGCGTTTTACCCCTTCTAAACTGGCCAACGATCTCTGCGCGAGCGATGCTCGCACATCATCCGGCGTAGTATCAGACTTCTTTGCCACTGTTGACTTTGCATCCACTCGAGCATCAAAGAGAAACTTAAGCGTCTCCGGCATAAAGAAGAGCCCAATAACCGCAAGACCTGCCACTACAATTAAGCCTAACGCCTTGGGAGAGAACCCTAAAAACTTTGAATCATCGAAATTAGCCATATCCAATTCACTCCGCTGCCGCCCAAGGTTAATCAGAGAGCACGCACTCCCCGTCCTATATGTAGATTTTACCACACGATCCAATCTAAAACGAACGGACCGCAGAGCTACAAAATCACCACCCCGGCTAGCTTGTATTAACGAACACATTGCATCGAAAACAAACAAGTCGATACGTATGGGTATGAAGGCGAACTGATACGGCGTGACCTAACAATAAACGATTATCACGCCTAAAAAATCCGTATATCTAGCAAGTTGCGTAGATAACCGGTTAACATTTAAGAGCTATTGCGAACAACTACCCCATAAGGAGCGAATATCTCCTTCTAATCGGGCCCCTACCTGAGAGATAACTCTACTGGAAAGAAAACACGCCCTGTGGGCAGCGTCTACAGGGGTCAACCCATGGGTAATCCCATAGAGGAAAGTACCAGCAAACATATCCCCAGCCCCAGTAAGGTCTCTAGGTTCACAATCAAAGGCCGGAACATGAAACTCCTCTCCTTCCCACCAAATGTGCGCTCCTTTAGAGCCAGCCGTCAAAACAACAAACGGAAAGTCTTGCTTCAGAATTTGTCCCGCATCAACCACACTCTCGGCGTGCGTCAGTGCTTGTGCCTCCTGCTCATTTGCAAAAATCAATGCCGTAGATTCCAACGCCTTTCTAAGAGGCGCATCAAAGCCCGATACGACCCACGCATCCGAGCAAGTAAGTGCCACTTTTGTGTCGGACTCTTTTGCGGTTTTGATAGCTTCGGTGATGGCAACTATTGCATTATCGGAATTTGAAAATACATACCCCTCAACAAAAAGCCACTTGGAATCTTTTATGGTGGCCTTATCTACATGCTGGGAAGCAAGTTCTGTCGCCAGACCTAAGGAGGTTCTCATCGTCCGCTCTGCATCGGGGGTTATCAAAACTACACAGGTGCCCGTTGAACCAGAGGCCGAAAGCGCAACGGGAACTCTCATACCTAAATCAAGACACTCCTGACGATAAAACCGTCCATATGCATCGTCCGCTAGATTGCAGCATAGGGCACTTTTACCTCCCAACTGGGCAACCGCAATCATCGAGTTTGCTACAGACCCCCCACTCTTCATAACTGGAGCTTCCGAATTTACGGCCTCTAGCAGAGTTTTTTGCTCGTCCACCGTTACTAAACGCATCGAGCCCTTATCAAAACCTAACCCCTCAAACTGGTGGTGAGATACGTCAAAAAAAATATCAACTATCCCATTACACAAGCCACAAACATCTAAACTCTTCATCATTTATCGCCCTTTTACCTCAAACTCACCTTTAATACGTCTTAGGTTGTGCAAACACCCCCTAAAAAATCCCAAGCTGCGCGCCATCTAGAGCTATCCAACGACTAGGTGTTCCCCTAATCATACACAAACACCGAGCTGTTACTCACTCTGCTCGCCCTCATAAGAAACGCAACAGCTATGAGATACCGTGACATCTCGTATTTTTTACAGAAGAGAGTATATGCTGACCACTACCAGAAAAAAAGCGCTTATACCAATTAGAGAATACTATTTCTCCGATCATCCTGCAAAGTCTGCCCCCCTAGAGCTCGTGACATTCTTCATCCAAGCAAAGACACCTATTCAGGGATTTCGACCTTTTATAAGTCGCATTATCCAACTTCAGCAAAGCACATCCCAACTCGCCCAGGCGCTTTCAAAAAGCACCCGCTATAAGATAAAAAGAGCAGAGCGAAACGGCGTCTCTCCGGTATATAACCGGTCTCCAGATACCTCTGCGCTTCGAAACTTTAAGGTCTTTTTCGACGCTTTTGCGCGAGGTAAGGGCATTGCACACTGTAGTCTCTCCAAGTTAGAGTCGCTGGCTCGGCAAAATGCACTCTTAATCTCTCACGCTCTTAATCCAAATGGCTCTCCCACCGTGGCCCATGCCTATGTCGTTGACCAAAGCATCGGTCGAGCTCGACTACTCTACTCTGCCTCACATTTCCGTTCTATGAGCGATACACAACAACGAAACGCTATTGGAATGGCAAATCGCCTTCTACATTGGAGCGACATTCTATTCTGCAAAAATGAGGGGCTTACAACATACGACCTCGGGGGCGTATCAACAAACAGTCAGGATCCTGAGAAACGAGCCATCGCTCGCTTCAAATTAGAGTTTGGTGGAGCCGAGTTAACAGAATTCACAGGTTGCATCAGTAAGAACCCTCTCATGCAACGACTTATCTCCACTCTTCAAAGGCCTGTAGCATGACAACCACCTATATCTTTAGATTAGATGATATATCACCGGTAATGAACTGGAATAAATTTTGGGCACTTATACAGCTTTTTTCAAAGCATGGTATTAAACCGCTACTCGGAGTTATTCCAGACAATCAAGATCCCCGTTTATCGATAGAGCCGTATCGGCATTCATTTTGGGAAACTATGCGACAATTGGTAACAGATGATTTAGTCGATATAGCTCAACATGGCTACCAGCATATTCTCCAACCTCGATATGCTCAGCCCACTCCCTTGTATCTCATGCCAAATCGACCCTACTCCGAGTTTCTTGGAGAACCTCTTGAAATACAACTCGACAAGATACATCGTGGCAAGCAAATCCTTGCACAAGAGGGCTTGCAGACTCCGTACTGGATGGCACCAAATCACTCACTTGATCGCACTACCCTACGGGCTCTACGTATCGCTGGATTTACAGCAGCAACAGATGGAATTGCCCTACATCCATTTGTCGATGAAGGAATTCTATTCATACCCCAACAGACCTGGAAGCCCCGATGGACACCAGGAGGCATCCAAACAGTCTGCCTACACTCCGATTTCATAACAGTTCAAGAGATAAAAAAGCTCAGATTATTCCTAAGACGACCCCGAATGGTAGGTCGATTCTCAGCCTTAGCAGAACAGGCCAAAAACTGCAAAGTGTCCTCTCTTGGCAATGCACTGTTTAGAAAGCATTACAAGTTTTTGCGATACTCCAGAAATTTAAAAAGTCGCTTCGCTTGAATCACATCACGCGCCGCTATAAAACGAAAAGAATTCGAGTAGTCCACGAGGCCAAGACTGCCACTGTTACTGCGGCGATATCTATTTGCCGTATTCGCACAAACAGACGCGCCCCTATGCAACAAACAAACTAGCGATCCGTTCGATAACCTCCTCAACCATCGCATCGGGACAGCTCGCACCCGCAGAAACTAAGATCCGAGCCGAGTTTTTCTCTGGTAACCAATTAGTGCATTCAACAACGCCCTTCTTAAGATTAAGGTGTCGAATAGTTTGTCGGGAAATAATCTCATCAGCATCCTTTACATAGAACGCTGGAATCCGTCCCTCACAGAGCTCTACCAAATGCGATGTATTAGACGAGTTATATCCTCCTACAATAACAGCGATATCTGCTTCACACTCCAACAATGCTTTCATAGCTCGTTGGTTTTCAGAGGTTGCATAACAAAGTGTATCCCTGGTGTCGGCAAAGTGATCGGGCAAGCTCTCAGTCCCATATCTATCGTGTAACGCTTCTTTAATGAGCTGCGCTATTGCCCGTGTCTCCTCGGCCAACATGGTTGTTTGATTAATCACACCAACCTTTTTGAGATCACGAACAGCATCAAATCCCTGCGAGTAACGACCTTCAAAATCAGCATAAAACTGCTCGCTAGGAAGCTCTTCTCGTATATATCGGGTCAACAATGATGCCTCTACAAAGTCGCGAATAACAACGCACGGCGCAGCGGGTTGCACCTGCGAAAACGTAGCCCGAGTTTCCTCATGCGAATGCTTTCCATGAATAACGACTGAAAAACCCTGTTCTCCGATCTGCCGCCCCCTTTTCCAAACCTTTTCTACGAAAGGACAGGTAGCGTTATACGTTTGCGGATCAAGACCCTGACGACGCAAATGGCCCACGATTTCTTGAGTTGTTCCAAATGCAGGGATAATAACAACATCGTCTGACCGGAGG
Organism: Pseudomonadota bacterium; assembly: GCA_038134595.1. Taxonomy (GTDB): domain Bacteria; phylum Bdellovibrionota_C; class UBA2361; order UBA2361; family OMII01; genus OMII01. The sequence goes on along the minus strand of JAYPVM010000003.1, from coordinate 119,607 downwards.
TTTGAAACCGGAAATAACTCTTCACCATCCGCAGTCTGCAAGAATTTAACTCCCCGAGACAGCAGATCTTCATTGACATGAGGATTATGAATCATTTCACTTAGCAGAAAAATCCGCTTATCCGGGTTTTCCTCCAAAGCTCGATAGGCTATCTCAATAGCGTTCTCAACTCCGTAGCAAAAACCAAAGAAGCGCGCCACTAAAAATGTTACTGACCCAATCGTCAATGGAGTTGGGCTCAAGTCCATTTTACGGGGATCGGCACTAGACCTTTTCGTCTTTATTCGACCAATAAAGTCTGACCGATACGATCGGGGAATATTAAACTGCTTTGCCATGGAGGATTTTTAGCACGCTCTATCCACCAAGTCTATCTGATAGCTAGCAATGCAAAAAGAATAGACTAAGTTCATTTCTCCTCATATAAATCCCTCGCTTTAAAGCATATTGAGAAACACGATGGGGGGCGGAACAATGCTGCCAAAAACCTAATGCGTCCTAGCAGCTTCTCCGAAAACAAGTACATCTTCTTCTGCCGAGTCCCAGGTATCGGAGCTATCCGACGGTTCAATATCAAGCGACCCACCGCTCTCAAAATCTCTAACATAAAGCGGATTACCTTCCACCTGAGGTATCCGGTCAGATTGCAGCACAGGAGTCTTAGATTCTATCGGCACATTCATATCCCTTACACCGCCAACGGCGCGTTTGTCTTGGGTTGCCGGTGAATTACCTGCTAGTGGATCTTTAACAAACGCGGGTGCAATCTCTCCGGGCTGCCCTAACCAAAGGGACATCTCTAAAGGCTCGTCAACCTGCAAAGCAAGTGTGATCGCACCTACACAAGAGAAATCTACCGCTCCACGAGGTCCGTTTCGAGTAAAGTTGTCCTTTTTGAATTCGATATTTTCCCCGCTCTGAAGCGCTGATGATATCGAGTACTTCTGACCGGTCGGATCTTTTCCATTATAGGCTATCAGTCGCGCAGAGAAGGTATGCTGCTTAGCCTGCTCGGCCAAACCATCGTTACGAGCATCATCGAAACGCATGGGCACGATTAAAGATTCTAAATGAGTAACATCGAGACAATTCAAGCCAATGCTCGATAATTGGCGCGGATTATAATCTCCATCCCACGTTAACGTGATCGTTGCTCCAGCAACACCGCCTGCGGCAATGTGAAGCGGATACGCATCTCCGTCTTTCAAGTCGACACGTATCACCCCTCCCAGATTCTTATTAATCTCGAGCCCTAATTTACTGCCGGCATAATCTCCTCCAACAAAAACAGCTCCACAGCGTCGGGACTCCTTGTGACAGTCAAGCGATGAAACGAATGAAATGTCTGCAACTGGGTCCGCCCAGGCATATCTCCCCGTCACATACAAAGTGATCAATAAAAGCAGTATGGATTTAGCGCCACAAACAACGCCATAGTTTATCCTTATTAGCATTTCCTCAGTCCCAGCTTTCCATTACATTACGTCTTGGCAAACAATCTCACCCCTCTCGTTTCGAGGTGGATCATCGGGAAAAAATATCTCGAATACTGTTCCGGTTCCTTGCTCAGAAGTGACATCAATCGTTCCATTGTGAGCATTGACGATACACTTGACGATAAATAGACCCAATCCGGTTCCGCTAATATGACCGTGCTCTTCCAGGCGTCCATACCTCTCAAACAAACGATGAATATCAGATACTTCTATTCCTCTACCTTCATCTTTTACAGAGCAAACGACCCCTCCATCAGCTCGCCGACATGCCACAGAAACAACACTCCCTTTAGGAGAAAACTTAATCGCATTGCTTACAAGATTCATCAATACACGCTCACACCCCAGAGTATCGATACAGCCGACAGTATCCGGCGAATCCTCAGCCACCTTGATCTGTATGTCTCGACGTTCTGCGGAGATCCGCAAATTGTCGGCAACACGGAGCATAACAGGAAGTAATGGCTGACTTACCGGTCTCAGCACATAGGCACCATCCTCAATACTTCGAGCGCTTAAAAACTCGTCGATAAGTTGCAGAGCCGCCCGTGCAGAGCTCGCGATACCGTCAACAAGGGGTTCCTCCGCCCCCTTTCGCTGTAGCACTTCACATGAAAGCGAAATACTTCCCAAAGGGCCTTTTAAATCATGGGTAGTCGTTGAAAGTAATTCTCGTTGAAATCGCTCTCGCCGTTTCTTGTCCGAAACATCTCGCACCCAAACGACGGCGCTATCCGGGCTGTCGGATTGCGTAGACATTGCAATTGACAACTCAAAGGCTCGTTCTTTGGTCGAGGTTGAACCGAATTCTGTTCTCCAGACCGCTCCTGGTGAGAGACCCGCCAAACGATTAGAAAGTTTTGCCGCCAACGACACACCGCCAGAGTCTCGACCTTTGAGACTTGTTGCATCCATACCCATACTCGCTAAAAAATCCTCAAAGGCGGCATTGCGGTGTCCAATAGTCCCATCCCGAAACACAACTGCCAGACCATCGTTGCTGTTCTCGATAGCTTCTCTCAAGACAGCTCGATCCCGCTCGAGCTCTCGACGCTCGGCACGTGCATCCACCGTATTTTTGAGTCGGCTCAATACCACTTGCAAGACATCTCTAAACGTAGAATCGAAATTCTTCACAAGAAAGTCATCGGCACCTCCTCGCATAGCGGCCACTCCGTCACTGACAAGAGACGATGACGTAAGTACGAGCAATGGCAGCTCGGCGGAATAGTTTCTCAACGCTGTCACTGTGTCATCTCTACTGGCATCTGGTAGATTCAAGTCGCTAATTACAATATCAAATTGATGCTTTTCAAGAGAAGATAATGCATCTCGCAGCGTACCTGAAACATGAACAGAGTCTGAAAGATCCTCGAGCGCTCGCTTGATTAGCATCGCATGGCTACTATCATCCTCAAGCAGTAGGATTCGCTCAAATACGAGATTCTTATTGATACTCAACCTTCCCTCCCGTTGTTGAACCGGTGTATGAATGTGACTAAAGACAATCTGCATCCCACCACTATCGTCGAGGACAAAAAGACGAACTACAAGCAAAAGAGCCTTTATTTCTATCGGCAGATAGATTATGACGATGTAGCGGTTTTGTTAAAGGATACACGATTATGATTAAACCTGACCATTGGATAAGGGAGTTTGCCGAAAGCGGCGGGATCAGCCCATTTAATCCAGAGCAAATAAATCCAGCTAGTTATGACGTTACAGTAGGGAATCATTGGATTTGTCCGACTAGAGACCCGGAAGAAATTATATCGGACTCCATAATCCTGTTTCCCGGCGAGGTTATTCTGGCAACCACACAAGAACATCTAAAGATGCCGCGAGATGTTGTGTGCGATCTTAAGCTAAAAAGCTCCCTGGGGCGATTATGGCTTAATCACAGCCTAAGCGGCTGGATTGACTGTGGTTTTGCTGGGCAAGTAACCCTGGAACTCCAAAATTTAGGCCCCTATCCTCGGGAGCTCGTCGCTGGTATGAGAGTCGCGCAACTCGTTTTCATGGGCATGTCTGCTCCACCAGAGATCGCATATGGAGAAGGCAATCATGGCCACTATCAAGGTCAAACTGGTGCAACCAAGGCTTGGTCCGATGAGTTCTTTCCGCGGGTTGCCGGACCTAAAAAGTAATACCCAGGTGATAAATTTGAGGGTGCTAGGTTTGAGTCCTATTATGATTCATGCTAGTATCCTAGGTCTATCTGCCGTCAGCGAAGGTGGAAACTTTGTATTTCGCAAGCGAGTGTCGCCGGTAGATTGGAACACGTTATTTTTAGAGACAAATTAATTATTATGGCTAATCACAAATCTGCTATCAAACGACACCGACAGAGTCTTAAGAGAAGAGATAGAAACCGCTCAACCAAATCTGCGGTTCGGTCCGCACTGAAGAAAGCCGAAACGGCTGCTACAACAGGAAGCACTCCTGAAGCAACAGAACTTGCTCGAAAAGCCGAGTCTTTAATGGCTAGCGCTTGTTCGAAGGGGCTTTACCACAAAGCTACCGTTGCTAGAAAAATAAGCCGGCTTAACGCCTACATCCAGAAAAACGCCTAGTAAAGAGGCATTTTTTCGAAGTCACACTCTACTAGTCCACTCGTTATCGTTAAAAACGAACTGGTATTTCTATATCCTTCAAGCAATCGAGAGATTGTCGTCTTCTGCGGGCTTTTCAACCCTTTTGGGAATAGTTATGCTGGCGGCCGCCAGGACTAATTCTAACTTTTCAGGCGCATAACCTTCTATGCGCGAGGACACTAAAGAAAGGTCTTCTGTACTTCTTCTAAAACATCAGCCTCAAAGACAGTAGCAAACATTGTCGTCCTTGAATAACTATTGACGGGAATCTTCGCGGCTTCTAGCGCCTCATCAGCAATGCGCACGACCTCGTCGACAATTTCTTTGAATTGCTCCGGCAACTTTACTACGACACCTGCATCAGTCCGCTCGTAGGTGGTGTTAAAGGTATCGGCAAAGCGACCAATAACATCTTCAACTACTGGATCGATCACATCCGCGAATGCATATCTGGCGAGCCCTAAAAAAAACCCGTGCCGTTCTCGCTCTAGTGACTTCTCAACAAAGCTCTCGACACTATCGCTATTGAACTTTGAACCACTAATTCTAGCTCTTAGATCTTTGGCGAAACTAACCACTTCTGGGTTACCATCCCCCTCGCGCTTTATCAAATTCTTCAACGCCGCATTCAGATTTTTAGCGACCAACAAAACTTCAACAATCTCTGGAGTTTTCATAATTATCACACGTCTGTTTCTTACCATCTAACCAGCACACAACCACTACCCTCCCCAACTTTTAGAAATCTGGGGCAACGGCTTTATCATATATCTCTCGAGAGGCCTCCTCGGCCAAGCCAGCTAAAGCACTCGCCTCTTGTCCTCTTGATATTTCACGACTACTCAATCCTCCTAGATCTGCTGAAGAGATACTTCCACCCGCAAAACCCACAGAAGAAGTCACTACGGCAGAACTGTCCGCGCCGTAAGTCTGTTGCACCTTAAGTTGGGGGTCACGCCACAGAAGCTCTCCTGTCTCTCGTCTCAGTTCACCACGTAGGAACATAACAGTGTCCATTTGAAGGGCGGTATTGGTTCCAGAACGAACAGAACCAGTCGATTCTTGCACATCAAGAACTTCAACCGTTAAAGTTGCATCTGCATCACGCGCATTATCCACAACTGACACCACTCCATAGCTATCAAATTCATCACGAAGTGCCTCGGTAAGTAAATTACCGAGGCCGATCTTTGTGGAATCGTTCTGCACGATTGGAATATATATCTTATGCACGTCAGGCGGTAGCACACTTCCGCTACCCCGGAACGTATATCCACAACCGAGTACAAAAATAAGGCCAAGGAGCTTCTTTATCATAACAAACTACCCCTTTTTACCCCTTGTGGTACTAATCTTACTCGGAAAATGATCTATATAAGCCCTGATTCCCTTACTCCACCCACGCATGCTTTTAATTGAGCTTCCGGCTTCATCCGCCATCTGCTGGGCGCATACACAGACACGTTCATGAAGATCCAGTATCTTTTGAGCGTCTTTTAGCGAAAGAGGTCTTTGCGTATTATCCTCAGTCCAGAGAACGTTCCAACGATCGAACTCCTCTACATAGCGCTCAAGCAATGCCAAAACTTCTTCTTCTTTATTTTCCGGGGATTCAAGGATGCATTCCCCTAAGGCGCACAACGAGTCAGCAAGCTTCTCTAGATCATCGCTCATAGCTATCAAAATACCCGGAGCACTTACATACCCATGATACTAAAGCCGCAATCAACATATATCACCTCACCTGTCACCCCCGAGGCGAGCGGGCTAAGCAAATACAATCCGGTATTGGCAACATCCTCCTGAGTCACGTTACGCTTAAGAGGAGCCTTCTCAGCAAATGCCGTAAGCATATCCCGAAATTGAGGAATACCTGATGCGGCAAGTGTCTTAATAGGACCTGCCGATATAGCGTTAACTCGAATATTATCCTGTCCCAAATCAGCCGCCAAATAACGGACTGATGCCTCTAGTGCGGCTTTTGCAACACCCATAACATTATAATTCTGAACAACTCGCTCCGCACCCAGGTAGGACAAGGTCACAATGGAACCACCATTTTCCGACATTAATGGCAAGGCTCGCTTTGCAACCGATACAAGCGAATATGCAGAGATATCAAGGGCGGTCTGGAAGCCAGTTCGAGTAGTGTTCACAAACCTGTTAGAAAGATCATCTTTTTCAGCATATGCCAGAGAGTGCACTACAGCATCTATAGTTCCCCATCTCTCTTTGAGCTCAGCAAACATCGCATCGATTTGCTCTTCCTTTTGAACGTCGCACTGAAAGACATTCTCGCACTGAAGTGATTCAGCAAGAGGCCGCACACGGCGCTCTAATGCCTCATTTAGATAATTAAATGCTAGCTCGGCCCCCTCTCGGTGCAACGCTTCTGCGATACCCCACGCAATACTGCGGTCATTCGCAACACCCAGAACTAGTACTTTTTTGCCGTCATACATTCCCATACGTCCCTCCTACGATTGGAACCACCAAGAAACAAACGACATTGCTCGTAGAGGTGATCCTAGATCGTGCTCAACAAAGCTTTTCAGTTATTTCGTTTTCTCTTTCGAAGCTGCAGGCTTTTTCGAAGCTGCAGGCTTTTTCGAAGCTGCCTTGGCCTTCTTCGATTCGCTAGCTTTTGCAGACGATGCTGATTTCTTTGCAGGCGCCTTCGCGTCAACTTTTTTCTCTACCGGCTTCTCACCAGCCTTATCAACTAATTCAATAACCGCCATTTCCGCAGCATCACCGTGTCGATAGCGAGTTCTGACTATACGAGTATAACCACCATTACGAGTCCTGCACCGAGGACCGACCTCTGCAAACAACTTGTGAACGACAGATTTCTCAGTCAAATATCCGTACGCCTGCCTTCTTGCAGCAAGCGTATCGACCTTACCTAGAGTTATTAAACGCTCTACCACGGGTCGAAGCTCCTTAGCTTTTTGCACTGTGGTCTCAAAACGTTCGAACTTTATGAACGACGTGGCCATATTACGCAACAAGGCACGTCTGTGACTTGTTGAACGGCTTAATTGTCTCTGACCATTGCGGTGTCTCATAGTACTACTTCCTTTCTCGATTAGTGATCAGTCTGCTCTTTCATCGACTCTAAATCTCGGCGAGCTGGAAAATCCTCTAACTTCAATCCCAAGGAAAGTCCCATCTCCGACAGAATCTCCTTAATTTCATTGAGAGACTTCCGTCCAAAATTCTTAGTTCTGAGCATCTCAGCCTCTGTTCGCTGAACCAGTTCCCCAATGTATTTGATGTCGGCATTCTCCAGACAGTTGGCAGAGCGTACACTGAGCTCAAGCTCATCAATACGGCGGAACAAATTATCATTCCATCGCTTCGCTGGCTCCTCAAGTTTTGGCTCTTCTCTTTCAACAATGAGATCTTGCCCAACAAAAATACCTAATTGGTCAACTAGGATATGAGCCGCCTGAGCTATGGCCGAACGAGGATCAATACTTCCATCGGACCAAATTTCCATCGCAAGCTTATCGTAGTCAGTTCTTTGTCCTACACGAGCGTTGGTAACAGCGAGATTAACTCGTCGAATTGGCGAAAAGATCGAATCCATAAAGATGGTGCCAACTGGGGCCCCTTCAACCTTGTTCTTGTCAGCAGGTACATAGCCCCTTCCAACCTTCACGGTTACTTCCATGCTGAGCGTCGCACCATCTCCAAGAGTCGCCAAAACCAACTCTGGGTTTAATATTTCTACAACGCCATCTCCTTGAAGCATTCCAGCCGTTACATCGCAAGGCCCCTGAGCTTCCACCCTTAAGACCGCTTCTTCCTTCTCTTCGAGTCGAACAACCACCTCTTTTAGATTAAGCGTAAGTTCAGTGACATCTTGCACAACACCGGGAATACTTGAGAACTCATGCGAAACGCCATCGATTCGTATCGACGTGATAGCCGCGCCTTGTAATGACGACAGGAGTATCCGGCGAATTGCCGTACCGATCGTCATACCGAAACCGCGCTCAAGCGGCTCAGCGATAAACTTACCGTAACGGCTATCGGCCGTGATGCCTTCAACTTCTACTCTGTTTGGGCTTATTAAGTCCTTGAGACTGACCTTCTTCATGCACCTAATCCTATATTTTCAGTTTCTAGCCTTAAACTCTCTATAATCTCCCCCATTGAAGAGAGATTACGCGGAAACTCTTTATCTGGAATACAACTCTACTATCAGCTGTTCTCTGAATGTAGGAGGTATCTGCTCTCGTGTCGGGAGTGAGTTCACTGTACCTCTCACACCGTCCTGATCGAGCGTGAGCCATTCAGGAATAATCCTCGACTTAGCCGCTTCCATTGCCGCGGTCACCAGAGGATTTTTCTTGCTTGTCTCTACAACCTCTACAACGTCACCCGCTGAAACTACATACGATGGTATCGACACTTTCTTTCCATTCACTAGAACGTGCCCGTGGTTGATAAACTGTCTGGCATGCTGCCGCGACGACCCCAAGCCGACCTTGTATACCACGTTATCTAAACGTCGCTCCAATAACACCAACAACTCTGTACCAGTAACTCCCTTTGTTCGTGCTGCTCGAGCAAATGTATCTCGGAACTTCTTCTCGAGTAACCCGTAGGAGCGCTTAACCTTCTGCTTCTCTCGCAACTGGATCTTATACGTCGAAAATGCTTGACGCCCACGACCATGTTGCCCTGGTCCACCCTCTCGCTTCTCAACTGCGCACTTCCCCGAAAAACACCGCTCGCCCTTCAGAAAGAGCTTCTCTCCCTCTCTTCGGCATAAACGACATACTGCACCACAATACCTAGCCATGACTTCGATTCTCCCTAAAACTATACTCGTCGACTCTTACGAGCTCGGCACCCATTATGAGGAACAGGCGTTATGTCCTTAATTAAGGTCACCTGCAATCCAGCTAGGTGTAGCGCCCTCAACGCTGACTCTCGTCCTGAACCCGGACCTTTTATCTTAACACTAACGGTTCGCACCCCAGCCTCCTTTGCCTTTCGGGCCGCGATATCACCAGCAACCTGTGCGGCGAACGGGGTCGATTTCCTCGAACCCTTGAAACCATTAGCTCCTGCACTCGACGATGCAATCACATTTCCCGCCGGATCTGTTATAGTAACTATGGTGTTATTAAACGTCGCATGAACATGCGCAACACCAACCGGGACATTCTTTTTTGTCTTCTTTCTTTTAGCTGCTCCAGCAGCTCCACGTGCTTCTGCCACAAACTACTCCTTACAAGCTTGTACAATCTTCATTAAAAACATTAGGTCTTAGTTGCCGCCTTCTTACCCGCAACCGGCGCCTTACGCGGCCCCTTCCGAGTTCTTGCATTTGTACGAGTTCTTTGACCATGCGCCGGTAATCCTTTCCTATGTCGCAAACCTCGGTAACAACCCAAGTCCATCAGACGTTTTAGGTTACCCTGAACTTCTCGACGCAAATCACCTTCAACACGCTCTCGACGCTCAATAATCTTGCGAATCTTGTCGACCTGATCTTCTGTTAGATCATCTGTTCGAACTTCCTCCTCAATCCCAGCTTCCGAAAGGATCTGACGAGACTTGGTGAGACCAACACCGAAAATATAGGTCAAACCTCTTATGATCCTCTTATTCCGCGGAAGATCTACTCCTGCAATACGTGGCATACCTCTTAAACTCCTAGAAAACTATCCCTGACGTTGCTTATGCTTGGGTGTACGACTACAGAAGACAAAAATCTTCCCCCTTCGCTTTATTACCTTACAGTAGCCACAAATTGGCTTCACAGATGCTCGGACCTTCACAACACTTTCTCCACTTTACTTTGCACGCTCGCCCCACACTATTCCCACCGCCGTGCTCCATGACTCGGATCCAGCAGCATAACAGCGTAGCAGACGAATAGAACGCCGATAAACACCCTCCGTTTGGCGTCACTAACTGGCGCTTCAAAGCTTCAGTTAGCACTTCAATGTCGGTGTATATCGACACCGTGACTATCGTTTGCACGAGAGTCACAAACGCCAAGATTCTACATAATTCACTGGCCTTTACAACCCTTGGAGCAAATAAATTCCTTAATTCCGACTATTCCCAACGCGTTTCTAGGAAAAAGAGGCTATCTTAGTTCTGAATCAAGGCGTTGAAATACTCCTAACCACTCGAAATCCCCCCTACGGCCCGCACCCTTTTTTACTGCAGGCACTAGAGACAACATATTGAATTTATGAGCGAATAGCATCTGCACCTCTTCTTTCGTAATGAAAAAGGGGGGCTCACATCTGTCATTTTGACCGCCATTACCACCAGAATCGATAAAAAAGTTTCCGAGCAACACTCCCTTTGGCTTCAGCCACCTCGACATAACGTCTACGTAATTAGATCGGCAGTCCGGGTCAAGGGCACAAAAAAACGTGTGCTCGAAGGCAATATCAACTTGACCTGCTTCAATCTTAAAAAAATCACCCTCTATTATCGATAGACTGCCATTGAGATTAGGACCGAGTGCCCGGTGCCGCTCGCGCAAAGACCGGTGCCGCTTGCGCAAAGAATCGACAGCAGAGCCTGCCCATTCAACAGCCACCACATCAAATCCATGCCTTACCAGCTCAAGAGCATCCCAGCCCCTACCCGCTCCAGCACACAACACGTTGGCGGACTTGACCGAGCCTAGCTCAGAACTATATCCGGGCATGGATTGCAGGAACTCAAGCGCTTCATGAAGTAGCGGCGTAGCCTCCCCCAAATCCCAGGGGGTGTCCCCTTCATGAAATCGCTTCTCCCAATATTCTTTTCCATGGCCCAAATCTTCTTCCCCATGGCACTGCAATGAAGTCATCTAAGGGCAAGCCTTTGCGAGGAACAGCAATTACCATTGGCTCAATCTTTACCGACCCCGGCCGCCCAGAACTCCCTTGCGTCTCATCGCCTTTCGATTAACACAGCCAAGTCCTCCAGGAAGCCTCATATCCTTACATCCTAGCGTGCGCTCCTTTGCACTACACTTTTGCTCGCTCGGACTATATCCGGCTGGACATCTTTCAACAGGCTTGACGGTCGGTCGTGGGATCGGGGTTCTTTTAGGGAAGATTTGTCGTTTCCTCTCTCGCTCTAACCTCTCCCTCTCTTTCTCCAACTCCTTTCTCTCACGTTTAAGCTCCTTTTTCTCTTGCCGCTGTGCGTCATACCAACCACCGCCACGACCGTAATAGGGACCGGACCCGTAGGGCGGCCTTGGGGAATTAGCCCCACCATAATACGGATCACCTCCGCCGACAGGCGTGCAACCAGACGAGATTATCACCATTAGCCCAACTACAATTCCTAACATCAAACTCTGTCTCTTCACCATCTTCTTTGCTCCTGTTATCCTATTACCGCAAGAACCTAGAAAAGACTCCTGCCTCGAAACATCTAACAAATTTATCACGCCGATACTCTGCCAACACCAAAGTTTTTCACACGGCAAGCGGCGTCCTTAAACCTACACTAAAAACCCGCTGTTGTACCAGCAAAAAGAAACGCTCCCCAACTTAGCGCGAGACCGGATCACTGCAATTAACCTCGCTTCCCCGCCACCACTCACGTAATCCATAAAACGAGAGTAGGAAATAAAACGTGGCCAGACAAACCGTAAGGGGCATTTCCTTGCAATAGTAGACAAATACCGTGGTTGCATTTATGACAATCCAATACCACCAATTTTCAATATATCTTCCTATGGTGAGGAATGTTGCAATCACACTTCCTACCAGGATAAACGAATCCGGAAATGCAAAACTGCCTGCATCGGTATATAAATACAGTCCTCCACCGAGTGACAAAGCAAGCAGAGCAATCCCACCAATCCCAAGGACATGGTTTTTCCTGGACATCCTCCTAAGTACGATGACTTGGGGGGCTAAACCCGACCAGGTTCGCCATCCATAGAAACCCACCGCAATGAAAAACGCTTGCAATACTGAATCTCCATACAGACTCTCCCGCCAGAAAACGATTGCATAAAAAAATGAACTTGCAATATACAGCACCCATGCAAGGCGAAACTTATGCGCCATCAACACTAGATATACGAGCGCTGTAATCGCACCAGCGATCTCTAGACCCGACGTCTTAATCCCCCAAAAGTCGATCGACATACTACAAAACCGGTCTATTCAGCGTTTGAACATCCCCCAAAAGACTGTACTGTCCACCCGCCAATCGACCGACTGGTCTAAGAAGATTTGCATCCAACTTTCCATTGCTAAAAGCTTTCTTAAAGACATGTATTCTTATGATCTCTCCAAATACCACAACAGCACTTCCAGGTGAACCGTCCCCGACTTGAACTTGCTGCTGTTGCCTGCACTCAAACTGAACTGGGGATTGGGCGATCCGCGGGGGTGCGATCAAATCCGAGACCAACGTCGTTAATCCAACTTTCTCGACCTCGCTAATACCGTAGGGATATTCTGCCGCACAATGATTCATCGGCCCAAGCATCCATTCCGAAACGGTATTCACAACGAATTCTCCGGTACGTTCAATATTTATGAGCGAGTCCTTTTTTTCGCCATTAGACTTAAAAGTAATAGAGATAATGACTGTCGGCGGCGCACTGGCTACCGCATTAAAATAACTAAATGGAGCTGCATTAATCGCTCCATTTTTACTCACTGTCGAAACAAACGCTATTGGGCGTGGGATAATGCTTCCCGTCATACATTTATATATTGATGTCACGTCCATTACAGATGGATCTAGAGACTGCATTTCATCAACTGGAGAATTTATTGGATCGCCAGGCTTCCAAACCTTATCTTCCATCGTATCGTCCTCCTATCAAAACTTCCAACGCATGATCTATAAAAGTATTCCTTCAACTACCTCTCTATCACAAGAACCTTCTCGCACAAGCAGAGAATTTTCGATTCGACACTCAGGAGCGCCGCTACTTATTCTCAATATAAAGATACACTTCGGGGCAAACGCATTTTCGCAATTAGAGAGCTCCCTCTAGTATACAATTAGAGGGAGAAAAACCACACCACAATAGATAATGGTGTAGGAATTCCCCGTAGATGCCTATTCACGAAATACGCCGCGGAAGCAAATAACACCAGACATATCGAAACGGTCAATGTCAGAATTTGCAATCGCAAACTTTGGCAACAGAGAAGTCACGTTACACCCTAAGAACACTAAACGCTATTGAGGAGCTCCCAGATGAAAAGACTCGCCGCTACTAACCTGCGTTCGATGTTCCATTGGAAACAGGCACAATCACGAAAGCGGTTTACATCAAAAACAAGCATTACTGAAATGCTCATTAACAGAGAGCAAAAAACAACCTATCAAAAGGAGATAGTGAGACCTAGTGCCCGTCTATACACTCAAAGATACGTCTTGGCTCACGAACTAGTCCAGAGGATTATGTCGCGGATTACCATTATACCGAACTCGCTCATGCCGAGCTTGCTGTCCACTCCTTCGCGTCCCAAACTCATCGAGCTTGCGGCGAGCCGCATAAAAGGCATCTCGCATCGCTACATAAGGGTCTGCGTGCGCGTGGTTCTGTCCGGACTCGCGCGTAATATCAATATCCTGACCTGCGCAGTGCACGTGTATACGAGCTTGAAACAAGTTTCCCTGATGATGGTGACGGTGGTTTGACTCAAGAACCATCTGCGCCCACATAACCTGAGGCCTTTGCAGCATTAACTTTTGCAGTAACGACTCCCCCTTGGCACGGAGCGCCTCTGACTCCTTAACGCCATTAAAAACAACCTCTACAGCAAAGCCCTCTCGGTTCTCTTCGCTCATCACGCCTCCAACGCAACTGTGTCGTCACATATCGACATACAACCTCGATAGTCCACTATAGCCGCCAACTAAGGTGCTCTAGATGACTCATCTCATATTGGAGAATAGACAGACGAACTCTTTAAAAGTTGTACGCTACCGTCATGCCGAACGAGCGCGGATCACCTCTCTGTACGTACAAGCGCGTTGGATAATCAGGAGGCTCATTTCCAAAAAAGAACCCTCGGGTATCATACGATTGATTAAAAATATTTCGACTCCATGCCACTATACTCCAGCTCTCATGCCGCCATCCGGTAGATATATTAACCAGCGAATAGGGATTGCTATGCTGGTTATGGCTATCATCGAAATAAAAAGAATCTTTACCCGTAACTTCTATCCGAGAGAAGAGCCCACGCGAGAAAGAAAAGCGCAATCCGGTAGAATACTGCCATGATGGTGCCACTGAGAAGGCTCGTCCCGCCAGACTGACACTCTCATCCGGAACGGAAATCAATTCTGATTCCATGATTCCACCGGCAAGAAAAAAATCGCAATTCTCCCCCAGCGCCACCGTTGAATCTAGCTCAAGCCCGGTACTGCGACCATTCGCTACACTTTCCGTGATATACGTGAACGCTAAGGGATCAGTTGGGTCGTTTTGAATCGCAAACTTCAATTGCTGAGAACGACGTTCATTGTGAAACACAGAAATATTAGCCTTGACGACATCCTCAAAAAAGCTTCCCTTAATCCCAACTTCGGCATTCCACAGGTACTCAGGATTATACTGTCGCCTTTCTTCGGGTACTTGCACTCCGGTATTAACCCCCCCTCCTTTATACCCCCGCGATACAGTCATATATCCGCGAGCCAATTTTGTAATTTCGTGTTGATACGTCACCACACCACCGACCATTGAAAACGTAGGAGAGAAATTAGCTAAACGAGAATCAAAATATCTTGTATTTCGCTGTTCAAATCTTGAGCCAATTGATAAAGACCTTCCATGGCCAAGGGGAGCCTCAAATTGACCAAAAACAGCAGCGGTTCTCGCGCGATACGTGCTCGTCAGAGCATCATAGACATCTTCCTCAAAATACTGATCAATGGATACCCCCTCACCGAGATCCTGCAAGAAAGCACCGGTTAACCAACGCGAATCACTTCCATGCACATAGAGGTCATCATCAGAGGCCAATCTAAGTTCTTGTCCAATAACTTTGCGAGCTCGAAACGAATCGGAGAAATAATCATACGGATTGTACGGATCCCATAGCCGCTCATTACCCCAATCTCCATCAAAACTGTAATCGATTGCCGTCCGAGCTATTGATGTCATGGATTCTGACACCACACCCCGACTGAGCTTCGAATTGACTCGTACGCTTGCCGCTTGAACAAATGTTTTATCCACGCCCGGCCTATCTGATTGCGTAGTAAATGAGTTATCAATCGCAAACGCATCATAGCCGTTGTTAAAATCCGACTGCCACGCCGTGACATCTACGGTAAGTCGGCCAGATGGCTGATATCGTCCCTTCAGTCGGACAATAGATTCCTCACGCCTGTTAGTATCATCAACGCCTAGGAAAGCATTATCCCTAAAGCCATTACGGCGCGACGAAAATGCAGACACTCGCATCTGAAACCGCTTGTCAGTGCCAGGAATAGCGCCCCCTACAGCAAAGCCGCCCGAGTATAAATCGTCATTACCCACAATCACCTGAGCATTTCCACTCCGATACGAAGTTGGAGCATTGGAATCGACCGAGATTGCCCCTGCTAGTGCACTAGAGCCAAACAATATACCCTGTGGACCCCGAAGAACTTCAACATCTTCAATGTCAAACAATGGTATCGTTATTCCTAATCCACTAAAGTCGATGCCATCGACTATTGTAGCAACCGACGGATTGGGCGCGCCTTCGTATTGCTCTAACTCACCCACTCCTCTTATAAGAAAAAATCGCGGTCTAGAAGTGCCCGATGACCATGTCAGATTCGGAATCGCTTCCATCTCGTATTCGAAAGAAGTCTCCCCTTTCTCTTGTAAACGTTGCTCACCAACCACAGTCGTACTGAACGGAACTTCACTATTCCTAGATGCAAACGGGACTCCTCTGATAAAGAGATCAGTGGTTGCTGGCAAATCTGCGCTCTCCTGCGAGAAAACATCAGGCGGACAGAGGAGAACTGCCCCGATTAATAGAATTGTTAACGAGAGACAAAAGAAAAAAAGCCGGAAAGACTTGGCGACCAAAGACTTGGCGACCGCATTTGTACAGTACATCATTGTTCCTCTCCCTACGACGGCATTATCCGATTCAGGTTCAAAGGGTTTCGCCGATAGTTAACGGCGTCTCAGGTGCTTTTCGCACCTCCCCCGGGGTTATCTGAGAGGATGTATCATAAAGAGGGAACACGAGCAACTCTGACTCGATACATTTATGGGAGAGAGTTCCCGCGATCACAACCATTGGTTTGCTTGCATTGCCTGTTAGATACTGCCAACGACGGAATCAAGTCACAAAGCGTGTCTGAAAATCGCTCCATTACACTATCCCAAGAATATCGGTCTTTGACGTAACGAAATCCAGCATCTCCCATCACACGCCTCTCTTGAGAGCGCTCAAGTAGATACGTCACTACGCCAGCAAACTCAAAAGGCGATCCAAAATACAATCCTCCCGCGGATTCCTCAACATGAGACCTCGTAACGGGGCACTCAGCATGCACTACAACCGGCACTCGTTTCTGCCATGACTCCATCAAAACGATGGAAAACGATTCATTACACGAAGGCTGACACATACAGAGTGCTCCAGCGATAATCCGCTCCTTTTCTTCCTCTGACACATGTGGCAAGTCAATAACATCACTCCGGCTCAGTGCATCTTGCCGATGTAAATCATCAAAACTACCACCCCCGAGCACAACAAGCTTGCAAGAATCTGGAATCACTCCTCTGTCCTTGCCTTCGCAAAAATAATCCACAAGCAAATGTACATTCTTGCCCGTTTCTTTCCTCCCCAAATACAGCACATATGGAAAATCGTTTTCAAAATACCGGCTAGCAATACCAGTCTGATCAGGCAAAGGTTCAAAACCCATACCTACCACTCCACCGTCTACACTTCCGTATAAAGCACAAGCCAACTGCTGTTCCGGTAAGGCGTTAAAAATACATCCGCTAACCGACCGAAACATCGTCGCTATGATCTCAAGATATGCGTACGGTTCGTCATGCAAACATGGAACTAAAATACTTTTGTGTGGGGCTATCTGAGATCCCCAAAAGGTAGTGCCGAACAAATACGGACCAAGTATAATCGCATCAAAGCGGCTTTGATTCTCTGCGATGTATTGATACATCGCCCTCGAGTTAACGCTTTCCTGCATCCAACGCAACTGATCATCATACGGCACACTTTGTCCATCATGAATGGCAGATTGAATCGGTATCCATTCATCCAAGTTCCGAGAATCGACTGGAAACCGATGCAACCGAACCCCTTTGTAGCGCTCTTCACCGGGAGAAAAAACATTTTCCCATGTACGATTATCTCTCGCACAAGTCGCTAGTAACTCGACATTACAGCCGCGGCTTGCAGCTTGAACAGCCAAATTACTGAGTAATGTCTCTGCACCGCCCGCTAATCCCTCAAAAAAACGGGGAACGACAAAACATAGACGAGGCGAGGCCGGTGTCATAGTTTAAGCCCACCAAACAAGTGTAATATTTTTAAATGCTTGCACACGACCCGAGAGCTTACCATCGGCAAGCGAAAACAGCAATCTATTGAAATCACTAAGCTATAAACCACACCCGCTAATAGCACCAACAAACCAAAAACAACCTAAATATCCCCAAATTTACTAGTTCTGCCCGAATAAAGTCACACCATCTGAAACACACAGCATACCCATTCACGTACTGAGTAGGACTATAAGGCGACTCTCAAGCGGGCGTCGCTACACTATGACCTCCTCGAAATGTAGATAAAAACGGTAAGGATTAACACCATGACTAAAACACAAGACCCACTATTGCTTACAGTAAAAGAGGTAGCCACCCTGCTTCGCATACACAGACCAAAGGTCTACGATCTTATCAAGGCCGGCACTATCGATGGCTTTAAACTAGGCTCTGATTGGCGCGTCAAGCGAGAATCAATAGAGAAGCTAATCGGGGAGATTCCTGAGGATTTCTTTAAAAAGGCAAAAAAATCATCAAATGCGGATACGGTAAATGAAGTGCTTTTAGCAAGCTAAAGGCGTTTTATTCGTACCGTTAGTTTATCGCAGGCTACGGCGCTTCCGAAGCCTGCGATGAATGCGATATCAAAAAACGGGCACCAACATAGCACTAAGCTATTTCATGCTTTTCTTAAGATGCTCCGACAACTGCGCAAACTCCTCGATTGTTATCCGCTCGGCTCGAAGATCTGTACTCACTAGAACACGGTCAAACGCCTCCTGAATTTCTTCTCGACTCCAGATTCCTTTCGAAAGAAGACTGTTAATTACTTTTTTGCGCCTCTGTGCAAAGGCCGCTCTTACGAGCACCTCAAAACTAACCTCATCCGATATGGCAACGCGTGGCTCAGACAGGAATGACAGCTTTATCACCTGAGACTCCACGGCCGTAGGAGGATGAAATGCGGTCCCTGGAACGATAGGCCCCAACGACACATCAGCATACATTTGAACCGCCACCGAAAGACTACCATACTGCCGCCCACCCGGCTGCGCCGCTATTCTTTGTGCAAATTCTTTCTGCACCATTAAGACCACGTGCGAGATTGAGGTCCGATGTTTCACTAACTGAAAAATAATCTCTGTCGAAAATACATACGGTATATTTCCAAATACAAAAAGATTCTTCCCGATGCTAGAAAAGTCAAACCCTCTGGCATCCTCGTTAAAAACACGGATCCCAGGAAACTTATCCTTCAGCATCTCACAAAACTTACTTTCTATTTCAACAACCGAAAGATTCCCTGTTCCATAAAGCTTTTCTGTCAAAGCACCGGTACCCGGACCTATCTCAACGACCTGACAATTCTCCGGCATCTCTCCAAAACCTACGATCGCCTCAATATATTCGGGGCGTATCAGAAAGTTCTGTCCTCTTTCCTTTGAGGGGCGCACCCCCAACGAAGTTAATGTCCGTTTTGTACTTCCAGGAACCTTTCGTCGTTTATGCATTACTCAACTCAAACCATAAAAATCTTTCAACATCTCTACTGGCCATCGACTATGGATATCAAGATGCCCGTAACTATGTCCTTCTATAATATGACACGCGGCCGCATAGGCAATCATTGCACCATTATCAACACAGTGCTTTAACGGTGGGACAAATACATTAGCACAAAGTTGCCGCAACCGTCGCTGAAGCTCTTGGTTAGCTGACACACCACCACAGATAACTAGAGGGACATCATACAAATCGAGTGCTTTCCTTGTTTTGTAAAGCAATGCATCAACAATCGAATCCTGAATAGTCCATGCAATTTCGGCTCTCTCATTATGATCTTGTAATGCTATAACTTCCTTCCTAACCAATGAAGCTATCGCTGTTTTGAGACCAGAAAAGCTAAACGATTCAATCTCTCGGGCAACACGCGGAAGCGTAAAACGAGACTTGCCTAAAAATGCATCTGCTAAGTTTGCTAGATCAACCCCACCTGGATATCCCAATCCCATCAGATTGGCCGATTTATCAAACGCCTCTCCAGCAGCATCATCTTGAGTTCGACAGATGCAACGATACTGCCCAATGGCCTCAACCAAAATAATTTCAGTGTGCCCTCCTGAAACCACCAGTGCCAAGTAGGGTGGCCGAAGGTCCGGATAATGCATCTGAGCACTGAGGATGTGCCCCTCAATATGATTGACGGCTACTATTGGAATACCACTCGAACTTGATAGACCCTGGGCAAACGTAACACCGACCAACAGACAACCCTTTAAACCAGGGCCACACGTCACACCGATGACATCAATATCTTCAATAGCACAATTGGTTCTATCCAATAGTTCTTCAAATAAAATCGGAAGGTTTTTTAAATGCTCCCGTGATGCTAATTCCGGGACGACTCCTCCATACTTCTCATGCAGCGCTACCTGCGACGACAACACCTCTCCCACTAATATCGGGGCACTGTCTACTTCAACTCTTAAAAGAGCCAAGCCCGTTTCGTCACAACTCGATTCAATTCCAAGAACAAGCATACCTCGTCAGCTGTCTCCCTTGACAGTCCGCAAATAGGACACAACCGCCTGGATATCATCCTCTGGAGCCTGCGCGTAAAATGAGACCGGACAATACTTAGAGCTAACATCTTGTCCCTCTGGAGTCTGTCCAGTTTTGAGAAATCTATACATCTCCTGCTCTGTCCATGCCCCGATTCCACCAGTTGTAGACTGCGAAATGTTCGGCGCAAAACGAAAGTCACCATTAATAGAGATCTCTTTTCCTCCCTCTAAGTATTTTTCAGATGAAAAAAGACCGCTAGGCCTATTGTGACACGCGCCACATCGAGCCACGTTATCAACTAGGTACCTGCCATATTCCACATTATGTTGTTGAGAAGTTGCGGGAATGTAGCCTTTTACCTCACCTAATGTCTCCCAAAAACCCCGTATATTTCGATTCCAAAAAGATATGGTCCGCCGAGAGACATTGGATTTCTCTCCCGGCAGGTGTCTCAAATACGCCGTGATACCATCAACATCCCGATCCGACATCCATTCAAATCCTTTGTGAGCATGAGGGGCAAGTGTTGAACCATCTGGTCTTTTTGCCTCGCGAAAAACATCTCTGACTGACCGCAACCCCCACTCCCCAATGCCACCCTTATCTATAGTAATATTTCCAGGTTGAATTGTACCGTAAGCATCTCGAAATACACGTCCACCGCTCAGCGGCCGTTGGGGCTGTCCATCTACAGAATGGCAAAATCCACATGCAGCAAACCCTTCAACAAGGTCTCGCCCCCGCTGCAACTGCGATTGCGAGTTTAAATCGTGAATGGGGGGATAACTAGGTTTTGGGCTTTGACATCCGGTAATCCCTATCCAGATGCTACACAATATACCAATACACGGGGGCACAAATCTCCATCGGCGAATACCCCTTACCGATACCTGATCCAATATTCTGCAGCGATCTTCCATGGCACCAACCCTACACCGAGGAGTTATCTACGAAAAGAGGCTGGTATAAAATTCGTAACCCAGAGAGGAAAACCTCTGCCAAGAAGTCGATAAAACGCTAAAAGTCCGGGGGCTTGTAAGAAAACCGGCTAGACGCGAACAAAAGACCCCACAGTGCGCACTCTAACTCACGTGCAAATACAATCTTTACACTATCTACCTTCTATAGCGGCAGAAATCCAAAGATCTGATTTTATGAAAAGCGACAACTAGGATCCCACTTCTCTGGGTTCTTTAACGGTTTGCTACAATCTGATTATTCCTGTTCGAGAAGCGTGACGCCATGAGATATTACAAGCGCCATCTGCTCTTCGCGGAGTCTTACAATTGCCAACCATGAGAAAATACTTGGCCTGATTCAATCTCTATCTTCGACCATGGTCACACCTAACCTTCGCGCCAAACCTACTCCCCTGATATTAGGTCAAGGTCCAGTGCGTCATGTGCATTTTGAACCCGCTGATCGTCAATAAACCGAGCCAGGCGACGACGGAGCATCAATCGAGAACGGTGTAATCTTGACTTAACTGCTGGAACCGTTAAGTCCAAAATCTTTCCCACCTCCTTGCTTGTTAATCCATCGACATCACGCAATATGAAAACCGGTCGATATTCATCAGGAAGCTTACTAATGGCGAGCTCGAGCGCTGTCAGCATTTCATTGCGAATACTCTGGGCATCTACATATGTGTTCTCAGATGTTCTGAGAGCACTAACGATTTGGGGTTGTCCGAGAAGATCCTCAAGGGAGACACTTTGATGCTGTCTTCGCTTTCGTAATTTCATAAACGCTGCATTGGCGGTCACCCGATACAACCAACTTGAGAACGAAGATTTTCCCTCAAAACTGTCAATTTTTCGATGTACCGTTATAAATACATCTTGCAAGACCTCTTCTGCATCCTCCGGGTTTCGTGTCAAGCGTGTAGCTAAACTGTATACTTTGGTATTGTACCGTCCCAGGAGCTCCTCGAAGCTATCTTGATTACCCTTGCGAACCTCTTTAACCAGATCTAAATCACTCTTTTTGACCGCCATATGCACCTCTATCAAAAACCTTCCTTAGCAAGACCTCAGTCTTCGGCACCACACATCAAGCACTTATCTTCTTCCGGGGATGTTTCTCACCGGTGTATTCTGCTGCAAAGAGCGTGTCGTCGAAGCCGCGAGTTTCCTTTGTTCCATGCGAAAACCTTGCCACCGCTAAAACCGCGATGCAGGATCCCAAAAAAAAGTTGCAAGTAATATATTCAGGGCGTTAACGGCTAGAGGTTTTCTCTAGAAGTGTTCAATGTTGTGACACCCTGTCAGAATTTTGATATGTCCGCCCCGCTTGGTTCAAGCAGCTCCGCCGCCCTCAGTTGGCAGTTTTTTAACAACACAAAGGATAGACAGTTTTTCCTAACCTACGATGATGATAGACTTTGTTCGAAAAGAAACGTAGGAGCTCCATATGGCAGAGGAATCACAACAAGAAAAAAAGGGATTTCAAATTGTAGACAAGCGAAGATTTGACTCCGCAGGAGAGGAAAGAAGTTTACGTGAGGAGGCAGATAAAGAACCGTCTCGCAGTGAAAACAAACCTCTAGATTCCGATCGCGAAAAAACAAATCCACAAACGCCCACAGAGCAAGGCTTTACCATGACAGAGAGCTCAGACCAGCAGGA
Source organism: Pseudomonadota bacterium (assembly GCA_038134595.1). Taxonomy (GTDB): domain Bacteria; phylum Bdellovibrionota_C; class UBA2361; order UBA2361; family OMII01; genus OMII01. The sequence continues at coordinate 96,845 of JAYPVM010000003.1, read as the reverse complement.
TGAGCCTGTAGCTTTTACGTCATTTGTGATGTCGCTCGCTACCCAAGTGTTAGTACAACTAGGAGAAATGCCCCCTCCAACGGGCATGGAAATACCGCGCGATCTCGATTCCGCTCGACAAACCATAGATATTTTAACGATGCTTCAAACTCGTACTCGTGGCAATCTGAGTTCAGAAGAGGTGCGATTCTTGGAGGAGGTGCTTCATTCTCTCCGAATGTCATACATTAACGCCAAGAAAAAAAACGCATAATGTCAGAACACTCATGTATTTTGCTCGGCACAGGCACATCAACCGGGGTCCCCATTCCAGGATGCCGATGCTCGGTATGCACTTCTAACGATCCAAAGAATTTTCGCAACAGGTCCTCAGCTCTTATTCGCTTAGCTAGTGGCCCTGCTATTCTTATTGATGCAGGACCAGACCTTCGCCATCAATGTTTAAATCACGCTGTAGATAAAGTCGATGCCGTCCTATACACACACAGTCACGCCGATCATATTTACGGCACCGATGACTTGCGAGTATTCAATTTCTCTAATAGTGGTGCGATACCCTGTTTCGGTAGCGCGGCAACCATCGACGGAATAAAGTCAGCATTTCCCTATCTTGTTACTCCTCATGCCGACTACATGGGTGGATTCTTGGCTCAACTAGAGTTTATTCCAATATCAAATGATCGTTCTTTCTCGCTTTTCAACACTACGATCGAGCCCTTTCCCCTACCTCACGGCCACATCACGGTAACAGGATTTCGAATCGGGTCTCTGGGATATGCGACAGACTGCAAGGGTTTAACGAAACGTTCTAAAGAGCTACTCACTGGCATCGACACTCTTGTTATCGACGGACTCCGTCATGAGCCACACAATACGCACAACACTGTTGCCGAAGCGATTGAAATAGCCCAAACGTTGGGAGCTAAGAAAACTGTCTTAACTCATATCGGTCACGATCTCGACCACGACACTGAAAGCAAGAGGCTTCCACCTGGAGTTTTTCTCGGATACGATGGAATGCAGCTTGATTTCTCTTAGAGCATTACAACTACGTGCTGCGCCTGACAGTTACTCATGTAGCTATTTTTCGATTTACCGAGTGTCAGTAACACTGCCACCAGCAAACTAGAGATTACTAGCTTGATATGCTAGAGGGAGCTTTTCATCGATCGCAGCCAATAGATCTTCAAAGCCATCTTTTTTCAGAGCAGAAATAGCAATCGCTCGAACTCCTAAAGCTCCCGAATAGTCATCAGGGCGCTCCAATCGATCTACCTTGTTTGCAACCACCAATTCGGGGATATCGCCTAAATCCATACTATCTAAAATCCTCCTTACTGCACGATACTTCTCTACCGTGTCTGGGTCTGATGCATCAACAACATGCAACAAAAGAGTTGCGTCGTAGAGCTCTTCTAAGGTAGCTCTAAATGCCGTCTCCAACTCAACCGGCAAAGACCGGATAAACCCTACCGTATCACTTAGCACCACGGTCCTTCCAAAAGTCAACGGAGATTGTTCATCATCTGGCACACTACAAGCTGGGACGTAAAGCTTTCGCTGGCTCGGATCTAACGTGGCGAACAATTTATCCTCGGCCAGAACACTACCCTTCGTTAGAGCATTAAACAGAGTCGACTTTCCAACATTTGTATAGCCTACTACCGAAATCAGCTGCACCTGATTCTGCCTTCGCCGAGACCTTCTAAAATCTCTAGACTGACGCACTTTTCCCAGGCGCTTTTCCAAATCGGTAATCCTATCTCTAACGCGACGCCTACTTACTTCTAGCTTCGTCTCTCCCGGACCTCGTCCCCCAATACCTCCCGACAATCTGGAGAGCCCACCATCCTTCTCCACAAGCCTCGGCAAATTGTACTTTAACTGCGCAAGCTCAACTTGCAATCGGCCATCACTACTTCGAGCACGTTGTGCGAAGATATCAAGAATAAGCATGCTACGGTCGAGCACCTTCAACTCAGTCGAATTGATAATCGATCTCCACTGCGAAGGCTTTAACTCTGAGTCGAAGATAAGCATCTCACCTCCAATGCGAAGGCACCGGAGAACAATCTCTTCTAGTTTACCCCGACCGATAAAGGTCTTCGGATCAATCCGCCGTTTCTGAACTACCTCGTCCAGAATTGTAATACCCGCAGTTCGAGCTAATTCGCGCAATTCCGCTAGGGAAGCCTCATAATCTCCCCGGCCAGGTTCGTATACTCCCACTAACACTGCGCCAACCGCATCACTGTCTAAAACAACAACCTCTGATGCAAGGCTTTGTTCGATGGCGTCAATCTGTTCAAGAAAATCGACCTTATACGCACCGAGATCCTTAATTGCTTGTGTTTGAGAATGTGCCGTATCCAAGCCCTTTTCGGGAACAAGATAGGCATAGGACATTGAGATGCGATTCGGGGCATCTCGTAAACTTACCACCATATCAAATCGAAGACGCTCAAGATCGGCGAATATGTCATAAGGAATATACGCCTCCGAATGGTGCTTCGAGAGATCGGTGAAAACAAATCGAAGATTTCGAAGGCGCGAACGGCTCAAACGATACCGACCAAGGTCCGGAAGGTACAGAATCTCCTTGGTCCCTACCATCACAGCCTCTATTCGACCCTGTCGATTTATCAAGACTCCTAATCGCCTGCGCACCTTCTCCGCAAGCGCAACCATTTCTCGAGCCAGATCGAGCGAAACGATTTCCCGAGCATCAACTGAACGTTCAAACAATCTCTGAATCGCTCTTTTATCGACGGTTGAAAGTCCGCGAGTATTTCCAAAAAGTTCTTCAGCCACGTATGTATATCTTCTCTTATCAATCCTTTTTTAGGCATCGGTCTAATCCGTCGCGGTGCAATAAAAATCTTACGTCACCTACCTACAACAGTGTAGCAGCGACTTGGGGACCGCTCACGGGCTCCTTTTTCGAAAGGACCTAGCCAGTTCGAACAGTTACCTCTTTCGCAAATAGTAACCGTTAGCCAATATCCATAAATCCTGGTCAGTATCCTCTTTTTGGTAAAAGAAGCAACTCTCAGCATAAAACCTGAATTAGAAACAAATACAATAAAGGATACTGTACTAACAGTTTAACGATATCCCATGCAAGAACAAACCTTTGCATGCCATTTGGAACACCTCCGCACTACGCTCGCTAACCGGAAAAATACCTAAAAGGGTTACGTCCTAATGTTTATGAGCGGCTAGAGACTCTCCAGAGGATTTCGAACGCTTTTGCACAGACTCCTGATGGGTAGTAATCGCCGAAAGTAGATTTTTTACAATGAAAGGATTTGACCCAAAATGAATAAAATTAAACGTTGAACAGGATTGACCTGTTACAGACAATCCTTCACGCCCCGCGAATCCCGTATGAGTTTTCCACCCTAGTACGTATTCTGCTTTCAGTTCATTGGCGGAGTTTGGAATAAGTTTCCAATCCGATGGAGCCAGAGCATTGAACTCCATCCCCTCATCACCGAGAATACAAGACTGAGTCACACAGAACTGTACGAAGGAGAAACTCGGCAAATCTTGAACGACATCGATTGGTAAAATGCCAAATCCTTTATAGGCTCTGTCACTACCCTCAGGGCGAAAAGTCCTAGCAAGTAGGGCTGTTCCCGCTCCTTCGGAGAATAGAACCCCACCATCACCGACAAAGCTTCTGAGAGAGTCAGCGAGATCAGTATTACGTTCTAGTATCTCCGCGTATCCCGCAATACAACCACCGGGCAGATATACCCCGCCAACTCCAGTCGGAATGCTACTGTCTGCCAAAGGAGAAAACGATACGATTTCGGCACCCGCTAGACGTAGAAGATCGAGATTATCTTGAAAGCTCACGCTAAAACACCCATCATGAGCAACCGCGAGTCGAGCTCTCCCCCTCTTAACAAGAGGATCAATCGGTTGAAACTCAAAATCCTTTGCCGCGGCCGCACACTCAAGAATCTTATCAATATCGAGAAATGACTCGACTGCTTGCGAAACCATACTTAAAAACTGGATCGGCACAGCGACTCGATTAACACCTTGGCAATCGTCACTCCGAGGAAATTCGCCAGAAAGAGTAACGTTAGGCACGTAACCCACACACTCTGGTGCCCCCGTGTCATAAAGCAGCTGTTGAAATCTCTTCTGCATACTGAGATCTGGAACACTCCTAAGCCTATTGAACAAAATAGCATCAAAAGGAGGGCCATCGGGGAAAGATGCAAATCCGTACACTCGCGCCAAGATAGACGGGGTCAGGTAATCAACATTAAACACAAGAATCGCCGGAAACTCATCCTTTTGAATGCAAAGAAGATCAGTGGTTGGAACGGTATGATCTTGGCCCCCTCCATCAAAAATTCCTTTCGAGCCATCGAGAATGACAATATCTGAACCAGAACTTATCTGACCCACCGCATCAAGCACTCCTTGATATCCAATCATTTCAACGTCTAGACATCGAACATACCTTCTAATCAAGTGACTATAAACAGCCGCCTGCTGTAGAGCAGTCCCCAATATTGCACACGACACGCTAAGCCCCCTCTTCCGAAGAGCAAGCAAGAGTCCGGCAACAAGTAAAGACTTGCCCACTCCTTCAGATTCTCCAACGATACAGATCCTTGGTACCGAGGCTCTCGCCATAAGAAGCATCCTTGAGAACAGTCGCACGAGCACCGGTCACACGACCTATGCTCACATGCAAAATAGACTTCTACTGCTTTATCTCGAAACGTTTTGATCTAGTAAGAACAACATCGGCAGAACGCCGACAAAGCCTTAGTAAAAAAGTGTCGGAGCAATACCGCCGATAAGCGTCGAGTACCCAACTGCCTAGCTGGGCAAACTCAGCATAGAACCGCTATGCAATCAACAGGTTACAAAGCTAACGCCGCCGTAAGACCAGCAACTCGGCAGAGCCGTTCGCATCGGAGTGCAAAGCCTTTTTACCACCAACGTATCGTTCTGCCAAAGAGCCCTCTATTCGCCAAAACGAGCCCAAGCACTCTGTCACCATCGATTCAATCTCAGCACAATAATCCACTCGTGTCGTACCAATACGACCACAACCGACCCGCAACACTACCCTACCACCTTTCCTGACAACTCGTGCCATTTCAAGCAAATTCTCATTCGCTTCATCTTTCCAACCATCGACATCTGTCGCTCTATCGGCCAGCTCTCTATCATCGAGACCTATCCACCAGGAACGCAGCCATGAGCGGATGCCGTGTTCAAAGAAACCAGGTTGATTCAGACCTACTACCGCCAGGTCAATAGTATCCCCTTGGATACTATCTAATGCATTCGGGGCACCGTATAAAACCTCCCTAGCCAGCGATGAATTATCACTCAGATGCGAAGCAACTCCATCTCGCAACAACAATGCTGCCTTCTTTAAGATTCTGGGACTTAACGACCGATAAGACGGAACCTCTCCACGCTTCTCATTCAAGCGGTATTGGGCCTTGGCGGATAAGGCTTCCGAGGGCGATGTATAGGCCGAAAGATGTCCTGTAGTGTGGCCATGCAGAATAACTGCAACTAAAAAGTTAATAAAACGCGAAACTCTATCCGATGACGACTTCAGGGACAGCTTGGCATTAACAAGCTCTCTAAAAGTAGCGACGTGAAAATAACTTGGAAACGGCTCTACAAAACTTGCTATATTAACTGGACGCTTAAAGGGAATGAACTGCAAGCGCAAGGCTACCTCAGCTAAGTCAGCTGGGAAAATACGACTCTCAGCCAAAGATACGAGGGTATGATCGGAAGCGGCACCAACAAAATGCCGCCCCATAAAAAGGGCTTCAAGCCCCACGGTGCCGATACCACATAATGGGTCGAGTATCCGCTCACCCGGCTTCGAAAATCTATCAATTACGTAGCGAGCTGTATACGGACTCCACGGGGAACAATACTGTAATGCCCCTTGCAGAGAATGGCTATCCTGGAAAGCCGCCCCACTACCTGCTGGGATCTCTAATTCTTCTCTAAACTGGTCGGCCTCAACAAGCCGCAAAACTGCTGTCATGGATCTTTTTTTATCAAACTGCTTACCGGACAAGAATTCCTAGCCATGGAAATCGTCTTGCCGTCAGACTTCTTATAGACATTATAAAACCGCGGCGATGGTTACAGTGATGTTGAACATAACAACGCACAACATACATTCTGTCGCTCACCGCCAGAATAATGGCTAACTTCTCCGCGCTCAAAGCGAAAAAATCAACCTCTCCTGACTATAAAGAGCATTTAAGGGTTACGCTATCATGATACTTGCAAACAAGGTTCTTATTACAACAAACTTAAAATTTGCTATATCACTGAAAAGAATTAGCTTTTACCGCATTTTGGCGATCGTCTATTCCCACCTTTTTTTTTGAAACATCGTAACGTATCACTCAATCGATCCGATTTATGGGGTAGCAGAGCCGTCTTCACCACCCTGCTAGTAAGGATCCCCAGTTCTAAAGATTTCCGGCCAAGGGCTGTCCAGATTGCTTCTTAAGTAAACAGAGGATCCGAAACAATCACAGAACTAACCAGCTCACCAATCAAAGTTCGCTTCGCAACTGCATACCTCCCCTACTGTAACATCTTGAGATTCTCCTCTAAATCTTCAAGTGTAGGATCTAACCGCATCGCTTCTTGAAGTTGCTCGCGTGCTTGATCTATTTTCCCGAGACGATGATATAGTACACCTAAGTTGTTATGAACTCGCGCATTACCCGAATCTAATTCAAGAGACCTCTTAAAACTATTTTCGGCATCGAACACTTGGCCCAGTTCCATTTGAGCTCGACCGTACGACGACCAGAGTTTTGGGCTTTTAGGATCCAGTGCAACTGTTGCCTTCAGTATCTCTGCCGCCTCCTGATAGGCATGATCGTCAAGAAGGAGCGCAATAAGATGTTCCCGTGCCAGCATATTATCTGGGTGTATCTTTAAAACCCGCCGATATCCAATTTGCGCTAGAACACTACGGTTCATCTTTTCATTAACCTCGGCCAAACCAAGTATGGCTTCTACACAACTTTCATCCAACGCAACAGCTTGTTCAAGCGCCCGCTTCGCCTCCGCAAGGTTTCCTGATCGAGATTCGAGCATGCCACGTAGATAAAAAGCTTTAGTGTTTTTCGAATCAAGAGTTGTCGCCCTGAGATATTCACGACCTGCATCTTCGTATCGATGCGCCACCTCATACAGGATACCTAAGTTGATCGCCGTAATCGTGTCCAAAGGTAAGGATTTCTTTGCATCTTCTAGAAGCGAAACTGCCTCTCGCACCTTTCCTTCATCCTGCAAAACTTTCGCCATTCCCTGGTACGCCAATGGAGACTTCTCCTCGGCCACAAGTGCCGCCTGATAGTGTTCTTTTGCTAAATCATACTTCTTTTCCTGCTGAAACAAACTACCGAGCGCCACCCTGAAACGCGGATCGCTTTTTATAGACAAAGCCTGTCGCAAATTCTTTTCCGCCTCCGCCACTTTGCCCTGTTTTTGTAAGACAATACCAATGTTAAATACAGCCTCCGCCATATCCGGGCAGAGACTACGCGCTTGCCGATAGAAGCCTAGCTCCTCTTCGCTTGCATTACTAAGCCGTATACCCTGCTTGACAAGGTCGCTTGCTTTCAGGCAGTCGTGTTCCCCTAACACAACTCTTGTCGGAGTAAGGACGGTTAGAATGGTTAGCACAAAAGTAACGCCTCGTATCATTCTAAAATCCAATTCCTTTTTGCCCTCTGTCAGCGCCTTACAATTCCAAGATACGAGCGCAATCGCTGGGCAGCTTCTCGCAGATATTCATCACTCCTGACCGCAGCAAGCCTCACAAATGAATCGTACTCGGAACCAAAAATAACTCCAGGGGTAACAACTAAATTGTGCGCCTCAAGAAGCCCTGCCGCAAACGAAGTAGAACGTGACATAGGTGCTTCTGCTTGAGGCAAATCAGCCTCAAATCTTATCCAAAGGCACGCACCTGCACTCGGACTGGATATTTCAATCCCCTCGCCCTCTAATCCAGCCATCAGAAGTCGCAATCTTCGCTCATAGGTTCTTACCGTATCCGACACTAAATCTTCTTCCGACAAGAGCGCCAAACTTGCCGCATATTGAAGGGGAAGAAACAGCCCGTAATCGGCTTGAGATTTCAGACGAGCCACCCCACTAATAATGGAACTATCTCCCAAGAGTGCTCCTACCCGCCAACCCGGTACGTTATAGGCTTTTGACAGAGAGTAAACCTCAACACACGTGGCACCAAACTGCCGCCCGACTAATCCGCTTGTCGCTGGTTCTCCCGAAAAGCACATCTCGCCATACACAAAATCATTTACCAAAACAATCCCGTGCCGCGCGCAGATTTTTGCGACCCGCTCCCACCACTCCCTGTCTACAACCAAACCAGTAGGATTGGCAGGAAGATTCAGAAGAAGCACTTTCGGGGCATGCTCCCTACAAAGCAACTCGAGAGCATGTTCATCTTTGACTGCCTCACCAAACACGTGCCACGGAACAACTCGACCACCAACCAACTCAACTGCAGAACGATGGGCTGAATAACACGGAGAGGAGACAATTACTCGATCACCTGAGGCCAGGACATAACGCAGAACATTGAAAATTCCGTCCTTGCTACCTAAACACACGCATACTTCCCTATCTGCGTCGAGCTCCTGCGAGAATGTACGAGCATATTTTGTGGCGAATCCATCTCGTAATCTGCGAACTCCGCGAGAAACCGCGTATCGGTGATTGCTACCCTTAGTTACAAACTCTAGCAATCTATCCATCACCATCCGTGGGGGTTGTAAGTCTGGATTGACCATTGATAGGTCCAAAACCTGCTCGCCTCTGGATACCTTTTCCTTCTGCAGATCCTTTAGTAAATCAATTGAAGCTTGATTATGCATTCAACGAGCTCTCCTTTCCTTGTGACGTACCGTAAATTGTTAGCCGGCATTCTTTGTATATCCGCGCTCTTCTCTTTGGATCAGTTTTGATACGCTTCCTAAGCTCAAATAGCTCTTATGACCTGCTTCGAGGGGCTATAACATTAAAAATATAAACAGCAGGCGAAACTTTTCCCACAACACGAATCTTATCTGTAAGCATACCGACTTGAGGATTGAGATCTCCAGATCGAATTGACATTACCGCCCGTTCCGACAACGTTATGATGGTGTCCACCTGAATCTCACCATCCTTTACAGCCCCTATCTCTTCCAGAAGAAGCTTCGCCTCATTGGCCAGAGTCGAAACCACTGGCCCGTTGTCAGTCCAATCAAATAGAAACCTCTTGTCCGAATTACTCAACTCAAAAACAACCCGCGCCGACAAAAAGGGTTTTAGACGTGCAGCAGCTTTTTCTGCTCGAAACGGCAACTCCTCAGTCAAAACATCAATTCCAGTCTCGATCTTCTTTCTAAGTGGTGTCGATTGCTCATCATCGCCATCGGATGCGTCGTCATCTCCTTCAAAATCATCTTCATCAGAATCATTGTTACCAGACTGATTACTCCACGTTTCCTCTTCATCGCCGTCCTGCGACTCCTCATTCACCTGCTCAGAGGCACTATACGCCTCAATTCGAGCCTCCTCGCTCGGGGTCAGATCAGGGTCGTTGTCGGTATTATCCGTATCTCCCGGAACGTTGGATTCTGTATTAGACATGACACCTCCTCTCAATAGCAGCCTGCTCTAGCTGATAAATTCGGCCCTCAAAAATCATCCTTGGGTATACCTCCTGCTCCGCAACAACGTACAATAACTACTTATATCCTCTTACACGCCATTGCTCCGAAAAGCTATCCAATAAGACACTATTTACCATTGACTCCAGAGATACAACACCCCTTCCCAAAAAAGAACCCAACTTATCAACCAATCGCATTAACCCCCTTTCAAATTGAAGCTAGCCCCTTGCTCACACTAAAAAGACCATTACTTTGCCCTGTTCCCCTTGCTCAATAACAGAGGGACAAGAAGTCTCAGGCTCTGGACCCAAAGCTGATGCGAGCATATTCTCTTTCGACCCGGCCCAAAAGACACAGCGCTCCCAAAAGCAGGCTAGTCATCCACAATAAACTCGCAAAAACAGGTAGCTACGCCGTCTCCGATAGGAACCTCAAAAACGCCTCCTAGCCGCTTAAAGTAGTTTGACACGAACATTAAGAGCATCTGACAATACAGTAAAAGTACAATATCAAGAAAACACTCGCGCAAAAATCACCTCTAGGATGGAGACATACACCATGAAAACAAACAAAAAGCTGACCGTAGTTGGTCTCACTGGAGGAATCGGGGCGGGAAAAACTGAAGTTGCCAGCCTCTTTGAACAGTGGGGTGCCAAGGTAGTGGACGCTGATATTATTGCCCGCGAGGTAATCTCTCCCGGTAGCCCCACCCTCGCAGCTATAAAAAGAGCCTTCGAGGGTTCCGATGTAATCACTCCGCAAACGGGGGAACTCGACCGAGTTAAAATGGGTAAAATTATTTTTGAAAACAGGGAAAAACGAGAACGGCTCGAAGGGATCTTGCACCCTGCCATCCGAAGCGCCTGGCTTAAACGTCTTGATGACCTAAAAGCCCAACAGCCTGATCTAATTGTATATGTAGTACCACTGCTCTTTGAAACGGCAACACCAAGGCCAGAACTAGATCGAATAATACTCGTTACTGCACCGGTCGAAACCAGGGTCCAGAGAATAATCGCGCGTGATAACGTTACAAGAGAGCAGGCGCTACAGAGAATCCATGCCCAACTACCAGAGGAAGAGAAAGCCAACCGCAGTGACTATATACTAGCTAACGAAAGCTCACGTCAGGAACTTTCTCATCATGCAAAAATCGTCTTTGACTCTCTCACTGCAGGGCAATAAGACGCGTAATAATACCGCATACGGGCTTTTGAAGTGCTTTAAGAGCACCGGGAATATCCCATGCAGACTTATTCCTTGGTCCAACGCGATCTGAAATTGCTCGAATCTGTAAGCACGGTACTCCAAAGTAGGCGCATAAATAGAGAAAAGCGGCTCCCTCCATCGATACCGCTATCGGAGAAAATCGCTCAACAACCCAGTTAATACTTCCTGGAGAGCTTAATGTTCTGTTTACCGTAACACCCCGAACTTCAGGCAGTCCTGTCATCCGGCGTAACGCGTAAGGTTGTTGTAAAACGATCCCCTTCGAAAATGGTGCTTTATCAGGATCCCATAATGCCATTTCAAATAGGTCCAAAAAACCATCTAGAGACTCTGCTCCACAATCTGCAAATCCATCTTCAACAATCGAGACAACAGAGCCGATCGGATACTCATCAGAAAAACTTCCGCCGACTCCCACCTGAATTGCAGTAGCATAGCTCTCCTGCTTAAAGGTTTCGGTAAGAGCAAGAGTTGTGAAAAATTGGCCCACTCCAGTCACAAGACAATCGAGCTTCTCACCCTGAAGAAGAGCTCCACCACCGTTAAACTCGATACTGTGAATTCCGTTACATCCCAGAGAGGAAGCGATCTCCTCTACCTCTCGAACTGTTGCGGCTACCAGCAATACTTTTTTTGGAGACATAAAAAACCTGCACCAACATCGGCTTCACACTACATTAGCACAGGTAACACAAAAGACTCTTTCTTACACCCCCAACAACACGCTCTATTACAGGCAGATATCAAACGGAGCCACGAGCGATATTAAGTGCTCCCAATCATCCCGACCCACGGCGCGGTACTCAACCCCATAATCCAGGCGTATTTCTTGGATATTTGAGCCGTTAAGTGGTAAGCGGAGGCCTGCTCCTAATGACCAAGCATTATACTTAGCCCCTCCATCAATCGAGTCGAGGTCGGGCCGCTTGTAATTCCAACTAAAGTTAGCCGCATATCGATATCCGGCGCGAAGCGCTAGCCAGCTTTGAACAAACTGTTCCAAACCAACTTTAAAGTTCATCGCATGCCCGAACGCATCTCCGCCCCATGCTGTGTCATTTGGAATCTGGTTTACTCCTTTGTTGTCGTAGTAGTTATAATCTGCTCCGAAGGCAACACTAGTAGCGTCCATAGTGTACTGGGCGCCCAATCCTATCCCAAAGCCAAAATGATCGACGGTCTGATCTATACCTATAGCCTCCTTGTGTGACAGATCATGCGAGCCATGCGCAAATGAAGCAGTTGCACCAAAAATTAAATCCTCTGTATCCCGATACTGCACTCCAAGCCGATGAATAAAACTTTCAGTTGCATCATAATCATGTCCAGTGAATTCAACTTTATCATTCAGATATGTAAGACTATATCCCATACTCGCAGACTCGCCGATAGCCGCGGCATACGCCCCCGTTACCTCATGAGATCTCGATTCTGTATCAGTGGGGTCTCCTTTCCAATCGCCAATATCTCCCTTCCATCCAATTGCCAGATTTCCATAGTCAGGCAAATCATCTTTGACAGGCCCTAGAGGAATTGCCCCAAAAATCTGTCCCATGTGCTGTTTGTCTTTGACTCGCTCCCTGGTCGGAAATACATTACCCGATACTTCATTGTAGCCATAAACTGCTGAGACATCTCCTTGTTCCATCAAACCAAGGCCGGCTGGGTTTGTCCCCGCACTCACGCTATTACGTGATACCAAAGATGTACTGCCAGCCATCGCAAACATCCGTCCATCGCGTGCCTCAGTACCAAAACGCCTCTGATGTTGCTGAAAGTAGAAATCTTGAAACTTCGGATCCGCATAAGCATTCACAATGAACATCGCATTTGCTACGACAAATGCCAGGCAAATACACCCCCAACAACGCACTACATTTCTCATGATACTTATCTCCCTGCTACAATTCATACTCTCTCCCTACTCACGTACTTCAAACAAAAAACCACTAAATCAGTATGGCGTTAGAACGAAAAGCGACACAAACATTATCCCCTCCGCCATTTATCAATCGCTTACCTCTATTCCTTGCTAATGTATCTGGAGACATACACCGTGGAAGATATGGATTCACAAGGCACATTCCACCTACAAACGAGAAACCACCGTTAGAGCAAGGAGCTCAACTCGGCTGATGCCTCACCACCCTAAACACCTAGGGACATACTAATCAGTCATCTGCCCCCAAAAAATACTGCTGCAACAATTAGCTTCAATCTCTTCTATGACACTACAGCAAGTCTGAGTATGCGCCTACTCATACAGCTGGCCAAAGCCGATTGTATCGAGTCGTGTTTTCAGAAAAAGGCACCAAGCTGTAGGGACCCATCTCCTTCTACTTAGGCGAAAATACAACTTGAACTGTCGGCTCACTCTCACGATACTAGGGTCTCAACAAAGCAACACGAAGCCGCCATTAATTGAAATACTCCGTACAGACCTTATGTGAAGAAATTATTATGGAATCAAGCAAACCTCACACCATCTCACTTGATGTGTCTAAAACTGCGCACACGACACGGATCGTCATCGGAAACAACATACTTAGACCTGAGTTAGAGGCACTCTTGTCAAAACAGTTTTCGAAAGTAGTTGTAGTAGCGGATCGGATTGTGGAGACATACATGCACTCTATTATTGAGAGTGGTTTCCTCTCTCCATCAGCACTTTTCTATCTCGATGGCGGCGAACGTATCAAAGAACTCTCGTGTACCGAAAAACTGTGGAACTTCTTCGCAGATCAACACGTGGATAAAAAAAGCTTAGTTATCGGAATCGGCGGTGGAAGTATTACTGATACCGTTGGATTTGCGGCATCTACATTCATGCGAGGCGTGGCACAAGCTTTTGTGCCAACCACTTTACTGGCACAGGTCGATGCCGGAATTGGTGGTAAAAATGGAATCAATTATCGAAACGTCAAAAATCTAATTGGCTCCACCCAGCACCCGGTGGCCATTATTTCCGACATCAAACATTTAGAGCATTTGCCCCAACGAGAGCTACTTTCAGGCTTTGCCGAAGTGGTCAAACACGGGCTAATCGCTAATGCGAATTACTTCGAACATGTCACCTCAAAACCATACTCAGAATGGAACAAAAGAGAGCTTATGGAAATTATCCGCGAATCTTGTGTTATCAAGGCAGATATCGTTTCATCTGATGGCACTGAAAGTTATCAACGAAAAGCACTTAATTTTGGGCACACTCTTGGGCATGCCATCGAGTCACTCTTTCTCAATAAGCCGACGATCCTCACGCACGGAGAGGCCGTCTCGATAGGTATGATTGCTGCAAGCTGGATTTCATTTCGCCTTGGTCGCATCTCAGAAGAGGTGCATCACACGATCGAACGGGGAATCAAAGCAGCTGGACTACCTCTGTCCCTACCAGAAACCTGTGATCCTGAACAACTGCTGAAAAAAGCCCGTGCCGACAAAAAAAATATTGGGGGTCAAATACAATGGACATTGCTCAATGCCATCGGCACTGTTGCGGTTAATTGCACAGTAGCTGACGACATCGTACTTGAAACAATCGCAAAGCTTCAGCCGTAGACTTTGTGTGTATAGGAGATTACTTCTACTCGCACCGGACACCAATTGACGACACCATCTTGCTTCCTGGTCAGAAAAATTTGAGAAATGGAGGCTTGCCACACGAAATCGGCGCATTACATTGCTAGTAGAAAACACCTCACCAATCTATTAGCAATAATCACCTAGTTACCCTGTCATGGTCGGGTGCTTACGTATCTCCCTCGCCGAAGGCACGCTAGCTTCGGCAGTCGAGACTTCTAAATTTACTGCCTAATCTTCACATATTCGTTGGAACCACCTAAAATTACAAGTCTTTCGAATTGCGTTCACAGCTTCCTGTCGGAGCCCCGCCCAACGCTAAGATTATTTGACATAAGAGGCTTTTCCGACTCTCCTAAAAAGAGTTATACCACATCTTGTATCATACAAGACACAAGCTGGGATGGACTTCGTTACTCCGCAACGACCATCCCCCCGCTTCTGGAGAGAGAGAATTTATGGTCTGGCTAATTGAAATATCAGAAGCGCTCCTAGCAATACTTCCGGTCTGCTTCGTCATCGCGGTATGGAGATATAAGAGCTTTTCACAAACGGGTTGGATGATAAAACTTGTGGGCTCTACCTTCTTTTCTCTTCTGCAAGTCGGGCTTCTTCTCCGCCGACTAACTGCAACGTGCTCGATGACCTCTCCTGTGGCCTGCGACAAAAGCTCGCCGATCGTAACACGAGTTCCCGGCATCTTTGATTTCTGTACATACTGTCACACATCTAAAACTGCATCATTTACGTGGCTTGACCCACTCGCCACTGTCTGCAACCAATACGCGCTACCTTTGCAAGCGGGAGGCTCAATTATCGCTCTCATCATAAGCCTCATTCTTACTGTGTCATTTACAAAGGCGTTTCGCGCCTCTTTGAAAAGATAATGTCTATTCGAGATGTGCGCCCCGGCTCGCCCATGCCCCTTAAGCTTGAGAGGCGCCTCCAAGTCTGAGGTGCTACCTCACGACATCGGGCCGCCAATAGTCCGACTCATGTCAAGCCTAAAAAACACCTGCGCAATAAATGTCATCCCAAATCTTTTAAAAACAATTAAGAAAAACCCTCTGTGCCGCGTGACCAATCAGCCACGTTACGTTATACTCACCCCCAGGTTAGTTATATAGTGATCCCGAAGTATGACTGAATCATCTGTTTATCATAGGGTGTTAAAGGGAAACTCTCTCCCTTACTCTCCAACAGATTGCAATCGGTCAAATACGGGGTAACTAACGAATTTTGTCAAATTCCAGTACAAAAAAACTTCATACTTACAGACACGACGCATGAAACCTCATCAGAGCCCTAACAGATATTGTCTGCCAATCATAGAAAGTTCGCGGAGTTTGGTTACGACTGCTGTTCAGGAAAGCCTTTCATCTTATCGATATGCCGAAATATGGCTTGACTATATCGAAGACCTGGACCGCGGCTTTGCGTCCTCTCTGGTCGGACAATATCCACATCGATTAATTTTTATCTTTCGCCGAAAGAATCTTGCTACCATCGAGCTCTCAGAATCCAAGCGCTTTGAAATCCTCAAGACGCTATCTAGGAAACCCACCCTTGTTGACTTCGATATCACCTCACAAGCGGACGATATAACAAATCTCTCAAAATTTTCGCTCAAAACAATCCTATCATATCACAACTATCGTCAGACACCGTCAGACACGGAGTTGCGCTCAATTATTGAGCGCATGAGCATTTGGGGCGCTCATATTACCAAAATTGCCACCTTTTGCGCTATTCAGCGAGACGCTCTACGTCTACTTTCGCTTTTAATTGAGCTGCGAGAGGCCGGTAAAAGATGCGTAGTCTTAGGTCTAGGTAAACACGGCATGATAACCCGTGTTTTTGGTGCGCAATGGGGTAATGAAATGATATTGACACCTCCAGAACAATCAAATCAATCAGCCGCTGGGCAGATTACGATCGATAAACTCGATTCAATCATGCAAGCTCTCCGCTAAACGAACAGGTCAAGGCACCGTATCGCAAGCGGATTACCATAACAGGCAATCCATTAGCGCAGATATTTTAAATTACCACATCTGGGCGATGTTACTTGAAAGTGAATGTGGCTCAGAAAAAGAATATCTCCCCCACTCTAACGGGATCTTACAACAAGACATATACAAGAGGAGCATTTGAAGCCAGAATACAGCAGAGCTCCATTGTAGTACAACACCAAAGAGCCCGGTCACGTCACTCAGCGAGTGCCCGCAATACACCAGCCAATGTAGCTTTAACGGCACAACATCAGTCTCCGGAGCACGTTAGAAAAAATAAAACACGTATAACAGAACATAACCCCCCTAAAACAATCCAGAATGGCTGGAAGACAAACCCTCAAGTTTTCCTCCCTAATTGCCGTCATTCTCTGTGGTAAGCAAAATACCAGCAAACAAGAGGCGTGCATGGACAAAAAGAAAACGATTAACCGTCGACTTGAAAAAGCGACGGAACACGTCTCATCGTTGTGGTTTCCTTTCAACATGGAAATCGTGCATTCCATTCGGGCAAAGCATGAAGAGGGAGCGTACGATAATGACGTAAGAACACTGATTGAAGATTTACGGAAAGACTTTGCACTTTTTAGCTTTGTTGTTAAGCATCTTATACCTACCGCTAAAGAAGTTGGGCTCTCGGACGAGTCAATACAGAATCCGATCACCTTGTTATCGTGGGCAGGTAGTGATCGCATCTGCTCTATTTTTCAAAACGATTCCGATCTACCAAACAATCACCTACTCGAATCGCTTGAATCCTTTCAAGCTGACCGACTTCGAGAGACGACTATCATCGCAAGTACAGCTGAAGTCCTGGGAGAAAAGAAAAACCTAGACTCATCCGAAGGATTCTGCGCCGGCATAATCCGTGAGATTGGGCTCAACCTCATTGCATGGAACTACCCAACCATGTTCGGACGCGTTATAAAATCCCTGCCTGAAGGGGTCTCACTGGAGAAGAGACTAACTGAGGAATTGGGATTTTCACCTGCTCTTTTGGCCATACGAGTACTTCACTCCTCCGAGAGTTCTGATACACAACAGGTCGACGAAAATACCTCTCTTATCTCAAAAACGTACGACCAACTCTGCGAAATCGGGGCGGCTCTTGCCCGAGCAGAGCATCCTGAACGATATCCATCAGCAGAACACGACTGGGAACACGCTCAATCCTATTTAAAAGAAACTATCGGGCAGGGTGCAATAGATCTTATCCGAGAGAGAGCCCTGGAGCGCTCTCAGGAGTATGAATCAAGCCTTTCGACATTATTTACATCACTCCAGGAATTTAACCCTGAGCTCCAAATTAAAGACCACAGAAAAAAGAGAGCCTCCAAACGAAACAAATATCTCCCACAATGTCCAAAAGAAGTTCAGGCGGCGCTAAAATCCCTCTACGCACTCATGGGAAGTGTCGATACCACCCGCGACGTCCTAGAATCTCTCGTTCGAGAGGTGTTTCCCGACGCTGGATTTACCGGCGGATGTGTTTTCGTTATCGATCCCGCTTCTATTTCATTATCGCCCAGGACCGTTTTTGGCTCGGTCAAACTCCGCGACATACGTCCGGTAGCACTTAATGTTGCTGCCACCGATGCAGAAACAAACTTACTCTATACAGAGAATATTATTTCCCAACACTACAGCTCTGACTTAGCCGCTACTGCGCTAGCCTGCACTCAGCCGGTCATCGCGCGAGGCTCTGAGCAGGAAGACTCTGGTGTTACCGGCATGTACGGCTCTTTGGGTGAGAACAGAAAAGTTGGCGTGCTATACCTAGAATCAAATGAAAAAGCACAATTCGACGAGGAACAACAAGATATAATTACCTTTAAGGCGGTGAGGCAAGCTCTCGCTGACGCCCTCTATCTCGATTAGCCACTCAGCAATGAAATAAAGATACAACGTTCCAGTCCCGTCGATGTCACAGAGTGCTCATTATCGACTACAATAAAGACTGATACAGAGCGGTATACTGCTGAACCGTTCCATTCATTCCATAGTTATCGACTATAATACTCCGCGCCCGTCGACCCATACTATGACGCTGGGCAGGTTCCGTATCAACTGCTTTTAATAAGGCATGCGCCAATGCTTCAACATCACCGGTTGGAACCGAAAATCCGGAATCACCGACAAGCCTCATCGAAGCTCCTGTATCAGTTACCACGCAGAGTAACCCCATCAACATCGCTTCGGAAATCACATTAGGAAACCCCTCATTAATCGAGGGCGAGCAGTAAACATCAAGTGCTGAATAGATCGATTCAATCGCATCCTGCTCCCCTAAAAGCTTCACGAATGTACCAAGACCATGCTCATGAATGCTCTCCATCAACTCTCGGTTTTGTTCATCAACATTTCGCCCAACCAAAACAACTCGAACATTGGGGCGGTCTGCACAAACAATCGATAAGGCACGTAAAAGATATATGTGTCCTTTTGCTGGGTCATACCGAGCCACACAACCGATGACGACCTGATTATCGTCAATACCGAGGCGATTTCGAGTCATACTTCTAACATCCGAAGAGAGCGAAAATCGCTTCGTATCGAAGCCATTTTCAATCACATGTGCATGCTTCGCCGAAAACCCGTAATGTTTATGCTGTTCACCACTCTCGTGCGAGCAGTATATGACTCCTTCAGGATGCCATGACAACCATCGATTCGCCCCAATTACACTCTGGGTCCGCTTGCTAAGCTTAGAAACATCATCGAGACTCCGTCTGATATTCCAAAAAACTCTTGAGTGTGAATTGCTGAACAAGCTCGCCAACGTTACCATGAGATTACCGTGATACATCCATCCCTGAATGATCGTTGGTTTATACTTCCGTATTTCGGCACGAAGCAAGGAAAGCCCCCGCGATAATTCTCGCCACGATGGAACCATTCCTAGAGACATCACAGGTACCCCGCTCGCACGAAATTGCTCTACTAGTGGAGTAACTGGGCCCAGGTTTACTATAATTGACTCAGTGCCGTTAGCGTGCATCACACTTGATAGGCGCAACAACATCCGTTGTGCGCCATCACCAGTTAAGCCTGTTATACAATGAAGAATTCTCACAATAGAGCAAACGGTAGCATGGATAATAATGCTACCACATGAGTTTCGTTAGGTTGGAGACCAGACCGCTTAAGACAACTCAATTCGCTGTCACACAAGCTCGGGAGTATCAAGCTCTCTTAAAGCTCGATCTGCATCATTTCTAATTTTTTGCATGGCATCTCGACAGTACTCTGAACGAACTTTCCCCAAGCCCTCTGCCTCAAGCTCACTCACAAGCAGATAAAGCGCCTTGGAAAATGATTGTGCACACACCAAAAGAGAATCCAAAGAGATGGTGTTCTCGGCAAGCTCTTGTAGAATTGTCGTTGTTATCCGCTCTATTCGCACATTGTAGGGCTTCCATTTTTGGACCCCCTCTGTCTCTTGCTCTGCGGGGCTTCGTTGCATCGCTCGAGCTATTTGATTATCGAGTGCCTGCATTGCCTGAAGTAGCCCCTCCTCAAGTTTTCCATAATCATCCGACATACAGTACTCCCTGTATTTTGCTCACCGTCTATCTCAGGAACGCCGTCTACTATCGGCAGTGTGTCCCATCCATAGGAAATTAGAAAAAACATCTCCATTCATTGTTTCGAGATATACGTACACTTTTTCATGCCGAGGAACAAGCAAACGGACGAAAAACTTAACGCTGCCATCAGGATCCGTAATCCCCTGGGCGACCTCTTCCCCAGCAACAAAAAGACTGATCGGTACTGCTCCTAATCCCTTACCATCTGCGCTCGTGAGTTGTCCTCGCAGACGAAGCATCGGGCGTTGCGAAGCGCGTACTCGGTTACGTCGCACCTTGAGGGAAGCTCCCACTAAACTCGGCTCTTGAGGATCCTCTGGAGAAGGCCTCTCCTCTGGGTCGCCTGGTAACGACTCCATCTCTTCTAGTGAAATGCATGTGTTATATTTATTTAAATGAGTCTGAATCTCTCCAACAGAAACAGTTGAAAAATCCATTGCGGGCGGCACTGAGATACTCGGATACATGATAGCATCTCGACGGCTCGAGTCGTGTTGAGCACCAAAATTATGACCCAATTCATGTGCAAAAATTCCAGCATCAGCTATATCCATATAATGCTGCGTTACTCCATACGATAAGGTAGGTACGGAACATACCACTCCGATATATGCAATTCCAATAACACCTCCATTAAAATCTCGCCCCGTGAAGAGATGCTTGATATCAACATCCCGGTCGAATGTAGCTGGGTTTTCCCCTAAATTATCCTTATTTTCGCGGTTTCTAGTAAATCGAGATAACATCGCTCCAGCATCGTCGGTTCCGTAAGGCGACCCGTCCGTATATACGTGTTGCTTGACGATTCTAAAGCGTATCCCTAATTGCCGACTATAAATCGCTTCTGCGTCGTTTATAATGCTGGCTATTACTGCATTGCTCTTGTCTCCATACAGTCGATACCATGCAGGATCTGCATCTGTGCTTATTGTCACCACTTTGAATAGCTCAGTATCAGCACCGTCTTCAATCGGCAATATGACGGCTTCGTCATCTAATACCTGTGCAGCTTCAGCAGCGGCAGAGTGTACGAGACTTTCCCCAGCTGACCCACAGGCACCCATCCGACCAATCGCCCGCGGAATACTTCTTACTCGAGCGCGAACCGAGATTGAACCGTCCATTTTTATCCGAATCGTATACACTCTTTGTCGACGCTTGGCTTTTCCCCTAATTCTGCCAGGAAACGTCATTTTCAACTCATTTCCGATGATCGAAGCCGACGTAGGATATACCCGCTTACCCTTCTTTCGCCAACCACCACCAACTGAAACTGAACCTTGTAAAAGAATCGGCTCAATTTGGTCCGCTGTGTCTATCCCCTGCTTACGCATAAAAGAACGCCACCGCTTCAATCGACGACGAGTAAAACGCGCATCAATGTACCCAAGTCCGTAGATGCGGCCCGAGACCTCGACACCTCGCTTACTGTTCTTTGAGGCACTTAAATCCTTATCCTGTAACAGTGAGTCTATGTACTTTACTGATAGTTGTGTTCGGTATGGAGAGCTCTTGCCTGCCGCATAACAATCGCTAGCAGAAATGAGGCACATTGTCATGCCGAGAAGAAAGGAGTGATACATCAGCACATGCCACTTCATACAACCTCGCAAAAAACCAGAACAAAACGGAGTTCGAGCGCCTATAGAACTGCAATGCGCTCTCTCTTACGATGCCGCTACTATCATTAGGTTGCATTTTTTCTTTGGGGTATGAGTGCCCGTAGGATTCTCCAATTGCAATAAACCAGAACCCTTCTGTTACGAAGCACTGAAGAATTTTGATATAATGGAGTTCATGACAAGCACCCTAAGAACAATTCCCACAGTGGTGCCGGCGCACGCTATTTTTCAATCACAGCAAGCGACTCTGTCGTTAAAACACCCAAACAGGTGACGAATATACTTCTACTCATACCTGTCATCCGAACCCCCTCAAGCCTCACAAACGGGGGGGCGCAATTACAGCTCGCCTTATCGGTATTTACCACACTAGGGGTTGGTAGCTGTTGATAAACAGGAGAGCTTGGGGCAAACCTGTCTCTTTGATATACTCTTCTCAATAGCACCAAGCTCTTGTATACTCTTGAAATGTCGCTCCTATTTGCCCCTTTTTTGCGTACATTTTTCCGGTTTCTTTTTTTTCTCATTGCAATCGCAACGCAAATTGCTTGCACACGCCCACATCCGATGAGTCCTCAGGATTCCTTTCGCGAGGTGGATGCGCCGGCAATAAAAGACGATCGGAACTATGCAGATCTAGAGTTGGCCCTTGCTCGGAATATTGCGGCATTACGGTCCTTGCCTGAAAACAAGCTAATGCACTTCGGCCCTGCTTCAGTACCATACGGAGAGTACGTGATGGCACTCCGCCGCCTCCGAGAAACTATTCTAACATCAAAATCCTCAGAAGAGATCGACAGATACATCGACTCTCATTTTAAGTTTTTTGAATTCTATGGCGGAAACAAGTGGGGAGAAGTCCTGGCAACCGGGTACTTCGAGCCAGTCTTACAGGGTAGTCGCTTTCCTAACCAGAAACACTCATATCCACTATACAAAAAGCCACCGACATTACTAACAATAAATCCAGCTCAATTCTCCTCTGCATTGGAAAAAGCACCTTCCCTTAAGGGTCGGATTCATGGGTCCAACATTATTCCGTTTTATACAAGAGAGGAGATCGACGGGAAAAATGTACTAAAAGACAAAGGATTGGAATTAGTGTGGGTCGACCCGATTGATGCGTTTTTTCTTCACATTCAAGGATCGGGAACCGTAGAACTCCCTGGCAACAAGCGGATGCACTTAGTATATGCGGATAAAAATGGTCGGCGCTATGAACCTATAGGAAAGTTTCTAAAAAAGGTTCTCGCTGGACGTATGATCTCGATGCAATCGATAACGCAACACCTTCGCACATTAAGCCCGGCTGAACGAGATGCTCTGTTGTACAAAAACCCAAGCTATGTATTTTTCAAACGCTCCAAAAATCGCTCCATTACCTCAATGGGAGTCCCCGCTACCGGAGGGCGCACTATAGCCGTTGACCGACGCTTTGCTCCCAAAGGAGCACTCGCTTTTCTTCGGTATCAACGTCCAATATTCAAAAACACCAAGGCAACCATATCCTCTAATCCAGACTCCTACATCACCACATCTAGGTTTGTGCTCGACCAGGACTCAGGCGGTGCCATCACCGGCACAGATCATATCGACCTATTCTGCGGGAGCGGTCAGAGTGCACAACAGGAAGCAGGCGTTATGCAGGACAAAGCCTACCTTCTTTATCTAGTGCCACGCTAATAATCGATAAGAATATAAAAAGGTCTTAAAGACCCTGCTCTACACCCATGCCAACCTTTATCCACTGGTGCTGCCGCGCTTAAAAAGCAACTGCATTTATTCATCGATGTCTTCCTCATCATCCGTGTCATCATCCCCAATCGGAACTCCTTGAGGACCTGACCTAGAGCGATTACGTAGCAATGGAGGCTTTCTGTCAATCAACGGTTGCGCACCACCAGCAGTCACGGATCTCACCGAATTCTCTTGAACAGCCTCAGCCATGTCTCGAACCAAATTCGCTCCTTCAATATCGACCTCAACAGACTTCTGCTCTCCCTTACTCTCATCGCTCGACAACGCCCTGTACTTTTGAGGATAGAGCCATCTGTGAACTTGGCCATTTCTAAAAATCACCAGCCCTTCATCTGGATAATACCAGAACACTTCGTGCTTAACTTCTTTGAGCACCTTCTCTTCGGGCTGTCCCCAGAGATTTAGGACATCCGCCATCGATGCCCCCTGAGGAATCTCTCGATGCTGGTCCGCTAAAGAATTCGTACTGAATACCCCCTGCGAAAAAAGCACGAACAACACCATTAATACAAACTTCATAGTCACGTTCCCCTATTATCTGCCTAGCTATCCGATAAGCTGACAGCAAATTAGTGTCCACTAAGAGCTCTCAGGCTACCATAAATTGGCAATAACCAGGAACTAGCTAAAACGTCCAAAACAAACGGAACTATCGATTCAAGACCTCACTTCTAAGTAGTTACCCGCTCTTACTCCCGCCAATCAGAGCCTCTTCTGGGACATCTCGCTCTCCTTGTACCGGGAAATATAGAGCGTAAAAGTACTTCCGAGCCCCTCCTTGCTCTCGACAGCAATCCAACCACCATGTAGCTGTGCGATGTGCTTTACAATAGCCAATCCCAATCCAGTGCCCCCCAGCTGCCGACTACGGCCGGGGTCCACCCTGTAAAACCTCTCAAACAAACGCGGCAGATGTTTTGCCGGAATCCCAATCCCTTTATCAACCACAGCTATACCGATGTGACTAAAATGTGCAGCTCGTTGGAGCACTATTTCCCCTCCCTCGGGTGAGTACTTGATGGCGTTTTCAATCAAATTAACCAGGGCCTGCTCAATAAATCGAGAGTTTACCTCCACGGTCCCAGTCAGCTGTTCAGAGACAGAAATCGCAATCCGCTTGCCCTCTGCAAGAGGCAAACACTCTTCGACAGCAGCATCGATAACCTCATGAATATCTTTGCGTTCTTTGTCCAAGGGGGTATCTCCACCTCCAGCTTCAAGTCGTGACAGGGTTAAAAGATCTTCAAATATGGAATTTAGTCGCTCTGCTTGCCGATCAATAGTCTTTAGAAACTTATCGAGGAGAGGCTCCTCATCTTTTGCACCATCGAGCAACGTCTCGACATAGCCCTTAATAGAAGTAATCGGGGTTCTTAATTCGTGAGAAACATTAGCAACAAAGTCACGCCTAATCCTCTCTAACCTTTGGATCTTGGTAACATCATGGATAACAAGAAGAGAACCAGGCATAGCAGAACCATCGACAAGCAAGGGAGCATAATACAATTCGATATGTTTCGGTTCTGGATGCTTTATGGAAATCATACGGGGATTGGCTCCCCTACCCGAAAGAAGTTCAGAGAGCCCTTGGCGAATCTCCTTACCCTGTATTCCAACCATTAAATTACTACCCTCTGATATTTTCTTCGGTAAATCGAGCAAGTGATATGCCGCGGGATTAATTCTCCTCACCAGTCCACTACCATCAAAGGTAACAATCCCCTCTCCCATGGTTCTAAGAATCGCCGACTGCTCAGCCCTAATCTGACGAACACGCTCTAGTCTTCTCTGTGCTTTTAGTTTTGACCTGTACAAATCTAAACCAAGATACACAAAACTTGATCCGCTCAATACAAGAGCCAACTCGAGAAGCTCCCATGAAGGATAAAACACAGATCCGAGAACAGCGGCGAGCCAACTGAGCATGCCAACGCTACCAACAACTACAAGCCCGATCGATTTCTTCATTTTGATTCATCACATGTTTTAGGCTTACCCTTTAAATCTATATCCAACACCGCGGACAGTCTCTATGTAAGCTCCGTAACCATTGAGCTTTTTTCGCAAACCAACGACCTGAACATCCACGGAGCGGTCAGTGACAGGATAATCATCTCCGTGAACGCCCTCAACAATCTGATCTCTCGTAAAAACAAATCCTGGGCGCCTAAGCAAAAAGTGTAGCAACTTAAACTCGGTATTTGTTAGTTCAACCGCCTTGCCTTCCACACTAACAAATCGACACTGGGGGTCTAGCGTCAAACGCTCAAACGAGAGAACTGAGGTCTCATCCGCCACATCTTGTCGCCCCCTTCTGAGAACACTCTTAACCCGAGCATTGAGAATCTTCGGGCTAAAGGGCTTCGAGACATAGTCGTCAGCGCCCAGCTCAAGACCCCTCACTATATCTGACTCCTCACTGCGGGCCGTGACCATGATAATTGGAATATCTCTGTATTCGGGGGATTCTTTTAGTTGCCGACACAATTCAAGACCATTGACGCCAGGAAGCATTAAATCAAGAATGATCATATCAGGAGGAGCGCTTTTTATTAACGGCACCGCCTCCTCCGCAGACATCGCCGAGGCAACTTCATATCCCTCTTTTGAGAGGTTGTATTCAATTAACTCTCGAATATCCTCCTCGTCATCAATTACTACAATTCGCTCAGTCATACGTTTTGCCAAATTATTAATCCTATACGAAAGCTGGGTAGCACTTTCATGGTATCAGCTAACCGCAAAAAAACGTAGCCAAAGAAAGTCCCTCATAAAAATTTAACAATCATTGATTCTCACAATAAGCGGCCATACTTGACTCATTTGCAATACACCTAAACTACGGAAAGACATGATATAATTATTCCTTGCCTCACATCTCCATGTCTACGTACAATGTTAGAAACGCACTCGCACTCTCTAAGGAGCATTTCATGAGCAAACAAATCACGTGCCATACCGACCTTGCTGGAGTTCCCCAAGCAGTCGGCCCCTATTCACCAGCAGTTTCTGTGGATAATTTTGTATTCCTCTCTGGACAGGTGCCATTAGACCCTGAGAGCGGCTCACTCGTAGGAACCGACATATCAGAGCAAACCAAACAGGTTCTTAATAACCTACAGGCAGTCCTTAATGGTGTTGGCCTATCGTTTAAAGATGTGGTGAAGACGACCATTTTCTTGACTGACCTTTCACACTTCCAAACCGTAAATGCCTTGTATGAGCACTCTCTTGGTGAGCATAAGCCGGCACGCTCAACTATTGAAGTAAGTGGTTTACCACTAGGGGCACTCGTTGAAATGGAGATGATTGCAAAGCGTTCATAGAGCATCAAAGTATCACTCGATTTAAAGTAGCAAATTAGATTGTATGTACCGACGACTATCGCCATGACTGTCCCCAATCAATCCACACCAGCGCTACTCTTTGATTTTGATGGGACACTTGGTCGCTCACTTCACCATTGGAGCGAAGCATTTCGGGAGGCGTTTATCGAGTTAGGCATATCAATGACAAGCCCTGAGGCTATTCAAGGCTGCTTTCATATGAACAGAGAAGAATTAATCGAAGCGCACAATCTCGACAACCTTCCCACCTTAAGAGCTAGAATTCGGGAGCTTGCTAAAAAACGAATGCCCCTCGTGGAAGCTTATCCTGAGGTACATCTAACGCTCAAGTCTTTGTATAACCAATCAATCACTCTCGCTGTGGTAACCAACTCTAGCCGAGCACATGTCGAGCCTGTCTTGCACCGATGGGGGGTGCAAAAGTACTTTAGTGCGATAATTTCTCTCGATGACGTAACGAAAGGCAAACCTAGTCCAGAACCTATCAATGCGGCATTAAACTTAATTTCAACTGACGCCACAAACGCATGGATGATCGGTGATTCGGTAGTCGACATCGAAGCGGGTCATGCGGCAGGTGTAAAAACAATCGCTTTTTCACCACCTGAAAATCACCAGTTCGTTTCTCCTAAAATACTACACGCAACCAAACCAACAGCGCTTATAACTTCATACAACGAACTCAATGTCCTTCTACCGCGCCTTCAAACTGCGTAAACACCGCAACAACGAAAATAGGCTCCCAGCAAATCAGGTAAGACTCCGTATTAACCAGCATAACCGCGAGCTCACATTCCGTTTTTGTTCGAGCACAGCGTCGTTATTGATAGCACTCGCTGTAGACATTTCGCAGCGTCCCACACAGAGTCATATACGCTATGATCTCGACCGACTAATTATCGTTATATAGGACAGTTTTTGTATAATAGCCCACTTCTCCGGTTACGAGAGCCGTATACGCTCTTCCCTTTTCAAGGGCAAAGCTTGGACTCTCAACTAAACGACCATCAACTACGCGGTGAATGACTATCTGAACAGCTTGATCCATAGGCACAGTAACGTATGCAGAGACCCCACCAAAATCTATTGATTCCTCAAAGAGTAACCGGCCATCTAAATAACCCGAAACAAGAATTGCACTCGCGCCCACCAATCCGTGCACAAACTTGAGAGCGCTCTCTTCAACACGACTGGGAACATCATCCTCAATAATCGTTGCTCTCAAACCAAGGCTTGAGAGGTCCCCATAAAGCAGGAGAGAACTTCGCTCAATCAGGGCTCCATCAATATCAAACGATGCAACTACTCGACTTGGAGTAAACGCTCGTGTAATAGAGATAGTTTGCGGAACCGCCGAAATATTTCTGTACGAAATACTTCCGCCAAAAAAAACTTGCGAGATTAAAGGCTCCTCATCTGCACTTGAGAGTACGTCGACCGGAGCCGCTTCAATTGATGCATGTAGAACTCGAATGCCCTTTAAGCCTCCATCACTCGAGCCGCCTCCACCACAAGCACCACAAATAACCACTATCCACACGGATACACTCAATAACTGTAAATACTGCACCACCCTCGAAAGAAAAATACGAGAGTGATCTTTCATTACGCGTGAAATCTCCATCACTACTCAGCTCCTAATACTGTAAGAAACTCTTCGGCCATGGCATCATATCCTGCTGTGTTTGGATGAAGTCCCTCTGGGATATTGTATAACAGACACTCATCTGACTCTGGACATTGTTGTGCATAGACCTGTTCGATATCCGCCACCGGGACACTATTTAAAACGCCCAACTCTCTAACGATTGAGGAGTACAAAGCTGTATACAACGACAATGATTCATGGAAAGCGACTGGAGAAGGAAGTGTACCAACAACCAGATGCTTACCCTCTGCACGCGCAACATTCATCACTTTTTGAAGTGCTACGCGATAATCGCCACCTAAAATTCGATGGATGGCATCGTTTGCGCCTTCCATAAATAGGACAGTATCAACATCACTATTTGCAACTAACTGAGGAAATCGTTCTGTACCCGAAAACAACATTCGCTCTCCCGGAACCCCCGCATTGCTCACTGCTACGCCAGTTGCTTCACTTATACGACTAGGGTAACCGCCAACACCTCCAGAGGACTCTATATCAACAACTACTTCTCCAGGCTCATACCCATCGCCTACTCCATAGGTAATGCTATCGCCAAATGCCAAAATATGAATTATTCCGTCGCCATTTCTATCACGAAAAGCCGCTGGCTCGGCCGCCGCAATCCATATACGACTAACTCCCGTAATCTGTGCAACAATCACAGTTACCAATATGAGCCATAGGCGCGCCACCATATTTCGACACCGCCACTCACAAGTACGTTTATCGCCTTTCATTCCGCCCCTCCAGACACCTCAAATTCCCATTCACAATGAGCAATTTCAGGGAGCATCATACTCTACCCAATAAATCAGTAAAGCTTCGCCCTTATTTACATGGTAAAACACGGCTCAAGACAGGCCGTTTCAGCCAACTAGCAGGCCTACCGAAAGCTCTTTGCCTTCAAAAGAAATCTACTACCAGGTGCCAGTAGATTTTCACACATCTGCCCCACACACCTTCAAACTACGTTAAGCATTTGCGAGTTGTAGATACCTTTGCCCCAAACTATGCTAAACTCGAGCAACTTGAGGTATCAAAAACCGCAATGTTTTTAGAGAGCTTCCTTTATTGACTACGAGCGCGGCTGGGGTCAGGATATAGCATGCAAACGATTAACCACAAATCTCTCGAGAGAGGCTATGTCGTCTCAGACCTTCACTTATTCTCTCCGTGTTCTCGCTATCGTGAGCTTCTACCAAAACTCCAAGCGGACTGCTCACACTATCCAGTCGTAGTCCTAAATGGAGACACATTTGAAATCAAACGCTCCACCGAAAACTCGGTCGATGACATCGCAATTAATTGCGCTACATGGCTTCAAGAGCTGTGCGAAACGAACAGCAAAACTACATTCTATTATATCATCGGCAATCACGATGCGCACAGCACATTAACCTCACACCTACAGGGTTTAGCTGCAAACATCTCCAATCTGAAGGTAGTTCCTCACATACTGACAATTGGCTCTAATCTTTTTATCCACGGCGATGTAATTGAACCGGGTGCCTGTATGTTCGGTATAGAATCAGTTCGAGAAAGATACAAACACTTAAGTCCATCGAAACTGAGTACACTACTCGCAATGACGATAACCACGCTCCGATTAAACGTGGTGGAATACCTACGTCACCAAAAAACAACCCTCGCTGAAAGAATCATCTCGTACGTATCTCACTACGAGCCCCAACAGCTCGAGGGAATAAAAACAATCTTTTTTGGTCACACACACGTTTCCTTCAGCAATTTCTCGCATGAAGGAATCACGTTTCATAACACAGGTTCGTTTATAAAGGGTTTAAAGTGGAATCCGATGAGTTTTGAGCTTCCTTCCGGAACTCACCAAGCTACACGCCAGAAATAATCGACAAGGCATCTCCGACTCGGGTCATACGTCCCATCACTACGCCTAATGCTTTCGTGTAATTGTCATACCGAAGCTGATCACTCCACGCCAGATGAGCAATCTGTTGCTGAAACTCGCCCACTAATTTTTTTACAGAGGACTCTCCCAATGGAACCTCCTGCAAAAACTTCGTTAGAAAGACCTCACTCACAGGCCTATTTTTTGAAATATCCTCTATAATATGGCGCATAAAGTCATCCTCCGTAACGACCCTGCCATCCAAAAACCATTCCTGTAAAACCCCAAGCGCAGTCTTTACTTCGACATGAATATCATCGTTTTTAACAATCGTCATAAGCCATATCCGCCAAACGTTAGCCACTTAAGAAGATCGTCTCAAACTCTAAAACCTTAACAAATCTGGGCTTAAATAAATTTGATTCGAGTGACAAATAAGCACTTGCGAGAATCACGTAATACAAGCAGCTGAGAGTAGAAGCACCGTCTACAAATAGCGGTGCGGAGAAATGCGCTCAATCAACTAACACCAACAGTCCCTTCAAATACTCACCCTCCGGATGAAAGATACTCGAAGGATGGCACGGCGCTTGATGCAAAACCTCCAGGATCCGGACAAACCGACCAGCTTCTACGGCGGCCCTCATTACCGCATCTCGGAACAGCTCGCGCGAGATGAGCTGTGAGCATGAGAAAGTAAAAAGCATACCACCTTGCTTTACCCGCCTTAACGCAAGGGCATTGATAGTCTCGTACCCACGAAGCGCCCTCTGTACTGCACGCTGATGCTTTGCAAACGCGGGAGGATCCAAGACGATCATATCGAAGCAGTCTGGAATCTGCTCTAAGTAGGTGAAACAATCCGCAACTTCAGAATGATGTTGCTTGCCGGTAAAATTTGCCACTACGTTTTGCCTGCACAGATCAATAGCTGTTCGAGATGCATCAACAGACACAACCGACCTAGCTCCCCCAGCTAATGCATACACAGAAAATGCCCCCGTGTAACAAAACGCATTTAAAATATCTTTGTCCTTGGAATAATCACGAACCTTTTGGCGATTAATGCGCTGGTCGAGAAAAAAGCCCGTCTTCTGTCCCCCTGTGACATCCGCCAAGAACCTGAGTCCATTCTCCGAAAAAGCCACGACTCTGCTCGGATCTGGGACATTCATAGACGGTTTAGAAGTCAGGTCGTTATCCTGGTCATCCTCTTCAATTTGTCCCTCAACGCGACGAAACACGACATCATCGATGATTTCACTGAGCTCAGATTGCAAGATCTCGGCTATCTGCGTGCGCACGCGCCACATTCCTGCCGAGTGACATTGAACAACCACTACAGCACCATAGATATCTACGACCAACCCCGGAAGGCCGTCTCCCTCCCCGTGCACCAATCGAAATCCTGTCGTATCGGGGTTTCCCATCAATTGCAGAATCTGCCGAACCCCCATGGCTTCTTGGATGCGCTCAGACAAAACTTCATGTTCAGCAACTTCGGCGCTCCCAAACGCTAACATTCTTATCGCTATTCCCCTCGTACCCCAGTGCCCGTAGCCAAGCACCTCTCCGGAAAAAGATCGCACCTGCACAAAGCACCCTCGAGAAAGAACTCCCGAGCGCTCCAATACAGCTCCCGAAAACACCCATGGATGCCTCCGCCGAACAGCTATTTCTCTGCCTTTTTTTAACCTTACTACGGGGATATCGATATCGTTTTTCATAGAAGCCCGAGCTAGACCAATAAACACACCCAGCTTCAACCAGTTAGTGCCATTGCCCAGTTAGTGCCATTCCAAAGGCCAATACAAGCGCCAATAAAAGCAACCGCACATAAAGACAACCTATTGTGAATGCGCAACCCCATTCGAGCAGCGACAAATCTCACAATCAGCTACAAAGGGTCACGTACTTAAAGATCCTGTCCAATGTGAACGTTCTATAATACCTTAAACATTTCCCCGAGTTTTTACCATCCTTTAAAAAGGTACGGCAATCTACTTCCATGCCATCCACCAGCATGTAAGTTACTAGCGTCTATTACCCTAGCTCTTGTTATTCTCTCCATCGCACCATAGCATATCCAACATACGGGTTACCCCCGACACTAAGGTGGCTTTTGATGTCTCGAACCCCCTCAACCATCAGCACGGTCGCCAAGAGCGTGTCAACTTGGCGTCGGCTGCCTAAATCACCCCACAGATGGGCAACACCACCCGACACACTTACATCGATATGCCGTGAAATCTCGGGGTAAGACCTCTCTAGCGTTTCCAAGAGTCGCTGTTGTACAATACCGTCCTGGAGTCGCGGCCGGAGCTTTAACTCGTTCACAACCCGCCTACCGGTTGCATCTCGAACAACACGCTCCAACTCATTGCCCGTATCAGAGCTATCCACCAAACCCTGTAGAAGAACGCCCTCCGGTAAACTCACAAAGGAGATCGAATACCAACCGACAATCGATGCGGCCGCTATCGCTTCTTTAATCATCTGTGTCTCGTGCGTTGTGGCAAGCCTTTGAGGCTCACGTCGCTGAGGCAACGTCCACGGGCTAGCGTGCACTTCAACCTGAGAGACAAACAGTTGCGAAACAGCCAAAACCAATAAAAATAGGTGCTTAGATACTCTTAATAAGTTATTCATCTGACATTGTCTCCGATAACAATCCATAACAGTTTGGGAGCAAACTACTTATCGGCTAATGCTACGCCAACGAAAACCGACCACGTATGATAAGAGCCATAAATATGGCTCATTCAAAATGCTGATGGCACCACACCTTATCCACCGCCCCCTTTTCTGAGGAAAAATCCTGCGGACCAATAGCCAAACAGATCCGTGCGTACTATAATCGACGAAAACGCCTCAAAAGGAGCCTATGGAATCTCGTCCTACAAAATACATCTTCGTCACCGGTGGGGTAGTATCATCAATCGGCAAAGGCTTAACGACAGCCTGCATCGGTGCCTTGTTGGAGGCTCGGGGGTTAAAAGTCACTGCCGTCAAGCTCGATCCATACATCAATGTCGATCCAGGAACTATGAGCCCGTTTCAACACGGCGAAGTTTTTGTCACCGATGATGGTGCCGAAACAGATCTTGATTTAGGTCACTATGAGCGCTTCATGGGAACCCGAATGTCGAAGCTAAACAATTTCACATCAGGCAAAGTCTATGAAACGGTCATTGCAAATGAGCGTCGCGGGGACTACTTGGGAGGCACCGTACAGGTTATCCCCCATATTACCGATGAAATTAAACGAAGAATAAAATTAGCGGCAGAAGGTTTTGATATCTGCCTGGTAGAGGTAGGTGGAACCGTTGGGGATATCGAGAGCCTTCCGTTCCTCGAAGCGATTCGTCAAATGAAGAGCGATGTAGGAACTCAAAACACGCTCTACATTCACGTCACATTGGTCCCACACATCGCCACAGCTCACGAATTCAAGACAAAGCCGACACAACACTCGATTAAAGAGATTACCGGTTACGGTATCATCCCGAGCATCATAATCTGCCGCTCACAACAACCGCTCGACGAGAAGATTAAAAACAAAATTAGCCTTTTCTGTAACGTAGACCAAAGCTGCGTCATAAACGCTCCGGATGTTCGGACTATTTACGAACTTCCGATGGTTTTACATAACGAGGGACTCGATCAAAGAGTCGTGGAACTCCTCCACATGTGGACAGCCGCTCCAAAGTTAGAGCCTTGGAACAAGATTGTTGCTTCAGTTACAAACAAAGAGCGCTCGAGTATTACAATCGCAATGGTGGGTAAATATGTAGACCTCACCGAAAGCTACAAGAGCCTAAGTGAAGCGTTAATTCACAGTGGGGTTGCAAATGACTGTAAAGTAAATATCGTTTACGTTGATAGCGAAGAGATTGAAAAATCCACTGTCGCTTCTGCTATCGCAGCCGCTAACAACGGAGAAATGGTAGATGCTATACTCATTCCAGGCGGATTCGGCGTGCGTGGTAGCGAAGGGAAAATCGCTGCTGCAAACTACGCTCGCACGAATAACATTCCCTACTTCGGCATTTGCTTAGGCCTACAAATTGCCACCATAGAATACGCCCGAAATGTAGCCAATATCGCAAAGGCTACCAGCGCGGAGTTTGACCCTAAATCATCGGCTCGAGTAATAGACATCATGGAAACCCAAAAGGCAGTCGAAGACAAAGGCGGCTCCATGAGACTTGGTGCGTATCCGTGCTCACTCAAAGCAGGTTCAAAGACGGCCTCGATCTATGGCAAATCAGAAATATCTGAGCGTCATCGGCACAGATTCGAGGTAAACAACGCTTTTCGTCAGCAATTAGAGTCAGCAGGGTTAGTACTATCGGGCACATCTCCTGATAATTCTCTGGTAGAGATAATTGAGATCCCCGACCACCCGTGGTTTATCGCTGTACAATTTCATCCCGAGTTCCAATCTACCCCCAAAAACCCTCATCCATTGTTTTCATCTTTCGTTGGAGCCGCGAAAAAGCAACGGGAAACAACAACGAAATCAAACAAAACACAACATATTCCTACAAGCTCTCATGGAACAAAGTGCATCGCCAACATCGATCCACAAGCATCTAATGGAGAACGATAGTGACCGTACAGATTACCTCTTCATTGACTGTTGGAGAAAACTGTCCATTGCTCGTGATTGCTGGCCCGTGTCAAATAGAATCGCTCGAGCACTGCCTGTCGATTGGCGAATTTTTGAAGCAAGTCACGAAAGACCTGCCCGTTAACCTTGTCTTCAAATCGTCATTTGACAAAGCAAATCGAACAAGTGCCTCAACTCCTCGGGGCGTTGGTATTGACGAGGGCCTAGAGATACTGAAGCAAGTACGAAACAGGCTCGAAATACCTGTTCTAACTGACATTCACAGCCCAGAGCAAGCAAAGAAAGTTGGTGCAGTAGTCGACGTACTACAGATCCCCGCCTTTTTATGTCGACAAACCGATCTCCTAATAGCGGCTGGCCAAACCGGCAAAACTGTTCACATCAAAAAGGGACAATTTCTTCACCCTGCGGATATGCAGTTTGTTGCCGAAAAAGTTGCATCAACAGGCAACCGCAATATCCTCTTATGCGAGCGAGGCACTTCGTTTGGATATCGTGACTTAGTAATGGATCCTCGAAACCTTATCATTATGCGAAATCTTGGATATCCAGTCGTGTTTGACGCCACACATTCAGTACAACAACTAGGAGGCGCAGCTGGCAGCTCTGGAGGAGCTAGACAATACGTACAAGCCCTCGCTCGTGCCGCAGTAGCAGTGGGCGTAGACGGTGTTTTCATCGAATGTCACGAGAACCCCGACAACGCTCCTTCTGACGGACCGTGCATGTTGCCATTAGAGCAAATCCCACCATTGCTGGCTGTTTTAACAAATCTTCGTAAATCACTGTAACCACCTAGGGGATATTCGAGAATGGCCATTATCATGTCTCGCAAGCAGAGTATGCTCTTAGGACTTGGGCTATTGGCATTGTTTTTTA
Source organism: Pseudomonadota bacterium (assembly GCA_038134595.1). Lineage (GTDB taxonomy): Bacteria > Bdellovibrionota_C > UBA2361 > UBA2361 > OMII01 > OMII01. The sequence goes on along the minus strand of JAYPVM010000003.1, from coordinate 60,967 downwards.
TCGTCAGCGCAGTGATTATAGCCGCAAAAAACAGTGCCACGATTTCGCTTGGAAGTGTTGCCAATACCTTAGAAACAGATCAAAACACTCAAGGCGGCCTGGGATTTACTCTCGACAACTTTCATCGCAGCCTCATACGAGACGGCAAAAAAATTTGGGAGATACGGGGGACCTCAGGTAACTATCAGGTCAAAGCGAATTCGGCCACGATTATCAACCCCGATCTCACCATCAACAGACCAACTGGAGAATCAGCAACAATAACAGCTAAAAAAGCAACGTTGACACTTGAAGGTACACAACTAAAAAATGCTGATCTCACAGGAGATGTGCTCGTACGGTACCAGTCACAAACGACTCTTTCTACAAGTCGTGCAATTTTTGACTACGAAGCCGATCAAATTACTATTCCAAATGAATTTACGATTAAAAACCCCCTCTTCTCAATCAAAGCACGTACTCTACAAGGAACACTAGCAAATCAAGAATTTATAGCTTCAGGTGGAGTTACCAGCACCATTAAACCTCAGGAAAAATAGCTATGCACTTACGCTCATACACATTAACGACCATCCTCTGTCTTCTTTGCATAGTACAAAACGCCCAGACTCAAGACAGGGAAGATTCCTTGAGCAGTTTGGATTCAACTTCCTTTTTGGGCAACACCAGTACTATCGAAAAAGATTTTGGAAAACTACCTACCACCATTACCGCAGAAACACTTACGCTGCGAACACTGGCAAGATCGTTTCAATATGAAGGAAATGTTCACGTCACACAAGGGACGATGAAACTGACAAGCCACAAGATAGAGGGGAATTACGCTGAAAACAATCAGATCACCTCAATCAAAGCTATTGGAGATGTAGTTATCACAAAGGAAGATATGGAGGCGTCGAGCCAAGAAGCCCTATACGATGCGACTGCTTCAATTGTGGTTCTCACAAAAAACCCTCAACTAAAACAGGGAGACAGCATGCTGACTGCCGACAGTATAACTATTTATTTAACAGAGAATAGAAGTTCGGCCGAAGGTAATGTCAGAGTTACATTTATAAAACAACCCGCCTCGGAAGAAAAAAACTCGAATCAAACAACTCCGACTCCGACCCCTCTACCCGAGGTGACGAAAGCTTGGAAGAAACAAGCTAGCAAAGAAAAAAAGCAAAACAAGAAGGCAGATCCTTCACAAGAGCGCAAACGGCGGCGAAAGAATCAAAGTGGTGCTCTCAAAGAGTAGCGCATTCCAACCAAGAAAGAGTTAAGCTGTAAGCGGGATTCTGTCATCAATGATGATCATTCATCTGGATCCTCCGTTACCGAAGGATTCTAGCGGCACTACCCGAAGAACCGATGCGAGCAACACCGTCTATGTCGCCATAGAACGCCTTCCTATTCGGCCTTGCTTTAGCTGGGGTTTACCAAGCCATGAAGTCACCTCCATGCTGGTGAGCTCTTACCTCACCGTTTCACCGTAGCCATTCCCCAAAAAGGGGCGGCTGTCTTCTTTTCTGTGGCACTTTCCGCCGATCACTCGGCGCCGCCGTTAACGGCCAACCTGCTCTAAAAAGTCCCGACTTTCCTCTCAAGGAATAAATCCTCAAGCGACCATCCACCTAACTCTTTCTTGCTTGAAACGTGCATCCACCTAGTTTTCATTCGAAAGTCTGAGGAGCCGTCCACAACCTGGACACTTTACCACATCTCCCCTAGCAATTTGAACTGGGACCTGTGGTCCGAGTTTCATAAAACATGCCGCACAGCTTTCCTGATTCACAACCTCTACAATAGGATCAGAGGGAAATCGAGATACCAACCTATTATAAATAATCAGAGTCTCTTTATCTTCAATATGTTGCGTCTTCACCGCTCGTTCTGAAGAAAGTGTTTCGAGCTCACCTTCAGCCTCCTGTACCCGAGCAGCTAACTTTTTGTCGAAAGACGCCTGTTCCGCCTCTGCTCCCCGTACAATCTCGTTAACCTCTTCCACCTGTTTCTCAAGGGCCTCTACCTCCCGGAAGAGCTCAAGCAACAACTCTTCTCGTTGGCCGATCTGTTTTGATACAAAGTCTATCTCGCGAGTCGCTGCCTGCTGAATTTTATAGTCGTTGAGTGAATTGAGTGCCGCTCTTCGCTCATTTATCCTCTCTCGCTCATGCTTAACGGCCTTATCTTCCTTGTCGCTCAAAGCCTTCCTTTCAGCCAACTTATCTTCTCGACGCTTTTTCTCGGCATGAAGTGTCTCAAAGGCTTTTGCACGCTTTGTGCGCTGGGCTTCTACCTCATTGAGAACCGCCTTAAGAATTGCAATGCGGCCGTCAACCTTACTCAAATCAACTAAAGCCGAAAGAACCGAATTCTGATTACTCTCTCCCATATAGAAACCCCTGCAATAAAAGATGTTTGTCGTTGCAGAATTATCCTATGACAACCTGCCCGAAATTGAAAAAACCCTCATTAGCATAACATTCAAACCCAGAAGGTCAAAGGGCTTGCATCCAATCTAAGAGAAAGGTAAATATAGGGCTCGTCAAACGACAGTAAGGCCCTGTAGCTCAGTTGGTTAGAGCGGCCGGCTCATAACCGGTAGGTCCCTGGTTCAAGTCCAGGTGGGGCCATTCCATGAACATCGTGAATGGAAATGGAAGCACTGGACTTCGAACCCAAAAATACTGCAAGTCCAGGTGGGGCCACCATTCTTTTCGGTACGTTGCAGTCTCTCCACAGATTGCGACAGCCGCCATGGCACACAAATGGCACACTCTTGTGCCCTCTTTGTGAGTCCGCGGCTTAACTTCAAGGAGAGACAGATGAAAGGCATTCAAAGGCGCAAGAATAAAGACGGATCAACAAGCTACCGAGTGCAAATTAGGGTAAACAAGAAATACCACTCGGCAACGTTCAAGAGAAAGAGAGACGCACTTAGGTATAAGCAACGTCTAGAATCCGACATACTGAGAGGCAGGTATTTCCCTGAACGAGAGGCTAAAGAAAGAACGGTATCTGAGTTGATTGACCGATATGTTCAAGAGATTTTTCCTCACAGAAAATCTAAAGCTACCCCTTTACAGACTTTGAACTGGTGGAAGACCCAGATAAGACAACTTAAGCTTGGACGGCTTACCACGGCTTTGATTACAGCTTTCGTGCTTTCTATTCACAATACGAAGCACAGCTCAAAGAGATTTCACATATTGTCAGTACTAGAACAGAGTGGGGTAACAGTATTGAACCAGTATTCATTCTTGATGTTCACAGTTATCGCCTTTCAAAGAACAAGCAATACATGGATTTGCACTCAACACTCAGTTCAGTCTTTGATGCCAATTTCGCTCCAATATTGAACAGACCTTTGATTTGACAGAAAGACTCGCCTCTAGCTGCAGAGTTTCATTCCGCGTTAGGACTATAAACCGCTCCACAGCCATGAACACCACTCAGCAATGGTAGATACTAGTACCAAAACTCAAACTGTTAGATCTATGTGTTCTTGAATGTCTTTGAATTCTAGGAAGACAAGAATCGAATTGATGTTCCCCCCGTATTTTAGACACATCTAACTCAATCTGGTAGGAGATGTGTATGGCGAAGCGATACCCTAAAGAAACGAAGGAAGAAGTGCTAAAGAAGATCCGAGAAGGTCAACGAGTCTCGGAGGTTGCGAAGGCGTACGGGATCAACGATATGACGATCCGGACGTGGCTTGAGAGGGATACGGAGTCACCTGCGGCGGAGACGCTGGAGATCTCCAGGCTCCGGCGAGAGAACGAGGCACTGCTAAGGGTAATAGGACAGCTGACGTACCGAGCGGAGCTTCGGGAAAAAAATCAGCGCCGTGGAAGTCACTAACAAGAGCGCCCTAGCCAGAGAGCTTGGAGTAAGCCGTGCGAGTCTATACTACCGTCCAAAGAAGCCCGATAAAGATGAAGCCCTGAGGCGAGAGATAGAGCGGGTAATGCTTAAACATCCTGCCTATGGATCTCCTCGGGTTGCAATCGCTCTCAGAATCAACGAGAAGCGCGCAGCCCGCGTGATGCGCAAGTACGGACTACGGCCAGCCAGGCGTGCTAAAACGCCCTATAAGCCTGAGGATCAGGGGCAAGAGAGCCTGGAGTATCCGTGCATTCTCTCACGGCTATCCCCGATTGCTCCAGACGTCGTGTGGGCAAGCGACTTCACGTTTATCTGCTACAGAGGTGCATTTGTATATCTATGCACAGTGATAGATGTGTTTACGGGTGAGGTTCTCGGCTTTAACATAAGTCGAACACACGATGCCGGTTTTGTCTTGCTAGCGATTCGACGTGCGATAGAGCGCACAGGGATGGTTCCGCAGTGGTTTCATTCGGACCAGGGGAGTGAATACGCATCGCGCATCGTGCGCGATTTCCTCACATCTCACGCCATAAACATCTCGAGGAACCCAAAATCAGCCCCCTGGTGCAACGGGTCGCAGGAGTCATTCTTCGGAAGGTTCAAGGTAGAGTTCGGGGAGTTTGATCGCTTCGATACCTTTGCAGAGCTTCTTGAAGAACTCTACCAACAGCTGCACTACTTCACCTTCGAGCGCATCAAAACGAAGCTCAAAATGTCTCCAGCTGAATTTCGGCACGAGTGGAATATCCGCCATGCCGAAATTTTCACACAAATCCACAGTTATCCACAGGTTATGAGTCTCCCCCACACCCCCTCCCGCCCCGCAGGGGCGGGGGAACAGCCGCTACTACTATTTGAATAATGTGTGTTTAAGAAAGGGGGGAATTGACAAACATTAATAGTCACTTACTACCTCCAAATATTCAATTAAGTACGGACATTGTGCGAAATTGTACCAAATATCCAAATCTTAAGAAAAGAATACACCTCAAAGAATAGAGCCTATAATTTAAAGAAGACTACAATAGTTAGATTCGACCATTAAGGCAATCAGGAGTATTGGACCGCTATAGCACTAAAGGGAATTTCGACTATCCCAGCATTTCTTTGAGGAATCTCTAGCCAACGGTCGAACGGCATACCTTTAACATGAGCAACTGCGCATCGAATGAAACATTCATGTGAAAAAACAATTGTCCTTTTCTCAAAGTGTAAAAAGCCACGTAAAAACTCCTTTACTCTCTGGTGCAGATCAAAGAAACTTTCCCCTCCATCGAGTCGGTAGTTGTACAAAGCTTCCATTGTCAAACTCTTAACCGAGTCTTCGTAGTCTAAAACAGCCCTTCCTTCATACACCCCAAAGGATTTTTCTCTGACTTCAAAAATCTCCTCAATACAAGTAGGGGAAAATCCAGTAAGTAAACAAGTCTCCTTTGCACGCCTAAATGGGCTAGATATCACTCGGTCGAAAGACTCTTTCTCAAGCTGTCTTCGAAGCTGCTTACACTGAAACTTGCCATTTTCACTCAGCCCGACATCTCTCGAAACCCCAGAAACAATTCCAAGTTCGTTATCTGTAGTTTCAGCATGGCGAACAAGAAATAAGGCCGTCATTAGGGACTAAATTGCGGAGGATCGCTAAAATCAACTTCTGGAATATGCTGTCCACGAAGACAGGCTTGTGCAAATTCTCTCAAATTTATAGGTACAAATATTAAATCCGGAGATTCCAATTCTTCCAGCTTAAACCACTTCTGCCCAGTAAAAAGAGCCTGCTCTTCTTCAGTTAACTGTAATTTGGATTCATCAATTTGATCTTCATCACTGGAAAGCCGTGCAACAAAGAAATGCTCTGTCATTTCCACAAGCCCCTTTGATTTATGCATCACATGAGATCCAGTAAAAACAGGAGCTTTCGTTGTAATATCAAACTCTTTAAAGCCAGTCTCTTCTTCGATTTCACGCTTAGCAGCTTCAAGCAGAATCTCACCGTCCCCTTCAAGCCGTCCACCTGGAGTGATGAAAAATTCTGGCTTACCCGGGACATTCACTCCTTGCAATAAAATCTCATCTTGCGCATTAAACAAAACAACGCGCACTGCAGTTTCCCTAGCTACAATCTGTGGTAGTGTCAATTCGTCCTCCGGGCCCTCCTGAGGGGACATACCCTCCTCAACAATCATCTAACAAGCTCCTAATAATAGAAAGGGTTTTCTTAGTTGTAGTATCTTCAATTAAATCTCTTAAGTCTACTTTCTTCCCCTTGGCAGTCAAATTCTTGTCCCTATATATTTTCAATACCTTTGAAATTCCAAGCCCTTGGTTCCTTGCAAGATATCCCAAATTTGTTCTAGCAAGCTGAATTCCAAATAAGTGTTTCATATATAGCGCTGCATCCACTGGATTAGCCGCAAAATGAATGCAGTTTCTAGCAATATCAACTCGACCAATTTTATACCGATCTCGATTTGCCCAACACAGTCCACGAATTGATGTAGGCTCGGAGTTAGATGGAAAAATATCTCCGATGAGATTTCTCCTTAACCACTTCCAGGAGTTAAGAGCATTCAATGAAAAAGCAATTGCTATATCATTTTGACCTTCTAACCAAGCTCGTTGTGCCGGATAGAATCCGTTGAGAACTAGATATCTTTCACCCTCAACATTGATATGTGTTCCATAAATTCCAGCACCGAACTTTTTGCAACCCAAATTATCTATTAGCTCTCCTAAGAGTTGACTGTCACAACGCGAAAATCGCTCTAAAAAACGATCCCCTCCAAGAACGTTCTTTAGTGCAATCTGACACTCCTCAATCTCTTTGCTAATAATTGATCTATGCGAACTTGAACAAGCTCTTAGCCCAGATCGAGATACAAGATTCAGTCTTTCATAGCACTTGTCTATTAGACCGTATTTCTTTAAGAACAAACTATTAGTAATCAAAACTCTCTCGATCTCAACGCCTAAATCTCGAAATCGATCGAAAAATTCGACAAGTATGGTACGGAACTGCCTAGGCGTGGCGTTATGTAACAATTCTGGCTTGGTAAAAACAACAAACTGCTCTCGAGTTGCCTTGCCTTCCATATGAGAAATTTCTTGCACAACGAGCTCTTCCTTCAAGGCTCTATGTGCTTTGCGTAATCTCTCACCTATTGTATAAATATCGTCTATAAGTTTCTCATTCATGAGCAAGGAAGGTACCCATGAAAGGAATAAAAGACAAGGTAGTTCTCATCACCGGGGGAGCTAACGGAATTGGTCTTGCCACCGCTGCGGCTTTTGTTGAGTTTGGAGCTACTATAGCCCTTGTCGACTTAGATAGAGAGGCTGGGCTAATTGCCGAACAGGCCCTCAACGAAAATTCCGGCTCTCAATGTAAATACTTTTTTGCAGACACAGGAGCTGAACCTTCAATTGCTAGCATGGCTGAATCTGTTATTTCCCACTTTGGCCAAGTCGATGTACTTGTAAACGGAGCCGCCTGTTTTCTAATGGAAGGTATAGAGGCCGATGAATCTGTCTGGCAAAGAACTTGCCAGGTAAATATTGCAGGATATGCTCTATGTGCAAAATATATAGTACCAAGCATGATTAAGAATGGTGGAGGTGCCATTGTTAATATTTGTTCAATATCTGCACATATAGCGCAACCTGAGTTTGTTACTTACAACTCATCGAAAGGTGCTATTTCAAGTATGACTAGATGTATGGCACTTGATCTCGCCAAACACAACATTAGAGTTAATGCTATTAGCCCTGGAACAGTATGGACCAAGTCAAACGAAATATTTCACAGAGAAAATCTCAATTGCACTCGTGATGAAGCAGAGAAAGATGCCAATGGAGGCGGGAAGCATGTTGTTAAAAGATATGCAGATCCTCAGGAAATCGCTTACCCAATTGTCTTTCTTGCATCAGATTACGCGAGTTTTGTTGTTGGTGCAGATCTCATGGTTGATGGGGGCTACACCATAATTTAGCTTACAATGCGTTATGAAATGCTTAATTACCGGAACTAATAAGGGAATTGGCAAGGCTCTTTGCCACCTATTCCCCTCATTACTCGATTTGGACTATCTTCTCCTTTCTCGCTCCAAGGAGGATTTCCAAACAATAAAAACTTTATCAGATACTTACCCTAGAAGTTCCTTTAAGTACTTTCAGGTTGATCTTTCAGATCGAGAGCAAACAAAAAGCATGTTATCAGAACTCGAATTTTCATCTCCTATCTCATTACTGGTCAATAACGCAGGTGTATTCCTAGATAAACCTTCCTGTTCAACACCTACCAATAGTCTTAATGTTTCCTCTGACACTCTAATGAAAACATTTGAAGTGAATGTGCGTGCTCCTTACGACCTTATTCAGGCCATTTTACCCGGAATGAGGCAAACCAATTTCGGACGGATTGTTAATGTCTCAAGTGGCATGTCTCGGATTGATGAATATGATGAAATTGCACCAGCTTATCGAGCTTCGAAGAGAGCTTTAAATGGAATTACACAATCGGTGGCACACCTAGTTCGTGATGACGATATCACTTGCAATAGCGTATGTCCGGGATGGGTGAGAAGTAGTATGGGAGGCGAGCTGGCAACCCGCTCATGCGAAGAAGCTTGCTACGGTATTATTCAAGCCCTTTTAAGTTGTGATAAAAACCATAGTGGGAAGTTTTTTAGAGATGATCGTGAGCTATCATTCGAAAATACAACTCCGCTAGATCACTACGACACTGGACTTCCTCCCAACCTCGCCGAAAAAGTAAAAGAATCTGCGAAAGAGTTTTACTCTCTTTACCTCTCAAAGAGTTAGCTCAACTACCTCACCTAGATTCGTAAATTGTCTTCCCGTAAGTGACCAAATTACGATTTCGTGGCAAACTACTATAACTTTATCGCAGTCTAGGTATTTATTAAGGACAGTGGTCGATCTAGCTTTAACAGCAGAAAGTTGCTCCCACACGCGCTCACTATTCTTAGGCCATTCACCTCCAAATTCTTGTAGCTCTCTAATTAGCACAGATACCTCCTCGTGCGTACACCAAGAGAATGTCCTATCAGGTACCCACTCATGAATATCAAATTCAACCGAAACCGGTAGATCCAGCTCCCTTTGAATGATTGTAGCCGATTGCAAAGCTCGAGTAGCTGGAGAAGAAACTATCTTTGAGGCAGTCTTTTCTTTCAAGCTAACAGCAGCCTCTTCGATCTGTAGAATGCCCTTAGGGGATAAAGTTGCAAGATCAGCCCCCCAACCTAGTGTTTTCCATTTACTAGGTTGGGAATAATCGGCCTCTCCATGTCTAACGAGATAAAAACAAGTCATTTTCACTTAATCCCACTACTTCAGAATACTCAGAGTAAAGCCAATCTACTCATGCAACATGCCACACCAAAAGCACACTTTCCAGTAACATTCAATAAGCTTTGATAGCTACTGCTGGCACAACCACCCCCCTAACCCTTTGATTTACGAGCTATCGAGTGTTATTTATAGCTAAAGAAACTGCATCAGAGCCGGCTCATAACCGGTAGGTCCCTGGTTCAAGTCCAGGTGGGGCCATTCCATGTAAATCGCGAAGGGAACAGTGGAAATGGAAACACTGGACTGCGAACCCTTCCCCCACACACACTCTCTCTATCTGAGAGCCCCCAACTCTCCTAGAAACCAAAGCTTGTCTGAAAAAACATTCATTTTTGCACTACACGCTACTCGGCAGAACGCATCACGTGAGCCCTCTTCCCCTGAGACAAAAACGGTGACTGCTCCCTAATTTAGTCCAACGTCACCGACGACACCGAGCACAAAATCTCGCACCGAATCAGTTTGAATATTCGTGTTGTCGCTTGCGAATCCTACATCCGGTTCACACGTATTTGGGCCCGAACGAACAACTGCAACAAGGCCGTACCGATCATCTAGGCCCTTTGCGACGACCGGCCCCCCTGAGTCTCCCTGGCAGGTATCTCCTCCTCCATCGCTGATGGTTCTGATTGACTCAGCATTGACACTCTCTACATCAAGATATGTTGCCTTAAGTGGCATTCCACCATTTTCCACCCGCTCAACGATTCCATCCCCATTTTCGTCGAGTCCATAGCCGTACGCGACAACCTTTTCTCCAACATCTATCGCTCTAGACACCACAAGCGGCGCAGGAATGACAGGAGCATCATTAGCAATTGTGACAACTGCTATGTCATACGGTGATATTCCAAACGAAGTGTAGCGTGGATGAACTTGTTGTATGGTCGTTTCCTCCGAGTACCCGGCCGTGGCAACAATCATCTTCGCTCCAGCCGGTGGCATACAGTGTGCGGCAGTTACCACATGTCTTGTAGAAACAAACACTCCGGAGCAATAACCCAGATCGCTAATTACTGCCGCAACAGAGAGGGGACGAACCTCACACTCATTACCTCCGGCAATTCGTAGCGCGGTACACGGGTCGGGCTTGCTGTCACCGCCCCCACCACAGCCCAGCGAAACCGAAAAAGCACACAACAGAAAAAAAAGTCTTACATCAATTCGCATAGTCCACTCACTATTTTTTACAGCAATTAACTCGACTAACAGATTACAACACTTAAGAAACTAGGGCGGATAGTACCAGGAACATATAAAGTGTAAAACCAATTAGTTATCGGTTACCCTGAAACAAAGCTATTACCCCCTCCTCTTTTAAATCTCTCCTGCTCCAAGCGCCCCTACTCTCTCAGCTCCGAGGGTTAGACATCCGAACATATTACAAGTAGTATCTTCCCCGAACAGATTATCCAAAAATACCCCTATCAAAAGGAAGAAAAGGAACACTATATGGGTTTTACATGCGGCATCGTTGGGCTACCCAATGTAGGCAAATCAACTATTTTTAATGCATTAACATCAGCCAAAGCAGCAGCGGCCAACTTTCCCTTCTGTACGATCGAGCCAAATACAGGCGCTGTGCCGGTTCCGGACCCCAGAATTGAAACATTGGCTTCAATCGCAAAATCAGCAAAAACTATTCCTACCCAGATTACGTTCGTCGATATAGCAGGACTTATTCGAGGCGCCTCAAAAGGGGAAGGCTTAGGAAATCAATTTCTAGGACACATTCGAAGTGTTGATGCCATTGCCCACGTGGTTCGATGTTTTGACGATGAGAATATCGTTCACGTAGACGGATCAGTTAATCCAAGGCGCGATGTTGAGACAATTGATACCGAGCTCATTCTCGCAGATTTAGATGCAATTCAAAAACAACGCCAGAAACTCGAAAAGCTTATCAAAGCTAATGACAAGCGAGCCAAATCTTTGGTGACAATCATCACGCCTCTTGAAGAGTGGCTTAATGCGGGGAAACCGGCTCGAACATTCAAAGAAGCAACCTCATGGTCGGGTTCAGAGGAAGACTTTGAAGAGGTAACTCAGAATCTACTCTCATCCAAGCCCGTCTTATTTGTTGCAAACGTTCCAGAGGACGATATTTTACACGAGCCAGTAGTGGGTGGGCCATCTCCTGTGGATTCATTGGCTACATACGCTGCAGAGCTTGGCTCCCCGCTCGTGACGATTTCGGGGCAAGTCGAAGCGGAGATAGCCGAACTCAACTCTGAGGAGCGAAAAGAATTTCTACAATCTCTAGGGGTTGAAACTTCAGGTCTCGATAGATTGACGGTGGCGGGGCACAAACTGCTCGACCTCATCACGTTTTTTACCGTAGGACCAAAGGAATGTCACGCATGGACCGCTAAACGGGGAAGCTCTGCACCTCAATGTGCAGGGAAAATCCACTCAGACTTTGAGCGTGGCTTTATCAGAGCCGAGGTCATCGCTTACGAAGATTATGTTGCGGCTGGAAGTGAAGTCAAAGCAAAAGAGGCTGGCAAAATGCGGACAGAGGGCAAAGAGTACATTATGGAAGATGGCGATATCGTCCACTTTCGATTTAACGTATAACGGACATCTTACCTCAGCCTATTAACCTATCAATAGCAACGGTAGCAAATCACATCACCTCCCGCAGCCCGGGAGCGTTGCTCCGATTATCTAATAGCTGGTTGATAGTCTAACAGATTATCCATCTACCCATAAACAACCTGGTGGCGCACTGGCTACACAGCTCACAGCGAAGGATCTAGAGCGAAAAACTATCCTGATAAAGAATATCGGCAGAGAATGCCACCTGTACTGTGAGACGACCATAACCGCTTCCTCCAACACATGGCATCAGGCGTGTGTCATCACTCACAGAGCATTTGAGGATAAGAAAAAGACAAGTGGAGTTACCAACCGAAGAAAAACTCTGTGCCGAGTGAGAAAAATTCTGTGCCGAGGGAAAAAAATCTGGAAAAGAAGAAATCGTGGTGGACCTGCAGAGATTCGAACTCTGGACCCCCAGCTTGCAAGGCTGATGCTCTACCAACTGAGCTACAGGCCCACGATTTTTGAAGCATACCGCTCCGAACACATTCCGAAAAACCGCCAAAGCCATCAACGTATTCCCGTCGTACTCTGGTGGGCCAGGGTAGACTCGAACTACCGACCTCACGCTTATCAGGCGTGTACTCTAACCAGCTGAGCTACTGGCCCGTTCCGAATGTGAGCCAGCAAAATAATGGTAACGAGCCGATGTGTCAAGCTAAGTACCGACATTTAATGAGAACACACAGCTTTTTCGTATCGAATGTGAATCCACATCAGTTGCGAAGGAACCCAAGATACATTTGCAACCGTTAGCAAAATGGGCACAAGACTCAAACTACTGATATTACCTCTGATTTTTAAACCGTTGCACTCTCCAGCGTCGCCAGCGATACTTAAATAAGGAGCAAAATGTAGGCAATCGTACGTTTTGGGGCATCATAAAGGTATGCAACCAGTTCTACTCCTCAACGCTAGCTATGAACCCTTGCGAGTTATTTCGTGGCAAAACGCCATCGGGATGTTTTTTCTCGGCAAGGTTGAGGTCATAGAGGAATACGATCACCACATTCGATCCGTATCAATGGCTATCAAAGCCCCAAGTGTGGTACGATTATTGAAATTTTTTAAAGTGGGTCGTCGCTCACCACCGCTTAGTCGGAGTAATATCCTGGCCAGAGACAATTTTCAGTGCCAGTACTGTGGTGATGAGCTTAGTGCAAGAGAGGCTACACTCGATCACATTCTTCCTCGGAGTAGAAACGGAGAAACAACGTGGGAGAATATCGTGTGTTGCTGTGGACCATGCAACCGAAAAAAAGGTGGTCTAACTCCGAAAGAAGCTCGGATGAAGCTACGGTGTGTTCCAAAAAAACCGGAGTGGCTTCCAGTTATACATATGAAACTTCATGGAAAAATCCCCTCACCTTGGTTCATATTCCTGCAAACCAGAAAGAAATCGTGAACAAGCGACTTCGTATCTCCGTGGTCTAATTAACACCCCTGCCCTACAAAACATCAAGGCAGCGCTACCCTCAGCGCAGTTATTTATTGTCGGAGGCTCTGTCCGTGATGCATTTTACAATGCTTCTTCTACCGATATCGATCTTGCAACAAATCTATCCCCTCAGGAAGTGCGCAAGGCATGCACTACTGCCAATATGCGTGTCATCGACACCGGTATCACGCACGGCACCGTGCTCGTTGTAAGCGACAAAACACACATTGAAATAACAACATTTCGTAAACCCTCGAACCGAGACGAACACGACACTGCAGATTCAATCGTTACTGATCTCAGTGGTAGAGACTTCACTATTAATGCCCTTGCATATTCAATGACCGATCAACTACTGGTCGATCCATTCAACGGTATTTCCGATCTTCTAAACGGCATCCTTCGGGCTGTTGAAGATCCAACGGCGCGATTTTCCGAAGACCCTCTTCGCATCTTGCGAATGATTCGGTTTGGCGACGGTTACAATCGCACTATCGATGACAACACTCTAAAGGCCGCTCAAGATTGTATAGAGAAGCTTTCTTCAATAAGCGTAGAGCGAATTAAAAATGAGCTTCAGCATATTATCCTAACTCCCTTTCCAGCTAACTGCATCAGAAGGCTTGAAGCTATTGGAGGCCTCCCGTTTACGATCCCAGAGCTTATTCCGGCTGTGGGATTCGAGCAAAATCGATATCATGTTCACGACGTATTTGAGCATACAATGTCTGTTCTCGACAGAACTCCGCCTGATCCGATCCTCAGGTGGGCTGCCATTTTTCATGACATCGGCAAACCACATACGCTCTCGGTAGATGAAAACGGCGAGAGACACTTCTATTCGCATGAAGTTGTAAGCCACTCACAAAGTACTGCACGTATGCGCCACCTCCGTTTCTCCTCCGAGGAAACTCGCAAAATAGGCACTATTGTTCGACATCATATGAGACCATTTCAATGTGGTCCTGCCGGAGTGCGAAGGATCTTACGAGATCTGGGCGCCGAATACTCACTGTGGCGAACATTTAAAGAGGCCGATGCCTCTCCAACAATTCCTCAAGAGGAATTTAGCAAAGATGCCGCCTCATTCGATACAATGGTAGCGACCGAAGTGTCCCGCTCCAAGAATCCCTCCTACGGCACACTCGCTATCAGTGGCGACGACCTCCTTAAACTTGGCGTTCCTGAGGGTCCACAGGTGGGCGCTATTCTCAAGCAACTCGAAGAGTTAGTATTAGATACTCCAAGAAAAAACACCCGAAGAACACTTCTTGCAACTGCCAAACGCCTCCTAGGCTCAAAACAGTAGCACCATAACATTCAATACATTTAGGTATTTGCGTTCATCAGCCAAACAAGTCTTGCTCCCCATTTGACCAAGTTTTAGAGTGGCATTATCCTAAACCACGATGAAAATGACCTTACCAATAAAACCTCAGTTTCTGTGTATTATCCTCGTAACGGCGATCGCACTTGTTGCTTTCAATAGCGCGCAACCTCCCGTGGAAAAGATTCAAGAAGCAGCTTTTAATACATGGTATCAACAAGTCATTCCTAAGATGCGTTCTGGAAGCTCAGACAGCACTTCCATCTCGGTAGCAATCAAGGTTCAATCAACAGAACAAAACAAACCGGTAGCATCATGGACAATCCCGAGGCATCCCAACGAGTATGTTACCGATCAGGCGATGCTGCTTCGAGTGTTAGAGTTAATCCATGAATCAGACGTGTTCCATATGAAACAGGGAGCCGGCTCAGGGCTTTCTGTTTTTATTAAGATAAACGACAGTGGAAAATTGTTTGAAACCACTGTTGCCATGAAGTCCGTCAAGCAATCAATTCAGCTTCTAAATCTCCTAAAACTCCTGGAAGTTTCTGACTCACTTCCAGCAACGAGCAGAGTATCTCCCTCCAGGCTTTAAAAGTATGTCCGAAAAAATCTGTCGAGACATTGCCCTGTCCTTGCTCCATGAGTATACAAAGTCAACTAGTCTCATTAATCATGCCCTGACTGTAGAGGCATGCATGTTGTGGTACGCCAAACATTTTGCAGCAAACGATACGGCAGTTGATATTGAGTTATATGGCCTAACAGGGCTCCTCCACGACTTTGATTACGAGCGGTATCCTGAACCCGTTGAGCCCAATGGCCACCCCTTCAAGGGACAGATAATTCTAACGGAGCTCGGTTATCCCGAATCAATGACGCGGGCCATCATGGGACACGCTACCTATTCTGGGGTTCCTCGCGATACATTGATGGCAAAAACTCTTTTCGCAGTAGATGAACTGTCGGGGCTAATTACAGCAAGCGTTCTTGTTCGTCCCGACAAATCTATCCACAACCTGCAGGTAAAATCAGTTGTGAAAAAACTAAAGGACAAGGCTTTTGCTCGGGGATGTAACCGGGACGACATCCGACTCGGTGCCGAGGAACTTCAGATAGATCTAAAAGACCACATCGCAAACTGCATTGAGGCGATTAAACCACTATCCCTCCAGCTTTTTGGAGAGCATCCTCCTACTTCTGAGGGATAACGTTTACAAGACGAGGCGCCGTACTGCCCGGTTTTCTGACAATGATAAAACGATCAGATGGCTTCACGGGATAGTTAGTACCGCTCATCACCGAGACGACCTGTTGCTTCAACTCTTCATCTCCTATCGACGGAGCAACATCTATAGTCTCCCGTTTCTTACCAGTTATCTGAATTACAACTGTGACGATATCATCCACCACTACATCCGGATTATACTCTGGCCACGGTTGTAGCCCAACAGAAGGTCCATGGCCAAGCCGTTCCCAGAGCTCCTCTGCAAGGTGCGGAGCGAACGGACTTAAGATTAAAACAAACGCTTCAAGAGATTCTTTAGACACAGGCTTATCACCCAGAGTGTTGAGAAGCTCCATCATCGTTGATATCGGCGTATTGAAATGCAGGTTATCGATATCTTCCCCGATCTTCTTAATTGCCTTATGAATTGCAGCAGTAACCTCTTTAGGCTCATCCACAAAAGCAACTACATTCCGGCATCCTGAGTCTTTAGCCCCTGTCACATAACTGTACGCCCTGCGAAGAAACCGAATACTTCCACTAATTGCCTTTGAGTCCCACGGCCGTGCGGCATCAAGGGGTCCCATGAACATGAGATACGTTCTTAAGGTATCGGCTCCATACTCAGCTATTACATCATCTGGATTGATGACGTTTTTAAGTGACTTAGACATTTTCGCAACGATACGCTCAAGCTTTTCTCCAGTTTGTTTATGAACTGGAACTCCATCATCTCCCTCGGTAACGAGATCAACAGCAACGGTAGCCCCTCGTCCATCCTTGTAGGCAAAGGATTGGATCATTCCCTGATTGTACAGCTTTTGAAACGGCTCCTTTGTCGAAACATGCCCGAGGTCATAGAGCACCTTATGCCAGAAACGCGCATACAATAGGTGCAACACAGCATGTTCAGCACCACCTACGTAAAGATCTACAGGCATCCACCGAGATTCTTTCTCGGCATTCCATCCAACAGTATCGTTATGAGGGTCGATAAATCGAAGATAGTACCAACACGAACCAGCCCATTGTGGCATCGTATTGGTCTCTCGTCTCCCCTTTCGTCCGGTAGCGGGGTCAATCACATCAAGCCACGCACCTGCCTTAGCTAAAGGAGATTCACCCCCATCTGAAGGTTTGTAATCTTCAACCTCTGGCAACACTAGCGGCAATTCTTCATCTCGGAGAGCTGTAGTGGTTCCATCCTCCCAATGCACTACCGGGATCGGCTCTCCCCAGTAACGTTGCCTTGAAAACAACCAGTCTCGTAATTTGTAATTTACAACTCGTCTTCCACAGTTTTGGCCGATGAG
Organism: Pseudomonadota bacterium; assembly: GCA_038134595.1. Lineage (GTDB taxonomy): Bacteria > Bdellovibrionota_C > UBA2361 > UBA2361 > OMII01 > OMII01. Next base: position 43,814 of record JAYPVM010000003.1, on the reverse strand, counting down.
CCAGTCGGTAATTCGAGTACCAGCTTCATCATTTGCTATTCCCTCTAACTTCAATTCCTGACTGACTGTACTATCACACGGCAACATCACCCCAGGGTCTGTCCACGAAACACTACCCGCTCTTACTGCCGATAAAACCTCATCAGAGGCCTTTTGAGGGCTAATAACCGGCCGTACTCCGACACCAAGTTGCCTAGCAAATTCAAAATCTCTCTCATCGTGCGAAGGCACTCCCATCACAGCGCCTGTTCCGTATGAAATCAAAACATAGTCACCCACGTACACCGGAACCTGTTCGCCGTTTATAGGATTGACGACAAATCCTCCAGTAAACACGCCTGTCTTTTTTCTACTTTCAAACGTTCGATCGAAATCGCTCATTCGGGCCGCGTTCTCGCAATACTCTGTCACTGCAGATCTGGCATCATCAGTTGTTATCGCATCCACCAATGGATGCTCAGGGGCAACTACGAAAAACGTCACACCAAACAACGTATCTGGCCGTGTTGTAAAAGCAACGATCTGCTCATCTTGTCCAGCGACCGAAAAGGTAATCTCAGTGCCAGTTCTCTTACCAATCCAGTTTCGTTGTTGCTCCTTGATAGCCTCCGGCCAATCTATCTCCTCTAACTCGGACAACAATCGCTCAGAGTATTCGGTAATCCGCAACATCCACTGCTTCATCGGCTTTCGAATCACCTCGTGGTCTCCCCTCTCGGAGCGGCCATTGATAACCTCTTCGTTGGCGAGAACAGTTCCTAAAGCAGGACACCAGTTCACCATCGCATCCGCATAGTATGCCAACCGATGCGCGGCTTTATATTCTTCAAGAGCGATAGCACCCTGCTGAACTACAGAGGCCGGAATCGGCAGCTCATCTATGGGGCGAGCCTTTTCACTTTCTCTGTCGAACCACGAATTGTAAAGTCTAGTAAATATCCACTGAGTCCATTTGTAGTACTCTGGATTGCACGTCGCTATCTCTCGGTCCCAATCATATGAGAATCCGATTCTCTTCATCTGCGCCGTGAAGTTCTTGCAATTTAGCTCTGTAATAATGGCAGGATGCTCCCCAGTATTTACCGCATGTTGCTCTGCCGGGAGCCCAAAGGCGTCGTAGCCCATAGGGTGTAGAACATCAAAGCCCTTCATTCTTTTAAAACGAGAATAGATATCCGTGGCCGTATATCCTAGAGGATGACCAATATGAAGCCCCGAGCCCGAAGGGTACGGAAACATATCCAATACATAACAGGTGGGAGCACCACTTTCTTTGGTCTTAAATGTTTTCGCGGCTTCCCAATACGCCTGCCACTTTGCCTCAATGGCATCGGGATTATAAACCTTTGAATCGTTATCGCTCACAAGACAGCTCCATCACACAACTCTTTGAGCCCAATACAGTCAAATCGTTTGAGCCTCAACTAAACATCACTCTCTGCTCCCAGAATGTACCATCTCCTGTCAATTGGCGCATTAAAGTTGCTCTAAATACCCTAATTACAACAAATAGATGTCTCAGTCTTTACTTCCGCAGCATTTTTCGGTAGTAATTGCTCCTCGATACACAAAAACCTCTTCCTTGGAGATTCCAAAAGGGGTAAGTATTGAAAACCAAATGCGGAGTCGTAGTTCAGTTGGTTAGAACGCTCGCCTGTCACGCGAGAGGTCGCGGGTTCGAGTC
>JAYPVM010000003.1:0-42030 GCA_038134595.1 Pseudomonadota bacterium | reverse complement strand
TAGTTCAGTTGGTTAGAACGCTCGCCTGTCACGCGAGAGGTCGCGGGTTCGAGTCCCGTCGGCTCCGCCAGTTTATTCCACCCCATTAATTCAGAAATCAACCTATCCCTCAGAGGCCCTTCAACTAGCGACGACGGGACTCGAACCCTGCCCCGCAGAGAAAAATTAAGAGAAAAATAGTATCGATATTTTTCAAACTAAAAAGGATGTTTTGGAGATAGAAAAAGGAGATAGAAAAAAACGAGGAGGCAGGGCATATCTTAGTATGATATTCCGTAGAAGATGAATATCTAGGACCTGAAAGCTAAACTTAGTCCAACCGAAGCATCGCTGCCAGAGCGTGAGGCTTACCTTAAAGCAAATCGTCTCCCTCTATCAACTGACCCTTAAGGCTAGGTCGAAAGGACTCCCATCGATGCAGCTCTAAATCGTACCGATCCAATAAGATCTTGGGACACCCCTTTTCCTCAAAAACGGAGCGCAATCTCTTAAACATTTCAAGATTTTGCTCCCAGGAGCCCTTAGACCATTTGGAAATATCATCCGGGCTCTGGGTCACATGAAGATGCTTATTACCTTCGGTCATTGTGGATATCTTAGCTGCTAGTGCCACAGTGCTCGCATCCCTGCCTTGTGACTTCAAACTATTCAGCACCTTAATCTTTCTCTCCAGCCAATTCTCCGAGCTCGAGCCTTTCGGTGGCTCCGTAATGTTTCGCACAATTTCAGCAACTCGAGGGGTAAATGCGAGGTAGAGCATCGTATCCATATCTTTTTCGGATACTCCAGGTATATAGAGCTCGAGAAAATCATGAAGCAAGCCCGCTGCAACAACCTCAGCAGACTCACCGGCACAAGCCAGCAGGATCCCTACCTCCGCCGCATGTCGAAACATAGGCAACCTCTCATGTGGGCCCCAAGGCCTCGACTTGGCATCAGCGAACTTTTGATGTGAAAAGAGTACTGCTTCAGAAAGCAGGCCCATTTCGTGCTGTGAATACATTCCCGTCCTTGAGTAAGAATGTGAGAGATTTCTAAATGAGTTCCCTTCGGGCGAGTCACCTGCCCGTCTTATCGTATTATCTAATATGCTAATGCCAAATTTTCTTCGAACGGTCTGAGCATACCGTTCAGCATCGGTATCTAATCGTTGATCCAGCGGAAACCGTAATATCTCAGATACGATATCAATTGGTTCTACTCGAAGATTAATCAACTCAAAGGCGAGATTTACCACCACCTGTAACGATGTGTAGGTGTGGGGCTCAAGGTTCTCCTCGGTTCCACACACTACTTTAGTGCAAAGCTTAAGGCTATCTGTAATCTGCTTTGTCTCTACATAATCATAGCCCGTTCGCTCAGCTTGGAGCGTGTTCGCTAGTCGATCATTGCTACAATCAACCGCGGCTCTAGTTTTAGCAATGTTAGTAGGTTCTATTGTCATGCAATTACGCCATAGCATCCATGGCAGAGGCTCACGATACTCTATGGAGCTTCTCCGCCATTAATCATCCACGCCTGATATGGTAGATGCTACCCCTGCCTTGCCCCGAAAACCAACTCCTAGTCGTATCACTAACAAAAAACTAACATTACATAGGCGCGAAAACCTTAACTAGCTGAAATTAAATAGCTAATAGGCCGTTATCACATGATGCAAAGAGTTAGAAAAATTGACTCTTGCTAACAAACCTATCACTATCCTGTTAGGGCAGATTAATTGATTTTATTGAGACTTTTATGAATAACGACCTCCTTGCCGAAACGAGTGAACTTACAATAGGACAGAATATTATGACTGTTGTGGCCGGAAAACGGCGGCTGACCGTTGTTAACGGAGGGCAAACCGGGGTCGATCGAGCAGCGCTGGATGTCGCATTTCGCCTCATGCTTCCCTGTCGAGGCTGGTGTCCGAACAATCGTTGGGCAGAGGACGGAGAGCTCGATCCAACGTATCCGGTACAAGAGTGTGGCAGCCCGACTCCAGCAGTTCGAACGGAGCTCAATGTTATCGATTCCGACGGCACCTTGGTTTTAAGTAGAGGGAATCCCAAAGATGGCACTCCCCTTACAGTAGAGAGGGCTCTCGCCCATCAAAAACCGGTGTTGGAAATCAGCCTCGATGACAAGCCCGATGTGAACATCTTTTGGAGTTGGATTAGAGAGAACGATATTAAAATTTTAAACATCGGTGGGCCCCGAGAGAGCTTTGATCCTGGTGCAGTGTATGAACCCGCATTCGCGATTCTGATGGAACTTCTCGATCCAACACGACGCTAACTCAATTCAGTCTATCCTACTGCTCTCGGTTCTTTTGCTCTAAAAAACGTTCAACTGTTTCGACAATTGCCTGCGTAGCGCGATCAATCTCAACGTTAAGTTTATCGCCTACCGATACCTTTCCAAAGGTAGTTACCCGCAAAGTTTCCGGAATAAGCCATATCTCGAAAGTGCCTTTAACTGAATCGACGCTACTAAGCGTAAGACTGACGCCATTGAGGGCAATAAACCCTTTGTTAAAGATGTATTTTCTACACTGCTCCGGAGCCTGACATGTGAGAACTACATTGTTCTCTGGACGATTAATTGAAACTATCTCTGCTACCGCATCTACGTGCCCCGACAACTGATGACCCCCTACCTCGTCTGTAACTTTCAAAGAACGCTCAAAATTTACAAAGGAACCGGCGCCTAGATTACCCAGGGTGGTTTTAGAGAGCGTCTCTCCCATGATATCAAAAACGACCGTTGTGCCACTAATCTCGGTAGCGGTCAGACAAACCCCATCAATGGCTACACTAGCTCCTACAATGAGATCTTGAACGGCTGTTATTGGTAGATCAACCTGTATAGTCCGAAACTGGGGCTTATCCTCTACAATCTTTACTTGGGCCTGTCCCTGCACGATTCCCGAAAACATGTCAGCTAATCCTTCAAAGTTACACAGCCATGAACCACAAAAGAATACCTATCCTGAGATAGACTGATATCTACTCTCTTGTCCCGGCCGCTTTACTCGTATCTAGCTTCTCACCGTATGAGTTGTTTTTCATCCCCCTAGTCTCTATCCGTAGAGACTTGCGAGATAGGAAGCCATCCCTAACGAGATAGGGCACAAGAGAAAAGCTAGCTATTTCATACGGTTACCCCATGATGGGAACGGACTGAGCCGAGTAGGATTCGAACCTACGACCCACTGGTTAAAAGCCAGTTGCTCTACCGACTGAGCTATCGGCCCGTAAGACATCGGAAGTATACGGGATAAAAATTTAAATGTCACCTCTTCAACAGTGATTCTATGAGAAAATCAAAAACTAATGCGCTATCGTGAAACACCCGCGTCCGGAAACAATTCAATAAATCGTTGGCATAAGAGCTCGGTATCTTCACTATCATTTACAAGAGTCTTTCCGGCCGTCGGAGGCTCGAAGTTGGATAGAATTTTTCGAGCATAATCAGAAGATATCCCCTCCTCCCTGGCCATTAACCTCTCAGCGATAAGCTCCGGTGGTGCCGTAATCCATACGGGCTCCAGTTCTGGTATCTGCTCAACGAGATACCTTCTGTGCCTTTCCTTGTACACAGCTTGGGTAAATACGCAGCGTGGATGCGCCTTAAGAATATCTTTTATATAAGGAACGATATGAACAAAGTATTCATCACGCATCTCATCTGTAAATTCTCTTCCATTTGAAATAGCACTCTGCATGGCAGGCGTTAGATGCTGGTCAAGTTCATAATGAAACACCCCTAATCTCGACTCAAAGAGCTCTCCTAAAAAGCTCTTTCCGGAACCGGCTGTTCCAAACAAAATTGTTGCTAACCTTGCACCTACCATAATTTCACATCCACCACCTTATGGAGCCTGCAGACAGTTCTCGCAGTGCGACTCAATGCGAATCGGCATGTTTGAATTATGCGGCACCATGAGCTCTCTATGGTATTCCCTCGACTCTCCCGATGGAATAACGGCAGCTCCCTCAAGCTGGTATTTGCGATCTGCAATCTTGGCTACTATCGTAACGCCTTGAGCCTCTTGGAAGGACTGATTTCCGATGTGTGCTGTTACGGATCGAAGAACATTGGTTCCCCCAGGTTCCCAGACAATTGAGGGCTCCTGCACAACAACAAGTTCAACATTCCTATCGGGTGGAACACCACCTCCGAAAATCGAATCGCGAAAAATTAGAAGCGGCACCACGACAACTAGAAAAAATGCTCCAAGCACTAGCTTTGCTCCGTGCACAACAAGCCATGATGGAAGAAGTGGAGATTCTTTTTGATAACGCGCCAATCCTACTTCCATCGAGTCATCACACCGGCGAACTGTTTTCTTTTTATTACTCATACTTTCACTCTATCATTGCCCGATGCCTCATGTCAGGTAGTAAGCACGGTTAACATCCTTGTTTTCCTTGCCACAAGAAACCAACACAATACAAGAACACCGGTTCAAAACATTCTCTGTCGGGACTAAAGAGTTTTCATGATTAGCGAATCCGTTCTGGTTATAAGCCCCTTATCTCATTTAAGATAGCTATTTGAAAATATCCATATAATCTGAGATAGTCTAAAGCCAAAGAGGTACCTAACAAGGCGGCACCTCAATTTGAGGCCAATATCGTATGCGACTAAAACAACTCATAAAGCCGGCAATTACGCTAGGCATGATAGCAATAGTGGCATTCTCTATCTCGATCGAAAAACTCATCGCAACCCTCAGAGACATCTCGCTGGGAACGGTTGTTGTTGTTGTTGCAGGTTACGCTTTGGGCCAACTTATCAGCTCCATTAAATGGTGGATAATCGCTCGTTCCGGCGACATTGATGTTCCTTACAGTCGAGCACTAAAGGCATATTTTATCGGCATGTTTGTAAATTGCTTTGGTGTCGGCCTCGGAACAGTAGGAGGCGATGTGGCACGAGGGATTCTCTTGTCTCAAGGTATTCCTAAAAAAGCAGAGGGTATTGCAGCCGTTGTGGCTGATCGCATTCACGGCCTTGGAATCTTAAGTATCGTGGCACTACTTGGAAGCTTGCTCTTTGAGACTGGGCGGGTGCCTTCAGCTGTTTCAGCCGCTCTTGCAGTAATTGTAACATGCATTGTTGGCGTTTGGTTCTTTACCCCTCAAGTCGTCAAACTCCTTCCCAGCTCCTTAGGCATCAAGAGCAAGCTATTACAAGCAGCGAAGCTCTTTCCGCAGGATAGAAAGACTATCCTCGCCATCTCTGGAATCTCACTGGTATTTCATGCACTCCAGGTTGGGCTGCACGGAGTTATGGCGGCAGGACTCGGTGTTACTATTCCTCTGACTCTTTTGGTTGTTATTATTCCAATGGTAAACATTGCAAGTAGTTTACCCATCAGCTGGAACGGACTTGGGGTTCGGGAAAATTCCTACATGTTCTTTCTTTCAGCTGCTCCCGCAATACTTTCACCAGAACAAGCCACAGCGTTTGGTGCCGTGTGGCTCCTAGCAGTCACTACAACAAGTATTGTCGGAGGGGTTATCGCGATGCTTTCGGGAGACTTAAAGATTCTGCAACAGGTTGAAACAACCAGCGCGGCATAGAACTATGCCGGAAAAAACTCCGGTTAGACTCTACAATCCAACATCCCCAAACACCTCGGTTGAATCCAAACATCTACCCGCCCCTTGCGCGACAACAGCCAAGGGATCAGCTGGCACGGTAACCTCAATCTCCAGTTCCTCCGACAAACGCCTACTGAGCCCACGGACGAGTGCTCCACCACCTGCCAAAGCAACTCCGCGATTTAATATATCTCCCGAGAGCTCCGGCGGAGTGTGTTCCAACGCCTGTCGAACAGCCAGGACAATCTGCGATAAAACCTCATTCATCGCTTCCCGCATTTCAGCCCCACTAACCGTTATCGTTGCTGGGGCTCCAAGTGTTAAGGACCGGCCTCGCACCTCCATAAGCTCGTCATCATGTACTGCATGAGCAGTCCCAATCGTCTTCTTAATTTTCTCCGCAGTGGCTTCACCTATTAATAAATGATGCCTTCGTCGGATAAAATTTATGATAGCTTCATCTAAAGCATCCCCTCCCTGCCGAACCGACACAGAGTACACCACATCTTTTAGACTTATAACTGCAATGTCAGTAGTACCACCACCAATATCAATAACTAAGTTGCCAGTAGCCTCATCAATTGGCAGCTCACATCCGATAGCTGCTGCCATCGCTTCATCGATAAGACGAACTTCTCTTGCCTGATCTTGCACAGCCTCCCGGATAGCTCGCTTTTCAACCTCTGTAATTCCACACGGTACTCCTACCATCACACGGGGCTTTATCATTGCCCACGAAAGTGCCCTTACTTGCGAAATAAAGTGGCGGAGCATAAGACTGGCCACCTCAAAGTCAGCGATTACTCCCGTCCGGACCGGACGGATTACTTCAACACCCTCCGGGGTCTTTCCTAACATCGCCTTCGCTTCAGACCCATAGGCTACCGGAGTTCTTTTCCCCCCAACAATCTTTAACGCAACCATCGATGGCTCATTTAAAACAACGCCCCGACTTTTCTCGTATATCAGGGTATTTGCCGTCCCGAGATCGATAGCAAGGTCTTTTGCAAACAACTGTTTCATGATGAGTATACCCTCTTTACATCTCTACATAATGCTGGCTCCAAGCAGCAGCAGCGCCGACACCACAAAGCCACCCGATAGAGTGCCACACTCTAGTCCAAGAGCACAAACTTTTCCTGATGTCTTCGGCTCCCATTAATCTCCCACTGAAAGCCTGTTGAGTCCTTGTGGCATAAAATGGGATACTAGCTCTTGCTAGATTCTGAAAACACGTAACAACTTGAGGCAATCCAGTCACATGAGATAACTAGATAGGAGAACAAGGCATATGACACAGAAGATAGGAGTGATTGGAGCTGGACAAATGGGGGCGGGTATTGCCCAGGTTATGGCAATGGGCGGTCACACGACACTGCTCTATGACTCTAATTCCGAGAGCCTAATCCGTGGAATCGCCGGCATACAGTCTCGTCTCCAGCAGGGAGCTTCTAAGGGCAAGATCTCCCAGGAGCATGCAGAAAAATCTCTCCAGAACCTCTCTAATGCCTCTGACCTCAACGACTTTGCTGACTGCGATATTGTCATTGAGGCGATAATCGAACAGTTTGAAATCAAGGCCAGCCTCTTTCAGCAATTGGATAGCATTATCAAACCCGAGGGTATTTTAGCCTCAAATACTTCGTCTATATCGATCACAAAGATGGCGGCGGCAACCAAACGACCCGAGCAGTTTATTGGGGTCCATTTTATGAATCCAGTCCCGGTGATGAAACTAGTCGAGATCATCCGTGGACTACAAACAAACGATAAAACCTATGAAACCATCATACATCTCTGTAAAACAATCGAAAAAACCACCGTACTCGGTATTGATACGCCAGGATTTATCGTAAACCGAATCTTATGCCCCATGATTAACGAAGCTATCTTTCTCGTACAAGAGGGTGTGCGCCCGGAAGACGTTGACACAGCGATGAAGTTAGGCACCAACCAACCTATGGGACCCCTAACTCTTGCTGATTTTGTCGGTCTAGACACACTTCTCTACATCCTTCAGCTTTTGCATCGAGAGTTAGGGGAAGATAAATATCGCCCTTGTCCCCTCCTTGCTTCCTATGTTGATGCCGGATGGCATGGCAAGAAATCTGGGCGCGGTTTTTACTCATACACCTAAGTGTTTCGTTCAACACCTGGCCGATTACCGGATCGCACCGTCCCAAAGTTACTTTGTCATGCTACGTTACTCTCCAGTTCGGAAGGCTCCTTTCCGGCAGGGTGTGTAAGTGTAGCTAACCTAACAAACGCTTCCTCCTTCATTGGAGACTCAACTTGTTCTATAATGGCCTGTGCTGCTGGAAAGAACGCGCCCTGCAAAACAAGTGGCTCTTTCAGTCGATCTTGATAAATACTATCAATAACACCTCGAATATATTCGTCGGACTTCATCACTACACACCCCTACTTCTACAACAACTACTGCGATAGATTCCTACCGCTTTCTTGATTGGCTCATCGTAACACCAAGATAGTCACGCAAAATGAGAAGGATCATCTTCTCACCTCTCGCTAACGTACCAGTTGAATTAGGATGGTCGGATATCCGATAGCAGTTGTTCGTAATGGACAGGTTTAGGCATAAATTCAATAGCCAGATCGTTGCCAGTCAACTGCCGCAACTCTGATGTATCGAGCCCTGAGATACAAATACATCTTGTTCCCACATCCATTTCCTGAATCTTCCTTATAAGAATATCGGGAGAGATAGTGCCGGGCACACACCAGTCAAAAATGAGTAATTCAGGAGGGAGCTTCTCGCAGTAGTGCCACGCATCATCGGTAGAGCAAAAAATTTTGCTTACCAAACCCTCCGACTTCAATAAGTCAGAGATCATGATCGCTGTTAGCGTATCATCTTCGATTACAACAGCTGTGTGCATAGCTTACTTCCTCTTGTTCTCATCATAATGGGACATACGCATCCATCACGCTATGGGCTTCCTTACCGCTCGATCCACATTTAAGCAAATGCAGAAAGTGACAAATCGCCATTTAACTACCATGAAATGATCTTGGTCAGTTAAGAAAGGGCTAGTCTACAGCTAAATCCACTTGCTCAACCTATGGTTCGTATCTAGAATAGCCAAAAAATGAAACAACGTGCTAGCTCAATAAAAAACGAAAGAGGTGTCGCCCTACTCATGGTGGTCCTGATGATTACCATTGCCTCCGGGGTTTTAATGGCGCTTACGGACTCGACCTACGTTGCGATGAGGTTAAACCGCTCCGCCGAGCAGAGAGTCAAAGCTGAATACATACTGAAATCGGCTATCAACGTTGCCCAAACATTGATCAAAGTAGACAAGACACAATACGATGATCCAACACAAGACGCCTGGATGCAGTTTCGAGAGGGCGCAACTGTTCCGGGAGAATTAATAGGTCTTGCCGAACCAAACAGTAAAGTTTCTCTCATGATAGCACCGGAGAGCGGAAAGATTCCACTGCTCTCCTTAGTATCTCCAACGGCGCCTGACAGTGGTTGGCGAGATGTTTTGGTTGCACTATTTAAAAACCTTGGCTTTGAGAATCAACCGGCGCAACAGAACAATCGAGAAATCATTACAGTTGAACAGATGGTCGCTAATCTGATTGATTATCTTGATTTTGATAAAGATAGTTATTCTGCAGGTGATTTCTCGGCAGAGGGAATTGAGGGGAGCTTACCCGTTGGCGTAGAGTTTCGAAACGATGGGAAACTAGAATCGCTCTCAAACGAGCTAAGCATCCTGCCCGGCTACACTGATGATAGGATACAGTGTATTCTGCCGTTTGTATCGATACGCTCGAAGAGTGCCATCAATATCAATGCAGCTTCACAGGATGTACTACAAGCCCTCATTCAGGGGCTAGCTCCATCAGCATCGGGTGGAGAAGCAGCTCTACTTATTCAATGTCGCAATCCAGAGAATGGTGGCCCTTTTAATCAAAACTATGGCAGTCAGATTAGTGCTTGCATAGAAAGTGATATTGCCTCACAAATTCGACCTCGCTTAGTTGCCCAGGGAAACGAGTTTTTTGTTATTGCAAAGGTTGAATTTGGTACCAGCAGCTTCATGGCGAGTGCGCATCTAAAGTCCCGAAACGGTAGAAATCCTGTTATTGACGATTTACTACTCTACTAAGCACTGTTATTTCAGGTGGTTATATTTTCCACTGAGTATTTTGACATTATCACACTCGCCATATATGATTCGGCCTATTAATTTTTACTTATTCAGAAGAGCTAGTTATGTCTCGACGTTGTGCAATATCAGGAATATCTCATCAAAACGGAAATCGTGTCAGTCACGCTAACAACAAGACACACCACAAGTTCGATGCAAATATTCAAACTAAAAGAGTATTTGTACCAGAACTCGGAAAAAAGGTTCGCCTAAAGGTGTCGACCCGGGTACTGCGCACTATCGACAAGCTTGGTCTTACAGCTACGTTGCGGCGGTACAACCTATCGCTTAAGGACGTTACAAAAGCATAAGCTAAGAGAGGCTCTACATATTCCAACGCCCATCATCCCGGATCGCCTGTCATTATTTTTTTCAATTCGTGGTTAGCGATTTGCTCGTGGTTGCCCGTTCCTATCGGGCAGAATACCACTAGTTCGAACGTGAAAAATCCGTAGTGCCGTTCAAAGCGAATACCAGTCCATTAATGGAGAGAGTTTTTTCTTTCAGCATTGAGTCGCTCAGCGTTTAGCCTGACAGCGGTCAATGTTGGTAGAATAGCGCTTCTACTGTCGAGGCTATCCTTTTCTACAGCTATACAAAGCGCCGAATAATCAAGCACGCCAAGTCTTTGCATTGAGGGTACGAATATTTCAGAGCAAATTTTACATTGAACAACAACTACGATCCCCTCGAAGGTGACCTTTGTAAGATCGGTTGAAAAATACTGATCATCTGTACAGGCAACGCCACAGCCAGGACATAAAATGGAGTCCACAAACGTTTCTGCTAAACCACGCACTCGAAATTTTAGAGCCATATTTTACTGCCCTCCAGATTTGCGGAGCACCTTTACAAGTGTAACTTCGGATCCTCCGTTAGCATACCGCACCTCATCAACAGCATCGTTCATCAACGTCATTCCGCGACCGAAACATGAGAGATTTTCTCCCACATCTTGAACAAAACTCTCACTAGCAAGAAATCCTTCTCCCTCATCTTGAATCGTAATTTCTAATCGGTAGCCATCAAAAAAACTCTTAAACCTGATTATTCGGTCAGCATACGTCGGATCTGCCAATCGCTCTTTTCGAACTCGCGAGAACCTATCTACACCATCCTCGCAAATCTCCTCCTTCCACCTCGAATCTAGCTCCAAATTACCATGCTCCATGGCATTTAAAAGAGCTTCCTGTATCGCCAATCTAATTTTAAGCCCCTCATACGATGTTAATAATCCGCTCTCGACAAGGCGCCCCAAAATCGGCAGGGCCAAGGCTTGGACTTGTGCAAGCTCGCGACACGTACATTTTATCTCTGTCCGTTCACTGACGATAAATCGTGCACTGACGCGTTCTCGCTCATCTTGATCACGAAGCCGTACAGCTTGCTCGATACACCTCTCAATCAATGAGAAATCAACTGGCTTTGTGATTACATCGGTTATACCACTATGGATAAACCGCATGTCATTGTTCGTATCCGCGGAAGATCCCACTACGATCAATGCTTGTGAGGGCTTGCGCCGGAATACATCCATGATCAGCGTTGTTAAGTCCAAGCCAGGCATGTCTGGATCTGCAATAACAAGGTCGTACTCAGCCTCTGTATTGAGCTCTTTGTCAAACTGCTGTGCATCACTAACAACATTACAATCCCACCCCTTCTCAGAGAAGAATACAGCCAAGTCGTCACGACTGGCCTCGTCGTTATCTGCTACTAAAATGCTGGGTCGATATGGAGTCATAGCCGTATGATTACCAATTATTAGATCCCCAAAAAGCTTTGCCTATCACTACTCGTCAACCGGCAACAACTTATCTAACATGAGAAGTTCAAAGGTCTCTTTAACAAAACCATCAAGAGGCTTCACCATGAGAACTCCCTGTTCAGCCTTGAGCTTTTGATAGCAACTAAGCACCTTTCCAATTCCGTAACTATTGACGATTTGCGCACCGGATAAATCAAGAATGATCGTTCGTTTTCCCTGCTCATACATCTGGTTAAATGCGCTCCGTAGCGCCTCTCCAGCCAGCTCAGTATCCAGATCACTTGTCACCCGTATGTAGGCCTTATCGCCAATTATCTCTGTTGGAAATTCCATCTTTTATTCCCCCTCACTCAGAAGCAAAAATGATCAATCGAAAAGCACTGGCTTACTCCAGTATAAAAAGTATTCGTCGTATCTTTAGAATTTCTTGATAGTTGAATTACTACGGTCTTCAATCACCATCTAAACAAAAGACATCCATAAGGTATCAATTTTAAACCACTTATCTCGCAGACTTCAGATTTATACGAAAGTTCACTATCCTCGCCGGCAATAAAATTTCATGGAAACCTGCTGATACTGAAATACAACCGGTTCGCATGCCGAATCCCTCTTTGACTTGCTTTTTCCCTCAATAACCCTTTATACTTGCTACGCTTTTTATAAGCCTAACTCGCTAAATGCCTGGTGATTAATGGAACAAGTAACGGCACCGTCGGCTCCTCGCCCCGTCAAACAAGTTACGTACACAGAGATAGCTGATCAGCACTCGTCATCAGACCAGTACGCTAGGCGATTTTCGGGAGAGGTTGGTGCCTGGATGCTCTCGGTGCAAGAATCTGGTGTATTATCTCTTTTACCGCAGAATGCATTAACAGTCTTAGACATCGGTGGTGGCCACGGCCAGTTAGCACGACCACTAGCTCTTCGCAGGAGGAAGGTAACGGTTCTGGGTACCGACCCAATGTGCTCTCACCGCATCCAAGATTTGGTTAATTCAGGAAAAGTGAAGTTTGCCCTAGGCGACTTAGTTGCCCCTCCGTTTTCAGACAGATCATTTGATTGTGTAATGAGCGTACGAATAATGAGCCACTGCGGATCATGGGAAACGCTTATAGCTCAGATGTGTCGAGTGGCACGACATTCGGTCGTATTTGATTATCCAACATGGTGTAGTGCAAATATGTTTTCGCCCCTCCTCTTTTTCTTAAAACGGAAACTAGAGGGTAATACCAGAAATTACACTACATTTTGCTTGCGAACTCTTGAGAAAGAATTCCGCAAGCACGGATTCGTTCGCACGAAAGTACAAAAACAATTCTTTTTTCCAATGGGAGTACATAGAGCATTAGCTTCCCCAGATTGGTCTCGCAACCTTGAAAAATATGCCCGAGTATGTGGACTTACAAAACTGTTCGGTTCTCCGGTTTTGGTCAAATTTGTTCGTGCTAGGGTAGACAATGACTGATAGTGCAACGTCGACAGCAATTAGAAAAACCTCAAAGAGACTAAAAATTGTCTCTAGTGAGGATAAAATCCAGTCGCTTCGAAGACCAAGCGAATTTACGAAAGAATTTTCATGGGCCTCGGATCGCGATTCAAAAACGCCCCGCGCTTTGCGTAGTCTCGCCAAAATAGTAGAAGGAGGTCTATGTCACCGCTGCGGAACATGTATCGGTATATGCCCTACAGGCGTACTGGGATTAGATGATGAGGAGTATCCCAAAGTGCGAAATCTTGCCGCCTGTACCGACTGCGATCTGTGCGTGAAAGTGTGTCCGGGAGATGAATTTGATATAACGACTGCATACGAACAAACGTATGAGTCGGAACCGGACATAACAAAAACCCACGGCCACTTCCTTGAGAGCTATTTGTCGTATGCAACCGACACAACTATCCGAGAAAACTCTACCAGCGGAGGACTGGTTACTGCGCTCTTAATCTATTTGCTAGAAACAAACCAAATAGATGGAGCAATAGTTATCGTCTCTGATCCCGATGAACTGTGGAAGGGAAAACCCATCGTGGCGCGCACCAAAGAGAAGCTTTTCGATGCGATGAAGTCCAAGTATGCAATCTGTCCAACCAACTCAGCCTTTGC
Organism: Pseudomonadota bacterium; assembly: GCA_038134595.1. Classification (GTDB taxonomy): domain Bacteria; phylum Bdellovibrionota_C; class UBA2361; order UBA2361; family OMII01; genus OMII01. Next base: position 28,377 of record JAYPVM010000003.1, on the reverse strand, counting down.
TGAAATCCGTACTATGCCGGGTAGATATGCTCTGGTAGGATTGCCGTGTCAAATCCACGGATTCGTTAAAGCAGCGGAGTTGGATCCCCGTATTCGCGACCGAGTCGTCCTTACCATAGGTCTTTTCTGTCATGCTGCCGTGGAGCACGAGGCGTATTCCATTATTTGGAATACACTCGGAGATAAGCGTTCTAGTGCCAAAAAATTTATCTCCCGAGTTGGGAAACATCCGGGAACTCCACACCTAGAGATGAATGATGGCTCTCTTTATCCGGTATACTTTGGCGCAAAACGGGGGTACCGACCTTCATCAATGGAAGTCATTAATATCATTTATCGCCTATACACTCCTAGCCGATGCTTAACATGCTTTGATGCAAGTGCTGAATTCGCTGACATCGCAGTTGGAGATCCCTGGATGGCGCCGCCACACAGCGGAATTGATTTCTACAAGGGCTGGAGTTTCGCTCTGGTGCGAACCCCTCGCGGGCAAGCGGCGATCTCTGATTGTGCAAAGTCAGGTGCGATTATCAATGAACCTGTCACACGAAAAGAGGCTCTGGCTTGTAATAAGATGATGAGCACGGAGAAACGGTGGCGGGCTTTCCGAGTAATTGAGACGCTGCGGCGTCAAGGCAATCCAATCCCCGCCTATGGGTCGCATAGCTTTCGTTTCCCGAGGCAGTCCGGAAAGCAGTTTATCAAAACCGAGATTCATATGTTCACACATATGTTCTGCCACCTACCCCGCCTTCGGTCGTACGTCCTGAAATTTACACTCTCCCAATGGGGATATTTTCTCCTCTGGATGAACTCTCAGCGTCGGAGCCTTCGATTTTTCATACGCGACAAAAAAGCCGCACTCGGAAATATGCTTTTCGGGAGGCGCTGACGATGAAAATTTTAGTGATTGCACCCCAGCCATTTTTTCAAGAACGAGGTACACCCATCGCAGTTAAAATGGCTGTGGAGGCACTGGCAAAAAAGTTTTCACCAACCACCAATCCGAGGGCGCATATCGATCTCATAGTCTATAAGGAAGGAGAGCCTATCAAAATTCCGGGAGTAACTATTTGTAGAGTTAACTATCCGCGATGGCTACAAGGCATTCGCCCAGGGATATCCTGGAAAAAGCTTCTCTGTGACTTTTTATTGATGATTTATACTTTTAAGCTACTGTGGCGGTCACGCCGAAAACAGTACGACATCATCCATGCCGTAGAAGAATCGGCTTTCATTGCTTGGCTCGGAAAAAAGATCTTCAAGATTCCTTACATATACGACATGGATTCATCGCTTGCTCTCCAATTAACAGAACGGTGGTGGTGGTGTCGCCCCATTCTCTCTATTTTACAATATCTTGAAGGCGTGGCGATACGCGGCAGCCTCGCAGTTGCGCCGGTCTGTGACGCTCTCCATGTGATTGCAACAAGCCATGGCTCTCGATCTAATGTGCTCCTTCGGGATATATCGCTACTTCCAAACTCAAGCGACGAGTCGCTCACTCGAAAAGAGATCTTTGGTGACGACGTGAAACCTACCGACACACTTATTCTCTATGTCGGTAACCTTGAATCGTATCAAGGGATCGATCTTCTCCTGCAAGCATTCGCCTCTATCTGTAAATCTCATCCGGACGCGCAATTAATAATAGTCGGAGGGACTCCAGAGTCGATTGCCGCGTATACTTCCCGTTATGCGTTTTCTCCTGCGATGATGCAAACGCGTTTTTTGGGCCCTCGCCCAATTCATACTCTAGCAGGGCTATTAAAAAATGCTGATATACTCGTGTCTCCCCGAACGAAGGGAAACAACACTCCGATGAAGATTTACTCATACTTGCACTCTGGCACTGCTGTGCTGGCCACTGCCTTACCAACTCATACACAGGTACTCACGGACGAGATTGCTGTATTAGCAGCACCGACGGCAACTGATTTTGGAGCCGGGCTCAAAAGATTACTTGAGAACCCCGACCTTCGACAACAGGTCGGAAGCGCCGCCCGCTCACTTGCGGAGAAGCTATACACTAAGGATGCATTTGAAGAGCAATTATCGTCTCTGTACGATATCGTTCAACAACAACTTGGCTCAACAGAAACGACTACTTTAGCGGTAGAAAACCAATGAAAACACGCTCGTCTCTATTTATATCTCTTGGCGCCTCACTGGTAGCAACAGCTCTTGCATTTACCGTTGTCGAATTAGGAGTGAGACTGTATTCATCAAAAGCTCCAAAACGATGGAGTGACCGACCTCGATTTTACTTCCATGCTCCTCTTAGCCGTTCGATGCAAGATTATACGTACCAAGTCCCCAAACCATCTGGTCGGTATCGAATCGCTGCAATCGGTGATTCATTTACTTTTGCGCCCTACATGCAATTTACTGACACATACGTCAAAAAATTAGAGCAAATGCTGCAACTCTCTCAAGACACATCGCTAATAGATGTTATCAATTATGGAGTTCCCGCATATTCGACTTCCCACGAGATACCTGTCGTTAAACAAGCCATCAACGATGGAGCTGACCTATTACTTCTTCAGATAACGCTTAACGATCCTGAAATAAAGCATCACACTCCAAGTGGACTCAAGGAACATATGCCCGATAAATTTGGCGCATTACAACTAACAGGGGCACTAGGGTCCATTGCGCGTCGTTGGAGGACGTTAGAATTTGTCCTCCAAAGAATCCATAATACAAATACTCATAGCGCGTACGCAGAATACTTTCTCAGTTTGTATGAAAACCCGCGGACCTGGAAGTCTTTCAAGCGGTCGATGAGCAATCTAGTTCGCATTGCTAACGAACACCACGTACCAATTCGGGCAGTCATTTTTCCTCTTTTTGGATTGCCGATGGATTCAACGTATCCATTCTACTCAATTCACAAAAAGATAGCTGACCTTATGGAAGAGCTACAGGTCCCCTCTCTCGATATCTCGCCAATTTACAAAGATATTCCTTTAGCCAGGCTACAGGTAATACCGGGAGTAGATCGCCACCCCAATGAAATTGCACACCGCATGGCTGCCGAAGAAATATATCTATGGCTAGAAGATGCGGGCTTGCTCCCTGAAGGCACCCGTATTGTTGAGAAATTTGCGACTCGCTTAGGAATAGATCCTCAACGCCCCTGGATAAAGACACGGAAAGAAGAATAAATACCTTTACGGACTTAGTAGCAAGGCAACTTTAGAGAGAAGCACTCTCGCTCACTGGCATAGTTCCACCGATTAAATCTCAACAAATGGAAGCTCGCTAATCTCTCCGCGGATAAAACTTTCAAGAACCTCTGTACCTGCCATCTCACCACTTTTAACGGCCTGTACTAAATATGGAACTGCCTCATCTGCTCGTGACGCCCGCTGAAGTGCCACACCGAGATTCCATGCCGTCTTTGACTTCTTTTGATCAACCTCAAATGCTGAGAAACAAGCCAGCACAACTGCTTGAACATCTCGATAAAGCTGTCCAGGTAACCACGGAAGCTTGAATTCAGATGCAAGAGAAGAAAAATGAGAAAACACTCGAGCCTGCTCCTCTGGGGAACCTACTTGCCACCCTTCACGTTGATAGGCAGATAATATATTTGGAGCTGTTAGAAAATATTTGCGTAGAAACGTTTGTTCGTCTGTCGAAACACTATCCTGCGTCGATATAGATGTTGGTCGATGAAGAAAACTTCCAAGGACCTCTGGAACTCGCAAGGCACGCAGACCAGCAAGAGCAAACCGAATGCAGAACTCCCAATCTCCAGCGGCGCGAAGCTCCCTGCTAAATGGGCCGATTTTGTCGTGCACACCTCTTCTCCACATCGGCTGACAACCAAATTGATAAAACAACAAAGATAAAGGAGTAAAATATTCTGGATACGTGTATCGAGATAGTCGCGGATTCTCAGCAAACGATTGATTTGCGACAGAACTCTCATAGACATCTGCGTATACCAGGTCTATATGGCGATGGGCATCCAATACATTCGACAAGATTTCCAGGTTCTCACAGTGATGTCGGTCGTCTGAGTTTGCATTCGTTATGTATTCACCGGTGGCAAGCGTTAATCCGGTATTCCACGCCTGATATAATGTCTCCCGCTCAGGGGTGCGGTGATAGCGAATATTTTGATATCGAGATTGAAAGCGCTCTACCACTGACCGCTCATCCTGAGGAGAGTTGCTATCGACAACAACGAGCTCCAACTTGCCCTTCTTAAAAAGAGTTTGTTCAACTAAATCTTGAAGGCACTGCTCTACGTATTCCATCGAATTGTAGAGCGAAATAATAGCAGAAACCTTGATCATTCTTACCCTGCCAGTTCAATGAGCTTTTCTAGTTCAGGCCGAAACTGAAAATCAGGTTGTTTTGTGAGCACCTGTTTAGCATACTGAGCAGCCACTGGCGCTTGACCCTGCTCGGCATGCAACACCGCCAACCGAAAAAAAGGCTGCCAATCAGTAGATTCACACAGACGTGCCGCCCTGGTGTAGTAATCTGTGGCTTCTTTCAAAGCCCCAGACTTCTCCTCTCTAATCCCTTGAATAAGGGGTACCCAGGCCTCTTGTGGCTCTCTGGTAAGAAAAGATTCAACGAGCGAATCTGGTACCAGTTCACGAGAGGAGATCATTTCGTGTGCCTCCAGTACGTCCACAACTGAATTCTGCGAGAACTTTTGAATCCGCTTTATTGCAAATGGCATATCTTCACTCTGCCCCTTGCTATGAGACACTCTTTTAGATGCTACCTCTTCAAAAAGCTCCGCTATCTCCTTTGCAACTACAGTCCATGGGCGAGCTCGTCCAGCAACCTCTGCTCTTTGTGACATATTTTGGAGTGTGGTTCTGTCACGTAGGAGATTTTGAATTCCATTAAGGAGTGCGTCTGCAGAGCGATCATAGATGACTTTACCTAACACTCCATCAACTAAATATTCGGGAACACCGCCAATTCCAAAAGCAATAGCGGGGCAGCCACTTGCTTGCGCATCAACTACAGCTAAGCCCGCGCTCTCAAAGCTAATTGAGGGAAAAACTAATAGTCCCGCCCGTTGCAGATGTGTAGCTAGCTCTCTTTGCGGCCTTTTCCCATGGAATGTTAATCCTGGAAGATTCTTTAAGAGTGTTTGCTTCTGTTTTAGCAGATCAGGCCAGTATTGCTCATCACCGAACACAGATAACTTTAGATCTGGAAACTCGCGCTGCAGCCAGGCATATGCCTGTAAAAGAATGTGAATCCCCTTCGAAGGTTCAACTCGACCAATATACACCAATTGATTCCAATCCCTATTCTCCGGACCGGCATATTGAAATATATCTGGATCAAACCCGTTCTTAACAACAATAATTTTGCTTGAATCAATGGATGGGTGCATTAACAATGCTCGCTGAGCATGGGATACACAGACCATCCTATCGATAATATTCATCATCGTAACAGGCTCGAGGCCGCTAGCTCGAATTGATGGAGCATGATTAATAACAATGCGAGATAAGCATTGCTTGTGATTTTTTATGAGCAGTAAAGGATGTACCAGCGTAGCACATAAGCAGTGATAGGACGGAAGCTCTCGGAGTCGAATCTCGATTTTAGAGAGGTCGTATCCTGAACCGAAATCCCAGAACTCTATGTCGTGAAACGTACCCTCTCCCTCGGGTAAATTTGCACAAGCAATGACGCGATATCCCTGCTTGCGCATGGCTCTAGCTAGTGCCATGGTGGCACTTTCTCCGCCACCTGCGTTGACCCCCTGTGGATAGACCGGCCAATCATTGAAGAAGATAACTACCGTGCTTTTCATGGTATCAGTTGCAAAGAAAGATGTAAGCGGCTCTTATTCGAACGTAAATACAGTAAGTTACGGCGTTTTCCTATTCGCTCTTAACTCACGTATAGATTTCACTATTCTTTTAGATGAGAGAACCTTATAAAAAGGAGGAGATAAAACGCTCCACTGAAGTGAAGAAGCCATTTGGTCTCCCCCACGACATATATGAGGTGGTAGAAAGACTTCTTACAACGTATATAAGCTCCTGTGCTGAAATCGGCCCCTCCACGTTGCAAGAAACTCCAAAGCTCCCAACGAGTTTGCAATCTTTAGGGCGGTTAAGCGCATCTGTTCCGGCAAAACATGCAAATCCCCGCTTCATACACTCATTTAGAATAACAGACTTTGGCCAGAAACGACCGTGGACAGAGATATCTCCCAAACATAACTCCATGGAAGACCTGTTAGACACGATCGATCTTATACATCGACCACGCTTGCCGAGCCACTTGCCTGGAGACCACGGCAAACACACAAGAGCAGGCACCGACAATGATTTTTCAATCACAGTTTCAATGGAGACTCCATCCGAAACTAAACGAGGAGAACCTAGAGCCAAAACTTCCAAACGCTCTGAGGTCACATATTGCACTCCTGGCAAAACGAAAAGCTCTCGTCCCTGATAGCGTATGGTTCCGATACTAAGCTCATCAGATATTGAGGACTCGTCCCATACTGCAAATTCTGGAACCTCTCTCCGAAAACGCACGAATGAATCTTGTCCCTGTCTATCAACAAGTATAAGAGCACCCTGAACCGACTCTGATACATTTAGGTTAGTCAGTGCATGCTGAACCCACGCTTTCAAATTAAAACAATCATATAAATGAACGTGTGTATCTATGTGTAATTCATGTCTCATGAACAGCCGCGATATACGATTATACGATTTTATCACATAGGCTAAAGAACTCGTCTTTTGTTCCTTTCTGCAAAATGGCTATCGGATTGAGAGCTTCTATCCTCCAATCTACTAGAGGCACTCTTCTACCCAAAGGGTCACAAAACACTTCGCACCCAGCCTCTGCCGCCAATAAGACCCCAGAAAAATCCCACGGCTTGGCATTTAACTGAAATTGAATCTGTTCAAAACCTTGTGCCAACCGAGCACTGTCACTCGCAAAGCTACCAAACCTATATATATTCTCAACTAAGTGATTGTTTTTGAAGTAATCAACCACTTTCGATTCTCCGTCCGGACTGATAAAAAACAACATCCCAGACTCTTTGAGTTTAATTCCTGGGGTGACCATTAAACGGCTATGCGCCTCGACACACGTTCCATTGTCATCGAAAATACTCTTATAACACCCCTCTCCTCGCACCGCAGAAAAAAGTGTCTTATGAGGAACACTATAAAATGCCGTCGCGGTCAAAACTCCATCATGGACATATCCGACCAAGGGTCCAAATCCAATCTGGCCTCCATCCTCATATAAAAATCGTTTGCAAGAAGTCGTTCCATCCAATGGATCGACTAAAAAAAAGCAATCCTCGGACTCGATCAATTTGTGAGATTCCGGAGACTCCTCGGCTACAACTTTTACGCTGTCGTGACTAGCTAGTTCGGTTAGGATAATTTTCTGACATTCGACGTCTAGATTTAACACCAAACTTTGGTCTGATTTAACCTCAACAGTTACACTGTCTCTTCTTTTCTTGAACCCTTCGATGTGTAACCCTGCGCGTAGCACAGCATTTTCTAGGGTTCTAATAATTTCAAGGTGGCTGGTAGTATACGGAGTTTTTGTGCTCATGCTCGGAGAATACCGTAATGATTTCAAACTGTCATCTCCACTTAAGTAACCCAACTCGCTACTAATCTTCTCGGCATCCTATTGGCCTTTTATACGGACAGCAAAAAGCTCTCTGGTCTCAGAGACTCCAATCTCTTAAGATCCCAATGTATCGAGGATAATGTTATGAACGTCTCATCCAAATTACTTCTCTCGGATGCCCAACCTGCTAGTTCAGTAGCCAAGCTTGCGCTTGGTATGGTTACCCGTGAATACATCCAACTCTACGCTGATGGAACATCTCATACTGCACGGGCAAAACAACTTGATACCGACAAATTCCTGGAGTTTCTCTGTAGACACAAAAAAAAAACTGCCATCGATGCCCTTCTCGTTCAAGACTGGGACTATTCATCAACACAGCGGTTCATTGACGAACTACTGCATATCGGAGAAGCGCCAGCGACCGTTGCAAGAAGGCTTGCGACCCTTAAACATATGGGAAGAATATTTTCAGAGCGATTGCCCGGCTTCATAAATCCCGCTAGAGAAGTTAAGGCACCTCGGCAGCAGATAGCTCGTCCCAAATCAATTGAGCCCCTCGAGGTTGAACGGATAAAGCATGGCGCAGCTCACACAAGGTCTCAGAAAAAGAGCTTTGCGACCGTACGAAACGAAACTCTGCTGAGGCTTTTACTAGATACAGGACTCCGAGCCGATGAGATACGCACACTACGCCGCGGACAGATAGACCAGTCCCTCGAATGGATTAGTCAGGTAAGGACAAAGGGCAGAAGATATCGGGATGTTTACATTACCTCAGAGATGCGTCCCGTTCTAGCTGCATATCTTAAGACTCGCTTGGAGGAACTTGCGCGGTTTTATCCATCGCTACATTCACAAATAGATGCCCGACTTCCTCTTTTTATCAGCACCTATAAAATAGACACCAAAAATCCAAAGAGTTTTGAAATGGGCGCCAAAAGCGTCTGGCGCGTGATCCGAAATTTCTCCGTGGACACTAAATTACACCCCCATCTACTTCGGCATACCTATGCGACTGACTTACTCCATGGCTCAAAAGATATTCGTCTAGTTGCTCAGGCTTTAGGACACAGCGATGTTCGCGTTACCATGCGATATACCGAGCGAACAAACGAAGAGGTGGCTGATGCTCTCGAAAAAAGTCGTGAACAAAACGGGCCTTCCTAGAAATCTACTTCTAAAATAAATAATTAGGGAATATGACCTAGCTAACTATCCTACTAAGCAATGCAACTACATCCTCCTGCTGCCACTTCTCGCCAGAAAAAACTTCAGAGGCCTCTTCCCGGGATGGACGACAATACTTTTCATACATCGGCTGAACCGACTGCTGCCATTGCAGCAATACGCTATCTCGAGTCCTACCTCGCTCAGCTACATCACGAGCAATTCGACGCTCAAGACGCACTGGATCCGGGGTATCAACAAAAACCGAATATGAGAACAAAGAAAAAATCGAAGGAAACGCCAAGACCAAAATGCCCTCTACAATGACTAATTCGCTTGGATTACACTCTACGCACTCCCCTCTTCTGCTGTGTGTTGCAAAGTTATATTGCGGAATTAATGCAGACCGTCCCTCATGTAACGCACGCAACGTAACAAACAAGAGCTCCTCATCAAATGCATGCGGATGATCATAATTAACCGCTGCGCGCTCTTCGAGACTCTTATCAGCATTGCATTTGTAAAACGAATCGAGAGATATTACGGAAGCTTTCATGCCACTTCCAGCACAAATAGCGAGCTCGTTTGCCAACGTTGTTTTTCCGCTAGCACTACCCCCAAGAATTGCAACCAATTTACTACCCATTAGAATCTCATCAATTATCTAACTTAAGCGAGAGGCATTTTGCCGCGCCGCCTGCTTTGATAAATTCGCTTAAGTCTACGGGGTGTGTTCGATAGCCCCTCTTTTGAAGCATCGAATACGTCGCCTGACATCCAGCTGGTAAAATAATATCCTCGCCAAGAACAACGGCATTGCATACAAACTGCGTCGCATCTGCCTCCGGCACCTTGATTAACTCCATATGCTGTTCGAGTTGCGCAATGCCGTCTGCAGAGAATGCGCCGGGATATACTATTCCCAGATCAGATGTTAAAGGACAAAAACACGTATCAAGGTGATAAAACCGAGGATCCTTTAATTCCAACAACACAAGTTCACCGACAGATAATAAATCAGCCACTTCTTCATGTGCCGAAACTTCCGAACGAAAACCCCAACCGCAGTAAAGGGTATCTCCAGCAAATAAAGCATCGCCCTCGCCCTCATATGTTCCGGAAGAAACACGAAGTACTTTATAGCCATTGGATTCAAACCAAGCTTGATAAAACGGCTCCTCTCCTTGTCGTTCTTTGTAGCGAAAAGAGGATAGGACTACCGTATCTCCTCTTACCAAACCTGCATTGGCGGTAAACACCATATCAGGAAATCCCTCAGCATGGGGAACATACTCTATCCATGCGCCCAATCGAAGAAGATAATGATGCAAACACTGCCACTGACTTCTTGCAAGCTCTCGAAGGGGCACTACCCGAGTGTCCATCCATGGGTTAATGCTATATCTTACATCGTAGTCTTCTGGCTTACAAACTAGCCATCGCTTATTCGGAAACAGTGCGGAATTATTCGGATTCATAAACTAAGATTATACACTCATTTCTTTCAGATTTCATCGATACTTTTTGCCGTGCATGGCACTGTCTACACAAAAAAACACACAAGCTCCAGCTTGTTACGGTACAATAAGAGCCCCCCCATTGGCACTAACCTTTTGCCTTGCTCCTCGATTTTTAGGTCAGTACAATACCATTATATGACACCCACACCAATCTGCTTTGCCCATCGTGGGGCCTCTGGATATGAGCCAGAAAATTCTATGGCGAGCTTCCAACGCGCCATTTCATTGGGAGCTTCTTGGATAGAGCTAGATGTTCAATCCGTCGAAGGCTGTCCCATAGTTTTTCATGACCGCGACTTACAGCGAACAACCGGCGATATGGGCTTAATTGCTTCTACTTCACTTGATCATATCCGAGGACTTACATTAACAAATGGTGAAAAAATTCCGTTTTTGCGGGAAGTTCTAACCGAATTTATGGGTAAAGTATCTTTACAGATCGAACTTAAGGGCTTCAACATTGCAAAAATTGTGTCTCGGGAGCTATCCTCCGCTCTCTCTGCGGGATGGAGCCCTTCAGAGCTTCGGGTCTCAAGCTTTGATCATGAAGAACTCTTGGAATTTCATAACCTTCAACCAGACATTCCAATCGGAGCCCTCTTTTACGGATATCCACTCAAGGCCCTCGATGCGGCAAAAAAACTGGGTGCGACTTCAGTCCATATTAAGGCGCCCTTTATCTCATCACAACGAATTAAGGCTTTTCAAAACGAAGGAATTCAGGTCTTTGTGTACACAGTCAATGATGACTCAGAAATACAAAGAATGATTTCGCTGGGGGTAGATGGGATTTTCACCGACTATCCAGATAAGATGCTAGCTCTTACCAAGAGACAACCCTAGATAGCCTCCAAACGTAATATGCATCTTGCATCCCTCCGCCTCTTCGTCGATTAATCAGCGGCCCCTTGTCAAACAGCTCCAAGGCTGAGTGTAGTGTTCCTCCTGCCACTTGCTGAGCCCGGCGTTTATGAAACCAACCTAGTATTCTCAACCGAACATTAGAACAACGCGCTCGATTGTGTCCGGCTTTATAATTAAGGCGTACCTCGTATTCTCTTTCGAGCGATAGCAACATGTGCTCAATCTTTAGAAAAGATTCTCTCAAAAAGAGTGGTTCATTCATGACCTGCAATGGAGGAAGAGATTGCGCACCCTCGCAAAGGGATTTCACATGCTCTTGAACATCTGCTCGAATCTCTACAGGAATCTCTCGCTCGACTCCCTGAATCACAATTACATTATCCATTAGATGAACATCTCGAACCTTGAGCTTTCGGAGTGCACTAAGATTGAGTTGCAATCCGTATGCTAGTGCCGCTATAACGAGCGCCTCTCCTCGGAGCTGATTAAATAGTTGCTCCGCATAGGCTCCCAATGTCTCTCTCATATCCACATCGGGCGCTAGAATACCTCTCGGCTTCAAATCATGTGATTCCTTGCCTACATTACCTCCGCTGCCAGCCAATCGAAATTTCGCGTATGTTCCTGGCCTTCTTGCCTTGGGAATGCTTTCTTTGACCAAAGCACGATCGCTAGAATCAAACCCTTTACGACCAAGTCTTCCACACGCTGGTCGAGAATATACGACCGCTTTAGCAGTGCTTGTTGACGTCTCTTCTATTAAAACTGCATTTATCATGGCAGGTCCTCTATAACAGTCGCTTGGAAGAGAGCTGGCCTAAATCTTTTGGTAGATAGACCGTTTGCGCATCTTGAGTAGTCATCGAACATTCAAGCCTCAATTCCATCTTTTCTATATATAGAAATATACTAGAATCATCGGGTCGTCAACAATTTATAGAGGAGAAAAGCAAAAAATATCGCGCTACCACCTATCGGCAGGGTCGCATCTGTAAAAGCACCGGAAACAATACTCCCCTATCAAAGATACCTGCCTGGCAAGACAAGAGGGTCAGACTTTTTAATAAAAAAAGAACAAGAACGTCAGAAGTCAAATCGGTGGTCAATACTCTTGCCAACCTAACTTGAACCCTCGCCCTTTATGAGAACCCTATCATTTATTAGAAACAGGGAGAAAAAGGTATGAAGGAAGCGCACTACTCTTTAACAGACAGCAATGTGTTCTTTGCAGAACTTGAACTTGGCTCGGCTGATTTTGTGAAAAAGCCCTTAATCTTCTCAATCATACGAACCGGCAATGACGAACGCGCCAGTTGTAGTTCGTGCTCAGCTTCCGACAATCTTTTCAGAAGGGCATCTCCCCAATCCTCAGATGCAGTATATCTCCGACGAAGCTCCTCTAACATATCTTTAAGCTTTCTGCCTTCCTCACGCATGTCGTGACACATCGCACCCACCGCATGATACTGTTTCAAAACTAAGCCCATTTCAGCCTCTCGGATGCGTCGAGCCTCTTGTTCTGTTTTCATCTCATCGGAATGTCTCTCAATTGAGTCCGAAAGCTCCCTTTTGGCTTCTCCAAGTTTCTCTACAGCCTGTGATTCGCGATTAGCCAAGTCTTCTATCTTTGAGTCGGCAGCGAGCAACGAAGTTTTAAAATCTCGTACAGAGTTCACTTCCGGGCTGTGCGCTTTCAAGATATCACGTAACAGCGTCTCTGTCTGAACTACGAGTGGCTTCTCCACACAACATACCTGATCTTCGGATTGAACTTGCAATTTCTCCGACTGCCCCTCAGCACATAAAGGGAAAAACTTATGTGACCGCTCACCCCAAAGAACAGAATGCACGTGGTGTGAATGGGCCAAAACTAACCAACCGGGGGCAACATGCATCTCTATCCCCTCGCCCGCTACACCCCTCCACCACCGATCCATATCTCCCTCAGAGGCATTCGATAGCTGGTAAACCTCTTTGAGTCGTGAAGACCAGCCCAAACCCTCTTGCTCGGAGTGCGAGCAATCAACAATAAGCTGCGGACTCGCATGGTTGGGAAAGGTCATGAACCCCTCAGACTGAACAAAACCGGCATTTCCCAGCGACTGCCTGAGAATCTCTAGGGTTATTCCATTGCCACGCACATGAGAGGAAGATGTCTCTACATGCGCACCTCCACAACTCGCCAACTGGTTCCCTATTGATAGAACAAACGTTCCCGTGGCTTTCAACACTTTGCGACACATCGTCAGCAACTGTACACCTGGATCAAAAAACTCACTCTCAATAAGAGTTGGATCTACACACACCACAAAATCAAATTTATCGTGAAGTAACACCTGCTCAAGAAAACCCTCGACGATCTCTACGTTAGCCAGATCCCGACATCTTAATCGCGCACATTCGGCGAGTCTTTCATCAGTCTCGAGTGCGACCACCTGATAGCCAGCCTCACCCAAATACCGTGTTAACGCACCCGCACCGCACCCAACCTCTAATATACGCGCAGCTTCCGGGAGCTCCAGTGAGCGCACAACATTACTGCGATACGGTGTGACGTGATACCAACAGCCAGAATCAATTGCCCTCTTTAGCAATTCGGGAGACAAAAAACTAACATCATCTATCTCTCGTAATAGCCCTTCTAATCGAGCTATATCATCAACCTCAAGACCAGTTGAACTACCAGTTGAAAGATCGACTGAGTTAACTGCAACTGTGGGAAGTTTCGAAAGGGGCACCTGTAAATGTTGGGCAACTGCATTATTCATGGGCAAGAGTATAGCCCACCCAAGCACTCCTCGAAATCGGTAATCTTTCATCACAAAGAGAAAATCGATCTGGAACATGGTTTAAGTCACCCATGGCTTTCTCCCAGGCACCTAACTAACACCACCTGCAACCCGTGACGGATTAAACTTATAACATTCAACGACACAATACCCCTCAGAACGAGAAGGAATATAACAAAGCCCTATCAAACTAAGAACACAGTCGAATACGATGCGCAATCAACTACAATCAGAAACCAAAGAGCGGCAAAAACTAAAAACTGTCAGAAACTTTGCAAGTAGAAAAACATACCGAAATTAAGCGGCCACAAAAGGGGCTCACTAGAGACAAGCGCCAACCCAAAAACTAGAAATCAAGCGGAGCTCGCACTCCCCTACTTGTATACCTTGACCCCTATAAATCAGCTCTCGACAAGAAGCGAATCACCATAGGAATATGGACTCGGAAACATCAGATGGTGCGCCAGCAGGGATTCGAACCCCGGACCAAGAGATTAAGAGTCTCCTGCTCTACCAGCTGAGCTACTAGCGCACGTTGCGACGAGTCTAAGCCAACTTGCAATCCAGATCAAGCGTTCCCCTATGCAAAAGAAACTGGTGTCTTGCGACTCCTTTTGCTAGCGTCTAGGGCACTATGGCAAGTAAAAATATAATCTCATTTTTCTATGAGATGGGGCAATTAGCACGTGTCAAACGTGAAGGATGGAGGTTACTGGGCATTGAACACCCCGAAAGTGTCGCCGATCACACCCTAAGGGCAGCTCAGATTGGATGGGTTCTCGCCCACATGGAGGGATACGAAAATCCCAATGAGGTCGCAGCAATCCTACTCTTTCACGATATCGGTGAAACACGGATTGGGGACATTCATAAACTTGCCAACCGGTACATACAAGCAGATGAGGCGCGCGCCGTCCAAGAACAGGTGTCTCGCCTCGACACTATTGGTGATGCTGTATTTGCTCTCTGGGAGCAAATTGAGAGTCGCTCTACAGCAGCTGGCGTACTCGCCAAAGACGCCGACCTCCTTGAATTGGCTGTCAGGGCCCGTGAGTATGCAGAACAGGGGCATGATGGAGCACAGGAGTGGTTCGATACCGCGCGGCAACGAGTACAAACCGAATCAGCCAAGAACTTGATAAAACAACTAACAGAAGTCTCTCCCTCCTCGTGGTGGCATGGACTAAAAAAAATCGACATGTGAAAGCATGGTGTCCAATGATACTGAACAAATAAACGGTACAATTCACCGGGTGACCTACAAAAACGCATCAAACGGCTATGCGGTAATTCAGGTTAACCTCGAGGATACAAGTGACACAATCGTTGTGGTCGGCACTTGTTCAGATGCTCAAGAAGGGGCTCGAGTTACCTTAAAAGGACACTTCGTTACGCACGCCAAATACGGAAGACAGTTTACAGCAAGCTCAATAATCACCGCCCCTCCAGCAACGACTGAAGGAATTCAACGATATTTAGCAAGCGGGCTAATACCTGGCATCGGCTTAAAAACGGCCGAACGTTTAGTCAAGCGATTTGGAAGCTCTACCCTAGAGGTTATTCGCACTGAACCGGAGCGAGTCGCAAAAGTTACTGGAGTGGGAAGCAAAAAAGCAGAGGCGCTTAAGGCAGCTCTCTTGCAACAATCAGAATTTCAACAGATCTTGCAATTTCTTGTGGAGCATAAAATATCTCCAACTCTCGGAGCAAAGATATACCAAAAATACGCTGAAAAAACGCTGGCTGTCCTGAAAAACAATCCGTACCGATTGGCTCGAGAAATCAGAGGTATCGGTTTTCATACAGCAGATGTAATCGCTCAAAATATGGGGATCGAGTTACAGAGCCCAAAGAGACTGGAGGCAGGTATTTATTTTGCCCTTCTTTCTGCAGGCGATGATGGGCATTGTTTTCTTCCTGAACGAAACCTCATAGAGCGCTCGGCTCAGCTTTTAGGAGTTTCAGAGCAACCGATCATCCAGCAAGCACTTATATCTCTGATAGAATCTGGAGAACTAATACGACATGAAGATGGTATCTATATTCCAAAATTTCACGAAGCTGAAGCTAAGATAGCATCATTTGTTGCGGCCCGTTCACAACCTCATGCCGGCAACCATCAAGCACACAAAGAGGTCGAAAACAGTATTTCTGACACAGAAGCTACCCTTGGAATCACACTTTCAGATGAACAAAGGCACGCTGTAGAATTAGTAGCATCTCATCGCTTAGTTCTCATTACTGGGGGACCAGGCTGCGGGAAAACAACCGTTACAAAGGCCCTAACAGTGGTTTTTGAGAAGACGGGCCGTAGCTATGCACTAGCGGCCCCTACCGGGAAGGCAGCTCAGCGTATCGCCCAAGTCTGCGGAAACAGCGCAAGTACGATTCATCGCCTGCTCAAATTTGACCCTATTAGCTCAGGCTTTATCCACAACGCCTCCAATCCGCTTCCCTTCGATGCTATTATTGTCGATGAAGCTTCAATGATAGACACCCTTCTAGCCCGAGACCTGTTTGCTGCTATCCCTGATACTTGCACGCTAATACTGGTTGGCGACAAAGATCAGCTCCCTTCTGTTGGTCCAGGAAAAGTCTTTGGAGATATCTTGCGATGCAGCGATGTTAAGGCCATTCAACTCTCACGGATATTTCGGCGTGACTCAGAATCTCATATCAATACCGTTGCTCATATGATCAATTCTGGGCAATTACCCGACATTCCTGTTCCAGATGGCGCGACCAGAAGCGACGCGTACCTGATTGAAAAACACGGTACAGCAGAGATTGCAAAACTTGTCGAAAACCTCTTTGTCGACCAAATACCCAGAAAGTTTGGCATTCCCAGCTCAGATATCTCTATCTTAACCCCAACTAATCGAGGACCACTCGGCACAATCGCGCTTAATAAGGTCATACAACAGCGCATCCACCAAAATACCAATTTGCAAAACCACTCTCAAATAATTATCGGTGAACAAACCATGCGTTGTGGTGATAAAGTCGTGCAACGAGTTAATAACTATAGAATTGACCCCTACGGAGTATTCAATGGGGATGCGGGAGTTATCACAAGCATAGACGAATCGAATAATTCTCTTCATGTTGAACTGTGGGATGGGCGGCTTGTTGAATACACTAAGGACAATGTTCACCAACTCTCGCTGGCATATGTATCAACCGTTCACAGAGCACAAGGAATGGAAGTTCCGTGCGTAATCCTGATTGCCGACAAGTCTCACTTCACCCTGCTTGAAAGACAGCTGATGTATACCGCTGCAACACGCGCCAAAAAACTACTTATAATTGTCGGAGCTAAGCAAGCACTCCTCCTTGCAAGTAGAAGAACTCAAACCAAACAACGATGTACGAATATCACAGCAAGGATCAGGCACATACTACACCCCGATTCCTCCCGATACTTTGACATGAGGCCAGACGAATCTGAAGACAACTGGTTGCCATAGGGATAGCCGCCTTGCCCGCTGAGAAGCTACGAGCGAACTAGTAATGCCGCAAACGCGCCTGTCATGTGATGTCGATGAGGCCAGGTTCGGAGATACCCTTCTTTGGTACACAACGATTCATGCAGCAGTTTGTTCACTCGTCGAATAGAAAACTCCGGATGAGCTGCAAGAAACGCCTCCACAACCCCTTCGTTTTCCTCCTTATCGATGGAACATGTGCTGTAAATTATGGCACCACCACTTGCCACCCTTTTACAGGCCCGCTCAAGAATTTTTTTCTGCATCGCTACTATCGACGATATTTCCTCAACACTGGTATTCCACCGAGCTTCTATCTTCTTTCCAACTGTGCCAAATCCTGAGCAGGGTGCATCCACGAGCACTAAGCCTACTAAGTCGGCTGAGGTAGGGCTCTCAGCAAGCATGTCAAAGACACGCGTGGTAACATTCGATAACCCCAGGTTAGAGACAAGGTCTTGAATAAGAGCCACTCGCTCTGTTGTTCGATCAAAGGCAATAACCTGCCCCCCCTTACTACTACGGGTTAACGCCATACTACAGGCCTTACCCCCAGGAGCCGCGCACACATCGTGAATCACATCAGGCTCAATCAACTCGACTAAATCAGCTACAACTGTTGAACTACAATCCTGAATGAAGAACAAGCCCTCTCTAAATGCCTGACTATCGTGAATTCTACTCGCCCGTGGCAATGAGACCACCTCCACAGAATGAGAGCTCCACGTACTGGGAACCACTTCTATCTGTTCATCACGTAACCGCTGACACAATTGTTCCCGGGAGCACCGAAGCGTATTAACCCGAAGGAATAAGGGAAGCCGCTTGTTACTCGCAGCGCAAAAGCGTTCAACTTCTTGCTCTCCAAACTGAGAGACCCATCGCGTAATCAACCACGTAGGATAATTTACCGCCGCTTTGACTTTTTCGAAGTCATCAACGGGTTCTATCTTTCGTAAAACAGCATTCACTAGCCCTCGAAAGCCGGTAAATCGTCCGCCCTTTAATAATTCAACAGATTCAAAAACAACGTCTTTCTTACGCACACGTTCCAAACAGACGATCTGGTATGCTCCCAGTCGAAGCACATCAGCAACTCGGTCGGGCAATGAATCGATCCCTCGACGAATGTGTGCATCGAGCAATTCGTTTAATCGTCCCTCTTCCTGTAAAACCCCTCGCACTAACGAGACCATAATGGGATACTCATCTTCCGACACTTGCCGACGCTTGGCTTCTGCTTGCAGTAGAACATGCGAGAAGGCTCCCTCTCTTTTTATTCTATGTATAAGCTCTAAGGCCTTTCGTTTTGCTCGCAAAATATCCATAACACGTCATAAAATATATCAAACCGAATCAACTAAGAAACCTCTCTCGGCAAGGCCCTTCAGGGCCTCTGCCACCAATAATTACCCCATCTCCTCGCAAGCCACCTGCAAGCAACGGTGGCAAATCCTATAAGGATATGGCAAGGTAGCTTCCGCAGCTAGAGAAAGCTCCTCCGTCATACTTTTACAGGTAACCAATATATTCGATATGGCAAAAAATACTAGCAACTACGATATCTTTGTCGAGCACCTCAAGGAATCAATCGAGGCGGAATCATTTATCAAGGCAACCCTTAGCAAGCCTCGTCCTGGAACAACCTTCTCAAAGATAACGTTTGACAGTTTCAGAAACAAAACAGCCAGCTTGGCATACGCGATTGAACGCTTTGAAGGAACTCAAGCCTATCGTACTAATATCACTCCCGCCGAGCTAATCCCCACCCTCCTATTAGTACTTCAACAAGAGATGTTTGCTGGCCACATCCAGACAGCACAGGCAGATTTTCTCTTCGAAACAACAGCTCAAAATACAGTCCGCTTCAAACAACGTCCTCCCTCGCTAAAGAGAGTAGCCGCCAAGGGGCATAACAGAGAAAAACAATACCTCATTCCTTCCTCAACTCCATTTTTACAACATGTAGGTATTACAACCCCAAACCAAACCATCCGTGTCGATAGATATGACAAGTACAAACAGATTCAGAAGTATGCAGAAATAGTCCAAGCGCTCATTAAAGGACACAAAACAGAGCCTTCCAAGAGTTTTCAGGTCGTAGACTTCGGCTCGGGGAAAAACTACCTAACCTTTGCGCTTCATCATCAGCTATCTCGGCTTTTCGGAAGTGTAGAGGTGGTAGGCGTCGAAATTAGAGAGGATCTAGTCAAACATGGAGAAACTACAGCCAACGCACTCAAATTAGAGGGGCTTTCATTTGTCCATAGCTCAATTGAAAACTACCCGATGCGTACCCCTTCGCTCGTAACTGCTCTTCATGCCTGCGACACTGCAACTGATGACGCACTCGTACAAGCCATAACTTGCCAGGCAGAATATCTCTGTTTTGCGCCATGCTGTCACAAATATCTACGAAACAAACTGACCAGTTTCGATGATCTTCATGCACTTTTACGGCACGGAATTATCCAGGAACGATTTTGTGAATCTCTCACAGATTCCTTGCGGGTTCTTACACTGGAGTCGTTAGGGTATAAAACCTCCCTCTTTGAATTCATAGCCGCTGAACACACTGCAAAAAACACCATGATCACAGCTCAACGCACCGGCAAAAAAAACAAAGACAGCCAAAAATTCCTTCGCGAACTACAAAATAAGTTCGCTATCACAGACTTCTACCTCGACAAACGGCTTAACAAACTTCTAACAGAAGCTATGTCATAGCCGTTGCAATTCAACTGGCTTTATAAAATATCGTTAGGAATCCAGGGAGTGTTTGGACCTGATGGCATTACTTTAAAAAGAAAGGAGGTGCGGTAAGCGCCCCCCTCCACCCCCGTGTGTCCCTGTCTCTGAAAACTTTTTGCCGTGATATACGTGGCTATTGCTGCAGCTCTGGTTCTGGTTCTGGTTCTGGTTGTCCAACATGCTACTAAAGAGCGCGCCGAAAGTGTTTTTATTGGAAATTAAAATACAGAATATCACAAGTCTCTCTGGTCAGAGTTTACACAAATCATATATAGTGTAGGGCGTATGGAAACGTTACCACCAACCGACAATAGCCTTTTAATAGAAGTCGCCTGGGAGGTTTGCAGCCAAATTGGTGGTATCTATACCGTAGTGAAAACAAAAGTCCCTACTATGTGCTCCCGATGGGGCTCAGATTATCTTTTGGTGGGACCGTATCACCAACATACCAGCGCCCTTGAATTTGAAGAAACGACGATTCCCGAAGCGATACAACCTGCACTAGAACTTGCTCGTGAGCGAGGCGTTAATTTCCGTTTTGGATGCTGGTTGATAGATGGTCGTCCGAATGCAATTTTAATCGACTATACAAGCCGAAAAGATCAGCTTGCAGACGATAAATATTTTTTATGGAAAGATAACGGCATATCGCTTGATGGAGCGGATGGAGAGGTAGATGCAGTTACCTCATTTGGATTTTGCGTCACCGAGCTCTTGCGGTGTTTCGCTGAAACATCCTCAAAAAAGATTGTGTCCCACTTCCATGAATGGATGGCGGGGGTTGCTCTCCCAAGGGTGCGCCATTTGAATCTGCCAATAGCAACGGTGTTTACCACCCATGCAACCCAACTCGGTCGTCATGTTGCCGGTAATGACCCCTATTTTTACGAGAACTTAGGTGCAATTTCACCTGACGATGAGGCTCGTCGGTACCTGATTTGGCCCAAACACGCTATCGAAAAAGCCGCCGCCCATTCAGCGCATCTTTTTACGACAGTCAGCGAAGTAACTGCCAAAGAAGCATCCCATTTACTCGGCAGAAAACCTGAGCTAGTGCTTCCAAACGGTCTCAATCCACACTCTTTCACTGCGCTACACGAATTTCAAAATCTACACCTTCAGTACAAGGAAAGAATACATGAATTTGTCATGGGACACTTCTTCCCAAGCTACTCTTTCGATCTCGACAAGACGCTCTATCTCTTCACGAGCGGTCGATACGAATATACGAACAAGGGGATGGATATTTTTATCGAATCCCTCTATCACTTAAACACTCGATTACGTTCAATACCAGACTCGCCAACTGTAGTAGCCTTCATTATCACACGAGCTCCCACCAAGAGCCTTAATGTTACATCGCTCCAAAATCACCTCCGCTTTGAAGACCTCAAAACTACTAGCAGGGAATTAGAGAGTCTACTCGGCCAGAGAATCCTTAACGCTGTTGCGCGCGGGCACCTCCCAACGTATGAAGACATACTGACAGAAGACATTCAGTTGAGATTAAAGCGTTCAATATTAGCCCGACGTTCAAATCAATGGCCACCCGTAGTAACCCATGATCTATGGAATGATACGGACGATGCCATTATGAATCATTTAAGACATCGAAATCTTTTAAACTCTCCTGACGATAAAGTTAAAGTTGTCTTCCATCCCGATTTCGTGTCTTTAACGAGCCTATTTAGCCTCGACTACGATCAATTTGTGCGGGGATGTCACATGGGTATCTTCCCAAGCTATTATGAGCCTTGGGGATATACCCCTCTTGAATGCTTGGCTCTCGGCTTACCAACTGTCACCACGAATCTTAGTGGATTCGGAGCATATGTAGATCGGCATATCCCAGATGCTCTGCAAAATGGAGTCTTGGTCCTTAATCGGTCCCAGCAAAATCCCGATGCAACTATTGAACAATTAACAAACTTCCTTACAAAGTTCACAACTCTAAACAGAAGAGAACGGATAGCGCTTCGAAACAAAGCCGAACGACTAACTGAAAGATTCACATGGGACGTTCTATGTGCTCACTACAACCATGCTCACACAGAGGTTATGCGCAAAGCGTTTGGAGACACACCATCAAGAATTCTAGACGAGAGAAATCCCATTAAAAACGCAGATCTACTGCCCACACGGCGGCTTTGTCGATAAACGATTGTCTCTCTCCCCACAAAGCCTCTCTGCCGACAATTTTGCACCATCCCCTTTCAAATCCACCCAGCCAAGAAACCAGATACGCCCGCCATCTACAACGCTAACTAGCGAATAATACTGCATTCCATTAAGTCTCGAGAAACAAACTAAAAGGTTACGTCTTAATAAATGTTACATAGTATAAAGATTTTACTCGAAAGATCCGACTTTTTGATGCATCAGAGGGGCTAGAAGGGAAACCGCATTCAGGGGCACATCTTTATGGGAACATTTAAAGGAGACTCAAACTCAAAGCGAATAGACCGAGCGCTACAGCACGTTAGTAAACCTTGGTTTCCGATGAATCCCAAAATTCTAGCACGAGTGCGAGAGGGTTTATCCGCAGGGACCTATACAGACAATTTGGGCGTACTATTTGAAGATTTAAAGGCGGACTTTGCTCTATTTACATTCATTATCAAAGAGCTCTCCCAACAAGCTGCTGTCGAGGGTATTGATGCTAAAATCATAGCAAATCCAGTAGAGCTTATTCGCTGGGGGGGGGCCGAAAAAATAGCAGAGGTGCTCAAGGACCAAGAGAAACTCCCCTCAATTCACTCCTTACATTGGAGTGAACCGTTTCAAGTCCAGCGTCTCCGGGAAACAGCTATTGCAGCTGGTGCTGCATCTGCTTTGAGCGAAGAAAGTAACCTCGATCCTGAGCTAGGCTTTTCGCGTGGCGTATTGCGCTCAATAGGGCTTAACCTAATTGCTTGGAATTATCCCTCTGTTTACTCGAGAGTCTTGGACAATTTAACCGAAGACGAATCCCTTGACGAAGCGCTTACCAAGGAACTTGGATTTTCACCGGCCTTGTTAGGCATGCGCCTTTTACGGCCGGACAAAGCCGCCGAGCCCGAACATAACGAATCAGATCCTGCATGGGCAGCCTATGACGAGCTGTGTGATATTGGTGAAGTGCTCGCCCGAGCAGAAAATCCGGAGACCTATCCCACGGCCGAAAAAGATTGGTCACAGGCACGGGATTTTATGGAAAAAACTATTGGCGCTGAGGTTATTACTAAAATTAGAGGCAAGGTAATTGAAAACTCTAAGATGTATCAGCAAACCCTACCCGAAGTTTTCGCAGATATCGAAACCTTTAATCCCGAAGAAAAAATAGCAGAGCATCGCTCTTCACATCGAATGCTTGCAGACACCTTACTCAAAGCATGCCCGCAAGAGGTGCAAACTGCTCTGCGTGCACTTTATGCAGACTTGCACGGCGAAAGTGTTAACAAAGTACTAGTCGGAAAACTCCTCAAGCAGATTATACCCGAAGCGGGATTCACCGGCGGCTGCGTATTTGTAGTTGACCCGAGCTCACTCTCGCTTAAACCTCGCACTTTGATCGGCACAGTTCAGATGCGAACAATAACAAACGTAGCCCTTGAACCAGGTGACAAAGCAGTTTCTGCACTCTCCAGTACTGAAACAATTATTGAATCTCCAGAAGAAAGCTCCGACCGAAAGCTTACCGGGATATACAGCGCTTTAGGTATTCGTCGAAAAATTGGAGTGCTGTATCTCGAGGGACCGTCTGAGCAAGAAGAACCTGATTCGAAAAAAGTCGAGGTGTTTCACGCACTAAAGCAGGCTCTCTGCGACACACTCCTTTTAGAATAGCCTGTCTCTATCGTATCGAAGTGTATCCACCTCGAACTCCCCCTTGAGAATAGACTATCTGATAGAGCTGAACCTTGCGTGCTCGAAACAACGCCTGGCAGCCATGAAGATAGAACAACCACATCCTTCTAAAAGCTTCGCCGTACTTTTCGCTTAATCTTGGCCATCCTGACTCGAAGCGATCCGCCCACACTCGCAAGGTTTTTGCATAGTCAGCCGAGAAGTTGTGGATATCCTCAATAAGGAGTCCTGACCGTTCGGGAGCGCAAAGATGCGCCATCGTTGGCAAATATCCATTAGGAAATATTCTCCTCTGCAACCACAGTATATAGTGATCCAAAACGGGCTCTGAACTTCTTGAAAATGTATCTGCCGATATCGCCTGTAACCCAAACAAACCCGCTGGTTTTAAGCATCGCTGGACCATTTGAAAAAAGCTCTGCATGTTTTTTCGACCCACAGCTTCAATCATCTCAATCGAAACAATACGATCGAAAGACCCTGAGTACTTCTGATAGTCCTCAAGTACAATATCCACATCCAAATTGTGACACCTACTGCGCGCAAATGCTGCCTGCTCTTTAGATACCGTCAGCCCTACCACAGAGACTCCGTACCGAGAGGCTGCATGCTCTGCAAAATTGCCCCATCCACATCCAATATCAAGAACTCGCATTCCTGGCTTCAATTCTAATTTCCTACACAACAAATCTATCTTCGCACGTTGTGCCTGATCCAAATCTTTCGCCTCTCGCCAATAGCCACAGGTGTAGGTCATAGTGTCTTCATCAAGCATTACCCGAAAGAGGTCGTTTCCTAGGTCATAATGCCTCTGAGCGACTTCATACGCTCCCTTTCCTACTTGAGAATTTCTGACCCTATCTTTCAGCAAGAACCAAATGAAACGGGGATCGATTTTTCTAAATCCTCCATTCACTCCAAGCGAACCAGACACGACCTGATACAAAAGCTCCTCGAGGGTTCTAGTATCCCATTCCCCCCTCATATAGGCTTCTCCCAAGCCATAAATCCCACCCTGCCGAAGTATCGCGAGTACCTCCGTGGGTATATCAACTAATGTCACTCCATCGATTCTTTGATCTGAATACTGATCACTCGTAGTGGTGCAACTATCTAACGTCGCGCTCATAGCCCCCTCTCTTATTCCTCAAACTTCGCAAACAAGATAGAAATTTCAATCGAATCCTGTGAATAAAATCCTGCTTCGAGCGTATAGTATTACGGTGCGTGGGTCTAGGCTTTTCAAAGGGGCACGCCCCCGCTTTCCAATACAAAAGAACCGCCTGCATATGAATTCTAGTCATCGTCAACAGCTGCGAAAATCCGTATATCCCCAGTGTCTTAGCTACACGAGCAGGTGTAATCTCATGCCCCTGCCCTGAGAGCGTCGATCGAAAAACACATTGGTCATCGACATACAAATCAACGTCAATTCTGAGTTTTCCGCCTACTGATGTAAGCGTTACACAATATTCTCCCTCCTTATCAAAAAAGGGAGACACGAAGAAGTCCTTCCCAAATCTCCACGTACACGGCATTTGAGTCGCCTTACCTTGTAGTGGATACACATGCGTCTCTCCGAAGGTGTTATTGACTTGAATAACAAGGGCAAGGACTCGTTGTTCAGCATCAAGACAAACGAAAAAACTTACAGGATTAAAAACGTAACCAAATAACCTTGGCATCGTAAGAAGAAGAATTTGATCAGGAATTATCTCGATCTCCGACTGACGGAGGATTTCCTCTACCCGAGCTCTTAGGCTAGCCGAGCTAGGGGCTCCCACAAGATAATCCTGCTCGTATATGGAATAGACTCCAACACGATTGCGCGTAAAGAGCCGGAAAGGCCCTTTTATAAGCTCAATCAGATCTACATCAAGACAAAAAAAAGCAATTGGATAACAAAACGCGTGCTCCCGAGGCTCCTTGCGCCAATGTTTAACTTCTCCGTAAACAATCGTAGACTTATACCTGTGCGTCATTACAGTAGGTCCTACAGGTCAAGGCCAAGTTTCTTTGTAACTTCCAAGGCTGAAACCACTCCATCTTCATGAAACCCATACCTCATATACGCCCCGCAAAAATAGGTGTTATTAACACCATTGAGATCTCGCAATATCATCTGACTCTTGGGCGAGCTAGGAGTATAGATAGGATGTGTATACATTGTCTCGTATATAATTTTTTCGCGATTCACGGCGCCATCAGCGGGATTTAATGTCACAAAGTAATCTCGCTCAGCTCTAAGACGCTGTAGCTTATTCATGTAATATGTTATCGCAACCGGTTTCTCTCTATCCTCATCTTCTCTTTTCTGATAATTCCATGCCGCCCATAACCGACGACGCGGGCCAACAACACTGGAATCACAATGCAGCACCGCTCTATTTCGACTATACTGCCATTGTCCAAGAGCATCCTGCTCTGCGCTGCTTGTGTCAGCCAGCAATCCGAGTGCTTCATCCGCATGAGTTGCTAAGACCACTTTATCAAACTCTTGTCTACCGTCATTTGGAAGTGTTATCACGACTCTGTTGTTGACCCGACTTATCTCTTTAATCTCGGTGTTCACATGCACTGTTCCAGCAAACCTTTCAAGAAATCGGTCAACATATTGCTTGCTTCCTCCTATAACCGTCTGCCATTGTGGGCGTTTTCGAAATTCAAGCATGCCGTGATTATTGAAAAACGTTACAAACGTTTTCACCGGAAACTCAAGCGCCTTTGCATCAGGCGAAGACCATATCGAACTAATAAGAGGGCCAAGATAATAATCGAAAAAGAACGAACTGGCACCTATCTCTCTTAAGTAATCCCCCAAGGGCACCTCTCCCAACGTTCCATGTTGAAGATCTTTGAGAGCCCTCTTATTAAACCGCCGTTGCTCCAGCAACATGGCGCAAAACTTTGGATTAAAGAGGTTGATCGGTGCTCGTAAAAACTCCCAAATAGACGGTCCTAAATATTGCAATCCCGTCTTCTGGCATGAAAATCCGAACGACATATCGGAATCGTGAAGCATCACTCCCAATTCATCAAGAAATTTGTAGAAGTTGGGATAGTTTCGTGAATTACAAACGATAAACCCCGTATCGATACTCAACTGCTCATTTTTAGGGTCAGGGACTAATCGAGTATTGGTGTGTCCTCCCACGTAATCATTTCGCTCAAACAAAGTAACGTCATGCTCTCGGCTCAAAACATGCGCTGCTACGATTCCAGATATTCCTCCTCCAACAACCGCAATTCTCACAATTCCTCTCACCAACAATAATTAACTATTCGCTCATAGAGAGGCGCAGGTAACATGCGGCCAAGCTTAAGCAAACGACTGAATAGATAAGGAAAAGCAACCTCTCTCTTTTGTTTCATTATACCAGTGCATATCTCACGGGCAGCGTCCTCGGCCGATATGAGAAACGGCATTCGAAAGTCATTCTTGTCCGTAAGAGGCGTCTCTACAAACCCCGGGTTAACGATCACTATTCCGATACCACGAGGCTTTAGGTGAAACCGTATACTCTCCAAAAAGTTTATCATCGCGGCCTTACTTGCCCCATAAGCAGCTGCTCGTGGCAATCCCCGATACCCTGCTAAACTTGCAATCGGAGCTATGATGCCATCGCCTCGTTCTAGCATGCTAGGTAGCACAGCCTCGATACAATGTAACATTCCACCGAAATTAATGTTCATTAAATCCAAGTACTCCGTACTGTTAAAGTCCTCAGGAACCGTAAACACGTGGGTACCAGCATTGGGAATCGCAATATCGATAGGTCCCAAGGTGTTGTAAATTCGAGATACTACATCCTTCATAGAAAAGAGATCTGTTACATCTCCCGCAAAAACATGTACCCGTTTATTTCCCAAATCTGCTTGCAACTGCGTTAAAAGCTCCTCTCTTCGCGCAGTAACAACGATGTCTGCTTCAAGCTGATGGAGACGATACACCAGTGCTTTGCCGATACCACTACTTGCACCGGTAAGCCAGATACGCCTATTTCGGTAAAATTCTCGTTCTTTCATTTTATAGCACCACCATTGAACCAACCTTCGCCATCTTGACACACAAATTGTAGTATTTTTTTTAAGTCGCTCTTTGTATCCTTGTCCTGCCGAAACTCTGTAGAAAAAAGATACCCAACCCACCGCAATATCACAATAAGAAGAGAGTACAGCGCTCATCTTTAGTGCATGGTTACGTTACAATGAGGATTAGATGACTTCAAGCTGCCAACTTTCAGATAACGGCAGTGAGCATTAGAACATGCTTCCCACTAGCAGGATGGGAAAAAAGGTTCCGTCGTGAGCATTTTGAGAGTTTTGACGAAACGAGGCGGAGAC
>JAYPVM010000002.1:168564-292118 GCA_038134595.1 Pseudomonadota bacterium | reverse complement strand
TCATAAGACTAAGCACAATACTGAATTTTAGATAACAAGTGCCTACGGCAATAAGAAGTGGCACAGCCGCAAGACAGATAGAGATAAGCAGGAGATTTTCAGTATTCATCGTAAAGCTCACCCCTTCCTCTCTTGAAATTGTGGCGTTGCGTGGAGGCTTGCAAATCAACGTAAGGAGGCACTTCGCTTCCCACTTCAATCGTTACATCTTTAAGTGATGAGTAGGCAGTCTTTAGTCTATGCGCTATAAGTTCGCTCAAAGCTTGAGGTGACGCGATAACCTTTCCGACCCCAACATTAACGCGCACCTGCCCCCCTGCTGACTTCGAGACTCGGACTGACATCCCCTGAAGACCGGGCTTGGTCGATTGTACCGTGATCGACTTATCCGTTACGCCCTGCTCGATACATGACACCTGTATATCACCGACTGGCTTTGGACCAACCGTCGCCGCCTTGGTTTCACTTATATGGTTGGTCGAATGGTTAACCGACCATTGCTCACCGCCCATTTGAATCCGAGGCCTGTTAGTATTTAATGCAGCCCGCGATAATAAACCCTCTTCTTGAGAAGTCGGCTCCTCTGAATTATGGTGACTCGGTAACTCAGCGACCTCATCTGCAGAATTTTCTGCCGCTTTTCGCTTTCGCTCCGTGAGGGCCTTTTTAAGCAAAGTTTCGATAGCTTCAAACCTAGTCTTGTTTTTTGCTACTTCGGCCGCCCGTGTCCGTAGGTTAATTTCCTGCTTTTGACAATGCTTGGCTGCAACTCGAAGCTTATCCTGGACCAGATACAAGCGCTCGATCCTATCTGCGTCACACAGACTATCAACTAGTTTTGTTGGCGTCCCTTCCTCTTTAGAAGGTCGCTTTAGCTCGCCCCAGAAACTCCTTTCTTGGGCCTGAAAGGCATCGAGTTTCTGTTTGTGGTGTCGTTTAGCAGACGAAAGCTGCTCAATGCTTTTCATGTATTCGAGCTCAGCTTTCTGTCTAGAAGCGCTCAGTACCTTCGGTTTCATAGATCAATTCTCCGTTACAATCCGCTACTGGGCTTGTTGAAGCTTCTTGACAGTTGCGCTAGCTGCCTCGGCTACCTTCGAGCAGAGCTCTACCCGGAGGTGTAATCTGTTCATATGCATTTGAAGTTTAAACATATCAATCAAACCCGCTGTACCGACCTTCCCATGCTGTCCTTTAGGGGCAGAAATTGTTTCTACGAGCCTGTCTGTTATATCACCCCACCCCTTTGGGTCTGCTCCTAGGCGGTCGCGTTGATTGGTAACCTCAGTAATGGCCGATTTCGATGCCTGGATTTTCATACAAATTCCCCCACATAGAGACCAAGAATAATCGAGAGGGCGCTCGTAGGCCCCTCTCAGTAGTAGACATGTATGAATCGAAGAAGCTGATAAAAAGTTGCCTACATCGAGTGTAGAAATAGTAAAAAAGGATCTAGTAATTTTAGGATTTGTCGACCGAGATATAGGCCTTCAATGCAACATACTGCGATTAATTTGCGTATGCGAGACTAAGACCTCGGCCGAAGCGCTGGACCTTCGGAGCGCGCGCTTGTGTGCGACCGAAATTCCTGCGAGGCCTCCAGTGTCTTGTTCGAACAAATGTCTTCTTTAAGACCAACCACCAAGAGCACCTTGTCTGGATTAATATGCAGATAGGAGCAGATAGCCTGAAACGAGAAGATGTAATCGTCATCTCTACTTAAAAAGAAATCTCGCGCTTTTTTCGAAAACTCACCTTCTCGGTTCATGTCCGATATCGCATTTTGCAAAACAGCACGTAATAGAGACTTTTCCGGAATGGGGATATTCTCGGCGTCCCAATCTTCGAAAGCCGTAAAGATAGCGGTATTTCTCTTATCTTTTGCCATAAAACGCTCGCCCTCTTTCCCTGGTTATTATCTCGCTGTTAATGGTCATAACGGCTGGTTGTTCGCTATCCTTTAGCTCGCTGCGCCAA
Organism: Pseudomonadota bacterium; assembly: GCA_038134595.1. Taxonomy (GTDB): domain Bacteria; phylum Bdellovibrionota_C; class UBA2361; order UBA2361; family OMII01; genus OMII01. Next base: position 290,141 of record JAYPVM010000002.1, on the reverse strand, counting down.
AAAGTGATACGGAATTCAACTACATAGAAATTAGAGACACGGTTCGGTTAATCTAAGAAGTGACCTTACGAGCTAGGCCTAGCTAGTCGTTGTGGGACACGAAACTCTTCAGGAGCAGAGAGTGGAAACGACAGCGGTAACTTGGTACCCGGAAAGTCACAAGAGTGATTCGAGTCGCCGACATTAAAGAAATTTTAAGTTTCGGACGACCTATCGGATGAACCAAGTGGTATTCTCAAAAACGTTTAAGCCATGGAGGGCTTATGAAAATAGCAGATATTCACAGCTTTTTTGTTCGTAGGGTGACGTCTTCGAACAAGACAAATGCAGAGGATTTTTTAGTACAGGCCATGAAAGACTCCCTTCACGATCGGGAAAAAAGACACCACGAGCAAACACCGAAAGATGATGCGGTACTGATTCATTCAAAAACGCCTTGTCAATCGCCAGAGGAGAGAGAGAACGATTCCGAGAATCAGACACCCACAACAGTAGGTATCCTAAATCTCACGGCTTGAATGTATATCTGCCCTTGGGTTCTAAAAATCAACCCTGGCTTCTCTCAATTTATCACTGACTGATTAAGATCATAACAAGTTGAGACCAGAGGCAGATAGCAACGCACGCGCAAAGAGTGTCTCACTCCCACTCTATCGTTGCTGGGGGCTTACTAGAGATATCGAGCACCACCCTGTTTACGCCATCGACCTCATTTACGATCCGGTTGCTCACCCGTCGAAGGAGCTCCTCTGGCAAATAACTCCAATCGGCGGTCATCCCATCCTCTGAATGCACCGCTCGGAGTGCGATGGTTTCATCGTACGTCCTAGAATCGCCCATAACTCCAACGCTTCGAACCGGCAATAATACACAAAAAGCTTGCCATAATGTTCCATACAATCCTGCCGCTCGAATCTCTTCTAGAAACACATGATCAGCTTCCTGTAGTGTTGCAACCCTAGTGGGCGTAACCTCCCCAAGTACACGAACAGCAAGTCCGGGTCCGGGAAACGGCTGCCTTTCTAGGGTGTCACGGGACACGCCAAGCTCCCGCCCCAGGAGTCGCACCTCGTCCTTGAATAATGCCCGAAAAGGCTCGATAAGCTTCAGGTTTAATCGCTCTGGAAGTCCTCCCACGTTATGGTGGCTTTTAATAGTTGCAGAGGGACCTCTGACAGATACACTCTCAATAACGTCCGGATAAAGCGTTCCTTGAACAAGATGGCGCGCTCCAGGAATCTCCCTCGCCTGCTCTTCAAATACTTCGATAAAAACGCGCCCGATTTCCTTTCGCTTTCTCTCAGGATCGACAACGCCGGATAACGCCCCAAAAAATTTATCCTTAGCATCGACCAAGGTAACGTTGAGATTCATCGAATTTAGGCGCTTCATTATTGAATCTACCTCTCCCTTTCGCCCAAGCCCCGTATCCACATAAAAACAGAACAGCTGCTCCCCAATCGCTTTCGACACAAGTGCTGCGGCAACTGTTGAATCAACTCCGCCGCTTAATGCACAGATAACTTTATCCTCCGAAGCTACTTCCTCCCTGATGACCTTAATCTGCTGTTCTATCACGCTTTCTGGAGTCCAATCGGGTTTAATCCCCGCAATCTCCACGATAAATGTTCGAAGTATTTCCGCGCCTCTAGGAGTATGCACCACCTCCGGGTGGAACTGAATACCACTTATCATCCGCTCAGAATCTTCCATCGCCGCAATTGGTGCGCCAGAACTTGATGCTGATACGGTGAAACCATTTGGAGCGCTAATCACATGATCTCCATGGCTCATCCATGCCGCCAGACGCTCGCCTCTCGAGAAGGTGCGAAACAATCCGTCGGTAGATTCTACTCCAATAGAAGCTGGCCCATATTCCCGACTCGCTCCCCGTCCAAGTTCCCCACCAAAATGAACAGCTAAAAGCTGCATTCCATAGCAGATACCTAAAACTGGCTTATCCAGCTCGAGCCACTCACTGTCAAACTCTGGCGCGTCACTATCGGTTACACTCGCTGGCCCACCGGACAAGATAATTGCCTCAATGGCGCTATGATCGACGTCGGTTATTTTGGTAAAGCAAGGTCGCACTTCGCTGTATACGTTTAGCTCCCTAACCCTTCGGGCTATTAGTTGAGTATACTGAGAACCAAAATCAAGTATAAGAATCATAGAATCCCTTCTTAACATTCATCGGATGCCTAAAACTGTCGCTACAATAGGAAAATAACTAGTGTTGTTCAATAACCTTTGAGCAATATCGGGTGCTGGAAGAAATGCTAAAGCTGTCAATTATATTAACCGACTACCATAATTATGAGGGAAAATAACGAACAAGCAACGCCTCGGGTGAGCTGCCTGTGGTCATTACAACTGGGAATCCTCCTAGTGCTGGTCTCTGTGCTTTGCTTTGGTCTCTCAAATGAGTTGCAGGCAGAACTTATTAAACCTCGTTCTGGAATGTATCAGAGTACCGACGGGCTCCTCTCGGCCATTGTTTCCCAGAATGAGGGAGAACAAGGGATCTTTTTTTTCCTCGCAGACGAGCCGATTGGAGTTCAGGAATACAATCCCGCTCAACTTTCGTTAGATTCAGGTAGGCACGTATTTATCCAATTTAACCCCTCGTTAGATTCTCCGTATCACATGATACGAATCGGCCAACACAGCTACAAAGTACATGGGAATCTCACACTCTGGCTCGATAGAACCGGCAACACGCGGATTGATATCGATAATTCTAATCCCTACTTGACCCTAATCCACAACGACTCATCCGACAAAACGGAAGCAATCGTTGGGTTCTACGGCATTACGGAGGTTATCAGGGGAGCCGGTGAGATGTCTGCCATACTAGCCGCAAATCAGCTAAATCCTAAAATCGCCAGCATAATAAAGCCCTATACCCTTGGAGATAAGGCCTTGCTACTGAACAATAGGCCGGTTCAGAGGCCAACAATCGGATTGTCCATCGAGAGGAATCACACCTGCCTCTCTCGTAACACCTTACTTATCAGAGATGAGCAATTGAAAATAGTACAAAAGGAAAACAACCCAGGCCTCAAAGCGAAACTACTTAGTGACGCTCTTGAAGCAAATCTTCAAAACTCTCCGCTACGAGGCCAGTTAATCCTGAGATCGTTTTCGGATAAAGAGCAAAATCAGGTCATTACCCTCGATATCGCCACGAAGGACGTGACACAAATCTCACCCCTCTCAAAACAAATCGAAATGAACGGAAAACAGCACCCGGCGTGCCTAATATCTCCGCTTCTGTAGGAATAGTCGCCGTGATTACATCGAAACCTTACGGCGCTTATTGGTGACGCCACTCCTTCTCCTAAATAGAATGCGCACATCAACACCTGTGTAATCAATCCGCCTACGAACACAATTTTTTAGATATCGCTCGTAGTTAAATCTTAATCGCTCGGGATAATTAACAAAAACCGCAAACGTCGGAGGGCGAGTAGCTACTTGAGTAGCGTATAACAGCTTTACTGGAGCTCCACGATGAACTGGCGGTGGCTTCTGATTGAAGGCCTGTGAGAACAAGGTGTTTACCTCTGACGTCGACAGCCTTTGCTGCGCCCCGTGAAAAATAGACTTTACAGTATCGAGCACCGAAAAACATCTAAGCCCCGTCTTGGCTGAGATGAATATAACCGGCGCATACGCTGCAAATTTAAACTCCCTACGGATCGCTCGCCTGTAGGCCTCTGCCATCTTCGAATCTTTCTCTATCAGATCCCATTTGTTGACAACGATAACGATACTCTTTCCTTTTTCGTGAGCAAGACCGATAATTTTTGCATCCTGTTCCGTTGGAATACCTTCGGCCGCATCCAACAAAAAAACCGCAACATCACATTGAGCAAGCGATCGAAGCGTTCGAATATTACTATAGCGCTCAACCGTTTCGGTCCTAACGGATGCCTTTTTTCTCAAGCCTGCCGTATCCACGAGCTCATATCGGCCACCGTTACGCTCAAGCTCGCTATGAATACTATCTCGTGTTGTGCCCGCAATGGGTGAGGTGACCATACGTTCCTCTCCCAAAAGGCTATTTACAAATGTGCTCTTTCCGACGTTTGGCTTCCCAACGACGGCAACCTTTACAGCAGGTTGTTCAACCTGGTCGGTGGAATGCTCCGGTATCTCTGAGCCCTCAGCGGGTGAATGAGGATCTCCGCCATCAGCTAAGCCTATAACGCTAACGTCGCTTACTGTCTCTACCCTTGGTAGACGCTGCTCCGGTAACTCTTCGAAGATTCGCGATATCAAATGACGTATACCTCGTCGATGCGCGGCGCTTACTGGTATAATTTCATCAACACCAAGTCCATAAAGCTCGGTAGATGTCAGTTGCGCAGAGGGCTTCTCGCACTTGTTTGCAACAAAGAGAGTCGGCTTCCCCATCTCTCGAACAAGTCCGAGGACTTCACTGTCGAGAGGATGAAGACCATGAAGTCCATCAAACACGACCAAAAGAAGGTCACTTTGCTTAATCGCGAGTTCGGTTTGTTCCCGTACTGATTCATGAAGCGGTATCGACTCCTCCCCCACGAGTGCGCCAGTGTCGATTAGTGTAAATGGAAACTGATGTCGATTTACGACCTCATAACATCGATCCCGAGTAACGCCCGGCTGATCCTTTACGACCGCCCGACGTCCGCCGGCTATCGCGTTAAAAAGAGTCGACTTGCCAACATTTGTGCGGCCGATAATACACACAACCGGTAAGTCATAGTGTCCGTGTTCACTCATTTTCGTCCCCTTGTAAATCGGGCTTATCCTTTATGCCGTTATCGCGCTCTCTTGACTGGCTACCGCATTCCCTACTTAGGTATGCGAGGGCCTCTTCGGCCGCAGCCTGATGTGAAGACTTCTTAGATGATCCGCGCCCTCGACCTCTACAAATGCCATCTATCTCGACTATCGAGATAAAGGTGGGTGCATGCTCAGGGCCTTCAACTGCCTCTAGCTTATAGATTGGTGCTTCGGTCCCGAGTGAATGTAGCCGCTCTTGCAGCTCAGTTTTAGGGTCCCTTGGTGTAACGGTTAGAACTCTTTGCCCAATCAAAAGCCTCACACAGCGAGCTGCTGCTTCATACCCTCCATCCCTAAACACCGCTCCAACAATCGCTTCGACAATATCTGCTAGAATAGAAGAACGATCTTGAGCACCACTAGCTCGCTCCCCTTTGCTCATCCGGATAAAACCGCCAAGCGATTTTTGTCGAGCAATCTCAGCTAGAGATTCGGTATTTACGAGAGCTGCGCGCATTTTAGAAAGGTCGCCCTCCCGTAGATTGGGATGACTACTTAGCAGCAGGTCTGCTACAACGAGATCGAAGACTGCATCACCGAGAAATTCTAATCGCTCGTAATCGGAGCCATTTCCGAAACGGAGCACAGAGCGATGAGTCAGGGCCCTATCAAGCCACTTCCGATCCTTGAAGGTATACGTTAGAATCTCTTCGACCTGAATTAAATCTTCGCCCGATGCCACGGCAAGACCGACGCAGGCACTTAGCCTGTCGTTGGCACTTTCTGGAATGGGCTTATTCTCTTTAGACATGGACTCACCTTCGCTTAAACTAGCCAATTGGAAGAGCGGCCCCTACTGCCGAACCCTTCCGTTTAGTGTCTACGGTAAGCCCCCACTCACGAAAAGATCACCACTAAACTCCCATATTTCACGGAAAATCTTTTAGTGAATGAAGGTTACAGTGATTGTAACAGAACCCAAGAGATATTCAAATCTAGTAGGAGTATTAATATGCCGTATTGTCAGGGGCTTAGGCTCGACCTAGTGCTTTTGGAGTAGTGCGCCCTTAATTCTTCCTCCACCCAAAAGCTCCTCATTGCTTTCATCGAAGAACACTGCTGCTTGTCCGGGTGACGCTGGGGCCCAATCTTTTTTCCACATTACAACAGCCTCACGCCTCGACGCGTCGAAGCGTACCCGAGCAGGTGACCCACCATGGCGAGACCGCACTTGAACAACAACATCTATCTCGAAAACCTCCTCCTTGGCTATCCGCACTCTCAATTCGGGAGAAACGAGGTGTATAGCCTCAACACCAAATTCTGATTGCTCAAGCTCGTCTCGGCCACCCACAACAACCGTGTTGCTAGTGGCGTCAATCGCTATCACGTAAAGAGGCTCTGATGAGCCTCCTATATCGAGGCCACGCCGTTGACCCACCGTAAACTGGTGAACTCCAGAATGCTCCCCAATCTTAACGCCCTTTGATGTGACAAAATCCCCTGTTTTCCGCGTCGCCCCACCGATATTTACAAGAAAATCGGAAATACTTCCGGATACAAAGCAGATATCCTGACTCTCAGGTTTCTGTGCGGTTACCAAACCGACGTCTGATGCTAGAGCTCTTATCTCACTCTTAGTAAAGTCACCGACGGGAAAAAGGGTCTCTGCCAGCTCGTCTTGTTCAATCGTATAGAGAAAGTAGCTCTGGTCCTTATCCCTATCTCTGCCCCGAAGTAGATGATATCCACTATTGCTCTTTTTTACCCGTGCGTAGTGACCGGTTGCAACGTAATCGCAGCCAAAACTTTTCGCTCTGTCACGGAGCGCTCTAAATTTCACCTTGGTATTGCAATCGATGCACGGATTAGGCGTTAGCCCCCGTTTATAGGTATCAACAAACCGATCGATAACCTCCTGCTGAAAGGTTTTCTCAAAATCGACCACATAAAAGGGGAATTTAAGTGCAGACGCAACCATCCGTGCGTCACAGAAATCCGCCGGCGAACAACAGGTAGCTTTCGAGCCAGAACCGCAATTTCTCTTGTAATCCCACACCTGCATCGAAACACCGACGAGCGAGTATCCCTGATCATTTAACAAATGTGCGGCCACCGAAGAATCAACGCCGCCCGACATTGCCACTACCACTGATCCCTTACCGTTAGACATTACCATTTGTCATTGCCTCCCGAATAATACCGCCACGCATTGTTTTGACAAGGCGGGGCATTGTCTCCGCCAGTTTACACAGCACCTCTGGCGACTCATCGCCTCTAAAACTTACCCTTATTGTTGACCTCGCCTGCTCCTCAGATAGGCCCATTGCCAACAGCACATGAGATGGATCGATCTTCCCAGATGAACATGCAGCCCCTGTTGAAATCAAAATCCCTTCCAAGTCTAGCGCCACAACGAGGTCATCAGCCCGCACACCATGTATCGATACATTACTCGTATTAGCGAGACGGACAGAATTCTTACCTTGAATCGAAATCCCTCCGAGAAGGGGTAGGATCTCTGTCTCAAAGCGGTCGCGAAGCTCTTCCGACCTCCGAATCCGCTCGTTTCCTGAATCCTGCAACTCCTCCACGGCAAGCCCCATCGACAGGATTCCAGTGACGTTTTCTGTCCCACCTCTTAATTTGCTTTCCTGAGAACCACCGACAATTAGCGGAGACACCGAAAAACCAGGTCTCGCAATGAGCGCTCCGATCCCGGTGAACGCGCCAAATTTATGGCCAGAAATAGTTATCATATCCACGGCCAAATTGGGGAAGTCCACTTCCAGGCGACCAAGCACCTGGCTTGCGTCAGTGTGAATTATCACTCCTGGGTACCGCGCACGTATGGCTCTCGATATCTCAGCAACATCGTTAACAACGCCCGTCTCGTTATTTGCAAGCATTATTGAAACAAAAGAGCAGTCAGCATCTAGCGCTGCGAGAACAGACCCTGTAGAAATCGCACCACTTGCTTCGGGGTGTATAAAAACCACTTCGCGCTCACCCAGACGCTTAATTTTTAACATCGGCTCTAATATACAGGGATGCTCAATGCTGCTAGCCAAAAGCGTTCCCCCTTGTGCTTTTCCGTTATGCACAGCAAGATTGTTTGCTTCTGTAGCGCCAGATGTGAAAATTATCTGGTACTCAGAACTAAGCCTCATGAAATCTCGTATTGAGCGGCGCGTTCTCTCCACCAGAGCTCTCGTACGCTGTCCCAACTGATGGACTGCGCTGGGATTTCCAGCAATCCCCTCATCTAGAAACAACCTTCTTTTAAGAGCGCTGCTTGGTGTTAATGTCGCATTTGCATCTAAATCTATAATCATAATAGCTCCAGACCCTTATGCTCTCATATCTATTGACCGAACTCCACTAAGGTGGGGTTGGTTAGATATCATGCCGCATAAGTAGCTGGAGTCAGGTCAAAGCTAAGTCCCTTACAGCCAGTTGGTGCGCTTATAGGGTGTAGTTATGCCCACGCTTACAACCCAAAGTATCGGCGTAGCCGGTGTCCCTCTGACGACTGGTCACCACGCCGCATCCATAGCTCAAGCAGCAAAGAGTTCCGAGGAAGGAGGAATCCAAACCTCCCAAAATCAGGCGAGGGCGGCTACATCCTCGAGCAAGGTTCGCGATGGAAAAAAAAGATCAGTTCAGCAGGAAAAACGGGCCGAGGGCACCTTCGAGCACCTGGAGGAAGACGAACACCAAGAAGATCAAACCGGTCGCGAGCCGGACAAGAAAAGAACTCCATATTCCCGTATCGCTTGAGGATGGGCGCACCTCCGTTATCAGCGTTAGTTTAAATTGAGGAAACTTCGCTTCTCGAAGATTCGATAATAAACTATGAACTGGCGATACATTGGCTTCTCATCCATATTTCTAAGCGTACACCTTGTCGTCTGGGTGATTAACTTTTCCATCCCCGAAACAGGAACGCCTAGCGATAGGACTATCTCTAGTGCACTCACCGCTGAAACCTATTTTGCGACTGGACGACCTCTCCCGCTTCACTGCCTAAGCCCCTATTCAGTTTCGCTACTACCAAACGTTTCGTTTCGCATCAAGCGCACCTTAGTCTCAAAACGTTTATCATGGTCCTCCAAGCTAGGGGCTTCACACAAACCCTCCTTTCCGGTTTGGTTGGAATCTATTAAAGGAGTCGGAGCGAAGACCGCATCTGGTTTGCAAAAATATATCTCTCCGAAGCGAGGTGCGCCCTGCCCACCATATTTTGAGGTGTACAGAGCGAAAAACTAGCGCAACCACAAATAAGGTCAAACCGGGCCTGAGGAATGTTCATTATGTTAGTTCTCGTGTGCAGGCAAGTCTCTTTTAAGTACTCTTGGGTGGCGTATTTCTTTGGTTTTCGCTAGGCTAGTCCAAAAAAGGGTCGGAGGGCCAAGAGGGCAGTAGTGAAAACAGGGGGAGTTGTTTGATGAAAATTCTTGCTCTAACAACAACAATGGATCGGCCAGAAGCCGGTATCTTTGCGGGTCTTGCAAGCCGAGGCGCGTCGATTCACGTGATAGGAGACCCAGCTCCGGAGCATGCGAAGACTCTCCGCGCAGAAAACATAACAATCGACCATTATTCCTTCAAAAGTCGATTTGACCGGGAGGGCATGAAGAAAATACGCACCTACGTGGAGGCGAATCAGCCCGACATCATCTATGCTCTAACAAATAGAACACTTTCCACTACGATCTGCGCTCGGATTCCGAAAAGCGTCGCGGTCATCGCTTATCGAGGAACGGTCGGTCACCTAAGTTGGTTCGATCCTACGTCTTGGTTAACGTATCTTAACCCAAGAGTCGCCAAGATTTTTTGCGTTTCCGATGCCGTGCGCCACTATCTGTCTAGCTTGGGAGTTTCGGCCCATAAACTCGTTACTGTCTACAAGGGCCACAATCTAGACTGGTATCAAGATAGCTGCGTAGAAAGTCGACAAACGCTTAACATCCCGAAAAATGCATTTGTCGTAGGTTGTACTGCTGTCATGCGAAGAGTAAAGGGCGTAGACGATTTAATCGAAGCCTGTAAGTTGGCTCTTAAAGAGCTGCCGAATCTACACCTGCTTTTAGTAGGCACCATCAAAGATAAATCGATTCAAACTGCCATCGATGCATTCCCCGATCCGACCAGAATACACCTAACTGGCTTTCGAGATGATGCGGCTACACTAGCTCAGTTGATGGATGTTACGGTAATGGCTTCAAAGTCACGAGAGGGGTTTCCTAAATCAGTGATCGAGGCAATGGCCCAAGGCGTTCCTGCTCTCGTAACAGCAGTTGGGGGAATGCCTGAACTTGTGGACGGCGGTTCCGCCGGCTGCTTGGTAGAACCCTGCAATCCTCCAGAACTAGCCGCGGCTATCGTCTCCATGTGGAGAGACGAGGCCCGCCGAACCGAGCTCGGTAAAAAGGGCCAGGAGAGGATTCGTTCTAGATTCTCCCTAGAAAGGTCGATAAACGACACATTTGACGTGCTACAATCTATTATCAGCGACCGTAGACGCACAAATGTGCGCTAAAAACTACTGTCTTATAGGGTAGTAAGAGGATTCTCAATTGGAGGGTCGCTTAAGGAATTGAATATACACTATACTATTGCTCAGACGGCTTTATCAATCGAGCTTTAGCAGACGGGGGCCATGAGAGTAATCTGCATCCATATTCCTAAAAATTCCTTACCAGTCGGGGGGGCCTTCTATTTGACGAAGTATATGCTTTTCAACAGCACATTCTTCGAACACCAACTCCGAGAACTCGCAGAGTCGATATGGGAGCCTTTCTCCCTAGAAATCTTTACCCAGGATAGGAATATTTATTTCTGCATGGCGGGCGAGGATGAGATGATCGACGTTCTTGCAACCGGCGTATACTCGTGGATGGGAAACAGTCAGGTATTTGATATCGATGACTACACTGACAAGCTTACCAGCCATACTGCATTTGCTGGCGCCGATCTCAGGCTTACCAGACCAGACATCTATCCTCTTCAGGATTATAACACATTCAAAACCAACACACTTATTCCCCTAATCATGGCCCTACAGACTATCCCTGCCGAAGATTGTGCTTTGGTGCAGTTAATTGTCCGTCCTATCAAGCACTCATTTTCAAGTCAGCTAGGCCTAGCAAACGCTAGGGCCAACGCGCGGATCCGGGATCTGTTTTATTTGAAAAAACTCTTCACCAAAGACTTAGACGTAGACACCAAAGCCCTGGCCAAAACTAAATGCTCCTCTCAACTCTTTTGGGTTACCCACCGAATCTCAAGCTTCACAAGTCTACCAAAGGGTTCCGATACTGACCTTGTCAGGGCAAGTCAGCGCCGGGTTCGAAGGCATGTCGAATCGATTGTCGATACGATGAAGTGCTACGACTTGCCACACTCCAACTCAATTCGTGCCACCCCGATTCGCACCGACTCTCAATTTAAAACTGCTGTTCGTGAACGTAAGTTTAGGAAGCCATATCGCCTCTCGTCAGCGGAACTAACGACCCTATACCACCCGCCCACGTTAGGCGAACTAACCAATACCGCGCAGGTGCTTTCAAAAAGAGCTCCGGCTCCACCAGCCTTGCCGAAAGCTGAGACCGACCCACACACCGGCAATTTTGCACATACGAACTACCGCGACCATGAAATAGACTTTGGCATTAGCCGACTCGACCGTCGGCGACACCTCTACGTTCTTGGTAAATCCGGTACCGGCAAATCGTGCCTTCTGCAGCTGCTCGTAAAGAATGATATCGAGAAAGGCTACGGTTGCGCTGTGCTCGATCCCCACGGTGACCTTATAGATGAAATCCTTCGCCTCATCCCGCCAGAGAGAGCAAAGGATGTAGTCCTCTTCGATCCATCTCAAGACGGGTACGCACCACAATTTAACCCCATGGCGCCCGTGAGACCCGAACTAAAGCTCCGCGTTACGATGAGCTTCTTAGATTCCTTCAAGCGTATCTTTGGCGCTGACTGGAGTGAGAAGATGGATCATATCTTACGATACGCAGTACTGGGTCTTCTAAGCTCGAACGAATGTAGCCTTGTAAACCTTCGACGCATGCTTGCCGAGGATGAATTTAGAATGACTATAATTCGGCAGGCTAAGGACGAGTCTGTGAAGAGATTTTGGCTTCGAGATTATACCCAGCGTCGCAAAGAATTTGAAGAGGGCCCTATGTCCCGCCTTCTCAACAAGCTTGACGAATTGCTAGCGACCGAAAGCATGCGTGAGATCTTTAGCTCTACGAAGAATTTATTTGACTTTAGAAATTTCATGGACCACCAAAAAATAGTGCTTCTTAAGGTCTCTAAGGGGCATCTAGGTTCAGATAATGCGAGTCTTCTTGGATCGATGCTGATATGGAAGATATATGAGGCAGCAATGTCGAGGGCCGATATCCCCTCCGAGGACCGTCAAGATTTCTACCTGTATGTTGATGAATTTCAAAATTTTGCTACCGAATCATTTGGCGAGATATTAAGCGAGGCTCGAAAGTATAATCTGAGCCTCACGTTTGCCAATCAATACCTCAGTCAACTCCCAAGTTCTATTCGACAGACTATCTTCGGAAATATAGCCAATCTCCTCTCTTTTCGAGTCGGTGCTGATGACGCGAAGGCTATCGAGGAGGAATTTTCCCCGGTCTTTGACGCCGGCGATCTTGTAAACTTGGCTCTTCGAAATTTTTATTTGAAAATGAGTATTAATGGTCACGTTGAGCCCCCATTTTCAGGTCGGACACTCAATCTAACATATCCCGAGCGAACACCAACAGAGCTTCAAAAGGTTGTACGTGACTCTCTCAAAGCATACAGCTCAGCTGATACTACGGCGTAGTCCTTACTAGTAGAATGCCGGTTTATGTCCTTGCCTGCTTAGAATTACCCTTGGTCAACGCATTTTGTGCGATTATAATGATTAAGGACGTGTTAGCTGGCTTGTAACATCCGATGAATAAAACCCTAGAGCAAGAAATATGTGCGCTTGGAAAGGTGATTTTTAGTGATCTTTCCAGCTATATCAATAGCCCGCTAGAGAGAGGCTATTGGAACGCGCTCTTTACGAAACTAACCATAGATGTGCCGCAGCTTCGGGCCAGTTTATTTCGCCTAGTAGACGTTCTGCCAACGTTAGACACTGACGACTTAATTCTCAGACATCTCAGCGAGTATCTGTCCGAGCCATTAGCACAAAACCACCCTGCCCTAGAATGGTTGTTGCGGCTAGGAAACACCAAGCCACTACGAAAAATCACATGCGCCATTGTTCGACGTAGTGTCGCTGAGATGGCGAGAGTATTTATAGTCGGAGAAACTCCCAGAGAGGCGATTCCCCAATTAAAGCGACTTCTAGGCCATGGTCAATCGTTTACGGTGGACCTGTTGGGAGAGTACAGCCTAAGCGAATATGAAGCCGTTGTATACCTCAATCGCTACCTTGAGTTGATTCACACGCTTTCTAAGCACCTCCGAGACGATTCGAGCCGTAACCTAAAAGACAGGTCGAGTGTATGTATCTCGGTGAAACTAAGCGCTCTCTATTCGCAAATTGACCCGTTAAATTTCGAAGCCAGTGTGAATATTTTAGCCGAGAGGCTCACTCAAATTGCTCGGGCGGTCGAGGAAGTAAGAGGAACCCTTTATGTCGACGCAGAGGACTCAAAATACAATCCCATTGTGTATGAAACATTTAAGCGGGTATACGGGAGCGGTGAATTAAAGTCCGTAATTTACCCCGGGATTGTAATACAAGCCTATTCTCAAGATGCGCGTGATATCACAAACGATCTCCTTCGATTCGCAGCAAAGCGCGGAACACCGATTGCTGTTCGCCTCGTAAAGGGCGCGTATTGGGATTCGGAGCAAGTCATCGCAAGCCAAAACAATTGGTCGACCCCGCTCTTTACTCGAAAGGCCCACTCCGACGCAAATTTTGAAGATTTATCAAAACTCCTTCTAGATAACACCGCTCTGTGCAGGCCCGCATTTGCATCTCATAACATCCGCTCTCTTACCCATGCGTGTTGTTATGCCCAACGAAATAACATTGGAAAAGATGAGTTTGAGCTGCAGGTACTTTACGGTATGGCGGATGCAATTGCGAGTACGTTCACCAATCGTGGATATCATACGAGGTTTTACGCTCCGATTGGAAAACTCATTCCCGGCATGGGATATCTAGTGCGGAGACTCCTTGAGAACTCATCCAACGAATCCTTTCTTCGGCACACATTCTTCGAGCCGACAGCTATTGAAAAGCTTTTAATGCGGCCCGAATCGATTCCTAGCCAAGAGAAATCCACTCGCTTTTACGAACAATCCAATCCCCAGCTAACACTGTCATGCCACTATTAAGGAGATAAAGATGACCATCGAAGCCTTTAGAAACTTTCCGCTTACCGATTTTTCGTTGGACGACAACCGACAACTTCTTCAAACAGAGATTCAGGCACTACTGTCGAGAATTAACGGTCAGAATGGTCTCCACGCAGCACCAATAATCGGCGGCAAGGAATATGAATCCCAGGATAAATATCTTCGGTATAATCCCAGTGAGCACTCTCAACTTATCGGCACCAGTACGTTTGCCACCACTGAGCATGCACAGCTTGCTCTTAACGCAGCTCAGAAGGGGCTAGCTACATGGCGCGTAGAGCCCGTTGCGTCCAGAGCTCGGATTATCCAACGAGTCGGAGAGCTGCTAAAGGAGCGGCATGCCTTCTTTACTTCCCTTCTGATCCTAGAAGCCGGAAAGCCCTTCCGCGAAGCCGATGCCGACGTAGCAGAAGCGATTGACTTCTGTATTTATTACGCCGAGGAGATGCTCCGCCTTGGAAAAATTAAAAAAACACAAGAAATTCTAGGAGAGGAAAATACCTACTTTTATCAGCCGCGGGGAGTGGTAGCCGTCATTTCTCCCTGGAACTTTCCTTTGGCAATTGCCTGCGGCATGACCGTTGCGGGACTCGTAACCGGAAATACGGTTGTCCTCAAACCTTCCGAACAGACCAGTATCGTGGGCTACGAGTTAGCCAAAGTGATTCTCGAAGCTGGTGTGCCCGAAAATGCCTTCTCGTTTCTACCAGGTCGTGGTGAGATTGTCGGTGATTTTCTCATCCGAGCACCTGAGACTAACATGATAGTCTTTACTGGCTCACGAGAAGTGGGCTGTGAGATTATAGCGAAATCGGCGCACATCTCTCCAGGACAGCGTGCCATTAAGAAAGTGGTAGCAGAGCTCGGGGGCAAAAATGCCATTATTGTGGATGACGATGCAGATATGGATGATGCATTACGTGGCATCATCTCGTCAGCGTTCGGGTACTCCGGTCAGAAGTGTTCTGCGTGTTCGCGACTTATAGTCGTCGGCTCCCGCTACAATGAATTGCTTGAGCGCCTCTCGAACGCAACCCACGATCTTATAATTGGCCCTGCATCGAATGGCGCAAGCTTTATGGGTCCTGTTGTTGACAAAGAGAGCTACGATCGAATTATGAACCTGATTAAAACCCAAGATGATGCGTCGCTCTTATGCCAGGGGAAGATCTCCGAGAATCTCGTTGGAGCTGGCTGGTATGTTCCGCCGACGATATTCAGAGATGTGGATCCAAAAAGCCCCCTATGGACTACTGAAATATTCGGACCGGTACTAGCCTGTATGAACGTTCCATCCTTCGAAGAAGCGCTGAAAATCGCAAACGATTCAGAGTACGGGCTCACCGGCGGACTCTTCTCAAGGAGCCCTGCTCATATACAACAAGCCAAAGAGTCTTTTCAGGTGGGCAACCTATACATCAATCGGTCGATTACTGGCGCGCTCGTTCAGCGGCAGCCCTTTGGTGGGTTTAAGTTTTCGGGAGTTGGTTCAAAAGCCGGAGGGCCGGACTATTTATTGCAGTTTATGGAACCAAGAACCGTTAGCGAAAACACTATGAGAAAGGGATATACACCTGATATCCCCTAACTCTCTTCATTTTACGCAGAGGGTAGATATAGGGTATACTCTCCCAGATGTTAGATTTTATATTGGCCTCACACGGTGTCTTCGCCTATATCCTCGTTTTCTCTTTACTACTAGCTGGTGCGGTAGGTATTCCCGCACCTGAAGACCTTACGCTCATTGCGGCGGGCATCCTATCTAGCTTATCACAGGTTCACACAGTGCTGATGGGGCTGGTCTGCTATGTTGGTATTCTTACCGGGGACCTCATTATTTATCGAATCGGCTGGATTGCGGGACCGTCACTGTTCCGCAAGAAGTGGTTTCGCAAGCACATTTCCACTGATCGCCTACAACTCATACGCTCAAATTTGCATAGCAAGACTGTCTTTACGATTCTAATCGCGAGACACCTGTTTTACATTCGAACTGCTACGTTTCTTATGTGCGGCGCAGTTCGAATCTCATTTATGCGGTTCTTGATCATCGATGCTTTTGCCGCTCTAATAACGACTCCCGTCATGATGGGAATAGGCTTTGCATTTGCAAATAACTATACAGATATTCTGTCCTTTTTGGACAGGATTAAGCTTCTACTGCTCCTTCTAGGGCTAGCAACTGCCGCAGTAGTACTCTATCAATACAAGAAAGGGAAACAATCGGGCAATTAGTCACTATTAGGGGTGGTAATATCTTCTGTCCTAGCACGTAGCGTTGACTCTACGTCAAGCAGTGCGCGAACAATTTGAAACTGGGCCCGTGCT
Source organism: Pseudomonadota bacterium (assembly GCA_038134595.1). Lineage (GTDB taxonomy): Bacteria > Bdellovibrionota_C > UBA2361 > UBA2361 > OMII01 > OMII01. Next base: position 273,647 of record JAYPVM010000002.1, on the reverse strand, counting down.
CGGTCTAGGTTATGATCTTGTCTATGAATACGAAAGTATGTGTCCCCAGAAAGAAAATCAGATAGAAAACGAACCCCTAACGTGAGCGCCAAGACCCGTGGTGCAACCGGAAGAAACTCTCTTTCAACGGACGATAAAAAGCTTCCCACTTCTTTCACGTACCCTTGATAAATTGCGGCATACAAGTCAGGATCAACACGAATCTTCGACAAATCCCGCTCATCCTCTGCGCAAGGAACGGCGGTATTCCTGACTAAATCGCCAAAATCATACAAAACCGTTCCAGCCATGCACGTATCCAGATCGAGAAGACAGACAGCCTTGGAGCTATCCGCATCGAAGAGAACGTTATTTAACTTCATGTCGTTATGGGAAACCCGCAAGGGAAAACGGCCGGATTCAACGCCATCGTTTAAGGACCGACCCTCTTCTTCGAGCATTAAGGCAAATTCAATCTCTGGTCCGCACAACACTACCCTTGATTCTGTATCGGATTCTATGGCCTGCTTCAGTGCTCCGAAACGTCGTCGACTATCCATAAAAAAAGGAATAGTTTCTGAAAGTCCGGCCGGATCAACCGAGAGCAAGTTTCTTTGAAAGCGTCCGAGAATGGCGCCCGATTCCCGCGCCACATCGAAGCCAGGACAGACATCAAAGCTCATCGTATTTTCTATAAACGGACTCGTTCTCCAGTACTCTCCGAAATCATCTTGAACGAAACTCCCTCCCGAGCGCGTTGAAACTATGGATAGTGTTACGTCGTTAGAACCGGTTGGATAGCGGGCGCAACCGTCCCTTACAGCCTTAGTAACCAGCTCAAGGTTTCCCATTAGCCCTTCAATGTCGCGAAACACTCTATGATTTACCACCTGATGAACGAATCGGGTGCAGACACCATTATGAGACCACGTACCTACAAACGTTCGATTGATATGTCCCCTTTTAAGCTCTTCGATATGAACAAGCTCTCCTGGAATTGAAAACTGATGTAGGGCATCCAATGATACACCGCGAGCTTGTTCCATCGAAACTCCCTTTACAAGTTTACCGCATCCCGAACACCGCTAACATCGGAATCCCCAGCGACAGAAAAGAGACTAGTTGAAAACTCGGTCGCATCGAATTGCACAAGATCTTCTGCGGCCTCACCCACACCTATGTAATAAACGGGGATGGAAACCTCATCAGAGATGGCTACAATTATTCCACCCCTCGGTGTTCCGTCGAGTTTGGTGACCACAAGTCCTGTTAATTGAGTCGAGCTATTAAATTCACGTGCCTGCGACAGCGCATTCTGACCACTTATACCGTCTACTACCAAAAGGGTTTCATGTGGGGCTTCCGGCACATGTCTCGTTATCGAATTTCTTATTCCTTGAAGCTCTTGCATTAAGTTTGACTTCGTGTGCAATCGTCCAGCCGTATCAATTAACACTACGTCAAAACCTTCCTCGGTAGCGCGCTTCATTGCATCAAAAACAACCGCGCCCGGTTTGGCACCCTCCGCGCCTTTTACAACCTCGAAACCTACTCGCTTACCCCACTCCTCCAGTTGTTGGACGGCAGCTGCTCGAAACGTATCCGCTGCAACTGCCATAACCCGCCGACCTTGAGCAACGTACTTGGACGCCAACTTAGCTACCGTAGTTGTTTTGCCAACACCATTGACTCCTACTACCAGAAACACCTTGCATGAACCTTTAGGGGTATAGACCGAAGAGTCGAGGGGCGGTGCCAACAGTCTGTTGGATATACACTCCTTCAACCTATCTTCCAAAGCACCTCGATCGATAGGTTCACCCTTCGCAAAACTCTCTGAAACCTCCTCCACCAAATCCGACGCACAGCGAGGTCCCACATCGCTTAGAATCAGCGCCTCCTCGAGGTCGTCGAGCATTGTGGAATCAACAACTCTCTTTTGATCAAACAAGCGCCCAAGTCGAGATAAAAAGCCGGTGCGCGTCCTTTCTAATCCCCGCCGGACCCGATTACCTCTAGATGGCGGCGCCGTCTCTGTATCCGCCCTAGAAGCGGCTTGCGTTGATACCGATAGATCTGGCTCAGAGATCGAAGCATGACTGGATTCTTCCCGCCCTTCGCTCCCGATATTTTCAAGACTTACAGGCTCCGCAGTCGCGATCTCATCTGCAACCGAGTCTTGCGAATCTTTTAGAGCACGCAGCTCGACATTAACTGCTCTTAAGGCTCTTTTTAATCGGTTAATACGCCTTATAAAAACAAGGGAGCTCAGCAAGAAACCAAAAGTTAACACGATGATCAACATCGAGGCTTCAAAAGCATTGGCTCTGCAAAACTCCTCCATGCTCTTCGACAACCTGCCAAGAACAACCACTGTCTCGTCCATCGGGACACTACCCATTACTTCTTCCTCTATGCTACGTGCCTCACCGCCTCTTGGAGCGATACAGTTATTATTTTGGATGCCCCTGGCTGAGGCATGGTAACCCCCACTAACGTATCCGCTGCGGACATGGACGCCTTGTTGTGGGTAATCATTAAGAACTGAGTCCTTTCACTCATCTCCTTTATGAAAGCTATAAAGCGCTGGACGTTTGCCTCGTCAAGCGGAGCATCGACCTCATCCAAAACGCAGATAGGGCTCGGTCGAACCATAAACATACTAAAAACTAGTGCTATTGCACACAGCGCCTTCTCACCCCCTGATAATAAATCGATACTCTTTGGCTTCTTACCGGGAGGGCGAACAACAATTTCAACCCCCGACTCCAATGGATTAGTTGGATCAACGAGACGTAGTTCGGCAGAGCCGCCCCCAAACAATTTTGGACCGAAGAGTGCGAAATTACTCCTAATAGCGTCAAAAGTTGCGACAAAGCGTTTATTGCATGCATCGCTTAGCTCAATAAGAGTTGATTCCAACGTAGTTGTTGCTTCGATTAAATCCGCGCGTTGCGACTCGAGATCCTCTAACCGCTTTCGCTCCTCTTCGTGCTGCTCAATGACAGATGGGTCGACCTCACCCTCGCGCTCAAGCCTTGTCTTAATGGACGATACTTTTGATTCCAACTCTCGCCGCGCTTGTCCATCAAGTTCATCTACGGTCTCCGCCGTTTCTCTGAGAGTTTGCGCATCATCAGGACCGAAGCGTTCTAATAGATTGTGCTCGGCACTCTCGATTTCGCCGCGAATACGTTCAACCGACATCCGCTCTTTAACATGGGCCTCTCGTGCAGAATCTCGCTCTCTTCTTCGAGCCTCTAGGTTTCTAAGAAGCGCTGAAAACTGATCACGCAGGCTTCGTCGTTTCTCCTCGAAATCTCTCAGGGAAACGTGAAGCTCCTGTAATCGAGCCTCGGAGGCCGATGCATCGACATCCTCCAGTCCGGCTAGCTCGTTCGAAACATTCTCGATCTCCTCCTGAATTCGGGCTATCTGACCCCGCAGCTCCTCTTGCTGGGGTCTTATTTTTTCCACATCTAGCGTAAGCTGTTCATGCATTCTAGCTTCAGACTTAATACGCCCCCTAATCTCTGACTGTCGATTAGAAAGCTCTCGCATAGCGCGCTGGTTTTCCTTCACGACGCGGGAGAGCTCCGTAATTCGAGCATCCTTCTCTTTAATTTGAGCTACTACACCGTCACGTTCTGCCGCTACTTGTTCATATTGAACTTCGCAATCTGCAATTAATCTCTCTGCACGATCAATATCGCTCTTCATTTGCACGACACCACCGTCGTGTCTTAGGCTGTAAAAGCTCCATGGGGATACTAAATCACCTGCTTCAGTAACCACCACTAAGTCTGCATCAGTCCCCTCCAGGGCCTCCACAAAAGAAAATGCATTCTCTAGGCTATCAGCAACCCAAACATTCGCCAAAAGTCGGCTCACTACTCGCTGGCTCCAGGGCTCGACATCCAAGTGTGAGAGTAGTGGTGCAACACCATCTCTGACCGTACCCTGAAAGGCCTTCCCAGTCATTGGAGCTTCCTTTGCAAACAAACCAACACCAAGTCCTCTCTTGTTATGGGGATCTGCATCAAGCACCATCTTCTGAAACGAGCGTGCTGCATCGCTAATCTTATCGACGACAAGAAACGTGGTTCGCTCAGCAAGAACCGACTGTAGAGCCTTAGAGTACCGTTCCGGCACCCTAATGCCATCAAGCAACAGCTTGCACTGCCCCTCAAGCTCATCGGATACAACTCCATTGCTTCCGAGAGCCTTCTTTAGTTGCGTCACCGGTGAGGCAGCGGTCAGTTGTGCCTGTAAGGCCTCCTTTCGGCTTTTAGCGGAGACCAACTTGTCTCTTATTTCACGAACAATCCTATCCTGTGAAAACTGCTGATCTCGCAGAGATCTCAGCTCTTCACTTAAAGCACCGAGCTGCTCCTCTCCGCCATTTTCTAGGCCTGCAATCTCTTCCTGCAGAAGAGCTTCCTCACTCTGAAGGGAATCAAGAGCTTTGGATGATTCAACGACCCGGAGAGAAAGAGTGCTGCTACGCTCCTCTAATCTCGCTATCTCTGAGTTTCGAGAATCGATTAGAGATTTGAGCTCTCTTATCCTCGACTCTCGCTTACTAACCTCTCGCTGACTCCTTGATATAACTTCCCGAATTTCATCGACTTCAAGTCGCAATTCATCAATCTGAGCGTCATATTTTGATGCGTCTTCGCGAGACGACGTCTCCTCTCCCTGGATCTCTGCGAGTAGCTGCTCCGCCAACTCCTCCTCTTTACTTCGTTCGAGCACTCTGGCTCCGGCAGCTTTTAGTTTAGCCTGGAGTCGGACGAAGGTGTCGCAGAACAGCTCTCGCTCTAGTTCCTTTAAATCTAGTTTTAGCTGCGCCCTCGTGATCGCTCGCGTTGACTGTCTTTTAAGGTTAGCGACCTGTCGGGAGACCTCTTTGATAAGGTCATCAAGCCTAACCACCTGGTTCCTAGTGTCCTCAAGACGCTTTCCGACAGCATTGATATGATCTCTAAATCCCGCAATATGGGCAGCTTCTTCAATAACCTGCCTGCGGTCATCGGGCTTGGCGGTGATAATTCTACCGATTTCACCCTGCGCTATAATCGTATACCCTCGAGAGGCGAGACCTAGTACTCGAAACAATTCCTTAAGATCCTTTAACCGACAAGGTACCTTGTTGATAAAAAACTCCGATTCCCCGCTTCTGTAAAGCCTCCGGGTCACTTGGACTTCACTTACAGATTGAAGCCATGAATATTTGGACAGAGAAGCCTTGATGTCAGATAAAAAACTCTTCTCAGGGGACTCCACCTCGCCTACTAGCTCCCTTACGGCGTCGGCGGCAAAATCCTTCTCTTGATTTGCCTCCGGGACTTCTTCACTCTGATGGAGCTTGTCATTATTAGCCGCCAAGACTTCATTAGCGTCCCCTCCCTCCGTCTGGCTTACCTCCTCTCGAGTTTTGTGTACGGTCTCGTTCTCACTAACCTGAAGACCTTCCTTCTCGAGCTGTTCGTAATAGGCTATGAGCTCGTCGAGAAGACCTTCCTTATCGGCTCGAATGACAAGCGACACCTCTGCAAGACCCAGAGGCCGAAGCTCCTCTGTGCCATTAAAAATAACGTCTTCTAAGACGCCTCCGCGAAGCTGACTCGCTCTAGTTTCGCCCAGCACCCACCGGAGGGCATCGATAATATTTGATTTTCCACATCCATTCGGCCCGACTACACCCGTTATACCCCCCTCAAGCGGAAGACACAGACGATCCATAAAAGACTTAAAGCCAAATACTTCTAGACGCTCAACTCTCATGCCACTTCTTATAGAACTAAACCGTTAAAATATTGTTATGCGAACCACAACAGACTACTACAGCATTTGCCGATTATCACCAAAAAAACAAAACAAACTAGGCAGATAAGCGGCTTATATGTGCACATTGGTCATCTTCCCGCCTGTCATTACTCCAAACAGAGCACTTTGGACCAATCAAACACAGACAATCAGCTTCGAGATAAAGGTTTAACACTGTTAAAGAAAGAAAGCACTACTGCGATTTAAAAATAAATCTAATCGAGCTACTCCAAGATGGTCAGCCAGTCCATGGCAGATATTAGTTGTGGTACGCTGAACACTATTCATACGAACCGTCGAGCGTCGCAATTGCTCATTTGCTTATAGGGTTTTCGAAATTGTTAAAATTAATGACTTAATGCCCTATTGCTCACGCTCATTATCGCGACCGTCCGCATCACTATTACCAGCAATCTCCCCCCCGACACACCCAAACAACTTACTTAAATTGGAAGACCATTTACCACCCTCAGGAGAGAGAACAGCTATTGAATAATCGAACGCAGACAGGTAGGAGAACAATAACGATAAGAGAAGAAGATTTAACCCTATAACTCGCATGGAGACCGAGTAACCCATAATATTCACTGCCATATCATTTAATAAGATAGCCAAGATACTAACCATCTGGAGGAAGCTCTTCACCTTCCCTCCCGACTTGGCAGCTACTACGGTTCCCGCCGCGGCGGCAAATGCTCGAAGGCCTGTAACCCAAAACTCCCTGGCTAAAATAGCAACAACCATCCAACCTGGCACCATCGGCTGACACCTTCCATCTGTTACAGAGACTAGCATCACCAGTGCTGCCATAACCAAAATCTTGTCTGCAAGGGGATCAAACAGCTTACCGAAATCAGTTATCGCCGAGTAGCGGCGTGCAAGTAGGCCGTCGGCATAGTCTGTTACTGCAGCACACACAAAGATGGCAGCTGCTGTATTAAGAGACTCCTGAGACGGGTTTACCAAAAAAAACACAAAAACCGGTATTAAAACCAGTCTTAAAAAGGTTAAACAATTTGGAAGCGTTCGATACCAGTTAGCCATATCCATTCAGACTATACTGTTTTTTTAGACTGAGTACACGCCTAACATACGCTCTAGTCTCCGAATAGGGAGGAATGCCCTTATATTTTCTCACCGGTGTCTCTCCTGCGTTGTACGCAGCCACAGCTAACGCCTCATCTCCGAGTCTTTCAAGCAATTGGGCAAGGTATTTAACCCCTCCTCTTATATTCTCTCTTGGGTCGAAACTATTTGAAACGCCAAGCTCTCGAGCCGTGCTTGGCATCAATTGCATTAAACCCTGCGCCCCCTTTGGCGAGACCGCAAATCGATTAAAGCCGGACTCAGCATGTATCACCGCCCGCACAAGCGAAGCATCAACCCCAAAACGCTCCGAGTTTGCAGATATCTCCTTGCTGTACAAACGAGCAAACCGTCTCCCGTCAAAACCTCTAATTGAATAAACCGGACTCCGCGGCACTCGTAGAGATGCCCGAGCTCGTCCGTAGATTATCTCTCCACTTGGAAGCCGCGAAGGGGTAGCCGTTCGATAATATCTACCTGCCGCCGAAAACACTGCAGCATCTTGCCCCTTGAGTGGCGCCTTATTCGTGAACCGAAGGGCTCCATCAGCCTCCCGAATAACGTAAATCTTAGCATCAGCCACGGCCCATTCGGATGAGCCCACTCCCAATGAGATAAGAAAACAACTCATTAACAATCGAGCTAGCGATATTTTTCTGACACTCAAAAACATGGTCCGACCCTAGAATCTTGAAAGAAAACAAAGTGTTCTTATTCAAATCTTTTGATGCTTCAGCAAAGACAAAAGGGGCAGAAACTCTTCCATAATGTGGTGGACGGCCTTCAGAGCTTTCCATGTTCCCCTGAAAAGCCCGCCCGCCTTTAGATAAAACGACGTCCCGAAACCGTTTAGCTCCGAAAGAGAGCCTCTGGCTTCGAGACGTTGGGTCTAGGTAAATTAGCTGCTTAAGGCCGCAATACCTGTCTTATTCCGAGACTACTTCAGCAGTTGAAGGGCCAAGGCTGTCGACTGATTCGCTTGAGCGAAAATTGCCGAACCAGCTTGTTGCAGAATCGAGAGTCGTGTGAGCTGCGCCGCCTCCTGCGCGACATCTAAGTCTCGAATTCGAGCTTCCGCTGCGGTAAAATTCTCACGCGCCACAGATAGGTTGTTAACCGTTGCCTGCAATCGAGTCTCGATAGCACCAAGCGTAGCGCGCTTAAGCGACAAGGAAGTCAGTGCATCAGTCACCGCTACCAGCGCCGACCGAGAAGCGGACTGCGCCGCATCAGTCGTTGCGCCAGACAGCGAGTACGAAAGCGCTGAGCTACCGGCAGTAGCCAACCCCAGCTGTTGCAACGTGCCTTGAACGTTTTCAATGGCAAGTTGTGAGAGCGAGGTTGTATCAATTCCCACCTGAAACGTAATCGCCCCTGAACCCGATAGCAGTGCAATACCGTTAAAGTTAGTTCCCGTTGCTATCCGCTCAACCTCAGAGCCCAGCGCAGTGAACTCTGTCTGAATCACTGACCTCTGCGCCAAACTAAATGTTCCGTTAGCGGCTTGTTGCGCCAATTCGGATTGCCTTTGAAGAATAGATTGAATCTCCTTCATGGCATTATCCGCGATAGTCACCGACGAAATTCCGTCGTTCGCATTTCGAATCGCAATCGATGCCAGCCGGGTGTTTAATTGCAATGAGTCCGCAACCGCAAGACCGGAAGAGTCATCACTAGCTTTGGATATACGCTGTCCTGAGCTTAAGCGTACAAACGAGTTACTTATTCGATCTGAAACCTGCCCCAACTGCCGAGATAGTTTCAAGATACCTGCATTTTGTCCTACTGTTACAGCCATACTTCATTCATCCTTGAATCAAAGAGCTTACACAACTTCAGAAAGGACATCCTATCCTCTCCGAAAAGCCGACATCAGAAGACTTACAACACTGCCGCGGAGTGCTTCGCATTACGGATTTGTTTTAGAAGGAAGAAACAACAGAGAGAACTACTTGAACATCCATAGGGACTACTGCAGACTACCATTGCACAACCTGTCCATCTTTCATGACAACCGCTTCAAATATTGCTACGGATAGAACGCTATTTTTCTTTAGCAAAAAAACATCGGTCAGTACTTTTTCCCTCAACTCCCCAAAATAACGAGACAAAACGTCCCAGTTCATTCAATACAGAAGCAGAAACAGTCGCGCATTCTCCAAAAAAAAAGGCACCCTCTTTCGAGGATGCCCTTCCAACAACTCTCCTGCTACTATTAACGCAAGAGCTGAACAGCCAGCTCAGGTATTTGGTTCGCCTGAGCCAAGACTGAAGCACCTGCCTGCTGCAGAATCTTCAATCGAGTTAGCTCAGCAGCCTCCGTGGCAACATCAGCATCCGTAATACGAGAGGCAGCCGAGAGAATGTTCTCTCGCGCAATTGAGAGGTTGTTGATCGCAGTATTTAACCGCGACTCAGTGGTTCCCAACGTTCCCCGTAACGAATTCACGGATGTTACAGCCGCAGTAACTGCCACTAGTGCCTCCCGAGCCGCTGACTGTGCCGCGTCACCGGTCGCACCAGAGAGCGAGTAGGTTAATGCCGACGTCCCACTGGCAGCCAATCCAAGCACTCCCAACGTCGCTCCATTTTCCTGACTCATTGTGATCTGAGATGTAGAAGCTCCGTCAAAACCAACTTGAAACGAAATGGTTTGGCTACCAGACAAAAGATTTACGCCATTGTAAGTCGTCGTGACAGCAATACGCTCAATTTCAGAACCCAGTGCAGCGAACTCATTTTGAAGCGCAGATCGCTGTAACGCTGAATACGCTCCGTTAGCTGCCTGTTGCGCAAGCTCTGCTAGTCGACCAAGAACGCCCGTGATAGAACTTAGAGCGCCATCAGTAATACTAACGGCAGAAATTCCATCCTGTGCGTTTCGAGTCGCAATTGACGCTACTCGAGCATCGACACGAAGCGATGCGTCAATCGCAAGACCCGCAGCATCATCACTAGCACGGTTAATTCGAGAACCCGACGCCAATCTCTCAAAAACCCGTTCGAGATTGTTTGAAGTAGTTCCTAACTGCCGTTGCGCTCGCGCTGACGCTTGGTTTGAGTTAATACTAATAGCCATACTATTCCTCCTTGAATAAAACCAATACCCTTGTCACTCCTTTGACAAGCCCCCTCGTTAAAGGGAGAAACCGTATTAGTTCATAAATGTTTCAAGACTTCCTTTAGACCACCAAGATGATGGTCAAGAGTCCCTAAGTTTTTATAACGACTAAACTACCGATACTTCGAAAAACAACTGGCACAAAGAACTGCAAAAACTGCAAGAACTGCATATAAACCAGACATAGACAGCGCCCGGTTACATAGCACTACGACCTGTATCGAGGAAAACTTTAGAATTTTATTTTTATCAACAGCGCTTTTAGAAGACTAGCCAGACATCGCCCGAGAAAACCCCAGACAAGACTGTATTATTAACATGTTACGGCCCTGCCCCAGGCTGCAAGCCCCCGGCTAAAAAAAGGCCATGCGCGAAACTAGATCACTTTCTAGAAGTGAAAAATGTGATTATAATAAGGTGTAGTACACGACGCTTATTGGAGGAGTTTGGCAACCATGAAGAGACTCGGCTGTCTAATCACGTTTATTACTCTGTTTGGCTGTAGCCAGAACGCTCCAACACTTGGCAGTACTGAGACAGGCGCACTAACAGGTACGGCCTTAGGCGCTGGTCTTGGGGCCATCATAGGCCATGAGACAGGTCATACCGGCGGCGGAATAGCTGTCGGAGCTGCAGCCGGAGCTCTCGGGGGCGCTATCTTAGGCGCGCAAGCAGAGCGGCAAGACAACCGCACACAACAACAGGATGAGCGGCTACGCAGGCAAGAAGAGGAACTTCGCAGGCAGAGAAGAGAGATTGAAGAGCTGCGGGATCAAAGTGGCAGAGAAGGTGCCTCGTATCGAAATCGGGGTGAGTACTCAGAAGCAAGTGACACCAACTATAAATATTAAACGCAAATCAGCACGCTCGCTTCAAAATAGAGAGGATCAGATCGCGCACTCCCTACACGGCTCCAAACCCCCTAAGAGCCACCCCTTTAACACGGAAAAAAAGAACCTCGCACCAAAGCATTTGTAGCAGACATCTACTCCTCCGGAATAAACGCGTAGGCTTTTGACATGGCCTGCCGATCATCTACCTAGTACGTTAGGGGCTAACGACTGTCACCGCACCGGCACTGCCCCCGGCTGCGCATATACTGATAAGCACACGGTGACGTGAAGCATCCAAGAGGAGCTGGCACGCATTCAAGAGCATCCGCCCGCCCGTTGCTGCAAAAGGGTGCCCTAAAGCGATGGAACCTCCGTGGATATTACGACTCTCCGGATCAATCAAACCAAGCGAACCAAGCTCAGGATAACGGTTCCAACCATCCCTCCATGCAGCCTCATTACACAAGACCTGTCCAGCAAACGCCTCATGTATCTCGAAGGCATCGACCGCACCAAAATCAATCCCACACGAATCCATAAGTTTCGGCACAGCTAGTGCTGGTGCCATCAAAAGCCCATCTCCAGGAGGAACCGAGGCAAACGAAAATTCTTCTATGTACCCAAGAATAGGTAGGCCATTCTCACTCGCAAACGCCGCCTCTACCAAACACACCGCCGAGGCCCCGTCGGTAAGAGCACTAGCATTACCGGCTGTAATACTGCCTTTTCCACTCCTGTCAAAAACAGGCTTAAGCCCTGCTAGCTTATCAAGCGAGGTATCTTCACGAATAAGTCCGTCACTAACCACATCTCCAACCTCAAAGATATCCCTGGCCAAAACCCCGTCAACTTGAGCTCTGCTTGCCCGTTGATGACTAAGCAACGCAACCTCGTCCTGTGCACTTCTACCAATGCCGAACTCTTGAACCATGATCTCACAGTGCTGCCCCATGGTTAATCCGGTCGACGGCTCCTTGGGGCTAGGCGCTTGGGGCATCAGGAAGCGAGGCCTAAACGACTTTAGCGAACGAACCTTGCCCATAACATCCCTGCGCCTCGCCAGTGAGAGAAAAAACTCCTCTCCTGCTCTAGGATATGTGAGTGTTGGCATAGACATCGATTCGCTACCACCAACAATGGCAACCTTAATTCGCCCTGCCCTGATCGCATCAACAGCTGCACTCGCGGCCACTAGACCTGTAATGCAGTTGTTACTGACAAAGTGCCCCGTGATACTTTTGGGCAATCCAGACCGCAATATTATCTCACGCGCTAGATTCGGATAGCGTGGATCCAATAAAACAGTGCCAAAAAAAAGCCCATCAATAAGCCTTGGATCGATTCCCACCCGCTCAACGCACGCGGAAACAACATGGAGACCGAGATCTAAACTTGAGAGATGAGAAAACGCCCCCCCAGCCTTGACAAAGGGTGTCCGGGCCCCTCCTACTATTGCAACTCTCGACCTATCAGTTTTCTTACCCACGTGCTTACTTCCCTAAAATTTAAGTATTACAGCCAAATTAAATCAGCCCGTAGATAGCCTCTGCCACCAGTAGTGATTGTAGCCTATCGAGTAGGCGTTGCCCACGCCCAATATTTCCCTTCCAACCCTGAGAGCAGCACTCCACAAATGATACTAACCGTGATATAACACCAATATCATGGGTAAATCGCTTAGTGGAAACCGTCGAAACGTACCATTAAGAGGTTGCAAATGAGAGACACTCGCAACAGACAGCTCGCCCGCGGCTTGCACTGCGAGCGCCTATTCTCTGGAGGGATACAGACATTTGCGCTGCTCCATAAGATGTAACTGTCGAGAGTTGAACTCGCGTGCACATTATCTAACCGTTGAAATAATAATTATGAACACACCTGACACCCTCTCTAAAATAGTATCTCTGACAAAACGCCGGGGTTTTATCTTTCAAAGTAGCGAAATATACGGCGGACTTAAAAGCGCCTATGATTATGGGCCGCTGGGAGTCGAACTAAAAAGAAATATAGCCGCTGAGTGGTGGCGAGCAGTTGTTCACGAACGTGAGGATGTCATCGGTATCGATGCCTCCATAATGATGCATCCGAACGTCTGGAAGGCAAGCGGGCATCTGGCCGGATTCTCCGATCCTCTCGTCGATTGTCGAAACTGCAAAGAGCGGTTCAGAGCAGACAAAGCTCCGCAATCGCAACCCGGCACAGAAATTAGTTGGTTAAAGGGTGGTAAATCGGGAGGCGAAGCTGTTACAGGTACAGTAAGTGAATGCGGCTATGTTTGTCCACACTGCGGTAGCTCAGAGCTCTCTGATGAGCGGCAATTTAACCTGATGTTTCGAACGTCAATCGGGCCTGTCGATCCAATGGACGAACTTTTAAATCGTATACACGGAAAAGATCTTTCGCGTTCAGAGATCAAGGAGACCCTCGACGAAGCGATACGCTCAAGTGCTATCTATCTTCGACCCGAAACAGCTCAGGCGATGTTTGTTCAGTTTCAAAACGTCCAACAAACAATGTCAATGAAGGTTCCCTTCGGTATAGCCCAGCAAGGCAAATCGTTCCGAAACGAAGTCACCACCGAAAAATTTATATTTAGAACCTGCGAATTCGAGCAGATGGAGTTAGAGTTTTTCTGTGAACCTGGCACACAGCAACAGTGGCATTCGTATTGGCTAGAACAACGAATGGCTTGGTGGCAAAGGTACGCGAACAACAAAGAAAACTTCAAAGTTCGTCCACACGAGCCCGATGAGCTCGCCCACTATGCCGATGGTTGTAGTGACATTGAATACAACTATCCATGGGGCTGGGATGAGCTCGAAGGTGTTGCATCAAGGACAGACTATGATTTAAAAAAACATAGTGAGGCATCGGGGGTTAAGCTTAGTTACTTTGATCAACAAAAGCCGGATCCAGCCACCGGTAAATCCGGATTTAGATATGTGCCATTCGTCATAGAACCAGCGGCAGGATTAACGCGTGGTGTTCTGGCGTTTTTGTGTGATGCATACACGGAGGAACAAGGAACAGACGCAGACGGGAACGAAAAAACAAGGGTGTTGCTGAAGCTCCATCCTCGCCTTGCTCCTTTCAAAGTTGCCGTTCTACCCCTATTGAAAAAACAAGGCATGCCTGAGGTTGCCAGAGATATTGTTTCAAAATTCTTTGCCGCCGGGCTAAATGCGAGTTACGACGAGCAACAGTCAATCGGAAAGCGTTATGCCAGGCACGATGAGATAGGCACTCCTTACTGCCTCACGGTTGACCACCAAACACTTGAAGACAATTCTGTTACCATCCGCGACAGAGACACTACCAATCAAGAACGAATAAGTGTCGAGGAAGCTCTCGGAGTTGTTCAGGAGCGTATCAACCGGGAGTAGATACAATGATAGAACCATCGAAAGGCACTACTCGATACATGCAAAACCGCGGCGGTATCGTCTTTTCGCTCGTTCTCTTATTAACGGCAGGAGCTATCGCTACCATAGGACTTCTTAGCTTTAAGAAGCTAACGAATGCAGATCCTCTATCGCTTCTCTTCTTCGAACAAGAGGCTCCGGTTCTATCCTGGAGAAACGTGCCTAAAGGCCTCGGGGCCGAAGTGGTTCATCTCGAGCTTGAGGCTTCCGACGCAAAGGCTGGACTAGACCAGGTTCTTGTTCGAGCAATTCAGGGAAATCAAGCTCAGATTCTGTATAAAAAAGATTTCTCAACAGCGAACCTGCGACATCACAAAGCGCTCATCGCTCTCAGTGCTAAAGATGCTAAACTCAAAGAGGGAATCGTTGAGATTCAAGCTGTCGCCTTTGATAAAGCTCTTTGGAACAATGGGGGCAAGGCGACTCAGAAGTTAGAAGTTAATTTTCATAAACCTCATATCTCCGTGATCACACCCCAGCAAAACGGGACACACGGAGGAGCCGAAATTGTGTTCTATAAAATCACGGGTCGGGAGCCAGAATCCCATGGAATACGCTCTGAGGGAGCATTCTATCAAGGCTTTCCCGCAGGGGCTTGGGGACCAGCGTTTTCATCGAGACCGTCGATCCACCTAGCACTCTACCCAATACCTCAGTCTTTAAACCCAAAATCCACAAAGATGCTAATCCAAGCGAGAGACTCATTAGGCAATACGGTAACCTCTAAATTCCCACACCGAACGCGGCGCCGGAGATGGAGGTCTCAACGTTCCAGAGTAACTATCTTGGAGGCGCAGGCAATCGTAAGAAACCTTCGTCAATACGCAGAGCAAAACGCAATACACACAAGTTCAGCAACCAGCGCGGCCGCTGATCTTAAACAGTTGGTATCAAGGCTTTCAAGTAATGATGATAACCTCCTCTCATCACTACTCGCTAATCCAATTCCGGAAAAGTTATGGAACGAGTACTTCTTGGTTCCTGTTAACGTCTCCCCTTCTAATCAAGCAGGCGACCTGAGGTCGGTCTATGTAGGGACAGATCAACTACTAAAGATTCGAGAAAGTGGTGTGAGGTTTACAGTCAGGACGCCTTCGGCCGTTGTAGCTAGCAACTCAGGCAAGGTAATCTATAGCGGTCAGCTTGGTTTATTGGGCAACACAATCATTATCGATCACGGCCTCGGACTTACGACTCTCTATTCCCACCTCTCAGATTTTGCTGTCACACAGGGGCGGACGGTAACACGGGGGGATGTCATCGGCACAACTGGTCGTTCGGGATTTTCAACAGCTAATGAGGTCTACTATCAAGTTAGAATCCATGGCATTCCGGTTTCTCCACAAGAATGGTGGGATAAGCGCTGGATCAGGGAGCATATCGACGAAAAAATCGCATTTGTACTCAGAAGTGCACCTTAGAGAATTCTCTCTCATCACTACCTCAGGCCAACTCTAAACTCAGGATGAGCTGAGGATTTCGGCCAGGTTCGATTAACGAATGTGCGTTGCAGACCTCACTGCATACCTACTCCCATGAGCCAAAAACAACTAAACAAGAAACCAAATATCCCCGACGCCGCGAATTGTTTATCATGTCACAAGAGACGGTGTTGTATGCAGCACGCGCAAGCTCTTATCTGCGTCGAATTAGGATACCTTAAACTGGGTAGTCTTTAATTCGCTTGAAATGAGCGTATACGTCCGGGCAACGAGCAACTTCAAATTTGGAGCTCCTATAGACAAATCCCGCGACCCATTCGTTGCAACAACCCTGTACTGACTGATCAACTCTCCCATGGCGGGCCTTACAGTGAAGCCAGCATGCTCAATGAGCCCTTGAAGCGATTCAGCGATTCCCCCCGAAATCGAACGGGCATCTCCACCCCCTCCAATACCAGCTAACTTATCCAATGAGGCTGTGAGACTCTTAAGCTTGTCTTTGTATCCGCCTGCACGGTTGGCGAACACTGTTAAGTAACTTGTCCGGGCGTCTGAAAGTATCTCATCTACAGTGTGCGACTCACCTCGAGGTGCACAACCACTAACAAAAGCTAGAGTAAGTGTTGATAGAACCGCACCATAAACCAATCCAAACTTTCGCATGAAACACTCGCGTTAAAATATTACCTTACCATCTCCGGGAGCCTTGATATTTGAAGCCCGTCTATTTAGCCTCGATCCTTAACCAGTAAACAAGAGATGTCAACTCCCCTCTGTCCCAAAAAAACAATGGCGCAATTCCTCTATTGTAAAAGCTTTTCTAACAACGAGCTAAGCCGCTGGCATAGGTCGTTACGATCCTCTGAAATCCCGCCCTCAGGATGCCTTGCGAGCCCAGCTGCGCTGTATACCCCCGCCAAGACGGCAACAACCTCTTCTGGTAATCTCGGCGCCCTCTCCGGCGAAGGCTGCTGCGGGTAAGATTCTCGAAACAACCGACTCCAATCAAACTTCAGTCCTGGGTCAATCTTACCTCGAAATCCAGCAATCTGCTCGTGTCCAACAATACTATCAGGATCATCAAGCGCTGGATAATGCTCCCGTAGACGTTTAAGAACTTCAAAAAGGCTTTGGTATTGCGCTTCCGTGTAAGGGAAAACGTTACCATTCAGGTTTACTAATTCAATTCCTATTGAGAAATCATTAAATCGCTCCAGCTGCGACTTCTTACCATCTTTAACAATAAACCATCGACTGATTCCAGCATGCCACGCCCGTAAAGCGCGACCCTCAAGACAGGAAACCAATTCATAAACAGTACCATCCCGGTCTATTACCAAATGAGCAGAAACCTGATGCTCAGCCCCTGTAAGAATTTCAATAGTGCGTGAACAATCAATCCCAGTTCCATGAATAACCACATGAGATACAGCGATCTCTACATTCGAAAAATTCTGGCTCCTATGTAACCTATTAATATTCATACCAGGCCCCAAGGCGGATTAGTCCTAACAATCCTACCATCAAAAGGGCCACCCTAAAAACACTCAAACATAAGACATCCGGCTCTCCAATTAGAATCGGTCAATTCCCTCCCCGAAAACAGCCACAATCTTGACTCAGGCCAAAGGTTAAAGTACCCTTCGATTCTGGAGAGAGCTTTTCTTTCTAGTCCTTTACGGTGGTTGTAGCTCAGTTGGTAGAGCATCGGATTGTGGTTCCGAGGGTCGTGGGTTCAAGCCCCATCAGCCACCCCATTTCACATAACAGCCCATCACTTCAACTTGGCGAAACCAGCTCACAACGCGCCTGTTTCTCTTTCAGCAAGCGCAATCGAAGATTTACTTAATCATCGCCGCAAAGATTACCGGAGGAAAAATCGAGCCAACTACGTAACGTAAGCCAGCAACTTAAAATCAACGAATTAACCCGCTCAAGCCTCATCAGTCTAATTGAAGGCAGCCTAGAGGCTCGGGATTTTTTAGAAATAATGTCATTTATAAACCTACCAGTGCGGCAGATACTTTTACACTATTACCTGCGGTGCGTTCTATTATTCCATCGAGCTCTAATCGAAGCAGTTCGTGAAAGCTCACTCCTGTAATCTCCATAAATGCCCCTAGGCCCATTACGACTTTTCGAACATTAGATGCATGTGCGACCTCGCCTTGTACTTGCATCTTGTACTCGCGGAGGATCCCAGCCGCAGAAGTTACAGGAATAGCGCCCTGGTCGATTAAGCTCTTACATCCGTCTGTTTGTTCTGGGCCCTCAGGCGCAATTAGAGCGAAGACGTCTCGGCCACTATCGAGTGCATATTGAGCGGTTACGAGACTACCGCTTCGAGCGCCCGCCTCTGCGACGACCACGCCGCTTGAGAGTCCCGCTATAATTCGATTTCGCGCCAGAAAATGATGCTTAAGAGGCTTGGTGCCGGGTGGATACTCCGAGATTAGAGCTCCCCCACCATCCACAATGCGTTGGCCTAATCTGTTGTGACTAGCCGGATAAAGGATGTCGAGGCCATGCGCCATAACCGCTATCGTTGCCCCGTCCTGAAGGCTTCTGAGCGCTCCTCTATGCGCCGCTCCGTCGACCCCCAAGGCGAGCCCGCTTACAATGCAAACGTCACTGCGAGCCAACACCTCTGCAATCTCAGTCACCCGATTGCATGATTCGACTGTTGCGGCACGTGCGCCCACGACCCCAATTGACAACTTTTGCCTAGTTGCCGTCAGCGAGCCCTTCACATAAATAACAGAAGGTGGTGCATCACTCTCTGCCAAACTCCGCGGATACCGCACATCAGTGATCGGAATCGATAGAATCTGCAGGCGTTGACAGCTTTCTATTACCTCATCGGCCTCCCGCAATTCGGATAAGGCGATAATGCCTTCGGTTGAATCCCAGTTGCCATCATCGAGTACTTTTTTTGTGAGTGAAAACCGCGTAGATGGAGACAATCCTGAAACACAGATCGCCCGCCGCAACGACTCTAATGAATTTGACATCGACACCTCCAGTGAGATTAAAGCAATGGAAGAGCTAACCACAAGGACTTCATAGAACCTTATCCCTTTGCTCATCAGTTCAAATCCGCAGAGAGCTTCTCGTTACCTCTTTGGCCCATCTGTTACATTCGTAGCTACAGAAAATTTGATCAGACGCTCAACAACTCATTCTAGTCCATGGATCTCTTTCCAGAGATGTAATCGAAATCGCGCCAGTAAAGTTGTTTAAGCTGCGAGAAAAGGCCTTAAGATGACCCACGAGAAAAGAAGAAGAAGAAGAAGAAGAAGAAGAAGAAGAAGAAGAAACGAGGCACGTTACCGACCAGAAGACTGCGCACTTTCAGATCTAGATTCTACGCCATCGGAGAGCTCTTCCTGCACACAGGTACTGAAAAATACAGGGTCAGGAATAAACTTAAGAACCTCTACGGTTCCCCCGGTCCCAGTGACTAAAACATCACCAAAGTCGAAGATCCTTCCCAATATGCTCTGTCGAATTCTGATCGCTTCCACCTTAGCAAGAACAATATCAACCGTATTTAAGCGGATTAGTCCCGTCTTTCCAAGAACTCGCTTTGAGGTTATGCCGAATTCTGATGTTAAGTGGAGGATGATCCTATCGACTAGCTTTATCGTTGCAAGCAATACTATAACCAGAACGGTCCACCAAGCGGGGGGATATTCGGCTGTAATCATTAAGAACCCAGCCAGAAGCGAGACTACCATAGCAGGAGTTGATCAACATACCCAGCGCACGTCCAAAATAGGCGAGAGTGTACCGAGAAAAAAATCGAACAAACACTCGATTCGTTTAAAGACCTTCTGTTAAATGATGGGCATCATGCGTATGCGTTTTCACCTACTGATGATACTCCTTGCGAAGTTCAGCTAGACGACCATAAGCTAATTATTATCTATTATAGAGATAACGAGCTGGGAGAACTCCTCCAAGGACTACTTGCTGATATGGGCCTAGACAAGCATCCAACGCTTTCAACCGTACTGGACGTAAAGCATGTGCATGAGTCACAAAATCACCACAAACACATCAGCTGAATCGGAGAGCACCAAAAATCCATGCGCAAATCCAGCCGGGACCCATAACTGTTGTTAGCCCTCTCTGAAACCTGACCTAAATCCCTTTCCGCAATCCTCCACAACTCCAACACAACTCCTAGCCTCACCTCCCCGAACCAGCCTGCATGCTGAAGGCGCTACTCCTGGGAGAAGGCAAAGGAGAGGCTCCAACACTACAGGAGACGCTCCCCAGAAACCTCTTCCCTCTACCAGATCGTCTACCACTCTCGGGATGACCTACAATTCCAGTGGGAGGCACGGTTCCAGCATCAGTATGGGTGCTTACGCGACGAGGTGCTAAAAACCTTCGACGAGTACCTTAACTGCGGCATGCTCTCTCACGGTGCCGCTCGGGTATACTGCGACGGATGCAAGCACTCCCTCCTTATCGCCTTCTCCTGCAAGCGCCGTGGGGTGTGCCCATCCTGCGGAGCTAAGCGGGCAGTGAAGTTCGCCGAGCATATCTACAACGAAGTGATCGAGGACGTACCCCATCGCCACACCGTCTTCACCATCCCCAAACGCTTGCGAGTCTTCTTTAAGTACGACCGCAAGCTCAACTCCATCCTCTTTCGCGCCGCTTGGGGGGCGCTCTCTCAGGTGCTCGGTATCGATGAGCGCGAACTAGCCGCTATCTTCACCGTGCAAACTGCCGGGGAAGCTCTCAATTATCACCCCCACCTTCACGGACTTCTCGCAGACGGATACTGGAAGGACGGCGTCTTCACCAGGTTTGCGGAGGTAGACGTTAAAGCCATAGAGGATGCCTTCGCTGAACGTGTCCTCGCGCAGCTCCACAAGCAAGAGCTTATCACTGACGATGACGTAGCGCAGATCCTCTCTCAGGATCACACTGGCTTTGGCGTCTGGCTAGGAGACCCCTTCCACGACAAAGAGAGCGAGCAGTTCGTCGCTCGCTACATCGAGCGAGCTCCCCTATCCCTTGAGAAGCTCTCTATACAAGATGACATCGTGACCTACACCACTAAAGACGGCGCCGCTCACGAGTTTGACGCTCTGGAGTTTTTGGCAGCGCTCTCAGTTCATATCCCGAAAACCTACGAAAGCATCACACGATACTACGGGCGGTATTCGTGTAGACGAAGGGGGGAGCGCGCTAAGCTCGCTCCTCCAGCTGAAGAAACGGAGAGTGACTATCGGCGGGAGTCCCTTAGGAGTAGTTGGGCCGCGTGCATAAAGAGAATCTACGAGATAGACCCCTTGGAGTGTCCCAAGTGTAAAGCACAGATGCGCATCATCGCTTTCATCCAAGACGCGCACTCAATCAAAGACATCATGAAGGCTCAAGGTCAAGCGCCTCCTCCTATTCCAAAGTTCATCGACACCGTAGAGGCTATCGATGAACTTCCCTCGTACGACTCATTCGAGCCGGCGCCTGATGACTTCTAAAATCCGATTTCTTGGTGACGGAGCGGGAGAGGTCTATCCGTGATGCCATTTTCGCGACTTAGCAGTACATCTTCAGCCCTCCTTGGACTGTTGAAACCCTTCCCTGGAGCTCAAAGCTCCCCATTCGGGCTCAGACCTCACCCCTAGAACGACCTCTCGGCCAGTTGGCCTGCCGCACATCAACTACTTGCAAAAAAGCAATTGGTTTTCCTAGCAATAAAAGGCCTTAAGATGACCCACGAGAAAAGAAGAAGAAGAAGAAACGAGACGCGTTACCGGCCAGAAGACTGCACACTTTCAGATCTAGACTCTACGCCATCGGAGAGCTCTTCCTGCACACAGGTACTAAAAAATACAGGGTCAGGAATAAACTTAAGAACCTCTACGGTTCCCCCGGTCCCAGTGACTAAAACATCACCAAAGTCGAATATCCTTCCCAATATGCTCTGCCGAATTCTGATCGCTTCCACCTTAGCAAGAACAATATCAACCGTGTTTAGACGGATTAGACCCGTCTTCCCAAGCACCCGCTTAGAGGTTACGCCGAATTCTGATGTTAAGTGGAGGATGATCCGATCGACTAGTTTTATCGTTGCAAGCAGTACTATAACGAGAACGGTCCACCAAGCGGGAGGGTACTCAGCAGTAATCATTAAGAAACCAGCCAGAAGTGAGACTACCATAGCAGGAGTCAATAGCACGATAGGATGAAGCCTCGTAATGTGCTTGAGGTCTTCATCATCCATGAGGTGCTTTTCAATATATGTCATACACGTGTGCCCAGGTCGTACTAGTAATCAGGATTAACTATTGTGTCGGTGTAGTCAATCCAATATCGGTATTACGAAACCCTTAACTCTTCTTCTGACGACTTCGCTTTGTTGCTGGCTTCTTAGCGACTGGCTTTTCAGCCTTAGAACGCTGAGCTGTCTTGGTGCTTTTTTTCTTCGCCGCAGTCTTCTTCTGAGTTGCTGGTTTTTTTGCGGTAGTTTTCTTTACCGTCGCAACCTTTTTTTTGCTTGAGGGTTTTTTCTTACTAGCGGTGGCCGACTTCGTCGTTATTTTTACCGTCTGCTTTGCCTTGCCGCTTATTTGCGACGATTTTTTTGTCTTTGATACCTTTGTAGTAGCAGCCTTCTTCGAAGTCCCTTTGGCGGATTTTGCCTTTGAGCTTTTTGTTTTCTTCGCCGAGGCACGAGCTTTACTGCTCGGCTTTTTGTCTTTAGGGTCGGAAGTAACTTCTGTTAACAACTTTTTCATCTCCGCTTTTGTGACGGGTTTTTTTCGTTTGGCCTTACTGGGCTTTTTGGACTCGGCGGGCACTGGGTCACTTGAAAAGGCCATTACCACCTCCGACGCCGAGACAGGTTCAACCGGTGGAGCGGTAAAAACTTTACCGTTTTGCTCCAAGATCGGTCGGGGTTTTGGACCTTTCGAGCGATATTTTGCAGGTTGAGGCGCGGATTTTTGTTTAGAATCCTCCCCGTTCTCCGTCTTAGCCTCTTTTTCTTCCCCCCGTTCTCCATTAAACAGAGAGGTTCGCTCGTGGTCTAGTCGATCCATGAGCCCTGGAATATCCTCCGGTGAAGACAGCCAGGTTTGCCCATTGCTGCTATAAAGCGTCACGAATTGCCCATTGAGAAGGACCTGTTTTGTGAGATAGGTTTCATCCCGACGCTCGCTTGCTTCTTTCGATATGCTCATATCCATTGCTACGTGTTAAATACTCGCGTTAACTTCGTCATTTAATCCAATACGTTAGATTCGCGGCAGTAACAAAGCCTAGCTCTGCCTATATGAATTAGATGTTACCCCCCCGGCGAAAAGTTCCAAATTTATCACCGAATTACATAAATATGGTCACCTTTCGTGACTATTTCGCCTAGGGTAACAATAAACAACGATGGAGTCGCAGAAAGGTCCTCCTGCTCACACTGGCAGAAGGGGCTTTTCGCACCTGATCAAGGCTCACCCTCATATCCTCCCGAAAATGCCGGATATTGGTGACATGACTCATTCAAGAATCTGTGCTAAATACCTGGTACTAGCCCGTATATCGGACAGACGACTCTGCCGTTTGGGCTCTCTTATTTTGTAAGCCTTTTAGAGGAACCTCATGAACTTGGAATCATCACACAGCTTTAAAACGTTAATTGATCGCTTATGGACACGGGAGCGCCCATTAGCTGAAAACGACATTCATCACCGAAAGACGAAGATTATCGCCACCCTCGGGCCATCATCTCGTGACCCTGAGCAGATACAAGCGCTTATTGAAGCTGGAGCCAACACATTCCGATTGAACTTCTCTCACGGCAGCCACGACGAGCACCTCGCGGTCCTTACCGACGTTCGCCGAATCTCCAAAGAGATGGGGGTTTGGGTAGCAATCCTCCAGGATCTTTCAGGCCCAAAGATTAGGATCTCTAATGTTGAGGGAAACTTCTGCCCTATCACAGACGGAAGTCCAATTAATTTAAAAGTTTCCACTGGTGAATTATCAAACGCTGACACCATCTATGTGGAAACGGTAAATCCAATGAAGACTCTCGAGTCTGGGCATCGGGTTCTTCTCGCAGATGGGCTTATTGAGCTCGTCGCAAATTCGGTTGAATCCGATCATGTAACCTGCACTGTGGTAAAGGGAGGACGGATTCGTTCGCGTGTCGGGATAGCCTTTCCAGATAGTGATGTGAACCTTCCTGCAACCACCGATAAGGACCTGGTAGACCTTGACTGGGGAATAGAAAACGGTGTTGATTACGTGGCAATCTCGTTTGTTCGTTCAGCAGAGGATATTAAAAAACTGAGAGCCGTCATCACCGAAAAAGGTTCATCAGCTCATATTGTAGCAAAAATCGAAAGACGGGCCGCATTAGATAACATAGAAGAGATAGCTCAGACAGCAGACGGGCTAATGGTAGCGCGCGGCGATCTCGGTCTCGAAGTTCCACTCGAGCAACTTCCGATGTTACAACGACGACTCATCGAAGAGGGAAATTACCGCGGCATCCCAGTTATCGTTGCGACACAAATGATGCACTCAATGATCACAGCTGTCCGTCCAACCCGGGCGGAAGTCTCGGACATCTCAGCCGCTGTAATGAGCGGAGCAGACGCGGTAATGCTCTCTGACGAAACAGCCATCGGGGAGCATCCAGCTCAGTGCGTTGGCTACCTTAGTAGAATCGCTCTTGCTGCGGAGCAAACTTTCGAATTTGAGGAGTTCAAACTTCGACTTCGAAACCAAGACACGTTTACGGTTCCAGATGCTATAGCGTACGCGGCATGTGCGGCAGCAGTGAAGACTAATGCAGATGCAATTATAGCGTGCACTGAGACCGGGCGGTCGGTTAGACTAGCTGCGAAATATCGGCCACAACAACCCCTTTACGGTGTATCCAGAAACGAAACCACACTCCGCCAGATGGGTCTTTACTGGGGGGTTAAACCATGTAAATTTGAGTCTGCTGAAAGCCACGACGATGAAATAGAAAGAGCTCTTAGCGTGGTTCAAACTTTGGAGCAACTACCAAACGGCTCACATTCCGTTGTTACAGGAGGCCGTCTCACGCAGACACCGGGCTCAACGTCTATGTTAGAAGTCAGAGAGTTAAACTATCTAAAATAAGCAGTTCAGGGGCAATTTAATGAATACAACTGACACATGCACAGAACTAGAGGCTACAGACCTTGCTGGAGTCTCCGCCAAAACCCTTCGCCGCTTTAAGGAGTCGGGCTATCTTGAGGTTACAGACACAGTTGACGGTCAGCCGCTCTATTCACGGAGGCAGCTTGTTGAGATATTCGGTGGCATTGACACTCACGAGCAAATCCGAAGTGAGGCCGCAAGGAACACCACCACCACAGTTTCTGAAGAAGTACCGACCACCCATCGTACAGAGGAGATGAGCACATGCACCGGAGCTGGCAACGGTGATACCAACCATTCAATCTCCACTACCGACATGTCCCAAGAGCGGGAGCTTCAAAGGCTCCAGAACCTCATAGATATCCAAGAGCGCATCCTAGACTCGAAAGACTCAGAGATTGCTGACCTCAAAAGCCAGCGGACATGGTTGCAAGAGAGAATCGAACGGCTTGAAGAGAAATCTGAGAGAGATCAGATTCTTCTACTCTCAGAGACCCAAACGATTCGGTCGCTAATCTCCTATCAGGAAAATCGTCGATCGCCTGTACGGCAGCTTCTGGAGTGGATTGGTGTGACAAGACCAGAGAGCGAGACCGAAGGTGCTACTACCAAAACAATCCGAACACCTTCGGCGCATGGAAGTCGGGCGATTGAAGTACAAAAGATCGTTAACGATTAGACCCGCGTTTCTGGGCAGGTCTAATTACCCTTCGCCAAGTGCACCTCTACCCGCCTGTTGGCAGCGTGTGCCCAAGCTTCTTCTTCCTCGAAAAGGGGCTTACGCTCCCCAAACGATACTGTATACAAACTTTCGTTGGGGACACCAAGCCTGACAAGCTCCGATTTAACAGCATCTGCTCGGTCCATTCCCAGTTTCATGTTATAAGAGTCTGAGCCACGTGAGTCGGCATATCCCTGTAATTCAATAGAAAGAGGCTCTCCGACTTTAAGCATGTTAGCCACGATCGCTGCCTTTCGCTCACCAGCTTTGTTTAATCGACGTTTATCAAAGTCAAAATTCACATCCGGAAAATACACTACCTGCCTAGAAAGACTTGTCTCATCTTCGATCACATCAGCTGTGGCAAATGGCGGGAGCGACCTACAGTTGGGTATAGAGTCTGAACCTGAAAAACAGCTCGGGTTCCGGTAGTCATACGGATCTCGATATCCTAAAAGCGCCCGAGTTTCGGGAGTAGACGACGCAAAATAACTAAACGGGCGAAAGATAACCTCTCTAGCCAACCACCCTATTGGGTGAACAATATAGGCAAGAATTCGCAACGGGTGCGACTCCGATTCGCGGTATGCTGGAGTGCGATGATAGGCTCCAAACCCATCGGGATTTCTATCCATCGGATATTTGTCTTGAGCTCCGCTGTCCTGCAAGAACGCCACAAACAGACCCAAACAAACTACCAAACGAAGCAAACTAACGCGCCACTGTTTCATACTATCCCCTCTCTATTCTCAAATGGTGAAACGGGAACAACAAGGAGTTGGATGCGCCAATAGCGATAAAGTGCTCAGTTTTAACGAGCGCCGAATTAGCTAACGCCGTTTTAGCGTTAGAGCCTAAAGGGAGATTATCGACTTAGCCTTGCAGGTTTCTACACAGAAGTCAGCGATAACACCACGCATTACCCCCTCTCCCGGCGCTATCTCATACGGCGCAGGCCTAGGGGAGAGAAAACGGTTAAGGGCAACACTACTCTTCATTCCAATCACTCCCTCGGGCGACCCTGTCATGCCCAAGTCCGTAATGTAGGCTGTACCGTGCGGTAGTATCTGAGCATCCGATGTTTGTACGTGTGTGTGAGTACCAACGAGCATTGCGAGCTTGCCGTCGGTGTGTCTTGCCATAGCCCACTTCTCTGATGTGGCTTCTGCGTGGAAATCACAGATCGTGATCACGCCATCTGTAGTGATCTCACTATTCAAAAACTTATCCATCTCAAAAAACGGACTCTCTGCAACGTTTGATATAAAAACTCTACCAAGTAAGTTTATCAATACTATCTCTACGGAGAAGTCCGGCAGCCGATATCTGCACAATCCCTTTCCGGGCGTGGTCTGCTGAGGAAGATTTGCGGGGCGAATACACCAGTCGCTGTTTGCATCTAGAAATTCAGCTGATCCTTTTCGCTGAAAGGCATGATCTCCCAGGGTTATAAGATCAACACCAGCGTTCTTTAATTCTATGGCTGTTGCTGAGTCTATCCCCGCGCCTCCTGCCGCGTTCTCTCCGTTTGCAATCACAATATCCGCACTAATTTTCTCACGAAATCCTGCGAGCCTGTCTTTGATAACGCTGCGTCCGGGCCGTCCGACCACATCGCCTAAAAATATCACACGGACTACGCCTAGTCGCTTTTCATGCACCTTAACACTATCCATCATTTACCCGTAACGCCCCCCGTTCGAAGCACACCCAATCCATAGAAACATCGTGCGCATCAATTGGTATATTCTGGGTAACCTGCATCGACCAGCAGACCCCAATTTTCACAGCGCCAGCAAGCCGATCGTCCCCAAGGTACCGGTCGTAGTGACCACCCCCTCGACCGAGTCGCTTTCCATCTGTAGAGAATGCAACGCCTGGTATCACGACAACATTCAATTCATCCTGTTTGGGAATGAAAAGCTCTCCATAATCCTGCATAGGCTGCCTGACTCCCCGCGTGCCGAGTTCAAGGTTATCCCGCCAGTCATCAAATATTCGATAAAATGACATTGAGTTATTAGAGTCGATTCGAGGTAGATAAACAGAGCTTACCGACAGCATATCATCTACACACTCACTTAAATCAGCTTCTCCTGCAAAAGCCGGAATCCACATGAGCACATTTCGAAAGCTATACTGCTGGCTATGAAAAGATAGTAACAGAGACGTAAGTTGCGAGCACAACTCCATTTGTGCTTTATCTATCCACCTTGAATCAAGGTTGGAAAGCAGCAGCTTCATATCCTTACGTAACTCTTTTTTCGAATTTCTCGTCATACTAGCTAGGGTACGAGTAATTCCTAAGAAACGCAATTAAAGCAAAGGTTCTGCTCATTCTGACAAGAAGTCTTAGCTTAAATGTCTATTTTTGTTCGGAATTAACTGAACGATACCGAATGCAACCCAAAATTTATCCTCAAGAACCCCGCACTTAATGCCGAACCCTACGGTAGGCCTCGCCAAAATAGGGCTTTGCTGTGAAAACAGATTAGATCGGTTTCTTAAGGATACAAAAACGAGCACATGAGAGTCTCAGGCAACAAAGATTTATTCTCCCAGATTGAACGGGCAAGTAGCTCAATCCTTATCGTTGAGCCTGATCCAGCAGAGAGAAACCTACTACGAGCTACCATGAAAAGGCTCGGCTTCGGACGCGTCTCTGAGGCCACAAACCACTTATCATCTCTCGATAAATTTGAGGGAAGAAAATTTACGCACATTATTTTCGATGCAAAAAAGGACAACTATCCTGTGCAAGAATGGTTCTCTGAGGTTATCGACATTGCACCGGAAATAATAGCAATACCTAGTTCCGCCAATCCCAGTGTTGATGACGTCTTTGAACTTCTGGTCCTGGGGGCCAAGGGTTATCTCGTTAAACCATTTACTAGAGAGACTGTCGAGGCATCGGTGTGTCTCGCCACGAAAGGTGAGCCGATACCAGATATCATAAAAACAGCGAAAGATAGAAACGAAGCCCTCGTCGCTATTATGATGACAAGTCTAGATAGACTTGCAACAGTTCAACGACAGGCGAAGCAATTTCAGACCGCCCAACGCGAGCTTGGCAGAGCCGAATCAGCGCTACGACAAGCTTCGGAGCTAGCGCATATATTCGCAAAAGGTGGCGACCAAGGTCTTGTTGAAGCTCTCGAGAGATTTTGCGTAGAAAAATGCCGCGGCCCAGCCACGAGACTGGGAAGACTGCGAAAGCGGTTATCCTCTTCGCGGTTATCAGAGGATATGGTTTAATTAGTAGATACGATACGGGCAGAAACAGTGCGTTGCAAGTTAAAGAACAGTGCCACTAAACTTAGTATCCTCGTCGGGCTAATTTCTTGTAGTTCTTTTGCTGCTGGTGATGCACTCGATATTGTGACGACCTCCAGAGATTACCAAAAATTAGAATCATCGCACCAGGCGAAGAAGCGGCATATCCCTGTAAAGAAGGGCACCTTCCTGACCCCCTATGAATCGTTATTCGCCAATGAGCGCGCGCCGAGAGATCTTGCCAATTGGTTAGCCGTAAAACTACCGGGCTGGAAATTAAGTAATCATCTCTTCCGAATTACCGAAGAAGTAGCGCTTGCGAGCGTTTCTTTTTCGAACACCCAGAAAATAACGATCAACCTTTCAGTGCTAGTGCCAAAGCCCCAGTTGCAACTTCTCGCAGAGAATGGCGCATTGCTGAGCCTTAAAAAACTTGCTCCCCCATTTATCGACGTGATTGCATCCCATCCGATAGACATTCAAGGCATTAGTGCCAAATACCTCCGAGAAGCTAACGGCGCATGTCGGTTGCAGATTCCGATCGCAAAAAACGGCCTACTTGACCTTACAATTTCACGATGTTCCGACTCACATCAGATGATTTCCGTCGCGAAACAACTCAACATCGCTAGATTAAACGGCAAGCTCTTACAATAACCCCTCAACACAACGATTAGACAGAAGTCTTCACCCAACCTCTCTAATGCCTCGACATTGCCTGCCGAACGGAGCAGACGGAAGACCTATAGATAGGCTATGCCTCCCACTAATGGGCGCCTCGCCCGAAGAGAACCGCAGGAACAGTTCGAATCAACAAGCAAAAATCCTGGAGAAGTGACCAGTTGTCGATATATGCTAAATCCAATGCAACCCAATCCTTAAAATCGGCAATCTCATTACGTCCACTAACCTGCCAAATGCACGTCAATCCCGGTCGCATCGAAAGCCGCCGCCTGCTTCTTCGGTCGTATAAACTCACCTCACCGGGCAACGGGGGCCTAGGCCCCACCAAACTCATCTCTCCAACAAAAACATTCCACAACTGCGGCAATTCGTCCAAACTAAATCGCCTAAGAAACCGACCAAAAGATGTGATCCTTGGGTCTTGAGCTATCTTGAACGTGGGGCCTTGCATCTCATTTCTTGCACGAAGAGACTGTTGATTCTGATCTGCACCATCCACCATCGATCGAAATTTCAGGAGCCAAAAGATTCGCCCATTTAGCCCCATTCTCCGTTGCCTAAAAAACACCGGCCCCTTAGTAGTCTTAACACCTACAGCAAAAACTGGTAGTAACGGCACGAGTAACGTCAAAAGCACGGTCGATACAAATACATCTATAAGACGCTTACAACTCAACGCCCATAATGTCCCCGGAGGAGTCTGAAAATGGATAAGCGGCATTCCACCGAAATAGCTCATCTCCGAATTCTTAAGTCCCATGCTAAAAATATCTGCGACAATTGTGGCCCTAATTCCCTGCTCTCCGCAGATAGATATTAAATCCTCAACGCGAGCAAGCACGCTTACAACATCCGTGAAAATGACCTCGTCTATGGCATAGTCTTGTAATGCCTTTGCAACCTCTGGAACCCCTTTAAGAATTCTTCCTGTAGGAATATCGAGTCCGACACCGCTCCGTAAACTTTCGTACCGGCGAACCTTACTACCATCGTCGAACTCTAGATCTGCAAAACCCCTTATGTGAATTCCGAGTTCTGGCCTACTTCGCAGCTCCCTAGCAAGCGCCTGCGCCTGCTGGCCAACCCCACAGACAATGACATTTCGATAGTTTCGTCCCCGGCGGCGCCAATACCTCAGAAGCTTAAGTACGAAATACCGCTCGAGCGTCAAGCCGCAACCGCTCAACAAAACGAACAAGCCAATAAACGAGCGGCTTATTGAAAATTTTATGACGAAGAGCACTGCGGCTATGACGAAAAATACTAAGACGCTGCTTATAAAGGTTGTTCGAAATAATGCTCCTACCGATGAAAGACGCATACTACCATACGCTCCCATCGAATTTAAGACCAACGTGTATCCAACCAAACCCGCCAATAATACAACCGAATAATCCTGCAGCGGTAGCAATTGTTCTCCTGCAAACGGAAGGGAAAGACGAAGCGAATCGTTCCAATACAACAACGAAGATCGACCAAAATAGGCAGCGACAAACGATGCAACGATAATTACGTTATCTCCAATGCGCTCGAGCATTGATACTATGCGCCAGTTTTGTTTCAGCATGTTGCCAACTGTATCTAATCACATACCATCAAACAACCCACGCCCGATATACGGACGCTAGCAGGAAGGGAGCCTCATTCAAGCCCATTGAAAAACCAGCGCTCCATCTCAGTTTAGAAAAGTGAGATACTATAAAGCTCCCTTAATAAAGGTGCTTAGCTTGTGAAACAAGTTCAATCAAGACCCAGTTACTGACAATCCTCATCGCGCTCGTTTACGTAGCCATTCCTGCCTGTCCCGTATTAGCTTCTCACCGCCTCGGTCGCTAGGCTCATAAAAAGGTCCCGCATCAACACTATCGGGTAAATATCGCTTGCCCTGCAAAAATGCCCCGTCGGCATCGTGCGGATACTCGTATCCCTTTCCGTATCCCAAGTCCCGCATTAGAGAGGTCTCGCCATTTCGAAGCGAGAGTGGAACGGGTGCGCTAGGATGGTTAGCAACCGCTCGAATGGCGCGATGCATGGCCACGTAGCTCTTATTCGATTTCGGAGCAGTCGCAAGATATGTAATGCACTGCGCAATCGGTATTCTCCCCTCTGGCAACCCTACCAGTTCAAAAGCTGTCAGAGTAGCCACCGCAAGCTGTAGCGCGCGGCCGTCCGCATTACCGATATCCTCACTTGCGAAAATAACGAGCCTGCGAATAAGAAACCTTGGATCCTCTCCCCCCTCGAGCATTCTAAAACCGTAATAGAGCGCGGCATCGGGATCAGAGCCTCGAAGACTCTTTATAAAGGCGGAGGCAAGATTGTAGTGCTCCTCTCCATCGCGATCATAAACGCTAACTCCGGCATTCTCCAGGTACTGCACGACGAAGGATTCTTTAACTAACCGCACGGCATCGCTATCAGACGTCAACTGCCACGCTTGGGCGATACTCTCATAGAGGTTTAACATTCTCCTGGCGTCTCCTTGACTACGGTCGCATATAATCCTCTTCGCGCCATCCTCCACCCCAACCTCGAGTAGCACAATCGCCCGCTCAAGAACCTTACGTAATGCTCCCGAATCTAGTGATGACAAGACAAGCAAACGACATCGCGACAGTAAGGCTCTTGTGAGATAAAATGAAGGATTCTCAGTCGTCGCCCCTATCAGCGCTATTCGTCCACTTTCCACATGCGGTAAAAAAGCATCTTGCTGAGCCTTGTTAAAGCGATGTATCTCGTCGACAAATAGAAGCGTGGGCTCCTTAAAATCCTGTGCACTTTCAACAACAGCTCGCACTTCTTTAACCCCACTTAGCACCGCGGAGAGTTCAACGAATCGACAATCAAATGCACCACCCACAAGTTTTGCAAGCGTTGTTTTACCGGTGCCTGGTGGTCCCCAAAGAATTAACGACGGAATCCGTCCGGAGCCCGCACGAACCTGCCCAATGAAGTCAGCATCTAAGCATTCCAAGCCAGCAAATTCGTCAAAACAACGCGGTCGCAACCTCTCCGCCAATGGCATCGTCGTCTTATCAATCATAACTGCCTAAGAAGAGCTGATACGTAGCGAAAGCCATCTTTTAATTGGTCTAAGGAGAACGACTCATTTGGGGAATGAATTGCATCTTCCTCGAGGCCGAACCCGATGAGCAATGGCGCTGCTCCGGATGTTCTCTGTAAGAGAGGAATAATCGGTATACTCGCCCCTTCCCAGAGAAGCGCCGGCTTTGCCCCGAACTCCTTCTCTAGTGATTCTACTGCTTTTGACAAAACTTCAGACTCGAGAGGAAGCAGCAGTGCTTCACCCCCGACATTTCTCTCTGAAATTTCAGCGCGACACCCCTCTGACACGGAGGCCATCACAAACTTTTCGACAGCGTCCAATATCCTACCCGGGTCTTGGCCCGCCACTAATCTCATCGATAACTTTATGAACCCTGACGAGGGGATGACCGTTTTACCGCCTGCCCCCTGATAACCGCCGCCGATTCCATTAATCTCAAGCGTCGGTCTCAAACCACGTCGCTCCAGAACACCGAAATTTTGCTCTCCGCCAACAAACGGCACACCGACCGACTGTTCGAGTCGCCCAAGGTCTAACGGGGCCTCGAGAGCTCGCTTGGCGAGCTCGGGCGATGGAACCTCAACCCCATCATAAAATCCCGGAACCGCAACCTTTCCATCCTTGTCGTGAAGCAGGCCAGCAATTCGAACGAGCTCCTGGAGGGGATTGACGACTATGCCACCAAAAACGCCGGAGTGTAAATCATACCGAGGTCCGTAGACTCGAACCTCACAAGCCGCCATCCCTCGGAGCCCCATAGTTACTGTTGGAACCTGCGGGTCAATCATTCCGGTATCACACACCATCAAAACATCCGCGGCTATTTTATCCTTCCACTCGTGCAGCTTTTTGCTTATCCCTTCACTACCCGACTCTTCCTCACCCTCAATGAGCATTTTTACAGTTGGGATCTCTACATTAAACGCCCGCAGTGCCTCGATTGCTTTGATAAAGTAAAAAACCTGCCCCTTGTTATCCTGGGCGCCCCTGCCGTACATCCGTCCGTTACGCAGCTCCGGCTTAAACGGAGGGCTTTCCCATAGTGCTACGGGATCGACTGGCTGAACATCATAATGACCATAAAACAAAACCGTCGGCTTCTCAGGGCTTCCCTCTAACTCGGCAAAAACCACGGGCTTTCCCTCTGTTGAGAGCAATGAACACGTAAATCCAAGACGCTCCAAGTGACTCACAATCCAACCGGCACAAGCATCGCATTGGCCGCTAAAAACCGGATCCGTTGATATGCTTTCAAAAGATAAGAACTCCTTCCACTCATCTATGAACCGTCCGAGCTCCGCATCAAAATACGTAACGAAGTCTGTGCTATCCATCAATTACCTCCCATCGACATTAGAAATGGCCTCTATACTAAACCAATTATTGGGAGCTTTATCCATATTAAAAAACTCTCTTACCATCCCACTAATTATTACCACAATCAGCTATATCTGGAGTTGCGCTCTAGAATGGGTGATGCAATCATTTGTACCAAATGGTGGTAGTAACCGTGTTTAAAGGCGTTATGATGAAAAAACTTCAACCTTTCATACTTTCTTCTTCGCTCTGCGTTTTACTCGCAGTTTCTGGATGTTCAATGTTTAGTTCAGGGTCTGGCGAAGGCGATGGCAATCTCTCAGAGTCTGAAATAGCAGCCAACCATGCTCAAAGATTCGGATCGGGAAATATCCCTACGGCGGAAGGGGACGGTATGTTTCAAGATATTCGATTTAACTTTGACTCGTATGCAATTGAAGGCATGGCTAGGACCGACCTAGAAAACAATGCAAAGCTTCTTTCAGACAACCCTTCTCTGAAGGTTATTCTTGAAGGCCACTGTGATGAGAGAGGTACGGTTGAGTATAACATGGCTCTTGGTGCTGAAAGAGCGCGCGCAGTAAAAGCCATGCTAACGGCTTTGGGAATTCCATCATCTCAGATATCTACTATAAGTTACGGAGAGGAAATACCTCTTGATATGGGCCATGACGAGGGCGCCTACGCGGCTAACAGAAGGGTGCACTTTGCTCTAGACGGATCCGGTCAAATTCCTACAGGAAACGCACGGTATTAGGGAAGCAATACGAAGTCAGGCCTTCTATGCACTCCTTTCGAGAGAACCGTTAACGGGCCGACAACTAGCAATAGCACCGATCTTCCCCCAAGGTTTGCGGGGAAGAGCGGTGCTTTCCTCTATAAGTCTATACCAAATTTGTTGGGGATCCGTGCCCAAAGCGAGCGCGTGAGGAAGAGCTGGTTTGAGGCTCCGGGTCTTGTTTTCGTGAAGCCTCTCGCGCTTTTCTTAACTCAGCCGGAAGTCGCCACCCCCCCGAGCGGGGCTGGTCCTCATCAGTAAACAGAAGCTCATTCGATCGGCCGTAGTCATCTAATGCACCAAGAAAATCCAATGTGGCTCGACCAGCATACTCCTGAATAAAACACTTTAGAGAGCGATAGGAATGCGCAAGAGCTCGACGAATATCCCGATCGACGGGCATCATAGCGTCGCCATTGCTTATGAAGGCGTTTCTAAATCTTTCGGCAAGCTCCTCAACAGTGGTGGAATCCTCCCACTCCATCATCTCTATTGTCCTATGAGCTCGCGTTCGCTTTCCCTCACGAAGAACTATAAAACGTGCCACGAAGGCTGTCCGCCTCGCCCTAACTATCTTCTTCTCGTTATCAGATAGTTCTGGTCCGCTCCCTGTGTTTACTTCCGACTCCATTCTGCCACCACCTTTACAACTAAACTTCAACAACAAATGCTGGTGAGGTCTTTCTTGACCTATAAATGACTTCGACAATCACGACAAATTCCTTAAACACTATTTTATAATTAGTTTTTATGAATACTTACAGGAATTTACGCTCATCTAAGAAGGTGCTTTGCAGCCCGATTAGCCAAACTACTCTTTCTGGATCTTTATCCGATTGGAAGGTACAGTAACTAAACAGAAGGTAGTTGCCTTATCGCAAACCCTCGCAATCAATGCGGAATAATTTCTAAAAGATTGTAATTTACGACGTAAAAGATGCGCCAGGAATCGGCCACCATGGACTCAATCAGAGATAGACTTGCGAGTTTTAGAGATAAAAAGCTCGCCGTTCTTGTAGACGACTTAGGAGACGGGCGAAGCGTATTCGTGAGCCCAGCCGAAGCTCTCACCGAAGATACACTGAACTATATCCTTACAGAGACCGGTGGTATTCCCCTTGTCTCTATTTCCGAAGCTCGGGCGTCTCAATTCCACTTAAGACCCATGTCTCGTAGTAACGCCTCACCGACGCGTCTCTCATCACCGGGTTTAACTCAATATACTTCAGTGGAAGCACGAGAGGGTGTTACCACTGGAATTAGCATCTCTGACCGAGTTAAGACAATAAAAGCGCTCGGCTCACCGAGCCCTCATCGTCGGGCCTTGGTGCAGCCGGGCCACATATTCCCCGTAAAAACAAAAACGGGCGGATCCCTTACACGAGCATGCTTAGCCGAAGCGGTGCTAGATTTGGTCGTTGCAGGTTCATTCTCTGATGCTGCCCTTTTTGTGGATATTTTGGATGCAAATGGAGATATCATCCTGCAAGGCAACCCTAACACTCACTCAGAACTATCCAAACACCCCACTTTTTCCATCTCCGAAATCGTTCAGTATCGCCTGGCACATGAATCGTTAGTTCAGCGTAAATCCACAACAAGACTACCAACGAGGCACGGCGGCATGCTTGATGCTATCCTCTATCGCTCAACCCTGGATAACGCAGAGCACCTAGCTCTCGTAAAGGGTTCTTCTTTTGCTAACAAGATTGTGACTGTGAGGGTGCAGGTGGAGGAACCCTTTTCTGATCTGTTTGGCGGGCCATCGAATTCTCGGGGATTAATCCGGGAGTCTCTCGAACGGATAGCTTCACATGATTATGGGGTTTTCATCTATCTACGAAAGGAGTCGAACCTAAACCAGCTACGTACTAACAAGCCATCAACAATGAGAGAGTACGGCCTTGGCGCCCAAATACTTCGAGATCTGGGCGTCCGGAAAATTACGCTACTTTCAACCTCGCACAGAACCTTGTCTGGATTAGATAATTTTGGCATTAGTGTTGTTGGCTATGAGGACGTAATGGCTGAGAGAGAATAAGAAATAAAGGGGAGATTGTGGCGGAAATATCATTTGCGGACGTAGTTCACCAATCAGTATCGTTTACAACAGACGATAAGGCAGAAAGACTTATCTTAAAACTTATCGACGACCCGTGGTTTCAGAGACTCCGTGATATCAGTCAAACTGCCAACACGCGCTTGGTCTACATGTTCTCAGAGCACTCCCGATTCGGTCACTGCTTGGGTGTCGCATACCTAGCGAAGCTAGCGATGGACAAATTAATGATTGCTCACGCATCCCAGGTTGCGGACCACCGAACTGCGGTACTCGTCGCCGCTCTTCTTCACGACATTGGGCACCTTGCCCCTGGGTCCCACACAGCCTTCAAGACATGGTTTCCAGGACAAAAAGATTCACACGAACGCATCGCCGAAAAGGTAATACTTGAAAGCCCATCAATCAGAGCATTACTCGACCAGCACTCCACCGAACTAGCGCAGCAAGTGGCGTCGATATTGGGAGAGCACAGCGACGTACCGCCCTGGACTTGGCAACTTATATCAGGAGGGGGCTGGAACGTAGACCGAGGGAACTGGTCGACAGTTGATAGCATTCTGGCAGGAGTGAGCTACGGAAAATACAACATACCCGCACTTATCGACTCAATCATCATCACACCAGATAAACACTTAGCGCTAAGGGAGAACCGACTTGACGCCATGATGCACTTCGTCGTGTCGCGTCACGCAATGTATCGACAAATGTATCAGCATCGCGTGCTACTAGCTACTGACACCTTAAACAAAGCTGTAGTATTACGGGCAAAGGCAATCCGAGATAAGCTTGAATTTTGCGATAGTACAATGACCGCGGTCCTGACTGCTGACAAGGCAGAAGACCTTGAGTTGCCCGTTATTTTTCAAATGAGAGAAGCGTGGTGGCGGTACCACATCGCTCGCTGGAGCTCGAGCGCCGATCCAATTCTTGCAGACTTAAGCGACCGGATCATTTCAAGACGCCTCTTTAAAACCATCCGAACCGACAACTCGAAGCACACAGAAAGCCTACTAAAGCAAGCAAAGGCTTCGTTGGTTAGGCTCGGGCTCGATCCGACTTACTACCTGCATGTCCTCTCGACACTGGATGTGCATGCTGGCGACTGGGAGCAATCGATCCTCGTTCAGAATTATGACGGCTCAATCAAGACATTAGGTGAAGCTGAGCCTCTATTTCGACAAATGGCGGAAGACTCCCGTAGCTCACAAAAGACGTGGATTGCAATTCCAGCAGAGGTAAAGACCGAGCTATGCAAACTACGATAACCATGGCTACATCTACTGGACACCTCAGACTTCACCGTTTCACGTTGGTTCTCATTGCCTACACCATCTTAATAATCGTGTGGGGCGCATGGGTCCGAATATCGGGCTCCGGAGCTGGTTGCGGAGATCATTGGCCGCTGTGTCATGGATCGGCGATCCCTTTTGGCTCCTCGCACAAGACGTGGATTGAAGTATCCCACCGCTATTCGACAGCAGTGTTTGGTGTCGCTGTCTTAGTGCTTTGCGCATTGGCTAGAAAGGTAACAACCTGTCACAATCTCCACAGAATCGGGGCCTATTGCGTTCTATTCTTTACCATACTTGAAGCACTCATCGGCCGCCTCCTAGTCATCCGGGGATATGTCGATCAAGATACATCAATATCTCGACTTGTAATTATGCCCCTTCACTTGGTCAACACTTCATTACTCCTCGCCTCAGAGGTCTTTACGGCCAAGATGCTTTTGCCCGGCTATCAGCGTAGCGTTGCACTATCAAGGACCACGCGAGTAGTAGCAATTGTATTTTTATGTGCCCTAATTGCTCTTCTAACCTCAGGTGCCATCGCTTCACTTGGAAGCCACCTCCTTCCCTCTCAAGATATCTTTGAGGGCCTACAAGCAGACTTAAGCACCAATTCGCACATCGCTGTTCGCCTGCGCCCACTTCACTTAGTGTTTGGACTTAGTGTCTTTTCCCTAACATTCCTTCTTTCTTTCTATGAACCTCCCGCCCTAAAACCTCTGCTTCACCTCCGGTCATTTCGCCGATTTTTGCTTACTATGTGTCTACTCGTTCTGTTAGGAGTACTCACGGTGCTACTACTGTCTCCTGTGCCACTAAAGCTCGCCCATCTAATAGTAGCCAATATCTTTGTAGTTAACGCTGCAAGCCTGCTCGTAGACTTCTTATTTTTGCCTCTTAATAACACCTCGTTCCTAACGGCATCTACCTCACCGACTGACTTAGGTCATTAAACCTAAATACTCAAACATACTTCACTTTAACTTATCTATTTGGTGCCAAAACAGATGATGCAGCATCTTACCACATCGAATGACCCGTCGATCTTGCCGGGTTCGGAAGCTTTTGAACCGCTCGGTAACGAAACATAGGCACATCCCTTAGTACATCGTTCTAAGGTTGGTGCTGTTATTAATATTCTTAACCACGGCTAACCGCGGACTGGGAACGTTCTTTGCTGTTATAGTGCTCAGAAAAGCAGCGCATCAGGCGTTTGCTTGAAGTGGTTGGTTACTGCTTAACGAACCTATTTTAGAGAATTATACATATTCGTGTTTTACTGCAGGGCCATTACCAGTGAGTGAAGACAGATTGAGATAATTTTGCTAGGGTTCTGGGGTATATGGAAGAAAACAAAGCATCGTCTACTCTTGATTCCGTCCTGACCCTAACGAAGGCGTCCTGGTCTTCGTCGGAGGGAAATCGCGGCCGTTTTTCATTATTCATGTTCCTCTATGTAGTAGCCTACGCTATCGACCTCATGATTCCTTGGTCCATTGGATGGATTCTGGGGATTTTCGTTAAAGAAGGTGTAACCCCTCACTCATTATCAGAAAGCATGAAGGGCATTTCGCTCTATGTTGGTCTAAAAATGCTGTATGCCGCTGCCCATCACTTTGGTCGATATTATCAAGGGACTACTGCGTACACGTGTCGATTCAACAAGCTTGAAGAGATATTTACAGCTCTAATATCGTTTCCGCTTAAATGGCACGTTAGACACCACACCGGCGAAAGCCTGAGCAAACTTCACAGGTCAGTTGGAGCAATCGAAGCAGTCGTCTCGAATTACGTTTGGCAGATTCTCGACGGTGCAATGAAGTTTTTTGCAGCCACGCTTCTCATCTTTGCACTTGACGCCGAGGTTGCGGCAACTGTCTTAGTGATGGGATGCCTGACCGTACTCGTAATGATATTGTTTAACGCACGTTTAACGAAAAACATTCGCAAGAACAATCGCTTCTATGACAAACTAAACCGCACCTGCGTAGATTACCTATCAAATATAATAACTGTAAAAACCCTCCATCTAGAGAAACCCGCCCTCGGCTACCTCTCAGCCCAAAGAGACGCCGGATTTCGTTTATCGAGGAAGATCTGGAAATATCAGGAGCTAAAGTGGGGAACCATAGCAGTCGGTTATAGTCTGGTGATGGGAGCATCGCTTTACATCTACTTTCACAATCAACACGGGAACTCCTCCGCTTTTGATATTGCGAGCGTTTATGTCCTGCTTAATTATCTCGACAGGATTTTTGCAGCCATTGGCTCTTTTACTGGTTACTACGGAGGTATAATCGAAGCAGCGACTGCGTATGATGATGCATCATCGGTTCTCAATCAGTCTGGCGCACTGGCTGCTCCTCGCTTATCGGCAAACCTAACCGAGTCTTGGACTTCTATCGAGCTAAGAGACATATCATTCTCGTACAATTCGGAGCTCCAAAACCTCAAAAATGTTTGTATCTCTATCCGGAGGGGTGAAAAGATCGCGCTCGTCGGCCCGAGCGGAGGGGGTAAATCTACACTTCTTAAGGTAATTGCCGGGATGCTTGCAATCGAACAGGGTACCGCGATTGTCGATGACGCTAACGATATCACACTCGACGATATAGCGAGAATTAGCCTTCTAATTCCGCAAGAACCAGAAATATTCTCGGAAACACTACGCTACAACCTTGCGTTCGAACAGCAATATGATGAATCAGAGATGCAAAAAGCTGTCGAGATTTGCAAAATCGACCATATCTTAGAGAAACTGCACTACGGCTGGGATAGCCATCTAGAAGAATCGGGTCTTAATATCTCTGTTGGAGAGCGGCAGCGACTAGCCTTAGCCCGCGGGATACTTCGTGTACCAGGTAAAGATATCCTACTTCTTGACGAGCCGACCTCTAGCCTCGATCCATTAACGGAGAAGCAAATTTTCACCGGGCTCCTCCATAACTTCGCTGATAGAACGATCATTACAGCGTGCCATCGCCTTGCGCTTGTGCCCTTCTTTGATACTGTAGTGTATGTTCGAGATGGTCGGATCGAAGAGATCGGCTCATTTCCTGAGCTTCGATCAGCTGGCCGTGGATTTTCCGCAGCCTGGGCTGATTACGAAAGAACAGTAACATCAGGAGAAGGGGCCTCACCCGGATAACTCCGTGTTGTCAGGGTAAAAAAAGGAAACGATAAAAACATATGTCTAACACCATCCATTTTGACAAAAATGTTGTTAAACGGTTTTTTCTTTTAGCCCTTCCGCTTTTTCGCTCTGACATAAAATATCGGGCATACGGTCTTGTCGCGCTCATTTTAGGATTGTCTCTCTTAAGTAATTATATCGGGTATATGATTAGTTACATTGCGCGAGACTTTATGAACGCTCTGCAGACCAAGGACCATCAGCTTTTCCAATGGAAGCTCTTTGAATATCTGATGGCGTTTGTTATCGCAACACCTGTAGTAGTATTTTATTCATACTCCGAAGCACGATTAAAACTCATGTGGCGCCGATGGTTGAGTCACAGAATCCTACGAAAGTACTTTCAAGAGCGCGCGTATTACCGAGTAAATCTCGATAGTAAAATCGACAATCCAGATCAACGTATAGAAGAAGATATTGCTCGATTTTGCGATGAGACCGTCATGTTTTTTCTTGTCGCCTTCAACTCAACTGTACAACTACTCCTCTACATTTCCCTACTCTATTCTATTTACTGGCTTCTTCTAGTAGTGGCCATCGGATATGCAGCGATAGGATCGCTAGTGACGTCGCTACTTGGACGACCCTTGATAGGTTTAAATTTCGCCCAATTTAAGAAAGAGGCTGACTATCGTTACAAACTTATTAATGTCCGAGACAGTGCTGAATCAATTGCATTTCACGGCCACGAGAGACACGAATTTACTCGAACCCGTCAACGACTAAAAGTAGCCCTCGCCAATCTGCTTAAAGTGATAAACTGGAATAGAAATTTACAGTTTTTTACGGTGCCATACAATTACGTTCTTACCATCTTACCCACAATCATCGTTGCTCCTCTCTTTTTCAAAGGTGACGTAGATATCGGTGTGGTAATACAGGCCGGCGTTGCCTTTAGTTTTGTTATCAACGCTCTCTCAATAGTAGTCAACCACTTCAGCACACTTAGCGTATTCGCTGCCACCATTAACCGTCTCGGCTCGTTTTCAGAGGCCCTCCACCAAAGCGCTCAACCGGAATTCTCCAAGCTTGGCATAGAAATAAGGTCGGGAGATCATCTCTCCTTTAAGAATGTGTCGATCTGGACTCCGCGGCGAGAGCAGGTTCTTATTCGTGACCTGACCTTTACCATGAGCCAAAATTCATTGCTTATTACCGGCCCAAGCGGTAGCGGTAAAAGCTCTATCCTTAGAGCCATAGCCGGTCTATGGACTAGTGGTAACGGCACTATAACTACGCCCGATCTACACCAAGCCTTCTTTCTTCCTCAACGGCCCTACATGATTCTGGGAACGCTTCGTTCGCAGCTTCTATATGGGATTCAACGAAAGGCGTTCCTCGATTCGGAACTTGTTGCCATTTTGGAACAGGTTCGCCTTCTGGAAATGTACCACCGAGTCGGTGGATTAAACGCAGTTCTCGATTGGCCGAACGTCCTGGGTACGGGCGAGCAACAACGGCTCGCATTCGCACGCCTGTTACTAGCGAAGCCAAAATTCGTCTTTTTGGACGAATCGGTTACAGCAATGGACCAGTCGATAGCTCGTTCGCTTTATAAAGCGCTCCCAAATTTCGTCAATCGATTCGTGAGCACTGGAGATGCCGACGACTTAGGTCAGTTCCACGACCATATTCTAGAACTTCACGGAGATGGAACATGGCGCTTCATATAGTTCGCATTGCTCTGCTAATTCTCTTACTGCACACGATACCTCGACAGGTTGCAGCCGAACAAAGCTTCACCAAGCTTGTGTTTGATTCGTGCGACGAAGCCTTGCTTCAGTACCAGAAATCTTCGCCGAACGATCAAATAAAGCTCGCTGAGCAACTTAGATCGATTCTTTCCCTCAATATAGCTCCCCCCTCATCTGCTGAGGCCTTCGCTTCAATACACCCACTAACAGATGTGACAACTGATCAACAGCTGCGACCCGTAAAAACTGAACGGTGGGTTGGAATTCAATGGCAAAACACAGACCCTAGCCGCGAATTCGCTGCAAAAAAATGCGCTCTTCACATCCTTTCAGAGTCGGGAGAGGCTTCTCTTTCGGCTTTGTCAGACATTATTGAAATATACTCACAGGGAACACTTAGCAACGAGCTTGCTGTGGAATTCGAGGAAGCTACCGCCCATATTCTTGACGCAGCCAGTAAATCGAAGAGATCTCCGGAGCCTTCAGCTCTTCAGGCGGTCATTCCATTTGCCCTCTCTGACAATTCTCGTCTTGCTAGGGATTTCCTAAAGGAATTTCGCTCACAAAGCATCCCTCTTATAATCAAAGAGGGCGTCGCACAGA
The DNA here is from genome assembly GCA_038134595.1 of Pseudomonadota bacterium. GTDB lineage: Bacteria > Bdellovibrionota_C > UBA2361 > UBA2361 > OMII01 > OMII01. Next base: position 230,104 of record JAYPVM010000002.1, on the reverse strand, counting down.
CGAAAGGAAATACTGACACGCTAAGAGCGCTCTTAGAGGACTTCGGACCTGGAACACCGGAGCCGTTCGAGGCGTTCCTCGATCAAATTCCTTTTCTGGCTGTCGATGAAGTAAGTGCGCTATCTCTTGCTGTTCCTCTCCCGAACCCGAAGACAACCACCCAATACGCCGACACTCTCCTGGCGCTAATTTCAGAACATTCATTGACCGCCCAGCTTCTTCATCTTGTTGGGAGAATCTGTGTTCAGAGAGGTGGACTTGCCCTCACAGCCCGTTCTGAAGCAGCCCTCTCAGACACCGACGGAATATTTGCTCCCAACAGACTACAACCCACTCAGGTTCGCTGCCTCCTACGGAGTTCACCCGTACTGACCTCCAAAGCAATCGAATCACTTACACGTTCCCAAGCGGCTAAATCAGAGCGATACATACTTAATCTACTGTCACACCAAGACTCATTTCCGAATCGCAACCTATCTGAACGCGCCTACTACACACTTCAGCGTAGAATTCTCCGAAAGGAAACGCAAAACACAATTTCTATCTTATCGACCCTAGGTTCTTTCGTGCGCTTCTCTACCGAAAACGCAAATACCGCGCTCTCATTGTTGGAGAGTATTCTTGACGGAAAGCTCTACTCACACGACCCAGCACCGTACAGACAGGCAGCTCTTAAGCTTTTAAAAACCTCTGGGAAAGGCGACTCGCACCCCAAGTATGCCAATATCATTGGAAAGCTACTCCGAATTCAGGATCTTTCCGATACGGAGCTTACGCTTATAGGATCACTCAGTAGTCTTCCGAATCGACTGTGGTGGATGGCTACCAGTTCCATTAGAACCCCTTTGGCCCGCAACGCTCTCAAAGTAATTTCCCTCCGAGAATATCCTCATCGGGGACTCGCGGCTCGATTCATACCACTACTCGAAAACACGGACGAATCAACCTACGCTTCGAAGGTTTTGCTGTCGTATGGAAGTAGTAGTATTCCACTTCTCAAAATGGCGGTGGCAAATTCACCGCAACGTATCGGTTGGCAACTGGCACTCACCATAGCTGCCCTAGAACCGAATCCTCGCGAGGAGATTTCCGCATTAGCCAAGACCACTCTCGAGGCATTTAGTTGCAATCACTCCATAGATTGGGCGCCTGTTGTACGCGCAGCAACCTTTTCGTCAGTTACATCAATACGTGGCGCTGCCCTAGAAAAGATCTCTAAATGTTTACTGGAGTATCCCGCCCAGATTGTAGTGTCATATGCCGACGATAACATTGCGGTTGTAGAGAAGATAAGCAAGCAACTTATCGCGGCCACAAGCACACATAATTCCCCTACCGCAGAATGGAGGACGACGCTTTTGCAGGGTCTAAGCATTTCACCCGAAACGATCTCCACATACGACTCTCTGCTTGCCTCACTACTTACCATCGACCCCGATCATACTGTAGCAATGTTCCCTGCACTTCTTGAACTTCAAACTACCAGCACTCCACTCACAGTTGAAGCGCTGACGCAGATCGTAAATAGCGATAACTTGCAGCACTTAATAATGCGTTGGCATCTTGTTCATCTACTCGCAGTGAACGCTAAGGCACAGGTGCCATTATCTAAAATTCTCAATATGGCGATAGCAGAGCTCTCCTCATATCGAGTCTCAGCAGAACTTTTTGGGGCCCTAAGGATGCTTCCCAACGAGGCTACTCTTAGACTGGTAAATGACAAACTCTCTACCACTGACCGAGCAACTCTTGTTGGCGCCTCGCTAGCCGGAGCAGCATATGGCAGTCATGCACTCCCTATCCTCTCAAGACTTTGGAGTCTTAGACATCACCAAGACCCCATCGTACGGGATGCTGCCGTGCTAGCTCTTCTGATTATAAATCCCCTCTCACCTGACCTCGAGAAACTATTGGAGAACATCCTCGGCAATCGATCTTTTGATCTCGCTCAAAAACTACCAATTCATTGGTCCAAAACTCTCGCCTTCAACGAACTTTCCGTAAAATCCTTCGGATCCCTTAGAACCTCTCGGATTCAGTACCTCTTAGAGCATGAAATGGATAAGTTAGAACTGAGCAAAAAATATTAATATTGCAAAATGCCACGGGTGTCAGAATGCAATGCTGGAGTTCAGGCGCTGACACAACCACTTTGCTCTGTTCGGCGATGAATATTCCGGTATAGGTCTTAAACTCACTCCTGCCTTCTCCAGACTGTTCTAGCTAAAGCGTGCGACTCAGGAGCGAGGAAGCTGTTTGCAAGAACCCGCATGTCCCAAATAGAAAGCTGTTCTTATGCTTTGCGGGTTTGAACTTTCCGATGTGTTTTCCAAATCACGCCCCAGCGGCCCCTGGCCCGAGAAATTATGCTGGGTTGATAACGTTATCCGGGCCCAGATACAGTAGAAAGGCACGCCGTATGTCCCGCCGAAAGTGCTCCAAACAACTCGCCAAACAAAGCCTTTGAGGAAAGCCCCCCTTTTTGCCCCGAAAAAGGGCTCGGAACAGTAGTACTCCCAACGCCGCCAGGTAATCGTTCAGAGCTTCGGACAAGAAACATTCCCTACCCGAGTATATTCAAGCCAGTTTAGAGGTGCAAAAAAGCATGGAAGTTGCTAAAATTCCCTACGTTAGAGCTTCATGCCAACTGTTAGCAAATCAAGAAAAAAGCTGAAGAACAGAACCTAACCTCCACACCTATTTTTAACAAGGAGCCTCTTTTGATAGCAACTTATCTTCTCTTGGTCGGTCGGATCCGCAGCACCCTAGATGAGTTACGTCGTCAATTCTCAATGCAATCACGGGCAACGGTTCCATTACCCTGGAATCCAAAAGCCCTATCCCGTGAAAACCTCGAAGCCCTAGGTGAACAATTAGCTCAGTCACACACCGGAAAAGTAGGTCCATTGTCCTCCGCACGGGTATTGCGCGGATACGGTAGCAATAGGGCAACGCTGCGCCGAGTATATCTTCGATTAGCTGAAGCAGCTCACAACGGTGAAAACCTTACTGCAGGGGGTGAATGGCTACTCGACAACTACCATGTTGTAGAGCGGCACGCGGCTCAAATCAAAAAATATCTTCCGCAAGGTTTTTACCGCACCTTACCTAAGATATTAGATGGTGAGTTACGGGGACTTCCTCGGATCTACCACTTGGCTCTTGAGTTTGTAATGCACACAGATGCGTCGTCCGACACAAGGCTTTCCTCTGCTTTTATCTCTTCTTACCAACGAAGCTTAGAACTTTCCTCCGGTGAACTGTGGGCTTTCCCCATAATGCTGCGGCTAGCACTACTAGAAAACCTTCGCCATCTCACTGTTCAAGCAGAGAGCGAACTACTCTCTCAACGAAAAATCCTGAAACTAGTCGAACTTGTCGTTGGCGACGAATCGAGGGCCGGCACTCAAATAATGGTGGAGCTAGCACGTCGGATCGACGAAAAAGAAAGCTTCCTTCCTCACAGCGCTCTAGAGCTTCTCAAACGCCTCCGCAGTCGAGGACGAAAGGCCTATATGGCCTTGCACTTCCTGGAGGAAAAACTACGAGAGCGGGGTATTATTCCAGAAGATCTCTTAAGAGCCGAGGACCACCATCAAGCAACAAGACAAATATCAGTTGGCAATACACTTACCTCACTTACCAGTATAGACCAATGCAATTGGCGGGAGTGGTTCGAGTCGGTCAGTCTTGTTGACGCGGTTCTTCGAAAGGATCCCTCGAATCTCTACTCTAGGTCGGACTTTACGACTCGCGACACACTGAGGCACAGCATCGAAAAAATAGCGAAACGTCTTAAAACCACCGACTCATCTGTTGCTCAATCGGTGTTGGAGTGCGCGCTCAAACGATCTACTACAACATCATCAGACCCAAACAAAAGTTATGTCGGATATTATCTTATAGCCTCCGGACGCGAGGAATTAGAAAAGAAGATATCCTACAGACCAACCGTAGCCGAGAGACTATGTAGACTACTTCGCAAGCACTCTCTTGCGGTTTACCTTGGCTCGATACTTACTCTATCTTTTATACTTACTGGATATGTTTTCTTACTCTCCGAATGGGCAGAAGCCTCTTATCCACTTTTCCTGATCACCTTGTTGTTGACCCTTCTTCCTGTCTCCGAGCTCGCTTCAAGCTTAGTTCAATACCTCGCTAGCCGCTGGGTTCCACCCCAGCCTCTTCCTAAACTAAATTCGGACAATCCAATCCCGGAGGAATACAAAACTCTCGTTGTAGTTCACACTATCTTTAGCTCTGCGGCTTCTATTGACCGGGCCATTGATGGGCTAGAGGTTCGGTTTTTGGGAAACGACGACAAGGCGCTTAGCTATGTACTTATGGCAGACTTGCCCGATGCATCTGCTCGGGAAACCGAATCCGACAAATTAATCATCGACTCGGCGAAAGCTGCAGTCGATCGACTAAACAACCGACACAGCGCAACGGGAACCCCTCGTTTTATGCTTTTCTTTCGAAGTCGACAGTGGAACCCATCCGAAAATACATGGATGGCCTGGGAACGAAAACGAGGAAAGCTCGAAGAGTTAAACAAATATATCCTCGGAGACGATGAAACCTCCCTCCTTCTTATTGTAGGCTCAAAAGAGCGAATTCGTCAGACCCGTTATGTCATTACACTCGACAGCGATTCGCAACTCTCCCGTAATACGGCCCGAAAACTCGTGGCTACCATAGCTCACCCAATGAACAGTCCTGTAATTGATCCTACTATTAACCGGGTAACGTCGGGATACGCTTTTATTCAACCTCGAGTGACTATTTCTTTGACATCGGCTACCAATAGTCGATTTTCTAAACTTTTCTCTGGGCAGGCTGGGCTAGATCCCTACACTAATGTGGTTTCAGAAGTGTACCAAGACCTCTTTGGTGAAGGATCATTTTGGGGCAAGGGGATCTATGACGTTCGAGCCTTTGAGCAGGTGCTACGCGACAGGGTTCCCGAAAATGCATTGTTAAGCCACGACCTCTTTGAAGGATCGTTTGCACGAGTTGGCCTAGCTTCGGATATCGAGCTCTATGATGATTTTCCCTCACGATATATGGGATACTCGAAACGATTACACCGATGGGTCAGGGGCGATTGGCAGCTCCTTCCCTGGCTCTTTCGCACTGTTCCAAGCAGAACTGGCAAGCAATCAAGCGAGATATCCATCCTTTCCTGGTGGAAGATGTTCGATAATCTACGGAGAAGTCTCGTTCCTCCAGCGTGCCTTTTTGCATTACTCGGGGGATGGTTATTTCTACCTGGCGGGCCGCTGGTTTGGACAACGGTGGTTCTTATAAATATTTCATTTCCAGTATTTACTGGACTCGCTTCGGTTTTTGCACTTCCCTCTGTTGGGATATCATTGGGTGGTTTTCTAGGAGATATCGGTAGAGACGCGTGGCGAAACACCATCCGCGCCCTCTTAGGACTTGCGTTTCTTCCCCATCAAGCCGGCTTAATGATCCACGCCATCGGTATAACCCTCCATCGATTATACGTCTCCAAAATGCATCTTCTAGAGTGGGAGCCGGCAGAGCGGTCGGAACGTAAGAGTAAGAATGAAACAAAAACATTCTTAAAAGTTTTCTTGCCGATCATGGGACTAGTCCTTCTAGCATTTGGTTGTGCGATTCAGTTAAATTTTTCAGCACTCCTGTACGCCTCCCCACTCGTTTGTCTTTGGGGCGTTTCGCCCTGGATCGCCAAAGTGGTTTCACGCCCTTTTGTAATTCGACGCGCCGTTGCAACCAACACCGAGGCAACGTATCTGCTTCACGTCGCATACGATACTTGGTCATTCTTTCGATCATATCTTCGACCTGAATACTCTTCGTTAATGCCCGACAATCTCCAACTGAATCCAGAGACTGTTGTCGCTGAAAGAACGTCACCGACCAACATCTCCCTTTCGTTGTTAAGTATTCAGTCTGCATATGATCTGGGATTCATTCCGCTAAACACCTCGCTCTCTAAAACCGCTGATATATGTCGAGCTCTTGAGGCTCTCGAGAAGTACAAGGGCCACCTATTTAACTGGTATTCGATTACTTCAAGACAACCATTATCCCCCAGATACATATCCACAGTAGACAGCGGCAATCTCCTGGGTCATCTTTACACGCTTCTTTCGTGTGTAGCTGAGGCTAGTAACCGAGAAATAATTGGAGCAAAACACGTTTCAACTCTCAGTCGGCTCCTTGACGAGGAATTCTCTGCGCAAAATCAACGGGATACAATCAGTGCGCTGCATTCACAGTTCTATAGCCGCACAAACTCATCAATAACTGATGTCATCTCATTCCTGAATTCACCTGAATCGATTGCGTATTTAGAAGAGCAGTCGAGAAATGTGCTGGCGGTCGATAGTTCACAAGCGTCTCCGTCGAGCCATGCAGCAAATCCTCCACTTTATACTTTTCTCTGTGATTTGTCAGAGGCGATCAGGGTGCTCAAGTGGATCGAACCACTACAAGCCTATGTGAGTTCCATCAGGAAGGACTCATCTCTTACAATGGGCTCAAGCTCAGATGATGGCCTAAAAACGACAGCACTCAAGGAATTTGAGCGCCTCGGCAATTCGTTTCCGACCCTAAACGAAATCTCGCAAGGAGCAAAGCAACTTCAAAACCTGATAACAGCCGCCGAGATCTCACAACCAATCTCTTCTGACGAGAAGATTATCTCGCAACTCCACTTGTCCGTCGACGAGTCTCTCAAGCAGATAGAGTCACTGCAACAAGAGCTCAGGGCAACCAAGAGGACCTATCAGCGACTGATTGAGGAGATGGATTTTTCATTCCTCTATGACCAAGAACGAAACCTGTTTGCCATCGGATTTAATATCGAGCAGGGACGGAGGGACAAGGGATACTACGACCTGTTGGCCTCTGAGGCGCGTCTCTTGAGCTTCCTCGCCGTTGCACGAAGCGAGGTGCCCGAGCGCCACTGGTTCTCCCTTGGGAGATCTCTAGCGAGTACCCCTGGAGGGAAAGCTCTTATATCGTGGACCGGCACCATGTTCGAATACTTGATGCCTTTTTTAGTGATGAAAGACTATCCGACTACGATACTCGGCCGAACTGCCAGGGCCGTAGTCACCGCTCAGATGGCATATAGCCGTCGTCGATCTGCCCCATGGGGAATCTCCGAATCGGCATTCAGTGGTGTTGATTTTGAGAAAACCTACCAATACCGAGCCTTCGGCGTTCCCGGATTGGGCCTGAAGCGTGGCTTATCAGAAGATCTAGTTATTTCTCCGTACTCGACGATGCTGGCACTAAACTTTGCTCCATCAATCGCAGCATCTCTCGAAAACCTCAAATTCATAGAGCGAGAAGGCGGTCGCGGTCAGTACGGTTTCTACGAAGCTATCGACTACACCCCCTCGAGGCACTCCATCACCGAGCGAAAACACATCGTACAGTCATTTTTTGCACATCATCAAGGCATGTCGTTGGTCAGCATTAATAACCTGCTTAATGACGACATCATGTGCGAGCGCTTCCACAGCCACCCCATAGTGAAATCAACTGAGCTGCTACTCCACGAGCGGTTTCCACAACGAGTAGCGGCAATTGTTCCTCACGAGCCCGAACTGGCGCTCACTCACAAGGAAGAGCAAAAACCGGAAGCACCAGGGCTTGAGATTATTCGCACACCGTTTCATGTCGCTCCTCGTGTGCGATTACTTTCAAATGGGCGCTACTCACTCCTTGTCGATTCTACCGGCGGTGGCACAAGCATCTATGATAAAACCACCCTACTAACCCGGTGGAGAGAGGATTCTTTATCCTCCAACTACGGTTGCTTCATCTATGTTCATGATGTCGACACCAAGAAGACATGGTCAACGAGTTATCAGCCTACCAAGATAGAAGCAGATTCATACGAGGCCATTTTCAGCCCAGGGAAAGTCGAATTTAAGCGTTTCGACGACGACATCTTCATTCATACCGAGATTACTGTTTCACCAGATGATGATGTAGAGCTAAGGCGCGTTACAGTGACAAACCTCAGCCACACGGAAAGGGAGTTGGAGCTCGTCAGCTACAACGAACCATCCCTGGCCACTCTACGCGCCGACGCTGCCCACCCAGCATTTAGCAAATTGTTCCTCAAAGCTGAACCTCTACCTGACTCTGACGCTATTATTTGCACCAGAAAGCCTCGGAGCGAGCATGAGACGCCACTCTATTTCTTCCACCGAGTTACCCTTAAAACCAGTTACGCACCGGTAAGATTTTATACTTCGAGGGCGAGTTTCATCGGTCGAAAGAATACCATGCGACTTCCTTCTATATTTCAAGGCGCAGGCTCGAAAGTACAACCCTACGATGGAAACGTTGATCCGATCGTCTCCTTAGGATGTACTGTTCGGCTTGAAGCCGGAGCGAGCGAGACTCTCACCTTCATCTCAGGGGCTGCCAAAGAGCGCTCGGTCGCATCACAACTTATCTCTCGCTATCAAGAATTGTTGCACGTAAACCGGGCTTTTGAGCTCTCGTGGAGTCGCGCACAAGTAGAGCTTCGAAGCCACGCTCATACAGCCGCTCAGGCAGAACTCTTTCACAAGCTCGCCGGCTGTCTGTTATACAATGTTGAGGCTGTCCGAGGTGGAGAAGAAGCTCTAAAGAATAATACGCTCACGCAGTCTGCCCTCTGGCGCTTTGGAGTTTCCGGAGACCTACCCCTTGTTTTACTAAGACTCTCGGACGTGCGTCAGATTAAGCACCTACAAGAGATGCTTCTAGCACATCACTTTTTACGGGAAAGGGGACTAGAATTTGATTTAGTCGTGCTTCATCACAACGAGGGCGGCTATATCCAGCAACTCGCAGAGGATATCGAATACGCTGTTAGGCTAACGCCAGCGGGCGCTCTTATTGACCGCTCCGGTGGTGTTTTTCTCCGCTCAACTCTCCAGATATCCGATGCTGAGTCAAGTCTATTAGAGACGGTGGCACGAGTTGTCCTTGATTGCTCTGTTGGTGGGTTATCAGAGCTTCTTGCTGAAGCCCCCTTCGAACAAACTACAAGCAACGGCGTCGCGGAAAACCAAATACGTTCGCACGCAGATGTAGATATCGAACCCCAGAATCTACTACTCTTTAATGGAATTGGAGGATTCTGCAAGAACTCAAATCACTATAAACTTATCGCAAGCGAAAGAGCGCCGACACCTCTACCTTGGTCCAACGTGATTGCAAACCCTTCCTTCGGCACCCTCATAACAGAGTCTGGCGGCGGATACACCTGGTCCCAGAATAGCCGAGAAAACAGAATAACCGAATGGTCAAACGACCCTGTATTAGATCCTCCAAGCGAAGTTGTATATCTTCGAAATGTAGAATCGGGGGAGTTTTGGTCACTTGCGCCGAATCCTTGCGGTTCTGGTCTTTCATATAAAGTAGAGCATGGATTTGGTTTCACCAGGTTTTCTACCAACAACTCTGACATAGACTCATCCTTAGAGATATTTGTTTCTCCCGACGAGCCCGTAAAGTGGACGCAAATCGAACTTACCAACAGAGGTGAGAATGAACTTCGTTTAGAGCTATTCTCGTACTCCGAACTAGTTTTGGGTATCGTGAAGCAGGACGCCTATCGATTTATCACGACGTCATTTGATAGGTCTAATCAGATTATTCAGGCTCGGAACCGGTACAACAATGAATTTTCCGGCCGAATTTGTTCAATAGGAGCAAGTGGTCCAATTATTGGGCATACCACATCCCGATTGGAATTTATTGGTAAGCAAGGTGATCTCTCCTCACCAGTTATGCTCCGACAAGGGATGAGCAACTCATTCATGTCAACCAGAAGCAAGAGTATCAAACTGTCCGGTAAAACGGGCGCAGGAAGTGACCCATGCGTTGTCTTGCAAGTTAGCGTTACACTTTCACCTAATGAAACACGCTCTCTGCACTTTTTTCTCTCAGAACACGCCTCAATCGAGGAGTCTCGGACTAAAGTCGCCAACTACAAGAGCCAACAAACTATTCACTCAGCCAAGAGTCAGGTTAAGGCGCACTGGGAACAACTATTACGGTCTATCTCAATCTCTACGCCTGACGACAGTTTCAATGTATTAATGAATGGATGGTTGTTGTATCAGACCTTGGCCTGCCGGCTCTACGCTCGCTCTGCATTTTATCAAAGTGGTGGAGCATTGGGATTCCGAGACCAGCTACAAGACTCTCTGGTCATGTTACCGATCGATCCCGAACTCACGCGGAAACAGATATTAGAGCATGCCGCGCAACAGTTCACCGAGGGAGATGTTCAGCACTGGTGGCATCCCCCTACTAACAGAGGGGTACGAACAAAGATATCTGATGACTTGTTATGGCTACCATACGTCGTTGCTCGCTACGTTGAGACAACTGGAGATCATTCTATTCTATCCGAGCAAGTTAGTTTTATTTCGGGAGCACGATTAGAAGAAGGTCAAATGGAGTCGTACTTCACACCCGAAATAAGTCAGGAATCTGCTAGTATTCTAGAGCACTGTCTACGTGCTTTCGATGCTACTGAAGGCTGTGGCTCCCACGGTCTACCGCTTATCGGAGCAGGCGATTGGAACGATGGCATGAACGAAATCGGCAAAGAGGGCAAAGGAGAGAGCGTATGGCTTGCTTGGTTCCAAGCTGAAGTAATCCGTCGCTTTGCTCCTATCCTGCTCTCGCAGGGAGAGCTTGAGCGCGCAAAGCTTCTACAGCAACGAGCAAACAGACTTGTCGAAGCTGCCGAACTCGAAGGCTGGGATGGGCAGTGGTACCGGCGTGCATTTTTTGACGATGGTACACCTGTCGGTACTAGTACTAGTGAGGAATGCCGGATTGATTCACTGTGTCAATCATGGGCGGTAATCTCAAATAAGGCAAAAGCTGAGCGCGCCCAACAAGCGCTGGAATCTGCCACGAATAAACTTGTCGACCGGGATGCAAAACTCATCAAACTCCTATCTCCGCCTTTTCATACGATGGAGAAGAATCCTGGCTACATCAAAGGATATCCGCCAGGGGTACGAGAAAATGGGGGCCAATACACTCATGCCGCAGCCTGGGTAATAATAGCACACACGCTACTACGCCACGGGAGCACCGCTTATGAACTTTTTGAGCTCATAAATCCCGTCAACCATACGTCCACCAGCGACGAAATTCAGACCTATCAGGGAGAACCATACGTAATGTGTGGAGACGTTTACTCCGAGCAGCCCCTCTTGGGTCGGGCAGGTTGGAGTTGGTACACAGGTTCCGCTGGGTGGTTATACCAAGCCGGCCTCCACCACATACTCGGATTCAACATTTATCCCGACGGTTTTTCAGTAAATCCGTGCATTCCTTCTCAATGGACTGAATTCTCTCTTCGATACAGAAAAAACAACCGGACATTTATCATCGAGGTGTTAAACCCAAACAATCAGGAAACAGGTATTCAATCTATGTCAGTGGATGGAAGACCCTTCGAGGGCACTCGGATTCCATTTGACGACATATCTTACGGAGACGAAGTCCGGGTACTAATAACAATGGGGCTTAGCGGAAAGTAGCCGTAAGATCCATAACCTATCTCTTATTTTCCTCTGCGCATTGAGGACAACCTGATAGACCACATACACTACCTACCAATTCGCTAAACGTTTACGGCTGGCTAACGGCCTGGGACACATCCTTGGCGTAACCGCAGCATCTTCTAGCCACAATTTCTATTCGTGTTACAGATCAATCTAAAAAACTTATTAGCCGAGTACATTCATTAGGATGGCTGTTCCATAAGAGCCTTGGTTATAGATTGAATCCTATCTCGAAGCGATGCAGCCTCCTCAAATTCCCGGCGAGCAGCGTGCTCAAACATCTTCTTCTTCAAGCCTTCTAACAAAGTCTTTTGCTCCTTTGGATCAGACGGGATGGAATCCTTGCCATAATCCTCAACTGAGTTCGAGTCTCTAACCTCCTCTCCCGCCACTAGAGATGGTTCAACGGAGCGCTTAGCTGACTGCGGCGTAATTCCGTGCTCCGCATTATACTGAGCTTGTATACTTCGACGACGATCCGTCTCCGCGAGCGCTTCACTCATTGATTTTGTCTCTTTATCTGCATAGAGAATAACCCGCCCGGAGACGTTTCGCGCCGCTCGACCCATAATTTGAATAAGCGAGCGGGTGGAGCGCAAAAACCCCTCCTTATCAGCATCTAAAATAGCCACCAGGCCAACCTCTACAAGGTCTAAGCCCTCTCGCAAGAGATTAATTCCAATCAGAACATCGAAATCACCTCTTCGAAGACCACGTAGTATCTCGACTCTCTCGATCGTTGTAATATCAGAATGTAGATAACGAGCCTTGATGCCAATTTCTCGCAAGTAAGTCGAGAGGTCCTCGGCCATTTTTTTAGTCAGAGTTATTGCTAGTACCCTCTGACCACTATGTATTGTCTGCTGAATCTCTCCTAACAGATCATCTACCTGATTTCGGGCTGGCTTCACTGTCACTTCCGGATCGAGAAGACCAGTGGGTCTATTCACTTGCTCTACCACAACCCCTTGACTTTTCTCTAGCTCAAAATCCGCCGGAGTTGCCGAGACAAAAATCGTCTGACCTGCCCTCTCCCAGAATTCATCCATAGTTAGCGGTCGATTGTCGAGCGCTGAGGGGAGGCGGAATCCGAAATCAACTAATGTTCCCTTTCGCGCTCGATCTCCTCGAAACATGCCGCCTATCTGCGGCACGGTTACGTGACTCTCATCCACAACCAACAGAAAATCATCTGGAAAGTAATCAAGAAGCGTTGTAGGCGGCTCGCCCGGTACTCGTCCCGCCATATGACGGCTATAGTTTTCAATTCCCCTGCAAAAACCTATCTCCTCAAGCAACTCAAGATCGTAGAGCGTTCGCTGCTCAAGCCTCTGGCTCTCCGCCACCTTACCCTGTCTCAATAATTGTGGTGTCCATTGCGCCAACTCCTCTCGAATCGTTCCGATTGCCCTCTCTACCGAGTCGCGGGATGTAACGAAGTGACTAACAGGATATATTGCGGCCGTGGTAATTTGTCGTTTCGTAGTACCTAGAAGTGGATCAAACTCTCGAATCTCCTCTATTTCATCTCCGAACAGTACAACTCGCGTTGCGACAGCATCCTGGTCTGATGGAAAGATGTCGATAATTTCTCCTCGGACACGAAATGTTCCCCTTACAAATTCAACATCGGTCCGCTTATATTGCATAAAGACTAACTTTTCGATAATTGATTCTCTCCCGAGATTATCACCCACTTCAAGAAACAACATCATCTTGAAGTAATCCTCTGGAGCTCCCAATCCATAAATACAACTAACACTGGCAACTATTATCACATCCCTAGCCTCAAGCAGCGACTTTGTTGCGGCGTGTCGCATTTTGTCTATCTCTTCATTAATGGCAGAATCCTTTTCGATATAGGTGTCGGTCGATGGAATATACGCTTCCGGTTGATAATAATCGTAGTAGCTTACGAAGTACTTAACCTTGTTTTTCGGAAAAAACTCAGCAAACTCATGATACAACTGCGCCGCAAGCGTCTTGTTTGGCGCAACAACAAGGGCGGGCCTTTTTAATTTTGCGATAACATTAGCGACAGTAAACGTCTTGCCCGAACCTGTAACCCCCAACAGAGTCTGATAGGAAACACCCTTTAAAATATTTTCAGTAAGACTGGCAATCGCTGATGGCTGATCTCCTTGCGGTTGGTAGCGGGTAATCAGGTCGAAGCTAGCGGGTTCCAACGCCAAACCCTTAACGGGTCGTCTTTCTGTCACAACTCGCCACGCTTACAACTGCTAATCTTTGCCTTGGCGAGCTCTATTGCCACCTCTTCCGTATTTCGATCCTCCTTTTCGGCCCGCGACAGAATCCTTGCTGTCGTTGTATAGATTGCCTCCACTTTCTCCTCAACCCAGTTAGGAGACGGAAGCTTACCAATCGCCTCGGCACACACGCAGATGACTCCACCTGAATTAATCACAAAATCCGGACAGTATATTATCCGCTTTTCCCTCAAAAGATTATAGACGCTAGCATCCGGTAGTTGATTGTTAGCCGCACCCGCGATCACCTTACACGAGAGTAATTGAAGCGTGGCCTCATTGACGGTTTGACCAACCGCACAAGGGGCGAAAACATCACAAGGAACAGCATAGATCGCTTCTGGTTCGACCACCTCTACGCCGAATCGATTGCGCGCCAATGCAACATGATCCTCATTAGTATCGGTAACAGTCACAATAGCACCAGCACTATGCAAGTGCCCTACAAGATACATTCCGACATGACCCACCCCTTGAATAGAAATCCTCTTACCTCTTATATCTGGGGTCGTAGGAAATGCTGATTCAACACCGGCTTTCATGGCATTAAAAACACCCAGCGCAGTCCATGGCGATGGATCACCTGCTCCACCGGACTTGGTATCGGTACCCACTACGTGTTGAGAAACCTCTCGAATCCACATCATGTCCGAAACGGAGGTCCCCATATCCTCGGCAGTTATGTACCGACCAGCGAGGGCATTGAGACATTCGCCAAATTTATGAAACAACTCACGGCGTCCCTCTTTAAGATGGGGATCAACCAAAAGACACGATTTCCCACCGCCTAGCGGCAAATCAGCTAGTGCACTTTTATACGTCATTCCTTCGGAGAGCCTAAGAACATCATCCAACGCCTCATTCTCGTCCGAATACACCCGCATACGACAGCCGCCGAGAGCTGGGCCAAGCGTTGTATCATGAATACCAACTATCGCCCGCAAGCCAACATCCGGATAGTTGAAATAACAGACTTGTTCGTGACCGCGAACACCGCACTGATCTAGCACCAATTTGGACATAGCCACACCTCTCTTATTCAGTGTATCCGTTTAGGAATCAAGAATCACTATAACAATGCGGTCGAGTAGAAACTTAGGTGATTCATGTAAAGCTTAGTAGGAATGTGGATCTATTTCCTCACTCGACGTCGTGTCGGCGATTCCCGCATACTCTTTCGGTCGCCTGTCGCATCCGGTAAGTAATATTGAGCAAATGCAGATAGATACAATAATCAAATGTGAAAGACAAATACCTCTCATGACAATCCTAATAAAGCCGCATCGGCCTGCCGTTTCCGCCGCCGAGACATTTTAACAACAAAGCGAGCACAACATGTTCCAGTGCTTCTAACCGCCGCGGCCCCAAACCGGGGTCGCCATATCTCATAGCCTACACAATATTTACTTCACCGGAAAGCCATGAAGCACCAACCTTTTCAGCTAGATAACCAGCTGAAATCTCGTGGTCCTGCTCCCTGCAATTTCAGAAACAGAACATTAGTCGCCCCCATGTGGATATTGGGGCTCCACAACTAACCTTCCATCCATTAATGATTCCTCCGATTCGCAAAAACGAAGGGACCCACTCTGCCCTGAAGAGGACTTGAACCTCCACGCCCAAAAGGACACATGATCCTGAATCATGCCTGTCTACCAATTCCAGCATCAGGGCCTATAGTCTTTATTATCACAAGAAATCGCTCTTGAGAAATACTCTCCAGATACTCCTACGCAGCTATCTCCACCCGACAGCCGCGGCCACTCATTTCGCCGGAAACAATTAGCGCCACACCATACTAAGAAAACTTTATACCCTGCGCTAATGGCATTTTATTCCCGTAATTTATCGAGCAGGTTTGTCGACGCATGTACTGCTTCCAGGAATCGGTTCCCGACTCCCTACCACCCCCAGTGTCTTTTTCACCGCCAAACGCTCCACCTATTTCAGCACCCGAAGTACCCATATTCACATTGGCGATTCCGCAATCACTCCCAACGGACGCTAAAAACTGCTCAACCGAGCGCATATCTCTCGTAAACAAAGCGGAGCTCAACCCTTGCCTGACCTCATTGTTGATAGAAATTGCCTCCTCTAACGTATCAATCGGTATGACGAAAACTATCGGAGCAAATGTCTCCTCCTGAACAATCGGCATATCACGGGAAGCTAGGATAATTGTGGGTTCAACAAAATTACCCGAAGGCATATCTTGCAAAACCGACCCTCCATACAACACCTGACCGCCTTGACTTATCGCTGTCTTAATCGCCAATTCGTATGACTCTACCGCTCTCTGATTAATAAGCGGACCCATCAAGACCCCCTCGACCAGCGGATCTCCTATCGATACTTGCTGGTAGGTCTTCTTTAGTCGTGACGTAAACTCATCCTGGACACTTCGATGCACCAACACCCTACGAATACTGGTACAACGCTGTCCAGCCGTTCCGACTGCACCAAACAAGACCCCTGCTATCGCTAAGTCCATGTCCGCATCAGCCAAAATGGTGACTGCATTATTTCCGCCCAGCTCAAGGATACTCCTTCCGAGACGACGACCAACCACCTCCGACACCGAACGACCCATCTCACAAGATCCGGTGGCTGAAACAAGTGGAATACGAGGGTCAGCAGCCAATCGTTTACCTAACGTATCGCCATCATCTATGAGAAGCGAAAATACCCCCTCAAATCCATATTGCTTTGCGACTGAACGCGCAATCTCATTTGCTGTAACCGCGCAAATAGGTGCTAAGTTTGAGGGCTTCCAAATAACAACATCCCCACAGACCGCGGCAACCATCGCATTCCACGCCCAAACAGCTACAGGAAAGTTAAATGCAGATATAACACCCACAGGACCCAGCGGATGCCACTGCTCTATCATGCGGTGGTCTAAACGCTCACTCTGAATAACCAAGCCATAGAGCTGTCGCGAGAGCCCCACGGAGAAGTCGGCAATATCTATCGCCTCCTGAATCTCGCCCTCACCTTCCGCTCGAATTTTTCCAACCTCTCGGCTAACGAGCTCTCCCAATTGAGCCTTGGAATCTCTAAACCCATTGCCTATCTCGCGAACTATCTTTCCACGCTCCGGGGCAGGCACCTTTCTCCACTCTTTAAAAACCTCCTGGGCATCTTCAATTACAGCCTCATAACACTCATCACTTGCGACCAATAACTCCCCAACTACCTGTCCATCGATCGGGGAGACGCTCCTTAGCTTTCGACCATTTTGACCAACATAGCCTTGTTTGCCCCATGCAGAATACAAAGTACCATTTTGAGCATTCCCGTCTTCCTCTCCTGCCATCTGCCTCTCCTTACATATTTTAATATGGTGCCGTAACTACAGTGATCCGCAAATCTCGCACCAGGCTACTTCAGTAGACAACGCTTTGATTATACAATCTTAGGGAGAAAACAGTAATCATTAAATGTTTTCGGCGATACTGAAGCCCCTAGCCATTCAAATCACTGGAGCACCGGACAAGGGCACTCAGGCGTTAAAAGCCCTGGTAGAAAAACCAATCAGACCGAACGCACAACAAGGCTCTGCTGCATTTAAAAAGCCCAGCTGCCGACTTAAGAAAAAACGTGCGCAGTCTCAATAAATATAAATGGATTAAAGCGCGAGCAACATTACGACCAATTACATCCAAATCTTACAAACACGAGACCCAACAATATCAGGAAAGAAAATTGATTTCAGTAGGGCGAATTAATGAGAGATCAGCAAGAAATGGGCCAGTCGATTACAGACAAACCCAGTCGGTTAGCAAACAAGGCCAAGCCGAACTGATGTCGAACTTTGCTGGAATTGAAACTCTAGTAGAATTAAAAAATGGAGCGGGAGACGAGGTTCGAACCCGCGACCCTCAGCTTGGAAGGCTGATGCTCTACCAACTGAGCTACTCCCGCCCACTAATTCACCGTTAAGCGAACGTTGGAGAGGTTATCAGAGCAGGCCGTCAATTGCAACGGGTCTCTCGTAAAGTTTCCTTATCTTCTATGTGCTACCAAATCTTCATCATCCCTAATCAACCTTGCTCCTCACGGACCCAACAACACGACAGTACCTGTTACACCACGACCGATACGGCCCCTTCTTCAATCTGGGCCGGCGCCAACTCACAACTTTCAAAAACCCAGCAAGATCAAAGCGTTTCCCCCAATCTCCCGGGCTGGCAGACTAGCACCTCGAGCAAACTACATCCTTTTTGGCCAGAACCACGCCTTATCCTCAACAACAAAAAATGGACGATCTACGCTAGCTGCAAAAATTACCCCCTTCTCGCTTATAAAGTCGAAGAGTTCGCTGTAAAGCACCCCTTCAAATATAAAACACAATAAACCCTCTTTGCGCACTCGGTCATCCGTTTTATAACCGAAGCAATTTCTACTTATATACAGGCACCCTCGCATGGCCCAATCACAGAGAAAAGCACTATCGCTGCTTGATGTTTTCTTAACCCTCTTCGTCGATCCGCGTGGGGTCTTAACTCGGGCGTTTCATGTCCATGGCATCCCGCCCTACATCCTTCCTACGACCTGTCTCTTCATGTTAATCTGCCTCCTCCCTCCACTAATGACGGCACCCGATGCCCTCGAAAGCTCTCAACACCTCACACTTGTAAAGGGAATATTATTCACCTCATTACTAACGATAATACTTACCTCTATATTGCTCGCTACATCTGTAAAACTACTCCATTCGAGCGCGAATACACTTCAAGTCTTCAGTCTGATCATCTATGCACTCGCACCGCTTACAACTGTTATGGCGATCCTCTACGGCTTAAACAAAGGGCTCCAAGGAGAGTTAACACTCCTGACTTTTATCATGACAGGCTACGCAAGATCCTCTGACTACCTAGTTATGCTGTTTCCGTTTGCGATTAGGCTAGGGGCCCTCGTGAGTCTTTATTCAGTCTCGTGCGGCTTGGCTGTTATTTTAAACCTAACAAAGCTACTTGGATTTTTCTTGGGAATTCTCACGCTTCCGTTACTACTTGGGTCCTTTATCATCTCGCTTTATATCACAGAGATGATATATCCCGGGCTGACGCCCCAAATCGTCTCTTTTTTCAATGGCTTCCTACAATCCTAAAGCTAAGCTTGGACCAACTCTTTAAGACCTTCCTCAATTTGTGACAACGCAAAGGACATCGGATCCCCCACATGGGCATTCGACACGAACCCGGCTTCGAACGCCGACGGCGCAAAATACACCCCCCGATCTAGCATAATAGAAAAAAAGCTAGAAAATTTATCTTTATCGACCTTGAGCGTATCTTCAAATGAATAAACAGGCTCGGGCGAGAAAAAGAACCCAAACATCGTACCCACGTGCGTGGTCTGAACGAGATGAGAAAATCTACCAGCCAGCTCCCTCACTGAGTCAACGAGCTTCTTCGTGGCCAGACTCGTCTGTTCAAATTTATCTCCAGCACCCCACTCTCGAAGAGCAGCCGCACCGGCCGCCATGGCAAGCGGGTTCCCTGAAAGAGTGCCAGCTTGATACACGCCCCCAATCGGCGCTAACAGCTCCATTATCTCTCTCCTGCCACCAAAAGCACCGACCGGCAAACCTCCGCCTATAACTTTTCCCAGCATGGTCAAGTCGGGAGTCACTCCAAACAAACCCTGTGCTCCGCGCATATCTACTCTAAAACCGGTCATCACCTCATCAAATATCAGCAAAGCACCAAATCGATCAGCGATCTCTCGCAGCCCTCGGAGGAAGCCGTCTTGAGGGACGATAAGCCCGCAATTCCCAACGACAGGCTCAACAATAACACACGCAATTTCCGATCCATGTTCGCCAAAGAGTGCTTCAACCGAATCAAGATCGTTATACTGTGCAATAAGTGTATCGGACACTGCTGCCTCTGGCACTCCATCACACCCTGGAATACCAAAGGTAAGCACTCCAGAACCCGCTTTCGCCAACAACATGTCAGCGTGTCCGTGGTAGCAGCCCTGAAATTTCACAATCTTTGACCGCTTCGTAAAACCCCGAGCCAATCGAATTACCGCCATCCCTGCCTCGGTTCCCGAATTAACAAACCGAATCATCTCAAGAGACGGCAAGTACCCTTGAATAATCTCTGCGAGTTCAATCTCAAGCTTATGACAGGCTCCATACGAAGTACCAATCTTTGCCTGTCTTGAAATCGCCTCCACAACGCTAGGAGCTGCGTGCCCCAGAACAAGTGGCCCCCAACTGTTAACAAAGTCAACATACCGGTTCCCATCCTCATCCCACATATACGGCCCTTGCGCATGTGAAACGTAAAACGGAGTGCGTGCAACCGATCCAAATGCCCGAACAGGTGAATTGACCCCACCGGGGAAAATTTCCTTAGCTCGACAAAACAACTGCTCTGACCTTTCTCGTATGCTCTCCACTTTAATACCCCACAGAAAAAATGGTCGCTAACAAACGGTAATTCCGGCACCAACCGTCCTAATATTATCTATCCGGTATTGTAGGATCACTACCTACGAGCACTTCTTGAACATCCGATATCCCATCATGGTCAGTATCAGGAAAAAACGGATTACTCCCTAGAACCAACTCTCTATCATCTCGCAACCCGTCGCTATCAGTGTCCATCGATGACGCATTCATACCCATTCGCTGCTCTATCTCGTCGGAAACTCCATCGCCGTCGGTGTCAACACCTGAATTTCCTTTCGTGCCTACGGGAAATACACTCTCGGCACGAGCATTCGAAAGATCCTCAAGTGATAGATCAAGCTCTGCAATTCGCTGTTCTAGCTTAGACGTCGTAGAATCCTCGGGAACACTAGAAGCATCATGAGCATCCGATTTCCTTAGTCCTTCAAGCTCGTCACTGTAGCCATCATTATCTGCATCCATCCAATTGTCCTCTGTATCTCTTGAGAACGTCTCTCCAAGCCAATTGTTACTATCTCTAACTTGTACCGCGCTATTTGCCACAGCCGCTGCATCAGACCGTCGACTTAACGCTGAGAGCTCGGTGAAAATCCCCTCGTCTGACGAACCCGTGTCAGATTCTGGGATAGATACATCAGGCGTCGGAGTCTCATCGACTGTCGAGTCTGCTGGGGTTTCTGTAGGAGTCTCTGTGGGAGTGTCCGTAGGGGTCTCGGCAGCTGAATCGGGATCTGTTGTTGCATTAGGCGTCACGCTAACTTGACCTGCAAAGTCATAATCACGCTGACACGCCTTCGTTCCACTGACAATAATCGCTAAACACAAAAGAAGCGAACCGCTAGCCAACCGTCGCTTAATATCATTTCGAAACATACTTCCTCACGAAACCCATCCAAATCATGTGGGCAGCAGCCCATTTATCTTCAACAAAACTGTACTATTTTAATAACCTACTGCGCCACCCCGAAACCACAAGCGCACTCCGACAAGCTTCCAACAGACTGTTGGTCATGTATAGGTCGTGCCCTAACAGCAAACTTTAAAAACCTGGGAGAATACCAATACATAGATTTTCAACTCTCGCCATGCTCGTGAGCTCGCTAGCTTTAGAGCCCGCAGATTTGGCAGAGGAATATACCAGAAATTACTACTACTTACTCTTGTGACCTGAATTTTCAAGCTTCCCGAATCAGCGCCCAGCGAAGCTGCACAACACGCGCCCAATTAATAGCTATAGGTACCAACTGGTAGAAAAACTTGAAATAAGGTAGTAACAGGAGAGCCTCAGAGAAAACTACCAAGGCTAACCTTATTTGGGAGTTAAATAGCCGATAATTGGCCTTCACAACTCCATAAGGTCTTTAACGGTTTCAGAGAAAAGACTCGAAACTAGCGTGACTGCGGTTTTCATGGCTCTAGACGATAACACCTAGAAATTTTTTGGGGCCGGAACAGTAAAGATTTTTTTAACCTTTTCTGTATAAGACCCTATCGCCTAAGGTAGTTTTAGATAGTACTTTCGCAAGTAGTCATGGCCCCATTAGAGTCGGCACTTGCACAGAAGTTACCGGTACCAAAAGCGTTCGACTATGAGATCATCCCCGAGAAAATCCAAGCTAGAAATCCTCCGACACCGCCACCCGTCCATCACCTACAGGAGCTATTGCCTAACACCAACACCGACTGAGTTAAGGATCCAGTTCGAATTTCAACTTGAAGGAGGTCCCCTATTTACACCCACAATTAGCCTTCCGGCCCAAACTCCTACCATCGATGGCAACGTTCACGCCCTCGCTTTTCGATTGGGGCTCGTCGAACTACTCTCGTATTGGAAGACATGCTGTCCGGAAAAAATAGTTATCAAGGCCAATGTACTTCCTGAAAAGGAGCACCTCTTTTGGTTGCAACTACTTCGAGATGGTCTTGGGGAATTTTTCTTTCTAAACAACATTGATCCAAACATAGATGTCACTCTTCACTGCGCTGTCGATGCTTCAGCGTGCAATAAGGACACAGGCGCATTCCCAGCAGCTGCACACCCAACAGCTCCAACAACACAAGCCGCCTCAATGGTTCTCGTAGGCGGTGGAAAGGATTCGATCGTTTCTCTTGAACTCCTAAGAGCCTACAGAGATAACCACGGGGTGCCCTTACACGCATTTTCTATAAATCCGATCTCCGCATCTATCGCTGCCACGCAGCAAGCAGGTTGCGACTCGTTTCTTGTCGCCTCTCGCAAAATAGATCCTCAGCTTTTGCACCTTAACACCCAGGGCTATTTAAATGGTCATACTCCGTTCTCTGCGCTTGTCGCGTTTGCGAGCACCTTGACCGCTTATATGAATGGAATCTCCCATGTTTTTTCCTCTAATGAGTCCAGCGCGAATGAAGGCAACATCCTTTTTCGCGGCGTGCATGTAAATCATCAATACTCTAAGAGCTTTGAATTTGAATCCAGCTTCCGCTCTACTGTGGAAGCACTGTCTGTGCCCGTCTCATATTCGAGCTTACTACGCCCCCTAAATGAACTTCAGATCTGCAACTTATTCTGCGCAACCCCTGACTACCTCTCCATTTTTCAAAGTTGCAACACCACGCAAACTTTGGCCGCCAAAGAGCGAGTAAAATCAGCAGGTGAGAACCCAAAGGCCGCGTGGTGCGGACACTGCCCAAAGTGTATCTTTACATTTCTTTGCCTTGCATGTTTTTTAAATGAAAATCAATTAATCGACATATTTGGAACACTACCATCCTCAAGGGAGAGCTTTCCAGAGACCCTAAGGGCTTTAGCAGGCGCGGGAGAACACAAGCCTTTTGAGTGCGTTGGTACCTTTGAAGAAGTTCGAGCGTGCCTACAGCATATCGTACGCACCTCCCCTTCGCTGATAACCCCCAACCCGGGTGACGCAGCAACATTAAACGACTTGTTAGACGCAACTCTTCCCGATCTCACAGAGCTCCTCGGTCGATGGAACGAAAATCATTTTATTCCAGCTCAATACGAAGCGTGGCTAAAACATGCGGTATCTTCCACAGGACCCGCTGATGCATAATATCAATCTTGAATCAGATAATATCGGCGTCGTGGGATTTGGAATTGAGGGTTCTGCTACACTTGATTTTTTGGCTCAAGCAGGAGCCCGTCACGTTTCATTGCTTGATGCAAACCCAGCGCTCAAAATCTCTCCAGCCAAAAAAGAGCTGATCTCAAAATGCATTCTGGGGTCACACTACCTTCAAGCTTTAGAGACGTATGATGTTATCATCAAGAGTCCTGGCATACCACTCCACTGTATTCCACGCAGCATACGCCACAGAGTTACCACAGCAACGAACATCTTCCTCTCTCTTCATCGAAACAAAACTATTGGCGTCACCGGCACGAAAGGAAAATCTACAACCTCAAGCCTCATATCTCACCTGCTGCACACTGGGCATATATCTAACAAACTTGTCGGCAACATCGGAGTACCCGCACTCTCAGCTGTAGCTAATGATGTGTCTACGTTTGTTTTCGAGCTCTCCAGCTATCAGCTCGAGCTTACAGACACGTCACCACACGGTGCCGTACTGCTTAATCTCTATCCAGAGCATCTCGATCACCATGGAAACCTCCAAACGTATTTTGAGGCAAAACACAAGATTCACAGATTCCAGGAAAAGGCAGACTATCTCGTTATTCCATCTACTTTAGCCGACTTACCAGAGGTGAAAAACACTGGAGGATCTAGGCGCATTTTCGGTCGCGACACCTCGACAGCTTGGCTAAACGGAGATGTGATTACATACAGGGATAGGACTGGTACGGTTCACAGCCTCTGCCGCACTAACGACTTGCTCATCGTAGGACCAGGCAATCATCACAACGCTTTAGCGGCTCTCTCAGCGATACAACACTTCGATATACCACCTAAATTACTACTCGAAGGACTACTATCCTTCGAACCACTTCCCCATCGGTTAGAGCCTGTCGAAACAGCGGGCGATATTACTTTTATCAACGACTCTATTTCCACCGTACCAGAAGCAACGCTCAATGCGTTAGAGACCTATTCTAACAGAGTGCACACCCTTATTCTTGGTGGATTCGACCGGGGTGTTTCTTTCGATTCACTCGTTGATCACATCATTGCCAGCAGGGTTCGTCTCGTTTTACTCCTCCCGCCCAGCGGCGAGAGACTAAAAAATACTTTTGAGGCTTCCCCCCAATTTAACTCCGAACTTTTAACATTAACTTCCGTAGAGTCCCTTGAGGAAGCCGTCAAGATCGCAAAAGCCAAAACACCCGAGGATCATGTTTGCCTTCTGTCTCCAGCGGCACCAAGCTTTCCTATGTTTCGAGACTTCGTAGAACGTGGATCTGCATTTAAACGACTAGTACAGGCAGACAACAACTCACCAGAAGCATAGTCAGAAAACACTTACGCGTTGAAAATCACGATTACCGCTCCTATCCGTCTTCTCTCGGATGAAAAACTCCTCGCATAAATATGTTCTAACCGAGCAGAAAAAAGACCAATCATCGATTTATGCGAAGAACTTTTTCATTCTATCACTCTTGCCGTAGCGCAGATTCAACCAACAGTTTCCAAAATAGGTTGGATGCTATTAATGATGAGTTCCCCTATCCCGCGCAATCGAGCCAAGCAAATGTAATATGTCTTCTATCTCTTCTACGTTGGTGCTCTTAGCGAGATAAGAACGGCCACCGCACTTCTTAATTCTGTCCTCCAGCTCTGGAATCTTAGTCTCACTTAAGGCCACAACAGCCGAACCAAAATTGGCGAGTCGCTCAACGAGTGATATAGCGTCTGTCACTACGTGAAGATCAACTAAAACCACGCTCGGGTCCCACTCAGCGACTGTATCGAGCGCCTCAGATGCATCAGAAACGCGCCTACATGAAAAAACGAAATCGGGGTGATATAAATCAGCCATCTCAATGAGCGCCTCGGTCTCGTCGCACACGTCATCGACGACTAAAAGTCGTACTTCATGACGTGTGTCGCCTTGGGCGCTATTTGCGTTAAACAGTATAGTCATCGAATAGTCCAATCATGTCCCATTTATAACCTCGACCGGTTTCAAAATTCTCTAAAGGTCAATAAAAGAAAAAATGTCCTTGTGGTTTCTATATTTTTTTCATATGGTAAACAAATAAGCCTAACCTCATAGGAGAACGCATGGCAAGCAAGAAGGACCAAACAGACCCAAATTCATTTCAATCAAGCACTCTCGCTCCCGTTCAACGCCAAACACTTGAATTCTTAAGGAATTTTCTTGCCGACAAGGGGTACGCCCCATCCCTTAAAGCAATCGCTGACCACATCGGTGTCCGCTCACCGTCGACAGCCCATTTCCACCTAGAAAGATTAGAAAACAAGGGTTTTATAAAGAGAGGCACCGACGGGCTACTAGAAATTCTCGATCGGCTTACCCCCGAGTTAGGGCCAACTGCTGTGCCACTCGTCGGTGTTATCGCCGCAGGCCGTCCGATAGAGGCGATAGAACAGGCAACCACTATCGAAATTCCGCCTGCGATGATTGACGGCCGTGGCGAGGTGTATTGTCTCGAGGTCAGCGGAAATTCAATGATAGACGAACATATCTGTGACCGTGATATTGTCATCATTAAAAAACAAGAAAACGCCGAGGACGGCCAGATAGTTGTTGCACTTTTAGATGACGGAACAGCAACTCTAAAAAGATATCGACGATTAAAAAATGGTCAGGTTATGCTTATCCCAGCCAATCCAACCATGCAACCCATGACGGTGGACCGAGTAAGCATTCAAGGTAGGCTTATCGGTGTTATGAGAGAACTTCATTGATTTGTATAACAAAGTAATCGTGTGATGACATCCTTCAAAGTACGACGAGAGCGATGCTTCGGATGTGGTCGTAATAAACATTTTTTAAAACCTTAGGAGAAATAAAATGGCACTATATCAGCGAACTGGAAGTAACGACGATTCATCGGAAGAGAAAGACAAAGCTCTTAGCGGCGCTATCTCTCTTCTGGAAAAAAAATACGGCAAGGGCGCAATAATGAACCTTGCTGGATCAACAGATGAATCGATTGAGTGCCATTCGACAGGTAGTCTCACATTAGACATCGCACTCGGAATAGGAGGAATCCCCCGCGGAAGAATTTGCGAAATCTACGGACCGGAATCATCCGGAAAAACGACGCTAGCCCTTAGCACAACCGCCGAAGTCCAACGAGCCGGAGGAACAGTCGTATTTATCGATGCAGAGCATGCGTTAGACGTCAACTACGCCAAGCGTCTTGGCGTAGACACGAGCAAGTTATTAGTCAGCCAGCCTGACTGCGGTGAACAAGCTTTGGAGATCTGCGAGGCACTTGTTTCATCGAATTCGGTTGACCTAGTTGTTATCGACTCGGTTGCTGCCCTCGTTCCCCGCGCAGAAATTGATGGGGAAATGGCGGATCAACAACCAGGCTTGCACGCCAGATTGATGAGTAAAGCGCTTCGAAAGCTTACCGCCATTACCGCCAAATCTAAGACGACTATAATCTTTATCAATCAGATTCGGATGAAGATCGGTGTCATGTTCGGTAGCCCAGAAACAACCACCGGAGGAAATGCACTCAAGTTTTACTCGTCGGTACGACTTGATGTTCGGCGTATAGGCTCAATCAAAGACCAGGGAGATGTCACTGGAAATCGAGTTCGTGTTAAGGTGGTCAAAAACAAAGTCGCCCCTCCATTCAGGGAAGCTGAGTTTGATATTATATTTAATGAAGGAATCAGCATTACTGGAGAAATGCTAGATCTTGGCTCCAACAAAGGTATTGTTGATAAGGCCGGCGCCTGGTTTAGCTTTCAAGGAGAGAGATTGGGGCAAGGCAGAGAAGGTGCCAAGGTGTTTTTGAAAGAAAATCCCGAAATTGCTAGTCAAATTCGGACGCTCATAATGGATTCTTACAACCTACAAGGGGCGGAAGCTTTGCCGGAGCCAGAGAAAGCGACTATTGGGTCAGACGACGGTGAAACATCAGCTGAGGAAGCCCCGAAAAAGTCGAGGAAAAAGGAAGCCGCGAACGCATAGCAGAAAATTAAGCATCGGATGCATTAAATCGCAGTGCGCACGATTACCTTCTTGCGCACTGCGTGGTGACCCTTTAGGTAATTAACTTAGGGTGCGGTATTCGTTAAGCTTATTTCGTAGCGTTCGAACACTTATACCTAGCATCTTTGCAGCCTCTGTTCGGTTATCATCCGTTGTTCGTAGAGTTTCGAGAATCAATGCTTTTTCCATCTCTTCTACCGTTACCCCACTCTGGATTTTAATGCCCGATACTGGAGTGGTCTCTCCAGCACTGCCGGTTCTAGTGACAGAGCGTTCTCGTTCCCTGTTTTCAAAAGAACCGCGGAGACCCTCAAGCTGTTGGATTGGATCCATGGACAGAAGGAAGTCTGTTTCGCGAGGGGTATTACCTTGCGCAAGAATCGCAGCTCGCTGCACAGCATTTTGCAATTCTCGGATATTTCCTGGCCAAGGATGTGCATACAAAGCTTCTAGAACCTCGTCCGGCAAGCGACTGGCCCCATCACCGAGAAACTGTAGCATAAAATGCTCAGTCAACAGCTTTATATCACGCTTACGCTCTCGTAGAGGCGGCAATGTTACTGGAATAACGTTTAAACGATAATATAGATCGGCCCGAAACTTTCCTTCCCTAACCGTCTCTTCGAGATTTCGATTAGTAGTAGCAAGAACCCTGACATCAATTGGGATCGGGTCTCGACCACCAACTCTATCCACCTCGCGCTCCTGCAGAACCCGAAGGAGTTTGGCCTGTAGCGCAAGATCCATCTCGCTAATTTCATCGAGCAAAATAGTACCGCCATGAGCCATCTCGAACTTGCCTATCTTGCGCGCTTGCGCTCCAGTGAAGGCGCCCTTCTCGTGGCCAAACAACTCACTTTCGAGTAGGCTTTCAGGAAGTGCTGCGCAATTAACAGCAACAAATGGCTGTTGCGCACGGAGACTACACGAATGGATAAACCGCGCCATAAGCTCTTTTCCGGTCCCCGACTCTCCCTGTATTAAAACAGTAGCCTCGCTACGAGCTACAGCCTCGGCAACCTCGAGAACTCGTATCATAAGAGGATCGTTGGAGATGATTGGTCGATCCGTTTGCGTCCTCCTCGCTTGGGAACGAGACGCTTGCACATCCGGAGACAGAACTCTCTCTACGACCTGCATTAAATCTGGTGACGAAAATGGCTTTGTTATAAAGTCAGCTGCTCCAAGCTGCATCGCTTCTACCGCCTGCGTTATCGTCCCATATGCGGTTATCATGATGACCGGCACATTCAGTTCTCGTTGTTGCAGAGTTGAGAGAAGCTCAATACCAGACATATTCGGCATCTGTTGATCTGTGATAACCAGATCGTATTCTTCCTTTTCGAGCCGTTCCATGGCCTTTAAGCCATCGGAAGCTACAGTAATCTCATAGTTACCCCTTGAAAGTGACACCCTGATACCTTCTTGCATGTGTGGGTCATCATCCACAACCAGAATCCGGACGCTATTTGCCTTTGCCATTGGCACTTTTGCTTTATCAGCAGACATTCTACATCCCCTCCTGTGTTTTATTATGCTGCGGTAATTGAATACTGAACGTGGTCTGACTGCCAGACTCAAGGATAATTGTTCCTCGATGCGCCTGGATTATTCTTCTTACAATCGAGAGTCCCAAGCCAGTTCCTCCTGGGCGGCCCGATGTAAAGGGATCAAAGATACCCGCCCGAATCTCCTCTGGGATTCCCGGTCCATCATCCTGAACACGTATTATAATCGCATTGTCTGCCGAATCAGCTGATATGGTGATATTGCCAGCAAACGACACGGCCTGAAGTGCATTGATAATCAAATTATACAATGCCTGTCGAATCCCCTGCTCATCGCCCATGAAATACGGGTTTCCATGTACCACAGCTTCGAATCTAGACTGAGGAGAATATAAACTTGCAAAATGTTGTACCAACTCTTGTATTATCGAATGTGAATTACAAGGCTTACTGCATGTGACCTGGTCCTGCGAAAAATGGAGTACGTTCGACACAACCGCATCAAGACTCTTGATGCCTTTTTCAACTTCAGATAGCAAGGCGAGCGACTCGTCTTGCCCCGATAAATCGTCTTTTAACATAGACACAAAAAGAGTGATGGCGCCCAGTGGATTTCTAATCTCATGCGCCAGACCAGCTGCTGTCTCACCCAACATCGCCAACCGCGCTTTCTGCTTAATCTCCACTTCTTTTCGCTGGAGCTCTTCGCGCAAATTATCTATCTCTCTCTGAAGTTCTAGGTGATACCCCTCGAGCTTGTCGGAGCTCTGGTTAAACCGCTCTATCACCTCTATTAAGGATGTCGGAGTGTTTAAGGATTCGCTATCACTGGAAGCCACATCAGGATTCTTCATCATCGTCGTATTCCTCTTTCTCGATTACTCCATTCTGCCTGTTCTAGACGAGCGTCAATCAAAATCAACCACCTGTCCGAGGGCGGGTATCGATTTCGTGCCCCCTCGACAATGTGCCGCGCTAACTCTAGATCCCCCTGTTTCAATGCTATAGCGGCAAGACTGAAATCAGCCCAGCTATCCAGAAACGCCTCTCTGTAGCCCTCACGGCCCCTCTCAATCCAAAATCGAGCTCGCGCTCCCTGGTCCATTTGAACGGAAATCTGAGACAGAAATCGCACTGCCCTTCCGGCATATTCATGATCGGCTGGGATAACTTTGAGAATCTTAGTCGCATGCTCCAGCTTACCGAGCTGAAGATAAACCTCTGCAAGCGAGAGTGCTATCTCAGGCCGGTCATTCGCTCCCGAAGCCTTAAGAGCTTTCACCAAGATCTCTTCTGCTGTCACAAATCGTTTTGCGCGAATGAGCGCCTGTCCCCAAAGAAGTTCAGCTCTAACGCGAAGAGGGGTGCCTTTCACTAGACTGTTTACAGCCTTCTCCGCGAACAGAGTGCTTTCCTGATATCGCTGCTCCTGAAATTCAATAACCCCACGAGAAAATAATATCTTGGCGCGCTCCTCAGGTGATACGTGGTCTTCTCGAAGAACGCTGTCGAATATCGCTGTCGCTCGCCTAACATCGCCTAAGGCCCATGCACTCTCTCCTGCGGCTATCCTGGTCGCATAACTCATACCCCGGCTCGGCAGTAGTTCGTAAACAGATAACGCCTTAAAATGATCGCCCTCAGCGGACTTGCGTTGAACGTCTATCTGATGTTCAGCATGCACAACGGTGGGTACAAAGGCGATTAAAGAGAATAGGCCAGCCAAAAGACTACCAAAACCTCGTTCACAAAGCCCGGATTGAGTGTTTCTTGGAATTAGAAGCTGCACTATTACGCCTCCTCGATCTTAATCACTTCTATCTGCGACTCTAGTCCCTTCTTCTTAATTTTTTCTACGAGCGTTGTGCGATTTAATCCGAGTAATTTAGCTGCTGCTTTTTTGTTGCCGCTTGTCCGAGTGAGCGCAGATGTGATGAGCTGATTCTCGTAATCTTGAACTAACGCATTGAAATCCACGCCCCACTCTGGTACCTCAAAGACCTGCTCCCTTAATTGAGACACTCGTGTGTTGTCTTGGAGGTACTCTGGAAGCTCACCAGCCTCGATAATCTCGCCATCAGCCAATAGTACCAACCTCTCCATTAAATTTTCGAGCTCCCTTATGTTACCTGGCCAATTGTACCTCAGAAGAACGTGCATAGCTTCTGGTGATAAGGAAATTTCCTCGCGCTCTAATTGTTTGGTATTTCGGGTGAGGAAATGATTCGCTAGTAAGCGTATATCATCACCCCGGTCTCGTAACGCAGGAAGATCTACGGGGACAACTTGCAGGCGATAAAAAAGGTCCTCTCTAAATCGACCTGCCTTTACCTCTTGAAACAGATCTTTATTTGTCGCCGCAATTACCCGCACATCTACATCAACAGAGCGTGAAGAGCCGACCGGGTCTACCTTTCGTTCCTGAAGCACTCTTAAGAGCTTCACCTGAAGCTTTGGACTCATCTCTCCAATCTCGTCAAGGAAAATAGTTCCACCATCTGCAAGCTGGAATCGACCAATTCTCGATGCGACAGCACCGGTAAAAGCTCCCTTTTCGTGACCAAATAACTCGCTCTCCAAAATATCTTCAGGTATCGCACCGCAATTAACAGGTACGAGACGACCGTTGCGCCCGCTTAACGAATGAATCGAGCGAGCAATGAGCTCCTTCCCGGTGCCACTCTCTCCTAGGATAAGGACTGTAGAACGTGTTTGGGCCACCTTCTCAACGAGCCCAAAAACCTTGTGCATCTCAGGATTGCCGCTTAACATACCGGCAAAAGCCTTCCTTTCGGGCATAGACACGTCCATAGAGGCACTCGTATGTAACGAGTTAATTCTAAACGATACGTTTTCTTCAACCGATATATTTTGTGTCATAGGAATCTTCCCTGCTCGTTCACACTTTCTACGTTGCCCAGCCTTACAAACTACCGCTCTTGAGTTTATCTGCTATTATTTAGGAGCAATCGGAGTCGTCAGCCTTACCGTCAGTAAGTTGGCAATACAGATCCCTCAAGGCGCTTTAATGTTAGATTCTTGACAATGCCAAAGAGTCTCAGGAGTTTTTCAATTTTTTGACACGTAAATTCAGTCGTTTGCGGTAACAATCAGCGGTTTCACGGTACAATCGACTCGAATTAGACCGAAAAGAGACTCTTGTTGCGGGAATTATCTTGAAAAACGCCTTCCGGTCTAGTGCTCAGAAAAAGGGACTAGATTAATTGATCACCGTTACTCCATCAGCTATCAAGAGGCCCTTAAGAGCAAGAGCTAGCGAGGCCCTGAAGGACTCGCCTTTACACTCGATATGACCACAGCTCGACTGAATGACTGTCTTATAACAAAAATTACTATCAGAACATTCTAACCCGGCATGAAATAAAACCGCCTGTCTGGCTTCAAACTGCATGAGAAGCTGCTCCACCGTAGGCAACCAAAGAAACGAGGCTCGCAAGTCCTCGGGAGTCATACCCTGCGGATCAACGAGAATTGCGACAGGATGCTGAAAATCTCGATCGGCTACCTCATCACCGATCTCTGGATTCCATAGAAGCCCAGCTTCCTCCAAATCGAGCGCAAGTGGGATGAGGATATCTGGGGTACATATCGTTTTTGATGTCATATCCGTACACCTCCATGAGTACTGTCGACCGTAAGCCAAACTGCCTTTAGAAAAAAGAGCTAATCCGTACCTGGCAAAGCCCTTTAAAACGCCCCCAATACTCGCAAACAATCAATAACTCTGGCATTGTCGTATCGAGTAATCACAATGGTCTTTTTCACTACAACGTCTAAACCCCCTGGTGGTTTTTCCTAAAACCAATGCTAATTTCGACTTACAGCATGGCTAATACTACTTATGATGCCCCCGATCATGTGAAGGAATCACGGCAAAAACCAAAGCCGACAACGCAGGGCCCGACTTCCCGATGAAAGCCGGGCAACTTTTCTAAGCGAACTCGCATTTTTTTAGGATTTTACTGGCATAGAGCACTCATGCTGACGCAAAACTGTTTTGTTCAAACTCGTCACTACAACGCCAAGCGTAATCAGACCCAACCGCCATATTTACGCAAGCTAGTACGCCCTTTGCGGATCAAAGCTCGAGTAATGACAATGGCGATAGATTCTCATCTATCGCATTCTTATATACAACGAAGATTATTCCGAAGATTTACACTGAATCAGCAATCAAAAGAACAAGGGCGTAGGAAACAATAGCGACAGCAATTACTATTAACCAAAGCTTAAATAATAGAATAAATGAAATACCCACGAAAAACGCCACAAGAGCCGCAACTTCACCCTGAGCGCGCATTAACTCCCTTAGCTCTAAAACCTTGGAACGCATATAATCATTCCATTCGGAGCTTGTGCGAGACTTTATTTTTTGTATGAGTGCAGAGAACATGATTGACGCCTTACTAAGGGAGCCTAGAACGTACAAAGAGGAGGCAAAAGCCCAAATTGCTCCATCTAAAGTTCAATCATCTCAAATCTAACGAATATTGCAATGACTAAGGCCCTATGATTATGGCCGGCATGAGCTCAACAATCCCTTCCCTAGTGTGGCGTTTTGAGGGTATAGTGATGCGGGGTTATACCGAAGGCGACAATATAACGACGTGTGCACCAAAAAACCGCGCACAGTTGGCGAATTAAGACGGCACGCTTATAGTTAATCAATATTTGGAGATCTGCATGAGAACACGACTAACCTTAGCCTTGTTTGCGATAACCCTTTTTGCCAGAACAGCTAGCGCCGACGACGGCACTATGGGAGCAACCTTGTTCGGTCAGCGATGCGCTATGTGCCATGGAAACAATGGAGCTGGGGATGGTCCCCTAGCTGGCTCTATGCCTGCTGACCAGAAGCCGCGCAACCTCTCAGAGGGTCAGTACAAGTACGCTACCGATCATGCGAAGCTAAAGGAGGTGCTACAAAAGGGGGGCGCCGCAGTTGGACTAAGTGTTCTTATGCCTGCTCAATCAGATCTAAATGACCAGCAACTCGAAGCACTAGCTCACTATGTATCGTCGCTTAAAAAACAATGAGAGCAAGTAATGACTAAAGCAAGCACTGAGAGCTCTGCATACGCATCACTTGGAGCGTCCTCGGCCAAGACGGGAATTCTTATCGCAGTGGGCGAGGAATTTAACGCCCGTTACTTCGCGCAGCCAAGTGAGGATATACTTCGAGATCCACTTTATAGCTCATTTCTTCACGCAGATGGAGCCGGCACCAAAAGTATCGTGGCGTATCTCTTGTACAGAGAAACGGGTGACGTGACACATTTCCGATCATTAGCAACGGATAGCCTCGTCATGAATCTCGATGACCTTGCGTGCGTTGGAGCGCTAGACTGTCTCCTCCTTAGCAACACAATTGGCCGAAATCGCACTCTCATTCCTGACACTGCCGTCCAACAAATCATTACAGGCTACCGGGAAATTGTAGATCTACTCCAACAAAACGGTCTAGACATCACACTTTCCGGCGGCGAGACGGCAGATGTAGGAGATCTTGTTCGAACCCTCCTTGTTGATTCCACACTAGCCGCACGCGTACCTCGCTCAAAGTTAGTCGACACCCATCGAACGACCCCGGGAGACCTCATCATCGGATTCAGCAGCACAGGTCAGTCGAAACTGGAACAAATCAACAACTCAGGGATTGGAAGCAACGGCCTAACCCTCGCTCGAAATTTACTTCTATCCCGATACCACGTCGATTGTTACCCGGAAGTAAGTGACCCCGCTATCGATCAAACACTGGCCTATCAAGGACGATATAAGGTGACTAGCACCTGCGACGAACTGCCATGCACAATCGGCGAAGCCCTCTTGAGTCCGACACGGACCTATGCCCCGCTTATCAAGTCGCTTCTAGAGACACACTTCGATGGAATCCATTCGTTTATACACTGTACGGGTGGCGGCCAGACAAAGATTAAGCGCTTCGGTCGTAGTGTTTCGTACGAAAAAGAAGACCTTTTCCCAACCCCGCCCCTATTTTCTCTCATCCAACGTTCGGCCAATCTCGACTGGGGGCAGATGTATGCGGTGTTTAATATGGGGCACCGGCTCGAAGCTTGCGTTGAACCAACTATCGCAGATGAGGTCATAGAGCGTTCGAGATCCTTTGGGATCGACGCAAAGGTTATAGGCTCAGTTCGTGCGAGCGCAAATGAAAACACCGTAAGAATTTCTTCTCCTCACGGCACGTTTTCATACTAGTTTTTAGCGGTGCGATATCTCAACGCTTTTCATCAGCTCGGCAAGCCCGTATTCACTTCTTGCACAAATACAGCATCAGATGAGATTATAGTGCCTGGCATCGATGAGTGATAAAAAACGCGAGAATTGGCAACGACAGCTGCATATCGACATGAAGACTCCCTTACTTTACAAACACCTCGAGTCCTGTCCTACACTGGGACACGCTTTCCTTCACGTGGCCGCAGCCGATCCTTTAGCCTTAGTGCTTAGGTATCCAGTAGCAAGTTCTGCTGAGTCTACAAGAATTTGGCGAACAGTCTCATATGCTGACATGGTCGAGAAAGTATCTCGTACAGCCCATTTTCTACACTCTAAGGGCGTAGGATTGGGAACCCCGGTAGCTATCATCTCCAATTCCAGACTGGAGTGGATGGTAACCGACATGGCAATCCAGCTCTTAGGGGGCATAACTGTCAGCATTTACCAGTCGCTTACCCCAGAGGAAGCTGGCTTTATCCTGTACGATTCTGGCGCCAAGATTGTGTGTATCGAAAACCAAGAGCAGCTAACAAAAATCGATTGGCTCTCTTCAAATGACTGCTTGATCCCTGAGCGTGAAAAACAGCCAGCCGAATCGACCCGTATTCCAATTGACCTCGTAGTGACCTTTGAGCCTTTGACCAAACAAGAGACACCCACAACTCTTAAAGCGCCGTTATTCTCTTTTACTGAAATTACCGAAGATTCCGCCTATCCCAAAGAACCCCCGCCAATTCCTCAAAAACTCAATCGGCACTCGACGTCATCGTACGTTTACACCTCCGGCACCACTGGCCCCCCAAAAGGAGTTATCCAGTCCCATGGCAATCATCTCGTAAATGTCTTACAAGCATCGCTGTGCGGTGTGTTCGGTGGAGACACTGAGTTGTTTTTATACCTTCCCCTAGCACACTCATTCGCAAGGTTGATCTATCATGCTGGATTTATCACTTCGACATCTCTTGTGCTTCCCGCCGTCATCGATCACAAATCCTCACGACTCGATCTTAGCTCAATCGCCCGCGATATTCGGGAAAGCAACTGCGAGGTCCTACCCTCAGTTCCTAGACTATTCGAAAAGATGGCTGCTGCCGTCAGAGCAAAAGCTACCACCAAAGGCCTCCAAGGCTATCTAATGCGCTACTGCCTTTCTAATGCGGAGAAGATACAGCACTGTCGAGAGAATGGCCTACCAGAACCGATCGGATCGAGCATTCTGTACGACATGTTTAAACCGATTAGACTTAAAATATGCAGCCAACTTTTTGGTAACTCGCTTAAACACGCTATATCGGGTGGCGCTCGTCTTGATCCGTCAGTCATTAGATTCTTTGACGGTTTAGGAGTAACGATATGTGAAGGCTATGGCTTGACCGAAACCGCCGTTGCTACTCATGTAAACGTCCCGTCTTCTCGCAAGATAGGTAGCGTAGGGCGCTCGTTCCCGGAGCTCGAAGTAAGAATACACCCTGACGATCATGAAATATCTGTACGTGGGCCAAATGTCGCACATGGCTACCTTAATCGCCCTACAGCAACAGCGGAATCCTGGACTGATGATGGATGGTTTCATACGGGAGATGTAGGACGAGTCGATGACGAGGGATTTCTCTTTATAACCGACCGGAAAAAGGAGCTTGTAATTACCGCTGGCGGCAAAAAGATCCCACCCTCCTCTATTGAAGGCCTCTTTAAGAACTCCTCATTTGTCTCTCACGCGTTTTTCTATGGCGAAGGCAAGCCGTACTGCGTGGCATTGCTGACCTTAAACGAACCAGAAGTTCGGGTATCTCTTCGCGCGCTTAATATATCCGTCCCAGAGAACGCTCCCTTATCTGAGCATCCCTTCGTAGCCTCTCAGATTGAGCGTGTCGTCAACGACATCAACTCCAAGCTCGCCAGTTACGAGACTATAAAGAAATTCGCCATCCTCTCCGAGGATTTCACGATTGAGAACGGATTGTTAACTCCAACACTAAAAATGAAGAGAAGAAAAATAACTGAACGCTTTATTTCAGATATCCAAAAGCTCTACGAAGAATAAGTACCAAAAAAACGGCGGCACTTTCAGAAATCATAACGAATATTCATGCTCTTTACCGGGAAATTCTCGGCTTTGAACGCACGAGACATATTTACAAATGGCATCGGCAATCGAGTCGCTTCCCTCCATAAAATCTCGCACAAACCGCGGAGTATTGCAGCCTGATATGCCGAGCATATCATGTAAAACAAGCACCTGCCCGTTTGTTCCATTACCAGCACCGATTCCAATAGTCGGAATCGAAACCCTCTGAGTAATCTCTGTCGCTAATTGAGGGGGAATAGCTTCCAGAACTAAAAGCTGTGCGCCTGCTTCCTCTATTTTTTTTGCCTCTTCCAATACTCGTTGGGCATCTTCACCCTTTCCCTGAACGGAATAGCCCCCAATACAATGTACCGATTGGGGAGTAAGGCCGACGTGCCCACACACCGGAATATTCCGCTGAGCCAAATAAGAAATAGTCTCGCAAACCCAGCCTCCTCCCTCAACTTTTATCATCTGAGCACCAGCCTGAATCAAGCGAACAGCATTACCAAAACTGTCCTCAGGGCCAGTTTCATAGGAACCAAAGGGCATATCGGCAACTACAAAAGCCCGGGCAACACTGCTAGAAACCACTCGGGTATGATATTCCATGTCAGACAAGCTAACCGAAAGAGTATCCTTGCCGCCTTGGACTACCATCCCGAGCGAATCACCAACAAGTATACAATCAACACCACACGAATCGAGCAAACGAGCGAAGCTTGAATCATAACAGGTCAACATCGATATCGGGATATTCTCATCCCGCAGACGGTGCAGTCTCTTAATTGTCAAGCGTGCGGGTTTACTACCTCCGTAGACCATTTGTCGGCTCGCTACCAGTATTTCTCTACGTGAAGATTGCCGGGGGCTTTGCGCGAGTGAACCGTAAAGCCCCGCGCTACGAGTAGGCGTTCCATCTCTTCTGTCATAGCAGGATTCCCACACAGAAACACCGAGTCTGTATCAGGCTCGGGTCGAACAACCTCTTGCTCAAACAAAACCTGAATTCGTCCCTTTCTACCCTCAAAATCCACTCCGGCTCTACTGGCGATAGGCAGATATTCAAGTGCTCTTCCCTGTTCGATTAGACCATGAATCTCCTCTGCATATGCAAAATCACCGGGATACCGAACCCCATGAATGACAGTGATTTTGCGCTCCGGTGTCCACACCCCTTGGGAACGAATCATTGACATGAATGGCGCGAGGCCCGTACCTGTCGCCACTAAAATCAGATTTCGATCATCTGCAACATCATCAAGAGTAAAAGTCCCTGTCACTTTTGGCTGTGTAAACAAACGCCCCCCCGGTTCAAGGGCCGCAAGGCGAGACGTTAGCGCCCCATCAGGAACTACTGCGATATAGAATTCGAGATACTCTCTCTCAGATGAGGCTGACCCAATCGAGTAGGCTCGCTTAATCATTTTCTCGGGTACCGGAACCTTCTCTTCAGTTGGTGCTCCCGGATAACGTGCCGCTGATCCTGGGAGCCCTAGCGCAACATATTGACCAGACTTAAATTCCGGCACGCCGTTATCTGGTTTAACCCGTAAGACTAACAGCTCGGGGGTGATTTCGATTCGTTCTGTAAGTGTTGAATTTAGCATACTCAAGGTATACCCTGCCTGAGGCGAAAAATGAATCCACCGAGCTTGATTTATCCAGACTTAATAGAAATTTCTTGGAGCAAACTATGCATATCGTGCTCGTAGAGCCACAAATTCCACAAAACACTGGCTCGATCGCCCGCACTTGTGCCGCTACTGGCTCCCCTTTACACCTCATAGAACCCTTAGGTTTCGATATTACAGAAAAGGCTGTGCGACGAGCCGGGCTAGACTATTGGCCTCATGTTGACCTCCACCGTCACCGCTCATGGCGAGCGTTCATGGAAGCCGTCTCGCCGACAAGCCATTGGTTTTTCTCGAAATTCGGCAGCTCTAGTTACTCAGATATCCGTTTTCAACCTGAAGATGCTCTGATATTTGGTAGTGAAACAAGGGGATTAGGAGAGTCGTTTCTATCCACCGTTGCACCTGAGCAGATACTAAAAATCCCAATCAACACCGCTCACGTAAGAAGTTTAAACCTAAGTAACGCGGTCTCAATCGCGCTTTATGAAGGATTAAGGCAGCAAGAATTTCCTCTTAAATTCAATTGATTAAGGGAATTTCTCCTCTTTATCGGGGGCTCCAGTAACATCCCCCAGAAAAACAGACAGTCGTTCTATTAAGCTCCCCTTACTTTGAGCCGTTTTAAACCAGCAAGGGAAGATTAGATTCCATAGCTGGGGAAAACTTTGATGAGCGCAAGAAAACCGCCGCACGAACAAGAACGCTTAAATAAGCTCCGATCTCTTAACGTCCTTAACCCACAACTAGATCCATCCTTTGCCACTGCCGTAAAACTGGTATGTCAAATAACGGGAGCCCCGGCCTGCTTCCTATCGTTTATAGAAGAGGACCGGCAAATTATCCGCCAGGCGTGTGGTGTGGACATATCTGATGGCCCCCGGGCCAAACGAATATGTTCTGAAACCATCTTGGGTATCGAGCCCTACACTTGCTCCCTCTTGAAAGAGCAACGGCTCCAGATTACCAGGGACGACTACGGCGATTTCTCCTTCTACATCGGATTCCCCCTGCTCTCCGACCAGGGTTATGCCCTGGGTACGCTTGTTATCCTTGATTACGCACCCCGTCTTCTCTCTAACCCACAAAAAGCATCGATTGAAGGAATCGCCGCGCATATAGTTTCACAGATAGAGCTCTCCAATAAGCTTGGAAGTGTCAAACGAACACTGGCGTCACTGGAGGACAGCGAACAAAGATTCCGAAAAATCGCAGATGCATCACCGGTTTTACTATGGATATCTGACGAAGCCGGAAACCGCACGCTATCAAATGCCGCATGGTGTTTATTTACCGGCCTATCCCAGGAACAGAGCCTTGCCGAATGCTGGCGAGACACCGTCCATCCTCAAGACCGCGGAGTCTATCGCTCAAAATGGAATGAATGCGTAAAGGTTCAAAGTAAATTTCAACACGAGTATCGGCTTAGACATGCTAGCGGAACCTACCGCTGGGTAATGGAACAAGCCATTCCGCTCTTTTCATCCAACGGCCGACTAGAGGCCTATGTTTCCTCTTGTGTCGACCTTTCATTGAGAAATTCTGACGAATTACAATATCAGCACAATGAAGCAAGATTTCGCGCAATAAGCGAAGCTGCCCCCTTAGGAATAGTTGTGACCGACTCGAATGGAACCTGCATCTATACAAACTCCCGCTTCCAAGAGATCTCGGCAATATCCGCCGATGAGTGTCTCGGAACAGGCTGGCTACGGACGGTCGACCCAACCGACGCTCCCACGCTTCATTCGGCTTTACGGGATGCGGCGCAGAATACAACCCCCTTCGAAATGACCTTCCGATTCAAGCCAGCCAACAACACGATATCGTGGTGCAATCTAAAAGCCGCCACTATTAATACAACCGATGCGGTAAGCGGATGGGTCTTTACCGTTGAGGACATTACAGCTCAGAGAACAACTGAAGAAGCTCTGGTCAGTGCAAAAAATAC
Organism: Pseudomonadota bacterium; assembly: GCA_038134595.1. Taxonomy (GTDB): domain Bacteria; phylum Bdellovibrionota_C; class UBA2361; order UBA2361; family OMII01; genus OMII01. Next base: position 189,302 of record JAYPVM010000002.1, on the reverse strand, counting down.
CGCTGAAGCCGCAATGCAGGCCAAAGGCCAATTTCTAGCCAACATGAGCCACGAAATCAGAACGCCCCTAACCGCTATCATCGGATTCGCCGACGCCCTATACGACGAACCCTTGACGGCGCAACAATTGCACACGATCGACATAATAAGAAACAATGGCAAACATCTGCTGAGTATTATCAATCAAATTCTCGACCTTGCAAAAATAGACGCCGGGGCTCTTAACATCCGTCCGATATGCACTTCGATACTCTCTCTGCTCGAGGAAATTAAACTCATGTTCTCTCCAACCGCAGCAGAGAAGGGTCTCACCTTTGAGGTCGATTTCGATGACTCCATTCCCAATCTGTTGATGATAGACAAGTTACGGTTAAAACAAATTTTAATAAATTTAGTGAGCAATGCGATTAAGTTCACAAAAAAGGGCAGTGTCTCTATTACAGCAACCTGGGAACCAACTGCCGAATGCCTTACTGTGGACGTGTCCGATACCGGGATCGGAATAGACGCGAAGGCAGTCTCTCACATCTTTGAGCCTTTCGCGCAGGCAAACGAATCAACTACTCGAGCATACGGGGGTACCGGACTAGGATTAAGTATATCTAAAATGTTGGCAACCGGCATGTCTGGAGATCTAACGGTGTCATCGACTCCTGCCTTAGGAACACAGTTTCACCTCTCGATAAAGGCACCTCAGCCATCGCCAAGTGAAGTATCTACCCATAAGAGACAGCGAGAACGAAAAAGAAGAATCCGTGCAAGACAAGACCCCCTCAAGGGCCGAGTGCTCTTTGCGGATGACGCGCTTGACAATCGACGACTCGTTGAACATCTTTTAACGAAACTTGGCGCGAATGTAACACTTGTTCAGGACGGACAAGAAGCTTTAGACATCGTTCGTAACGAAACCTTTGACCTCATCCTTATGGACGTCCAGATGCCAACAATGGACGGTTTAACCGCCACGAGAAAAATAAGAGAAAGGGGTGTTACCACCCCAATTGTAGCAGTTTCTGCAGGTGCGATGTCCTCCGACATTGAGCAGGCCCTCTCAGCAGGCTGTGAAATGCATCTGAGCAAACCCTTTGAACAGGCAGACCTACTGAAAATATTACAACGCTATCTAGCACGATCTCCAAGCAAGACAACCTTCAAAGAAACCACTATCATAAAAGACCCAGAGCTGGAAATCCTGATAAAAGAATTCGGCGCAAATCTTCATCATAAAATTACGCCAATCAGAGAACGTATTGACCAAGGCGCACTGAACGAGGCTTCGGCACTGGCGCACAAACTTAAAGGTAGCGCTGGAATGTATCGATTCTATGATATCTCGAAATTGGCGGGAGCACTCGATACTGCATGCAAAGAGGGCGACATCGAATCTGCCCGACTGCTAGCACATAAGCTAACAACCGTTGTCACCGAGCTACAAGAAAAAAAAACAACTAGGCTCGACTACCAATTAAGCGAGACATGAATCAAAGCATGGTCCGAGGCTTCGATAGGCGTGTACATGACACCCGAATTGAAACTACCCTCACTAGTGGCTGTCTTCCAGGCAGCTGGCAAAGTCTCCTGAGGAACCAATATATCATCAAGCCACGAGTACTGCTTCTTGTAGGAGAAGGTTCCGGGATACTTCTTAAGCATCTGATCGCCTGTTAGCACACTAAACAACTTTTGTGGCCGTCGTTGATGCTTTTTGCAGAGCGGGACCCCCCTTTTGCTTAATCGACACGCCCCCTCCTGCGCAAAGAAAGAAAGATCGATCCCCCCTTCAAGAATCCTTGCGCTCGCGACATCGTAATTACTGTTACGATCACCGAGTAAAAGCAACAACGATTCGCCCGAGCCAAAAGCTTCGCGGTGCCGTTGCTCTACGATACGCCGCAAAGCCTCGGCCATCTCCATTCGAAAGGTCTCCCATTCAAGCCCCGAAGGATCGTCTCGTCCACCACGCTTGGATTTAAAATGGAAGTTCACCAAAGTAACTACCTTCCTTCGCCCCCCCTCTCGAGCATTCACTACCAGCTGCACCTCAAAAGGCATACGAGAAAACATACGCGGCCGAGCCTTTTCATTTATCTTAGGCAACTCCACCCGTGCATAAGGAAAAACCTGTTGAACAGAAGCTCGGTCCTTTGCCACAAGGAACCCATTAGTCATATCCCCACCGATCGGCGGTGCAACTACAACCGAGAAAATCCGATTCGTCTTCTCTCGAAGCCTGGTGGCCAACTCACCGAGTGAGGCTTCTGCACCAGCTTTCCCTCGACCCATCAACTCTTGAACGGCGATTACATCACATCGAGCAACCATAAAACGCTCGACCAGCGCTTCTATTTTCAACTCATGAGCGGCCTCAGAATAGAGATGATTCCGCTTTTTTGTCTCCAAAAAAGTGCCAAATAGCTTGAGATTTTGGCTGCAAACAGTTAAGTCGACAGCCCCTCTCGGATCGTTATCGCTGAGGCTCTGTCGCTTTACCTTAACAACGGGAGACGCATTTTCCTGATGGTTTCCATGCCCACTGCTCTCAGCACTACCCCCATGCGTTCGAATGGCGCTACCGTCTAAGGACTTTTTTTCTTCATGAACGTCGTTGGACTCTGCGCACACCACAGCAACAACACCGAACACAACAGCCGTAATTGCCGAGCAGTAACCTACTTGCCTTCTAATCTTCATATCTTCTTCGTCTACAATCCCTTACTAATTCGGTTCGCATCCATTGCCCGCCACGAACTGTTCCGGGAGCGGACGTTTGACTCCTGAAAGACCTCCTCCAAAGGAAGACTCCCGTCGCGCGCAGCCTCAATTCGAGTCATCGCGAATTGCCCTACTAGCAAGGCGTCCACAACATCTTGGTGCTGTCCTAAATCCTCGCCGTCCACCTCGCTTATCAAACCAAGCCTCTGAAGGTCCTTTGCAAATAGAGCCAGAGCCGTTTGCACAGCCGCAAACTTAACCTCCTGACGCGGTATCTGTTTGCCGTATAATCCCATTATCTCGTGTTGCACCGACCGCGGATTTATCCTACCCGGCACACACGTAGCCCTACTACGCCCCAGCGTTTCAAAGATAGAACGTACATGCTCAACTTTCATCGCATTGTGCGGATCTTTCATTGACGTAGCGCCTTCACACACCAAGATATCCTGCTTGCCAAGGCCAAGCGTATCAAAAAGAGACTCAATCCGTCTCTGCAGTCTCCTGAACCGCTCAGCAAGTAGCATGCTGGGAGGATCGCTTTTGACCTTTCCTGCAGCAAGCGGCATTTGGGTCCGGAGAGAAAACAGAGCCCAGCCGGAACAGGTTAAACTTGGGTCTATTGCAAGTAGATGTCGAAACTCTCTCGTCATTGCAGAAGCATACCCCTGTAAAAGTGATGCCGCTAGTCAGGATATGTATGCGGGTAAAACCAACAGAAAATAAGTCTAAACTTCAGCTGGTTAGGCTCCTTGGGGCAAACTACTGGCAACACCAGGATCCTAGGGTAGACAGCCTAACCCACCGTTGGTATAAATCCGCGAAGGTCCAGTGGAATAGAAACATCTTTTCTAGACCAGGTACCGACCAAAAATTGTACCGACCAAAAAATACATGGGTAACCATTAGAGACCCTTCTGAGATGCTAGTAGATAGACAGAGCGTAGTGTTCCAGTCTTCTAATCAATTGGGGGAAGTCGTTTGAGTGCTCATTCTTAACAGCTAAGGATATTCTAGCCATGGAACAAGAACTATTGGCCGAACTGTACACAAAAATGCTTCGTATCAGGCGATTTGAAGAAGAAGCAGCTAGGCTTTATACAGAGCGTAAGATAGGAGGCTTTCTTCATCTCTACATCGGACAGGAAGCCGTAGCAGTGGGCGCTCTATCGGTTCTTCAAGACAATGATTACGTAATGACCGCCTATCGGTGTCACGGACACTACTTGGCTCGCGGAGGCTGTTCTCGAGCAGGCATGGCTGAACTCCTCGGTCGCGAAACAGGCTGCGCAAAGGGCCGAGGCGGCTCTATGCATTTTTATGACGTTGAAAAGCGCTTTATGGGTGGATGGGGCATTGTAGGCGCACAGGTGCCAGTTGCCGCCGGATTGGCATTTGCAGAGAAATACCAAGGTGGTGACGGGATTGCTATCTGCTTTTTAGGCGATGGTGCGATCAATATAGGATCGTTCCATGAAGGCCTATCCCTTTCGGCCTTGTGGAACTTACCGGTTATCTTTGTTATCGAAAACAACCAATATGCGATGGGAACGCCTCTAGAGAAGACCTCGTCGAGTGACGATCTTTCGATACGAGCTCTCGCCTACCCAATGGCGCGAGAAACTGTCGATGGTCACGATGTTTTTGCAGTTCGCTCAGCTATCCATTCGGCTGCGAAACGCGCACGTGAGCAAAACCTACCGACCCTAATTGAGGCAAAAACGTACCGATATCGAGGACACTCAATGTCAGATCCAGCCAAATATCGAACGAGTGCAGATGTTGATGTATGGAAGGCTCGAGACCCGATAAAAGTTATCGGCGAAAAGATGGAAAGTCTTGGAATGGCTGCAACCCGCCAGGAGATAGACCAAGCAATCGAAGACGAGATAATGGGCGCCGTACAATTTGCCGAATCGTCACCTTACCCAGCACCTGAAACTGCCATGGATTACGTTTATGTCTAATGCAATACACAAAACACCTGAAGCCGAGTCCGCTATGAGAGAGATTCAAATACGAGATGCCCTAAAAGAAGCCATGTCAGAGGAGATGATCCGAGACGAAAGAGTCTTCCTCGTAGGAGAGGAGGTCGGCTCATACAACGGCGCATACAAATGCTCCAAAGGTATGCTTGACCAATTCGGCCCAAAGAGAGTCATTGATGCGCCAATTGCTGAAAACGGCTTCGCCGCTATTGGGGTCGGAGCTGCCATGGCAGGGCTAAGGCCAATAGTCGAGTTTATGACATTTAATTTCTCGCTCGTAGCGATAGACCAAATTCTCAACTCGGCAGCTAAAGGTCGCCTTATGTCAGCTGGTCAACTCTCTTGTCCTATCGTCTTCCGCGGTGCTGGTGGTGCCGCATCGCAACTTGCAGCTCAACACGCAAACTCATTTGAAAGCTTCTATGCATACACTCCGGGCCTGATTGTTGTGGCACCAGCGACTCCTTATGATATGAAAGGTCTTTTAAAGAGCTCAATCAGGGATGACAACCCCGTGGTTTTCATGGAATCAGAGCTCACCTACGGCAAGCGAGGACCAGTACCTGAAGAGGAGTACCTGGTTCCAATCGGCAAAGCCGACATTAAGAAGGAAGGTAGTGATGTTACCATCGTAACGTGGTCTAAAAATCTATTTCTGGCGCTTGATGCTGCTGAAGATCTAGCTCAGCAAGGCATATCGGCAGAAGTTGTTGACCTGCGAACGCTTCGTCCACTCGATAAGGAAACCCTATTTAATTCTGTTGCCAAGACAAATCGTTGTGTCGTGCTCCAGGAGCAACACGAGGTGGCAAGCTACGGAGCATACTTAAGCCATCTTATATCTACAGAGATATTTGATGAGCTCGACGCACCAGTAAGCCTCGTCTCGACTCTCGAAGCTCCTATCCCCTACTCAAAAGCCTTAGAGGTCGTTTTACTACCAAGCAAAGAGCGGGTAATCGAAGCTGTAAACAAGGTTTGTGCATAAAACCTCACTGCTAGAGATAGACAGGATTATGGGGATCGTCGAATTTAATGGCATTGCACCGACTGTAGATGCCACTGCCTTTGTTGCACCAAATGCCTGGATAATTGGCGACGTGCACATAGGAGCCGACAGCTCCTGCTTCTTTGGAGCTGTCATCCGAGGCGATATACAACCAATCCGAATAGGTAAACGAACAAACATCCAGGAGCATGCCTTACTACACACTTCACATGACATGAATTCGCTAGAGATCGGAGATAGCGTCACCATCGGTCACAGAAGCATCCTGCATGGCTGTCGGGTAGGGTCAAATACCCTCATTGGAATGGGTGCAACAATTTTGGACAATGCAATAATTGGTGAGCAATGCATCATCGGAGCCCATTCTCTCGTCACCAAAGGAACCGTCATCGCCCCTCGAAGCCTTGTCATGGGAACTCCTGCCAAGATCATACGCACTCTAACTCCCGCCGAAATCTCGTCTCTAGCCACCTCTGCAGACAATTATGTTGTGCTTTCACGTGAGTATCGCAGTCAATTTTCACGATAAAACCTCCTGACATACCAACAAAACCGACGCAATCTGTACAACCAACCACTGAAAGGTTACCCTATTGGCAACTGCTACCAAGTAGATAAAAAACACCACCTGTCGAGAGATACATAGGGCCAACAACTAAAGGGCACATACACATGTTTGATTTTTTACACACTAAGCTAGATGGCGCTTTTAAAAAAATTCGAGGCCGCGGAGCACTAAAACCCGCCGATGTTGAAGCCACCATGAAAGAGGTGCGAAACGCTTTGCTTGAAGCAGATGTTAACTTTCGTGTTGCCAAGGAGTTCTGCTCTAAAGTAACAAGCTTGGCCGTCGGGGAAAACATCTTAAAAAGCCTCTCCCCCGATCAACAGATTATCAAGATCGTAAACCAGGAGCTCACCACCATGATGGGCGGAGATACTGCCGAGCTTGACCTGAAATCAGCTCCCCCTGTCGTCATCATGCTCGTCGGCTTGCAAGGATCCGGCAAGACTACCTCAGCCTCTAAACTCGCTCGGCTTTTGAAAGAAAAGTACAAGAGAAATCCCCTACTGGTACCGGCCGATGTATATCGTCCGGCCGCTATTGAGCAGTTAAAGACCCTAGGCCAACAACTCTCTATTCCCGTCTTTGATAGTAAGACGACAGACAAGCCACTCGACATTGCTATCCGGGCACGTGAGCAAGCTCGAAGAGCTATGCATGACGTGGTGATACTCGATACAGCCGGCCGACTTCAAATAGATACAGATCTAATGAATGAGCTTCAAGAGATCGCCAGTGCTACAGGTCCAACCGAAACGCTACTCGTAGCCGACGCAATGACCGGACAAGAAGCAGTAAATGTAGCTCAAGGATTCGACCAAAAACTAGAACTTACCGGTCTAATCCTCACCAAACTAGATGGTGATGCTCGAGGTGGCGCGGCACTCTCCATGAGAGCGGTTACTGGCAAACCCATCAAATTTATCGGTACTGGAGAGAAATCAGATGCCCTCGAGCCCTTTCACCCCGAGCGGATGGCCTCCCGAATTCTCGGTATGGGCGACGTGCTCACACTAATTGAGAGAGCAAGCGAACAGGTAACCGTCGAAGACTCCGAGGATCTCGAAAAGAAATTCAAAAAAGGGCAATTTTCATTCGAGGATTTTCTAAGCCAGATGAAGATGATTCAGAAAATGGGAAGCATCTCTTCTCTTACCTCCATGATTCCTGGACTCAACAAACTGGCGAAACAAGTAGATCCAGAAAAACAAGAGCGAGAATTTAAAAAGCTAGAAGCAATTATCCTATCTATGACACGTGAAGAACGTCGAAACCATGAATTATTAAATGGAAGTCGTAGAAAGCGAATTGCGCAAGGCTCAGGCACACGTGTTGAGGATGTAAATCGTCTCGTAAAGCAATTTGTTGAGATGCGCAAGATGATGAAGCAGATGATGAAGCTAGGCCCCGGAGCGCTCTCTGGCCTGATGGGCAATTCGGGACTAGGCGGCCTCTTCGGGCGAAGGTAGTAAATAACCGCCAGTAGAAATCAATCACCAGCTGTGAAAACGGTGGCGAAAAAAATCTTAGCTCTCATAAAAATTTAAATCATCAGAAAACGTCTCCTTTAAACGTGTCACTCCAACAAGCGCCAGAGTAAACACGACACATACCAAGACCGAGACCGCTCCTTTGACACTCATATATCCATCCAGAAATACAAACGTGCTCGTCATGATAATAGCTGTAGCCCGTATTAAATTGGGAACCATTGTAGTCACTGTCGCACGAATATTCGTACCAAACTGCTCCGAAGCCGTAGTCACCAAACAAGCCCAGTAGCCCGAAAATAATCCAAGGAACCCAACCAAAACAATAAACCCGCCCCTACTCGGAAAAGCCCCGCCTACCATCAAACACGCAGTCAGACACGTCAAAGAAATAAGAATCAGGAGAGGACGCTTACGGGCCCGCATCAGCTGACTCAAAAAACCGGCAAATACATCACCAACCGTCAGACCAATCGACGCTGACAACAAAACATCTGCTACTTCAAGTGGCTCTTTCACACCCAGAGCTGGTGCTATCTCGGGTGAGAATGAAGCAAAAATTGCAAATGTTAAATAGATGGGTGTTCCCGCAGCAACACAGCCCAGAAAACGAACTAACGAATCTCGCCGACCAAACAGAAGTCGCAAGGAACCACGACTCACACTCGATTCGTGACTCATAGCTTGAAACATCGAGCTATCATGGGTAAAGACTCGGAGAAAGAGAAGCGCAAACCCCATTAAGCCCCCCAGAAAAAAAGCGGTTCGCCACTCTAAGTACTGCCCCATGAGGGAAGCCACAACAGCCCCACCAACTCCAAGTCCTGTAACAAACGTAGTTCCTATTCCCCTCTTCTCCTTGGGAAGGATCTCACAAACAAGCGTAATACCTGCACCTATTTCACCGGCAAGACCCAAACCCGTCAAAAAGCGAAGAGCAGCATATTGCGGCACGTTCGTTACAAAAGCATTTAGAATATTTCCTAACGAGTAAAGAAAGATTGAGCCAAACATCACGCTTGTTCGGCCCCGCCGATCCCCTAGCACTCCCCATAAGAGCCCTCCCAAAAGGAGTCCAAATTGTTGACAGTTCAGTAGAAACGCCCCTGTCGTCATAATTTCTGGCTTAGCCAGACCCAAATCTTTAAGACTTGCCACTCTAAAGTTCGAAAATAGCCAAAGATCAACTACATCGACAAAGTATCCCAAACCTGCCACCAGCACGGCAACCCATATCCATAATTCCATTCCCGCTATGCATAATCCTGAAGCCTTGGGTTTCTTCATATCTTTTTCGCACCTATACTCGACGCCGATAGCCATCCCGTTCCTCATCTAGATCGAGCAAGATAGGGCTAGTTCCCTACGAAAACTCGCACGCCAACTCCGGAACTTCAATTAAACGAGGTAGGAGCCGCTTCAAAACAAAATAATTTATCTTGCTTTCTTTTCTACATTTTTTGGCGGTCTGTAGGGATATCCAAAATATAACCCCATGCTCTGCGCACTCAACGCACCGAGAGACCCGCGTTCCTGAGCCCACTTTCTGTGCAGATCATAATGCTTCCTGCCCAGATGTTTCGGAAGCATACCACTCCTAATACGGTCAGTCATTACCGTAAGAGCCCCCGATAAATCACTGTAAAATGACAATGACGCAATATACCACGCTACTTCTGGACCCAGAGAACCTTGCAAGTAACCGAGCGCATTACCCATCTCTGGTAATAATTCTCGAAGCGCTTCATCCGAGATCCGGTAGTTGTCGCTTAACTTCGACGCTAACAGTTTAACGCGAGTATCAACTGATGTTCGCAGATCTTCAGATTTAGGACACCAAACAGACTCAGATAGACCCCTTTGCGAAACATTCCTCGCATTGTTTCTCGACTCAAGAGCCTTTTCGAGCGCCTCGCCAATAGCGACAAACTCTTTTGCTGTAAGACCGCGCAGTAATCGCATCAAAGCGATTTCACCCTGCGATAATCCCGGCTGATGGCTGTTCGCTACGAAAGATCCACCCTCTGCGTCACGTGACCGATAACGGACCGCCCTATTAACCAAAGCACGCCAATCGTTTAATAACACTTCATCATCTTGATTACTCCAAAGCCATGCGGCAACTGCATGTGTCAGAGACTGCTCGGTGACGCTGTAGCTAAGTAGTTGCTGAAATTGCTCATGAGCACTAGGCGCGCAGACTTTGGTCACGCTCTCCCACGCCTGGCCATCGGCCGACATCTTTTTGGCAAGCGCAGCGTCAACGAGATTTTTTAACTTTGTTGGGGTTAGGCCGCACCGTTTTGAAAAATCTCTCCAAGCAACCTTGTCACGTGAGCTTTTTGCCCGATCCGCTCCAGTCGCTTCATGTTGAGCAAGAACGTGCGAAAAAATCATCCGGCGCAAAGCCGTGCCCTCAAGCCGCGCTACCGATTCAGCACTTTCAAGACTCCAATACCACTCTAAGAGAGACTCCTCTTTGAACCCAGCTAGACGACCGAGGATCTGATACTGATCTAAAGAGACCTGAAAATCACCCTCCCTAATCAGATCAGGCTGTCGAAAAGAAAGCCGGGCCCGTCGTATCACATCTCGAACCCCCGCCGGCATGAGTTGACTGGCAATTTCAACGAATTCAGCGGAGTGTCTTGCGGACTGAATATACGACAGCCGATCACAAGCTCTCTTGACCATATCCGCTTGAAGCGTGGTTATTTGCGCACGTAATGCAACACTCTCCTTTTGGGAATCACTCCACACTGCAGACTGAAGCAGTTTTTGTCCGCCGACCAAGTCAGCGAGACGGATACCCCATAATCGTTTCTCGACGCATAGCTCAGACATTGGCGAGCCTTCAAGCTCCAAAACACCTCGCACTACCGTACGAGCCTCCGCCAGAGCCTCTTCCCTATCTCCACTGTCAGAGTGTGCGAGGGACACCACCACTCCCAAGGGAAGGACCGGCATCGGTTGTCGCCGCTTTAAGCCTTGCGCGATCATTTCTAACGGTACACGATCTCTATTAGTTCCCCCTATCGCCGCATAAAGAAGTTCAGTTTCTGTAAGGCCACTCGCGAACAACTTTTTAATAGTGTCTCTATAAAGTAAGAGTATTGAGTCCTGTTTAGAATTAAGCGCGGCACGTAATTCTTCCAATGTTACTCCAGGCAAGACACGGAGCACCTCTTGATAGCACAAAGCCATCTCCTTACCTTGTTTGTCGCTACCGTCGTCAGTATTCGAGAGTTGAACTAAACGACGAGCCGCTTCGTGGTTGGTGGTTTCAAGCCATTTAGCTACTCCACAAACCATACTAGAAGACTTAATAACATGTTTCAGAAAATACGCCCTCTCATCCCTTGCCTCGATGCCATAAGCCCTCAGAAAAGACGCCACATCCCCTGGCAAAATTGTGGCGCTATCATACAATCCAAATACAAGCCTATGCATACGTGGCTTTGCTTTCGTCCTCGCAAAAAGCTGCCGTCGACTATCGAACTCCTCCCGCATATGGGCTATCAAAACACGTTCAATCGGGCTACTTGCCAACACCGCTCCCATCCGTGCATTAACGCTCCGCCAATCTTGCTCTAACCTCTCGGATACCTCAAAGCCTCCTTTTTCTGCAAAGTCGCGAATCCGATTAAGGCTCGGCACCTCCTCACCAGCGCCAATACTCCTAAGAAGCCTCTGTGAAGTGTTTAGTTGACCCTCAAGCTTAGCTATCCCATTTTGGAAAAGAAGGTTATTTATTAACTGTCCAACCGTATGAGCCTCTTTTCGTGATTCTAAGGACTCTACAGCCTGCATCGCTCTTCTCTCGCCTTCTTCGCGAACTGCGTTCACCACCTGATATTCATCTAGTTCAGAGGCCCTGCCCCACTCCAACTCTTGAATAGCTCGCTTGTCGTACGGTAAATCCTCATACTTTAGAGCCCACAACTCTCGTTCAATTGCAACTGGCGAATCGATTCCACTACCGCGCACGGTGCGTGCATATGCAAGCTCGTCTCTTTTCTGGTTAAGAAGACTCTCTCTCTCTCTATTATTAGCAACAAGAATATGGGCGAGCGTCCCAGACGCAATCCATTTAGAGCCCTCCCCATATTTAATTGCTCTAAAAACGGGAAGGCTAGGCTTGTACACATCATCGGTGCCAATTCCCATTACTTCAGCAATGCGGCGCGTATCTAGCGAGCTTTCTTGCAACTTACGCCAAAGTTTGTCTTCAAATGACGCTTTTCTTGAAGACCAGTGATCTTGCCACGATGATTTTAATTTTGATACATCCTCATCTGAGACAACTCCCTTCTCACAGAGAAACATACAGAGGCGCTTAACCTTATTCCAGGGACACATCCGAAAGTTTCGAATAGCTTCTACAGTTCGGGTCTGAATAACCACGCCACGGCTTCGTAGGCTATGGGCATCAAACTCCAAGCCGCCGCAATCCATAAACACATGAAGATCAATCAAGGGCGGCTTTCGTCCCAGCCTCAAAGAGTCTTGTGTCCACGCGTCTCTAGCTTCTTGGAAGAAAGGGTTTCCATTCAGCTCGACAAGGGTTCCTTTAGAAGGAATAAGCGATAATCTACGACCGTGGTCCAATATCTCCCGAAACGGCGAAACGACTCCCGTATTACCACGAGCCCAAAGTTGTTTGTAATTTAGTCCTGTGCCCGTATCAAAAGCATGTGGGCCTACACGATATCGCCAACGCATGAGGAGTTGAAAGAGAGGAGTTTTTTGCTCCAACGTAAGGCAATGCAAAAGCTCGGATATAGCCTGATCTATTTCAGGCTTTACGTGTCGGTATTGCTTAGTTCCGGCTAAACGCTCCCAGCCTCGAATCACTCTGTGAATCGTCTCAGGATTGTAGCGAGCTGATGCAAAATCACGGTGGTTCTCCAAGTGGCTCAGCGTAGAATGTGACAGATCTTCCATCTTAGTCGTGTATTCACGGGGTGGTAGCTGTAAGACACCACACCGAACTCTAGCAAGTATCCAAGAAACGGGATTATCCTGACTCCAGGCTCTGTTTAAACCAGAATTTAGCGCAACGCGTGTTCGCTCTGTTCCAGCAAACTCGTCACTCCCTATCAATCTAAGCTCACCAGGAAGCTCCCCACCTCCAAACGAGGAGGGCCCTGCCGAAATATCTCTTATACCGTTACTAACTACTTGATTCATCGGACAATAATAGAACATTGATTTAATTGTGCAAGACAAAGCATCGGCAACCCCTTACTTCCATTAAATTGAGTGCTTTCAGTACATTAGATTATTGTTCGAAAATCAGTTAGAATGCGGCACTAATAAAAAAGGATATACAATGTACTCCGTAAACCAAAGTAATAGACGCGAATTTCTGGGCACTGCGTTCGGCTCGATAGCAGGTTGCATAGGGCTCTACACACCAGGCACGAAATGCTTTGCCGAGAGTGATATCCCTTTAAATCCGTCTGAGAGAAGCGTTTCAGAAGAAGCAATCGAACTCATAAAACACTTTGAAGGTCCAGTGAGGCTCAAAGCCTATCTATGTCCCGGAAACAAGTGGACGATTGGAATCGGGCATACCAAAGACGTGCATAAAGGCTATCAACTACAATCGATCGATGAGGCAGAAGCCCTCCTCATCGAAGATCTTAATACACATAGACTAGTTATCGCCAATCACTGCCAAAATGTAGGCCTTACACAAAATCAGTTTGATGCTCTCGTATCAGCTAACTTTAACGTCAATATGATAGGGGCAGGTCTTGGCTTTTCAAAATTTGTTCTAACTGAAATACCACGCCTGAATAATCTTGACAGCCTACAGGACTATCGTGGGGAGTGTCATGGCTTGATCCGATACATGTGCAAATATCACTATGCCAACAAAAAGCCATTAGACGGGTTGCTTCGCCGTCGACTATCCGAAGGATTATTGTTTGCTGGATACAAAAATCCGATAGTGACACACCAGGAGTATTTGATGGCAAAAAAAATTGCAGCGGAAAACTTCATTCAAACTAAAGGCTCGGCTCCGAAAGGATTAAAAGATTTAATTCCCGTGATAGTACAATACGTCACATCACAGAGAGCTGTCGATACAGACCATACCAACCCCTCACTCCCAGCTGCTAACCAAGAATAGCTTACGAGAGAAAAAGACTCTCGGCTTCGAGTAGACTTTCACGAGAACCCACCACAGAAATCCTATCGCCTAGCTTAATTCTGGTATATCCATGCGACAGAAGCATCTTTCCTCTCCTGCTTACTGCAAGAACCAGTAGATCCGACGGGAGGTCTAAATCGCGTAAATAAAGTCTGTGTATATCTTTGTTCGAAACAACAAAATCGGCGACTTCCTTGTCTTGCACCTCACCGAGTAATAGCGACGCCGTTCGAGGGGAACGAACTAGATAATTCAACAGACTCACGGTCGCAGTCCCTGGATCGACGATCATCGCTCCTTTCTCAGCAAACAACTTATAATTAGACGCGTCATGAAGCCGTACAATCGGCACTATCTCCGGATAGTTTTCATCTAGTACGCTGTAAATGGCAGAATTCAACGCGCCCTCTTCCATCAACACCACAGCTCCCGCCTTTTCAAGCTTTAACCTTTCAAACTCCTCTCTTGTGTAACCTTTTAGGAGTTCGAATTTAATGTTCTGCGACTCTGGGATCTTCCCTTCAACCGTATCATCTACATCAGCCAGTGTTATCTTCCAACCCGCGCTCGCCAACTGCTTGGCAAGAGATGTGCTCTGTGCATCGACACCAAAAAGAACTGCAAATCGACCCCAGCCTAACCCTGCCTTCTTTTCTTGACTCTCTCCAACCCGACCCAAAGAAAACTTTAACATCCCCGGCCCAAGAATCGTATTTGCTACAATCACTCCAATACACAAACTGGCGAAATTATCTCCAACGCCGGGCGGTAGAATATGAGCAGATTCTCGGCTCAAGCCAAGGCTTATTCCAGCCTGCGTTATTAAACCAAGTCCCATGTATCGGGATTCCTTGGTCGTAAATCCAGCGACTTTGCCCCCCGCAAACGCCCCGAGCAACATGCCGCCAAACCTCACCAGAAGCAAAAAGACAACAACACCCCAATTCTCGAGTAGCACCGGTCCGTTGGTGCTGATACCGGTCGAGGTGAAAAAGAGAACAAAGACCAGCAAAGAAGTATCCTCGATAATCTTAGAGAACTCGGCCCGATACCGAGTACAATTGTGAACCAGAAAACCAGCCACTAAGCAGATAAGAAGCGGTTCGGCAAATACCGCAGTAGAGACCCCTAAAACATCTATGGTAAAATGCCTCTGCGAAACAAAAAAAACGCCGTAACCCAACCCCAGAATCCCTACCTGTTTGACGAGATGCGACACATTTACGACCAGAATCTGGCGGAGCACGACAGCGAGCACCCCTCCGGCGGCTATTGCGAGAACAATCTCGAACAACACCTCCAGAACGACTCCACTATTAAAGCCACTTGTGGTCATCAACGCATGTGCAAGCGATGATGTTACTGCGAAAACAACGATTACAACCGAATCGAGTAAAAGGGTCACTCCGAGAATAGTCTGCGTGAAGTGCCCCCTTGCCCGAACTTCTCTAATAACCGCAATCGCCGACGACGGCGATATGGCGACTAATATAGTACCTCCGAGCAGAGAAGCGGCAAGCTTTGTAGTCCACGGTTCACTGGCCAGCCACGGAATAAAATGACTAATGGCAAAAATACCGAAACTTCCTAAAAGGAACACAGACGCAAGAATCGCTGTGGCCAATGATGCAATGGCCCTTAATCTAGGTACAAGTGACTGTACTGTTAATTCAGCCCCTGCGGCAAACGCAATAAACGCTAAAGCACACCGATCAAGATGCCGGAGCGCAGGAACATCTTGCATTTGAAAGAACGCAAGATAGTGTGGTCCCACGACAAGACCCGTCACCAGAAACCCCGTAATAAGAGGTAGTCCTAGCTTTCTGAAAAAGGAGCCTATCTCATTTGACGACAGCGCTACGAGTATAATTTTGATCCAGGGTGTCAACATAGCTTCAGGTCTATTTACTCACAGATAACCGAGACAGGTCGCGATATAAGGCTATAGAGATGGTAGGACTGTTTCTATTTCTTGAAAAGATATTATTACCTCACAAGCCGCCTAAAACCCCATCACTCAGCGATACGGGGGGCACTAATCTGTCAATCATTAACTTTTAATCCGCACAAACCACTATCATCTTCGGAAACTGTCCCAAAATCTTTTGGAATCGCCTCTCCATGCGCCTAATCATCGCTCGGTAAGCTTTTCTACCCGACGGCGGCCGCGGTCGAAAACCCTTTGTGAAAACGCTCTTCAACCTATCCTTTGGAAAACTCACTTGCATGCACGCTACTTTTTGGACATCACACGTTGCCGCTTGCTGGGAGGTGGTATTTATAATTTCCTGAATTTTAGTCAAACTTCGATTTGCCTCACGCTCAATTGAAAATCTATCGTTAACCCCCGGATACCTCCTGCGCAGGTCAGCGGCCGCCCGTTTTCCGAGAAAGAATCCTCTCGTAGCCCTTCGGAGAATCCTTCGCAGCGTTTTTGCCTTTATGTCTGAACATGGAAGAACCCCCTCTCCTGCACAGAGGGGAACATCAACGTCGTCGAGATCTTCACTGCAATTGATCCTAGTCTGCCTACCAAGAAAACTATACTCTCCATCCGCACACATCCCTCCGTGATTAACAAACTGGCTGACAGGAAGAACATATAAGTTCGATCCAACAGCAAATATCTCAGGTGGCGCTGGCAGGACCTCCTCCCCTCCATCGAGCAAAATCTGATTGCGAAAAGGGGCGTGCTCAACAACCACCGGTTGGTCGCCGCTATTAAACAGCGAAAAAATGATATCATCTTGACCTGCTTCAACTGCCAAGCGACACATTCCAACAACATCCACTATGCGCCGAGCAGCAACAAACAATGGGCTTAATTCAATCAATTGAGACGCCTCCTCGCTGACAGGGGTAAACACGATGGCTGTCATCGCCGAAGCTATCGTAATTCGATCGCTACTACCCACTTCAACTCGCACCTCACCATTCTCGTCACTCTCCTCAACCACCTCTTCCGTGGCGCCCGTCTCTCCCGCGACATGGATAAGAACCCCTTGAGTCGGAGTTTCATCGATCGCAACAACAACACTTATCTCGTATTTTTCCGGAGTGGGCGTCGGCTCGGTCGTAGGTGTATCGGTTACCATACTCGTCGGAGTATTTGTCGGCGTTTGTGTTGATGTACTCGTCGGAGTTTGTGTCGGAGTATTCGTAGGCGTCTGGAGTGAAGTGTTGGTTGGGGTAGCTGTAGGAGTCTCGCTAGGTGTACTCGTTGGGGTATCCGTCGGGGTCTCTGTCGGTGTGGCTGTTGGTGTATCAGTCGGAGTGCTTGTTGGCGTCTCGGTTGGCGTCTCTGTCGGAGTCTCGCTAGGTGTGCTCGTCGGGGTATCTGTCGGTGTGTCCGTTGGTGTATCGGTCGGGGTGCTTGTCGGAGTCTCTGTCGGTGTGGCTGTTGGTGTATCGGTCGGGGTGCTTGTTGGCGTCTCTGTTGGAGTCTCACTAGGAGTGTTCGTCGGAGTGTCGGTCGGTGTATTCGTAGGAGTCTGCAGTGCAGTGTTGGTTGGGGTAGCTGTAGGAGTCTCGCTAGGTGTGCTCGTTGGGGTATCCGTCGGAGTCTCTGTCGGTGTGGCTGTCGGTGTATCGGTCGGGGTGCTTGTTGGCGTCTCTGTCGGAGTCTCACTAGGAGTGTTGGTCGGAGTGCTAGTTGGTGTGTCTGTTGGTGTGTTGGTTGGAGTACCCAATTGAAAATCCCAATTAGTATTCCCGCCAGAATCTACAGAGTTAACTCCGACAACAAGATTTCCTGAACTAGCATCACTGTTTCTGACATCGACATACGCTACATCCTGTCCGCCGATAATTTGAAGACCCCATGTGCTTCCACCGGATTCTCTAAGCGTGAGAAGCCCTCCATTAACTCCACGGAAAGTCGCGGTCCCCAATACCTGTTGAACAGATCCCCCCTCGAATGTGAGCGTATCTGCCCCTGTGGTAATTTTTGTTACATTAAAAAATACAGCTGAGCCAGTGATTCCCTGTCCAGTTCCTTCGAAGCTAACAGTGCCCCCATTGTGCGTAAAAGTCCCCCCTGCGAAGTCAACATCCCCCGCCAAAGAAAGTGTTCCTGTCGAACTTACTAAGATTCCCCCCTGAAGGCTAAGGGGACCTTCCACAGATGTACTAAAACCACCTGCGTCCAGTGTCCCATCGGCCATCGTCATACCACCTGCACCCACTAAAAGATCAGCATTTTGAGCGATAGTTCCCGTGTAACCGGACTCAATTACAATCTCATAAACACTGAAAACCTGAGAAACATCTGCTCCATTATCACAATCAGCGTCGAACACGACTGTATCAAGAGGGCCCGGTGAGCCGGATCCAACGCCGGAGTTGCAGTTTGAAAGAGGTGCAGTCGACCAATTATTCTGATTGTGGGTTTGTCCGCCGCCGACTTTTCCTGTCCAATAATAGGTTGCCGCCTCAACCCTAGCGGGAACCATTAACAAACTACAGAAAAAAACTAAGTACACAACGCAGAGAGCAGGCACACAGAAGCCCCGCCAGACGACGGTGGTAGCGTCTGTCATTCGGCGAAGCCAAGAATCTGCCGTTGTGAGAAGGTGCTTCATATTGGCGTAGTCGGCACAACACTCTAAAATAATTAGCTAAAATACAACTATGGCCGGTGCTGTGCGCTGCATGAAGAACACACCTTGCTTAGAGTAAGAAGAGGCCTAGATAACATACTGTCTTTATTCGGAAATACAGGTTTTCTTTAGGAATCCCCAATGGCATTATCCCACCCTAGACATACTGGGGATTCAGGCACTTCCAAAATCATGCCCCGGCCGCTTTACGAAGGTGTCAGTTTACGGTATGCTCCCTTTCCGAACAGTTTTGAACACACTATCGATATAGGAGTTAAAGTGGCAGTAGTTCTTCGTCTTGCGCGTTTAGGTAGGCATAAATCACCGGTATACCGGATTGTAGCTGCAGAGAAAGAGAGTAGAAGAGATGGTCGATTCCTCGATATCGTTGGTACATACAACCCACGAACATCTCCATCCACGGTAACTCTTAAAGATGACCGAATTTCGAAATGGTTGAACGTTGGAGCAAAGCCAAGTGAGACAGTTAGAGCGCTCCTTAAGCGTTCTCTTCCCGGGGCTATCGAGGCCAAAGAAGAGCATAAAACCAAGAAACTACAAGCAGCTCGTAAGAAACGAAAAGAGAGAGCCGCTAAAAAAGCCGCATAATGGTGCGCCAAGGCTTTGGAAATCGGGTCGGTTCCTCTCGAAGAGGCATCGGCCCTTTTTAATGCCGATCACCAAGGAATAGAATCGTGTGGGATGTATCAGCTCTAACCATTTTTCCAAATATCTTCGACAGCTTTCTTCAAACGAGCTTGGTTTCAAAGGCCATTGAACGCAATCTATTGTCTTTTAATGCAGTAAACATCCGTGACTTTGCTGCCCCTCCTCACTTTAAGGTTGACGACACTCCGTATGGGGGCGGTGCTGGAATGGTTATGATGGTTGAGCCTATTATGAAAGCGCTGCGTTCGGTAAAGGCCAGAAATCCTGAAACTCATGTTGTTGCACTTACTCCAGGTGGTGAGCGATTTACACAAGCGAAAGCCGCTAAATTAAGTGCCAAGGGTTCTGTCACATTTATTTGTGGTCGCTATGAAGGTATCGATCAACGGGTTATCGACATCGGAGTTGACGAAGAGCTTTCAGTTGGTGACTTCGTTGTTATGGGGGGAGAAATACCCGCGATGTTGGTAATCGAAGCCTGTCTCCGATTAAGACCCGATGTAATCCAAAACTCAGCGTCAGCGGAGTATGAATCGTTTTCACCCGCCCTTGAAGACGGGGCTCTTGTTGAAGCACCGCAATACACTCGCCCAGACGCCTTCGAGGGGCACCGCGTACCAGACGTGCTTCTCTCCGGAGATCACGCTCGTATCGACAAGTGGCGACTTGAGCGCGCTAAAGGTAAAACTGCCGCTCTAAAAAAAGGCCTCTGCAAATGAAACTGTCCTCCACCTCATCATCTCTTCATGTAGCTCTACTTCATGACGGAATGGTCGATAAAACAGGCAAAAGCGTCACTACATCGGTAACACTTATCGACGTGCACGACATCTCTAGGAGCTGTCGCTCGTACGGGGTTAATTCGTTTTTCGTAGCTCATTCCTCGCAAAGCATGCGGGCCCTGGTGCGAACTGTAAAGACCCACTGGGATGGAGAATTCGGGGCTTCATACAATCCCAACAGACAAGATGCTCTAGGTGTGCTCTCTATTGCAACAAGCCTTGATGAGGTCATCGCACGAATAGAAATTGAGACTGGTCGATTTCCCAAAATCATCGCAACCTCTGCACGTGATGGCGACGATCGGATTAGCTACTCTGACATGAAGGAAACTATCGCAACAACTGCCGAATCGTATCTGCTTGTATTTGGCACCGGCTGGGGAATGGGGCCCGACCTGATGGCATTAGCAAGCTATACGCTAAAACCGATCTATGGCCCCTCTGACTACAATCACCTTTCCGTCCGTGCCGCTTGCGCGATTATTCTAGACAGACTCCGAGGGGCGTAAACAAACTCCGAGGCACGTAAGTAAACTCTGTAGAGCCTTTGCTCTGTGGGAGATCTCTAGATTTTGAGAGACTAGCTCTGATAAGGATGCCACTTGTCCGTTCGGGATGAAGCACTGACTATACGGTAATGCCGATACAGAAGATTGAAACCACAAATCCGGTCTGAAAATCCCGGTGAGCGTTTCAGTAACCGTCACACACCGACCACCAGGTTCTGCATATGCCATACAACATACAAACTGAGCCGGAGAGGAT
>JAYPVM010000002.1:134986-168554 GCA_038134595.1 Pseudomonadota bacterium | reverse complement strand
AGGATACTTGTAGAAGTTTAGAAACGCGGTCCATGCCGAATCGACTGGTGTAGACTCCAGGTAATCCCCCGAGGGTTTGAATCTCTATCCCAGAATCGTCGGCCAGACAGGGGCAACCCGTCACGATTGCATGAGCGAGCGCCTTAGCCCGCGCATTCTCCTCATACGTTACTCCAACTTCCGGAACCCGAATGCTATGAGAGAGTTCAGCTGTCACCGATTCAATTGAGATTGAATACCGACGAGAAAGAAGAGCTACTTCTTTGAGCTTTCCTTGGTTTGATGATGCATACAACAGTCTCAATTATCTCTCCGGTATCACACTCCAATAATTTACGCGACTAAAGAGGTACATAGCCTCATTCCGAGGAATCCACCGCTTTCGCCCGCGCTCAGGTCTATCGCGCTGAGGTTACATAGACCTTGAGCCGTTTGCAATCTTTGAGTCCAATTCCATAAGGACCCCTCATTAGTAACACGGTGTCCGATTGCACACTGTATATGCCTTTTTTGTACTAACTCTTATACTTACCAAAGAACAACTAAAATGGTATACTATAGGCCATGGACTTTTCAGCAATAATCTCCTCATCGTTCAACATCTCTCTTTTCACTGCGGCTTTTCTCGGAGTGCTAATTGGTGTTGAGCGAGAGATTGCAGGAAAAGACCCTAGCATCCGGACATTTGCACTAATTAGCATGGGGAGTTGTCTCTTCGCACTCGTTTCTTCGAGTTCATTAGAGCAATACGGAATTGGAGATCCTGCCCGGATAGCGGCACAGATTATCCCGGGCATCGGTTTTATCGGCGCCGGTACGATATTTCGCTCCAAATATGGCGTGTCGGGATTCACCACAGCCGCGCTCTTATGGATAACAGCTGGCATAGGAATGGCTGTAGGCTTACAGCGAACCGATTTGGCTATTTCGGGAACACTCATCGCCATCTTCTTAACACTGTCGCTGCGCCTCGTTCATAAGATTATCGGCATATTCTTTCCGGAGAGGCGCCGCGATTTCCAGGACGATTGACCACTACTGTTCTAAGTCAGAGAGCCCGCTCTAAGTACAAGATCTCGGCGAGACCCCAATCAAAACAAGCCATCGATACCAGAATTAAAATTCCCGCTAAAGGAGCAGTAAAGACTACGGCTATCTAGCCCAACCGAGTTCCTTAATCGCCGGGTCGAGTGCTTTAGTATACGGATCAAAGGATATAGGTTCGGAGCCCGAAACAAGTTCTTTTACCTCTTGAAGTAGCGCCTGTTGGCCTCGCTTTCTAAGAGACTCCCATCTATCCATAACGAGCCCCACGGAGGGGGCGTGAGCTACTAACAACTCCTCCAATTCCTGAGCAACGACGCTGGCATCGAGGTTTTGTCTGGCATAACGGGAAAACTGTCTTCGTAATTGAGTCGCATCAAGTTCACGAATACTAAGAATCAAGCATTTTATCTCTTCGCTCTCAAACAACCCGCTGTGAATATGAAACGCCGCATCAGATGGCAAGTCGTCTCCGCTACCCGAAGCCAAAACTACCACCGGGCAACCTACAGAGTACGAGACCTCCAGAAAAGGTGACATTCGACCATACACCCCAGCATGAAGATGGAAGGCTACATCACTTGCTTCGACCACTTCTTGCCATCTCTTTGGAGAAGTAGACTCAACGATCTCAATCTGAGAGTCATCCAAACCAAACTCAGCGATGCGTGCGTGCGCCTCTACTCCCCCACCAAAGGGCACCATCCATGTACATACATAGTTTATTGACAAACATTTTAGGGCTGGCAAAAATTTATGACTCCTACCTTCCATTCCTGGAAGCCCTTGATAAGCAATCCGCATCGTATCAGTATTTTCTGGTACCCATACATTATTTGAGCTTGCACTCCCTGTCGGTATCGGAAGAAACCCTGACATGTGTCCCCTGCCAAGGCTCTCTAAGCGGGTACTTATCATTGATTGGAACTCAGCTTCTCCCCATCGAGAGCTAAAGAGCACAACAGGAGACAGCGAAGACTCCCGATATATTCTAGGCCAAAGTTGATGCGGGGCTTTCGACCGATCCGAAAATGGTTCATTCCGCCTATAGTACTGTCGAATAGACTGCTCCCACGGACTGGTGTGATACCCTTCAGCACCCAAATCCCGCAAAAATACATCGTGAGCCCAAAGAACACCTGGAACAAGTCCACAGTGCGCACGTACAAAACGACTCTCTATAGAGTCTTCCAATTGATAAAAGAATACATCAAACGCTCGCTCACGATGCCTTGCGAATGCTTTAAGATAATGAAAAGCCCTTATACCAAAGGCCTCTGGCCGTAGTGAGTTTGTGAACACTTCAACCTCATGGCCACTAGAGATGTATGGCAAAAGACGCTCACTACAGTACTCCGAGATACACGAATCCCCCTCATCAGAGACAGGAGAGAACCATGCTATACGTAGCTTCTTCATTCCCTACCCTACAGCTTTTGTCTTTACTGCCTCTTTTAAGGCTAGCGGCGATAACAATCCTTCGATGACTCTATTCCACCCACCTTTTTTCATGCCAGATTCGTCTATAAAACTTTTGCCCCGTTCACCGAGAGATTCTGCCAAAGTCCTATCTTCCATCAACTCATTACACACTCGTGCAAATCCATGTGGCGTGGGTTCAACGACAAATCCATTTTCGCGATCCGATACAAATTCTAATGTGCCTCCACTATCTAAAGCGGTAAGGACGGGCTTACCACTAGCCATCGCTTCGAGTGTAACGTATCCGTAATCCTCATCGAATGGCGCATAAAAGACCGCCAGGCTTCGCGCATAAAGCGAAAGTAGCTCTTCATCATCTACACGGCCTAAAAAAGTAACTCGCTTCTCCAATCCGTGTTTTTTGATCTCATTTACAAAAAACTCCATAGCATCCGGTTCATCAGATACTCCAGCCACCTTCAAGTGAACTCCCGGAACTTCGGCAAGGGCATTAATGATGAGATCCAACCTCTTTATTCTACAGATCCTACCAACCGAAAGGATGTATGGCTCCGACTCTTCTGTGTAATACCGGCTTCCTAACGGCAACGGCGGATACAACACCTCTGAATCCAATTCGTTAAAGCCACGTAAACGCTCTGCTACATTCTTAGAAATAGCTGAGCGATATGCGCACTCACCCAGAACTTTTCTATCGCCATCGGTTAACATCCGCCGCATAGATTCATCTCGGGGATCATCACCGATATCGGAATACTGACTCCCGTATAACTCATAAATCGAACGCTGCTGATGAACCAACCAGACGCTCTTTCTCGGATGGCGCGCATAATAACTCGGAAACTTGGTTGCGATTACCAAATCAATCTCTTTGCCGCAAACGTTCTCTAAGTCGTACGAGCGCCACAACGCAGCTTGCGTTATTAGATTTTGTTTTGGTAATGGATTATATGGAAGTGAAAGCTCATCGGCCTCATGTCCACGGGCAATCAGCTCGCGCACCAGTGTAGCAACCAGTACATCTTGCCCCCCGTGACTAAAGGGCACCTTTACCCCCAAAACTAATATTCTTGCCATATCCTCACTTAAGCCTCAAATACAACACAATAATCCTGATAGCCGTAAAGCAATGTATTCATCTGTTGAATATTCATATTCATTCGATTTATCGCATCTGCAACGGCTGGAGTATGTGAAGAATCGATCGGAATCTCTTTTAGGAGATGGTTGTCGCTTACCGGCGAAAGCATCCTTGTCTCTATCAGCTTCAATCCAGCCAAGGTTCCCATATACCCAAGCGTGTCAGGATGCACGGGCCAAACGTGTGTCATATCGCGAAAATAATTTGAAGAAAGCGCCAGTATAGATTGTGGATTAATCGTTTCGAATACGATTCGACCGCCTGATACTACTTTTTCTTTGGCTAGCTCACATAGGTCTTGTATCTGCTCCCGTGTTAAATGTTCAACCACTTGAATCGCTACAACACCACCGATTGACTTTGCGTCGAGTGAACGAAGATGTTTTAACCCGTCCCCGTAAAACGTTTTACAACCACTTGCGTTTGCAACGTTGACCATCACAGTGTCCATATCGACACCGTATGAATTCACATTAGAAGACTTAAGTAACCTTTGGAGCTCCCCTCTACCTGATCCTATCTCAAGAACTGGAAGGGTGGCGCCTTTGAAGATACCGGGGTATATCGAAAGCCTCTTTTCTATCTCCTGTTCACTCCCCCTATATCGATTCTCGAGCAACAAATAACCTTTTGACGGAGCTTCTAACTCCGTATCAGCAGCCATAGCTCTTGGCGGAGAAGGATCGGAGATGCGGCCAATATTATTCACAATCCCCTCCAAGCCCCGAACCATCGAATCAACTTCGACGATCTTAGCCTCCAACCCCCTAGCCAACGACCCTAATTGGCGCTGTATTTCAAATAAGCCAGCCGTCTTCTCATCATCAACTCGATGCACTAATGTTTCCAACTCAGTACGGAGCGCTTCGTCACGAGCATCCACATACCTGCCAGTTTCATTGAGATGTCGCACTAAGTATTCGATAAACGCTCGCTCTTCTTGCAGATATGGTTCTAGAAAACTTGCTCTAAAATACCGAGCAATCCTCCGTTTTATACCGACCACTAGTTTGCCAATGAGTCCACCCCTGTGGGAAACGATATGGTTACTAGAGAGCGCTTGTTCAAAAACGTAGCGAGTATTAAGCTGCCTTAGATTTTCTGCATTTTGAAGATCGCCGTATCGAACCCCGTGCGGACCCGCCAATTTGGCTTTAAGGGGCGAAAGAGAAATCCGCGAGTCCCTGTGTTTCTCCATGTCATTTCGGATCCGTTCCCTTATCTCACCCATGACTCGTTCGATATCGACTCGGGCACCCTCATCTGCTACCTCATCAGCGCTTTCCATTGCATTTCTAACTGGATCTGACATCTCTTTTGTCCTTCTACATCAATGCGTCTTTCAAGAGTCCTTACGTGCGGAACAGAATTGCAGCTTCGCCCCTCAAACCCTCGATATCGTAGCAAAATCCACCGAATAACCCAAGGTGTCACATTAAACCAGAGCACCCAGCCCGCAAACCCATCGCTAATCCAAATCAAATGGAGAAAAGTTCATCCGATTCTCCTCAACATTGATTCAAATACACTTTAAAACCCTGTAGGACTCAGGCCTATCTAGGCGAAAACGCGATTAAAAGGAGGCCTTTTCTGGCAGGAAAAGTCAATACGCCATAACTTCAGCCGGTTATCATCTGTCGTTCCCACCGGAACTAGTCGGTATCAACTCCTAATTCAGCGTAGAGCGGAGCATGATCAGAGAGATCACTCCACGGCTTTCCGACGAGTGGATACCCTTCAATAAGAGCGAGACCTCGTGCATACACTCTGTCTAGCTGTAGGAGCGGGTATCGTATCGGATAGGACTTTGCATAATCGCCATACCGCTGGTGGAATACTTCGTGAATACCGAGCTTTCTCACCAAAATCCGAGAAGCCCGCCTCTGCCAGTCATTAAAATCACCAGCAATAATTAACGGCGCTCGGTCCCCGACCGCCTGCATAACTCGGTCGCAGATACTCCGCAATTGAAGCTCTCTTCCTCTCTGGAAAATATTTAGATGAACGCATACACAATGAATCGGCTCTCGTAGTCCGGGAACATCTATAACCACATGCAGGAGACTCCGGCACTCGATCGGATTTGTGGATATATCGATATTTTCGTACTCAAGGATAGGATACCTGCTAACTATTGCATTACCCTGGTGCCCATGATTATACGTAGCAGTTTGGCCATATGCCACATACGGCCACTTATCCGCTGCTATAAAATCATGCTGCGAGATATCGGGCCAGCTAGACACGCTCGATGCATGCCTGTCGTGTCGGCCTAACACCTCCTGTAAAAAAAGAATATCGGGCTCAACCAATGATACAGCATCCCTAATCCCATAAAGAGTAAACTTGCGATTTGCAGGACTAAAACCCTTATGGATATTGTATGAGACAACCCTTAATCGCCCCCTACTATCACATTGTCGATCCTCAACTCCCAATGAATTACTCCTCAAAACACCTGCTCGAACTACAAAACTCCCCGAAACAAAAGCAGACCGCTTCCGATTGCCCGCTGTAAGAATGGCCTGTGATGCCAGGAATCTAGTGCAATCTCCCGACAAAATGTCACATCGTATAAGAATTGCCGAGCGAGCGAATCTACAGCATCACGGTTCGTGAAGTGAACATCTACCTCCAGATCATGAAACAAGCTTCTATGATTTAGATTACTCGAACCAACCACACCGTAGTGATCAACTAAAATCGCCTTGGCATGTAGCATCGTCTTCGTGTACTCAAATATTCTAATCCCAGCCTGCAGTAAGCCTCTGTGAAACGCCGATGAAACCCACGGGATAAAGAAGACATCAGCCTGCGCTGGAACCATAATTCTCACATCGACTCCCGATTCAGCTACCGTTCGGAGCGCTCGAACAAGACGCCTATCGGGGACAAAATAGGCCGTTTCAATCCATACTCGCTTCTGGGCGCCGAGTAGTAGCACCAACAGATCAAGATAATTCTGCTCCCGTAAGTTCTTTCGGGAATTAAGCTTTACTCGATTTCCTGACAACACCCTCCTTCTTCCTCTTAGACGCCCTTTGAGCATCATTCTTCGATCTTTTTTGTTCCACAGTCGGATAAAATCTCTCTGTAAAACACCCACTTCATCTCCCTCTACATAAACACCGGTGTCTCGCCATGCATCACCATTCATGTATTCGTTACAGTGACACTCGATAATGTTCATGCTTCCGACAAACGCTTGCGTTCCATCAATCACGCAAAGCTTTCTATGGGTGCGTCGATTCAATTGGGTCAACCCTTGCTTGAAATTCCATAGAAGATTGGAAAATCGTCTCCAACAATAAATCCGTTGCCAGGGAAGTCGTTTAAACACTTTCAATGCAATACCCCGGGACTTGGCTTCTTCAACAAGATTTTCTATCCAGGTGTATGAACCAACTCCATCAACTATCACTCGTACATCAACCCCTCTTTGTGCAGCTCGACCAAGAGCATCAACGACACGAACTCCAAGCCTATCGAAGGCGAAAATATAGCTTTCAAGGTAAATATGGCTAACCGCCCCTTCGATCCGGTTCTCGAGAGCTTTAAAATACTCATCGCCGGAATAAAACAACTCTATTTGTTTCCAATCATCGATTCTAGCGCTCCCGACCTGCTCGCAATCCGATGTAGTTATCTTAGACACCTGTCTAGCTTTCATGCACCCTCTAGCTCACCTTCAACACCTCTAACTACCTATTATAACGACACTTTCAGAGTGCGCCACGCTTGGCAACCAAGTTGCAACCGACTCGATATGGACACACTACCTACAGGATACCACAAAGAGAGAAACCGAATCGTGACATTTGTCGTCGCTACGTGTTGGGCGAGCTTCTTTTGGCAGAAAAACAAAAAATCCAGAAGCAAGCCCCCTGCAACTAGCGATTACTATTCAAATCTGGCGGTTTTGGAATCTTTTGCGGTAGAATCTCGTAGGGTCCGTAAAAAAGAATACCAAAGCAATGCTACTCGATGGGAAGAACTCGCAATACCTCAACTAAGGTCTTTGTGGAACACACCATAAGGCTAGCTTGATTTGGATATTAGAAAGGCAACGAAAGAGATAAACAGGGAGCAGACCATGGAATCAAATATGATAGAGCGTCTTTTTGCATCGTTTACGGAACTTGAAGCGGCGATCCAGAAAGCAAGGAGTACGTTTGAAGCGAAGGATTCGATTCCTGAATCGGTAGTTAAGCGACTAGCCTCCTACGATACCATTCTTGCCAAGCAACGATCATTGGCAACCTCTCTCTGCGAAGCTGTTGCTCAGAAAAATTGGGACGAAGTAAATCGCAACGTTACTCTTATAAATAGTCTATCAGCTATGATACGAGATGACGCACGCGCCATCTTGACTTCGGTTTCAAGCATCGCTAATGACGATGTTATTGATGACGTCGATGACGTAGAAAATTACTGCTAAAAACAGCGCGTCTATCTCCCCTAAAGCCTCGCTCATACGCGAGGCTTTTTTATTGCTTATGTATCGAATCCACACACAAACATCCTCACCAATGCGTTTTCTTGGAGAATAAAGAGCAAACCTCAACTTATCACTCCATTTCTCCTCTTCCATGAGACGGATGTATTCTGATACGTTAGTCACACCCAATTGCCTCATTGCAGGCGAAACAAGACGCTTATAGCCCAAAGGAATAGAATGCTGAGCCGCCTCCGCTATCTAAAGAAAAAAATTATCAGCATCTGTTCGCAAGGGAAACAAAGGCCTGACACGCATTATCTACTCCACGACGTCCTGCATTCAAACGGCAAGGTCCGCACAGATCGCATTAAGGAAGTTGCTAAACTTCTGCGCGTAGATGAGTTTTGTGAATTCCTTCCTTTTTCGTGCCTCATAGGTAGCGGCATTTACTCCGAGCAAGAGCCTCTCCACGGACTAAGACAAGCTCCAACGAGCATGACAGCAACTCGGCTGTTTTTTGCAAAACAAATTCAACAATTACTCGAAAGAGATGCCATACAGCGCGCCATGTTTCCGCTTCGAAAGGAGCTAGACCATCAAACCCTTTCCCGCGATTATACAGAACTACGTATCGGACGAGCGCAAGGGTGTGACATTCGTCTCATAGATACCACAATATCACGGCACCACGCCAAACTTACGCTGACGCCTCAAGGAATTCAAATCACTGACATCGGGGCAAAAAACAGAATTCGAATAAACGGCCAACTTCTAAAAGGCTCTCAAACAATAGCGCCTGACGACACGCTACAGCTTGGTCGGTTTGAATTTCGTCTCGTCAAGCCTGAAACACTTCACGCTCTTCTGAACCGATTCTAGGTGGAGACGTAAGACGAGCAAGCACTAGAGCGGCCGCCTTAATTCGACAACGAACTCAGTTCCCGGTTCTGCATTTTGAATTGCTATCCTGCCGCCTATCTTTTCAACTAGCTTAGACACTGTAGCCAGTCCGACGCCGCATCCATCTTCCTGACCACCTGCCATACGAACAAATGGCTTGAAGATCTCCTTATGATACTCTTCGGAAATTCCGCGACCGTTATCACGAAACGAGATACAGAACCGTCGCTTCGCCGCGACATACTCACTTCGGACCTCTATTTCTAACGTACGTTCTTCGTCTTTGTACTTCAGTGCGTTACTCAATAGATTGGAGAAGATATGATAAAGAAATTTTGAATTGCCACTTACAATAGGAAGTTCCGCAGGAATGTGGATATGTGCATCTGCCTTTTTTATCTCTATCTCATAATCCGCAGTTACCTCTCTCAAAACATCGGCCAAAGGAACTCCTTCATGTTCCCGCTCCGAGACCGAAATCTGAGCCAATTCTAATATTCCACCGACTAGTGACTCCAAGCGAACAATTGACTTTCGCATATGCGCAATTGTCGTCTCCACTTCGCGATCCGGGAGTGCCACACATTGATCCTCGAGAACACCAACCATCCCTTGTAACGTCAAAATCGGCGCCCTCAAGTCGTGGGAAATCATATAGGTAAAATCGTTCAGATCTCGATTTCGCTCCTCAAGCTTTAACTGATCATGCACTGAAGCTGTCACATCAATAGTTATTGTAAGACACATGTGTGATGTTGATTTTGGGTGATATACCGGCACAGCTCGTGTCTCCAACCAGAGGAGAACTCCCGACTTATGCCGAAAACGAAATCGATATTGATACGGCTCACCACTCGTTACAACACGAAAAGCCCGCTGAAACGCGCTCCTATCCTCTTCGAAGATATGTTTTTCTAGAAACTCATTCCTATCATTCTCTATCTCTGCCCGAGAATATCCAGTAAGCACCTCGGTATACGGACTACACCATGCTATCTCTCCAGTATGCTCGTGTAGCATTATTGAGGCGGCTATATTGTCTGTAAGTGATTTGTATTGAGACACGAGCCGCTCACTCGAAGGAGTAAGATACGGTGAAGAGTTAGCCACCTTCCCAAACGAAAATATTTTCTTCGCAGCTACTATAAGCCTGGAGAATCCGCCACAGTGCTCCTCGCCGGATAGTCTGACAGACTCACTGATACAGCAAAACATAATTCCTATGATCAATCCGAGCGCAAGCGTAATCACGACCTTCCCCACGCTTCGAAATTCTGAAACTCACTATAAAAATCCAACTCGGCTTGTTGCAGCACCTGCTTTTGCTCTCGCAGGGGCACTCCAAAATGCATCCATGCCTCTTCCAACAGCGGGGCGTAGATTCGCTTATATGCAACCGAATCGTGTTCACACCCAAATGAGCCTACATGAACAATCATATCCGCAAGCTTCACAACACTTACAAGCGAGCCTTTTTCAAGTTCAGTCCATCGTTTGTGGTGATTTGCAATTACATCCGTAAGTTGCGGGGAGAACCGCCACCGATCTGCCAACATATGTCCAACGTGGGTATGGTCATAGGGATACTCGGAAACTTCCGAAACGGTAGATTCCACACCAGTTGCTAGGCCCTTTTTAACGATTTCTTCGTAGTTACCAACGTGCTGCTGTAAGATGAGCAGCTTTCCAACATCATGCATCATGCCGGCTAAAAACACGCTTTCGCTTCGCTCAGTCATTAAGTTTTGTGCCAGAACCTTAGCAGTCAACGCAGTAGCAATATTGTGGGTCCAAAATTCTGCGCGGAGATAGTGCCTCACTGGAAACAAACCAGAGAGAACGCTTGCGTTTAAAAGATTTCGTAGTTCGGAGATCCCGACTACATTCACAGCATCAACAATTGTCTTACTCCCTCCGCCTCTATCATAAAAAACCGAATTGGCAATCTTGAGTAACCGTGCGGAAAAACCCTCATCAGCCTCGATGACATCGATGAAATCTCTCGCATCTGAATTAGGGTCTATAGCGACACGAAATGCCTCTTGAGCGGTGGCAGGCATGCTCGGCACATCCTTTAACCCCAGGGAGTGTAGGATGCTTCCCTGTAAGGCTTCAGAAAGTAGCGGGCGCTCGGCTCCCTCAGCGGCTTGTTTTTTTTCAAAAAGTCGACGAAACATGGCAACCATTAAGATGAGAGGTCAATGCTTGCCGGTGCATTAACTCACAACCTTGCCACACTCATCTGTCGATCCCAAATGGTGTTTTTTCAGCCATTTAGCCTATAAAGGGCTGTGATAAATTTGCTTTTCCAAAACAACCACCGTACTATGCTCTAAAATCAAAAGAGCGAAAAACTATCAAATCATACCTAATCTAGAGTCAACGGCACCACGCATGAACACCCAGTCACACCCAGAAAAACTAGTTCTTGTCGTCGATGACGAGGCAAGCATACGCCGCTCCCTTAAAGAGATCTTGGGCGATGAGGGAATCGCTGTGATAGAAGCCGAAGACGGAGAATCTGCACTAACGGCAATTACTGAGCGAAAACCACCGGTTGTGCTCCTCGACATTTGGATGCCTGGCTTGGACGGCCTAGAAACTCTTCAAAGAATCAAAGAGCTTGCTCCATCTACTCAAGTAATAATGATTAGTGGGCATGCCACAATTTCAACTGCCATCGCGTCCACGCGTCAAGGGGCACTGGACTTTCTCGAGAAGCCCCTCGACTTAAACTCTGTTGTCAATCTAGTTCAAAAAGCACTCGAAACCAATCTCCCTTCGGAGGATTCTGACTCAGCTGTTCGATGGGAACCGATCGAATCGGTTGCAATACAAATGCACCGCCCTACGCTTCCTATACAATCCATCGTCTTCACCGATCAGAGGAGTTGCGGCACGAAACGCGCCCAACGGACTATTAAACAAGCTGCTATCCTATACGGCCAAGGTTTACACTCGGGTCGAAAAAGCGGCCTGATTCTTGAGCCCCTTCCCGCCAATTCTGGAATCCATTTCGTAGGCATCTCAGAGCCAATGCCAGTGCCTGCGCACGTTGACTTTGTTGAGTCGACCGGTTTTGCGACCACAGTAAAACTTGGTCAAACACAAGCCGGAACTATCGAGCATCTCATGTCTGCGCTTTGCGCATACGGGGTTTCTAACCTTTTAATAAAATGTAACGGCGAGGTTCCAGTAATGGACGGATCGGCGCTCGAGTTCTGTAATCTTTTCGACGACGTCGGCCTTGTTGAACAGAGCGGTGATTGGTTCGACTTAAAAATAGAAGACACAATTACCATCGGAGATGAGAGTGAGTGGATTAAAATAGAGCCTGCTGACAATCTCTCGATTGAATACACACTTCGGTATCCCGAGCCCGTTGGCGAGCAGCATTTCTCATTTGAATTAACCTCACCCGAGGAGTACAAGCAGCAGATAGCCCCCTCTCGAACATTTAGTTTTGTAAAAGACGTAGGTCATCTTCAGAGACAGGGACTAGCTCTAGGGGGACGGTTCGACAACTTCTTGCTTATCGGTACAGAAGGCGCCATCAACGATGCGTGGAGATTCCACAATGAACCGGTACGACACAAAATTCTCGATGCAATCGGGGATCTCTACCTACTTGGTCGCAGATTGCAGGGACGCATCACCGCATCAATGACCGGTCACTCAGACAACATAGCTCTTCTGACAAAAATCCGAGATGCTATTAGATGAAAGAGCTGCATTACGCCAGCTATGATTTTGCCGGGCAAATCAACGGTAAATACAATTTCCTTGTAATGCCATTACTGCACATCGGCGTCATCGACCAACTCCGTCTACTCTACGCCATCTCCTATAGGCCTCTCGCTCTAAATATCTGAGTATTATTCGGAGTTACTACTGCGGTAGCACCTTATCCGGCGCACATCCAAGAAACGTCAACAGCTCATGTGCCATTGCTGTCACCTCAGGCCCCCACGTGCGTGGGTCTGCGCGCATCGATGTTATCCGGTCAAGAACCAGTGGTGTACTATACTGCGTTTGCTCAAAGGGTGACTCAACAACAACCACATCATTACTACCGTCGTATCGACAAACAGCTACATCAACACCCAATCGCTGAAGCTGCGTTGCATGAGCATGCACTATCGGATCTTCTAACGAAGTTACAATCGCAAGCTGCGGTTTCCAACTCTGATAGAACCGCTCGGTAGCCACCGCCGTTCGAACATATGCATGAAAAAGCGAGCGAAGATCGCGCTCCTGAGGATCGGAGAGATCATCTACATCAAAAGATTGCCATCTCGCGGACATCTCAACCGCACAAACTTCAATCAGATTTACCCCACGAAACTCCAATCTACTAAGTTGATCAGCTGACACATTCAAAAGCCACTCAAACGTAGTCCGGACATCCTCGGGTACAATATGTTTCGACAACATTCGACCCGTCGTCCCCGACCAAACCACCAGTTCACCCTGCTCGCCCATACACTGCGCACATTGATACGGAGTGCGAACAATACCGCCGTGCTTGTCTCGCCCGCAGACCGGCAATCCTCCATCACACTGAAATTGCGCAACATCCGCACCGCGCTTTGAAATATAATTAGATAGCAGTGAGACTAGCCCACTCTCTCTTTCGACGACGCCATAGGGTGAAAAAACAGATACCTTCATAAAACATTCACGAAACACGGGGTCTTTGAATTAGCATCCCGATACAACACGTAGAACTCCAGTTGAGCAATGTCCTCTGACAGGCTACAACAAACCGGTGCGATCTGAACCTCAGTCGACTGTATCTGATGCTTCTGTGCGCCCTGCATCAACAGCTCATGCAAAGGAAACTCGAATACCGTTAACGGGCCGATAGTACCAAGCTGAACCGAGTCCTCTCTCTCCTCGCGAAACATGGTTAGTTTTGGCTTGGCCGAATCAAGTCCTGTGTTAATAATTATTAAAGACGCAGTCTGACCGCCTTGAACAGCGACCACCCCCGTTCGTTTAGAGGCTAACGATTCAACACGAACACTATCTCCATCGCCTCGACGAACCACCCGAAACGGGGCCCCATTGTACACCATATTCATCTGTGCGGAGGATGATTCGATAAAAACCTCAGAGCCCAGCAAATTAAGCCGCCCCTGGCTCACCTTTAGACCAACCTCCAATCCAACAGGACCAGATATATCGCTCGGCAAGTCCGGAAACGCATCTTCTATACGAAGACCATCTGGCTGACTTACTCGCCCTCCCTCAAGCTCAACGGAGCGATCCTTGAGCCCTTTACCAAATAATCTAAGTGAACACGCCACAGGATAATGCCCGCCGGCTGTTCCAGCAGTTGGAAAGAAATGAATACGCGAACGAGTGTCCGGAGCTCTCCAGAAAAAACACTTGCTAACGACCTCATTTGCAATGGTTCTCTCAGATAATCCCATCGTTAGAACACCCTACCTACACTCCAATCCAGCGATACATTTCGTTATCACCCTCTATGCTCTCTACCCGCTCAATAATAGCAGACGAAATCGCCCCCGAGCCTCTCGGTGAAACGCGAAGATAGCCCTGAACCACCCCCTTCTTCCATGAACTATCATCAAACGTTGGAAGCAATTCTTTTTCGATACTGACCATCCTCGAGCCGTTTGGGGGAATCTGCACTGTCCATTCCGGAGAACGGGTTCCATACATTATCCGCAACACTACCTGCGATTCTGCCTCGGAATCATTCACTAGGACAAGCAAGTGCTCTCGATGACTACCGAGCAGCAGAGGCATAAAACTCATCTCCCGACCACGGTTGAGTCGCGGTGTGGGAACCATCGCGGACTGCTCACCTAACTGATAGCGGCAAAAGTGTCGGAAGCCTTCATTTGTCCTGACAATAAGATGTCCATGGGCGAGCCCATCGCGCATTTTAAGGGCGGAAAGAAACGGCTGAAGTTCTATTACGCCAACCTCACGCGCCGGGTACTCCACCTGAAACTCCTGCACGGGCACCCCATCCACATCGCACACAGAGCAACTAACCAATGCTCTCGAGGCCTTTTCTCCAACATCCTCTGCTACCACTAGCAATGCAGAAGAAAAGCACTCCGATGAAGCAATCCAAAAATGACTCGTAATTCCCGTTGCTTCCATACCTTGTAGAGAGTTGAAACGCTGTAATTTCTCGATTTCTGACCAGAAACCCCGTTCGTGCCAGCACATTATTCGTAGAGCACGCTATAACGATAAGAACTTAGCAAAAATTTTGAGAATGTACACCTGAAATCCTGTTCTCTACGTGCACAAATGTCCCGTAATACCCTTAAATATTACGCTAGGTACCACCGAGGATGCCCATCTTTCATTAGAACGACACGTCTGAGAGAACCAAAAACACTTAGCTTCCAAGGCCGATTGAAAGATTGTGATCAGCCGGCTTTGGCTCCTCCGGAACTGCCTCCCGGCTCTCTACCACGGCAGGCTCCTTAGATACTGGAGCTTCAACTATCTGGGGCAATTGACCGGTGGGTACGCCTGGCCGATACGAGGAGGACCAACTATTCGATTCTTCCATCATCCATTGCTGACGACGAAAATCATTCCCATCAGTGTAACCAACGTGTTTGACAGGTATCCGCTCAAGTGCGCCGGGGGTCGTACCCCCACGAAGAAGTCTGGCGAGCTCTTTCGTTTTGCCCATCTCTACCGAACCAACTGACAAAACAAGTGAAGTGCTCGGTTGAACCAGTCTCGCATTGACATACACTCGATCAGGAGACACAACATAGGTCCCTACCACAACAGCTGCCAACTGCCGCTGAGACCGAACCGCCCGAACATCCCGTGACAATGCGAATTCACCAGAAGAATTCAGGAACTGTAGCGCATCAGCGTGTCGAAGCTCGACTACATCAAAGCCCTGCATAGCAAGCTCGCTCATCAACTGCTCACTAACCATCCTTCCAAAGGTAGAACTCGTGTACAGATCGTCGATGTTAACAAATGTAGTCACACCGATTGGGCCAGGCACAACACCACGGTAATAGCGATCTATCTGTCCAGCCAATAAAGTTGTCTTGAAACGACCCGGCCCAAAATTTTCTCTTTCTCCAACTTGAAAGGGCCAAAATGCAGGGACATCTTGGTATCGTAGACTGCAGCCCGATACCAATAGCGATACCGCGGCAAATCCAAACACGGCACCGTGGCACAGTCTTTGAAAGAGATAGCGAACAGTATTGAAATTTATCCTTTGCGTGGATGATGTAAAGAGAGTATTCATAATAACCTCATGCAGATAGCTAGCTTCTTCAAAAAGACATGTCTTCGAAAAACCTGTCTCCGTGTCATTATTTTGACGACCCTAATCCAAAACTCTGGGTGCGCACTGTTAGGTCGCCACGTAGGAGAGTGGTGCAAAACTCGTGCTTACGTAAAGACCGACATCGAAGGCTATATAAATCAACGCTTTACAGCTAAAAGCCCAGTTCGCGTCGGGGTAATTCCATTCTCAGTTCCGGCAAATCTTTCCAATCGGAGCGCCCAAATGCCTGGCCTTGGAAACAAGCTCGCATGGGCAGTTCAGCGAAAACTTCTAGCTACTGAAGTGTTTCCAATCATTGAAGTTCTTAATCGTGAGGACTGGCCGCGAAAAAAAGAAGAGTTTTTCGCCGGAAATTTTAGAGCATTGGCGTACGGACGTGATGCAGGCTACGACATGATTGTGGTGGGCTACATGGAACCTCTATATCGCCTCGATACATGGACAGTTCACACAAAAATCATCGAAGTAGCAAGTGGCACCACACTCTGGTACGGGAGCTCAACTGTGTTTACAACAAGGCATGACATGTGGGAGACCAGTAGTACGGTAGGTCTAACAGACCGTAGGCCTGATTTTTACTACAGTGACGAGCTCTTGCAACGTGTCACCTCGTGCCTTACACAGGATATGACCACTACACCTGAGGACACCTAATCATCACCCGGTAGGCCCTTCAATTAAATCATCGAGTCCGAACTACTGTCGTAGTGACTTAATCACGCCCAAAACCTCATCAGCATGTCCTGCCGGCTTCACCTTCTCAAAGACGTGTAGGATTTTGCCCGCCTTGTTAATGATAAAGGTTGTGCGATGAATCCCATCAAAAACCCGACCCATAAATTTCTTCTCACCGTATACACCGTAGGCCGTACTCACTGCAAAGTCTGAATCAGACACTAAAGCCACCTTGAGCTCATGTTTTTCACAAAACTTCGTCTTCGACTTTTGGTCTCCACCAGAGATCCCGATGAGTCTAATCTTGCGGCGATTAAACGTAGCCACTGCTTCCGAAAACTCCTTTGCTTCAATAGTGCAGCCCGGAGTGCTATCCTTTGGATAAAAAAACAAAACTGTATACTCACTTGAGGTATCTTTTAGCCGATACACGTTTCCATCCTTATCTTTTAGAGAAAACTGCGGGGCTTTTTCGCCTTTTTTTAAGATTTCCATGAGTGCTCCTTATACCATTGACGCCCAAGGCTACCACTCTCTACCGGAAGCCATCAACAACTGTTATTATCAAGCAGGATGGTGAAAAAAGGTTCCGTCGTGAACATTTTGAGAGTTTTGACGAAACGAGGGGGAGACGACGAAAAAACCGGAGGCGTATCCACTGAGATACGTTCAAGGATTTTTTCGGCGGCTCCAACCTAGTTGCAGTCGAACTATCGAAATGTGCAGCAGGAAATCATCTTTCACCACTCTGCTAGTCATGATTTAAACGTTCCCATCCCCTATTGGAAGGAGCCTCCACTCAATGAAGACCCCCACGCCCCCTTTAGAAAGTTTCAACACCCTTCCTATCATTGCTCCGTGCGAGCACATTGCCGGTAATGCGCGGTTTATCCTTAAAGCCTTCTCACTCCAAGAGCGCTTTACCAACAGCGCGAAACAATGTCTTGTTGATCTAACACTTGACCTCGAAGACGGTGCGCCAGTGGGAGAGGAAGACACGCTAAGAGATGCCTTTGTTGAACTACTTCACTCAAAACACAACACACAGAATCAAGCAGGCATTAGAATCCATCCATTATCATCGGAACATGCTGTCAAAGATCTCGAAACCCTGATTACAAAAGCTGGTGACAAAATTCGCTATATCACCATCCCAAAGGTTAGCTCCACTCGAGAGGTCGCATGGGCTCGTGGGCTTGTACAACATTACTCAAGCGAAGCCAAACTACAAAGACCAATCCCGTTTCATCTTCTCATTGAAACCCATGAAGCCCTAAACGAACTTGATGCGATCGCCAGACTACCGCACATTGAGACCTTTGATTTCGGTCTTATGGATTACATATCACAATGCGACGGTGTCATCTCAGACTCAGCCATGCGGTCTCCAGAGCAATTTCGCCACCCCCTTTTACGAGCGACAAAAACCCGTATCGCACTCACCGCACTTCAAAACGTCATAATACCATCTCACAACGTCACAATTGAGTTTCGCAACACCGAACAAACCTACCACGATGCACACACGGCTCGTACTGAATATGGATTTATGCGTATGTGGAGCATTCATCCCTCTCAGATTGAGCCAATTATTAACGGAATGCTTCCGGAAGCAGACGAAATCAACCAGGCTATTGAAATACTAGAGCACGCAGAGCAGGCCTCTTGGGGGCCGATTGAGCATAACGGTCGCCTACACGACAGGGCTTCTTATCGCTACTACTGGAATCTGATACGTCGCGCCCATCAAAACACCTAATTTTAAAGCCCCTCTAGAGCGACGAATCGCTCCTTACCGACGGCATATTCAATCAGCACCCGTTACGACGTTCCAACAAAAGCGGCCCGTGGTGTGAAAAATGAGGATACACGCTCTTGGCGTCCGACCGAAATTACGGTACGGTACACTACGGAGTGAACCGACCTGAGTGAGCCTTGTCGAGCAATGAAGCACTTATTCAATCGATTTGTATCAACACAATCAACCAGAGGACAAGCGGCCAGGTTTTTTGTTGTCGGCTGTAGTGCCGTCATGGTCGACTTCATTTTATACAGAATCCTTATGTGGCTAACCGTAGGAGTTGCCACTGCCAAGGCTATTGGGTTTATCTCTGGCACCGTGTATTCGTTCTTCATGAACCGCACTTTCACCTTCAAGCATGGAAACTCTAACTTCGAGCAGGTAATAGGGTTTGTTCTCGTCTACACCTTTACCATGGGCATGAATCTAATTATGAATGAGTTAGGCCTGATGGTATTTGGGCGGGGCGAATTTGGTATTAACACAAGCTTTGTAATCGCCGCTTTTGCCTCAGCGGCTGTTAACTTCATCGGCATGAAAAAGTTTGTTTTTAAGAGCGCTTCCTAAACTTACTCTTCATCACCCTCTGAAGCGACCGTTTCCATATCGAGCATCTCTGCACTTTCAACATAAGAAGCGGTACTATCAGCACGAGCAGTACGCAAGCGGTCAATCATATCGCTCATCCTTGAAACATCGGCCTTTATTGCTCCAAGCGCCTCAGAAAACTTCGGATCAGTTTTTTCAGTTTGCTCTAACATAAAGCAATTGAGAAGAATCGCTGACAAAGGTTGTCCAAGCTGATGCGCCGCCGCTGCCGCTAACTGCCCAACGGCAGACTGTCGCTCTTGCTTGACGAGCTGCTCCTGCATCGCTTGCAGTTCTTTATTGGCCCGATGTAACCGGTCATGTAAGCGCCGAATTCTAAGCAACGCCTCTATCCTCGCCTGCAACTCCTCGTAGATGAATGGCTTTGAGATAAAATCATCAGCTCCCTCTCCAAGCGCACGAACCTTATCTCGAATCACCTCCTCCGAAGCAATCATTAAAACAGGAATAAAGCCCCCGGGATAAACACCTTTGATTTGCTGACAAACTGAAAGGCTATCCATACTAGGCATAGTGGCATCTAGTATCGCAAGGTCAATGTCTCCCTCTCGAGCTCTCTCTACAGCTTCCTCAGAGCTCCCTACAACAACAGGGGTTTCTCCAAGAACCGCAACTAAACTTGCAAATATCACTTGGTAATCAGGATCAAGATCAGCAATAAGAACACGACTAATACCCGCTCTGTGCTCTTGGTTTTCCTCGGCCATAGTACAATCTATCGAAAATAATCTATCAGAAATAGCCTACCGAAGAAAAAACTCTCGGGAACAACCACCTCAATATGAGTTTATTTCCGAATTGTTGCGCCGGCAAGTAATTCATCACGGAGTGTAGGATCACTCTCAAGCACCATATCTAGAAAATCATGCATGTCTGCGCCCTCGGGAGTATCACTTCCTAACCGCCGCACAACCGATTCAAGGAGAAAATTAATTGCACCCTCCTCTGACTCAAAGACTTGACCTCCAAAAGGGTCCCCTTGAGTATCCTGACCTGATAGCGACTCGCTTGCATCACGACCTTGGGCTTCTGACGTCGTCGAAGCGCTCGGAGCGTT
Source organism: Pseudomonadota bacterium (assembly GCA_038134595.1). Taxonomy (GTDB): domain Bacteria; phylum Bdellovibrionota_C; class UBA2361; order UBA2361; family OMII01; genus OMII01. The sequence continues at coordinate 148,137 of JAYPVM010000002.1, read as the reverse complement.
ATCAATCACCCGTTTGGTTTTTGTCTCCTCGTTGGATCTCTCCGGCTTAAACTGAACAGCTCTCTTCTTCATCGCATTATTCCCTTACTCAAACGTACATCCTCACCCCAAAAAACCGACAGAGTGAGCAGCATATCAAACTACGTAACTAATAAACATTCCAAGGACGCATCACTATCGGCTAAACTACTTTCCATCGTACAAAGAGAGTAGTGCAATATTGTCCTTAATCACACCTTCATTCTTTAACAGTCCAGCTTTCCGTAGCTCTCGTAACGCTCCAAGTGTACTACCTTGGTCCTCATACTCAAGTACAGCTAAATTGTTTCTTACATCTGTATTCTCAGGCTCATCGCTAAGTGCCTGCTTATACAGTCTTTTAGCCTCTTCAACTCTTCCCTGCAGGTCGCGCAGTAAGGCTAAGTTCCCTAAGGCATGCGAATACCCCCCATCGACGTCAAGAGCCTGCTTAAAATACCGCTCCGCTCCCACTAAATCTCCTCGAACAAGCGCCACACACCCCTTACCATCAACGGCACTAGCCAATTTCGCCAGATCCCACGCCATAGAGTAGGCGACTTCAGCCTCGTCAAAGCGTCCCTGCTCTAATGCCACCGTACCATCCTGAACCAGGTCAGTCGCTCGCTCCCACCTCTCAGACGATACACCAGCACTAAAACATCCACTTACCACCACCGCAACGAGTGTAACCAATTTTACAGCCCCGTACTTCATCATCATCCCCACTCCTATCTGGTAATCGCGAAAACATCAAAAAAGTTTCCTAACGGCGCGGTGCCGTCACATAATCGACTCCACTAAATTTTGTCGCATTTCATCATTCTCAACTTGAATATCCCCTGCTGATGCCAAGGCAAAACGGGGAGCGATCTCTTCATGCGCAATTACTGGAATAGAATTCCATCGTACTCTAACCAGATCTCGAAGATACGCACGCGCCCGCTTCGACGCCACTAGAATAAGCCCCTCTCCAGACATCTGCCTTTGCACCTGATCGCAAATTAACTCCACTAACTCTCCAGAAACTAACGACCCCTCCTCTTCGGCTCTACCCAAGACAAGATCGATAACTGGTTCAACTACCGTGGCGTGAATTGTATTTCCCTTCGCGACCCGAGCACTAACAACCGGCGCCAGTGCGATTCTAATCTCTGCAAGCAACTGTCGATCGTTTAGCTTCCCGCCAAATTCAGCAAGTGTCTGCAAGATTACATCCAAATGTTTTGTTGTAATCTCCTCCCGTAAAAGCGCTCTAAGCAAAGACGTTAAACGTGTCAGCGATACAACCTCTGGTACAACTCCCGTAACTAAATCAGGGATATCGCGCTCGACGTAGTCCAACGCTCTACGTGTCGCGCCATCATCAATAAGATCGACCTTGTACTGATCAATAATTCGTAACACCTCAGCGTTTAATTCACTCCAAATTTCGGAGTCGTCCGGTAAGTCTTCACACCGAAACACCTCCATGCCCCGAATAAGAACTCGATAATGCGCCTCCGGCTTCATCCAAATGCCTAATCCGGGACGCTGTATTACAAGCCCCCATTTTACGAAAGCATACTCTCGAATCTTCTCAACAATCGCTCCAACTTCGGCAAATTGCGGAAGCTTCGGGACGATCTCCTTGTTAAATTCTATTTGCACTGAGTTTGAAAGTGTTGGCTCAAATGGCATCTGCTTACTGACCGGCTCCTGATCTTCTGAAGCCTCAGGAAGTGCAAGAGAGCCGAGCAATAGCGCACTGACGCCGAGCAAAACAACATGCGGCATACCAGGGACAAAACCCAAAATTGCGGCAGCACCACCTACAAACATGCGCGCAGTGCGAAACTGCCCGAGCTGTCGGAGCAAATCTGCCGCAAGTGTCGATGATTCATTGACCTGAACCCGTGTTACTATCAGTCCGGCGGCAACAGAGTTTAAGAGTGACGGAATCTGCGAGAGCAGTCCATCTCCAATTGTAAGTACTGTGTAGCGACGAACCGCGACACCAAATTCAAGTTCATGTATCGCCACTCCTACCGCAAGTCCGCCAACAATATTAACCAATGCAATTACAAGCCCTGCGATTGCATCTCCCTTGACAAACTTCATAGCGCCATCGAGGGCACCGTAAAAACGGGACTCCATCTGCACGTCTACCCGACGTTTTCGCGCAGATTCTGGGTCGAGCGTTCCGCTCCGAAGCTCAGCATCTATTGCCATTTGTTTTCCAGGCATCGCATCCAAGGTAAACCGCGCAGAAACTTCAGCTACACGCTCAGCCCCTTTTGCGACCACAATAAACTGTATCAGGGTAATAAGAACAAAGAGAACAAATCCTACAACAACACTTCCCTGAATAACGATCCCTCCAAACGCCTCTACCGTCTGTCCGGCTCTACCGCTACTTAAGACCGCTCGGGTCGTCGCCAAATTAAGCGACAACCTCCACAGTGTTGCCATTAGCAACAAAGAGGGAAGTGTCGCTACTTTCAAGGGATTTTTGATATGGAGCGCACCAATAACTAGTAGTAACGCAAAGAGCAGATTTGAACACAAAAGAATATCAAGCATCACCTCCGGAAGGGGAATGATCATACATCCTACAACCAGTAAGAGCCCCAGGGGTACTACCACCTCTTTGAAACTTTTCGTTATCACACGCCTCCCTCAATCATCCACGCTGTACAAACCGAACATCGGCGGGGTGAGATATACGCTCTGTATCTAACCCACCCCGCCACTCAAAATTTAACTCAAGCGTAGATTCCGTATCGGCGCCATACTCATCTCATGCTCGGATTTAGAAACGTTCGATGCCATCGAAATCACCTGCATCTCCCGTTGCACTTGGATCTGAGTATTAAGTAAATCTGTCAAACTTAAATCGCCTCCAGACACGAGCTCCGAAGCGACATTAAGCCCAGTAGAGACAAGGTTCTGACCGAAACTTGCTGCAGTGTTTTTTGGCGTAGGGAGCGCACGGAGCAGCTTTGACGTGCCAGTTGCAATACCCAAGGCCCCAGATGACAAAGATTTTAACGAAATAGATGATGACATAGCTGATCTCCCCACAATTTTTAATTCACCCGATGACAAAACACCCCACTTTTTTAGGAGGTCCTGAAGCCACTCTGGACTGATTACTAATTGTATCGAAACATTTCTTTAAAAGTTTCTGCTTTGAAGATGAAATATCCTCAAACAACCCAAAAAGATCTGATAGCCAGACCATCAAAGCAAAGGCCCACTGAAAACCAGCGAAAAGTACGCTGGTTAGCAAACGATAGTGCTACTTGAATACCAATGGCGAGTCGGTGCCTACGAAACACCTCTTTCCCTAGCCTCTTGTCCTAGAATCGAACCCTCCCCTTAGGCTAAGAGGTCAACAATCTCAACCTCTAGGCCTGTATCACACGGCCTCACTACGCCCTTAGCAAGGGTGGTAGCGCCGATGCTCAAAAAACACTCCATCGGGAAATGTGCGTCGAGCTCAAGCGTTGTTCCAGCGCGAAGAGCCGATAACATTTCGAGCGAAAGATTTACCTCACCGAGATCAAGACGCACACCAAATGAATCTGACTCCGCGACCTTCGAATCATCTCGCTGCTCTATCTGTATACTCATATTTCCCTCCTCTTTAGAGACCACTTTCATCCAATCAAAGTTTCCTTCCATGAAACCCGAGAGATAAAACACCCGTATACGATCTCCCTTCTCGTATTTCTGTTTTCGACAAACCTCCGATACAAGCCCACGAATGGAAAGGGGAACGCGTACGGTTTGAAGTCTCGGAGCCACCTGAAGACCGAGAAAAGAGAGTGCCGGCATTTGCGGCGATACCGCGCAAAGAAATCTACCCTCCGCCATGGCAACTCGGTACCATATCCAATCAGCTGGCGCAGATGTCTCCTCCGTTACCTGATAGTGTTCGTCAGAGGTTCCAAAGTTACTTGCTAATATCTGCGCAACATGGACGTAATTAACCCGTTGCCGCAATTGACTCTTAGCCGGCAAAAGCGTGCCAACGTGCACAGCAAAGCCCGACTCTTCAGATGAACGAACGACGATCCAATTCGATTGACAGGTTTGATCGCTAGCATCACTCCTCTTGACATACAAAGGAGCCTTCCCCCTCGTAACACTTCTTATAAGGGTATCGATAAATGGCCTTCGCACCCCATCCCCAATAAGCTCCTCTCGGTTTATCACCTCAATCACAGGCTATCTCCGAGTCCTTGACACGGTCAAAGCGTGTTAAAAGTTCCGCATAGGTAGCGAATCCATCAAACTCTGCCAGCTCTTGGAGCTCTCCAACCACCCGTTCATGGAGCTTAGGAGTCAATCGAAGCGCTTGAGGCTCTACCTGCTCCACGTAACAAACCGCTGACAACCAGTGCACCCGATTCGCCGTTGCCACCAGGGCTTGCCTTTGTGCCTCCTGTTCATCGAACACCCTTTCACTACGGGTTTTATTCCAATCAAAATTTGAAACCCCGGAGCGGCGTTTTGAAAACAAGTTATCTATAAAGCCACCGACCCAATTTTCCATCACTACGACTCCTCTTCTTCTATGACATTATCGCTATTCGGCAACTGGAAACGGACTCCACGTTTCTTTCGAAGCTGGAAAGCAAGCGTAGCGATAAGAACAACTAACCCAAGAAGCGCTCCCCACGGATACCACGGTATTCGCCAACCGAGTTCAAAAGATGGCGTGCTTCCTGCCGCATTCTTGGTAGCAAGTTCTATGGATGACTCTTGCGTTATCCTCGGAATGCTCACAAGGTCTTCACTAGAAGGAGGATTTTCGAGCGGCTTTACCTCTTCGTCGGAGCGACTAGATTGTTCGGACTGGGCGTGCCTACTCTGGAGCACACTAATATGTGAATCAGGAATACCAGCGGCTCCAGAGACCAATCGAGCGACATCACTTGCGGTAGCCTCATATCGGTCATCAACTACTAATAAGACCGATCCGGAACCAGTTTCCTTAGATTTTGTTCCAAATAAGGGGTCCTTTTCGGGAAGATTAAGATGGACTCTAACCTCTAAAACACCCCGTATTGTGCTCAAGCTCTCTTCAATTGACACCGCAACGGAACGCTCGTATCGAAACCACTGCTCCTCGCGGCTCGGCACAATACCCCCCTTTGAAGCAGAAGGGGCATTCGAGGTTCTCTGAGCTAACACCCTGTTGGAATCTAAGAATGTAAGTGCTGGGACTACCTGACTCTCATCTACTGCTATCGCCCAACGTCCATCGGATTGGAGGATCTTTTCGGCAGAGAGACTTCCAATATGCAATCTACTAAGGACCTTATTAGCTTCATGCTCACTTAAATCGTGGAGGATTTGTTCATCGCAGGCACTAACAACACACAAGAGAACCAGCCCACTGATAGCCCTCATCGCTCGTAGATGCGCCAACTTCCAAGGAGGAATAAGGCTGGCTACGTGTATACTAAGCCGCCATGTCCTGACAGCTCTCTGCAATCTTTGACCGTAACATCTCCAGCGCCCTATCATGTAACCTCGATACCCATGACTTCGAGAATCCGCCGAAGTTCGTGGCGATCTCTACGAACTTCTTATCTCGAAAGTAATACTGTTCAATAATAGTTCGCTCTTTCTCGGGTAAAGTTGCTATGATCTCTCTAATTTTTAAAAATTGGCGTTTTTTATCAAGAATCCGCTCAGGATCCTGCTTCTCCTGCTCTGGAGCATTAGCTTCCTGGTCATCGTTCTGTACCGCCAGAGTAAATCCAACCGCTACTTTCTGAAGATAGTCGACCGCTCCTTGGGTTCGTTGCTCCCTTGTTTTGGCTTTATCGGCTGACTCCTCTACCATTACGTCGCGTATTTCACATGCCGCCTCAAGAGCCTTTAATTTCTTGTACGCGTATCCCTTCAGGTCGCACGAGGAGCGAATATGGTCTATAATTGCCCCCCGAATGCGCTGGTAGGCATAGGTCTTAAATTCATAGCCACGATTAGCATCAAATCTTCCTGCGGCTTCTACTAGGCCGACGTATCCTGCCGAAATAAAATCTTCTTTCATTGAAACAGGAAGGCCCATCGAGCGAATAAGGCGGGTAACGACGACTTCAACAAAGCCTTGGTACTCAACAACAAGGGTATTTCGCAGCACGGTCTTCTCGCTTCTTGCTCGACCTCGGCTGGCGTCCGAACCATCCTTTGATTCCGTGTTCGTTCGTCGCACATTTTTAGATACTGAATCCGGCATTCATATCCTCCCCACAATGAACCCGTAAAAATTTATGTACATGACCACAGGACACATACACTATCGACAATACGGTAATCGAAACTATCACAAACAAGTTGCCTAATTTCTTGTGGTACGCACATCTGTTCAACCCCCCGCCCAAAACGATACAAGCCGATAGCCTCTCCTTGGAGAACCAATACGCGGCGCTAAAACAGATACATAGCCTTCTTTACCACTGATTAAGAGTGACTCTTAAACCATAGCCTGTAGTTTGGCATAACCACCAAAAGAATAAAGTACGAATTGGCTTGCGCGCCCCAATACTTGACCGGCAAGACCTTCGCAAACCGTTGAATTGCAATTTCTGATTCAAACACAACTTTTTTTATTTCATCGTGTGGTGGAGAGATCAAAGGCAAGTAACATACTGACAAAACCCCAAAAACTAACACAACTTACAACACCTTGAATTTAGTCCTATTTTCAGCTAGTTTTGCCTCTACGAAGACTCTTACATGAAGCAAACAAGAGATCACAATACTCAAGCTAACTAGTAGAAAGTAAAGAATCATTATGTCATTTCCACACAATCGCCTTCGCAGACTTCGGCGTTCAGCTGCCCTAAGAGACATGGTGCGAGAAACCACCGTACAGGTTGAGAAGCTCATGGCTCCTCTGTTTGTCGTTCCGGGCACCAACTTCACCAAAGAGATTAGCTCTATGCCGGGGCAATATCAGATGAGTATCGATACGGCTGTAGAAAAAGCGTCGCAACTCTTCGACATGGGAATTCGTTCTACAATTCTATTTGCTATTCCCGAACACAAAGACGACATAGGGTCCTCTGCTTGGCAGGAGGACGGAATTATCCCGAAGGCAATTTCTGCCATCAAACGACAGGTTCCCGAGATGGTTGTAACCACCGACCTCTGTTTCTGTGAGTACACCTCACACGGACACTGCGGCGTGATGAAAGATGGACATCTTGACAACGACCACACGCTCGAGAATTTGGTAAGGCAAGCACGCGTCCATGCTGAAAGTGGTGCCGATATCATCGCACCAAGTGGGATGTTAGATGGTATGGTTGGTGCTCTTCGACACGGACTAGACGAGTGCGGCTTCGAAAATCTGCCAATCATGAGCTACGCGGCAAAATTCTCATCTGCATTTTATGGCCCCTTTCGAGAGGCTGTAGAATCTGCGCCCGAATACGGCGACAGAAAAAGCTACCAGATGGATGTAAGTAACGGCGCAGAGGCGCTCCGAGAGGTAGCACTCGACATTGAGGAAGGTGCAGATATCATCATGGTCAAACCAGCTCTTTCATTCCTCGATGTTATTCGCGAAGTTAAGGCGACATTTAATGTTCCAACCGCCGCCTACAACGTAAGCGGAGAATACGCGATGGTGATGGCCGCCGCTCAGAAAGGATGGCTAGACCAGCACAAGGTAATGGTCGAGGTCCTTACGAGCATCACAAGGGCAGGTGCTGATATCATCATTACCTATTTTGCCGAGGCGTTTGCAGATATGCGAAGAAAGGGGCTCGTGTAGACGATACATCTCTATATTGAGCTACATTGAAAAGCCATGTTTCCCGAGTGCGGCAATCAGAGATTCATGCCCCGAGTAAAGATACGCACTCCATCCCCGGCCTCGAGCCGCCTCGACATTTTCAAATCGGTCATCAAAAAACAAAATCTCTCTTCCAGCTACATCGAGCCGCTGTTCGACGATCTGATATATTTCAGAATCGGGTTTCGCCGCGCCAAGCTCCTGAGAAGCGAATTGGACTTCGAAGAGCTTCATAAATGAAAACGTCTCGTGTAGATACCGCCAGTGAATGGAGTTGGTGTTCGAAAGGCATCCCACATTCACTCGCTCCAACAGGTTGGGAAGGACTGCTATCGTCGATTCAATACCCGATCCAAGTTCTCGGTTAAAGGCGGCTACAACCTCTCTTTGAGGAAGGTTTGAGCCCAATAGCCGATTAACCTCACCAGTCAGATGAGCATCACTCCACTCGTTACGGATAAAGTGATGCCACAACGCGGGTTCGGCGTATATCTTTGCCTTGACCTTGGCTGGATCAGTTTTCATAACCGACGCAATCGATGCAAATATCCTCTCGTGTTCTATCTCGACCAAAACCCCTCCGAGATCAAAAAGAATCCATGAAATATCAGACATTTACTCCTCCCTGTACCCAGTTCCTAAAATGCGCTACAACTACACGGTAAGTATTAGTGAGGTGATTATGAATAACAACCCATCAACGTGTGCTTCCACAACCGTAGCAACCGACAAGCTCCGACACGACTGGACCGCTGAAGAAGCAAACGCCCTTTACAACTCACCATTTCCAGAGCTGTTATACAAAGCTCAAACCGTACACCGCACACATTTTGATCCACTTGAGGTTCAGCGTTCTACACTCCTCTCTGTGAAAACAGGAGGGTGCCCAGAGGATTGCGCTTATTGCCCTCAGAGCGCCCACTACAATACTGGTGTTGAGCGACACGGAGTGCTTCCAAAAGAGGTCGTTCGCAACAAGGCACTTCAAGCAAAAGAATCAGGTTCTACTAGATTTTGTATGGGTGCCGCCTGGAGAGAGGTAAAAGACGGCAAGGATTTCGATGCTATTCTGGAACTCGTTCGAGAGGTGCGGTCGCTCGATCTAGAGGTTTGTTGCACCCTGGGAATGCTCAATGAATCTCAGGCCCAACGGCTCCAAGAAGCGGGTTGCTACGCATACAACCATAATTTAGACACATCTCCTGAGTACTACGGTGATATTATCTCCACCCGAACCTACGAAGATAGACTCCGCACACTCAAAAACGTGCGCGACGCAGGTATGACTGTCTGCTGTGGGGGTATCGTTGGCATGGGAGAAAAAACTACCGATCGATTAGGTCTGCTCGTCGAGCTTGCTAATCAAGAGAAGCATCCCGAAAGCGTTCCTATTAATATGCTTGTAAAAGTCGAAGGCACGCCGCTGGCAGAGGAAGCGCAGATCAATCCACTTGATTTTGTTCGCATGATAGCAACAGCGCGTATCATGATGCCTACCTCAATGGTACGACTGTCTGCAGGGCGCATGGAGATGAGCGATGAGATGCAAGCTCTCTGTTTTGTAGCAGGGGCAAACTCTATCTTTGCTGGGGAAAAGCTACTTACAACGCCGAATCCGGGAGAAGACCACGATACAAAACTCATGGAACGATTAGGCATGCACTTTAGAGAGCACAGCACCTGTGAGACTACGGTAGCGGCCTAAGGCAAACACCACTTTTGAGCTCTAGTTTTACAAACAAACAAAACTGTCACTATTGACGTGGCAACCGACCCGTTATTGTCGGTCGTGAAGTGCTGTTTAACCAACGCTCAGGGTTAATGTCGATACCTCCCCGTCTTGTATAGTAACAACCTACCCAAAGCTTCTCTGGGGAGCAACAAGATTCAATTGCGCTAAAGATTCGCTCGCAACACTCCTCGTGATATCCCTCATAACTTCTGTGTGCCAACAGGTACGCTAATAGCGACTCTGGCTGAAGTCGTTTGCCGCGATATACAATGCGTATCGTCCCCCAATCAGGTTGCGATGTTACCGGACACAACGAGCGTAAAAGATTCGAGTACAATCCTTCTTCAACCACCTCATTCTGGCATACAAGCCGCGCCGGAGCCTCGCGCTCGATTACCAACTGATCAATACACTGCTCATCAGGTAGCACCAATTTCTGAGAAGACCACTCTGACGGGAGTAAAACCGAGACCAAAAGCTGCGAATCTGCACCAAGAACCGACTCCAAATCGTTTCGAATCAATTCTTCTACTACTGAAACACTCTCAAACACTTTAAAGTTAAGACTTCCCAAGTAGAGCTTTAAACTCTTTGACTCAACGATCCACTCAGACCTAGCGGAGTATGATATCGTTGCTATCCCAACTTGGGGGATTCCGTGACTGCCAATCCAAGACACCTCATAGCACGACCATCTATCAACGCCATCAAAAGAAACTGGGGCTTTTATCCCAAGCCCTATCCGTCCCTTACTCCGTGGAATACGAAACAACAGCTCCGGCGAATACCGGTCGGTATAACTTACAGATTTTCCTAAGGGGTTATCACTCATCGCAAGCTCACTCTACACTATCTTGCCCACCGGGGTCGATACACCCCAGTCTTCAAGTAGCTCAGAAAATAGGCTGCTTAACCTTTTGTAATAATTACTATTTTTCTGCAATTAAAAATCTTCTCAAGTTCATTCCAGAAAACACCGACTTCCAACATTGGTATGGATTATCTACAAACCCGCACGAACACCGATGTAAAAACGGCACCCGCTCGTTCATCTAAAGATGAACAAAGGGGTGCCGTCGCCGTTGAAGCGGCTGTGGGTCTCCCCTTTTTTCTGGCAGTTATCCTCACCTCCTTTCAACTCCTGGTATTTTGCTTTCAACTCCTATCGTTTCAATTCTCAGTCACAAACATGACAACGAGAGTTTTTCTCAACCAAACCCAAAGCACTGACCCGTGGGAAGAACAACTGGCAGGCCTGATAGGAGCTGAGGGAAATCGTCTAAGCTTGTGCCCCGGCAACACAAACGATTGCCATCCATGTGTCCCCGCAAGCTCCTCCTCCTCCTGCGATAGTAGCTGGCCAGATACCGCAATTGAAGTACGGTATTTGTGTAACGGAGTTACATGCACCGACGAGGTAGCTGGCGCAGGTGACCTGGCCAGGGTGACGGTAACCTTCACAAAACCCTTCTTTAAAGTCGTAGAAAACATCGGGCTCGAGCCACTTACCATGCGGGTAAGTGCGGTATCAGGAATTTCACGGAATCAAGGGACGTAATCCATATAAAGCCAAGTAAGAAGACACAATGAGTAACTTAAGTAACGCCACAATAAAGAAAACAAACAAGCGATACGTACGAGGCGCTATCTTACTTGAACTTATCCTGGTAGCACCGCTAATTTTGTTTATCACCGGATACATACTTCGGTTCACCCAGATCATAGAAGCCCGGCAGGTAGCCATCGCCGTTACAAGAGAAATTGTAACCCAAGCATACAAAAACTGCGTTGACATCACTATCTTTGCTCTCCCCGATGCTACCAATCCCCTAACCGTCGATGTTACTGATACAACAGACGCGATTCAAACCTGCTTAAATACAATTGCAGACGATTTTGGTACTGCCTGGCCCCAGCTGGAACCGTCATCTATTACAACCCCTGATGAAGGTACGTTGACTCTTAACATGACTGTAGAGGTTTTTCGGTATGAACTAGATAAACTGGTGTCTAATGATTGCACAGCCGCCACAGACACTCTTTTTACCAACGTGGGGGCTACGTTAGGAGCCGGCGCTACCGGTGCCGCGCCAGACGCTACCGACCTCTGCAACCGAAATAGGATAGCTAGAGCACGAATTAGTTTTGACATAGAGCCGCTCTTTGCGTTTTTATCACTAAGCACAATCTACGGCGCTGAAGATGCCACTCCCGCCAATAATACTATCACCATCCAAGAAACCTCGGAGATCTAAGCCATGACTAAACAAAAAGACAATAAGCATCATCAACGTGGCGTAATGCTCATAATGTTTGCTGTAAGCCTACCTGTACTCCTTGGACTCTCGGTGTTAGTACTCGATGCAGGAAACCTCTATCTGACCCGACTAAGACTAGACAAGGCGGTCCGAGAAGCCAGCGGAACAGCGCTTAGTATGATGAGTTTAAATGGGTGGGCGAGTCTTGTCGCAGACGACGAAACCAGCGACTGCCCTGGTGGGGGATCTGGTAGAAGTGGCGGACCTCCCGCCAGCAGCACGGGACGTTCCAATTGCGCGGCAAACAGTAGGAGTCAGATATGCGGCCAACCAACAGGACCGTTCGTTAACAGCAGGCACGCTCGATGCACGCCAGACACCGCAAAGATACTAAACACCATGAAAAATATAGTTGATAGGTTAAAGCCGCCTCCTGACGACGATACCTCAGCCAGCGACACAGTTGGAGGCGAAGACACGGAGGTAGACTTAAAATATTTCTCATCCAACGGAACGGGCGGATGGATCAATAACTCGAATGGCTTTACCGTAGAAGCTCTAATTCTAGAGGATCAATCAAGCGTAAGCATTCGCATAGAATCAAGGGTCCAAACTCTTCTCTTAGGAGCTCTTGCAGGGGCTCTTGGACATATATTTCCAGACACCTTATGCCCCCAAGGAAAATGTACCGTCTCATCTACTCCAAACCGCAGTTCTGGATCGATAAGACCCGCCAAGATATTTCTTCTTCTTGATACCTCTGGCTCTATGGCTGAAGAGGTCGGCGGCACCCCCAAATTAGATAGCTTGGTTGAGGCTACCAGTTCATTTATCGATATGTTTAATCCCCAAAAAGATGAAATAGGATATATAGATTTTGCAACAACCCATAAGACCATTAATCAGCCAGCAACATTTGCTGAGGCTAGTGGGGATTATCTACAAATAAAAGAAAACATTGCTGCGCTAACGGCAGGCGGAATGACTAATCCGTGTGATGCTCTTATCGAAACTCTACAACGAGTTCCCGAGAACAATACCGAGCCTACCTTCGTTGTACTCTTTACCGACGGGGCGCCTAATGTCTATCGGATGAATTTTTGTCGAAACAACAGTTGTGAACCGACGGGTGGACCGAGTAGCCAACACGCAAACAACCTTAAAAGGCAAATACAGGATGTGGCGAATTTACCGGTAGCCGAGAACTTAGAGAAAGGCTGGTACGGCTGGACTGTTGATTGGGGAAAGCGGGAGACATACTGCGCGGTCGGAGATAAAGAAGACGGCTTTAATTGCGATCCTGTTTTTAGTTTTCCCAAGCTCCAAAGAGGCGGAGTTGAGCTAG
>JAYPVM010000002.1:0-134886 GCA_038134595.1 Pseudomonadota bacterium | reverse complement strand
CCAGGCTCGCGCTCACCTTACCGCGGTTTCGAAGTAGAATCGCCTGGATCTGGACAACAAATGTTTCCTGACAACCTCAACCACAGTAAGTATTTTGCTTCACGTGTGCTCGATTTTACATGGCAATTGTGGCAGCCTCATCCAGATTTTCCAGATGTACCCTACAGGGCAGAACTTCTTGGATTAGATAACGTCCCTGCAACACCAGCTGCAGTGGGTAACGCCATCAAAGCCCCTGCTTACTTTCGTCCTTTGTCAGATGGGTTGCGCCCTAGAATAGGAAACACCCCAAAAGCCACCTATCGTACCGGCTGCCTCGAGCGCCTAAGCGGCTTTCTTCCGTTTAACACTGATGCCAGGATCTATGTCGGCAAAAAATTTGTCTCGAATACCGATCCAGCTTCTATTGGCACTGTCGGCGAAATCGTCAAAACCGCAGAGCTTCCGTACTACTGCGCTATTCGCGCAGCCGATGAGCTAAGAAAAAGAAACGTGCAGATCTTTACAATCGGACTAGGGACTCCCGCGTCTGCCACGTACGGCAATGACTGTACCGACCCCATGGAAAACGCTCTAGACTTTAACTCCAGAAAAGATAAATTTCTTACTCGACTTGCTCTCGATCCTCGATCTCTAGCAACACCTTCAAGCGCCTACGGAACCGACGGCCTGAGCAATTGGGACACGAATTTTAGCTTTGCCTATGACAATAGCAAAGATATTACCTCCTGCACATCGCACCCCTTAGAGGGCCAGACAGTAGCTATTGGTTACGGTGAGGACGGAAAACCAGAAGCTCCAGTAAGCCTTCAGCCATCCGGCCACGAATTTACCAGAGACCACGTCGGATTGTATTTTCCAGCAAGCGACCCAAGCCAGCTTAGAGCCGTATTTGCCCAGATAGCTAAGAAAATCTTACTTGAGCTTTCGCTATAAAACTCGATTAATCTCGCAGGTAGTGACAGGTATAGCCATTAGGGTGTTTTTGTAGGTAGTCCTGATGATACTCTTCAGCACGATACCAAGTGCGCGCAGGGACTATCTGCGTAACTATGGGGTCTTTCCATTTTTTCAACTCAGTTACCTCTTGAATAATTTTTCGAGCAGTTTCTTCCTGTTCTCGTGATGTAAAAAATATACTCGATCGATACTGCGTACCTCTATCGTTTCCCTGTCTGTTAAGCGTTGTCGGATCATGGAGCCTGAAAAAATAGCGCAACAGATCTGCGTACGAAAGTATCTTTGGGTCAAACTCAACCCGCACACTCTCTGCATGCCCTGTCACCCCCGTTGTAATCTGCTCATACGATGGATTTTGTCGCTCGCCTCCTGTGTATCCGACTTCAGTACTAAGTACACCTGGAAGCTTTCGTAAGAGCTCTTCTACTCCCCAGAAACAACCACCCGCAAGCATCGCTACCTCTTTGCTAGACACGCCTTCAAACAGCTCCTTGTAAGCACCGTATCCTTCTTGCTCAAGATCTCTCTTTGGAATAAACCGAAGGGCGGCAGAGTTAATACAGTACCGCAGCCCGTTAGCGCCTGGCCCGTCGGTAAAGACATGCCCAAGATGTGAGTCTGCTTTATTTGAGCGGATCTCGGTTCGTTCCATCCCGTGAGAGGTGTCACGCTTTTCTCTGACAACCCGCTCCCCTATCGGCTTGGTAAAACTCGGCCAGCCACTACCTGAATCAAACTTATCGGTGGAGCTAAAAAGTGGCTCACCGGAGACGACATCCACATAGATCCCTTCACGGTGATTATCCCAGTACTCGTTTTGAAATGCAGGCTCTGTGCCACACTGTTGTGTGACCTCGTATTGAAGTGCGTTTAACTCCTTCTTTTCCTGCTCAAAATCACTACGCTTTGTATCCGCCATAGAGCTATTTTCCATAAGAAACAAGACACTTATCACCACAAATATCTGTCGAACAAATCCAACCACAACCACCCCCTACTTTTTTCTAGAGCTTTCTTGCCACGGCACTATCAAAAACGGACTCTCAATATCGTCATCTTCTTGCGCCCCTGTAGGATAATGACGTCTAAGAAGCCTAACTAATTCATGACTTAATTTTTGACTAACTCCGTAAGACAATGACTCTACCAACTCCTCGGGGTTATCCTTTGATGCAGTTACCATCCGGCTTGCGACCTCCTCCCTGCACACCCGTGCTACCAATGAACGTAAATCAACGGTTTCAGGTTCACGTGCTACTTTTGACCGCCACCTTTCAAACTGCATTAATCCGTAATCAATCACTACATCAGCCTCTCTAGCGGCCTCCTCTCGAAGTGTTTGATGTTCTTTAGCTACCGCTACTAAATCATCGATATTATAGAGATAGATACTCTCCATCTCACACACATCGGAAGCAACATTTCGCGGCATGCCGAGATCGATCAGAAAAAGTGGTCTCTGAACACTGCGGTGACGTAGCGCTTGCCGTGTAATAAGTGGCCTATCGATTGATAGCGAGCCGATGACGATATCGGCCTGCGCCAAAACTGCATGCACGTCATCAAGTGCCACAGCCAATCCTCCAAAACGACGCGCAAGCGATGCCGCGCGTTCAACGGTTCGATTTGCAACGACAATGTTCTTACACCCATGTGAGCAGAGATGAAGTGTAGCAAGCTCTGCCATCTCACCACTACCCAACACAACCACTCGTGTCCTCGAGAGGTCAGAAAAGATCTGCTCGGCCAGCTTCACCGCGATATAACTTAACGACAGGCCGTAGCTTCCAACATCAGTATGCGATCGAACACGCTTTGCAACTCGAAAGGCACTCTGAAAGAGATGGTGCAAATTACGCCCAACACTCCCTGAATCGACAGCCTCACGATACGCTTGCTTTACCTGCCCAAGTATCTGCGCCTCACCGACCACCATAGAGTCAAGGCTTGAAGAAACTTTATAGAGGTGGCGCACCGCCGCTTGATCTCGGTACTGATACAGAGGTGTCTTAATTCCTGTTGGAAGCTCTAGGGTCGACTCGAAAAAGGACGCAATTCCATCTCCCTCTCCACCTGCTGATATAATCTCAAATCTGTTACAGGTAGCGAGAACGGCCGCCTCTCCAACAACACCCCTGCTCACCAGAGCGTTTGCAATCTGTGCCGGAGACTCACCCTGCGAGACAAGCTTCTCTCTACCCGATATATCAAGCGTACGAAAACTCACACCTGTTACATGCAGGCTTGGTTCATACACTTGGGTCTGGCTTGTCATTAGTTGCATCTCTTCACTATGCCCCTGTTTAGGCGTACATTGCTCCGTGGGTAATCCGTCCCGTTATCAGTAGTATCAAAAACACAGAGACGATAAATCCTCCAGCCACCACCACGGTACACTGCGCTAACCGTCTCGGCGACCACTGTCGTACCAACCGAAAGTGCAGTAAAACGCCCAACAACACCCACACTACGCAGCCTGTAAGCACAGAGGGATCCATAAACGATAGTGGTTTATGTTGGGTCACTGCCCGCATTCCACCCGAAGCGATAACCAGCGACAAACCAACAAATCCGATATGAGCTAAGTATTTATTGGCTCGATCAAGGTACTCAAGACTTACTCCCGAATCACTTAGATAGAGACGGTCTTTCGCTCTTAAGCGACGTTCCACCACAAGAAAAACAACGCTACCTATAAACAAAAGAACAAAACTCGTAAGCACCACCAGCACCGGCACACTGTGAGACAACGATACGAGTCCTCTCTCTGAAATACCCAATTGAACCCCAGGCGTATCGCCGTGCATTACATACGATGAGCTTCCTAAAAATGCGATAACCAGCGGAATCACTACCAGGGCAACTATCGGAGCTGAGGCGAGTCGCTTCGAAAAGGTAAATAACAATGAAACTATCCACGAGACCCACAGAAATAGGTCAGCACCACTTTCAAAAATGGTAAATCCGTACCGTCGCAGTACTGAACCCATAAGCACGCTGTGAAAGCATACGGCTCCATATAGCAACACCTTTCGGACAGCTGCAGCGCGAGTTAGCTTAATTTGGTTGCTCATCTGCAGGAGATACAAAACCACAAGGGCAAAGTACAGGGCAAAGGTGCAAAGGGACGTTGTATGTATCACCCTCTCCCCTTTACGAAATCTACCAGCCTTTCGACATTCTCAACTGGCGTGTGCGGCACAATTCCGTGTCCGACGTTGAAGATATGAGATGATACCTCTCTAGCTTCTTGCAATATCCTACCAACGGAGTGCTCAACATACTCCCAGTTACCCGTGAGTATTTGTGGGTCTAAGTTTCCCTGCAGAGGAACATCTCTTCCCAATAATTCCCGCGCCTGAGGTAGTGAAAGACGCCAATCAACGCCGAACGCGTCTACAGAGAGCTTTGAAAGTCGCGGAAACAGGCTCGCAACCCCTGTGGCAAAAAAGATGATCGGAACATCGACTTTTTCCTTTACCCTCGAGACGAGCTCCTTTAGATACGGCTCAACAAACACCTCATACTCAGCGGGGCCAATTCCTCCTAACCACGAATCAAATATCTGCAAAGCCTGACAACCTGATTCAACCTGCGCAATTAGATAATCTGCCGATAGCTTGGTTAGCTTCGATTGCAACGAATGCCAGGCCCTTTGATCTCCGGTCATAAGCGCTTTGGTGTACCGAAGATCCTTTGGGCTCTGCCCCTCTATCAAGTAACTCGCCAATGTAAACGGAGCGCCACAAAATCCAATTAAAGGAACACGCCCATGCAACTCAGAAACCACAAGCTTTATTGCATCGAGCGTATACCCTACGTGTTCCTCAGGAAGCGGCGTCTGAAGTGCGTCAATATCTTTAGCGGAGCGAACGGGATTTTCAATGACAGGCCCCTCGCCCTTCTTAAAATCAAGATCTGCCCCCATGCCAATCAGTGGCGTTAGGATATCAGCAAAGATTATCCCGGCATCGAGCTGAAACCGTCTTAGTGGTTGCAAGGTCACCTCACAGGCAAGTTCGGGGTTTTGCACCATCTCAAGCATCGAATGATTCGCTCGCAGGGCTCTATACTCGGGCAGGTAGCGTCCGGCTTGGCGCATCAACCAAATTGGTGTCTCCTCTACTTGCTTTCCCGCAAGGGCTTTTAGGAATACTGACACTGCAAAACTCTCCTAACTCTTTGTTGGTGTAATCGCGGTTTGTCCACCCATAAACGGCTGCAAAGCTGTCGGGATGCGCACCGAGCCGTCAGCCTGTTGATGTGTCTCTAAGAACGGAATCAATATCCGGGGACTCGCTATGCAGGTGTTGTTTAGTGTGTAGCAAAACGTATTCTTGCCGTGTTCGTTTTTGTATCGTGTATTGAGCCTTCTGGCCTGAAAATCATAAAACGATGAGCAACTGTGCGTCTCGCTATACGCTTGCCGAGATGGCATCCACGCTTCAATGTCGTGCTTAAAGACCTGCCCCTGCCCCATATCACCTGTGCATACGTCAACTATGCGGTACGGCAGCTCAAGAAGCTGCATTACCTGCTCTGCGTTTCCTAGCAACTCGTAGTGAAATTTCTCGCTCTCAACTGGATCTGCAACGCACAGAATGACTTGCTCTACTTTGTAGAACTGATGCACTCGGTACAAGCCGTGTGTGTCTTTTCCATAGGTGCCAGCCTCTCTGCGATAGCATGGCGAGTAGCCTGCATAACGCTTGGGAAGCTCTTCAATCGACAAAATCTCATCAGCATGAAACGACGCTACGGGAACCTCAGAGGTTCCGATCAAATAGAAACCATCATCACGCTCATCAAGATGGTACGCCATCTCCTCTCCGCCGGGAAAATAGCTGGTTCCAATCATAGCCTGCCGAGAAACAATATGAGGCGGATCCATCAGGGTGTAGCCCTGTTTGTGGAGGTGGTCCATCGCTAAACTTAAAATTGCATGCGCAAGGCGAGTACCTTCACCCTTTAGAAAATAGCTTCGCGCTCCGGCAACCTTTACACCTCGCTCGATATCAAAGAGATCAAGCGCTTGGGCTAGTTCAACATGATCCTTTGTCTCAAATCCATGGGGAACCACCTCTCCCCAACTCCGTACGGGGCGATTCTCTGAATCATCTTTTCCGACCGGAACAACAGACAAGGGTATCGACGGAATTCGCAACTGTTCAGCTCTCCACCGTTCTTCAACCTCTCGGAGTCGAAGCGTTCCATCCTTTACCTCCTCCGCCAACTGCTTCATCTCGGCAAGCTTAGCTTGCTTCTCTTCTCCCTGAAGCTTTGGTATCTCTTTACTTACCGAATTCTGCTCTGCGCGTTTGGTCTCTACAACACTCCGAAGCTCTCTGTACTCGGCATCGAGCGCAAGAAACTCCTTAACGTCAAAGGATATTCGCTTATCAATACAAGCTTTCTGGTACTCATCCGGACGAGCTCGAAGGTCGTGAAGGTCTATCATTATCCTACTCTTTTCACACGTAATTTATCCTGCAGATGCTACCCGACCGCTAGGTTCCTGGTGAAACAACTTTAAGACTAATACAGCGAGACGTTTACGACTAATTTGTCATCTAGCTCTCTCTACACAGTCAAAACTAGTTCTGCTTTGTGAGAGTAGCTAACTTGCTACGATTTTTCAATAAACTGACTTGTTCTAATCTAGCAAAGGGGGATACGAAGGTATCCTCCAGCGCCGAGCTGAAATCAGAGAGCCCAACGCACCCATTAAAGTAAATAATCTCTGTATTATAGACATCCTACCCCCTCACACCGTAAGAAGAAAGCTACCATTCAGGCTCGGAAAGCACATCAATAATCCCTTGCTCAGAATACTCTCTGGCCTCACGCCACACGCAAAACCCTGCCTCTCGAACAGCTGACGAGGTTATGGGGCCAATCGAAACAATGCGACGGTTTTGAAGGAGCGATTCTGAACGATTAGAGAGCGCCCGTACAGCTGAAGGGCTCATAAACACAATAACACTATCGGCTGAAATCCCCGCAAGTTCCTCCTCCGATACATGAACTCTCTCAAATCGATAGGTCACAAAAGACAGAACATTTTTATCGTGCTCTTCTAAAAACGGTGCGACCACGTTCCGACCGTGTTCTGCCTGTGGCACCAAGACTATATCGTCTCCGCCGACACGAGAAGCAAGTTCGCGTGCAAACTCCTCTGCAATAAACTCACGTGGCACAAACGCTACTTCTCTACCAAAACACTCGCGTACGGCCGCCGCTGTACCTGAACCCTGGCCGACAAGTTCGGCAGTTGATGTGATCTTAAGAAGACTGGGATGCTTTGTCGTGACACCGTGCCAAATATAAACTGCTGTAGGCGACGATAGAGAGATCCAAACCTTGCTGTCCGATACGGCGGCGGTTTCGAGAGCTTCCCTTATCTCGTCTGAAAATGAAACTTCGACACACTGGAGCAACGGCAACAGTATGACTTCAAACCCTAGCGCCTCGAGCTTTTGTGCTAGTTTTTTGTTGCCAAAATGAGGCCCCTGAGGTCGAGTGAGAACGATGGGCACCTTCATACCGAATCCCCTCTAATTACACACGTGCCTCAAACCCGTCTGCCTTAACCCTACCTGCTAGCTCTAATCCTAGACTGCGCGCCTCGGTCACACCTGCCGAGCTTTCAACCTCTATACACTGCGAACCATCTGGCGACAAACATCGGCCACGACATATAACTACTTCACCGTCGCCCGTTTTTTCCACACGACCGAATGCGGCAACTGGCGTGTTGCACCCTGCTTCTAGCGCTGCTAAAAATGCTCGCTCTGCCGTTACGGCCGCCGCTGTAGTTGCATCATGAAAGCGTTGTAAACATTCCTGCAACTCGCTGTCATCTGCCCGACACTGAACACCGAGCGCACCCTGTCCGGGGGCGGGCAACATGGTGTCAAACCCCAAAACTTCTGTGATCTCCCCCTGCAATCCAAGCCGCTCGATACCTGCCTCGGCAAGCACAATCGCGTCAAACCCGTTATCGACATTTCGTAACTTCGCAATTCGAGTTGCTACGTTACCCCTTATGTGCTTAATACGCACATCAGGCCTCACACGTAATATCTGAGAACTCCGTCTTACACTCGAGGTTCCAACGACCGCTCCATTCGGTAAGTCTTTAAGCGTCTGACCACTGCGTGATACCAAAACATCTCCAGCTGCACCCCGCTTCGGGATAGCGCCGATGCAAAAACCTTCAGTAGACGCAGTAGGTAGGTCCTTTAGGGAGTGCACCGCCAGATCAATTTCTCCAGTACGCAAACTCTCCTCTAACTCGTGCGTAAATAACCCTTTTCCTCCAATCTCTGGAATCGCCACCTGAGAGTCCTGGGTTTTATCCCCAAGTGTTACAATGTGCTTAAGAGAAACGGATATCCCCGGAAAAACACGCTCGATCTCCCCCTTGACATACGCACTCTGCCAGAGCGCTAAGGGGCTCTTTCTTGTTCCTATTGTTAACGAATCTCTCATTACATCGCCGTTCTGCTCTTGCAGCGCTCTCTACACCCGACAACCAACAAGCCAGGGACTTGTAAATAAAAAATAGTACCCACGGGGTTTTGTCGGAGACTATAGGGGATGCCGTCATCAATGTCGATATACCTGTCCTCAAATTAGTAAGTTAGGTGATTTTCAGACTTAGAAAAGGCGTTCGAGACCCAACAAACCGCTTAAAATTCGGTGTAGAGGCTAAAAACAGCTATTCCAGAGAAGCGGCTCTCCGAGCAGCCCCCCCCTTTTTTTATTGAATTCTAATCGGCTTCGTGTCACCCTTTTTCGAGATTTGGCTACACCAAATCACGTAAGACACCATGGAGAAGGGATATGGTGGAACCCTCCATTTTTTCTTTTTTCATCCCCCCAGTTAGGCAGTTACCAATGGTTAGCGGGGGTACGGCACCATAAAGTCTAAAGTTTTTCGATAACGAGTCGACCACCACAAGATGTTACGTTATCTGTACTCTCTAATTCCCTCCTTCCTACTGATTGTTGCAGTGCTTCTGCCACACCAGGTAAGTCGGGCTGAGTCTACAAAATGGATCGGCGATCGGTTTCTCTTAAGCTATAGGAGTGCCGTTATAAGCCAAGCCGCTGTAGACAGAGCTGTTTCGGAGAGTAGTGATGCAAATTTCGATACAAGGAGATTAGGTGGCACCATTTACGTTAACTCATTTCGAAGCCAGCGGAGGGGAAAAGTACAAGCGGCAGGCGATATTATCAAGCAAAAACTCAGTAGAAAGACAAATCCCTGCAAGCGACCAAAGGTGCGAAAGTTTCTAAACAAGTTGAGATCTCTGGGTCGCCGAATGCGCTGTGAGCCCGATTTTGTCCTAGAGGCGTCAGCTGTTCCAAACGACCCCTCCTACGGCAACCAGTACGCTTCCTCCGTCATGTCCCTTGAAAACGCGTGGAGTATAACAACGGGCGATTCCGATACACTTGCATTGGTCATCGACACCGGAGTTCAATACAATCATCCTGATTTGATAAACAATATGTGGAGCAATCCAGGTGAGATAGCAGGCAACGGAATTGATGATGATGGTAACGGATATGTAGATGATGTCTATGGTATTAATGCTATCACAGGCTCTGGCGACCCATACGATGACAACGGACACGGCACCCATTGTGCTGGCATCTTGGGAGCAGAAGGTGACAACAGCACGGGCGGCTCCGGCGTTGCATGGACCACTAAGATAGTTGGCGCAAAATTTTTGTCCGCTTCAGGGTCAGGCTACACAAGTGATGCCGTTGAAGCGGTCTACTACGGAGTTGCCCTGAAAAACGCCGGACATAATGTCGTAGTTAGCAATAACTCGTGGGGGGGAGGAGGATATAGCTCATCTCTCTACACCGCCATACAAGCAAGTGAAGCTGCGGGCATACTTTTTGTAGCCGCGGCGGGAAACGATACAAATAACAACGACACGTCACCACAGTATCCTGCAGGTTACTCAAACACTGGTGTTATCGCTGTAGCTTCAACGGATTCCGGAAACAACCTCTCGTATTTCTCAAACTACGGCGCTACTTCGGTAGATATAGCCGCTCCTGGAAGCTCTATCTTCGCAACCTATCCCACATCAACGTATGCCTATTTAAGCGGCACATCGATGGCAACACCACAGGTAACGGGAGTAGTGCTTTTAATACAAGCCGCGTGCGGCGGCACGCTCACAATTGAACAAGTGCGAGACATTCTACTAACAACAGGAGACTACTATGCGTCTGTCGATGGCAAAGTAGCCACCAATTCGATAGTAAATGCCTACCAAGCAGTACTTTCAGCTCTATCGGTGTGTAGCACTCCATCTCCCACACCCACTGCTTCAGCTACTCCCTCATCGACTCCTTTGCCGGCAACGCCTTCAAGCACTCCGACTATTACCCCCACATCAACGAACACTCCAACACCATCAAATACACCGACAGCAACCATCACCCCCACCTTCACAAACACCTCAACATTTACTCCGACCCCAATCCCTCCAACACCAACATTTACTCCTTCTCCCTCGCCAACAGCCACCGTAGCACCGCCTCGGTTTAAAAAGCCTAAGAAGGATAACAAAAAAAGGCGTTTCAATCGAAAAACGGAATTACGTCTCCCGGCTCCTGAAGGTGATGCAACAATTACGCTAAGGCTCACCGCCTCCACAAGAAGAGGTGCTGTTCTTTGCACTGCCGAACGAGAACTTCCTACATTAGATGCTTCGACCCTTAGCTTTCCGATTCAAACCAGTAGGCTATCTCGATTCTTTCGATACACTCTTGTTGCTTCGCTTCCCAACGGAGAAGCTGTTACAGGCCTTAGGGGATCAAATTTTAGCCGGAGAGCATTTCGAAATATTATAAGAAACTGCGATAGCGTTCTCGACTCAGTCTTGGTGAGAGCAGCAGCGGTGGCAGAAAGGCGGGCTAGTAGGTAGACTTAAGAGCCCGACTTAGGGTAAAAACAGATTTTTCCTCGATCTAAACCCATTTGAATGATAGAAACATCGCTCATAGTGCTAAGTTACTGTGAGTAAGATATGAGGCTAAATCAACGGTACACCACATTTTTTGTTTTTGTTTCTCTCCTCTTTAGCGTAATCGGCTGCAATCGCAAAGGGGACACATCGGGCGCTCCCCGTATCGCCTATGTTACTAACGGCGTGGCCTCCTTCTGGAGCATTGCTAAAATTGGCGCAGAAAAAGCCGGTCGAGATCTTGGAGTACATGTGTCAGTACACATGCCTGCCGAAGGGATTGCAGACCAAAAGAGAATGGTCGAAGACATTCTAGTTCGAGGAGTTGATGGAATCGCAATAAGTCTTATCGATGCTACTAATCAGACAGGCTTTGTAAACCAGGTGGCTGACCAGACCACTCTTATCACACACGATGCCGATGCCCCACTCTCTAGACGCTTGGCTTACGTTGGAATGGATAATTACCTAGCTGGTCGAATGGTAGGCAAGTTAATTAAGGAAAACCTGCCAGAGGGCGGGCAACTAGCGATTCTTGTCGGCAGAATCGAACAGGACAACGCCCGAAAGAGGCGTCAGGGTGTAATCGATGAGGTAATGGACCGAGATCTAAACCCAGATAGGTTTGATCCGCTCGATGCACCCATCAAAAACGACAAGTTCTCTTTCGTTGTTACGCTTACCGATCAATTTGACCGAGTGAAAGCAAAATCAAACTGCGAGGACGTCTTACTAAAGCACCCTGAAGTAAACGCGCTCGTTGGACTCTTCGCATACAACATCCCCCTCTGCATGGAAGCCTTAAAGCAAACAGATGGAAAACGAGACCTCCGGCTCTTTGCCTTCGATGAAGCTGATCAAACACTGCAAGGCATTATCGATGGCTCAGTAGTGGGTACAGTTGTACAAAACCCGTATCAGTATGGATACGAATCGATAAAACTCTTAAAGGCCATCCTCAACAAGGAGCCAAATAGCATTCCAAACTCTAAGTTTATAGACATACCCGCCCGAACGATAACAAAAGATAATGTCTCTGAGTTCTGGAGCGATTTGAAGCAAAAGGTTTCTGGCTCGTGACCGCAACAGACAAACAACAAACTGCTCTTACACTCAACGGAATCCATAAATCATTCGGCTCAAGCACCGTACTACAAGATATCTCTTGTGATTTTTATGAAGGAAGCATCACCTCAATTGTGGGCGAAAACGGAGCTGGCAAGAGCACCCTTGCAAAGATTATCGCAGGCATTACCCAACCAGATAGTGGCTCTTTGAAACTCTTTGATACACCTGTTGCGTTCGCACATCCGAGCGAAGCGATCCGACACGGCGTCGGCCTCGTACATCAGGAACTCTCCGTTTTAGAGAATCTCTCAGTGCTTGAAAATATCCTGCTAGGCCACGAAACAACTCAAGCGGGAATCCTCAATCGAAAACAAAACACACAGCGCGCTCAAACAGCCCTTAACAGGCTCGGCTCGTCTCTTAATCCTCACACATTAGTGCGGGACTTATCGCTTGCACAAAAGCAACACGTCGAGATTGCTCGTGCGCTCTCTTTTGAAGCCAGGATTATCATATTCGATGAACCCACTTCCTCTCTCAGCGAGAGAGAGACCTCTCACTTGCTCAGCACGCTTCTTCGGCTAAAAGAATCAGGGGTAACGATTCTCTACGTTTCTCACCGACTAGCTGAGGTAGAAGCGATCTCCGACCGTGTCATAGCTCTTCGAGACGGGCAGCTCAGTGGTGACCTATCAAAAAAACAGATCTCAAAGCAGACAATAACGACCTGTATGATTGGCCGTCCTATCTCTGATATGTACGGGTACCAAGAGCGAAAGTTGGGAGGAGTTCTACTTCGCGCCAAAGATTGGATTCCAACCCCCCGGCATAAACCACTCTCTTTTTCGGTGCGCGCCGGGGAGATTGTTGGGATAGCAGGCCTAGTTGGATCGGGTAGAAGTGAAATCCTTCGCGGACTATTCGGCATAGAATCGAGTAGAAGCGAAGGTCTTACCCTGAGAGACGCCGCATTCACGCCCCACAATCCACGGGAAGCCTTGCGACATGGTATTAACCTAGTCCCAGAGGATCGAAAATCACAAGGAATACTTCCTGGCTTCACTATCGAGGAAACCTCAGCAGTTTTACACAACATTACACGATCGAAATTATTCCGCTCGGCCAAAGATGAGAACCATGAAGCCAAGAAAATCATCTCTGATTTTTCTGTTCGGTGCACAGATACTACACAAGCTACTAGCACCCTCTCGGGGGGTAATCAGCAGAAGGTATTGCTCGGACGAGCACTAAGCACTAGCCCTTCCCTACTTTTGCTAGACGAGCCCACTCGAGGGGTCGACATTGGGGCCAAGAAGGCAATCTACGAGATTATCTTCAAGCTAGCGGCTTCGGGCACAGCTATTTTATTCGTTTCAAGTGAGCTTGATGAAGTAATGGGCATTGCTGACAGAGCTATTGTTATGCACGAAGGGGGAATTGCGGGGCTAGTTGTCCGAGAAGATTTTTCGGAAGACCGACTATTCTCGCTAGCGGCTCACAATGAAGACATAGCGACACAGAAAAGGAGTATTGGATGAAAAAAAACCTCGGACTCATTATTCTTCTACTCTTATCCTGCATCATTACATTTATTCTCAACGAGCGTTTTCTGGCACCCGTTAATATCGAGAATCTTTTGCGGCGGACCGCCTTATTTTCGATCTTAAGCGTTGCCGTCTCGTTTGTAATAACCACTGGGGGCATCGATTTATCAATTGGATCTATGGTGTGTCTCATAGGAACACTTTTGCCGTGGGCTACCACCAAGATGGGGATCCCGTGGTTTACAGCGATTCCCGTATTACTTGGCATTGCGTGCCTACTAGGTCTTTGTCACGGACTGTTGACAACCAAGCTAAAGCTCCAACCCTTTATTATTACCCTCTGTGGGCTCCTCTTATACCGAGGGATCGCTCGGGGAATTACCGGCGACCAAACCCAAGGGTTTGGCTCCAGTCTTGAATCGCTTCGGGGGCTAATCCTACACCGCTTCTCCCTAGAGCCCCTACTGCCTGTCGGAATTCCGTACATCGTTTTTATCGCTCTAACGATCGGTATACTTGCTGGACTCGTCATGAACTACACGCCCTTTGGTCTGTATCTAAAGGCAATAGGGCGCAACGAGCTTGCCGCTCGGTACAGTGGTGTAGATACCGTCAAAGTCACCGTGACAGCATATTTATTATGCGCTCTCCTTTCAGGATTAGGCGGCGTGTTTTTCATAATGGATGTTAATTCGGCTCAGCCATCTGACTTTGGCAACTTTTATGAGCTCTACGCTATCGCAGCTGCAGTGCTTGGAGGATGTTCTCTTCGGGGTGGAGAATCAAGTATTGTAGGAGTGCTACTAGGCACCATGCTAATGCAGGTACTTAGAAATGCCATAGTGCTTATCGGCATTCCCACTCAACTTGAATTCGCTATAATTGGAGGGGTAATTCTCGCAGGTACCGTCGCAGAAGAACTCGCTCGGTCGTTCTACAAAAAGAGAATACCCGCCCCTAATTCGTAGACACTACGGACTCCAACAACACCATTATTTCTTGCAAGAAGTCCCTCCACACGGTATGAACATATCCATTGAGCTTACGTATAGTGGCGATCACCCCTCTCGTGGCTCCGTATCTGACACAATCAACTCATAGAGACTTAAACCAAAGGAGATCTCACCATGGCATTTGAATTATCACCGCTTCCGTATGCAGCATCTGCTCTTGAGCCGCACATCGACGCTCGCACCATGGAGATCCACCACGGAAAGCACCATCAGGCCTACGTAACAAAGCTAAACGAGGCACTAAACGGTCATACAGAGCTCCAAAGTATGCCGCTTGATGCCCTGCTGGCCGATCTCAACTCTGTACCAGAGGAGATTCGTACAGCGGTGCGCAATAATGGTGGTGGGCACTGGAACCACGACTTATTCTGGAAGCTTCTTACTCCCGGTGGAAGCACTACCCCACAAGGAGATCTAGCAAAAGCTATCGAGGCCGCATACGGTGACACTGACTCCTTCAAGACAGCTTTTAAGGCCGCGGGAGTCGGAAGGTTTGGCTCTGGTTGGGCCTGGCTTGTAGCAAACAGCGACGGCTCGGTATCAATCACCTCAACACCAAACCAGGACAATCCAGCTATGGAGGGAAAACATGCAATCTTGGGTCTCGACGTATGGGAGCATGCGTATTATCTCAACTACCAAAACCGTCGACCAGATTACATCGATGCGTTCTGGAATGTGCTAAACTGGGATGTAGTAGCAGAGCAGTACGCTAACCGAGCGTAGCTCACATAGACGGTTGGGGGTCGCACAAAATATCTCCATAAAAGATATTTATGCCATCGCGGCCCTCAACCGCAGACAGAAGTGCCCACACACAGTAACATTCCCCCTTAAAACTTACATCGCCCATCATGACCGAAAGGCAACGTGGTCATCGCCTAACAGCAAACTGGGCGTTATCGCAAAAAGCCCATCCACGCATCGAGTCTAATGAAAATAACGCGCTACGGTATAAAGCGCGACTCCAGCTGTCCCACCGACTAACGTGCCGTTTATTCGTATAAACTGCAAGTCGGCTCCGACCTGCTCCTCTAACTTCTTTGAGAACGTTTGTACATCCCAGCCATCTACAGTGCGCGATATTAGATCGGCCACAAGGCTACTATCCTGGCCGACAAGAGCGCTCAAGATGTTTCGAACGATGCGATTACACTTTCGTTGAAACTGCGGCGAACTCGACAGAGTTTCCATCAGATCCTCCAGCACTCTTTCAACAGCTGAAATGATAACAGACTCTTGGCTTGCCACATCTCTTTCCAAGGTCTGCAACATGCTATTTCGGAGCGCTGCAACGTATTGACGAAACACATCACTATCCAGTAGTGCCTGTTTTCCCATTTGTAGCTTATGCTGAAGCTCCTCAGAGGTTTCCAAGCGAACAACACACGAAAACACAGAACGAACGAGTCTTCGGCGAAACTCGTGATCCTTATTAGCAAGCGCCTGACTCAATGTAGTTTCAGCTTTCGCCACAATAGCATCGTAAATTTTGCTATCCACAAATTCTGGAATAAACCACGGACTAGCCTCTCGCAGCTGTTGGCGAAACCACAACTGATTTGCTCTAAATCCCATTTGCAACTGCAACAAGACCTCATCTAATATCGACTCGTGAAGTTGATTGCTCGTTAAGCCACGTAGCGTTTTCGCTACTATTTTTGGAGCATCCATTTTTTGAACAGCGAGCTCTATCTCCTTCGATAAAAAGTCTTTCACGTCCTCGTCGTTTAACACTGAAACAATCCGAGGCAACAACAACCGTACACGACTTAACACCCGACTGCGATTTGCCTTGCTCTGCAAAAATCGCCCAACGGCTCCTGAGATATTGACCGCCTCATCCTCTAAAACCTCCTGTGTAAGGAAGTTCTTCTGAACAAACAATCCTATACTCCGGCCGATTCTTGATTTGTTTCTCGAAATGATTCCCGTATGCGGAATAGGTAGTCCAAGAGGTCTGCGAAAAAGAGCAACTACGGCAAACCAATCTGCAAGAGCTCCAATCATTGCAGCCTCAGCGAAGGCTTGCACAAAAGGCATTGCCGGCGATAGTTCTTGAAAAACAGTGGCGATAACAAACACCGCCGTCATAGCAACAAACAGAAGCGTTGCAATCCACCAGATCCTTTTAGAACGTTTCTGATAATCAGTTTGACTTGCAAATAGAGAAGGACCACCTTCATAATAATCAAGATTGGCTTGCAGACCTTCAGACCCTTGCCCCAAAGGCACCTCCTCACCTGTTGATGGCGGTCTAACGGCCTCCTGGTCTTCTTGCTTTGCTACGGGCTGTCCCATACCCCCTCCTACTCTTGTTTTCACGAAAATCGCCCTCCACTACGGGCTTCGTGACCTGCGCTATCTAACAAGAGACGGTAGCATACTTTAGCGCAAGAATCTAAGAATCTAAGAATCTCGGGGGAGCAGAGCATAGTGCTTTGAAAAAGCCGGTACATATACAGCAATCGAATCGCTATCATACGCCCTAGAAAATAGATCCGGGCGAGCTTCTAGCAATGTCGCGTCAGAAACCCCATGGGCACTCTTTGCTCTCATATCGACCAAAAACAATTCAACTCCCTGTTTCATGAGCTGATTGTACAAGACCACAGCGTCAACATTGGGACATTCCCCCCGCTCTAATCCGTGCGCTATCGGCACCGAAGGAGCACCTGATAGCCCAACTACCGACGAAGAGATACAAGTCTCGCCAACCACAGCCCCGCCCTTAACCTCTTCAGATATCCATCTACCAAGCTTTGAAAAAACCCTCGCATCCTCTAAAGAGTATCCGGCACCGATTGCTGTATTTACCTTAAGACGCTGAGCAAAACCAACATAGAAAAGAGGAATGACAAGTAAAACCGTCGCTACAATCCCGCTTCGTGTCGAACGAACAACGGCACTTACCAATGAGAAAGTCAGACCACATACAAGCGCCCCTGATAGAAGAAACATGAGACTAAACATGTGTTGTTCCATACCGCTAAAAACTTTCATTAGCGAACCAAACAACAACCTATCAAAATGCCACAAAGAAAATGCTTTCGACCCGTCAAACAACTCCCAACTTGGGAGTGTCGATGCCCCTGCTACATACCACAGATATGCCTGTTCCACATAATCACTGATGTCCATTGCATCCGCTCGAAGCGAAAGCATTACAAGGGAAAGTCCGCTTCCCAACAACAATATAACAAGACTCAAAGGCAGCCCGCGACGACAGTAGAGATACCCGTGAGATCGACTGGAATCCGAGAAAATAGCGCGAAGAAGGGCAAGAGTTGACAGCAGCACAACTACCGCCAACATCCCCTCTTTTGTAAAGGTAAGCAGACGTATCTTTGCTCCCACCAGAAAAACACCAACGGTTAAAAGCACACCTCCAAGAGGTGCCAGCCCCACCGAAACCGACGCGGGAAAGCGTTTTAACACCCCACCGAATAGAAACACAAAGCAGGTCGCCATCACTTGAATCAGCGCAACACCTTGAAGATATATCGTCCACTCGGCAGGCCATATTGGTTGAGCGGGCTCCCAGCCCCCCTCATCCATCAACAGCATCTCATCCATCGTGGGTAAGGGGCCGAATTCCTTCGCCGATTGAATGCGGAGGGTGATCTCCTCTTGCGACAATCTTTCGACGTTTTGAAATACTACGACCTTTGGATGGTCGTAGACAGAAAAACTCTCGTCGGCCAAATCATCATTAAAACTAAATCCAAATAATGCTGGGCGATTCTTGGTGGAATACACTAATTTAAACCCTAGTTTTTCGGCCCACAGCAATCGCAACAACGCAGTGGTGTTGGGATACTCGTCGGGAATTCGCGGAACCGAATCAATTGCCCGTGGGGTGGCAAACGCAATGTAATCTGTTGCGCTAAGGCGTGATGTCAAAAGACTCGCTATCCGCGGCGTATCTCGCTCATAAAGTGGGAATTCATAGTCCCGCCCTTCCATCTTATACCGAGAGCCATTAAACGCTCCGATACCAACTGGAACCCTATCATCCCAATGCGGTCCAATTATCGTGCTGCCAGCAGGTACATTCTCGTAAATCCACCGCGAGGCAACCCGGTAAGGATGCTCCATAAAGTAAAGGCGAACAAAGGCCAATGCATAGAAGAGACAAAATCCAGAAACAAGAAAAAGAATTAGTTTACCGGCGTGCTTAGTACAAAACGTAACGATGTTCATACCATGCATAATGAAATGTATTCCGATGTTTGGCGAGGCGTTTTTTTGACTTTCTAGAGGCTTGCAAAACTCACTTGCGCATCGTTGTCATCAACAGACGCTCCCGTAATAAATGGCACACTGCCCTATCGGGTCGCTTTTCATTATAAACGCCCGACTACTGACCATAGCACCGACATGCGTGCGATTTCTCAGGGTACCTTTCTGGCATGCCTTTGCCCCGTACAAGCAGCCTTTCAACCGAGTAATTTTGCCAATTGTCGTCGCCGCTAATAACAAGTAACCTTTTGAGCATGACTACGCAAAGCACCCCCCCAGCCGCTCCAACCACTTGGGTTTTCTCGAAAAAAAGGGACCTCTCGATTCTCTTCGTGCTGATTGTAGCAGGAATTATCCTACGGTCCACAGGGATATTCCATGCCATTGGCACCCACCCTGACGAGCGACACATCGTACAGGTTACCAGCACACTTGAGCGAAACAACATGAATCCAAAGTCGTTTGCATACGGTTCATTTTCTTTTTATGCCGCATGGGGATTCGCCAAAGTCGTCGCTCTCTTTAAAGTTTCTATTCCCATGCTAACCCAAAACGGCGACTGGATTTGGATTAATCCATCCACGTACGACGGGTATTTTGTGACGGGAAGGACATTCTGCCTCCTGATGGGGAGCGCTTGTATCGGACTTGTGTACTATTTGAGCCTACTGTTATACCGAAGCTCTGGAATCGGTCTTATTGCTGCCTTTTTTATGGCAACGAACGTGTTTCATCTTCAGCTTTCGCGTTTTTTTACCAGTGATGTCACATTGACAACAATTGCTCTGATCTCCCTCATCGCTCTTGTTCGCGCCTACCAACGAAACCGGCTAAAGGACTATCTGCTTTTCGGATTTTGTGTTGGATTGGCTACGGCGACTAAAATTAGTTCCGTATTCCTGTTCGTGCCCCTGGCAGTCGTCATAGGTATAGCCGCTCTCAAAGACTGGTTTCCATCGGCATCGTGGCGTCGACCAATTAAAACTTTCGCAATAATTACCGTCTGTGGATTGCTGCTCATATTGATACAACAACTCACATTCTGGAAGGGATACCCCAAGATGCTTGGCTACCGAATCGATGAAACAGCATTTTTGATTCCGGCCTCTATCCCATTTCTCGCCGCTATAAGCCTCCTGCTGCGACGTCTTAGCAAACCCATCTCGTTCTTGTTTGCAAGTCTTGCATTGGGGATGTTGGTATTTACCCTTGCCGAACCGTATGCAATTTTAGATTTTACTACATTTCAGAAACACACATCGGAGCAAACCAGCATGGTTCGAGGGTTTTGGCGCCCGCCCTACACTATTCAGTATGAGCATACTATGCCGTATCTGTATCACTTAAAGCAGATGCTCTTCTATACCATGGGTATTCCTCTTTTTATTGTCTCTGTAGCTGGGGTTATGCGCGCGATTATCTCTACAATCTTTGAGCTAATACACCGAACAGTACGCCATGAGTTCCTGACAAATCCGCTAAGTGCCGAAGTAATCCCACTCATTTTTCTTTGTGTTTTTTTCCTAGCCACTGGATATTTTCAGGTTAAATTTCCCCGCTATCTTCTGCCGCTCTACCCTCTTATGTTTATATTTGGCGCGTCAATGTTCCGAAGAACCCTATCGCGGCAAGCCAGAAAACAATAAATACTTCAGTAGTTTAGCTATTTTAGGTCGTTGCGATCTATTTCCACTCAAGGGAATCATACGCATAGCCGACTTCTTCTTTACCAGAGTCGCTCTAAGCACGATGCACCACGGAGCGGAGCACGTGAGTTGGTCAGAGACAAGTGAGTAGGTCTTAGCGACTGTGTGTGTGTAGTGTTCTATTCTGCGAGGGGTCTCCTACCTCCGTAGCCCAAGGATTGGAAAAAAGTAGTTTCTCGGTTTTTTGGCTGTTTAACGAACTAGTGCGTTAGGGCTATCGGTTTATGAAATCTTTACTGTTCTTGGTTACTACCTCCATTGGGCTCTTACTGACTCCGATCCTTGCCGGTCTTACAACGGTACTGCTTGTGGAAAACTATGCGTCCAACACCGTCTTACAAACCATCGAAAGCTCGATACAGAGCATCCCTCCATTAGCATTAATTCTCGGCTCTCTATGTATAGGACTTCTACTTGGCGGCACTGTATCGGCCGTTGTGGTTAAAACGTCGATTACTAAAACCATTGCACGACTCTCTAGACACATGCGGACGCTCGCGGCGTCAACAAACCTAAGCTTGCGACTCCCGAAACAGGCCACGCCGGTCGCAAACGATTTAGTCGACGCAGTAAACTCTATACTGGATACAACCGAAGACACCTATCTAAATATGCTTCAAGCCCAGTACGATGCGGAACAAGCAAATAAGGGAAAGTCCGTCTTTATCGCAAAGGTCTCTCATGAGCTCCGGACACCGATCCACAGTATTACCGGGATGCTTCGGATTCTGTTGAAACAAGAAACTTCCCAAGGAAAGAAACAATACATCCAAATGGCTCAGGATTCTGCCCATGCGCTCCTTGGAACGATAAACGAGGTGCTTGATTATTCAAAGATGCAAGGAGGCTCTCTCTCTCTTGAAAACAAACCCTTCGATTTAGTAGCAACGGTTCGTTCCTCTGTGGAGCACCTTATTCCCAGATTCGAAGAAAAACCCTCACTAGAATTCATGTGGGACATCGAACCAGGACTAGCTAAAAACCTGATTGGCGATGCCGGTCGAATACAAAACATCTTAACGAATCTTCTCGGCAATAGTTTTAAATTTACTGAAGAAGGCTTCGTGAGCCTGCAGATCTCTCGATTCCCCGTCGAATCTCACAGTAAAATGGGTGTACAAATAGTAGTTTCAGACTCAGGTATCGGTATACCGTCAGACAAGCTCAGTCGTATTTTCGACCCGTTTACCACTGCTGATGAAGTGACTGCCAGGCTCTACCCCGGAACTGGACTGGGGCTAGCTATCGTTAAACAACTGGTCGAGTCTATGGGAGGAACGGTCGCTGTATCGAGCACACCGAAAAAGGGATCTACGTTCACCCTGTCTATTCCGTTTGAAGTGGATGATGAGTCGTCATTTGAAACGTACGCTCCACAACCAAAGGCGATAGCTGTACTTGCATCTCCATCTAAGCGAAGTAAAACGCTTGCACATACCTTGCAATCCTATGGATCCTCGGTGAGTACATTCTCGCTTGATTCCGGTTCCGCTATCAACGCTGTCAGCGAGTCGATTGAAACGTTCGACGCACTGTTTATCGAAAAATCAGAGAGCACAACGATTGACGATCTCAATCCGCTGATCGAAAAAGCTGCTTCCTGCCAGCGTCCTGTCATTTTATCTGTAAAGGGATCAGAGATCGCGAGTATGGAAATATCCCTAGACTCCCGTAATCTCATATGGTCGCTACAACCCACCTCTGCTCTTGACCTGTTGCTTGCGGCGGAAGGCTCGTTGGTGCCGAGCACTGCTCTCGATCTAACTGATGACATTACCGAGCGCTCTTCGCATCGACTTCGAATCATTGTAGCTGATGATGCGCAAACCAATCGAATTATACTGAAAAATCTACTCGAAGATGCCGGACACGACGTGGAAGTGGTCGAAAACGGCAGAGACCTTCTCGAGCGTATCATTTCCATGTCAAACTCTTCTAGCTCGAAATTACCGTTTGATCTCGTTCTTACAGATATACAGATGCCTGTTATGGACGGCTTAACGGCAACTCAAAACTTTAGAAAACTTGAGCGCGAAGTTTCACCACGCAAGAAACTACCTATTGTCGCGGTTACGTCCTATGCGTTTCCAGAGGAATGCTCAAAAATGCTCGCTTCGGGTATTGATCACATCATTACAAAGCCCATCAGCCCCAAACGGCTCAGTAATTTACTCTCGCAAATAACCTGTGAAGTACAGTATTCGGAGAAAGAGCTCTCTCGTAGACAGTCGGACTCCGAGATTATCGAGCAATTGTGTAAGGTGGCAACAGCGGTATCGGAACGGGTCTCGAGCTTCTCAGCCGACATCCAAGAGCTCTGTCCCGTCCTACTCGACCAATCGATTAACATAAGCGATGTGTATGAGCGCTCCGGGAACTCCATAAAAAGAACTGGTCTCATTCTCCAGGGATTTATTGATTCATACCGTCCATTGATTAAGACACTTGAGGAGTCGATCGACAACCCCAGTGACAGTGAATCTCTAGGCAGATGCATTCATGCCATCAAGGGTCTACTTCTCGATGTTGGAGCTGAAACTGCGGCTTCGCTCGGCAACTGCCTCGAGGAAACGCTCCTTTATGAGAAACAACCCGTGGCTCATGAAAAACTTCGTGAATTTCTCGACGCCATACGAAATGCAGCCTTAATTGTGCAAGAGGTGGCAACTGCGCTTCCGTCTGTTGAGTTATTCAGTGCGTTGCCATCAACAGACATAAATATGCCAACCCACTAGATAGCCTCTACTAATCCGGCTGACCGGTAGATACAAGACGTAGCAACTTGCCGTAAGGAATTTTGCCCCTCAAAAATCCCCTAAAGTTTAAACACGCCTGTGCCGTTTATTTCTTTACGGAGGAGATCTCCACCCCGAGTATGCGGTAAGGGGTTGAATTGATTTTAAACTACTGCTTTGGAGGCTTCATGACTATTCATGGCGAGCATCGCAATAACCACGTGCTAATTATTGATGACATGGCTTCAACTCGCGCGCTTCTTCGGGACATGCTCCTAAATATAGGTTTTGAGAACATATCTCTAGCTCGCAATGCCTATGACGCGCTACAGCAAATGAACAACTCAGCCGTAGACCTAATTATTAGCGATCAGGTTATGGATGGAATGTCTGGAACTGAACTTCTTCACGAAATACGCAACAAACGTGAATCAGCACACATACCCTTTATCATGGTCAGCTCTTTAAGAGATGCCCCATCCATTGACTGCGCACTAACACTTGGAGTCGACGATTACCTAGCCAAACCCATCAGCATGGGTCTACTCGAACGTAAGATTGAAGACGTATTTCGCCGCAGAAATTCCACCGTTAGCCAATAGCAACACCCCCGCAATCTTGTTGTTTTGACTAGTTATGTCCGACACCGGATACCCCCTCTCGCTGGGATTGACTATCCGCCGTTGTTCAGGATAGCGTTCTCACATGGACTACCCGCTAAAGAAAATGCTGTTGGCCAAGATTCATGGCGCCCGTGTTACAGACGCCAACATTGACTACGAAGGGAGCATCACTATTCCAACCGATATGCTTCAAACCTGTAGTTTACTTCCTGGCGAGGCAGTGTGCGTATGGAATGTTACAACTGGCTCTCGCTTTGAAACCTACATCCTCGAAGGAGAGGCAAATAGTTGTGAATACCATGTAAACGGTGCTGCTGCGCACCTAGTTACTCCGGGCGACACGATAATTATAGCCTCCTTTGGCTACCTACCCCTAGAACAAGCTCGCACTCACACTCCAACTGTCGTGTTTCTAACCAGTCAGAATCAGATCAGAGAAGCAAGGAAAGAAAGTCCTCAAACGATCGCGAATATCGCCTAACAGCCATTGCTCTTCAAAGCCACACCAACTCCTAGCTATCTCGACAGAATCAGCGAATAGTCGCAGATATTTCGCCACATTCTTGGCTCCAAACCGGTTCTTTCGAAGAAAAAGCACACATTCTCAAAGAAAATCTCGATTTTTTTATTGTATTATTGGTAAAAGATGGACGGATATATCTCGTACTTTCAATGTCTTAGCACTCTTTTCTCTATTTCCGGCACAACTTGGTACAAACTTTTTACAGCTTTGCCCCGAGCCTGTGACAACTCACACCTTCGACTATGAGAAAACTCAAGCCACGTGATTGAGAGGTACTCAATCAAACTTGTGTAGAAAAGAAATTGAAGGAAAGTAGTTATGAACGAGAAGAATATTTCAGATGTTGAATTGGTAAATTCATTTAAGTCAGGCGACATCGCGGCATTCGAAGAAATCGTTGCTAGGTATGAAACAAAAGCAATGAATCTTGCTCTCCGATTTACCCGAAACCAAGAAGATGCCGAAGAGGTACTCCAAGACGTTTTCACAACCGTATACCGAAAGATAGAGGGTTTTCGGGGCCAGTCCGCATTTTCAAGTTGGTTGTACCGAATCGTTGTTAACGCTGCATTCATGAAGCTTCGAAAGAAGAAACAAAATCAAGCGATATCAATGGAGGACCTTGCACCGGCTGTCAAACAGTACTGTATGGAGCGAGATGAGTTCTCTTCACCACACTCTCATAATATGGCCGTCACGCGTGAACTTCAGGATGTTCTTCAAAGAGCAATTGACAGGTTGCCCGACCAGTACCGCGCAGTATTTGTGCTACGAGATGTCGACGGACTCTCCAACCAAGAGACAGGACAGATCTTAGACCTATCTATTCCGGCGGTTAAATCAAGATTACACCGCTCACGAATAATGCTTCGAAAGAAACTACAACGATACTATGAAGATTTCACCGGCAATAAAGCAATAATTGATACGCCGAAAAACGATGACAGTGCGGACGCCGCAGTTGCATCATAAAGCACTAAATTTCTAACTACACAAGTTGATGACAGAGGAGCAAGGCACAAAGCCTTGCTCCTCTGGAAATCACTCCCACTTCGTGTGGCACCTCTTAGTCCAAGTAACACCACGCAGTATAGAAGCGGGCACTACAAAATCTCCTCATATCGGATAGAAACTATTTCCACCTCCTGCTTGCCCTTCGGAGAATGGAATACAACTATGTCATCCTCTGTAGCCTTCATAAGCGCTCGAGCAAGGGGTGACATCCAACTAATCCGCCCAGCGGCCACATCTACTTCATCGACACCGACTATAGAATAAACTCTCTCGGTGTCATCCTCATAGCGAACAGTCACGGTTGCTCCAAACTGAATGTGAGATACGGTTACTTCAGTCGGGTCTATTATCTCAGCGCTCTCAAGCCGTTTCGCCAAAAAACGCATCCGTTTATCAATCTCCCGTAGACGACGTTTGCCATACAGGTAGTCACCGTTTTCTGAACGGTCACCGTTACCAGCCGCCCATGATACGACCTTTGTAACTTCTGGTCGTTCCTCATAACGAAGTTTCTTTAGCTCTGCCCGCAACCGTGCCGCGCCATGCGGAGTGATGTAGTTTTTGCCACCTGGCACACTGGCATCCAAATCTCTGTCTGGAGCAGAGTCGTTATCATCTTCTTTTGTAAAGGCCTTGCTCATAGCAACGTGACGAGAGACCTACTCGTGGACAGGAACATTTGAGTTTATCCAGGAAACGACTTCCTTAGTGTGCGTTCCAGGAATAAAGATTTCTTTGACCCCCTCGCTCTTCAAAGCTGCTATGTCATCTTTCGGGATAATACCCCCACCAAAAACAACTATATCCTCTGCTCCTTGCTCTTTTAACTTACCTAATAGGTCTGGGAATAAAGTCATATGAGCACCCGACAGGATACTAAGGCCGATACAGTCAACATCTTCCTGAATTGCAGCACTTACTATATTTTCGGTGGTTTGATGCAATCCGGTATATATCACCTCCATCCCCGCATCTCTTAGAGCACGAGCTATGACTTTTGCACCTCTATCGTGACCATCAAGCCCAGCCTTTGCAATCAATATGCGAACCGGGCGCTTCTTTTCGTCGGGCTTTGTCATAACATACCTGGATCTGAGTATACACCAAACACCTTACGGTATATATCGGAAACCTCTCCTAAGGTCACCCCTTCACCTACCGCATCAATTAAAACCGGAACAACATTACGATTTTCAACACAAGCCCGCTCTACTTCTTTGAGCGAATTCGCGTGTTTTGCCGGATCCCTACTAGCTTTAAACTCCTTGACCTTCTGCACCTGCCTCTCCTCCGCCGTGTGATCAATTTTTAGCGTCGGAATCTCTTGCTCACCACCTTCTTTATAGACGTTCACCCCAACAATTGATTGTTGCTTTTCGTCAACCTGAAGTTGAAATTGATATGCAGATTCAGAGATCTCTTTTTGAGGAAATCCTAGCTCTACTGCTGACAACATTCCCCCCATAGCATCTATTTGCTCAATATATGCGCGTGCCTCCTGTTCAATTTCATTAGTGAGCCGCTCAATATAATACGAGCCACCTAGAGGATCGACAACGTTGGTGACACCACTCTCTTCAGCGATAATCTGCTGTGTCCTTAAAGCAACTCGCACAGCATCCTCTGTAGGTAGCGACAACGTCTCGTCCATACTATTTGTATGGAGTGATTGCACTCCACCAAGAACTGCCGCTAGAGCCTGTAGAGCCACCCGAGCCACATTATTTACAGGCTGTTGCGCCGTCAGACTCACACCGGCAGTTTGCGCGTGCGTACGAAGCTTACACGATGCATCACTCTGTGCCCCATAACGCTCTCGCATGAGGCGTGCCCACAATCTCCGCGCCGCCCGAAATTTCGCTACCTCTTCGAAAAAATCATTGTGCACGTCAAAAAAGAAGGATAGACGGGGCGCAAACTCATCAATCTGCATCCCTCGCGATAGGCAATGCTCAACGTATGCAAGGCCATCTGCTATGGTAAACGCAAGCTCTTGGACCGCCGTAGCTCCCGCCTCTCGAATGTGATACCCACTGATACTCACCGGATTAAATCGGGGGGCTGATTGCGCACAGAATTCTATTACATCACAAACTAGCTTCACTGACGGATTTGGAGGAGAGATCCACTCTTTCTGAGCGATGAACTCTTTGAGCATATCATTTTGGATAGTGCCGCCGATTGCATTAAAATCGATTCCACGTCGCTTTGCCACCGCAAAATACATGGCAAATGCAACCGTAGCCGTACAGTTAATAGTCATCGAGGTGGTGACTTTATCTAAGGCGATACCGTCAAAGAGGACATCCATATCCTCAATAGTAGCTACACTTACCCCCTCACGTCCCACTTCTCCTAACGAGCGCGGATGATCTGGGTCGTACCCCATCAGGCACGGCATATCAAATGCGGTCGACAAGCCGGTCTGCCCATGTTCTAGCAAATACTTAAATCGTTTATTGGTATCTTCCGGGCTCCCAAACCCGGCAAACTGGCGCATCGTCCAGAGGCGACCTCGGTACATTGTAGGCTGAACGCCCCGGGTGAAAGGATACTCACCCGGATAACCGAGATCAGTGTCCAGATCGACACTCCCTCCATTTTCAGCGGTAACGAGCTCAGGTTGCTCTCGAAAGCTTATCGAGGCAAACGATTCCTTTCGCTCCTTCTGCGAAGCATGCCTTGTCTCCTTCCATTGAGCATATGAGCTACTCTTGTGATTGTGTGCGTTTTTTTTCTTCATCCAACTACCTTCTGAGCTTGGATACTCTCCCTATAGTATACTACTCTTTCAGGAGCTGTGTCGCTATCAGTATTCGTTGAATCTCGCTTGTTCCCTCGTAAATCTCGGTTATTTTGGCATCTCTAAGATGCCTTTCGGCGGGATAATCAGTCACAAAACCGTATCCACCGTGAATCTGAATACCCTTATTAGCGCACATCATGGCTGTTTCTGAAGCATAGAGTTTTGCCATCGCTGCTTGTCGAATGTATTGTTGCTTTTTATCTTTCCGTTTTGCCGCATCAAGCGTTAAGTACCGTGCACTATCTATGCGACACACCATATCCGCAAAGTAATTCTGTATCGACTGATGATCACAAATAGTTTTACCGAACGCTTTTCGTTCTTGCGCATATTGCAAGCTATCATCCAACGCCGCTCGGGCGATACCAACGGCCTGAGAAGCAACTCCGATGCGACCACCATTGAGCGTGGTCATGGCAACAACGAACCCCCTGTTTTCATCGCCCAATAAAGCCGTTTTTGGCAACCGAACCTCATCGTACATAATACTCGAAGTCGGTGAGCCGCGGATGCCCATTTTATCTTCCTTTTTACCGCACGAAATCCCCTTCACATTCATGTCATGCACAAATGCGGTAATCCCTTTGTTTCCTTTTGATGTATCGCTTGTAGCGAAGACAACACACACATCCGCTTCAGGTCCATTTGTGATCCAATTTTTGGTTCCCGAGAGGACGTACTCATCTCCATCTTTACGATATGTGGTAGTGATGGCAGCAGCATC
The DNA here is from genome assembly GCA_038134595.1 of Pseudomonadota bacterium. Lineage (GTDB taxonomy): Bacteria > Bdellovibrionota_C > UBA2361 > UBA2361 > OMII01 > OMII01. Next base: position 105,936 of record JAYPVM010000002.1, on the reverse strand, counting down.
ACTGCCCGTTCCCGGCTCAGAGAGTGCGAAGCAGCCCAGCGCATTTCCCGTGGCAAGCTTCGAGAGGAAATATTTCTTCTGATCTTCTGTGCCATAATCAAGAATCGGTGTAATACAGAGAGACGTATGAGCACTCACAATGATACCTGTTGAGGCACATGCAGCCGATAATTCCTCGATAATGAGCGCATACGCTAAGGTTGAGAGACCAGATCCCCCATACTCTGCCGGTACAATCGCTCCCATAAGCCCAAGAGCTCCCATTTTCGGCAACAATTCTCTCGGAAAATAGTGCTCCTGATCTATTTTTGCTGCCAAAGGGGCCACTTCTTTTGTCGCAAACGAAGCAGCAGTGTCGCATGCGAAATTCTCTTCCTCCGACAACTCAAATGCCACACTATTTCTCCACACCATAGATCCTCCTATCGCCCAGTAAAGGTAGCCTTTCGCTTCTCTAGAAAGGCTGTCATCCCCTCTTCTCGATCAGCACTGCTAAACAATCTCAAGAACTCTTCAACCTCTAATTGCAACCCCGCCAACAGTGCCTGCTCTTGCGACCGGAGCATCACCCGCTTTGTCCCCTGAACAGCTAGCGGTGCCTTCGATGCAATCTGGCTTACCAACTCTTGAACAGAGTCGTTGAAACCCTCATCACTTACGACTTTATCGATTATCCCTAAATCATACGCCTCTTGTGCCGAGATTAACTCAGCTGTGTAGCAGAGCCTACGAGCCCGCCCAATACCACACCGCTGAATAAGACGTTGTGTGCCACCAAATCCTGGGATTATGCCGAGACTTACCTCAGGCTGGCCCACCTTTGCGCTCTCGCCGCAAACAATAATGTCGCAGGCGAGCGCAAGCTCTAATCCACCTCCAAGAGCAAAACCATGCACCGCCGCGATTACCGGCACCCGGCACTGCTCAATGGCGCGAAGTGTTCGCTGACCGAGCTCGACGTATTCTGCAATGGCTGGCCCTCCAAGATTAGCCATCGAACGAATATCAGCCCCTGCCACAAACGCTTTGTCACCACTACCCCTGATTACAACGACACGGATTGAAGGGTCTCGGTCTACCTGCTGAATCTCCCTTAAAAGACTTTGCAAAACATCCGGGTTAAGGGCATTTAGACTCTCAGGCCTATTTATGTAGATCGTCAAAAGCTCGTTGTTCTTTTTCGAGGCCACACTCGGTACAGTTTCAGAATTCATACACGTCCTCACACACTCTAACTCTTTCTCTATTTTGGGACTTCAGTTGCCACAATCGCCTACCTCGATTTTACTGCTGTAGACGTTGGAATCTTTTGTATTGTTACATAAGTTTAGATTGCCGCATCTCCATTTTGTGTGCTCGATATAGACAGTAACGGAAGCTTATTGTGAAAAGACTAGCCGGTAACAGCACTAGCCTCACCATCCAAGAATCAAGGATAGTGGGAGAAATGAAGAAATAGGGTAAAACGGTGTTTTCGTAAGGGGCGTTTGGTTATACTGGTAGAACTTGTAAGTATTTCGGTGTCTAAAAATAGGCTGTACGCTCAACAGGCTCCGTATATCTACGACACAAGTAGAGTGCTTGATTGAAGCGTAGTATTACAACTCAATCAAAGTGCGACTTTCATCTACCTCTACCCACTAACAAAACCTTTCTCCCAAGTTTATAGAAGGCGTATGACCTCCCTACCCCACCGCACTCGATATTGGATTGGTAGAACCACATAACCCTCGGCAGCGCCGAAGTGTGGCAAAGTTGCTGCTGCGATGCTCACGAATTTTTTGCAGGGACTAGAGAGAAAGCCGATCGCCCAACCACCTGAAATAACAATACGTTATCCCGGAGGCCAATCCAAAGGCCTTCCTCCTATCAGGTGTAAATGGAGATGAAAAACTGTCTGACCAGCGTTGAGCCCGTTATTAGTAACAATTCGATACCCTGACTCTTCTAATCCCTCATCTCTCGCAATTTGTCCTGCAACCAAGAGAAGCTCTCCCAGAATCTCTCGGTCCCCCTCTTTGGCATGAGCAACATTTACAATGGTGTCTTTTGGGATAACTAGAATGTGCACCGGCGCTACTGGATTAATATCTCTAAACGCCAAAACACGCTCGTCTTCATAAACGATATCAGCTGGTATCTCCTTACGAATTATCTTTGAAAAAATCGTTTCCCTCTCTTCGGCACTAGACTCGCTACTCATGACAAATTCCCATTTACAAACGTTTACCTCATTACAAATTTATCGCAACTTCTTCATCCCCATAGATAGCTTCATCGCTGACTATCACAGCACATCCATTTGCCTCGTCGTACTCTACCTGCACGAGGTGTTGCACCCCATCTTTTACATCATCTAAATGAGTGATGATTATAATCTGCTCAAAGCGTTGTCTGAGCTTTTCTAGTAGTGCAAGCACATTGCTTCGACGGCCTTCATCCAAAGATCCGAAAACCTCATCGAGCATCAAAAGAGAAAAACGCTGCCCTGCTCTCTCGGCTAGCATGTGCGATAACGCTATCCGCATGCAAAGATTTAAGATATCCTCTTCGCCCCCACTAATAACGCTCTTTGCTTCACCATCTTCAATTACGGTAGGAGTGAAATCATCTGCCAATTCAACTGCTGTGTAGCGACCATCAGTTAAGTCACTTAGGTATTCACTCGCAAGCTCCGCCATCCGCGGCCTAACGGTGGTGTTAACCCACTTTCTAAAGTCGGTAACGATGAGATCAATTTCATCTATAACACGAAGCTCATGTCTGATAGACGCCACCAGAGCTTCTCGCTCATCAAACTTGTCAACATCTGCTTTCGAGCGGGCAACTAACGCCGCCTGTGTATTAACCTCTCCTTCAAACCGAACTCGTTGAAGGCGTGCAACTTCTACGAGCCTCTGGGCGGCGTCATGCGCCCCCTTTTCAGTGGCGTATTCATCTTCCCGAAAATTAGATTTTTTCAGACGGTCCGTGGCCTGTACGAGACTCTCATTTGCAAATTGGATATCTCGACGTATCTCTTCTTGCTCTGCGATTAATGCCTGTATCTTCTGTTCTCTAGTATGGCACCGCTCAAGCTCCGCACGCCGTTGCTCCAAGCACTCAAGACTAGAAAGCTTTTCCTTAAGCTGACGATTGGCATCCGAGAATGCCTCGGGTGGCTCTTGTTCGCTTCGTAAGCTTGCCTCAAGGCACTCGATACGAGCTGTAATCTCATTAGCCTCGTCCTCCCAGTGCTTTTGAACTGCCTCTAGGTCCTCTTCTAGTGGCTGCAGACACGTTGGACACACACCATCAATATCTAGTTCGTCAACTCGTTGTGTCCTTGCAACAACCTGCTCCCTCTGCTCCAAAAGAGCCTCTTTTCGGGCCCGAATACCAGATACGGTTTCCCGCCAATCCAATTCGAGCTGTCGCGCAGTGCCCCGCAGGTCATCTACCAATGCTCGGACAGTGGTTATTTCTCCTTGCAACTCCTCGATGCATTCGCCTATTTCTCGATCTCCAATGAGAGGCGTTTGCACGTGCAGCAACTCTACTTGTTCTTGTTTTAGAGCTTCATCAAGCATGGCTACTCGTTTTCGGCGCTCCTCTAACCTGACCTCTACCGTGCGTATATGCTCACGCTCTTTAATAAATAACGTCCTTGCATCCTCGACAGAGCTCATGCGCTCGTGTCTTATCGCAAAATCACTCTCTGCCTTTTCCAGTGTCTGCTTGGCCTCGTCGTGCTTTGCTGTGACAGATTGAAGGAGTGATTGCTCATGGTGCAACTGAACTACTAGTTCCTCTCGGCAACCAGCACTTACATCATACCCCTGAAGTATCGCCCGCTTCTCCTTCCTATCTCCTCGAACAATTCCTTGGAGCTCCTCGAGACGATCGTAGCCCATCATCCGCATGACAAACTTCTCTCGCTCAGTTGCTCCCTTCTGGCCACTTAAAAATTCGAGCCCTTTTTGCTCCGTACAATAGGTGGCGACAAACTCCTCGTAAGACATGCCGATTATCGCGCTCACCTTGCTCGTCACCTCTCGGGTTCCCTCAACGATAGGCTTCGATTCACCACCTACATAGAGACTGGCATTAGACAGCGTTCGAACGATCCTAAACGTCATCGCCTCATGCTCAACTACAAGCTCAACGGAAGTGTTTGTATCTTTTCCACCCCTCTTCGAAGCGCGTGGAGCTCCCCTACTCCTGACATCCTCCACGCGACCCCGTAATGCCCGAGAACCAAACAAAGCAAATCCAATAGCCTCAACGAGCGTTGTCTTTCCGGAGCCATTGGTGCCGATAATTCCTGTCAAACCATCTTCAAATATGACGCGAGACGACAGGTGTTGTCGAAAATAAGTGAGGGAAATACTACGAAGCTTCATAAGCCTCCTCCATTTTGGAGACATACTTCCCTAGCATCTCTTTTAGTTCGTTCTTCGAAACACCTGGAAGCTCACGGGATATTGCGAACTCAATGAGCTGATCGCGCATCAAGCCTCGAACTGGCTTTTCTAAACTATCAGTGTTAGCAACAAGCGAAACAAACGTGATGTCTAATGAAAGATTCAAGGCTCGAGAGCGATACGCCCGTATCAGTTTATGATCTAGGTTTTTGTAGATCTCTTTTGTCACGTTGCGAATAGAGAGTCGGACAATTTTTCCGTCGATACCACCGGCAATACCGTCTAGCTGTCGAACCATCTGCTCCATGAGTTCTTCAGCATCAAGGGCTTCTGCATTAATGCCGTCAAGTACCAGCACCTCTCGAGGGGTTGTTAGCGAATGGAAAGTCCGTTTTCCACTGGGTAGCGCAACTTCGACAAAACCCTTGAGATCGTTTGCCTCACTCCAAATATTATTTGCAGTATGCTCAATCGCTCCGGAGTACGCCGCCTGCAGGCCGATTGCTTGGTAACGGTGGACATGACCGAGTGCAATATAATCCCACTCATGGGGAGCAAGTGCCTTTATATCAATGTTGGCTCCGCCATAATCACTAACCCATCCATCATTAATTTGCGCATGAGTCACCAAGACATTAAAACCATATGTATCATCAGCCCGAGGCGTATTGTCTTCGAGTCCCGGAATCGCTGAATGAGGCAGGCAGCATATCGACAGATCTCGCTCTCGAAATCGAAAGACCTGCCGCTCCAAATCTGCCACATAGACGCCATCAATCTCGCTTAATATTTGGAGGGCCGAGCCAGTATCAGCTCTCTTGGGAGCTTCGTGATTTCCGCCTGTTATAACGACAGGGGCTCCAATTCCTTTGGCTAAACGCTTTATCTGCCTAAAGCAAAACGTGACAACACTATTTGAAGGGCGCACCGAATGAAAAAGATCTCCTGCTATAACAACAGCATCAGGCTTTAGAGCAATGATGCGTGTTATTACCTCCTGAAATGATCTATTTACGTCGACCTCACGCTGATTTAATCCAGCCTTCGTGAGTTTATTGTAGCGGCGGTATCCCAAGTGAACATCAGCTACATGACATATTCGGAGAGATTTTTCTTGTGCACTCATATCGTTATATGACGGTACTGCACACCAGTAATTTCATCAATCCACCTCGGTACCGACATCGATATCAATATCCAAACCAGCGTCGGTTACGAAAACAACCGATGCCAATTAATTGGCTTGTAGTTTGCTCCAAAGAACTCAAAACGTGTGGGGGAGTGACAGACTGGGGTGTTTTGGAGAGAAATCAATGGCTTACACCATTAGCAGCACCGAAAATCAACTCCATAGTATGCAAAACCTGCATACCCAACCCCGCAAAAATGTCTCTCATGGGCTGGCAGGTTGCGTCCTATTAGGTGTTCTTAAGTCAGTGGAGCAGGAATTATCCTCCCGCGAGCGGTTGGGAATAGCGCAAGCCCATGCAACCCCCTTATGGTTTTTAGCAGAAACGGAACGTAACATATATCTCTGGCGTCGAGGATTTAGCATTGCAGATCACGAATCTTTCAGTTTTTGGATTGATATTCACGCACTCATTACGAAACGTAAAAGACAACTGCGTCAAACGAGAGGATCAAACCCCTTCATTGCATTCGGCAGCCCCAATTCTGAAAGTGCTACGGCAAAGGAATCACAATACCTCGAAGCATTTGAAGAACTCTCTTCTACAATTATTCACTACGCCGGAGCTGTGAGCGAGGCGAGTCAGGAAATGATAGAGCAATTAAGTCCAAAGCATCCGAAACAAGGAATTGTTGTACTTCCCTCCGGCAGGGATGTTGACTACAATAAAAGGTGAGTCGAGATCAAGATATGCCATGGATAATACAAACGAACACGACCTACTCATCTTAGATACTGTCAGGCGTGTTTGCTCTCAAATAATCCCGCCCTATCAAAATGAGTCGCACTACAATACTATTCCCAGCGAGCTGTTACAGGCACTAAGTGCTATTGGGCTTGGCGGCCTATCTATCCCGGAACAGTACGGCGGGATAGAACAGTCGGCGACAATCACCGCTCAAATCTTCGAAGAAATAGCCTCCTTTGATATCGGCCCAGCGATATTTTTATCTGTCCATGCGATGGTGTGTAGCTTAATAAGCCGCCACGGAACTGCAGAACAAAAGAAAAACCTTCTCCCCTTCCTCGCTTCAGGAGAGAAGCTAGGGGCGTTTGCGTTGACAGAACCGGGGGCGGGATCCGATGTAAGTTCATTGTCCACCACCGCAACTCTTGAGGGAGACTCCTATAGCCTCAACGGAAGCAAGTGCTACATAACCAGCGCTGGATTTGCCGACATTTACATAGTCTTTGCTAGGACCACTTCCGAAGACACATCTGGTATATCAGCATTTCTTGTTTCAAGTGACACCGAAGGTCTTTCAATAGGCGCGCCAGAGAAAAAGATGGGCGCCGAATTATCGCCGATTGCATCGTTATATTTCGACAACGCTAAAATCCCTTCAACTGCCCTCCTCGGGCGAGTTAATCATGGTTTTACCGTTGCACTCTCAGGGCTTGCTGGCGGGAGAGTCAACATCGCAGCGTGCGCAAACGGCATAGCGCAAACAGCCTTAACCCTTGCCGTTGATCACCTAAAAACCCGCAACCAATTTGGACAAGCCTTAGCAAACTACCAAGGGCTTCAATTCATGATAGCGGATATGCACCAACTCCTGGAAGCATCTCGCGCGTTAACGTACAAGGCAGCTCACACACTCGAAACTGAACCGGAGAACAAAGAGGCTATCAAGCTCACATCTTCTACAGCAAAATGTTTTGCGACAGATGCTGCGATGAAAATCACTACTGATGCCGTACAACTCCTGGGCGGCGCGGGCTATATGCGAGAATATCGAGTAGAAGGCCTGATGCGCGATGCAAAGATGCTACAAATCGTAGAGGGAGCGAATCAGATACAGCGCATGATTATCGCTCGATCTCTTCTCGATCTGTGACGTAAGTCTGTAACGACAGTAGCACCCAAATCAACTAGCCAACATAGCAATAATGCTTACCAGGGGAGATCTTCCTCTACCCTATTGCATCCTCAGAGACAAACGTCAGTGAATCATAGTAATGGTAGTGCTTAACCGGAGACTGTGCACCAGTTGTAATATAAGTACTTCGAGCCGCTCGCAGGTTTTGTTCAGCTAAGACTGCCTGCCTCGTCGACACTCCAACTCCCAATACGGCAAGATATACCACAGCTCCGCAAGCTAACAACGCCCTCTGACAGCCAGCGCTCAACTCTACTACCGGAGTTGGTTCAGGATCCTCTTGGCAGCTTACGGGCGAACAATGAAAGGCATTTTGATAACAGGTCTCACAAAGACGCGCCTCACTTCCCTCTGCCAAACCACAACGATAACATCCTGACATAAAAAACCCCTTCTCTGGCTAGAGAAGGGGTCGATATAAAGAGCCGAAACATTGAGATTCTAGAGTGCTTTTTCTGTCACTCCCAGAATCCCCTACTAGTAATGGCTACTAGCACTGGGAACTACCTTGACACTGCGATGCATCTATCGGCCCATAACATGCCGTTCCAAATTTAATGTAGATGTTCTTACTTCCAGTATTTGCTTGAGCCCGAGTTGCAACCTTCTTACCGTTATAGGCCGTACTCGTTCCACAACCGATACCAGCATAATACCGAGCCGCCCATCCATTGCCTCGCTGATAGAGCCCCAACTTAGCAACAACAGAGCCCGCTGTATCAACTGCGTCAATACAAGATGGAAATGGCCCCCTAGTTCCCGGCATAAGAATGAGCCCTACTGTGTTACGTCGAACATCTCCCGGACTAAAGTGAGTTGAACCGACGGTCTTATAGATATGCGTACTAGGCCAAGCCGTAATCGTCGAGCACTCCGATGGAGCATCGCCACTAGAGGAATCACCCACCACGTTCAGGTTGATTTCATCAACGGCAACTCCACCAGCGAAGGCATCGGTAATCGTTTCATTGGTGGTAGGGCTAATGATAACACTTTGCGTACTACCCTGTACCCCAATCTCAAGCCCAGGAGAGGTTTGATTAAATTCGCCGACGACCGAAATAGCATCGGCGCCCGAAATAACATCGCGCTTTACCCTCGTTCCATCTTGTGAGAAAACTATTATGCGAGCGGTACTTCCACGATTACGTTGGAAAGCCAAGAGGTCGGCTCCTGACACTTGTTGAACCGGAAAAGCTCGTGGTCGAGAACCCTGGCTTGCGTATCGAGGCATCCGAGTAACCCTCTGGACCTCTCCACTCATTAAATTCTTAAGCCTTGCTACCGAGCGAGCACCGTTGCGAGTAGCTCGCATGATGGCGATTGAATCTAATCCACTCTCATCAGCCCTCGCAAAAAAAGCTCGATCACCCGTTTTTCCAAAGCGAACACTGATCGTCTGCGGCTCGGACTCATTAAAGAGATCAAGTGCAATCTCCCATCGAGCCCTACCATTAACCAGTCGAACGACAGCTGCATCAGCGATGCCATTTCCATTAAAGTCAGCTCCGGCTACCGCCAAATCACCTTTTTTACCGAAGACCTTATCGACTTGCACATCTGAATCATTTAAAATCGACCAAACAAGTCCATCGCCATCTGTTTCTTCTGACACAACTCCTATTTGAGTCCCAGTGCCTAACCACTGCGCCATTGCGAGCTCATTGCCCTCTACTCCTAGAGAACCAAGGGTAGAAGTACTTCCGCTATCCGACAAAACCGCCTTCCAGGTAAGAGAGTCGTCGTTCTCTATCTCGACATAGACATGGTCAGATATTCCATCAGCGTCGAAATCGGAAGGAACCGCATACGCTTCAGTACAAAATACCAGGAACACAAACATGACAAATGACGCAATATTTCTCATTAGTTACCTCCATCCCCGAGATGATCTGATTAACCGTGTGCTCGATACACTTTCACCTTTTACGATGTGAATCAAGCCAAATAGTATCGCCAATTGGTGGAAAGTGCCAGAACTACCCGCCAAAACCTCTGACAGGAAATTTCTGACAGGAAATTACCGAAATGTTTGGTTATGATACAACCTCACAGCATATCAACACTATCACGGCTTCGAAGAGAGGAAGCTCTAAGTGCATTAAGAACTGCAAACAAATCTATCGCTTCTTGTGTCAACGCGCCGTACACCGGAGGTAAAAATCCCAGTCCCGCTACAACCATCGCGGCAATACTTAAAAGCATCCCGCCAAAAGCGCTTTGCAACGCCACTTTTCTTAAATGTCGGCTTATGTGAAGGAACTGATCAACTTTACGCAACGATGGCTCTAAAATAACCGCCCCTGCCGCCTCGGAGGTAATGTCACTTCTAGGGCCAAACGCAACTCCAACAGTTGCCATAGCCAGAGCTGGGGCATCATTGATACCGTCTCCCAGAAACAACGTATTACTTTCACGGGTTTTTTCTTCAACGATAGCAACTTTCTCCTCGGGGGTCTTTCCACTATAAACCTCGACTATACCCATCTTATCTGCGAGGTATCGCACCTCTACATCTCGGTCACCAGAGAGAAGAATCACATCGTGAAAATTATGCTTCGGGCCAAGGTGAGAAACGAAACTATGACTCTCCTCCCGCTCCTCATCTAGAAATCGAAACAATGCTACTGGAATACCATCTTGCTGAACGACGCATTCTAACCCCGCACGAGAGCTCCCGAAGTGCTCGAGGGCAGTGTCTACAATGCCCCGCCTTCCTGTTATAGCCACTTGAGAACCCCGCACGACTCCCCTCACTCCAAAACCAGGAACCTCGCTAAATCCTTCCACTTCAGACAATACGATTCCTCGCTCTCTTGCATACTCGAGCACCGGTTGAGCCAATGGATGTTTGGAATACCTCTCAAGGCTTGCAGCAAACTGTAAGGCCTCTGCCTCCGATACTCCTTGGGTCACAACAGACACCAACGTGGGTTCGCCCACAGTCAGAGTACCGGTTTTATCTGTTATGAGCGTATTGCAGATGTGCGCTCGCTCAAGCGACACGGGATCTTTAATGATAATCCCTCTCTTCGCACACCAGGAAATAGCGCCGATAATGGCAACAGGGATTGCGATAATAAGCGGACAGGGTGTGGCGACGACTAAAACCGCTAAAAATCGCACCGGATCACCCGAAAGTAGATACGCCGTAACCGCAAACAACACGGCAATGGGGGTGTATAGTAAACCCAATGAATCTGCCATCCGCCGCATGTATGGACGCCTCTGTCTTGATACGTCCATAACTTTCATAATTTTGTGATAGCGTGAATCGTTCGCCGGTCGCAAGGCACGAATCACAAGGGGATTATCTCCATTAATCGCACCGGAGATAACCTCACATCCTGGCGTCTTCGAAATTCGGTACGGCTCACCGGTCAAGTAAGACTCGTCCATTGAACCGTGTCCCTCGAGCACAACTCCATCAACAGGAGAGTACTCATGAGGTAATACCACAACTTCATCTCCGGCTTGCACGTCAATAACAGGAATATCAATCGTATTTAATCCCTGCCTCTTGTGAGCAATCAGAGGCATTCGCTTGGCTAAGGCATCAAGCACCGAGGAGGCACGCCGCATCGCATAATCTTCGAGGGCTTCTCCACCGGATAACATGAGGACAACGATTGCACCGGCAAGATACTCTCCCAACAATACCGATGTGACGATAGATAGCCCCGCCAAAAGGTCTGATCCGAATTCTCCCCGAAAGACTCCTCGGACGAGACCGAAGACAAGATATCCGCCTCCAGCAAGCACCACTAAAACTACCGGATAATTCAGCCACTCTTGCGCATGAGGGCCCATAAGTAACAAGATCGCATAACAAACGATGCCAAGCGCGGCACCACCTGCAACTATGACGTTTGCATACTTCATATCTGAAAAACGTTACTCATAAAATAATGCTCATATCCCCCTAGAGGACTTATCTCTCTAGGTCTCGTCTCCGGTGGCAGAAACGAGCACAATCAATAGTCACGATTGGACATACACAAAATTAGCCTATCGGTTTCAACGCTCTAACGAAAGGACGATTCTAAACCTAGTTGAATAAACAAAAAGAGACCGCCCTGAGATTACCAGAGACGGTCTCTACGACTGTAAAAATGGACGAGTGTAAAACTCGCAGAACAAAGCCGGTTTTAGCGAATCGCTATGTCACCAATTCGCATTTGGACACGTTCTGCCCGCTGCCGTAACATTTTCCGAATATCTCGCTTGCAGAGAGCTTCAACGGAAACTGTGTGTGCCGTCTGTATCCCCTCTTTTATAAACAACGGCGCCTGTTTTTCACTCGGAGCCCCTGGAAAGGATAGATACTCATCGAGTGCCTTTGCTATAAGCCGCCCTAAGCGTAGCTGTTGCGGCTTAGCATTTGGCTTAATCCCAAGCGTTAAAACCTTCGACTCGGCGTCATAGTCTCCAACCTTGATGTTCACTAACGAACCCATCCGCATCCGCCTTCGTGAGTACAAACGAATTATTGCTCTGTCGCGAAGATCTGCGAGCGACGCATCCCCAATACTACGAAGCAATCGGCTCCTTTGCGCTCGACCTAAAGCAACGAATCGTCCTCTACCTTGCTGCGCTATCGGACAAAACTCAAACGAAAACCCGGTCTCATCACCATGGCCATCATTACCATCAGTTTCTCCCTGATCGGACGTATCATCGCCATCATCATCTCCTGGAGGCTCCGGATCTGAGCCCCCTTCTCTATCCGGACTGCCTTCGGGACACAGTGCCACATTAGGCTCTTGAATCTCCGTTCCAATTGATCCATCACTTGGAGGGGTTCCCTCTATTATAAAATTATCAAATCGTACTCTGCCGTTTACGCTCGGCAAAAACATTCCAAACGCCCGCACTGTCCCACTAGCCGGCAATGGCGATGTAAAGCTTGTAGGCATAGTCGGCCCACGGTCAGCGACATACGGCACCATGCCATATGTTAACTGCCCCGGAGTAAATGTAACGCCCTCCCATAAGCCGGGTTGTGCCTGTTGCGCAAATTCACTGGAGATGTACCATGTATCATCAACGAGAAATGCCAGATGCGTCTGATTCGGTGCACCCTGCGCATTCACTCCACTGAGTCTCTGTAGATATCTAACAACAGTATCTCCAGCACGGAGCACACCCACATCAAATTGAAACTCCCCAGTGAAAACTGCTAGACCCTCAACCGGCTTAAACCAGAATGTGTACCCCTGAGATAATCCTATCGGCAGGCTATTTACAGAATTTCCGACATCTTGAACTCCGTACGGAACAACTTTGAGATTACTGATTCTTTCTGGAGCAAGTCCGCTTACTACGCCCACCCAATTCGCTTCACTCGCCGCATCTTTACCGAGCGTCCCTGTGCAAAAATTATAGGTCTCTCTATAAAGCGTTGTCGGTTCAGAGAAAACCTCTCCACTAAAACTACATAGTGCTAATGTTGCCAGAAGCACATTGAGAAAACAGCGCGATTTTGTCCTAAGCATGTCACCCTCTTTGTTATATCCCTATGCGATGTGACCTCGAACAAACTTAGAACAACTATCTCTAATAGAAGTGCTTCCTAGCACGGATACGATCGAAGAGATTTTCATTTAATGAAAACGTCAGAGTTCTTCTGACACTTACCAAATGAACTCCAAGTCAGATCGCAACCGCTCTCGATAGCTGTAAAGAAACGACATCACACGTCGAGAGACGTTCTAGATGAGTATCCGCTCAAAACAAATGACGAATGTCATAACAAGACTCCGATACTTTGCGCGACAAGTGCGAACTCAATATAAAATTCATGTTTTACGTTAAATCGCTACGAAGAATTGCGCGCTCAAAAAACATGTCCACCACGGCGATACGTGGGCACATATACATCCAGACCGGTCCGAGATAGCTTCGCCGAACCTACAAACGTTTCAGCAGTCTTTGTAGACTACGCCGGTGAAGCCCAAGAACTTTGGCTGACTTAGATACATTGCCGTCACATTGATCGAGGATGCGTTGTACATATTCCGCCTCAACTTCTGCAAGTGAGGAATACGCATCCTCAGCAATCTCGAGACCAGCTGGCGAAAATGCCGAGATAATCTGCTCGAGGGAAGCTGGCTTGGTTACGTAATTTATAGCGCCCAGTCTTCCAGCTTGCGTTGCAGTCTGGATACTTCCAAAGCCAGTTAAAACAACTATCTTGGCGTCATCGCTTCTCGAACAAATCTGCTCCACTAACCACAAGCCATTTATTTCGGGCATTCTTAAATCAACTACTACCCACTTTGGAAGGTACTCTTCGTACACCGCCAATCCCTCTCGGGCGCTTTCGGCCTCGTATACACGGTACTCCCGATCACGAAACGAGCGCGCCAATCTCCGTCGAAATGGAGCATCATCATCACACACCATCACATCTGGAAGAGACTGGTTCATAATGGTACTACCCTAGGAATTGCAAGCTTCGCTTCGGTTCCCTCGCCTTGCCTGGACACAAAGGAAAGTGTTCCGCCAACCTGCATTGCAAATAGTTTCGTCAAATAAACTCCTAGCCCCATTCCCTCTCCTGGCGCTTTTGAGGTAAAAAACGGCTCTCCAAGACGATTTTGAATTTGCTCAGACATCCCCTGCCCCCTATCAACAACTCGAAAAATTACCGCTTCTACATCATGTTCAATAGTACAGACAACTCTGGCTCCCATTTGGCAGGCCTGTAAGCCATTTCTAATTAAAGCAATTATGGAGCCTATCAATGATCGACGAAAAGAGCGCAACTCTAACGAGGGATCGAACTCCCCCTCAAAAACAACCACTCCAGCATCCGCCACCTCCGCTGAGACCTCTGCGATAAGTTCTGACAGCAAAAACCTCTCACACAACTCGCCCTGAAGCTCAGAGCTGGTTCCCCGCATTCTTGCTAGGATCGTCGAACAACGCGCGAGCTCACTTTTGAGCGATTGCATATCTTCACTCCACCGCGGCTCTTTTCCTAACGCCTCACACAAATCATCTGCGATAAGTGACAAGGTTCCTAGTGGTGTTGCAAGTTCATGCGCCACCCCGCCCGTCAATGTTGCCAGCGATAGCAATCGACGCCTGTCGGACTCAGCCTTTTGGAGTGTTTGTATCGTCTCTACTTGCTCTCCCATCTCTCTGTTCATACGAGTAAGAAACCACGAACTAATCGCCCCAATAACGACAAAGGCAATTAACATTCCGTGAAGGTGAAGGGAGAAACCGCTATCTCTATTCTGATTAAAATGTGCGCCGTGATGCATCGCAAGCTGTGAGACGGGCACGTGGTAGAAAAACAGGGCAACAAACCCACCACTACATGCCACGTACGTAGTCCAGGTCCAACGACTATCAAGTACTGTACCGGCCAGAATGATGTAAGCAAGAAACATCATACTAAAGGGATTTGCATATCCTCCAGACAGGTAAAGCAACACACCAAGAAGTGCGACATCTAACAAGATCGCCATTCCACCCAAAAAGAGAAATGTATTCCGATTATCAAGCGTGAGAAGTGAAAGGGCGATGTTAGATACAAGACCAAGCGATACCACTCCAGAAACAACTGGCCACGACAACTCCGTGTCTAAGAAAACACCTATAAATGCAAAAATCGCTATCAGGCTAATTGATGCTACGGCTCGAATCCTCACCAACCAGCGCCTTTGAATCTCAATATCGCCAACTACTCGATCGCTTATTTCGTGGTGCT
The DNA here is from genome assembly GCA_038134595.1 of Pseudomonadota bacterium. Lineage (GTDB taxonomy): Bacteria > Bdellovibrionota_C > UBA2361 > UBA2361 > OMII01 > OMII01. The sequence continues at coordinate 90,744 of JAYPVM010000002.1, read as the reverse complement.
CTGATTCCACAGACTAGACCTCGCTGTGATGGCATTCTATTCCGTGCCACTCATTCAAAAAATCTTGAGTCGTCAGCCTATCACAGCCCCCCAAATAAATCGACCACCGTCACTCCCCAAAAAAGGCATCTAGAAGCGGTAGGTTATGGCACCGCGCCAGCGATAAGACGGCGTGATTTGAAGTCCTGAATTGTGGGTATTTACGGGCAGATCCAACGCGACCACGGCCTGGATACGCTTGCTCGACGAGATACTAACCTCAGGGCCTAGAAAAACCCCATTAAACGCCGATCCATCGTGTTCAACTCCGCCTGCTCCCCTGTCATTATTCTTGTACTGTCCTGACAAACGAGCCCGAGAAGCTATCTGAAGAGAATCATCTAAATACAAAAAGCCTCCCACCGCGGTTGACCATATCAAATCGTTTGCATGTCGGTACGAATAGGCCCCTTCTGACCGAATCATGTATTGAACGTCTGCCATTGCCATGAACCGCTTATACTGAGTAGTGATACCAAAACCGAGCGGAAGGTCCCACGAGCCAGTTCCCAAAGTGAGGTCATGACTATGGATGCCGCTCTCAGTCATCTCGTCATCGTGTGTAGGCATCTCATGATCGGAGTCTCCATGCCCGGATTCACTATGGTATGGACGAGTATTGCTTGCCATACTGCTGTGAGAAGACATCTCAGTAGATGACATACTGTGGTGCGATTCTTCACCCAACCGACTGGTATCTCCGGTCGGAAGTTTGAGTCCGGCAAAGAGCCGTACACGCGCTGTAATCTCACCATCTGAATATCGCACCGGAAGATAGTGAAGCAAGAAGCTCATATCCCCAACTCCCGACTCGCTTCCACTGGTAACACTACCGTCCTTCAGTCGACGAAAAGACCTCGAAATAACCGGTAGTACATATTGTAATGCTAAGGAGTCGGAAAAATCATACTGTGCTGCAACCTGAGCGACGGAACTCTTGAGATATTCATTGGCTTGGTTTTGAACATAGCTACCATTTCTTTGTAGTTTATCCAGAAACGTATACTGCTCAGAGGCGCTTGCCCGAAATGTACCGCTTTGAGGACTTTCTACCTGCATCGCAGTGTATAGAGCGCACAAGTCACACGCCCAAAGTCTGCGACACGGCCAGAGAATACCCACGACACAGAAAACTACGACAAGGCACAAACGATACTGCATCTGATTACCACTATTTCCTCTCATACAAAGCTCCACGTACAGTCCTAACTACGAAAAAAGTATTATCGATATACCCAAACAATCTAAATAAATCCATGCGACAGAATGTCGCAGTCTCAGACTAATTCTGAAGGAGGAATACGTGTTTTTTAGTCGTTACGTGAGGCCCAAAGCAGAAACTCTTTGTTGCCCTCGGCACCTAATATCGGCGAGGCAATTACAGATCGCTTAACCAGCCCCAACGGCGGTAAACACGCCGCAATCTCTTCCACAACTCTCTCATGAACCGACTCATGGGTGATTATCCCTGACTCAGCCGATACTTCCTCACGAGTAGCTTCGAATTGCGGTTTTATAAGAGCCACCACGTGCCCTGAGGGCTTCATCCATTGGACCACCACAGGTAAAATAACTCGTAGCGAGATAAAGGAGACGTCGATAACCACGATATCGACCGGCTCCGGCAGAGACTCGATGTGCCGAGCATTCGTTCGCTCCATCACGACGACTCTGGCATCCAACCGAATCTTCCAATCTAAATTGCCATAACCCACATCAATCGCAAACACCTTTTGCGCTCCGTGCTGAAGCAACACCTCGGTGAAACCCCCTGTGCATGCTCCTACATCCGCACACACGGCCTCTGAAACCGGTAATGAGAACGTATCAACCGCAGATTGTAATTTCAGCGCTCCCCGACTGACGTATTTTTTCGCACCGATCTTCTCGATACGACTCGCCGAACGGACAACAGCCCCCACCTTATCAACAACCACATCGTCAACACGTATTAGACCAGCTAGAATCTCCTTCCGTGCAGAAACAACGTCATTACTAAGACCAGTACGGACCAAGTACTCTACAAGCGATTCTTTTACTGCCTTTTTGTCCGCCATGTCCCGTATAATTCTTCTCAATCAGATTCTTTCGATCTTCCTTAGCCGCCCCTATTCCTGTCTCGGAAGAAAACAACGCGGCTATAAGCCTTCCGTACAAGACGTAGCATATCGGAATTATTTATTAAATAAAGGCGCATCACTTTCACCTCGCTTATCCATTAGCCCTAAGCTCCTGTTTTTTCTTTGTTATCAGAAAAATACCTAGTAAAATTTGGCTCATAACAGAGAGAATCTATATCGAGTATTTTAAGTAGATTATTATCGACTAAGAGTTGGGAGGAAGCCGCCATGATTTGTTCAAATCTAGATTTGACATTAAGCAGCCTACCATCAAACACTGCCTTCGATCTCACCACAAGCCGCATCTCCTCCCCCAGTCAGACCCACCAATGGTATGCTTTGCACACCACACCTGCCGGCAAAGACTTATCCAAAGGCGACCTCTGGATTGATTACAATTACGTTGAACCTTTAATGTCCTTACCACTCTCTGAAAGTGAAGATTCTGATGCATATCGAATAAGAAAAAACACCCTCGAGTGGATTGAAGCTATCACAGCATACGGAACGCAAAACGAAATTTACGAGCTACACACCCGTTGGGCACTTTCAGAACTTATCGTAAATGCCACTCAATACGGTGCCTTAAGTGAAACCAACCAGCGCTGTGGTCTCGTGCGGCTTGAATGGAACTTTCAACAGGAGACTACGCACTCGGATTTATCAATCTCCATAAGCAATCCGATTCCAAGAATATTTGATCCAACTCGCTACGCTCGCATGACTATCGAAGATTTTTTTAGCATGGAGCCCAGTGAGCACAACGCTCACGAGGGCACTAACACCCTACTAGCATTTCTCAAACCAAAAACCTCTCTAAACTACCTCTGGGAACTTAAAAGTGGTGGACGCATCTTCCTAGAAGTCCATCCAATTTCTGAAGACGCGGCAAACAAACCTACTAACTTTGACTCGCTAAAGCGACCCGTTACGACCAATATCGCCAAAATTAGCGAGAACAATACAGCTGTCGACTACTCATTCGAGCAATTTCTTTCAGATATAGAAGCGGGGCTTAAAACAGAGTCAGTAACCATTTCGTGTACACTAACGAGTAAACAAGGGATTAGATAGCGCTTACCGCCACTGCAACGCATTCATCCCTCTGGGCTACATTTTCCTAGCGAAAGCTTCCTTGCCACTCTCCGTTTTGTATCAAACAGACCTCCTCCCCCGCATACGTATGCGCTGTGACAGAAACATGCTCATCTGAAATCATCATGTCCGTGTGCACCGAACTTTCATTACATCCTATCTCGCCAAGCTCCGCTTTTGATAAATCGCTACCTCCATCTAGGCAAAATTTATAAGCCGATCCAACAGCGATATGACATGCGGCATTCTCGTCAAACAAAATCTCCTCGAAGACCCTTCCACTTTTAAATACTGGCGAATCTATACCAACAAGTGCAACCTCTCCCAGCCTCCTAGCTCCGGGATCGGAACTTAAATATTCCTCAAAAGTCTCGCGACCTTTGGCCGCATCAAACGAGGCGATTTCTCCATTTTCAAAGGTCATTGTAAGCCCTTCTATTAAGACCCCGTTTACCAAAAACGGTCGCGTTGCTCGAACCACCCCTGAAGTCTTCCTATAATCCGGGGTAGTAAAACACTCCTCGGTAGGAATATTAGGCTCAAAGGGCTCGCCGTGCGGTCCAATATCGGTTCCACCCTTAAATCGAGCTCTTTTATCTAAAGAGACGGTCAAGTCTGTTCCCGGACCCACGAAATGCAACTTCTCAATCTCGAGATCATTGAGCGCTCGCGCCCTTCGATGCAATGTGTCATTATGCGATTTCCAGACCTCTAAGAAATCAGGTCGGTCTACCCGCACTATAGCAAAAATCGCATTCCACAAGGCATCTTCTGCCTCATCAGGTGAAAGCTCGGGAAATACTCGTTGTCCCCATCCAGGGGTCGCTGCTGCACCAATAGTCCAGTGAACCCTCGACTTACCGATCCCCTCTTCATAGAAAGATTTCACCGCTTGATAGAACGCCTTCCGCTCCTCATTTACACGCTTTGGCGCAACATCGGCCAACAATAAGGGATATTCCGGCCCTATGATTTTAATGGTCGCTCCACCGTCATCCAAAATCTGCTGGTACTTGGCTGGAACATGATTTGGTACCACACCGAGAAACTCCTGCTTCACAGAGTCGAGTTTAAATTTTTGCAGCCTAGGTTCGGCCAGATCCAAAATAACAGATGCCGCCCCAGCTCTATAAGCCTCTTGCGCCACCATGTATGCAAAATCACGATGAATCACCTCAGCTGAAATGTTGACTATCTGACCAGCCTGAACATTGGCTCCATGCTTTACTAGCAATCGTGCGTAACGTTCTAAAAACAACCCTCTATCACTCATCGTACCCTCTCTTTCCTACCATCGAATTAAATTACCACCCCAAGTGAAACCAGCACCAAAAGCCAGCGTTACAACCGTCATACCCTCCCGCAACCGACCTTCAGCAACAGCTTCCGAAAGACAGATAGGTATCGTTGCCGCGGTGGTATTTCCATACCGCTCAATATTATTGAAAACTTTGTTTTCGGGTAGCCCCAATTGCGTCCGCACCATTTCATTAATTCTCATGTTTGCCTGATGAGGAACGAGTAAATCGATGTCATCCGGCGATAATCTATTCCGCCGTAAAATAGACGTGGCTGTTTCCAATAGCCTGGTTACGGCGTTTTTAAACACCACTTTCCCGTCCATAAAGGGGTGCACCTGTGCGTCTTTGAAATGGCTTTCGGTGATAAATCCGGGCGTTGCTGTCCCCGGTAACTTCATACACAGAACATCGGCTCCCCGACCATCGCTCCCTAATACTGTATCGAGGATCCCTCGGTCTCCTTCTTCAGAGGCCTCAATACAAAGCGCTCCTGCTCCGTCACCGAACAACACGGCCATTTCACGACCCCTCGTTGACAAATCAAGCACCGGAGACTGCACCTCTGCACAAACCAAAAGAACCTTCTTAGCCTGGAGGCTCTTGATAAACCCATCCACACACGCCAATCCATAGACCAAACCGCTACACTGTGCTCGCACATCAAGCGCAGGTATCGGTCCACAACCTAATCGCTTCTGAAGCAAGACCCCTATCCCGGGGAAATAGTAATCAGGAGATAGCGTTGCAGCAATTATGAGATCTACCTCTTTAGCTTGCCATCCCGCGCGAGCCAAGGCATCTTTGGCTGCCGCCTCTGCCAAATCTGTCGTTGATACCGACGAATCCTCAACAAACCTCCGCTCCTTAATACCGGTTCGTTCGCGGATCCATTCATCTGTAGTGTCCATATACAGAGCAAGCTCATCATTTGTAACACGACGCGAAGGCACATAATGAGCTACAGAGCGAATAACACTTCTTATCTTCATGGCACCTTTCAACCTAGCTTCAACATTACAACTAGACGCACTATGAGCGACTAGCATCAATGTATCGCAGTTATATACAAGAGGCTCGTCAAGCAGCCCCTATCCGATATACTATCAAAGCAAACAGATTGCGCACTAACAATTAACCAGAACAGGAAGAAGATGGTTGTAAACGTTTCAACTTTTAGAATTGCCCTATATGGAGTGCTCCTTCAAGACGAAAAGGTGCTGATGACCGAAACAAACGTGCCGTCAGGCTCAATCATAAACTTTCCAGGAGGTGGCTTGGAATTAGGAGAGAATCCCATCGATGCGATTCAACGAGAGTTTACGGAAGAGACGGGACTCAGCATCACGGTGGAGAGGCTCCTTTTCTGCTCTCAGAAATTTCAGCAAAATCCGGAATATCCACACGAGCAACTCATGCATATCTACTTTCTAGTTGCTCAAAGCTCTCAGAATCCGCCCACCAATGGCAATAATGACGACGTTCTAGCTGTGCACTGGTTTGCAAAGGACCAACTCCCTATGACAAAAATACTCCCCGTTGATCGGGAGTTTTTAGAACACTCATCATTTCTCTCCCTTTTTTAGAATTGTGTGAGAAGTGACAGATTTCATAGACACGGTCGGTATCATCTGATAAGTGAATAAGCTATGACGCGTGATATTTTTCTTTCAACCCTATCGCAACAATCTCCTCCCAAGGAAGCTTCCGCTATTCTGCGCGCTCTCTGGCTCGAGCGACAAAATCAGTGGGAAGAAGCCCATGAAGTGGTACAGGACGTCGACTCTTCGATAGCAGCCGCCGTCCATGCATACCTTCATAGAAAAGAAGGTGACCTTTGGAACGCAAATTATTGGTATCGCACAGCCGGGCGAAAACCGTTTAGCGGCAGTCTAGACGATGAGTGGCAAGCTCTCGTAACAGAGGAGTGTAAGAACTCAAACCGGTAACGGTCGAAAGACCTACGGCAAGCCAAATTGGGTCTATTATCGTGGCGTACCGCTGCCCCTCTTTAGTGCCCCTTTTTAGCATCGATCCACGCCGAGCACTAACAACTTGTTTACTGACGACGCATCCCTTTCCTCTCTAGTCCAACCACAGAGCTACAAGAAGCATTCGCTTCAGGCCCAAAGCGGCGGCTTTCTACACCTCGTATCGCCCACCTCGTTTTTAGTCACTCACAACACCGGCAAGCTGCCGTCGCATGGTCCGGCGTGAAAGAAAAAGCATAATACTCCGAGGCAGGAACCTAGTGCCATGCACTAGGAACTTGTATAAGAGTCCGTCAACCACAATCGCCTTTCGGCCCAGCGCTCTGCATGCTGTCGCCACTACCTGCTCAGCGCTACGATACGAGACACTATACTCACGTTCCCCCATACCTGCTTGAAACTCCGTATCGGTTAGACCAGGCAACACCGTAAGTACTGAGACCCCACTTCCCCTACACTCTGCATGTAACGCCTCACCAAGATAGAGATTAAACGATTTGGTCGCTGCGTAGACCCCAAACCAAGGGGTCGGAATCGCTCCAACCACACTTGAGGTTATGATCATGGCCCCTCTTTTCCTATCCTTCATCGCGGGAAGAAACATTCGTGCTATGTCCAGCACAGCGCCACAATTTAGATCTACCATCTCTCGACATCGAGCGGGTTCAATATCTTCCAACGCTCCCAACAAACCAAAGCCTGCATTGTTAACAACGACGTCGATTGACACCTTGTGTCTATTCAACTCTCTTGCAAGCTGGTCACATGCCTCAGGTTTGGAAAGATCAAGTGCTATGGGGATGCAACAACAACCTCCATACAAACCCTCAATCTCAGCTTTAAGATTTTGCAATCGGTCCATGCGACGAGCAACTACTATAACTGTAGCGAAGCCACTAGCCGCTATGGTCTTTGCAAAACACGCTCCAATACCCGAGCTAGCGCCAGTCACTAACGCAGTTGATCCGTACGACCGAAGCGAATCAAATTGTAGCACGCGCTTTTCCTTCATTAATGGAACTTATATGGCACTTAAGAGGGCAACCTGCGCCAAGCCAACAACAAATCCGAGAACACCTCCCAGTATCTCTATTGTCTTAAGCTCTCGAGCAGATACCTCATAGATGATGGATTCAAGCTTCGATATATCAAACGCCTCAATCTTTTGCTGAACAATGGCACTTACATCTAATTTGTGCTCAACCCGCTCTACGACCCGCTCCATAAACGCTGGAAACTTGTCTGACATCTGATTTGCAAGCATCTGCTTTACTTGAGCAAGCAAATCTCCCTGAAGGAACATGCCTATCATCGGATTCTGCTCAGCCATATTTGAAATGAACTGGTCGACCTGCTCACCTAAAAAGGCCGCTGCTTCATCTGCTGTCTCTTTACCCTGCAACGCTGCATGAATATCATCGTGCGAGAACAGATCCCTCTCAATAAGATGCCCCAAACTTCTAGCGATCTCAGCTTGCCTGCGCGGCACAAGGCCATGGAGTCGTATGAACGCCAAACGTCTTGGTTTATGTGGTCGGAAAAGCATCATGACGGCTATGTAGTTTGTCACATAGCCGATGAGCGCCGAGATGATTGGAATAACAACTAAAACAACTGTACTAGAATGGGATATCATCGTCATCAAATGTTATCGGCTCATCCGATACTGAAGGGCTACCATTTGCAGCTTTAGCCAACCCATCGGCACTAGGAATCCCGGCCAAGACATTGTCATTAGCAGCGCTCGAGGAGTAATCCCCCTCTCCCTTTCCGCCAACGAACTGAACATTATCAGCGAGAATCTCCGTCGTGTAGCGGTCTTTCCCCTCTTTATCCTGCCACTTGTTCGTGCGGATACGCCCTTCTACAAATATCTGGCGACCCTTTTTCAAAAACTTCTGACAGTTCTCTGCTGTCTTACCGAATGTCACTACATTGTGCCATTCGGTGTGATCTACCCACTGGCCACTTTGGTCTTTCTTACGTTCTCCGGTCGCTAGGGGAAACCGTGCTACGGACATCCCTCCAGAAGTGGATCGAACCTCCGGATCTTTTCCTAAATTACCGAGTAGAATAACTTTGTTAATTCCCATTATACCCTCCAAAAAACAAACAAATGAGGTATCGTACGCGTTACGAAAAAGTTGCGAAACTCCCCCCCTGACTCCTCAGTTACGAGTGACTTTGGACCACTTCAAGCGCCTTAATAGTCTGCGTGTTACGCCTGTGTGTTATAACTCACTTTCTTTCCCGCTCAAAGAGTTGATTGCAGTAAACCGCGATAAAATGGCACGATTACACACAATCTAGCAGGCGACTCGTAAGCTCTTCGGCGCGCCCGTCCTTACGGTGATAAAAAGCGCATAAAAACGTATCCCTAAAGATATACTAGAGATTTTCATGAACCAAAAAAACAAACTCTTCGAGAAATCACTAGTTCAACATAAATAGGTCACCGTACGAATCAAACCCTGACGGTGGCAATCTATTTTGCCGTCCTAAGCACCTCTAAAAACCCAGCTAAATACCTTACATACCATCGCGCCACCAAGCCCCAATTTCCATCTACGACTCGAGTAGCTCTGCGCAAGGGTTTCAGGCCATATCAAGCACAGGGCGCAAACAGGTGTACTCAGACCCGATACTTGCTATAGTCTTGGGGGGACCCTCTCCGTTAAAGGCACAAACAAAACACCTGAACCAAGAGATATATCGGAAGGGATTCAGGAGGGGCTTAAAACAGGGAAAGGCTTTGCCCATAATCCCAAACACATAAAATCAGGTAGCCGTACTATGCGCATTCTCGTAACAACCGTACCCTTTTCTGGCATGTCCATCTCTGCCACCATCTGTAAAAAATCACTCAATGAAAGGATTGCTTCGGGTTCAAAGCGAGGATTCATTGAGTTTATTGAGGACCCACAGGTTTCGCTCAAGCTAACCCGAACTCACGGGGGCGTCCTTACAAAAGGCACGGTGTCCAGCACCTGCAAACAAGACTGTGCAACATGTGCTGACTTACGAGAGCACACCATCAGCGCACCCCTTAACTGGGTACTCCAAACTGAAAGCGACCGAGCGGCAGCTGATGACAACCTAGACGACCCAGGGGTGTTATTTTACTCGGGTGAGCACGTAGATCTCGAGGAGCCAATTCAAGAGGCCCTCATTTTAGCCCTCTCGCCGTTTTGGAGGCCGGAACGCTCACCGGACGGCGTATGTTCTACATGCAACAGAGAATGCACAAAGGCCAACATCCCCACATCCCAATCATCATGCAACACGCTAGAGTCACTTCTACAAAGAGCGCTATGCACAACACAAACTCAAGACAAAAAATCGAGCGCCTAGAAGCAGGTCCCAACCTCGCTCTATGAAGCAAGAGCCCTCGACATATCGATTCTACTCTAAACGCGAAAGAAACTGTTCCGTAAACCTGTTAAGCTTACTTCGATACGTAGCATCACTCCACCCAAACACATTCCTTACAGCCTCGTGCAGCGGAACCTGCTTCATGCGCGCATCCCGATACAACCTAGCAACCCCACCGGTTCCCTTCTTCGACACTAAGAGAAAAAATGGCATCGCCGCTCGAGCATAATCAAGAGCTGTACCGTTGAAAGAGCCTTTGCGAACTTGTGCCACTTGATTCTGTGTCCCTAACTTTCTTAGATTTTCTGAAACTCTATCCTTGCCAATGGTCTTTGAAAATTCGCTTGCATAGTGTTCAAACCATGTTGCGAACCCCTCTCCCCGCTCCCTATTGCTCATCGAAGCAGGCTCTCCTAACAAAATATACTCAACCACGTGCCCCATCTCGTGCAACAGAACCTGCGCCAATAGCCGATCGGAAATCGGATTTTCCTGGCAGTTTTGCGCAATAAAATCAGATAGAATATAGACTCTATTGGGTGGGAGCATAAAGCCGGGATGTCTCCCTCTTATGATATCTGTTGGGATCTGTGAAACAGCATGCGCTCTATCTGTTAACACAAAATCCCATGTGCGAGACTTTTGTCCCACCTCAGAAAAGAGCTTTGACACACGAAGGGCTTGCTTAACCGTTCTGGAGGCCTCCGCAATGGCTTTGGCGGGCGTAACCCTGTAGCACCGCTCCAAGTCCCGAGCCCACCTAACATTCATAGTACCAAGACTAGTGCCAAATGATACTTCCCGGGCTAATCGGCCGACATCCATTGAATGGGGAGCGACCACTTCGCCAACACTAATATCCTTGCACGTTGCCGCCTTTCGATACCTTCTAGGCACAAGACTCATGCTGTCTACGGAGCGAATGGTATTTTTATCATCGATGTAAACACAGCTGTCCGCTCTGACCTGATGTGCCACAGCAATCAGAGCCAAAATCGGCATCAAGAAGGCGATAGCTTTGTTGATCTTTAAACACAACGGCAGTACGACACGAGCACTACGTTCACGAAACACCTACCACTCCCCGCTTGCCACGTTTTCGAGTTGGAACTTGCTTTTTAGAGCGTCCCAACAACGCTAACTCTAAGACCTCGCTCACATGTTTTACTGGAATAAACTGAATCTGCTTGCGTTGCTCTTCAGGGATTTCTTCAAGATCTTTGATGTTTTCAAAGGGAATAATTACTTTTCTAATGCCGTGTTGAAGTGCTGCCAACGCTTTCTCCCTCAATCCACCAACGGCAAGGATATTTCCACGAAGGGTCATTTCTCCTGTCATAGCGATATCCTTCGAGACCTTTCTCTCCGAAAGCACAGAGACTAGCGCCGTAGCAATTGTAATACCCGCCGATGGACCATCCTTTGGAGTGGCGCCACCTGGAACATGCACGTGAATATCGAACTTTGTATAAAATTCCGGATCCAGCCCCAATACTGACGCATTAGCCCTGGCATAGAAGAGGGCCGCCTGCGCTGACTCCTGCATCACACTCCCCAATTGTCCCGTTAAGGCAAGCGAGCCAGAGCCGGGCGCCAATGATACCTCTATCGGCATCATTTCACCGCCATAGACGGTCCACGCCAATCCCCTGACCAAACCGACAGCTTCTCGCTGCTCGGTCACCTCGGGGTCGTACTTGGTTACACCGAGAAGCTTACGCACACGGTCGGGAGTAATCGTTTTGAGCACTTTTTTATTTTCTGCATACTCACGCGCGATCTTTCGACATACCGCGCCTATCTCTCGCTCTAAATTTCTGACTCCCGCTTCCCGCGTATACCTATCAATTAACAATTGCAATGCGTCGGCAGTGAAACGCAGGTTATGGTCCGCTAGCCCCGCCTCCTTCAACTGTCTCGGTATTAAGTAACGGGTCGCAATCTTTTCTTTCTCCTGAGAGGTGTATCCCGGGATATATAATATCTCTAGCCTATCTATGAGCGGCTCTGGAATAGTATCAGTTGTATTCGCAGTCGCTACAAACAACACCTCCGAGAGATCAAAAGGCATGTTTAGATAGTGATCCCGAAATTCTGCGTTTTGATGCGGATCTAGAACCTCCAATAATGCAGAAGCCGGATCCCCTCGAAAGTCTGCGCCTATCTTATCTAATTCATCCAACACGAAAACGGGATTTCGACTCTCGGCCTGCTTCATGCCCTGAACTATTCTCCCCGGCAGGGCTCCGACATACGTTCTCCGGTGCCCACGAATTTCAGCCTCATCTCTCATTCCACCCAGTGACATTCTGTGGAACTTCCTACCTAACGCACGCGCAATGGATTGACCTAGTGACGTCTTTCCAACTCCCGGCGGGCCAACAAAACACAAAATTGGCCCCTTTGAATCAGGATTTAGCGCTCGCACACTTAGATATTCAAGGATTCTGTCCTTAACTTTTTCAAGCCCAAAATGGTCTTCCTCTAAAATTGAGGCGGCTCGCTTCAAATCAAGTTTATCTTTCGTCCGGGATGTCCACGGCAGGTCAATAACCCACTCTAAATACGTCCGTAGCAGTGCATACTCACTTGATTCAGGACTCATCTGCTCCAAACGACGCAACTGCTTAAAACTCTCTTCCTTTGCCTGCTTCGGAAGTCTTAGTTTGGTCAGCTTTTCACGTACAACATGCAACTCATCTGAACCTGACTCTCCATCTCCTAACTCTCGCTGAATCTGTCTTAACTGCTCCCGGAGATAATACTCGCGCTGCCCCTTGGTCATCTCATCACGAGCTTTATCCTTAATCTTTTCTGAGAGGATAAACTTATTAAGCTCATCTGAAATCGCCGTATCGGTTAGACGCAACCGCTTCATAGCGTCAAGCTCTTCGAGAGCAGCTTGCGCCTCCTTTAAGTCAACCTTGTAATGCGCGAGAATAACATCAGCTAACATGCCTGGGTCGTAGAGCTCCTCTGTCACAATCAGCATCTCTTCGGGCATATGCTCGTACTCTACCAACAACTGCAGGTTCTCTCGAATTCGATTAATCAGAGCCTGATTCTCAGCGGAGATTTTTCGGCCGTCATCATCGACTTCAATAGGCTCTATCTTTGCTTTCAAATAAGGTGCGCGAGAGTCGAATCGCTTCACTTTCGCCCGTAATAACCCCTGTAACAACACTTTGTGTCGACCATCCTGTACTTGAAGTGTTCGCACAATATGAGCGACTACACCTACTTTATAGAGATCTTTCGAAGCAGGGCTCTCTACGTCAGGGCGAGTTTGAGCAACAACAAAAGCAAGTCTGTCGCCGTCCATAGCCGCCTCAAGAGCCTTTATGCTTTCAGCTCGACTCAAATAAAGAGACATCATGACACCCGGAAACGGCACCATGTCCTTGGCGGCGAGAACCGGTAGGACTTCTGGCACCCCTATCTCATGCACTACAGCATGCGATCCAATGGTCGGAACATCATCGGCTTGCTTCTTATTTTTTGATTTCTTCGCCATTACGCCCCCATTTCTACCATCATACCACCAAGAGCTTTATATGATAACAAGACTCTATCACCGCCTGTTGAGATCGACCCCACTAAAGTAGATAACTAACTAAGAACACACAGCTAGTCCCACCAATACTACCCATCGCCAACCTGAGCAAACCCACTACCTAACCCCACTTGTTCTCCGTTTGAAAAAGAAATCGACCTCTCCACTGGTGGCGGGTTCAAGGAATCCCCCAAATACTCTGAAGTGCTCCGCTCCGAGGGTAGGAGCTCCTGAAAGGAGTCCTTTAATACCTCAACTACATAAAACGTTCTCATTATCTCCCCGGAAGGTGTTGTACTAAGTACTCCTGTAATCCCATTTAGAGGTGGCGCTTGTAATAACATCGCCTCGAAACTTCCTTCCTGCCGAGACTCTGCCTTCAACGCAGCGATAACAAGATTAGCCGCATCGTAGCCCTGCGCGGCGAGAAAATTAGGTGTCGACCCATATTTAGCCTTAAAGGAAGAGACAAAGCTGACAACCTCATCCCGCGAACTTTGCGAGAAAAATGGCGATACGAACAATGCCCCCTCAAAAACGGCTTGGGAGCGCGCTATTTTGGAAACATTATCCCACAAAGCGATACCTAAAGGACGCAACTGACGACGAAGCTGGGGCGATAAATTCTGAATTAATCGAGCGCTTACATCAATGACATCCGGTATCAGCAAACCAGTTGCAGAGGTTCCTTCGAGCATACGCGCCACTTCTGCAAGGGTTTCATCGTTACTTGCTTCATAAGGCACTTCAAGCTCGACCGAAAGCCCCAATCGGGTTATCCCCTCTCTAAATACCTGAGCGTACTCTCTACCACTGGATGTATTGGGATAGGCGACAGCAAAGCGCCTCATGCCATAGCCATAGTGTGCTGCCGTGAGCAGGGCGCTTACCTGACTCGATGTTGTTGCTCCAAGGCGATACACTCCTCGTCCTGTGTTAAAACCCTCGCTCTTCGAAAACGACACCAGAGGCACTCCCAGCTCCCGAGCCGTCTGGGACGCTGACACACTCGACTCCGTTAACAACGGCCCCAGCACAACCTTCGGTTGAGATTCGGTCACAAGTTTTCGAACGGCAGCCGAAGCCTTTGTACTATCTGCACCGACATCCTCTGTAACAGAAGCGATCCCCACTTGTGATGCATTCGCCATCGCCAGCTCGATTCCCCGTTGCGTGTCCTTGCCGAGCGCTGCAAATTTATCCGTTAGACCTAAAACGACACCTATCGATGCGCCGCTGTGAATCGGGGCATCCGATACCTCTCCTACCGGCGAAACTGCAACAAGAGCTACCCCTTCGGTGCGCTTCCAAAACGGTTCTCCGGACGGCGTCCCCTTCTCCAAATAGTTACTCGAAGAGCGTTTCAACCGTTCGGCACCTATGTAGCGAGAAACCAAAAGATCTGCATGCCAGTCCACGGCCAACCTTTCAAGCTCCCCATGTGAAACAGTTTCCAAAAGAGCGCCTACACCCCGCTCAGCCACACTCTGAGCAGGACCACCTCGAACTCCCATATCGAAAACCTTCGAGAACCAAGCAAGCGCTTGATCTAGATCTCCATGTTGTCCATATGCAAAGGCCAACACGAGCCCAATGGGAACATTAACCCCCGCCTCCGTCTTCCCAGAATCTCGGTAATACTGTCCAATTGTCGCCAAGGCCTGTTTGGCATCGCCATCGACCAAATACTGGCTGGCAATTCGTACCACAACCGCTTCTCGCTCTCCTGGCGAAAGTATTCCTGTTTCTGCTTTCTGATACGTTTCCATCGCAAGCCCACGCTGACCAGCTCTGCGATACTCATCCCCCAACAACAGTTCTCGATTAACAACTGCATGCCCGTTGAGATCTCGAAAAATTGGCCAAATCTCCCAGGGCACGCTCTGTGTCACTGATGGCGAATCCTGTTTAACAACATCGTACCTCGGGGCGCTTTTGGTTTGTGAGCTCTCTTTGACAGATACCGAGCATCCTGCTTGAACAACCAGAACCGCACAGAGTAATAGCGGCAACTGACTCCATGAACACCGACTCCATGAACACCGCTTCCATATACATAGTACCCGACGCCTTCTTTGATTTATCGACACAACTAAACCTCGTTCCATGATTTGTTTCCTTCGTTTAGGCGACTTGTAACGGCCAACGTAAGTAATTCATGGGTATCATAACAGGTGCACCTCAAGACGAAAGGCGTCAATTACTCCTTACAATGAAAGGCGGATTTCTGTGGCTAAAAGATACAGCCCTTAGGCCCAATCAACCATCGTTCGTCGAGAGCTAGTTACGAAAACATCTCTTTCATCTTCCCGAAGAAGCCCTTCTCATCCTCAACGCGGTCGCCCTGAATAGACGACAGGCTTTCAAGCAAGACCCTCTCCTCATCAGAAACTTTTTTGGGTACGTACACATGTACCCGTACATGCTGATCGCCTCGGCGCTGGGGATTCGTACCTAAGATAGGTATTCCCTTGTTTTTCAATCGGAAAACCTTTCCGGAGGGAGTTCCTGCGGGGATTTTTAGCTTCACCTTTCCTTCAAGTGACGGCACTTCGACCTCCGCACCTAAAACGGCCGCGGTATAGGTAATCGGCATGTCACAGACGAGCTCACTCTCTTGGCGGGTAAAAATCGGGTGTTCTTTAACGTAAATCTGCACGTAAAGATCCCCACTCGCCCCCCCTTGAACGCCCGGCTCCCCTTCACCACGCATCTTAAGACGCTGGCCGTGGTCGACTCCTGCTGGGATCTTAACCTTTAATTTTGACTGGTGGGACGTTAATCCCGAGCCCGAACACGACCGGCAAGGATTCTTAATAACTTCACCTTCACCATTACAAGCGTGGCAGGTCTGCGCTAAAGTGAAAAAACCTTGCTGAATTCGAATCTGTCCTGCGCCTTCGCACTGTGGACAGCGGTCCTTGCCAGACCCCTTCTCCGCGCCGTTTCCTCCGCAATCTCCGCATCGAGACCGTCGCGACAACTCCACCTCCTTCTCGCATCCAAAGGCCGCTTCCTCAAACGAGATCTGCATGTCGTATCTTAAATCACTCCCTGAACGACCGCGCCCTCCACGACGGGGATCACCACCCATCGAGCCACCAAAAAACGAACCGAAAATATCTCCAAAAATATCCTCAAACCCTGAGAAGTCGCCAGCTTGAAATCCACCGGCACCACCACCTCCTTGAGTAAATGCAGCGTGCCCAAACCGATCATACTTTCCGCGATTCTCAGCATCACTAAGAATTGAATACGCTTCGGTTGCTTCCTTGAACTTGTCTTCAGCTTCCTTGTTTCCCGGATTTTTATCAGGATGAAACTGCACCGCCTTTTTTCGGTACGCTTTTTTAATCTCGTCGCTAGATGCGCTTTTTGAGACCCCTAAAACTTCGTAGTAATCACGTTTTGACACAAAAACTCCTGGCCTCTCTTATTCCTAGACCGTTTTTCTTATCTTGAGACTAGTCTCGTACTCCTACAGCAGCAATAAACAGGACTAAGCCTTTCGCCACCGGCCCAAAGCATACCATAAGCCCCGCCAATACTAAACAAAGGTATAACAAATGCAACTACCTCACTCCAACCAAACGACGCTCCCCTTGTAATAGCAGCACAGAACCCAAATTATCTGATCGATGATTATTAGCCCCGATGGAATCTCAATTACCCACCGCTACAAGATTCTATCAAAACATACGGTTCCACAGGAAACCCCTCGGAGTCTGACTTTACCAGCAAGAGATGAAAAAAAGCGCTGACAAGAAACCCCTTGGTGCCTTTTGCATGACACACGCAAAGTACGTTCCCGACCGCGCCAAAACGACTACACTAACAAGCACAAAAACGCATCGGAGAACAACCGCTTCCGATTGCCCTGCGATGCGTAATCGTCTACAAATTAGGCTATTTACTATCCTGCACCTCTTCATAGTCAGCATCGACAACATCATCATCGCCACTACCTGACTGGTCCTGCTGTTGAGCTCCATCTTGAGCAGCCTCACCCTCCTGGGCAGCTTTTTTATACGCTTCCTCGGCAAGTTTATGGCTTGCTTCTTCAAGGGTTTTAAGTGCCGCTTGCATCTGCTCGCTCTCATTTGACTCGAGTGCCTTCTTCGCTCCCTCCAGTGCTGACTCAACAGAAGTCTTCAACTCTGGCTCAACTTTATCAGAGAGCTCCGACAAGGTCTTCTCGGTCGAGTAGACCAAGGTGTCTAGCTTATTTCGCTCTTCCACCATCTCGCGTCGCTTCTTATCTTCATCAGCATGAAGCTTCGCATCATTTACCATCTTATCTATCTCTTCTTGGGAGAGTCCCGAGCTCGCAGTTATCTTAATCGACTGCTCCTTCTGCGTCCCAAGGTCCTTGGCGCTCACAGAAACGATACCATTTGCATCGATATCGAACGTCACCTCAATTTGCGGAACCCCTCGAGGCGCGGCCGGAATACCAACCAGCTCAAAGCGGCCAAGTGTCTTATTGTCTCCAGCCATCTCACGCTCCCCTTGAAGAACGTGAATCGATACTGCAGGCTGATTATCAGCCGCTGTCGAAAACACCTGAGACTTCTTCGAAGGAATCGTTGTGTTCTTGTCAATCAATTTGGTGAAAACGCCCCCGTACGTCTCAATACCGAGACTTAGAGGTGTTACATCAAGAAGAAGAACATCCTTGACATCCCCTTGCAGAACGCCTGCCTGTATCGCAGCACCGATCGCAACAGCCTCATCGGGATTTACATTCTTGGAAGCCTCTTTACCGAAGATCTCCTTAACCCGTTGTTGCACAGCAGGCATCCGCGTCATTCCACCGACAAGAATTATCTCACCGATATCACTCGCCTGAAGCCCGGCATCCTTTAAAGCCATTTGACAAGGCACCTCTAATCGCTTAAGCAGCTCGGCACACAAGCTCTCAAACTTGGCCCGTGAGATCTTGACATTAAGATGCTTCGGTCCCGATGCATCTGCCGTGATAAAGGGCAAGTTTACATCCGTTTCTACAGACGAGGAGAGCTCATGTTTAGCCTTCTC
This sequence comes from Pseudomonadota bacterium, assembly GCA_038134595.1. Taxonomy (GTDB): domain Bacteria; phylum Bdellovibrionota_C; class UBA2361; order UBA2361; family OMII01; genus OMII01. The sequence goes on along the minus strand of JAYPVM010000002.1, from coordinate 72,239 downwards.
TGCAGCCTCTTTAAGCCGCTGCAGAGCCATTGTGTCCTTGCGAAGATCAATGCCTTGCTCTTTCTTAAACTCATCTGCCAAATAATCTACTAAAACAAGGTCAAAGTCCTCCCCACCCAAAAACGTATCTCCGTTCGTGGATTTCACCTCAAAGACCCCCTCTCCTAACTCAAGGACAGAAACATCAAACGTTCCACCACCGAGGTCAAATACCGCAATTGTCTTCTCGTGCTTTTTATCAAGTCCGTACGCCAAAGCGGCCGCAGTCGGCTCGTTAATGATTCGTAGGACATTTAAGCCGGCAATCTTTCCAGCATCTTTTGTAGCTTGCCGTTGTGCGTCATCAAAGTACGCAGGCACTGTAATAACAGCATCAGTTACACTCTCACCGAGATAATCCTCTGCTGTCTGCTTCATCTTGCCCAAAATCATGGCCGAAACCTCTTGAGGACTCTTCGATTCCTCTCGAAGCTTAACCCATGCATCATTATTCGACGATGCAACAATCTCATATGGAAGAACCTGCCGGGCCTTCTCGACTTCAGGAGAATCTGACTTCCGACCGATAAGTCGCTTAACCGCAAAAATAGTATTTTTAGGATTCGTAACAGCCTGTCGCTTAGCGATCTGTCCAACTAACCGCTCTCCCGCATCGTTTACACCAACAACCGATGGTGTTGTCCGATTTCCCTCACTATTTGCGATAACAACAGGACTTCCGCCTTCCATTACCGCAACACATGAATTAGTTGTTCCTAAATCTATTCCGATTACCTTTCCCATTTTCTCACTCCTCTCTCTCTCAGTCTCTAATTTAAATCCTGGTTATTTCTCTTCTTAACCACTAAAATTGAATATTTCCACTACAGACGTTACTGAGTCCAAAAACTTAATTTGAGGCCTCTCCCTCCGTAGCAACCACAACCTCTCCAACACGAATAAGCTTGTCTTTATAGAAATACGGCTTCTTTAGCTCCCCAACGATTGTCCCGGGCTCGGCATCACTACCCGGCACTTGACTTATCGCAGCGTGCTTGTGGGGATCAAACTTTGCTCCCATTCCTGATTCACCCCGAATCTCCCAACGAGCCAAGCGGTCTACAAACATCTTGTGAACCATTGCCAGCCCCTCTTTAAGCTTCTCGTGGTCAGCAGTAGAATGACTAAGTGCCAGCTCAAGGTTGTCTAAAACCTCAAGAAGCTCTACCACAAGACGCTCTCCTTGATACTTCATCAACTCTGACTGCTCTTTGAGGGTTCTTTTCTTGTAGTTATCAAACTCGGCCAACAGACGGACATACTTGTCCTTGGTAGCCTCAAGCTCATTTAAAAGAGCTTCAGCCTCACTTACCTCGACAGCTCCCTCTTCAGAATCAACACCAACAGCCTGATCTAACTCTTCTTTTAGACCCGCTTCACCACTTTCAGCGTCTATATTCTCCGCCATACTCACCCAATATCTCTTAAATCCATCCTTCCTCTTGCGCTACCCAACAAGGAAACTTTCTGCTACTAAACTTAGCTATAAACATCAATTAAGGCTTTTTCAATGTCTAGCCCCCATCAAATTCACAATTCTTCGCAAGAAATTATTCCGCGACACCAAGACATCTCCTCACCGGTCATTGTTCTTGCCGTTTATCCGTTCAGGGAAAGCGACCTCATGGCCCGACTACTAACTCCAACATTCGGTAAAATCTCTGCGATAGGCCGACATGCTCGAGGGAGCAAAAAGCGTTTTCCCAGCTCCATAGACCTCTTCGATAGAGGCACCGCCAGACTCTCTCGAGAAAAAAACGGCGCCCTGGGGCTAAAGGAGTTTTCACCGTCTCACGCCTTAAAGACGCTTCGAACAAACCTCGAAAAGCTTACAGCAGCTTCGCTTCTGTGCGAATGCTTTGACAGAATCATACAAGAAGACACCGGAGATAACTCTCAAGACACTTTCGAACTTCTCGATCTATCCCTAAACGCGATTGATGAAGCCAACGAGCTAAAGCCTGTTTTGCGAGCAACCGTTGTGGGCCTTACCTCTCTTTTGAAAAAAGAGGGGATTGTAGATCTTGTAGACAATCCTACAGGAAAACACACGCTTCTTACCGCCCTACACGCAGTAGAAACATTCAGCGAACGACAACTTCTCTCTCGCTCGGCGCTAACACCAATTCTAGCTGAGCTATCAAAAGCTTAGTGACAGCCGCACCCAGTGCCGCACGACTTCTTAGGCGACGCATCAGATGATGATGCTGAATCAGAGGATGATGAAGACGACGAACCAGAATCCGTAGAGGTACCGCTAGTGCCCGTTGACGTTCCAGAGCTAGACGATCCACCGGCATAGTCTGTCTTGTACCATCCCCCACCCTTTAGATGGAATGCGGAAGCCGACACCGCCTTGCGAACAGAGCTCTTTTTCCCCTGCTCCTGACACCGAGGGCATTCCGTCAACGTATCAGCATTTATTTTCTGAATAATCTCGAATCGGCCACACTCAGGACACTCGTACTCGTAAATAGGCATAGGTTAACTCTCTCTCATCCAGTTAAAAAATATTGCTCTAGACTATCGAATCCTGCATCTCTAGTACAGGGTTGGGGTAGGAAAATAAGACCTCTCCTCTGATATTTCAAGTCTCACCAAAAGTACTAACTAATTAGAAATACGATAATTGTCGGATTTATCACCGCCCGATAGCTTTTCTCGTACACTTTTATCTTTTCTCAATCACACGATACGTGTAGATACATCAAATGACTATTAGAACCAACATCTCTACGGGCTCTCCCTTTGAACCTCTGCGAGGCTACTCGCGGGCTGTTCAGCATGGCGACGCTCTCTTTATATCCGGAACAACAGCTTTGAGCGCTCAAGGGGATGTAGAATCCCCCGGTGATGCCTACGCGCAAACCATAGACGTGCTCAACAAAATGCGGACTATCTTAACGAGCCGAGGCTTTACCATCTCTGACGTTGTACGAACGAGATTCTTCGTGACCAACATCGTCAAATGGGAGGATTATGCAAGGGCCCACAGCGATGTCTTCGGAAACACCCGGCCAGCGTCGAGCATAGTGCAGGTATCGAAGCTAGTCGATCCGCGACTTGTGGTTGAAATTGAAGTGGATGCAGTTCGTGGAGCTTCATCAGTCGAGAATGTCGCTTTAGACCTCTAGTGACTGCAGAAGCATCGATGAAAGCCACACGGCAATCACGCTGGTAGAAGCGCCCCATCGATCACAGCGCGCCTAAAAAATAACCGCAGACGGATCGCTCTGCCACGAGCTTCTACAACATCTATTCCACCAAGCATTAAGGAACCCAGACATTAAGGGGCACGGAGCCCGGCTATTCGTCACTCAAACGAATCACACGAACAGAACAAGTTCCGGTCGCCATAAACTCCGTCGATACGACCCACCGCTGGCCAAAACTTGTTACTTCGAAGCCATGGGACTGGGAAGGCGGCTTGTCTTCGACTATACGTCCTATTCCATTCATCGGCGGTCACATCATCAACGGTGTGAGGAGCATTTTTAAGTGGATTATCCACTGAGTCGTACACACCATTAGCGATATCACGCACCTCTTGACGAATCGCTATCAGTGCTTCGCAAAACCTATCGAGCTCCTGCTTCGATTCACTCTCAGTTGGTTCAATCATTAATGTTCCAGCAACTGGCCATGAAACAGTCGGCGCATGGAACCCATAATCCATCAGACGCTTTGCGACATCTTCTACTTCTATATTCGCCTCCTGCTTTAAAAGCTGAAGGTTGATAATACACTCATGTGCCACAAAGCCATTTTCACCCTTATATACAACCGGATAATCATCTTCCAAGCGCTTTGCAACATAGTTGGCAGAAAGAATCGCATGAGAACTCGCCACGGCAAGCCCATCGGACCCCATCATTGCCATATACATCCAAGAGATCGGAAGAATACTTGCAGAGCCCCACGGTGCCGCCGAAACCGCACCTACCCCTCGGTCGTGCTCAAGGTCGACAACAGGATGATTTGGCAAAAAGGGCGCTAAATGTTCTCGACAACAGATCGGTCCCATTCCCGGGCCACCACCACCGTGTGGAATACAAAACGTCTTGTGAAGATTAATATGACAAACATCTGCTCCAAACTCACTGGGCTTAACGAGACCCACAAGAGCATTTAAGTTCGCTCCGTCCATATAAACCTGTCCGCCGTGGCTATGAACAATAGAGCAGACATCAGTGATGCCACTCTCAAAAACACCGTGAGTGGATGGATATGTAACCATCAACGCGGCTAAACTTTCGCTGTGTTGTTGCGCCTTGCGCTTTAAATCCTCAACATCCACGTTACCCGCTGCATCGCATGCAACTGAAACAACCCGCATTCCGGCCATAACAGCACTAGCCGGATTTGTTCCGTGTGCTGAAGTTGGAATCAGACAGATATTACGATGACCATCACCCCGACTTTGATGATAAGCTCTAATCACCACCAAACCGGCATACTCTCCCTGAGAGCCAGCATTAGGTTGTAACGAACACGCCGCAAATCCGGTACAATCACACAATGATTGCTCAAGGTTTTCGAACAATTCTCGGTATCCCGCCACGTGAGACCGCGGCGCAAAGGGATGAAGGCCTGAAAACTCCGCCCACGTAACCGGAAGCATCTCCGAGGTCGCATTTAACTTCATCGTGCACGACCCTAGCGGAATCATCGAATACCCGAGCGAAAGATCTCTTGACTCGAGCAATCGAACGTATCGCAAAAACTCAGTCTCAGAATGATAGGAATTAAATACAGGTTGCATTAAAAAACTATCCACGCGACGAAGCGATTCGGGAATCGTAGAGCAGCTTGATTCGAGGGCCGCTTGCACCTCTTCAAAGGAGCTCACAACACCGAATACTGATAAAACAGAGACTATATCGCACACACCCTTAGCTTCATCGAAGCTCACAGAAACAGTCCGGTCGTCAATAGCTCTGATAAGAACACCTATCTTTTCGGCTTCATCGCGCACCAGAATGCTTTTCTTCTCTCCGACATCAACAGTAAATGTGTCAAAAAAACCGGTAAGAGGTGCCTTAACACCTCCATTTCGAAGCAACGTCGCGCACGTCGAAGCAAGCGCATGAACTCTATTAGCAATTCGCCGCAAACCTTTTGCACCGTGATAGACCGCATACATTCCTGCCATTACAGCGAGCAATACCTGAGCTGTACAAATATTACTTGTAGCCTTCTCCCTTCGAATGTGTTGCTCCCTTGTTTGGAGCGCAAGACGTAGCGCAGACTTACCCGTGACATCCTTTGAAACTCCAACGATACGACCAGGAATACTCCGTTTAAACTCATCTCTCGTAGCAAAAAATGCCGCGTGTGGCCCTCCAAATCCCATCGGAACGCCAAACCGCTGAGCCGAACCAACGGCGATATCTGCTCCAAAGTGTCCTGGTGGCTTAAGCAGGCATAGCGACAACAGATCCGTTGCAACCGTAGCCAGCGCCCCTACTCCATGTGCCTTTTCAATCACCTCAGCATAGGACTCGATGACGCCCTGGGTATCAGGATATTGCAACAAGCAGCCAAATGTTCGCTCTGAAAAGGTAAAGTCGTCGGGAGTAGCAACACGCACCTCTATTCCTAGCGGCTCCGCCCGAGTCATTAAGACCCCAAGCGTCTGTGGATGAATACTGTTAGCCACTAAAAACTCACACTTTGAACTACCCGGGGATTGTTTAGAAACAAGTGCTTGAGACATTACCATCGCCTCAGCGGCAGCAGTACCTTCATCAAGAAGAGAAGCATTCGCAACCGGCAGCCCCGTTAGCTCAATGACAGTTGTTTGAAAGTTAAGAAGCGCCTCCAGCCGTCCCTGCGAGATCTCGGCTTGATACGGTGTATATTGCGTATACCATCCCGGGTTCTCTAAGATGTTTCGTTGAATCACTGGCGGAGTTACACAATCATAATAACCCATCCCGATAAACGACCGTCCCACGATATTTTTAGACGCGATTCGTCGCAGGGTTTCAAGGGCCTCATATTCTGAATATGGGGCGGGAAATGAGCGAAGCTTCAACGGCTCAGAAGCTCTAACACCAGAGGGGATAACCTTAGCAATGAGTTCTTCAAGACTATCCAAGCCTAAAAACCCGACCATTTCTTCTACTGCTCGCTCGCTTAGCCCGTTGTGACGGCTCGCAAATTGGGATTCACCGAACGCATTTTTCATTGATCCATCTTCCCCTTGAGGTCTAATCTTATGAGCCACCTTCGCTGTCATGCTAAGCCCTCGTACCTATATTAAACACCTTTGTATTGCTCTACGCCCCGACCAACGCCTTGTATTCGTCGGCACTCATCAACGCCGAAACTTCCTCTTGCGAAAAGTCGCGTATCTTTACCATCCATCCATCTCCATAGGGACTTGTATTGACCAAGCCAGGCTCATCTTGCAGTGCTTCATTCACAACAGCAACTATTCCACTTATCGGCGCATATACATCAGAAGCAGCCTTTGTAGATTCAACTACACACAGCGCTCCATTCTGCTCCACCGCCTGCCCCACCGATGGGAGATCTACAAATACCAACTCACCCAACTCACTCTGAGCAAACTCAGTAATACCAACCGTTGCCTCATTACCAACGACTAAAACCCATTCATGATCTTTTGTGTATTTATACTCACTTGGGAAATCCATCTATTCTTCTCCTGTTGTTAGCTACTAAACTACCTACGCAAATAAACCTTTATAGAACGGAAGCGAGACTACATGTCCTCCAATCTCTCTATTTCTGACCACAAAGACAAGCGGTGTGCCAGCTTTAGCATGCTCCACTGATACACGCGCCATACCGAGCGCTCTCTGAATTGTTGGCGTCTTCGTTCCACTCGTTACAACACCTACGACTTCGCCTCCCTTAGAGCGAACTACATCTCCCTGCCTGGCTATACCAGGCTCATCAAGAAAAAATCCAACAAGAGAATTCTTCATCCCTTCATCTCGACTTGCACATAACGCACTCCGCCCAATAAAATCCCCCTTCGAGATTCGGACTATCCATGAGAGACCACTCTCAAGAATCGAAACATCTTTAGACAGTTCGTGGCCGTGCAGAGGATATGCCGCCTCAAGGCGAAGAGAATCACGGGCACCAAGGCCACACGGCTCAATGCCGTATACCGCTCCTGTCTCAAGTAGTCTATTCCACAAAACACTCGTATCTTTCGCAGGCAAAAATATCTCAACTCCATCCTCACCCGTATAACCAGTTCGAGCGATAATAGTAGGGATCCCTTCAAGTATGACTTCGACAAACCCAAACCTTTTTACCCCCGAGACAAACGCTTCCGGAGCCATGTCTTTTAGCAGACTGAGAGCTTGGGGGCCCTGCACCGCAATTTGACCAAATTCGTCACTAACATTTTTAATCACGGCGTCAGTTGCATTCCGCCTCACTATCCATTCGAAAACTTCATCAGTATTGGAAGCATTCACACACAACAGATACCTGTCAGAAGCAAACCGATACACAATGAGGTCGTCTATAACGCCGCCATCGTCATTTAATAACGCTGAATACTGGGCCATTCCATCACGGAGTCGCGCAACATCATTACACGTTAGATATTGCAAGCATCGCTCCGCTTCCTCCCCGGTTACCCAGATCTCACCCATGTGACTGACATCGAACAACCCCACCCGCTCACGCACGGCACTGTGTTCGGCGATAATCCCCTTATACTGAACTGGCATCTGCCACCCTGCAAAGGACACCATTTTCCCACCAAGCGCTACATGTTCATCGTATAAAGGAGTGTGTTTCATACCTCTTTGGCCACATACCTTTTAAAATTATCAACGGTATTCGACATCAGCATCGCCACAGTCATTGGACCAACGCCTCCTGGAACGGGGGTAATGGCACTACATTTAGAAAACACTTGTTCGAAGTCAACATCCCCAACGAGCCCTCCATCATCTGTCCGGTTAATTCCGACATCAATAACAACCGCTCCCTTCTTCACCCACGAAGAAGTGACGAGATGTGGGACTCCCACGGCGGCAACAACGATATCCGCCTCACTACAAACGCTTTCTACGTCGGTCGTTTTTGAATGAACAAACGTGACAGTTGCATTACGCTCTAAAAGCAAAATGCCAACTGGCTTTCCAACTAACTGCGATCGCCCAACTACAACCGCTCGTTTTCCTGCAAGAGAAACTTCGGGGATATCCGACACCTCACAATCATCCGACAGCGACATTCCAGATAACGCGACATCAATGAGCTTCATCACTCCAAGTGGCGTACATGATCTCGGTGCTGAAAGCCCCTGCAACAGAAGCCCCTGATTCAAAGGATGCAACCCATCTGCATCCTTTGATGGCTCAATAAGACGGGTAAAATGTGCGCCATCCAGAGGTTTCGGTAAAGGCAACTGCAGAAGAATCCCATCAATCGTGTCATCTGCATTACACCTTTCTATCGTGCTCGTAAGCTCCTCACCCGACACCGAAGTAGGTAGAGTCAGATCAACGGTCTCCACGCCACATTTTTTTGCAAACCGATGCTTGGCCGCAACATACGTCTTTGAGGCTGGATCATCTCCGACAAGTATAACTGCCAGCTTCGGTCGCCTGCCGAAACGTTCTTGACAGGCAGTCGTTGTCTTACAAAGGCCTTCTGCTACCAGGCTTGCTAACCGCTTGCCATCTAGGAGTTGAGGAGTGGTTTTCATCGAGCACCCAATTGATCTGACATACTAGAGCTAAACTGCTCTTGAAACCCGTTATAGTAGAGGCTCAAGCGCAAGTAAACTGGAGACTCGCGTACGAGTAGGAAATCCTCTTATTTTTTTATCTGTCCTGAGAGCCACGGAATACCGTAAACTTATAGGGACGACGTCGAACCTCCACAATGACAGGAACCGAGATGAGAATAGCTGTTCCCCGAGAGCGAAAAACTCTAGAGCAACGTGTTGCTCTTACACCACAAGGTGCGGCGAAACTAGTCGCCGCTGGCCACGAGGTCTACGTGGAAACTAACGCTGGAATAGGCTCGCATTTCTCTGATGAGGAATACCGCTTGGCTGGTTGCGCCATCCTTTCTACACTCGAGCAGACATGGGGTGTCGCTGAGCTTCTCGTGAAGGTAAAGGAGCCAGATCCCGCTGAGTTTAAATTCTTCAGGTCAGATCTTTCTCTCTTCTGTTTTTTACACTTAGCAAGTCTACCATCGGTTGCTCGCTCTCTAGCAGACTCAGGCGTAACAGCGTTTGCATACGAAAACCTTACCCTACCCGACAGGCGGTTACCACTCCTTGAACCAATGAGTGAAGTTGCAGGCAAGTTGTCGGTTATTAATGGTGCCTACTATCTCCTTAGTCAGAACGGGGGGCGGGGCATTCTATTAGGAGGCGCCGGTAGCGCTCCGCCCGCACGGGTTGTCATCTTGGGCGCTGGCATTGCAGGGATAGCGGCGTGTTCAATGGCAGTAGGTCTTGGCGCAGGTGTTGAGATGCTCGATATCGATAGCGCAAAATTAGACGCTCTAAAGGCAGTCCACGGAAGCAAGGTAACCGCAACCATCTCCACTCCAGAGAGCATCGCCAACGCGTGCAAAGGGGCAGACCTGCTCATCGGTGCCGTATTAGTACCGGGCGCAGCAACCCCTCGTTTAATCACCCACGAACACATCCGCTCAATGGGCAAGGGTGCGGTGTTTGTCGACATTAGTATTGATCAAGGAGGATGCGCGGAAACGAGCAGGCCAACTAATTTGAATGACCCAACGTTTTGCGTCCACGACGTAATTCACTATGGCGTATGCAATATGCCCGCTCAAACTCCACTTACTTCAACTTTAGCACTCGCGAACACCTCGCTTCCCTACATCGAAAAACTCGCCTACTTGCTATCTAACACTAAACCACTACCACCAGAGTTTGAATCTGCACTAACATGTCAAAACGGAGAGATCACTAACACCGCGACTAGAAGAGCACTAGGGCTGTAAAAGAATCTTTCAACACAAACCGAAGAGCTCTCTCTACATCTCAAATGTGTTTTATCAAGCAATACCGAACAAAAGCCCCCGTCCCTCTACGACTTACTTCGACAGAAGATTCCTTAGAGAGAATCCTCGGAGGAAGATCTCACGGTGTCAAATATGCTAGAAGCCAGAGCCTCGATAAGCTCCTCTATTCCTTGACCCGTGACGCTGCTTAGCACGATGACTGGATAACCCCGCTTCGTGAAATATTCTACGTAACGTTCCGCTAGGTCTGGCGAAGCGACCGCATCCACTTTTGACAACACAACCACCTGAGGACGTGCGGCAACCTCTTCAGCAAACAAGGCAAGCTCTGTATTAATCGCATCAAACACCCCTTCGAGTGCCACAGGATTTCCACTATCGTCAAGCTGAGAAAGGTCAAGAAGATGGGCTAATATCTTGGTCCGTTCCACATGTTTTAAAAAGCGAATCCCAAGGCCCTTTCCTTCGCTTGCACCGGGTATTAACCCAGGAATATCCGCCACCACAAAGTTTCGTCCGCCCTTTGCCTTCACTACCCCTAAGTTTGGCACCAGTGTCGTGAATGGATACTCAGCTATCTTTGGCTTGGCCGCAGAAATCCGTGAGATCAACGTTGATTTACCCGCATTAGGCAATCCCAACAATCCCACATCGGCTACAAGCTTAAGGGAGAGTCGGAACGCTCCAACCTCACCCTCTTCTCCAGGCTGTGCATAATCGGGCGCTTGATTCGTTGCAGATTTAAAGAAACAATTTCCTCTACCACCGCGACCGCCCTTCGCTATCACACATTCACTGTCGGCGCTCTCTAGGTCAACTACCAGCTCCCCAACGGCACGCTCTTCCTGGTCATACCGAAACACCTGTGTTCCTACCGGCACTTTGACAATGATATCATCGCCAGATCTTCCATCCTTTCGACCGCCCGAGCCCGATTCGCCATGCTTAGCCTGCCACATCGGCTTAAACTTCAAATCAAGTAAGGTGTGAACATTGGCATCGGCGCGAAGAATAATGGAGCCACCCTTTCCCCCATTTCCGCCATCAGGCCCTCCCATGGGGACGTACTTCTCACGACGAAAGTGACGAGAGCCGGCACCACCGTTTCCTGCCTTCACCTCAATTACTGCTTCATCGATAAATTTCATCGCACCCGTAGCCAAACAATCAAATAAAGAAACAAAAAAAAGGAGTTGAGCACATCACATGTAGTCTCAACTCCCTCTTTGAATACCAAAAAAGGTATCGACGTTACGCCGCTGGCTTAACGCATATGTACTGGCGCAAGCCTTGCTTGAATTCGACAACGCCATCAACAAGCGCAAACAACGTATAATCACGGCCTGTGCCTACATTTGGACCAGCATGGAATGTACTACCCCGCTGTCGCACCAAAATATTACCTGCACGAACCTCTTCTCCACCGTACTTCTTAACACCCAATCGCTTACCGCGACTATCTCGTCCGTTCTTGGTACTACCTACCGCTTTCTTATGTGCCATGACTTGCCTCTTTTATCCGTCTAAAATCGAACTCTTTCGCATCTGTTACGTAACATCAATTATAACGCTACGCTCTCAATTAAAACTTCACTCTTAGCTTGTCTGTGCCCTTGTTTCTTGGTGTATCCACCCTTGAGACGCTTCTTAAAGATAATTACCTTCTTGTCTTTCTTGTGTCCGACTAGCTTTCCGGTCACCGTGACACCTAACGACTTGTCTTCGCCGCCGAGCACCTTAACATCGCTTCCTCCAGTAGTACCGGCCATAACAACGTCTGTAAACGTTACGGTGTCGCCCGGATTCCCTTCCTGCTGATCGATGGAAATCTTCATGCCCGGAATAACTCGAAACTGCTTTCCACACGTTCGAACCACCGCAAAAGCTTGAGGCTCCGTTGTTTTCTTCTCTGAAGAATCACTACTCTTTGTCATAACACTAACCACACTAACTATCGCTTACGCACAGTAAAAATAAACCGGAACCCATCTACATTGTTATTGATTCCTTGGGGGCTCATTCTGCTAATGGAACGCATTCTGTCGCAATCCATAATCGCCAACTTCATGTACCCAGATAATTTTCTCGCCAAAACTTGAGAGATTCCTCTTGGCAGTAACCACCTGAAAGTAATAAAGTCTAGCACACAGTCAGGGAAAGATACAGATCTAGCCCCTGAAAAGCAAGTGTGCGGGATAAGGACTTACATTATGTTAGGGACCTCATCTGCGATACAGTAGATCAAAGAGGACAAGAACTCTTTTTACCCCCAAGTTTCAAGGCAACGAGGAAAAGGAAGGAATGTACGGACAAGGATTTACGATAGCCGTCATCGAAGACGAAGAACTAGTGCGCAAGAGTCTAGTCATGAACTTAGAACTTGAAGGATTCCAAGTTATTACGGCCGAAGACGGGGAAGCGGGTATTGAGATAGTCAACAATCACAAGCCAGATCTTATCATTATGGACGTGATGATGCCCAAGAAAGACGGGCTTCAAACGTGTCGGGAGCTCCGTATAAAGGGCATCTCCACCCCATTGATTCTGTTAACAGCTCGCAACAGCGAAGTAGATAAAGTGCTCGGGCTAGATTTAGGTGCAGATGATTATCTTGGAAAACCTTTTGGAATGCTCGAACTCATCGCTCGCGTTAAAGCGTTGCTTAGAAGAATCCAACGTACTGCAAATATTGACCAAATTCAATTTTCAGACGTAGTAGTAGACTTCAAAGCCTATCGAGCACACCGAAACAACGATCCGATTGACCTATCCGCTCGCGAATACAGGCTTTTACGCTACCTTATTTCAAAACAGGGTAACGTGGTCACAAGAGATGAGCTACTTGACGAGGTATGGGGATATAACTCCTATCCTACGACACGCACGGTAGACAATCACATAGCTAGACTACGACAAAAAATCGAGGCAAACATCGATACGCCACGTCATATTCTAACGGTGCACGGTGTCGGGTATAAATTTGTGGCCTAAACTTAGGCTCGCGCGCCCAGCCAAGTGGCTAGAATAACTAGATATATAAGAATTGTCATAATTTTTTTAAAATTTTGTAACAAATTTGCATCGATTTTATCCCTTGTGAATCAAATATACTTAGAAGGTCACGAGACGTACCAAGTGACAGCTTACAGGTTGGTTCATAGTAGTTCTCTGCAGTATCCGTTGTGATATCAGTGTGTAGAACAGGGAAGATAAGGTTACTACCAAGGTTTGGGTACGCTCTCCTAGCAAACATGATCGGTGTATTTTTTATAGGGCATCCAGAATGAACGAAAGACTTTATCCTTTGCAAACTCAGAATCCTCACTGCCAACTCTTTAATTGCGAGGACGTCGTTGCTCACCTTGGGGACTTTGTCGACAAGGATCTTCCATTAGAGCAAAAAGTAGCGATAGAGAATCATCTTGACGACTGTTCGGCCTGCGCGTCTTTTTACGCTTCCTATAAGCATGTGGTTGACTCAGCGGCAACACTCGGCAAAGAAGATAAACCTCTTCCAATCGCGGTGCAAAACAGATTACGGAAAGCTCTCAATGACCGCCTTGGAATCAATCTTCCTCTGATTGCATAAAAGCCATTTCAAAAGAAAGCGTGCAGATGAGGTTTTTAAAAATGCCTCATCTGCAATTACAATCCTCCCCTTATCTTCTTATCAACACGGACTCACCAGGTATCATTCAACAGCGAGTTCTGCGCCGCTGTTTAGTGAGCAGCAGCGGAGGTTATCGATGCACTTCATAGTCGACACCGCATATCTTTATTGACTCTGACCGCGTAGGTTCGTAACCTCCGGCAATGACGACAGAACAGCACACTACCTACCTTATAGACGGCTCCGGCTACATCTTTAGAGCTTTCTATGCCATCCAATCACTCTCTACCAAAGAGGGGTTCCCAACTAACGCCCTCTACGGCTTTATTAAAATGACTCTCAAAACTCTAGCGGCGGCAAATTCATCTCGAGTTGCCATGATATTCGATGCTGGCAAAAAAACATTTCGCAACGATCTTTATCCAGAATACAAGGCGAATCGAGACGAATGTCCCCCCGAGCTCGCTCAGCAGATGCCCTACTTTCGAGACATCTCGCAAGCACTAGGGCTGCCCGTCCTTCAATGCCCAGGATATGAGGCTGATGATATTATTGCGACCCTTACGGCGAAGTTATCCGAAGAAAACAATCCTGTTGTCATCGTATCGGGCGACAAAGATCTCATGCAGTTAGTTTCAGATAGTGTCGCCATCTGGGACACAATGAAGGACAAGCATTACGGCCCTGATCAGGTAGTTGAAAAATTCGGTGTCACTCCCGAGCAAGTCACAGAAATCCTCGCACTGACCGGTGACGCATCTGACAATATCCCCGGTGTGGATGGCGTAGGGCCAAAAACCGCAGCTCAACTCGTGCAAAAATACACCACCGTTGAGGGAGTAATCTCTGCCTTAGACACAATCAAAGATGATAAGTCGATCAGAAATCGGGCAAAAATAAGTCAAAACATAGCCGACAATCTCGACAGACTGCGACTTGCCAGAAAATTAGTAGAGGTCGCTTCCGATGTCCCGCTTGAAACCTTTGCCGAAGGGACTGACGACATCGACTCTCTTCTAACACGCCGAGATATTGATGCCGATCATCTAAGTGAGCTGTTTGATAAATTCGAATTTCAATCTCTCTTCAAAGAGTTATCCTCTATCCTCTCCAAGGCGAGCCGCAATTCCTCGGCTGAAAGCGCTTCGTATAGGACCATCTATGCAGACGATTTTGACTCGTGGGTATCGACTATCAAAGGCCAGCGAGAATTTGCATTTGATTTAGAAACAACGTCCCTCGATGTCCACCAAGCTACGGTAGTTGGCGCCTCTTTTTGTTGGAATCAAGACGAAGCCTACTATATCCCTTGCAATCATCTAACGGGAGAGAACCAAGTGACGTGGCAAAAATTCTCCTCAAGTATGAGAGAGATCTTTACCAACCCTGATGTCGCCAAGTGCGGTCAAAACATCAAATATGACATCAGTGTTTTAGAGCAGAATGGAATATCAGTCCAAGGCGTTACGTTTGATTCAATGGTCGCCGCATACCTACTCAATCCAGATGGCAGGAACTTCAATCTAACCGCTCTCGCGGCAGACTTCCTCAACCGCTCAGTAATCGAATACGACGAGGTGACGCAGGACAAAGATAGCTTTGCCGCTGTCTCTATCGAAGATGCAACCAATTATGCGGCACAGGATGCTCATTACGCGTGGCTTCTAAAGGAAATGCTTCTCCCTCTGATTGAGGAGCGCGGCCTATTGCGAGTATTCAGCGAACTAGAAGTGCCTCTTATTCCAATTCTTTCCAAAATGGAATGCGCTGGAGTCAAAGTCGATGAGGTCGCGTTGCGCGACATGTCGTCTGAATTTGCTGAGCAGCTAGCCTCTCTTGAGACTCAAATTACTAAAGAAGCGGGTGGCCCCTTTAATATCAACTCACCCAAGCAATTAGCAGACGTTCTCTTCAACAGATTGGGGATTCCGACTAAGGGAGTAAAGAAAACAAAAACAGGCCTCTCAACGAACTCCTCTGTTCTTGAGAAGCTTGCTGAATCCCACACCCTTCCTGCACTTATTCTTGAATATAGAAGCCTACACAAATTAAAGTCGACATATACAGATGCGCTAAGACAACAAATCAACCCAAAAACTAATCGCATTCACACTCGACTCAATCAAACCATCACCGGTACGGGACGCCTTTCGAGCTCTGACCCGAACCTACAGAACATACCAGTGCAGAGCGCGGCAGGACGTCGCATACGAACGGCTTTTATTCCTGAGCAAGGCAACTTTTACATAAGCGCTGATTATTCTCAGATAGAGCTACGATTACTAGCTCATTTAAGTGGCGATGAAAATCTTATCGCCGCCTTTAATGCCGACCAAGACATACACGCGAGCACAGCACGAGAGATCCTAGGATTATCCTCTGACGAAGAGCTCACCAGTGAGATGCGCAGAATTGGCAAGACTATTAACTTCGGTATCGTATACGGTATGGGGCAATTTCGACTTGCAAAGGATCTCGGTATTCCTGTTGGTGAGGCAAGTGCCTATATCTCCAGTTACTTCGCTCGATACCCAAAGGTCAAAACCTATTTTTCAGGAATCGAAGAAGTGGCTCTCACAAGCGGAGAGGTCGAAACTATTTTTGGCAGAAAACGATTTATGGGCTCTTTAAATACATCGGGACGAGACCAGGGCTTTGCCATGCGAGCTGCAATAAATGCTCCCCTACAAGGATCGGCTGCTGACGTTATAAAACTAGCAATGATCGATGTCGATAAGCTACTGACGAGTAAATATCCCGATGCGAAACTTGTTCTGCAAATCCATGATGAGCTTCTGATTGAAGCAGTCGACAAGGGTGAAGGCTCGAATCAACAACTTGTTTCAGATATCGCCTCGTGCATGGAATCTGTCATGAAACTCTCGGTGCCATTAAAGGTCGACGCAGGCAAAGGATACAATTGGCAAGAGGCGCAGTCATAAAAAGTTTTGGCCGCTTATCCTGTGGCGATGACTTTCACCCCTTTCAAAGAGCCTCAGGTACATAGCTTTCGGGAGCTTGTGGGTGAGAGCGTGCGATCTCACGACACGTTTTACTCTCCACTTGGGTGAAATCTTTGTACCACTGGCCGACGCTTCCAAACTCCAGATCGTCTACTTGATGAACGCAGAGAACACTGCACTTGGGAATAGAGCTCAGATCTTGAACGACTCCCCTAGGGGCGATAGGAACTGCGATGCACACCTCGCGGGGACCACATGTCAACAATGCTTTGACAGCGACTCTAATACTAGCTCCGGTCGCGATCCCATCATCAACTAAAATAATTGATTTATCCCGAAACTGCTCAATCGACGTCAAGCTCGCTCCGATTTCGCTTGCCCGCTCTTCGAGGTCAGCTAAAGCTTGCTTCCGTAGAGTCTCTCTCTCCTTTGAAGATAAACCAATATTGGCGCAGATTGATTCATTCCAAACAACTACCCCACCAGATGCGATGGCTCCACAAGCTAATTCCGGATTAAGGGGCGCGCCTATCTTTCGAACCACCAACGGATGAACCGGAAGGTCTAACTGCCTGGCCACCTGTTGGGCAACAGGCATCCCCCCTCTCGTTAGCCCTATTACGACCACCTCAGCCTTAAAGTTCTGTTGACTTACCAGCTTGGCAAGCACGGCCCCAGCGACTATCCGTGAATCAAAACGGGGGGATGTTAACTCGGCATTCATCTTTTTAGCTCCATCATGGTTGAGACATGCTACCCAGTGTGCTTTCATATCGTTATGGGCAAGCGCATACCTCTTAACAAACAGAACTCACCTACAGATGAGGAATTGGTTGCTGAGACCCTAGCGGGCAATCGACGCTCATATCAACAGCTCGTAGAACGGTACCAAGACCGCCTTTTTGTAGTTGCATACGATATAGTAAAAAACCGAGAGGATGCTGAGGATGTTGTGCAAGAGACCTTCGTTAAGGCATTCTTTTCGTTATCGAAATTCAAAGGCGAGTCGTCCATATTTAGCTGGTTGTATAGAATTACGTTCAACATGGCTCTGGATTTAAAGCGCAAGCTAAAGCGTCGTGGTGGCTATCACTTTGAATATAAGGAACAAAGAGACGTCTCACCCCGTATCGGCGAAGAACGTTCTTCGCCCCCCCCTACGATGGGTCTAGTGCCCGAAGGTCCTGGGATTGGTAGTGGGCGAATGGAGGATCCGTTTGAGGCTCTTACCCGAAAGGAAACCGGAACAAAAATCGAGAAGGTGATCTCCCAGCTATCGGAGGAACATCGAGCAGTTATAACATTACGAGAGGTTGATGGCTTAGATTATGACGAAATCGCGCAGAGATTAGGGGTTCCGCGAGGCACCGTGATGAGTCGGCTCTTTTATGCTCGCAAAGCACTGCAAAAAGCACTTTCTGACTTTACCCCTGAGGGCAGAGAAGAGGTGGGCTAGACAGTGGTCTGGTGCAATTTATAGCTTCAGGTTACAACTATGAAGGATAATGAAACGATGACGATTGAAGAAAAACTTTCAGATTCAGAACAAGTAATACTCTCTCGATTCTTCGATGGCGAATGTGGAATTATTTCTTCGTGGCGCGCTAAGAGGCTCCTCGCAAAAAAAACGCTCGCAAGGGTGTTTATTCAGAACTTAGAAACAATTCAGGATGCAATTAACAGCGGCAAACCTCTCACAGCAAAACCTGTGGATCTCTGGGACAGAATAGAGCAAAGAATAGCCGAAGAAAGCAGAACAGAGCTATACCTTGGAGCTCGGAGGTCAGTTGAAAGGCCGAATCTGTGGGACGCTCTCATAAGTAATTATACCACATGGGTAGGTGGCACAGCGGGAGCCGCTGTTGCAACCATCGCGCTCATAACCTTCAACTCCCCTCCACCTGAGTCCTCATCTATCCCGCAACGGCCAAGCCTCGGACGCGCATCAGTCGTTCAGCCAATCTCAGCACGATCGAATGCGCACTCGCCTACTTTTGAAATCCCTCGAATCGGGCGTCAGATTCCAGAATCGTTTAGGGTCGATTGGATGCGATCTGAGGATGCTCTACATCTTATTCCCGATCCTTCGGGCTCCTCTACGATTATATGGATCACACGAGATACGTCCTCTGCGCAAAAATTCAACCCTTTACACAAAGACTTCACACCCACTCCTCTTGTAGACAACGCTCGACCAACCCTTGGAAACCAACCCCGCGCAACTCTCCCCACCATCATCGACAAGTAAGAGGCAATGAATCCAATGACGAAACCATCATCAATTTGCTATGCGTTTCTTCTCGTGGCTACACTGCTAATAACAAAAGCCGACAACGCCTTTTCTCAGTCATCTGTCACTAACAAAACACACATTCGATTTTCGGTTCGGACAATTGAGGCAAACAACACACCCGATCCCGCCGATGAATCAATTCAATACACAGTCCAGTCGAAACGAGGCGAAGCCACAAAGATAACTGTGTCTGTTGATAGAGACCTAGAAGATATCCAAGACAAACTCTTACAACTCCCGTTTTCGCATTTTCACCTCGTCTCAGCTCGCGATGAAATCATCCTAATCAAGGAGAAAAACAGCGTAAAACTTCCCAACGGACAGATGCTGTTTTTCCGACCCATGTATGTTAAGGGTGAGAAAGTTGGCCTATGGCTAAATTGGAAAGACGACACCGGCCGAGAGCTTCTCAATACGAGGTTACACTTCAACTCCTTGGATTCAGTGATTACGGGCACCAACTGTGGCCGCAACGAAGGTTTAGTCCTTGCTATCAAAGCCACTCAAATCGACTGAGAGTTGCCCGCCAAGGTTTCGTCAAATTTTTAACAGCTGGCAGGTCTATGACACACAGCGACACCAGTCTGCGCTCGTAGCCAACGGCATCCTTTATTTTTTTTGAAAAAATGTGCCGCTTTTTTAAGCGCTCCGAGAAATTCGTATAAGAACCACGATACTTCTTGTATGCCCAAAGGACTAACCACAGTCAACTCTTATGAGAAATTCACAGGTCTATTCAGCCATCTATCTCTCTTCTTACAAGATCCTAGGATCCTCAACCTAATCAATCTCATTTTTTATCTCTCCATAAAATCTTTAAGCACCCATTGCTAAAGCTTTCCATCCCCTTCATCCGATACCTTGGAACACATAATGCATAGTTTCTTCTTGAACAGGGATAGAGAAGCAACATGCGAGGAGAGTTCATGAGAAAACGGCCAAGCAACATCGACGACTTAAGTGACGAGCAAATGTGCACAGAAATCATTGAAATCACGTGCGACGAAATGGATTCACTAGCCCGTGCATTTCAAATGCTAACGAGGCTTTGCAGTGACTTAGAAGCTGAGGTTGGGGGGCAAGATATGGCAAAGATCCCTGAACACACTATTCATTAAGGGTCAGGTCAGCGGTCGAATAAGATCGTAGTTCTACCGACAACCTATATCTGATAACCATACCTGTTGCTCGGGGCACTAACAGTGGCCCGAGCAAGAACATCGCAGAGATCAGAGACTAAAACTGGTATATAGCTCTGCCCCTTGCCATTCATGATGATATTGTTTCATACTTCAATCACTATGAAACACTACCGGCTCGGCCTCATTACCCTAGCTCTCCTGTCCTTGATAGCCTGCTCCAGAACCGTTGTGGGTCCCACTGACTTGGAGAATACTCCATTTCCCCACGTGCATGGCACTAACCTTAAAGACGAAGTAGTTACGATTCCCGATCAATATCAGGGCAAGCCAACGCTATTACTTATCGGGTACAAACAAAATGCGCAGTTTGATATCGATCGTTGGATTTTGGGAGCACTCCAAGCTGGTATCAAAACGCAGATCGTTGAAGTACCAACTATCGTCGGAATGATGCCTCGCGTTATTCAAAGTTATATCAACAATGGCATGCGCAGCGGCATTCCTAGCTCCGACTGGGGATCGGTTGTCACTGTTTACGAAGACGCTGAAAAAATTATTAGCGTTTTAGGAAACGAACGCCCCCGTAATGCCTACGCTGTTTTGCTCGACCGCTCAGGAATAATTGTTTGGTCCTCTAACAGTGGCTACTCCGCCGCTCAGATTCTCGCACTTAAAGACATTGTTAACGCATTATAGCGCTATATCAGCGTGCTACACCAAGCCGCTACCGTTACATTTCTTGCAATCTGATATAGTCAGCTCGAGGATCAACGCTGCATATCCTTAACTCCGCCTCCATTCCTGGCTGATAACCTTTTCCGAGTTTCACCAGAACCGTGATAAAAACCTCATCTAACTCAACCAGCGGAGATTTTAGATCTGTTCTTACAACTGTTGCTCGAATCGGCAGTTCGCGATCACGCTGAGCCAAATAGGTCAACAACCAATACCGCTTTGTCTCTCGACTTGCCAGAGAGGCCGCTCTAAGAGGACCTTCAACCTCATTAGCTAATTTCAAAAAGGTCTCGCTGTCCATGGCTGCCTTGCCATCTCGAAGAAATGAAACGAACTGGCGCTGATGGCACAGATCCATGTAACGACGAATTGGCGAGGTACATTGAATGTAACAAGGTAGTCCTAATCCTGCATGTGGTCGCGGCTCTAAAGATACACTGGACTTCTTAAGGGAGGTTCTCGCTTGAAAATCCTTTGCGGGACCCTCAGGAAGACTAGCGACGCTTGAGGACACAGCGGCGGGCGGCTCTTGCCCCCTAAACCATACTGGTATCTGGTTATCGATTGCATACTGTGCGAATACACTATTGGCCAAAACCATCATTTCCGCAACGAGACTTCGGGCTGGACTTTCTTCGTTTACCTCCTGCAACGTAACTCTGGAGTCTTTATAGTGAGGAACAACCTCTCGCTTGTGAACCTTCACCGCCCCCCGAGCAAGTCGTCTTGCTTCATGAATCGACGCCACCTCATAAAGCCTTAGGAATGTCTTATCGCCATGCTCCAGCAAATCATCTACCTGGTCATAGCTATAGCGAGTGGTTACTTTCACGCGCGTCGCTTGGACTCGACTCGATAACAACTGCAAGTCCTCGGATAACGTGATAAAAACCGACAGGCACGGACGGGTCTCCCCAGCTATAAGACTCAATCTGTCTTCAGATAAGATGTCAGGTAGCATATTCACAACGCGATCTGCGCAGTATATTGATGTCGCCCTATGCCGAGCTGCATTATCAAGCTCGCTGCCAAAATCAAACGCAGCTGAAACATCCGTTATATGAATCCCCAATTCAAAACCATCATCGATGCGTTCTAGCGACAATGCGTCATCCATATCACGAGTAGAGGAGTCATCGATGGTAAAAACCTCCGCTGCTGTATAGTCAATTCGAAACGCCCCCTCGTCAGGCTGAAGGGTTATCTCCCGTGCTAAAACATTAATCTCATCGGGAAACCTTTCATTGATGTGATGCCTTACAAATGAGAGATTAAAATGCTCACCAATCAGTTGAGTGCTCCTTAAGACTTCATACGCACACTTTTCGGGAGCAGATATATCTCCTAATTTCAGGCGCTCTGCTAGGTTTTTCAAAAACTCTTTTGCTTCCCGTAGCTGAGCAGGCTCTATATGTAATGACTCAGCGGCAATCTCTTTTAGCACACCGATAAGACTACAAACCGATACAGGAGGTTCGAGACTAGAATCTCGAAGGCGAGCTTCCATAAACGAAATCACTTCCCTTTGCTGCTCTGCACGGACCGCCTTAGCCTCTTCAGCCTGCTTTAGTTCGGCCACAGTAGTTTCAGAGCGCGGCTCAAAACCACTTTTAGAGCGCTTAAAATGCACTCGATCAGCGATAAATGCTATCCGAAGCGCTGCATGATCAACCAATCCATCCGCACCAAAATACAACTCACACAGATCGCCAACACAGTATTCTCGCAAATCATCTCGGACAAATATCCATAGTTCCTCAACATCGATCGATTTTGCACGGTTTTCTATCAAGATGTTAAGCTCTTCTAGCCCTGCCACTTTAGTTTTTAAGGTGTCATCATCGACCGCAAGTGCTCCTGGGAGAAAATGCAATCTCTGCTGAGCAAGCTCAGTCTCTCTTCCTCTAATATTTATAAGCTTACACTTATCTTTACGAACTCCCGTAACTACTCCGAGCAAGACAGCGCCATCGTGGTCATACTGAACAACACGATTTTTTGGGTCTATCGGCGGACTAGTCGACGGTGTGCTTTCTTTGTTCGCTTTCATTTCAGTCTTCTTTAAAAGTTTTTCAGTGCGGCTCGATATTGGCAAAAATAGTTTCAATACGAGAGGTCATCCAACATGAGCCCCAACACCTCAGACGAAATAAAAACGTCCCGAGTTAGTTCTGCGGTCAGTGCGATACGGTCAACAAGGATTCCTCAGGAAACGCTGAGGTTTCACTGTGCTAAACCCTACTGTGCTAGACCCCCTACTGTGCTAGACCACTGCCATCTTGTCAAACAAGATGGGACACCTCGCTCTCCCAAGCCAGGCAACCGACAGAATAGCAATTATGCAAGGCAAAGAGCATCCTCTATCTGGCCATTAAATTGCTTCACATTCGACGCAATCAGCGCGCAATAGCTCTCTGGGGACGAGCTCTCACCCTGCAACAATCCTCGTGATGCATTAATGAGTCCCCCCCCACACCTACCATCTTGAGTACCAAATCCAGCAACAGAGTCAGCAGCCTTTCCTCCTTGCGCTCCAAGCCCAGGTATTAGAAAGAAAGTCTCTGGCATCAACTCTCGTAGTCGTCGAGCCTCGGTCGGATACAGTGCACCCACAACAGCTCCTAATCCAGACCATCCACAATCACCCCGCAGCGTATCCCCCTGCTCTCTAATCCAACCAGCAACACGTTCGCTTACCGAGAGGTCTTCCTCAACAAGCCCCTGAATCGTTTTGGCCCCCGGATTAGATGTTTGAACCAAGATAAAAAGCCCCTTTCCGTGCTCTTGACACGCTGTAACAAAGGGCAGAAGGGTATCGAACCCTAAAAACGGGTTCACAGTCAGAGCATCGCAATAAAATGCCTCTACACTTTTCCCCCGCACTGACGATCCTCCAAGAAATGCGTTACTGTAAGCAGTTGCCGTAGAGCCTATATCTCCCCTCTTGGCATCTGCTATGACTTGAATCCCCTTCTCATGAGCCCGACGACACAACGATTCAAAAACCCGCATACCCTCGAGGCCATACTGCTCAAAAAACGCGCTGTTGGGCTTAATCGCGGCGACGGAGTTGTCTACAGCCGAAAGGAAACAATCAACAAACAATTCAAGCGCATTCGATACATACTCTTTATCACTTAACGAGTTGTGGGCTACCTGCTGATGAAGCCATTCAGGCATTGCATCAATGACAGGATCGCAACCCGCCACGAGAAAACTTCTGTTTTTTATTATCTTCTCCTGTAACCGGTCGGCAAAAATCATCTCTCTTACACTCCCTCTATTAAGTATTTACATCACACTGTGATGATTCCACCACTTGGCGTAACAAGTGGAATGGATCTTTCGTCTCGCCATCATCTAAAGAAACAGATAATTTGTTGATTGTATCAAAGAAATTCTCCCAAGAGCGACCACAACGATCGTATAATTTCCTAAAGAGTTCAAGATCTTTCACATAGAGAGCATATTGAACTATCTCGGCGTTATTTATCTCGGCAAGCGCTGTCATAAAAGGATACTGTTCCCTAAATCGCGGCACAATCGCACTAAAAACCGCGTTGCGTTGGGCTAGCTTTTGCTCAAGCGTGAGCTCTCTCAGGGCATACAGATCTGACAGCTTGGTGTAGAGCTCGCCTATCATAGAGGCAAACTCATACTGATAAACCGCCGAACGCTTCGCTTGCTCCTCTAACCGTTGCCCTAACTCCGATGACAAAATACTCCCGGAGTATTTTTGAAAGAATCCTACCGTCGCTTCAGTCGCCACAAAGTTTGCAAGACTCTCATTGAAAGAAACACTCCCCTTTATCCAAAGAGTGCTATGTACGCTTTCATGGATAATTGTGTTTACAATATGAATTGGCGTCCTTTTAATAGTGGTTGAAAACAGGGGATCATCAAACCACCCTAAAGTACTAAAAGTCTCAGCGCCCCTTATAAATGTCTCATATCCCCTATCCTCTAGATAAGACTTCTCAGCCTGTGCGTCGTCTCGTTCAAAAAAGCCTTTATAGGGAACTCGGCCTACAATTGGGAACCAGTACGTGTAGAGCTCGAATGAATCTTTTCGGGCACCAACCACGACCCACGTAAGAACGTCTTTTTCAACGTCGACGTAATCTAGGAAGGCTCCGCCAACCTGCAACCCCATAGATGTTGCAAACTCCCGTGCATCCAAAGCAAGTTGCAGCTTTTCTTTCAACTTGGGATCTACCTTCTCTTCGCGAACAATGTCCTGAATCGAATCACGTGCCAATAAAATTTTACCTTGCTCATACGCGGCTCGAATCACGTAGGTGGGCGAGCAACCAACGAGAAAAACCGATACCGTTAGAATTAAAAGTATATATAAGCTAGATAATCGCACACCTGTCCTTTCTATCTCGTTGGCTCTTACGCCGTGCCTACAGCAAACCAACAAAATATAACAACCACAGAACAATCACACTCTCAAGGCCAGCGACGATATCATCTGCCATAATACCAACACCCCCCGGCAAACGCTCGGCCAGAGCAACCGGTCCCCACTTCAGCCCATCAAAAAATCGAAACAAACCAAAAGCTACAATTAACGACCACCACGTAACACTTTCAATTGCAACCATAGTGATAAACAAACCAGCCCACTCATCAATCACTATCCACTGTGGGTCTTTCTGTGTCTCTCGCGGCTCAAGAGCCAGGAATACAAGAAGCGTTCCGATAAAACAGGTGCCGACAGCCAACCACACACGCATGGAGACCTCCTCGAGCCCCCCCCAGCTATGAAGCATCATCCAGAATAGTAATGCGGCAACGGTTCCAAATGTCCCGGGAATAACAGACGCATATCCACTACCAAAACCACTGCAAACCCAGCGACTTAGGGCCCGCATTAAAGTCATCATCATCTCTCTTCCTCTCCCCTCTCTTCTTTTTATATTCTCGCCCCGTTTGCCACAGCTCAAAATCCGTCCATACCCCAGCCCCAACGGGGAAAAACCCCTTTCATAGGAGTCATTAAGGATTTACATGCGAATTAACTCTACCTTCCTCTCTCTCTGAGCAACAACGTATTATCGGCATATCTATCGTGCTAACTTCTCACCATAAACCGCTAGCCAAAAAACACGCTGTACTATCAGAGCCGTTAAGCTATCGTCCGCTAGCCCATCACTACCAGAAGTTTTCATTACCTACAATTTTCTTCTCAGAGAACGTCATTTTCAAAACTTGTTTGTTGACGATCAGATTGCTGTTTTGCTATAAGCTACTTAAACTAACTGGGCGAACCTTTATTGTCCAACCGTAAAGTGGCTAAAAGGCATCTTGTGTAAAGCTTGGGAGGCGTGAAGGTTGGCCAATAATCGGAGAATGTCAGGGCAGGACACGTTAGAACGGATGACAATCGATGGAATGTGAGGGTCATGACCGACAGACACAGGAGGATGTGCAAACAAGAAATTGCCTAACTACTAGAGCACCACAACAAATTAGATTGACACTTCAGTCGCAAAGAAAGTTGTGGTGTCGCATCGAGAACATATTAAACGGGAGATAGACTCAAAGAGAACATATCGGCAACGTCATCTGGCGCAGGGGTTGTGAATTTTGCACTTGTAGTTTTTCTGTGATGACAAATTACGAGACCAACTAGACAGGCACAATAAATATGAAAACTATGTGCATTAATGCTGGAGTTTCTTGCTGGGTAATTCTACAATGGCTGGGCTTATGATTTACAACTTTTTAAGACTTCAATAAAAAGCACGGATTAATTTAACAAGAAAAACACAATGACAGGCAGTTCAAACGAAGATCAATCAAATCAAACTGAGCTTTCAGGGGACATATCCCACACCACACTAGATCCGCGAGAGGAACAGCCAGTCGAACATCGTGCTGAACTTAGGTCTAACATCGTTAGCGCCAGAGGCACCTCCGATGGTCTTGTTCTCAGAGTAGACGGTCGCGTTGAGCGGACCGATCTAATACACGCCGTCCGAGGTTTCCTCGATTCGCGCAGATCGTTTCTCTCAGGTAACGATGTCGCCTTTGAATGGATAGGCTCCAAGCCCGAAGATAGCGTGACATCAGAGCTCGTTGCGGTTTTAGCGGACGAATTCTCGGTGTCCGTTCGCCCTTCGAAACAAAAGAATCCTCCTCCGACAAAGCCCGTTGAAAACGCAACAGAAGCCGATCAATGTGGAGGGGCATTCTCCGTATTCGGCGGCGGCAAGACGACGCCGTTTAGAAAGCCCTCAAGCGAGCGCAGTGTCAGCTTGTTCGACGGCATTGATACAATGGAGAATCGGCAAGGATTTACCAATGCAAACTCCTGGGATGATCCTGACACCCGCATTATGTACGGAACGTTACGATCGGGTCAAAAAGTTGAAACAGAGCACTCTGTTGTAATATTCGGTGACGTTAATTCGGGAGCCGAGGTAATCGCCGGAGGAGATATTGTGATTCTTGGGACACTACGCGGAATCGCACATGCAGGCGCCTACGACGAAAGTGGTGGTGGTCGCGTAATATTTAGCCTCAATTTACGACCGACCCAACTGCGCATCGGTCTGATAATATCTCGAGGCTCGGGTAGCGATGAGGCGGAGAGCACTCCCAAAGGAGGGCTTCCAGAAGTGGCGCGGGTAGACGGCAATATGATTATCGTCGAGCCGTATCAATCACGAACTGTTTGGGTACGTAGAAGGGAGTAATCAATGAATAGTAAGAATCTGGGTGCTAGCGGCAAAAAAGAGCTGGGGGAAGCAATCGTTGTAACCTCGGGCAAAGGGGGTGTGGGCAAAACCACGACAACAGCAAGCCTTGGAGCGGCCTTGGCCTTACGTGGTCAACGGGTACTGGTGATCGATGCGGATATAGGCCTGAGAAATCTCGACGTAATCCTCGGCCTTGAAAACCGAATCGTATTTAATATTGTTGATGTTGCGAAAAAAATCTGCAAACCATCGCAGGCAATTATTAAGTCAAAGAAATCAAACAACCTATACCTCCTTCCTGCTTCACAAACCGACGACAAGGACGTTATCGATGAAGCTGAGGTGCGCTACGTTCTCGAGCAATATAAGCGAGAGTTTCATTACATCCTGATAGACTCTCCCGCAGGTATCGAACAAGGGTTCCGCAACGCTTGCGCCGGAGCGGATTCAGCTATCGTTGTCACGACTCCAGAAGTTTCGGCGATAAGAGATGCTGACCGTGTTGTTGGACTACTATCATCGAAGGGAATCGAGGGGCGATTGATAATCAATCGAATCGACTTTGAGATGGTCAGAAAGGGAGACATGCTCTCAGTTCGAGACGTCCAGGATATCCTCGGTATCGACGTTCTGGGAGTTGTGGAGCGAGACGAACAGATTATCGTGGCTGCCAACTGCGGCGAACCTGTAGCGTACAATCATAAATCAAAGGCTGGGCAGGCATTTAACCGGATCGCGGGTCGTGTTTGTGGGGAGCAAATTCCGGTTCCGAGTCTCGCAGGCGGGTCGCTGTGGAATAGACTTACCCGACGTCTAGGGGTTGCTCAGTAGTGCAGGGTTAGTTTTTGTATATGTACGGAACCCTGCAATATGGGTAAAGTCGATGAATAGGTAGTAAAATTTTGAGACGGGAGTAAGATAGTGTTAAGTGCGCTCAAGAAAATCCTCTTTGGAAATAACAACGAAAGTAGCGACGTGGCGAAAAGCAGATTGCATTTTGTCCTCGTTCAAGACAGAACCGGCCTGACCAATGAAGAGATGGGTGGTTTCCGCGAAGAAATGGTCAAGGTAATCGAAAAGTACTTTGTGATTGACAAAGATGGGTTCGACATCAAATATCACAGGGTTGCTGATACGACTACATTACTGATCAACTCTCCCGTTATCGTGAAGCGAGTTGGTTCAGTGAGCAAAACACCGGCGAACAACGAAACTAAACAGGCCACGGCATCTAACATCTAAATTCGCATCCCACGTCTTTGCCGGTCTCCGGAAGAGGATCTACTCTCAAATACTTCTGCACCGGGACGGACAATATTGCGGAACCCCTAAGGCTCCAACTGTAACAGATTAGTACTGCTGTGGTGGCAGTTACATTGGCGCCCTTATTCAAGGTCATCACATTAGCCTCCCCTAGAGAGAGAAACACACCACACAAAGACCTCTCACGTCAAATTGAGCTGTACGAAAATTCGGGGACGATTACCCACACAGAGTTTCAAGCATTATCCCGTTTTAAGCGCTGCGAGTGCTGTGGCCCATACATTCCGGTCATAGAGCCACTCTTATACTAGAATTAATTGGATATTCGAGATACAACCTAGACATGCTCAAACAATTTAACCGGTTTATCATCCTTGGACTTATCGTTGCTGTCGCAGTGTATGTCACGATCACTAATTCCGCTCCTGCAACCATACACCTTGGAGGAACCTCCACGATCACAGCTACCGCGGGTGTCTTATATCTTGCAATCTTTGCATTAGGCTGTCTCTTTACCTCTCTAATAGCACTTCTATGGGGAGTGAAGGCGTATTTTCGCGAGAGAAAACTCCGCAATCAAGTTCGCACTCACTGTGACTTCGTCGAGACCCTTGTTTCTGGCGTAGGCCTTATGGCAATTCATGAGTGGGGGCAAGCAAAAGATCGTTGGGAAGATATCCTTGCCAGTGATCCCACAAACACCCTTGCTCGGATAGAATTGTCTCGCTGTCTTGAAAAGCTGGGAGACAATAGTGAGGCTCTTAGAGTCATTGATTCAGCGCGCGCTCAAGGAGCAGCAACTATTGGGATACTCATGAGAGGCTATGAACTCAATAAAACACAGGGAAATCTTGTGGGAGCAAAAGACAACCTCGTACTCCTTGCGCAAAAGCATCCCTCTCAACACGTCCTTATATCCCTTCGAGAACTCCATCTGGCCCTCAGGGGATATAAGGAAGCACTGCAGATACAAGACAAATTGGAGTCGTTAGGCTTTCGCGACTCCCAAGAGGAAAACCCACGGGCGGCAATTGCATTAAGGCAGATAAATGAAGAACTCTCCGAGACGCATCGTGATCAGGCTCTCGGCGAGCTCATAAAACGCCACTCCAACTATTATCCAGCACTCCTATTGTCGGCATCAAGGGCTGTGAAAAGAGGAGATACCACCGTAGCTGTCGAGAACTATATTCGGGCAGCGAAGATTTCCAAGCGAAATGAAGACTGGAAGTCAGCCGTTTCCGTGTGGCTAAATAATGAACACGTACAACCTCAGCAACGCTTCGAAGGTGCCATTGGCGTGGCTAAAACGGCATGTAAGAGCCAATCAGGCCTAGGCCGCATTGAAGCCGAACTTCTTCTTATCGAGGTCCTCTTGGCAGCGAATCACTTTCATGAAGTAGACTCGCTCATTGAAAAATTTTCGAGATTAGTCGCTAAAACCATCTCCACGCCACTGCCAGAAGGGATTCAGGAGCGATTTTTGGTTTGCAAGGGTCTCTATTTGGTTCAAACAGGGAAAGCCCCTCAATCAGGCCCCTTATGGCACGAACTTGCCCATCAAAAGAACATCATTTCCTGCCGTTCGACTTACCAAATTGAAGACCCCTCCAACGGCCAGAAGGGCTCCCCATCCCCTCTGCTCTCCACGCCGTAGCGATTCCTGATAGACGTCGGCAACTGTTCCAACGCTACCCCTTTGCGGACAGAGAACGCCTTTGCAGATGGCAAATCTATGAAACGTGCGCAAATCCCCATTTAGTGATATGAAGGAGTACGAGTTTTTTGATGTAATAGGACCAGTTATGAAGACCCCTACCCTCTTATGCATTCTTGATGGTTTTGGCTTAAATCCCGATTCGAGCGGAAATGCCGTAGCTCTTGCGAGAAAACCAACTCTCGACAAGCTCATGGCCTCCTGTCCTAATGCCACACTGACGACTTTTGGAGAAGCAGTTGGTCTACCTGAAGGGCAAATGGGAAACTCAGAAGTTGGACATTTAAATATCGGAGCTGGTCGGGTTGTTGAACAGTGGCTTCTGCGAATCAGTCGCGCATTGCAAGGCCCATTTTTGGATTCATCGAAGACGTATCAGAACTTTCTAACTTCAATAAAGAGCTCGCCCACAATTCATATCGTTGGGCTATGCAGCTCCGGGGGGGTTCACTCTCACATTAACCACCTCAAGCTTCTTCTTTCCCGACTTGTTATCGATTGCGCAGAGAAGCCAATTAGGCTTCATCTAATAACCGACGGTAGGGACGTCTCTCCTGCCGCATTCAAAAAAGATCTTGAGGAGATCCTTGAATTTATTTCCAACAAGCCATCAGTGTCGATAGCGACGGTTTGCGGACGGTTTTTCGCAATGGATCGCGACAAACGGTGGGAACGTGTCGAACGCGCCTACCATGCTATCGCGCTTGGATTGGGAGATGTGATTACATCCCCTCACGATTACATCACTGACTCTTATGCAAAAGGCACCACAGATGAATTTATCGAGCCTGGTGTTACGGCCGTACAAGCTTTCGATAAAGACGACGCACTTGTATTTTTTAATTTTAGAGAGGACAGAATGCGTGAAATCGTGACGACCCTGTGCTCGCCGCATTTTACCGAATTTGATCGGGAGGCCCCCGTAATACAGCCAGAAAAGACTCTCTGCTTTACAGAGTATGACAGTTCGCTAGGCCTTCCTTTTTTATTTCCTCAATTAGACATCAAAAATCATCTAGGAGAAGTAGTCGCACACCACGGTTTACAACAGCTTCGTATCGCCGAAACTGAGAAGTACCCTCACGTCACATATTTTCTAAACGGAGGCATTGAACAGGCCTATCCAGGTGAAGAGCGCCAACTCGTACCCTCACCGCGAGATGTAAAAACGTACGACGAAAAGCCCGAAATGAGCGCTGAAGGAGTATGCAATCTTGTCATGCAAGGTCTCTCCACCGGAAAATATGAGCTTATAGTCGTCAATTTCGCAAACTGTGACATGGTCGGCCACACCGGTGTTATTGAAGCCGGCATCAAGGCCGTAGAAACGGTCGATACATGCCTGGCGAAGATAATTGATCAATTAGAGCGTGTTGAAGGCGAGGCGCTTATTATCGCTGACCACGGAAACGCTGAGCAAATGCTAAACCTCTCAGACGAAACGCCGCATACTGCCCATACCACCTTCCCTGTTCCAGTGATTCTCGTAGGGCACAAATCTCAAGTAACTTTGAGAGGTGATGGTGCTCTGTGTGATGTGGCTCCAACAGTTCTGAAGATGATGAATCTCCCACAGCCCAAAGAAATGACGGGTCGTCCGCTTTTTTAAACCCGTCCGGGAGCGTCGAACACCCTAGAATAGAACTGGCACACTTTCTGCTTTGTCATACCTATCAGAGACCATCTTTAAATGGTCTACGCGGGTGCTTATGGATAAGCACCCAGGTCAGAGAAAAATCGCAGAGGCGCCATGGAAACGGTCCAAAGCATTACAGAATTTATCGCGAAACTACAGGGACAAACTGCCTCTCGAGTTGCACGCGCCAGTGCCACAACCGCACAGGTCGCAGCGGTTGAACAACCATTTGAGTCTTCTCTTAAGGCTTTTCTTTCCCCTGTTTCCTCAAATCAAGTGAGCGAAGAGGAATTGTTTTCCGCTCTTGTACAGGAACGGATACAAAACCTAAAAGGCGAAGATGGATTGAAAGAGTATCTCAGCCTCTTTGACACGGCCAAGAGCTCAATGCAAAAAGCAGACGGATACATTCCCTTTGAGGATGCCACCAAGGCGGCGTTACTCGCTTTTAGCGCAAGTGAAATTCTATCTGAAGAGGAAGCAACAACAATCTACGCTCAAAGCTTTGCGGCAGCCCAGCTTGATAGTAATACGGATGTCTTATTCGATGACCGAGGAGGAGTCAATGACCCCACAAAAGCTGTAGCATCGATGGAACAAGCCCTGCTATTAGCGCAAGGAAAGCTTGATTTATTTGATAGTGGAGAAGAGACAGCTGCCCTGCGAGATCTAACAGAAGCGAGCAACTCCCGCCGAACAACTACGAGTACGCCATCATCTTCGGGTCACAACTCAGAAGCTGGAACTGGATTCCTGTATAAGCCAGTGTCAGATAGCGATGGAAGATTAGTTGTACTATTACCCCCCTCTGTCACCGGTCAAATAGAACGTGTCTCATTAGTGAATTCAAATGGCAAAGTCATTGAACGTGGACAGTTTTCAGGAACCGCCAATGGCGGCCGGGACCACTTCCGATTCCAGCGCGCAGGTGCCAAATATCCCGACAACCTAGAGATCCGCGTTACGCTTATCACAGGCAAAGTGATGAGCTATCTCATCGATGAAACATCAAAGCGCCAAGAAAATAGCACTCCTACCGTGTCTAATCCCAACAAGGGCTCGGGCAACAATTCAAACAAACCTTCGCAAAATCAAACGCCCCCTAACCGAATTGACAACTCTCTATAGGAAGCAATCCCATGGATCCTCTAAATATTGTTGGTCTGTCGCCACCACCTCATAGCGACGCACATCATTTCGGCACAAGCTACCTATCAACAACAAGGATTCCGGGAACCCATCACCACTAGAAAGGAGACTCAGATGAAAACGCCGTTTGATGCTTTTCTTTTAAGTCCGCAGGGTTATCTTCCGACACCCTTAAGTAAGCAGATCATTTACAGAGGGTGTTTTCGAACACAATGGGCAACAGAACAAGCAGAGACTAAATTGTAGGAGTTCCATCTAATGGGCGTAATTCTTGGAGTCATAGGGGTACTTGGTAGCGTACTGATCGGATTTGTCGGCCCCGGAGGTCCTGTCGAGGTATTATTTCAGCCATACGAGTTCTTGGTTATTGCAGGTGGTATCGGCTTTACTATTTTGATCTCTCAGCCTGGTACGGTTCTGAAGGGAATCATCCCCGCCCTTATAGAAGCCATAAAGGGAACAGGTGTAAACAAGGCACTCTACCGCGATCTTCTCGGACTCATGGGATGTATTTTCGATACGATGCGACGTGAAGGAGTTCTCGGTGTCGAAGGAGATATATCTAATCCACATCAAAGCGCTCGATTTAACAAATACCCCCTAGCGGCACACAACCATCATCTGATGGACACATTCACCTCTGCACTTCGGCTGTTCGTTGATGGTGTCGTAAATGCTTTCGAATTGGACAAACTCCTCGACTCAGAGATAGAAACCCACCACGAAGAGGCGCTCTTAGTACCAACAGCCGTAAAGACGATGGCGGATTCCTTTCCGGCGATGGGTATTGTAGCCGCGGTACTTGGAATTATCATCACCATGCAATTTCTAGATGGTCCTCCCACAGAGATCGGTCACCACGTTGCGGCAGCGCTCGTTGGTACTATGTTAGGTATCTTTTTGTCTTATGGTCTTATCGGTCCGATTGGAACCAAGATGGAAAACAATGTCCGTGAAATTACCGGCCTCCTAAAGTGTGTTAGAGCTGGACTTGTAGCATTTGCTGGTGGATCGCCTCCTGGTGTCGCATTGGAATTCGCTCGTAAAACGATTCCCGGCGTGTTCCGTCCAACCGCGGAGGAACTCGAGGAGATTATCAAAGAAGCTAAGAAGAAATAATCATTATTGTTAAACCATGGCAGAAGGTTCGGACGACAACAAACCGATTATCATTATTAAAAAAGGTGGCCATGGTGGACACCACGGCGGCGCATGGAAGATAGCCTACGCCGATTTTACAACCGCCATGATGTGTTTCTTTCTCTGTATGTGGCTTATCAACACCGCCTCGGTAACCGTACGCGTTGCCATCGCCTCGTATTTCCGACGTCCCTCGATATTTCAGGAAGGCTCCGGACAACCCCTCCTACTTGGTGGCCAGGGGATTCTTGACGAAGCATACGTCCCTCCCCGAGAGAAGGATCTCCGTAAGTTTAAAGATCCACTAGAGGATCAAAAAACCTTCGGAGAGACTGAACGCGATCTGGACAAACTGTACATGCAAGAGGGAAAAGTCGAGCCGTTTCAACACCGAGGACCTACAAATACAACAGGGTTGAACACGAAACGAGAACATCTTCGCGAAACAAGAGAAGAGCTGAAAATTAGAATAGTCGAACGAGATGCAAAACAAGAGATCGAACGGATGGCAAATGCCTTCGCGTCAACAGCTCGACTTGCGGGCTCCATTGAGGCCTCAGCAGAGCCAGACGGACTAAAAATTGAAATCATGGATACTGACAAACAATCGATGTTCGACAGTGGAAGTGCCCGCATAAGAAACGACGCCGTCCCAGCGTTTAAGCTTATCACCGATGTGATCAAACGATATCCGAATACTCTTGAGGTATTCGGTCATACAGATGCAGAACCTTTTCCCTCTAGAAATGGTGGATACACCAACTGGGAGCTCTCTTCAGACAGAGCAAACTCGGCTCGAAGGATGCTTGAGCAGCTTGGATACCCCTCTTCCCGAATTACAAGTGTAAGTGGACGGTCATCAAGCGAATTGAGAAAGCCGGATGAACCCCTCCATCCTTCAAACAGACGCATTACCCTAAAGCTAAAGTTCTCAAGCAAGACAAATTTTACCAAAGACACCAGCGAGGATAAGGGCTTGAATGATCCTTTGCGAAAACTACTCGATGAAGAAGCAGAAAAAACTGCCAAACAGCTTGCCGAGAAAACCCCTGAACCAGATACTCCTACACCGAGCCCGACTCCAACACCGATTCCAACACTATCAACGCTAAGTACAAACAAGAAAGTGCAAGTGCCCGAAATGCCCTCAGGCACCATGAATCCAGATTATATGCCTACCGACAAAATATTTGGCGATATCCCTGTTGTCGGCAGTAACGACATCCTAAAATCAAGACCTTGAAAAATAAATATTATGGCAAGACCATAGACACACTGTCCTTTTGCTATTAATAGTAATCGTGTAGATTAATGCCACCGCTTAAGAGCCACAAGCGCCGTAGAATCTTTGATGGATGGAAACAAAAAAACAGTAATGACAAACACAGCATCTATGACACAGCGTTTATCTTCTCTTCTCTTGGCTATCGGTGTTGCGTGTGGAGCTTTCGGAGCTCATGGGCTAAAGCATTCTATTTCGCCTGAATATCTATCTATCTGGGAAAAAGCAGTGTTGTACCAATTAATCCATTCCCTAGGCGCTCTTTTTCTATCGTCTTCCGATGCACTTAAAATCCCATCCAGCCGCCTGAGAACCATCACATGGCTTATGATTGGCGCAACTTGCATCTTCTCAGGCTCCCTGTACCTACTCGTTCTTACAAATACCAAATGGTTAGGAGCAATTACACCAATTGGAGGCGCTGGTTTTATAATCTCTTGGCTCTTGTTGGCATTATCCCGTCGCTCTTCATAGAATCGAATCACTCCGCGACCTCTAAGCATCTTATACTACTGTGAATACGCATCTAATTCGACAAGCAAAGAGGCTCTCATACATCCTAATTCTCTGCATCTTATCCACTGCATGTGGAGGAATCGGAGGAGGCGGTGGTGGTGGCGGACTACCAGAAAACTATGAGGGGGATGTTTACCTCGAACTTGAGCGAGGTCACATAGACTCAGGCGATCTCAATAAGGTAGAAATAGAGATAGTTCACCTAAATAAAAACGGTGCTATCCTCAAGATTAAAATACCGCGGTCTTTAAAGTACGTTCCCCACTCCACTGTATTTTTCTCCGAAAGAGAGAATAGCTTTCGACAAGAACCAACGATGCAAGCCGCAAACGAGACTGAACGGTATCTCGTGTTTTTTCTTGATTCATCAGACACAATCGACGGAGATTATGTCTCTCTTACATTCAATCTAAAAGCTGTCTCGTCTGATGAAGAAGCATACATTGAAGTTGATTTAGATAACAACGACCCGTCTATTATCGATAGTCGGGAATTTAAAATTGAAAATCCAAAATTCACCGCTCGTCAACGGCACGGCATTTACATAGAGCCATAGTAGTGTAAAAAAGGAGAAAAAGTATGTCATCGATACTCGGATTTCTAATTTTTGTATCCCTCGGTCTATTTTTGTTGGGTATTCGGATCGTGCGCCCCACCCACCGCGCACTCATCGAGCGATTTGGTAAATACAGCCGCTTTGCTGAACCAGGCTTTCATTGGATTATTCCGGTTGTTGATATGATGTACAAAGTAAATATCACAGAGACCATGGTAGATGCTGAGCCACAAGAGATTATTACCGATGATAATTTGAACGCTCGCGTGGACGCTCAGGTATATTTCAAGGTCAAGGGAGACGAATCAAGTGTTAAAGCCTCACAATACAACGTGCATAATTTCCAATATCAAATTGTAAACCTCGCACGAACCACTCTACGAAACATCATCGGAAACCTTACGCTTAAATCTGCGAACAGTGAGCGAGGAAAGATTAACGAAGAACTTCACCGAATCCTCACAACTGAAACCGAACCGTGGGGATTACAGATCGTGCGAACAGAGCTAAAAGAGATCGACCCGCCTCGAGATGTGCAAGAGACAATGAACAAGGTTGTAAAGGCAGAAAACGAAAAGATCGCGGCTGTAGATTTCGCCACGGCATCAGAGACACAAGCCGACGGTGCAAAACGTTCTCAGATAAAACACGCCGAAGGAGTTAGGCAAGCTCGCATTCTTCAGGCTGAGGGTGAAGCTGAAGCCATCCGCCTCGTAAACGAAGCCGCTGAACAGTACTTTATTGGTAATGCACAGGTACTTCGAAAGCTTGAAGCGGTAGAAACAGCTCTCAAGAGTAATGCAAAAGTTGTAGTCCCAGCTAATGGTGAGCTTGTAAACGTAATCGGTGAGCTAGCTGGCATCACTCCTATCGACACAACACGCAGAGATAACGGCGCTCGTATCTCGTCTAGCGAATAGAACTCAAGAGCTCTTTCCCTCTTTTCACGCCCGGAGTTGAAAACAGGTCGTCTAGCCTCGTTTCGGACGCTCCGGAGGTGTACGTAGCAATCCTCAAGTGATACTAGCCGAAAGGAGCTGTAACTAGCTATATTTCAACACTTTTTCGCTTTTTCAGGTCACGCTTCTTTTCTAAAAGTCCATATCCTCTTCTGTAAATAGATAAACAAGATATTTATGGAGGTCTTATGGGAAGGTTTGCAAATCCGGCATGCTACGGTGCAAGACAACAGCAACGAAAACAACAGCCACCATCGCACGGGTGTCGATTACTGGGCAGAGGTTCTACAGGCCCAATTCGGCGCCTATTCAGCGGACGACAAACGTCCTCTAGGGGATCGCAGCATCTAACTGAAGCTCCACAGATTACAACCACTGTAAATTCAGACGGAAGTGTTACAGGGATGGTTACGCTTCCAAAAGGCGTACAGCCACACGATATAAACTTTCGAACTACTACTACGCACAACGGAAAAGCTATAAACTACACCGTCAACCTCCCTCGAGGAAAGGCTAGTTCTGAATTTTTCGATACACGTAATAAAACAAATTTTTGCAAGATGTCATCAACAAGAAATTCAGACGGAAGATACACCGTCAGTTTCACTCTGTACTCACAGGCAACAAACGCCACACTATTTATACCGCACCACGCATCGCAAAGCTTTTCTCGTTTGGAAGCTATTGCAAATCAGAGCGGTAAAGAAACCGAAAGAATAGCAGGTGAAGCCCTCGAAAACACTCCTGTCCAGTCTATTGAGACATCTAAAAACAAGGACGGCTCAATTACAGGAGTAGTTCATCTCACACCTGAACAGGCAAAAGCAAAAATTGATTTTGAGGTTACTAAGATTAACGGTTCTAGCAGATCAAAGATTCAATCATCTCTAGATAAGTGCACACTTAGCGCTCGCGTCGACGGCTTTTACGATGTTCGCCGCACCGTAAAACCAGATGGGAGTGCAATACTAAGTATGACACTACCACCTGGGGATCTCTCTGCTAAAATAGTAATCGGAGGAAGAGAACTTACACTGTCTCCTGATTCAATTTCTGTTGAAGATGAGATGAAGGTGCAGGAGGAATCTTCACCGAATCTCATAACCAAGCAGGGCGAGGCTCCGTCTACAATCATTACAAACGAGAGTTCTACAGAATTAGAACAAAATTCAAACCTAGCCTTTCTTCGTTCGTATGCAGAAAGTTTGCCAATCATAACAAAGAGCACCCTCACCTCCGTCCCAGATGAGGTTCAGAGCAGTATCGATCATACTCGCTCTCCACTCGGTCTAGTAAAACCCGCTGGCCTCGACAATAGTACTACAAGAACTAGAGAATACCTCTTTCTTCGGAGCAACTCCTACGATGACTCGGCCAGTATCCTTCGTATCATCCAACGAGATCCTCCGGTTTTTTCCCGTGATGAATCGTCCTATCTCCAGAGCATCGCAGTACAGGCATATGCACTCAATACGCAGCATGATTCTTCGATGGCATTTAATGCACCGAAGGTACTTTTTGATGCCGTCAAGGTTGGCGACAAGACATACAACCATGCAGAGGTCAGAGGCGATGGAAGCGTTGTTCTTGCATCTAGTATAGATGCATCAGCTGATTTGGCAGTATTGCGCCCTGGGGTTAACAGCGACGGCTCTATTTCATGGAGCACAAAAACTGTCTATCGGTACCAAGATGGTTCTATCCAATCGAATCCAGAAAATCCCACAAATCAACCACCATTGCAGGTAACAGCCGCTGATGCGCCGAATCCGAAGAGCGAAGAGCCCGCGTCTCCAAGCGACAGCATCGCTGACTCTGGCTCGGTTAGGGTAGAGAAAGCGACTCAAGGAGAGGTCCACCTATCCAAGGCATCCAATGTAGATTTTGTCTATGCATGGACACCTCCTAAAGACCATTACGGAAGCGGTATCTATCCTATAGCAGATGCATCGAAGGTAGATGTCTCTTCGGGCTCTACAGGATTACATAGCCCCGCAGGAGTTGGTCTTGATGGACACTATCGCATTTTACGCACAGTAAACTCCGTTGGAAGTGCACCCATGCCGGTGATGTTGATGCACACACCATCTACTGAGTCTAAATCAGGGGTTGAGCAGCTTGTTTCAAGAGCTATGCCCGCTCACGTTGTCCATTACGATAACGCGATTCGATTCAACACGACCGCTCGTGTCTCAGGAGAGCTCCCAAGAAACTTGAAATACTACCAATACTCTCAAGTACGCTCAGATGGCAGCATGCTGTTTTCTCGAACACCTGAGATATCGGATCCTAGAGCAGACTTGCACATCGCAGCTCCTCGTTTCCGAGATAACGCTCTCAAGCAATGGGATTGGATTTCCGTTGAACTAAAAGCCGATGGTAGCGTGACTCGAAAGAAATATGACAATTAGTCCGTGACTAGTCCGCGACCCCCACCTGTAGTTGCTGCATAACAGCAACATACACGGTGCGGGAGTGCGGTTGGATAATTACGTCATAAGGAAACGTAGCTTCAACGAGCCCTCGGAATTCATCAGATAGAGCTCGCTTTAATAAAAATACTAGCAAGCCTTGTACGAGGCGCTACCTAATCAAGAGACTTTAAGAAAATTGAAAAAAGTGGTGGGCGCTGCAGGGATCGAACCTACGACATTCAGCTTGTAAGGCTGACGCTCTACCAACTGAGCTAAGCGCCCGCTTAGATAACAGGAGCCATCTAAAGAGCCTCTTAAAGGCTACCAGTAGCTCCTTTTTAGACTCGTCAATAACGACGAACCTTTCAATTGGACACCGGAGAAACTACCTACCAATCGGATAAAAGTCAATGGATAGCGGTAAAGTTTGCGGCGAGGGCCTGAAAAAATAGGCCACCACCGCATTCATTGATACAAAAGCACTCGAAGTCTAACTAATGAGCCACGATACTGGCTGAAGGCTTTTCAGCCCCAGGCTTTGCCTCTCCCAATTCCTCTTTCTTCTTGTCCTCGGCGTACAAGAGCTCATCACGAACCTTCTTGTTTTCGAGAAATGAAGCGAAGTCTTGTGGAGTCCGGCACCTAAGCGCTTCGTAAAGAACCTCGTCTACATGAGACACCGGAATCAGCTCAAGCTCATTTCGAACGGTTGCGGGTATTTCCTCAATGTCGTTTTCGTTTTCCTTCGGAAACAGAACTCGTTTAATCCCACCTCGGTGAGCGGCAAGCGCCTTTTCCTTAAGACCGCCAATCGGGAGCACATTTCCACGAAGAGTAATCTCCCCTGTC
Source organism: Pseudomonadota bacterium (assembly GCA_038134595.1). Classification (GTDB taxonomy): domain Bacteria; phylum Bdellovibrionota_C; class UBA2361; order UBA2361; family OMII01; genus OMII01. Next base: position 31,267 of record JAYPVM010000002.1, on the reverse strand, counting down.
ATGGCTATTTGCTTGTCAATTGGAATGCCAGTCAGCGCAGAAACCATTGAGGTCGCCATTGTAATACCAGCAGACGGACCATCTTTTGGAATTGCTCCCTCCGGAACGTGCACATGAATGTCTATTTTATCATAGAAATACCGAGGAAGTCCGAACACGCTTGCCCTAGAGCGAACATAACTAAGAGCCGCCTTAGCAGACTCTTGCATTACATCCCCCAACTTACCGGTAATCTGCAAGCGCCCCCGACCGGGTAAAATCGTTGTTTCGATAACAAGCAATTCTCCACCCTTATCAGTCCAAGCTAATCCTGTTGCAAGACCAACTTGGTCCAAGTCCTCTGATTTGCCGTATCTAAACTTAGGCTGACCTAGAAATCGGGGGAGATTATCAAGTGTTATCTCGACAACAGCGTCAGCCCCCTTTTCAACTATCTCTACTGCCGCCTTTCGACACAACGTAGCGATGGTACGCTCCAGATTACGAACCCCCGCCTCTCGTGTATAGCGGTTTATAATCTCTGAGTAGACACCATCATGCACCGTAACATTTTCTAGCTTTAGGCCGTTTTCCTTAAGCTGCTTCTCTAGTAAGTACTTCCTACAGATAGCTATCTTTTCAAGCTCTGTGTATCCAGAGAGTCGAATAATCTCCATACGGTCCATCAACGGTTGAGGAATCGTGTGAAGTGAGTTTGCCGTAGTAATAAACATCACCTTGGACAGATCATAATCACAATCTAGATAGTGATCATTGAAGCTATCATTTTGTTCAGGGTCTAACACTTCAAGCAAAGCAGATGAAGGATCTCCCCTGAAATCTGTCGACATTTTATCAACTTCATCCAGCAAGAACACTGGATTACTCGAGTTAGCCTTCTTGAGAGATTGGATAATCTTGCCTGGCATCGCGCCAATGTAGGTTCGTCGATGACCCCGAATCTCGGCTTCATCACGAACTCCACCCAAAGCAATTCGCACAAACTGTCGGCCAGTAGATTTTGCAATCGATTTTCCAAGCGAGGTCTTTCCTACCCCTGGAGGCCCCACAAGACAAAGAATTGGCCCCCGAATCTTTCCGACCAATTTCTGAACCGCGAGGTATTCTAAAATACGCTCCTTGACCTTTTCTAGGCCGTAATGATCTTCATCAAGAACGTCTCTGGCTCCCTCAATCTCGATCTTTTCATCCGATACTTCATTCCAAGGCAGTGACAGCATCCAATCTACATAGTTTCGAACCACTGTAGCCTCAGCCGACATCGGAGACATCATCTTAAGTTTGCGAATCTCCTTCTCTGTCTTTTCACGAGCTTCTTCAGGCATATCTTTTGCCTTAAATTTATCCTCAAGCTCCTGAATCTCATTTCGAAAATCGTCTTTTTCACCGAGCTCTTTTTGGATTGCTCTCATCTGCTCGTTTAAATAGTACTCCTTCTGAGTTTTCTCCATCTGCTTTTTGACTCGACTTCGAATTCTCTTCTCTACCTGAAGGATCTCAATCTCAGACTTCATATGCCCTAGGATCTTTTCCAATCGAGCCTGTGGTTCAATCGTCTCTAGTATCTCCTGCTTATCCTCGAGCTTGATGTTTAGCTGAACGACAATTGCGTCTGCAAGCCTCGAAGGATCCTCGATGGCATTTACCTGCATGATCATCTCAGGATTAACTTTCTTACCCAACTTAACGTAGTTTTCGAACGTTACGTTCACCGAACGCATTAAAGCTTTTAGCTCTGTCGACACCTCCACATTGGGAATTATCTCTTCAGCATCGACAAGCATGAACTCATCTTCACGAACTACCTTTTTAATTCGTGCACGACATTTACCTTCAACCAAAACTTTAATTGGGCCATCAGCTAAGCGAATAAGCTGCACAACTTCCCCCAAGGTACCCGTTGTAAATATGTCCTTAGGACCAGGGTTACTGGTGCGCGCATCTTTCTGTGCGGCCAAAAAGATGTACTTACCTTCGCGTTGAGACTCTTCAATCGCCTTAACACTCTTCTCTCTTCCTACAAACAGGGGTACTACCTGTTGCGGAAAAACAACTAACTCTCTTAACGGCAGAAGTGGAACTGGATTGGTAATCGGTGGCTTCATTATCTCGCTTCTCTGTATAATTTCTTAAACTAAATACCATCGGATAGTTTTCTCAAAACGACTTCCAGCAGAAGAGCCCTTTCCTTTCGATACCCCAAGAGACTACTACTCTCGTGCATCTACAAAACCAAATGACTCCCGCCGAAGATCCTATCGAAAATGGTGCCTTAGAGGGTATTTTCTCCGAAGAGGCCCTGCGTATGGATTAAACCAAACCGTGTGGATTAAACCAAACTAAAAAGTCTCAATGGACATCCGATAAGATACCTAGCAAATCACATCGCTATCTCACCAGTGTAGCACCATGCTCTAGGACGCACACCACTATCTAATACTATGATGCTATAAGAGCTCAAAAAAAATCACAATTTAATCAACAATGATTCCTTACACATGAGCTTATACCGCAAATAGCAAACCACTGTTATATTACTAGCGGGTGCATGCATTTTAGGTAGCAGTCATTCGATTGGTTCGTGAGAAATCATCTCACTGGTAGATCATATCCTAGGCGCCTTTATCTGGAGGGACACTGTATCTAGAGGCCGGCCTACAGCCAAGGAGACTTTATCTCTCTTACGCTGATTCCGCGTGCTGGTAAACAATGAGAGGCTTTTCCCCCTTCTCAACCGTATCATCTGAGACGATAATCTCTTTCACGTCAGGCTCTGAGGGAACTTCATACATGACCTCAAGCATTATCTCCTCTAGGATCGCTCGCAATCCTCGTGCGCCGGACTTTCTTTCGATTGCCTTTTGAGCGATCGCTTTCAACGAATCGTCTGAAAAACGAAGTTGAACATCTTCCATCTCAAAGAGTTTCTTATACTGCTTGGTCAACGCATTCTTTGGCTCTACAAGAATCTGAACCAAGGCGGCTTCGTCTAAGTCATCGAGCACTGCTATCATCGGAAGTCGCCCGATAAACTCTGGTATAAGTCCAAACTTCAAAAGATCTTCGGGCTGCAAGGTTCCCAATAGCGACTTTTTCTCCTCAAGCTTTACTTTTTTCGGTTCTTTTGCGCTCGAACCAAAGCCAAGCTTCTTCTCCCCAACTCGGTGCCGAACAACGTCATCTAATCCAACAAAAGCACCACCACAGATAAAGAGGATATTACTAGTATCAACCTGCAAAAACTCCTGCTGCGGATGCTTCCGCCCACCTTTTGGAGGCACACTTGCAACCGTACCTTCTAACATCTTTAACAACGCCTGTTGCACCCCTTCCCCAGAAACATCTCTGGTGATTGACGGATTTTCTGCTTTGCGGGTGATCTTATCTATCTCATCGATGTAGACAATCCCACGTTGCGCCCGCTCTACATCATAATCAGCATTTTGAAGAAGGTTTAAGATGATATTCTCGACATCCTCACCGACATATCCAGCCTCAGTAAGTGTAGTAGCATCAGTAATAGTAAACGGAACCTGCAAGATCCTTGCAAGCGTTTGAGCCAATAAGGTCTTTCCTGTACCCGTTGGCCCAATAAGCAAGATGTTTGATTTAGCTATCTCAACATCTCCGCCACTCGCTTTTGATTCAAGTCTTTTGTAATGATTGTGAACAGCGACTGAGAGAGACTTCTTGGCAAACTCCTGTCCAACGACGTATTGATCGAGGTAAGCTTTGATTTCCCTAGGCTTTGGAACCTGCGACAGCCCCGTCTGCTGTGGTGCGGCCTCTCCCTCTACTTCCTCTGCGATAATATCATTACACAACTCTATGCATTCATCACAAATGTATACCGATGGACCCGCTATAAGCTTACGAACCTCTTCTTGAGAGCGATTGCAAAATGAACAAACAAGAGTGTGTCTTCCTTTATCTCCTGACTTACTCATAGCTTCTCACCTTCTCCTATACGTTCCCTACACATCATCGACCACACATTCACTGATATCTCCGACGGTCCAACTACTGACCGCCTCATCAAAAGCAGTCTTACTCCTTACTCTGGTCGTCTTGTGCTCGTCGCTCAAACACATCGTCAATCAGACCGTACTCTTTGGCCTGTGCGGCTGACATAAAAAAGTCTCGATCGCTATCCTCTTCAACCTGTGCTAGCGGTTTTCCACAGTGGTTTGCAAGGATATGATTTAATTCCTGCTTAATTCGCAACATCTCTTTAGCGTGAATCTCAACATCAGATGCTTGACCACTAAAACCTCCGAGAGGCTGATGAATCATAATTCTCGAATGTGGAAGCGCTGAACGCTTACCCTTAGCACCCCCGGCCAGCAAAACAGCGCCCATACTTGCGGCTTGCCCCACACACACTGTGGCTACATCCGGACGGATGTATTGCATCGTATCGTAAATCGCCATTCCCGAGGTCACGACTCCTCCGGGGCTGTTGATGTAGAGATAAATATCCTTTTCGGGATCATCACTTTCAAGAAACAAAAGCTGGGCAATGATACTATTGGCGATGGTATCGTTTACATCCGTTCCTAAAAAGATAATTCGCTCCTTCAGTAAGCGAGAATAGATGTCGTATGATCGCTCACCACGACCAGTCTGTTCAATAACATAAGGAATATAAGCCATACTTGTTTACCTTTACCACTAAGACTCTCCCGAGCATTACATGCAACACTCGAGATAATTTAAACCGTGAAACCATCCCGCTTGCCAAACCTGCTTTGTTATAAGCTAGTCCACAAATTTTCAAGCTACCGGGGTGATTATGACACCCCATTTCATTCAACGCAAAGGAGAACATGGCGCCATTACGTATATAATTCGCCCACTCTAAAGGCGCTACCTTGAAGAGTACTCTATTGCTAAAAGCACTGGTGCATACCATCGCAGAGCCTTTGCTCTATCATCCTACCCCACGCACGAATCTATAGAGCCTGCGCTAGCGCATGGAAGACAAGTATCCTCCTAACTCCCCTTTTAGAAGTATCTCCGAGAGAGCCTCTAGCCGACCCGCCACAAAAAAGACACTTACATCGATAATCTCTTCCCGTACAAAGTCAACGTGGGATCCATACCGGCACTACTCGAAATTATTGTCCACAAGCCAGAAATCGCACGTGACTAGTGCATCAAGTATTCCCCGTTTAACCTCTATGAAACTACCTTAGATATGGACTCTTAAGCAATAAAAAGAGAGGTTAAAAAGGCAATAAAACAGTTACTCCTCAAACGAGTTTAGTCAACCTCTCGCAGCTTCAACTAAAAACTAAAGACCCAGCCTCGCCATGCTGCGAAGATACCCCCAAAACCGACTCGAACTAAAGTTGGGGGACTCTCTTACTTGTTTTTTTAGGGGGGATGTGGATTGCAGACAGCAAAAGTCCCCTATACTCAGATGCACTCCGTCTTTAGGCGCCTAAAACAATCAAATCCAAAAAATCCATTCGAGCCGAACAAGCCCGTAGAGTCCCCCCCAAAAAAAAGACGAGCCCGCGATATACGCGCGAAGCTCGTCTCTCAACAAGACTGCCTAAAGGGACAATTCTGTTGCTCTATCCGGCTGCTGCCTTGGCTCCCTTAGACTTAGAAGCCTTCTTTCCTCCGGAGCTTTCCTTCTTGGACTTTTTCTCAGTCACATACTCAACTTTTGTTCTGGACATAAGAAGATCGACTATCTTTGTTCTACGAACCTCCGCAAAGAAGCCCCCAATACGAGACTTGTCTAACAGCGCCTTGGTTGCGACTTCAACCGAGACTCCGTTTTGTTCAGCAATCTTCTCAATCATCGCCTTGGTATCAGCTTCCTCGACCTGCACGTCCTCTTGAGCTCCTATTCGATCAACTACAATAGCAACCTTTAATCGTTGAATCGCGGTCTCTTCAAAATGCGGGCGAAACTGCTCAACATCGATTGATTCTGGCTTAGCGTCTTTACCTGCAAAGCCCATTCGAAGCACCATCTCTCGAATCTCATCGTCAACGAGACTCGGTGGCACCTTAAACTCATTTTCCGATGAAATAAGATCCAATAATGCGCCTTGACTCTCGCTTGTTGTATCACTCTCTGCACGTGCCACTAAATCACTTTTGATCTTTGCCTTCAGAGCTTCGACACTCTCGACATCCATATTCAGAGATTTAGCAAATTCATCGTTTAACTCTGGCAACCTCTTCGAGTAAATACCATGAAGGGAAATTTTATATTCGACCTTCTTTCCGTGAAGACCCTCTAACGGATGACTCTCATCGGCAGCAATCTCGATCTCTTTTTCGGTCTTTGTCTCGACACCTACTAGTTGCTCTTCAACCTGCGGAGATAAACGCCCACCACCAAGCTCATCAACAAACGGCTCTGGTTTCGAAAACTCCCCATCTCCATCAACCCTCATCGAGACCGACAACGCTACAACGTCGCCTTTTTCAGCAGTCGACCGCCCTTCAATCGGGTTTAGCTCAGCCCTCGATTCGACTATCTGCTGAAACTGCTTCTCAACATCCTCATCACCAACTTCGACCTTCTTTACCTCAACAGTCCTATCGAGGTAATTAACGATCGCAGGCTGTGGAATCAGCTCGACTGTCGCCGAAAATTCGAGTTCTTTCTCAGACGGCATCTCCTGTAGATCAATCTGGGGTTGTCCAACGGTTTGAAGCTCTTGCTCTTTGAGAACCTTTTGCAAGCTTTCATTAATGAGCCGGTTGGCGACATCAAACCGAATACGGTCTCCCATCATCCGCTCAACCATGTGCTTTGGCACCTTACCCGGTCGAAACCCATCGATGCGAGCCGTTTTCCCCACCTGTTTGAGTGAAGAATCATACTCCTGCTTTACTCGCTCCTTGGCAACAACAACCGTAATCTTCTTCGTTACCTCATCGATGTCCTGAACAGACGATTGAAAATCTTCCATTATTATCCTCTCCTCGTAAGCCCTATCGCGGGCACATATCCTCTCGAAGACCCCTTTTCCTGGTTCTAAAAAAACCACCTGGGATTACCTGGGTCAAACTTAAATAAACTAGTGTTCGCAAAAGTCCAAAAGAACCCTCATGGACCTACATGTTATTTCAAACGCACATAGACCGACAGGCTTTACGCACACCGCGCTTTTGGGAACGGTTAACAGTTAAGAGCAACCACTGCTCTTTCTCTCGTCTTAAACGCACCCCGTTCATAAGCGCCCATAGAGTACGATGAAATCATGCTAAATACCATCGGTTAGGGCAAAATATAGCAAGACGGAAAGCTCTTGGAAGACGCTGTATAAAACAGGCCGTGGCGAGATTCCTTCTCAACAATCACAACCATCTGATTTGACTGAATATCACCCCATTCTCAAGCGATTCCATAACAACTCGGGATTCAAATTCCCTATCCAAAAAAAGTGCTCGCCAAAGCCGCCCAAAGATAGCCGTAGTTCGCAAAACCGATCTATAATCCACCCTTCGAAAGCTGTGTCCCGGAAGCTCTATCCTTATAGACCCGTTTGAATAGGATTTTTTGACACCTCGGCTCTCGTGCCTTATTGATTCCTGCTACATTTTTCTATAAGGTATCGCAACGTTGCAGGAAAAGCCTGCAGTACCCTTTCGCGGGGGTGGTGGAATTGGTAGACACGCCAGATTTAGGATCTGGTGCCGCAAGGTTTGGGGGTTCAAGTCCCCCCTCCCGCATTCAGACTCTCTTAAAAACAACGGGCTCTCTTGAAGGCAAAAGGCAGTTAACTACCACTGGTAACTACCACTGGTAACTAGCACCAGTAACTAGCAGCACTCGGCAGGAAAAAGCTTCGTATTAGCATTTCCTGTACATCTATAGAGCCCTCCATGTCCTAGTTTAATCCGAAAAAACACAAACAAATCCTCTTTTCACTCTCAGAGTCTCACTGTCTCTGAATCATTATCTGTGAGATTCTAGACATACAAAACAACAAGCAGATAAACAGGCATGGTTAATTATTTTGTCTGATATGATCTCTTCAAAGAACAAAACCCTTTAAAGCATGCATCCGACACTTCGTTCCAATCTCCTCGTACAAACCACCCTACTCTCTTTAACAGCAGTACTAATAGGAGGATGCACGAAAGCCGTCCCAGGCTTTTCCGTTACACGCCCTCCCCAATGCCCCGCGGATCAACAAATATCTGTAGAAAGCCTAACGAAGGTCGCTCACTACGGAGACACTACCGTTAAAGAATATCTTGCTCTTCATGCGCCAAGCTATCGAGAAAGCATCAGAAAACTAGACTCTGTCGAGAAGCTCACCGTCCATAATCCTACACAAGAAAGAGAACGACTCTTTCACGAACGGGGAGACAGATTTCCATCGATACATCTCTTTGACTCCAATGGCTCAGTAACTTCGCTCAGACTTGATCCTCCTCTCAGAAGACACGACGTCACACGTATCCATAAAATTGCCGTCACTCCCAATGAAGCGCGCGTTGCTGTCATAGTTAGCTCTCACGACGTCCCATCTACATGGGTCATGCTCATCGACAAAACAGGGCATCTCGAGCAAGCTTTTAACACAGCCGCTTACGATCTGCTGTGGGTCGACAACAAAACTCTTTTGGTTTCCACCGGAAAACCCCAACCAAATACTGCGTTTTTATTACATCAAGATGGTACGAAGCGAGAACTCATGCATACATCCACACCGGGTGCTGCGCTTACACTCTCAAAAGATCCTGCAGGTAACTTTTTTTCTGTCAAGGAGCGCTCTTCTAGCGTAAACACGCTAACTCTTTTCAAGACTCAGTCGCCAAAGCAGCCACTCCTATCAATCTCCTCTCCATCATCCGGAAACCACTGTGCGAGCTTTCAAGGTCATATCGCTTGCATCTCTGTTGCTACAAATCCTTTTGGAGATCTAATTATCTTCAAGGCCGACACCCCGCGACAAACAACTGTGCTAACACGCGGCACAAGACGTGCTCCTCTTTTTGACATCGATTCTGACGTAAATAATCTTGTTGTTTTTTCACGAGCGTTGGATCGCTCAGCCTTGCAGGTCTATACATCTGCCGCAAGACGACCAGAAACTATAGTTGCTCCAACAGCCCTTACTACATTCAGTTCAGCTCCAAAAACCGGGATACATAAATCAATTGGAATAACCCTCCAATCCCCCCTTTTAAGGCGCAAACGAGTCTCAGTCTCTACCCTCAAGAACCTCTCGGAGGACCACACAGATCAAAACTCGGTATGCCCCCAATGTGAAACAAGAACACTCTATAGCACATCAACTGATGGCACTCGCGTACCCATCTCCGTCATTGCCCCCCCGAGGCCAAAGGGAATGGTGATAATTGCATACGGAGCGTATGGTGTCTCACTCATCCCCTCCTATCAAAGTGAATTAGCGGCTCTTCTGGCGGATAAAATCGCTGTGGCATTCGTTCATGTCCGAGGTGGCGGCGAACGGGGCACGCCGTGGCACAAGGCTGGTAGCGGCAAATATAAAAGCAACTCAATAGACGACCTAGAGCATGCAACGATATATCTACAAAAATATCTGGAGATATCTAAAGACGCGACTATCGGCATCGGAACTAGCGCAGGGGGTTGGCTGTTTATTCAAACTGCTCTTACTAATCCAAAACTTTTTGCAGCCCTGATCTTAAATGCTCCCCTTATTGATCCCGGCACGGGTGATTCAAATTCACCCTCACAGACTCTAGACATGGGCGAGTGGCCTACGACTCTCTCCTCCCGACTATCATCTGATCTAACCCACAACGCCTCCGCTCAGCACTTCCCGAGAGTTCTAGCATCAATACCTTTACAGGACGAGGTTGTCCCAGCGGCTCACACCCTGCGCTGGCTTAATCAACTTGCTTGCCTACCAGAACGCAAACAACAGGATCTATGGATAATCGATTACAAAGGATCTCATTCTCTACCATCAAGCAGCACGCACACCCGCTATTGGCAAGCCTTGCAATACCATTTTGCTCACTCAATTATAAAGTCTCACTCTTCGCAAGAACTTCAATCCTCTCCATAAGCCCATACATGGATCGCGTTAATGTGGCACTGAATATCGCTCGGCAAGCAATTGCTCCAGGCCGTTCAATCCCATCTGTGCTAGCCTTATAATTCCCCGCTCATCCACAAAAACAACATATGGAATTCGCTCTCCATTGAAGGCCAAATACACTTCATCCTGCCCCTCGTTACCTGAGAACACATGCTCAACAGCCTGCAGGTCTTGTTCTCTAATACGAGACTCTAAATCACCAATCGCTGATTCAGCATCGACACTTACCGCAAAAAACCGCAGATCTGTTCTCTCCTTATACGTTTCAGCCAATTCGTTAAACCTCTTGATTGCACCTCGAGAAAACGAACACGACGTGGACCAAAACAAAAATGCCGTAGGCCGTCCGATCTGACTCCTCAAAGCGTGATGCGAGCCATCAAGCATAATCAATCTGGCATCAGGCAAAGGCCTTCCGACAAGCGCCTGAAACCGCTCACTATTCGAAAAACATCCCGAAAAAGTATATGCAATACAAAGCATGCCTAATGAAGCGATCCGTAGAACATTCTTGACGCGCCATGGCATCGCTCGATAGCAAGCGTTAGCTATTCTAGCTATCAATAAGATCCCACTGTAATGCTCCATGTGACGCCCCTCCAACAAAAAGTCCTGCGCACAACCGTAGCGCTATCCTCTCCCACAGGAAACACCTCTTCTCAGTACAGGTGTCCTCATAGCAACAGGCCAAGCTCAGTATAGAGAGCTTTAACAGCCTCATCGTTCTCTTCAAAATACTTCTTAAGAACAGCCTGTCTAATGGATTGAACTCGAACATGCTGTAAAAATCCAAGGGCCCCTTTGCGCACCTCTGGGTCCTTGGCATCAAGCATTGAAAGCAACACAGTCGGATGAAGTAAGTCCCCCAACTCCCCTAACACAAGCAACAACATATCCTCTTTCCCGCTAGAAATTATATCACTGACAATACCACTGTCACTCATCAAAATGGTAGATGACTGACGGATAAGTCTTTTTTGCTCGGCATCGGGTAGGGAACTTCTGAGCCCACACAAAACAAGAAAGGAAATATAGGCTCGATGCTTTTCACGCTCGCGCCTGCCAACTAGTTCCACCATCCTAGCAAGAAGCGGTTCAGCTATCGGGCGAGCAATCAGCCCAGAAAGTGCCAACATGGAAGCCTCGCTCTCTGGTGAATTAAGACTAGCGATGAGCACCTGCTCACTCCCCTGCCCCTTCCACTCCAAAAACTCCTCGACATCAGCGAGTGAAGCGCCCTTTGTAGCACTATGTAAGAGAGCAGATACTGGAATATCAAAATCAAGTGGATATTTTTTTAGTGGCGCCAGGTACCACTGTCTATACGGATTCCCATCTGGCAGGTGTAGCGCCGCCCCCACAATCTGAGGTAACATCTCAGTTCGTTTGCTTGCATGATATCGAACAAGCTCCCACAACTCGACGTCCGTCAAATTAGTTGCGTATTTCGAGACTTCACTCTCGGCAAGCGTTGCTTGCGTATCGAACATCAAGAGTAGTGCTGTAGTGCTAAGAGCGCTCGTGCTAGCCTCTGAAACTCCCCTTGTATATAGAGCCTTTCTGAGAGCAGGAGCGTATACGCTTTGCATCTCTCCAGATTCATGCACCAAATTAACAACAAAACGCTCCGCTCCTTGCGCTCCATCATCCAGATAATTCTCTAACTTTTTGGCCTTCTCCTCGTGAGAGAGCAAAGGATCTAAAAACTTCATAAGAGATGCCAACCGCTGCGGCTCTTGCTCATCTCCTACTCCTTGAACATAACTTTCTAACGACTCAAGGAGTGGAGTACTGTGCCCTGTGTCTGTTCGTTTCTGCACCAACGCCTGCCAAATTTTACGCATCTCCTCAGAGCTCTTCATCACATTCGGATTGTCTAAATCCGAGAAAGCCTTAGCCTCATTAAATTCAGCAGAGACAGCGGGCTTAGTAGCAGGCTCGTTAGCTCTTTTTACTTCAGGTAAAATATCTAGTGCAGAGAAGTCAAGATTGAGAAAACCCAGGAACGACAACGCTATAATTGCTCCTACTCCCGATACACAAATTCCTTTGGGAGATGTGATAAAGGTATGAACATCAAAGCCCGTTCTCTTCGCTTTTCCTCGACGTGAAAGAGCCGCTAACTCATCAAGAGAGACATCTTCTCTCTTCGATCCGTCTGCTGTATGCAAGCGCTCCTCGATAGCTATTGCAGATATAAGCGCAGAGACCGTTTGACACGTAGGCTTTTTGGCTTCGCTTACAATCGGTAGTACAACCGACTGCATCCAACGAGGAGCCTCCTTCGAAAGTGTTTCTAGCCCCTTATCCAAAACATCCATATCGAGGAGAGTCTCGGGAAACTGTGCGCCAAAGATCTTTAATCCTAAAACTCCTAGCGCATATACATCTCGAACTGAAGACTCCTCCAAGCCCTCCACGTCGGGCATCCTAAAGGGAGCGATCGCACCCTGCACCTCCGACTCCTTGGCAAGATCTTCGATACGACAAACATCAAAGAGAAATACCTGATTTTGGCCATCGACAGCAAAGCTACTCTCAGTAAGCGCGCCGTGCATATCGAAATCTTCATGTAGCTTCTCTACCGCTAGAAGCGCACCTAAAAAGCGCTCCCTTGCCTCTGCTCCCTTAGGAGAATCATACAAGAGAGGCTTTGCGGAGCGAACGGTCCATACGATATATCCCCTATTTTCGCTATCGAGTCCAAACCTCTCAATCGAGGCCCCGGACGCCTCCAACGCGGTCACGCAACGGATAAACCCGTCACAATAAGATTCCGTAAGGGGCATGCGGGTCACCGATACATAACCAGCACCATCACTATCTCTTGCCAACCTATACATAATACTGGAAGGACTCTCGACGACACTCCAATCAAGCTTCCATTCATCTGAAACAGGATGCTTAAGATCGTTTCGCCCTGTTTTCCAAAACACTCTTAGCATTATCCTCTACAAGATAGACGCTTATTAAAATGCAAAATCAATTTTCTTTAGTGCCTAAAATCCCAAACTCCGACCTGCATAACCGGCACGGTCGGGTCAATTTCATCAAGCGTTGTAACAAAAAGCATCAAGTCGGTAGCACGAATAAAGCTTATCACCTTCTCCTTTATTTCTCTGCTACACAGCAAAGCTAATGGCAAACTTCCAACCTGAATATTTGTTCGCACTCCATCATACAGACCCTGCAAAAGCAGATCATAAAGATCTGGTGGCATCGCAAGCGATGTAGTCCATCGATCCGCACTTGCTTCTTCAAAGGTCTGTTCAACCTCTGGAGAAAGCGCAAAGACTGGCAAACTCTCCGCTGATCCAAGCAAACGTCGAACAATTTGTCGGCGACGACTTGCACGAACGTAATGAACTGCTTCGGCGATATCTACCGGGACATCACTATCAATTGCAACCCCTGCCGAAGCACAAAACGACGCCAAACATTCTACAATACCACGAAAGTCTCGGATACTCACACCCTGCCTGATTAGCTCCTGTAGAATCTCTGCTAACTTTGGTACTGAAACAAACTCTCGGCCAAATCCCTCTTGAATAAGCCCTGGATGACGCTTCTCTATCTTACGCAAACTCGAATGCACATACGTTGCGGTTACAAACTCCTCGGGATGTCGGAGTGCCATATATCCCATCCGCAGGCTTACATATCCCATAAAACCACTGTGCTTGATGCGTGCGGCATCGAGTAATTTTACCGTATTCTGAGTCTTTGGAGTCCAGATGACTGCTTGACCTGACAGGGGATGGCGCTCCTCCTTTAACACTGGTACACCCAACACCTCAGCGTTGGAACGGGTCAGTTCTACAAACAACGCTTCGGTAGGCAGTGCGCCTGCAAACAACTCCGTTCCCAAGAATCGAACTGCATAACCCCCGACGCTCAGCTGCTCGCTACTCTGCACCTCCATACTCGGAAGCTGAACACCCGTGTCATCATAAAACTCTTCTCGAAACGTACGCCACACCGCCATATACTCGTTTACGCGTCCCTTGTAAAAACGATATAAGCTTCCGGAGTCGAGATACAATACTATCGGGGGGCCAATAACCTCACCTTCAGCAGTATCTTGATACCCTTTAGAGCTATCAACGGCTGCTACCACTCCCTTTGGCTGATGAGAATCAATACTTCGCGCGTTCCGAACTCCCCATACGCCCAACACCATCAAGCCAAGGGATGCAGTCCCGAAGGGGATAAATGGTATACCCGGCAAGAGGGCAAGAAGACAGATAATTCCAGACGCCATAAACAACGTAAAGGGACGCTGAAACAATTGTCCGTGCAAATCTGAGCTTAGACTCGAACTCTCTGCAGAAGAAACCCGCGTGACAATTATTCCTGCACAGATTGAGGTCAGAAGCGCTGGTATCTGACTTACTAGGCCGTCTCCGATAGTAAGCGTTGTATAGGTATGAATCGCATCAACAAGACCCATACCAGTAGAGAGTCCCATGTAGATTCCACCACAGATATTTGCAACAATAATCATGATGCCCGCAATGGCATCTCCTTGGACAAATTTCATCGCTCCATCCATTGAGCCGTACAGTTGCGATTCTCTCCGAAGCTCCTCTCTCTTGCCTCGAGCCTCATCAGCAGACAAAACACCACTCCGGACGTCGTTATCTATCATCATCTGCTTGCCCGGCAGAGCGTCGAGCGCAAAGCGAGCCGCCACCTCAGATACACGACTAGCACCTTTTGATATCACGATAAAATTTACTATTGTGACAATCGCAAAGATTATTATTCCAACCACTACCTCGCCACGAATCAAAAACGTTCCAAATGCTTCGATGACTTTTCCTGCCTCACCCTGACTAAGAATAAGCCGGGTAGATGCAACGTTTAATCCGAGTCGAAACAAGGTACTCAGTAACAAAATAGACGGGAATGTAAAAAGTGCTGATGAGTTTCCAACATACAATCCTACGAGGAGAAGTAAGATTGCAAATGAAACGTTACAAACAAGTAAAAGATCTAAAACAAACGTTGGCAAAGGCACTACAAGCATGGCGGCTATCGCCATGACAAGAACGATTAAAACAAATTCCGAATATTTAACCCTGCTCCCAACCATTCAAAACCCCTGCTACTGCACAAAGCCTGAATTAACAAATTGCGATGCTATCCCAAGCCCTAGTAGTATCATGTACGCTAAAAAAACAATGGCCACCGGCCCCGACGCTTTCAATTCGAGTTTTTTAATCGTACTTTCAATTTTAGCTTCTCTTTGATTTGCTACTGATTCAGCCAAATCTTGAAGTTGTTTCGTGATCTCGCCTCCAAACTTAGATACCTGCGAGAGCGCTAAGAGTGAGTGTTTTAGCTCTGCTTGCCCGGAGAGATGCCCTACTTCAATAAGTGCTTCCTCAAGGCTCACACCCGATTTTACATAATAGAGCGCGTATTTGATGAGCTTCGTGGTTGCATTGTGCGAATCTCGCTCATCGCAAAGCTGTACTACCTGCGACAAACACGGTCCGATATCAAGTGAACTACTCACTCCGATAGCTATCTGCTCAATAAGAAGCGGTAAATAATACTCAATCTCCTGGTGCTGCTCCTCCACCCATTTTCTTAACATCATAATTGGCAGGTACATTCCTAGTAATCCCCCCACCAAAGCCATCAAAACAACCTGCTGAAGCCCTCCCATCACGGTTCCTACAATTACACCAATAAAGGCAAATACAATTGGCGCTAGCTTTCTCTTGCGGATGTAGTCCTCCCGTTCTGCAGGTGAGAAGCGTCCTGCCATAAAGAGCTGCTCATCAACCGTCGGTTCGTGCTTCTTTTTTTTCTTCCGATTCTTTGCGGCCTGTTCCAGTAGATCTTCAATCTCACCTTCATCTAGCTCATCCAAATCGTCTTCATCATCTTCAAACTGCTCTCCCTCATAGCGAGAGTATTCCCGTAGCCGCCCCCGTCCAGAGCCTCCACGACGGCGAGCAAGGACGAATACAAAGCCCACTGCAAGTAGCGCTCCGGTGCCAAAAAACAGAGATTGAAAGACTTGCGTTGTAATCACCTTAAATCCGTATATTCGTTATCTTGTTCATTAACCACACTCCGAAGGCGATGATCACAAGGGCCCCTTGAGACCAGCCGGCCAACGACGGATTCTTCCACGCTCCGACCACCATATCGGGAGCTGAAAAGAGCATAAAGCTCTGTAGTGCCGCGATAAGTCCGATAATAACCCAAATAGAGCCCCGTTGTTGGGCGACAGACGATGAAGCAGTAAGCTTAAACGCCTGCCGCTTTCGAATCTGTTTACTCAGTCGGTCGAGGGTATCTGAGAGATTTCCTCCCACCCGCTTACTCAATATCAATGCTTGAACAAACAATTCTATCTCAGGTTGCCTGATGTCCTCTCCAAATGAACCGATCGATCGGTCCTCGGGCACACCTACTCGAAATCGCTCAAGCATAAGCTCGACCTCCTGCCTTACAAGAGACTCTTCCTCTAATCCACTTGCCGCAGCCTCAAGAGCTTGCACGGTATTGAGTCCGGTTTTAAGCATGCCTGTGACCGCGAGAAGAAACTGAGGGAAATCAAGATCAAACCGCCTCGCTCGAGCCTCAATACGTCGCTCGATAACCTTATTTACTATCAACGGACCCAACGTTAGAGACGCAACTTGCAGCACCTCGCGAAGAAACATCCGTGAGACAAAAAACGCCGTCAAACTAATTGCTATCTGGGCAACGCTTACCATATACGGAGGAATCCTATCTAGCTGTGCATACCGCAAGCGCTTATCAAGAGAAGTTTCCTGACGCTCGCTAGACACATCTCCCCCGCCGCCATCGGGCGACACCAGTAGGTCTTCCATCATTCCATCACTGGAATCCTCTCGATAGAAATCCATCATCGAGCGAAGGTCCTGTCCCCCTGAATCCGCTCGTTTACCGGCTACTGCCCGAATAAATAAAACAAAACCGATACCCAGTGCGGCGGCAACTAAGACTAAAACCGGCAAATTATTTGGCCCAAGCGAATCCATAGCGTTTATGACCTCTCCGAATCAGAGGGTTGTGCAATCGTAATCTCCTTAGTGGACTCACCTAGACTAACGCCATCTTTTTTCAGCTGTTCACCGAAATTACTGTTCCAGGAATCAACACGCCACACAGGACGAATACCCTGCTTGATAAGGGTAAACATCGGGCGTATCTGAATTGTTCCCTCTACAAAGTGGCCTACTTCTATCACCTCCGCAACTCGAGGTTTTCCGGTAGCTTTCTCTCGAACAAGCCACACGACCGAATCAACTGCCAGCGCTATCTGCTGTCTGATTATGTCGACAGCAACAGACTTCTGAGCCCGACCAAGCAAACTCTCTAGACGCACCAGTGTTTCACGAGCGTTGCGTGCATGAATTGTCGACATCCCCACATGACCCGTCTGTGCACTCTCTAAAAACGCTTCCGCAGAAAAAGGAGTTCTCATCTCTCCTAACAACACACGTGTTGGAGTCATTCGAAGTGTCGTCTTAATGTGCTCCTGAAGAGTGACCTCTCCCATACCCTCCGAGTTCGGTGGCCGAGATACCAATGAGCGAAAGTATGGATGGTCGAAATTAAGTTCAGGGGTATCTTCTACGGCCACAATAGATTCATCGGGGCCAAATTGAGTTGCAAGACACTTTATGAGTGTGGTCTTTCCCGTTCCGGTTTCACCAGCGACCATCATAGTAGCTAATCCACTTCGCACAAGACTTGCCAGATAGTTTACTATAAGTGGGGGCGCAACCTGGAAATTAATCAAATTCTCAAGTGACACCTGTGATATTCTCGGCACCCGGATACACAGTAGCGGGCCCCGCTGGCCACACACGCTCTCATGTACAGCACACAATCGAACCCCATCGGGAAACGATGCATCAACAGTGTGCTGTTGGGTTGAGAGTGACTTACCAAGTCGTAGCAAGAGCCTATCGATAAAGGTTTGATACGCCTGTTTCGACGGCCACGAGAGGCCTGTAGTCTCACTTATCTTTCCCCGCTGTAGCACCACCGTCCGGTAATCATAGACGTGAATATCGGTGACTTCCTTATTATCAATCAAGGGTTGCAGTACACCCCACCCAACCAAGTCTTTTTGAAGGGTGATGATGACATTGGCTCGCTCTAGGTCATCAAGTGACTCACCGCGCTTTCGAAGCACTCTATCTACGGCCTGGGCGATGACGAGCTCTGTCTTGGTGGTCGCTGCTAGTTGCTGCTGCATCGTGCTATCACTACCTATTTCACGTCGAGCTTCACGCATAACAAGCGAGCCCAAGGGCGACAGATCAACTGTTCGCCCGATTCCTCCACTTGGAGGTTGTATAATCTGAGTCGGTTTGGGCGCACTCCGTTTTTGAGCTTCTAGTTTCTGCTCAGGTGCCGAGTCAACTTTGCTTTTAATCGCAGAGACATCCTCAGCTTTCGTATTAGCTGTCGGCACTCTGTCGCGCTGGGACCTTGTAGAGAACATCCCCTTTAGCGATTTTGTATCACTTCGCTGTTTACCTGTCATAGCTGTCCATCTTCAAGATAGTCTTTATATCGTGATACGGAAAACAATCGGCAAACCTCTCCTACATGAACCACATTAGGAACCGTCTCTCCGTAATGATTTCATCGGCAGATCACGGCTAATTTATAAGTGGTTAAATCTTTTAAATTCTGTTTTCCTTTTGAGATAAAACCTAGTTTAAGAACCCAAAGAGCGGTTTCATTGAGTAACGAGCTTGCGCCCACGCAAAAGACACAAGGGTTTCAGGCTCTTACCTAGATATTCTCGTCGGCTTTTACACAATGTAGACAAGAATCCTATCGTATTCCCGACAACCAGTGCTTAAACAGCGTGAAGCAACTACTCAGAAAACAACGTTTCAAAGATTTGTCTCGCTTCGGTTTTTGGGATACCGAGACCTCATAGTCATGTGCTGTTTGGACAAAATAGGTGGGGCTACTCTGGCAAAAGTGCTGCACCAAGAACCCTGTAGCGTTTTCCGTCTACCATAAACCACCCTTGATCACTTGGACGGATCTCTTGGTTTCCACCGGGGGGCACAACTATAGAACGCACCCCTACTCTAAATGGAAGCTCTTTTTGTACAGCAATATCCTCATCTCCTCTAAGAAGAAGACGCAACTGACCCTTTCCAGCCGCTAACTTAATTCTTTTCTGATCTTCTACAGAGACCTCTAACGTAACGGTCGACTCGCCATCTCGAATCTTTAAAGCGTCACCGCCAAACTCAGAGGAAACACTCGTTCCACTTGAAAGCACAGTGATATTCTGAGCTATCACAATCGCTCTTGAATCAAACTTCTCGTCGGTAAACAAAACAACATCCACCCGAACACCTGCTCGAGCCCAACCTTCATTGGTTGTCGATTTATCTAATTTAATTGTAATCGCGCGGTACCCCGCCCTAATTTTTGGAACGACACTATTTACCGGCGCTTGGGAGGTTACAAAATCAGCAACAAGAAGCTGGCCCGATGGTATAAACGATTTGGCATAGGTTCCGCGTAACTGTTCAAAACCTGCCACGAAGCTCGAGTCTACTACCTCTTTCTTCTCTCGAGTCTCTTGGCGAAACATCTCTCGCTTTAGCTCAAAGCCCTCATCGACATCTCGCACAGCCACCAAAACATCGACTGTTGTTTTTTCTTTTTTCTCGACCTTTTTTATTTCAAGGCCTTTACTCCCCAGGGCAGCGATGATCTGCTCCTTATACAAAACGCCCCCACAGAGGATCACCAAAAGCAAGCCTGTCGCTATAAACGCACTAGTGCTACCTGTGTTTTTTCTCTTCCGTGAGGGCATTATATACCTTCAAGATCTATCAATCTTATCGGTTGGACTAGCCAACAGTCGCTAGGCTTAGCAAACTACGGCTATAAACCAGCGCCCGACATTGAAGAATCGACCTGGTTGAACGCATTGTTAACCCGGCCCCCAATAGCTTGTATCGCGACGATCGCCACCACTGAAATCAAAGCCACAAGAATCCCATACTCAATCATCGAAGCTCCACGCTCTCGATTCTTGATAAATTCTTTTTCCTGTTTCTTATCAAGTTGCTTTATCATCTTCCTATTTCTCCACATATTACATGTTAAAAATTAAAATTATTTACCAGGTCATTTAAACGATTATCTATCGATGTTCCGACCGCTATGAGCGCCCCAATTAAAGCTAACGAAAGCATCCCAAGAAGCAATGCGTACTCGATTAAGGAAGCTCCTCTTATGGAATTCTTATTTGAGCGCACCACACACACCTTCCTACGATTGAACCAACGTCTAATCCTTTAAAAACCTTAAGCCCTGGTTGCATTGTTTCACCTAAAAATACGAGTCAACCAGCCCCGTTTCTCGCCAGATTCGGCAGACTCAGTGGCCGAAAGTCCAAGTTTAAGAGCTATCTCAGCAAAACTATTAGTAATAACAGTATTTTTGCTGCTAAAAATAGTGTTTCCACTTCCGGGCCAATCGGCAACTTTTTGATCAAACGCAATTACAGGAAATTCCCAAGCCTGCTCGGGTAACTCATGGACCTCTTCAAAATCTGCAATCACATCCTTTAGGCTAACCCGTTTCTCTGAGGTCGCTCGAAGTAACATCCGCACCTGATCAACTCCAGCCAGTAGTGGTTTTACCGATGAGAGTAGAAGATCTGTTGCGGTGAGACTAAGTTCAGTATCGTCACTTACCAAAACAACCGTGTCCGCACTTCTTAAGAGCCCTCCCACTGCAGGGCCCATCCTGCCGGCAGTGTCTATAATGACAACATCGAAAAGCACCTTTGCTAATTCAACGATTCTCTGCGCAATCTCCATGCCGTCGGCGTGACACACGAGGTCCATCGATTCAGCGAACTTATCTGGAGGGATAAGAATCGAAACATCATTGGCAAGTGGAATAAGGGCATCCCGAAGATTTTCACGCGTAATATCTCTACTGCCGTTTACCCATCCACTGACAAGCTTTGCTTCTGGTCCTGCCGCTGTAAGGGCGCGACTTAGGTCTTTTGTTTCTACGTCAAGATCCCATAGCAGTGTCCTTCTAGAGAGCGTACTACACATCTCCCCTAATCCTGCGGCAATCGACGTAGCTCCTACTCCCCCCTTGGCGTGCATTACTACAATCACTTTCCCATCAAAGGTACGGCCCTCTTTTTGAAAATCTGAGTAAATCGCAACGAGTTCCTGCAACAGATCAAGCGACGTCGCGCTGTCCGGAAACACTTTGCGAACACCCGCGGCACTCGCTGAGCGAAAGGCTCCACCACCATACTCAGTGTCACTTACAAACATGACCATTTGGATCCAAGGCGCTTCTTGTCTTACCTTCCTCGCGATTGATACGGCATCCTCTGATATTCCAGATCCCAAAAGCACAACATCAGCTTCCGACAACCTATCGAGAAAATCTGTTGCATTAACGAGCTTGACCTTTAAGTCCAACATCTCCTTGTCAGACTTACTAAATCCCTCAATCCGCTTTGCACAAAACGCCTGCGTTTCAGTAGAACTGTCGATAATGAGAACTCTCATAAGCTTAAACCTACCAATTTCTCCAAAAACGATGGAGCAAATATCCTTAAAAAGACATACCCGATACCAATACCACTCACAGCTGCGACCATGAATACAATTGCATCTAACACCAGTAATCTTTGAGAGCTTCGGTGTAACAAATCCGCTGGGAATTCCTCGACAGGCGCCCTGTTGCCGTATTGCTCCCTGAAGTGGGCACGCATCGACTCTCTGTGGGTAACCATCGGATCAACTGCCCCATCTGCAGATAGGGTATCAGGAGTGCTAGAATACGCCGGATCTTCAACGCTTGATTGATACTCGTAATCCATTTCGGCGGGTGCGAGAAACTCTGTTGCTTGTCGAGACCGAAAAGCCTGGTCCGCTGTATCTTCATCAATCGCAGATTTTGGTTTTGTGCTAGCCATGTGCGGTGCCACATCGGCTCCATATTCCACTGAACCATCAGAGGTTAAAAGTTGTGTCTGTGTCTTCTCGGCCTCATCTGTCGTAGCTTCCAAAGAGGGGCCTACATATTTAGGCGCACCAGCGGCTGGACGCGGAGGCACCAATATCCCCGTTGCAACAACGCCTGCTATATTGGCACTTTCTACAGCGTCGGTTAATTCATAAAACAGTTCGGTTCCTGACTGATAACGTTTTTCAGGATCCCTTTCGAGTGCTTTAAGAATGACTCTATCTAGCTCCGGTGGACACTCTACTCGATACTTACTCGGCGGCTCTGGATCAGACTGCAATCGCTTGGTAATGGCATCATAGGGGCTATCTCCCTTAAACGGCGGCTCACCAGCAAGTAACTCAAATGCTAACACACCCAGCGCGTAAATATCTGAACGCCAATCAACCTGAGACTTCAGCATATACTCAGGGGCAACGTATTCTATCGTTCCTACCACGCCGCCGTGCTCAGTTAATTTAGGACCATTTTTTGTTCTCGCTATACCAAAATCTGCTATCTTTACTGTGTTATCTTTTGACAACAAGATATTCTCTGGCTTTAAATCGCGGTGCACTATTCCTGAGTCATGAATCGCCTGTACACCTGCAGCCATCTGCAAGAGCAACTGAACTGACTCCGATATACTAGTACTCTCACTCGCTCCAAGCCTATCGGCTAGATCGCCTCCTCCCACATACTCCATCGTATAGGCAACTAAATCCCCGTCTCGTATAAATTCATATGCTCGAACAACATTAGGATGAGATATTCCGTACGACGCCAATACCTCATTCTTAAAGCGTGCTGCAGCAACCTTGTCTGATGCTACTTCGTGAAAAAGCACCTTTGCGGCAACCAAATTACCTTGCAACTCTCGATGCCTGCACGCATAGACCATACCCATACTACCAGCGCCCAGGCACTTAACGACCTCGTAGGTACCGCCTATCACGGTGCCGGGTTGTAAACTGGTCAAATGGTTATCTGCCATGAATCACTCTCACCCTACGCATCTACTTTTGAACCAGAAAAGTCGATAATACAAACATTATAAGCACACTCTCCAAATACAACCACATCCCCATGATGAAGTGTTTGCTTATCACCCATCAGGGATTCCTCCCTTCCGTCTTTCGCTCGTCGAATAATCGTACCACTCTCCGACAACTGATCTAAGATCAATATAGATCCATCAGCTGACACCATCATAATCGCGTGCATCGTTGATACTGACTGATGCCGCAGTACAAGACAATTCTCTGAGTTGTTCTCCTCCCGAGAGACCAGTAGTCGACCCTCATGAAGCTCCACATACCCTCGTTCCTGCGTAGCATCGAGAGCAACCAAAAACCCTACGAGCCGAGTTGGTCTGCGCCATAAAATTTCATTTTCACTCGGCACTAATACATCCGAGAATTCTTCATCGCTCTCATCGAGATCCTGCTCCTCAGAATCTCTTTCATAAGAACTCTCAAACCCTTCATCTATCAAGCTATCTTCATACGCTGATCCATCGAGGGCACCCGTTTGGTCTTCCTCAGGGTCATCAGATGGCGTCACTGCACGTTCTTGGTATTCTGCGGCCTGCTCCTCTATCTCCTCCTGCTCTTCAAAAACAGAGGTTTCTTGCGATCCTAAATCACCATCATCTGTATCTTCAAATACGGACGACTCAAGGTGTTGATTCTCTTCAATTGCCGTACTCTCCAAATCCTGCTGAATGTCGTCTACGGAGACCTCGTCAGTTTCGAGTATATTGTCCTCCAAAAGATCGTCGATATTCAGTCCATCGACATCTTGCCACGCAGAATCTCCCCTAAAGTCATCTAAGGCTGCTGGTTCCATTACCACGGTTTTATTCCGCGCCCGTAGTGAAGACCTTGGAAATTTTGAATCGTGTTTATCTTTCGAATCTACGCTCATAACACTACCTCCTTAAAAACAATACCGCTCCCATACTGAGCATCGCAAAACACCCCGCGACCAATAAAAACAAAACAAAGCTTCGTATCAGACCTCTATTATATGAAGACTTCTTAGCCGTACTGGAAGATTCAGTGATGGCACTCGCTTCAGAGAATTCCGGCGCTTCCTCGGGTAGAACCTCGGTTGGAATCTCTGTACACAAAACACCCCCGATATCAATTACAATAGCGCTAATGTTGTCAAAGCCGCCTCGCTCCCTCGCAAGGGCAATCAATTTATCTGCTGCGATTTCAGGGGTGTTTACCGACACGAGCTCCTTTAACTCATCCTCAGAGACCAAGCTGTAGAGACCATCAGAGCACAGCAAAAGCTTATCACCACGAGCTTCATGCGATCTGTCGATGAAAAAATACAGGCTATCTATTCCAAAGCCATCTTCCGAACCAAGACATCTTGTCAAAACATGTGAATACGGATGCACCATCGCATCTTCAAAAGCGATTTCTCCTCTGTCTACCATCGACTGAACTACCGTGTGGTCGTGCGTCAGCTGCTCTATGCTCTCAGTCGATATTCTATACGCACGAGAATCACCAACTGAGCCGATACAAACACCATCATGACTTACAATGGCACCAACGGTCGTGGTTCCCATCGATTTCATCTTTGAGGTCTTTCTGAGATTTTTGACATTACTGTGCGCTAAAGAAATTGCTTGCTCCATCAGAGCACAATCATTTGAAGCGTTTGTATGAGCAAAGAACGCCTCAATCGCCTGGGCCGAAATCTCTGCCGCGGCGGCCCCACCTAATTCACCGCCCATGCCATCAAAAACGAAAAAACCGTGTCCGGCTTGAGCTTTAAAAACTAGGCAACGATCCTCATTAGTATCTCTCTCGCATCCGACATCACTGCGCACTGCAAACGAAACTGATAAGCCTGCATCAGACAGCGGCCTATCACTCGCTTTATTGCCAGAAGAAATGTTTGACGTACTGTGTGAGACCATCCCCGCCCGCTTTACTCACAAACTTACAAATGTCTTATATATGTAGAAAACTAACGCTACATATCTTCACACGACTTATAGTTGCTAAGAGTAGGGGTCGGTTGATTAGAGATTGAACTTAAGTAATTTACCCATCAGTGAGACCAGGCTTAAAAAAAAATGGCGCGCCCAATAAAAACAGGTGGTTACAGGGGGTTTTTGAAAACAGTCACTACTTACCCCACTAGCGATAGGGAGTATATCTGCAACTCTCTCATTGTATAGGATAGACACATTTAAAGAGAGAATCCTAACGTGTATCGCACTCACCCCCCTTTTTGCGATATACTCAATCGAAAAACGTGATCATTGGATAAAGCAATGTCAAAAAATCTCATTGTATATGCTATTTATGGCCTGGTATTAGTTTTGGTCGCTCCGTATGCTGGATGCCACATCCTGACATCTCCAGCGACTGACGATGATATCGAGGTACATAATTCGGACACGCTCAACTCTGGACAAACACGAAACCGAGACCTTGCCCAAAGCGGTTCGAGAACAAACCAGCAGGAACAGGCAATACAACCACGAGAGGAGCTTGCTGAGATTCGAGAGTTACTCAACAACTAATACACGACCGGGGAGGCACATTACACAATGGTATCACTCACAAAGATCTACACCCGTACAGGCGATGACGGCACAACAGGACTAATAGGGGGCGGACGCATCTCAAAGGGGTCTCTAAAGGTTGCTGCATACGGCGAGATAGACGAGCTAAATGCCTCTATCGGTGTCTGCCAGTCATTTTTGATGGAAGAGAACGAGACGAAGGTCTGCAAAGCTCTTACAATAATTCAAAATGAATTATTCGATATCGGTGCTGAGCTAGCGGCTCCGGCAAACACCTCTCAAGACACAAATTACGCTGTCACTCCGAGCCATGTAAAACGGTTAGAGCAGTGGATCGATGCGTTTAACTCCCCGCTTCCAACACTGGCATCATTTGTTCTTCCCGGAGGCTCAAAATCAAATGCACACCTTCATGTCGCCCGGACTGTGTGCCGTCGGGCAGAGCGAACGATCACACTCTTACAGGAACAAGAACCAGTTTCTCCGGACCTCTTTCAGTACATCAATCGGTTAAGCGATCTTCTTTTTGTGCTGTCACGACACGTGTTACACACAAAGAATGTCCCCGAGCACCTATGGGTTCCAGGGGCGTCGCGGCCAAGCTCATAACCTCTTTGGCTTACCAAACAAAGAGAACTAGCAGTCTAGTCAATGGATGCGCGAACACGCCCCAAAACACCCTCCAATCGAACGATCTGCTCTGGAAACTGCTTAGAGCTATCGGTCTTTGCTCCATCCTGCGGCCCCCCGAATTTTTGCAACTCCTTTGGCAGGGTACCGCTCCATCCATCTTGATTCTGAATGTACATCCATTGACCGTCTGTCACTACCTGTTTGCGCACTCGCTTTCGCCACATAGTCTCCGAAAATGCTGCAGCTGTCGTATCTCGGTCCGCAGAATTTACAAGCCAGGGCATTAACGATTGGCCGTCGATAACCTTCGGCACGGCTGCACCCGCAAACGACGCAAGTGTTGGAAAGAGATCAATAAGCTCAACCAATTGCTCTCGCTTCCCGTATTCTCCTACGAGATCTCGAACACCAAGAAACAGTAATGGAACGTGGATATGAGACCGATAGAGGAGGTTTCCATGCCGATTAGAACCACCTACTGAGGGATGATCACGCAGCCCTTCACCGTGATCAGATGTAACGATAAAAACCGTATTATCTCCCAATTTTGATCTCATTTGCTCAATAAACTGTGCGAGAGGAGCAGTGGCATTACGTACAGCCTGTAGGTATCTCCTATCTGGATAGACCTGCAGATCATCATCTATCTCGTCATCTTCAATACGGTGATGGGCGTGCACATCCATAAGTAACAACTGCAGATAGAGCGGCGAAGATCCATCATACAAAACGTCTACAATCTCAGCTGCCCGCTCCAACATCTCCGGCGCTCGCTTGACCTGCACATCTCCGTGGGCCTTTTTTTTGCCGGGAGATTTCTTCATCCATCCAAAGGTGACTGAACTCTCAACGTATTCGGCAAAGCCTTGCTCAAAATGAAAGTCCTTGTTGAGCTGAGGGTTTGCCGTCAGTCCCACCGTCGTATACCCTGCATCCCGAAGCGTTTCGGCAAGCGACAGTTCATCTTCCGGCAGTTTGTCCCATTTCTCTTTTAACAGTGGAATTCGCCTAGGGTATCTTCCTGTCAAAAGAGAGGCCATAGAAGAGCGAGTCCAACTCGCTTGAGAGATCGCTGTTTGAAAGAAAACACCCTGCTTTGCCAAGGTATCTAATTCTTTCGATGCTGGACTAGGGTGTCCGTATATTCCAAGTTTATCCGCGCGCAGTGTGTCGATTATAACCAAAACTATATTTGGCCGTGGCGCCGAATTTCCTCCCCACTTCAGCCAACTACCAACAAGGGCGATGCCACATATGAGCGTGATTACAACTGACCTATTCTTTACTTTCATCTATTCATCTAGCATGCGTGTGAGGGTCAGATCGTTTGCCCAACCTCACACTATTTTACTACACTCAAAAAATCGATTGGAGCAACCAACCCACTGCTCGAAAGGGAAACGCAACGATGTCTGCCATCGTCCCGATTACACCCTTTGATCCCTCTGCCGAATCAGCTTCAAGGATCTCTGCCCCCTGAAATGACTGTCCAGAATGAGGGTCTGATGAGGCCCTGTCACTGTACGGCCTCATCATGGCCCTACCATATTCCTCTTCGGAAGAACTGACCTCTCCTTGAAA
This sequence comes from Pseudomonadota bacterium, assembly GCA_038134595.1. Taxonomy (GTDB): domain Bacteria; phylum Bdellovibrionota_C; class UBA2361; order UBA2361; family OMII01; genus OMII01. The sequence continues at coordinate 3,415 of JAYPVM010000002.1, read as the reverse complement.
CCTCTCTTCTGGGGTGTGGCCCCAATTTAAACTTCCCTCCTGAGAGCGGGAAACTCTATCAGTTGGGGGATGGGACACTAGTGGAGGAGACGATGTGCACCCCAGAAAGACTCCTATTGACGAAAAAAATAAGGCCATGTGTCGCGCATAACTCATAGTCATTCTCTCGTCTTTCGGGCGAGCCTTAGTCTCTCACAATCTAATCAACACAAACAACGCTACCCTTCGACGAGTTTGATTCCGTGATGCACCTCTAAGTTAGATAACAAAGCACTCATCGCCGAATCTACTTCATCATGGGTAAGTGTTCGCTCAAGGCTTTGAAAGGTCAGCCGATACGTTACCCTTCGAAAGACCTCTCCCTCTTTAGCAAAATCATCCACAATTACAACATGCGACATAGCAGGAACATCACCGTCTATCATAAACCGAAGGATACGCCCTGCCTGTTCTCGCTTAGGCACCATAAGTGTTACATCACGGTCAATCGCCGGAAACTCACTGACACTGGCTCCCGAAAAATTGCCCATAAATTTCTTTACCAACCGCAAATCAAGCTCAGCATAAAAAGCCGGTACCTTCAGGCTACACACTTCGCGCAACGAGGGATGAATAACCCCAAAAACTCCAACGATATTGCGTCCCATCTTTATCGAGGCCTGCATCCCTGGATGCAGAAACGGGCAGGTGCTCTTTGCAGTAGAAAATTCTCCGCCAACACTTTTTACAAGCGCTGCCACGACCCCTTTAAAGTATCGCGCGTGCTCGTCAAGCGACTCAGGCTTTCGCCACTGCCCCTCACTCCACCGACCCGCCGAAGCTAGGGTAAGCACATCGCGCTCGTAATCATAGTCCATCTCCTCGCGAACTCTTGGAGAATCATCTACCTGCTCTTCGGGCATCGAAAACAATCGGGTAAAATCAAATATCTTCGGGCAAAGCACTCCCCGCTTCAAATTTGATGCAAGTATACTTCCCATATGAAACACGTTTGTGTATTTCATATGAGAGTTACTTGCTTCTAGAGAATTCTGGAGCGCGACATGCAACTTCTCAACATCCGGCTGAAGACCTTCAAGCGCTTGCACCTCATATGCTGAATAAAATCCTTTACTGATTACCTCAACAAACCCAGAGCCTCTCAAGGCAGGTCGTACGCGCTGTGAAATAGACTCGAGAACATGGGGCTCCTGCACACTAGGATCGAGAGGGGGCAGCTCTTGCTTAATTCTATTTAACCCCACCGATCGGGCGATATCCTCAACAACATCATCAACCGACTGTACATCGTAGAGCCTCCACGATGGAACCGTAAGAACCATCTCTCTATCTTTTCCCTCAGAAACTGTTTCAACACCGTAGCCTAAATGTTTATACCGAGTGGCTATCTCTACCTCATCGAGCTTAACGAGATTCAAATATCGTCGAATATACTGCAATGAAACAGCAATGCGACGCTCTTCTGTTGGAGCCATTGCAGTATGTGTATATCCAACTACATGCGCTCCAGCAGTATCTTTTGCAGAGCCAGCAGAACCTCCGACAAGATACACTACTCGCTTAAGCGCAGGCACAATCCCATCGATATCAACGCCCCGTTCAAAAGCATGGGAGGCGTCTGTAGATATACCCATAGCACGCGCGGTCTTTCGAACCGATATCGGGTCGAATACTGCCGCCTCGATATACACCTTGGTTGTCCCGTCGGTTACCATACTATTTGCACAACCAATGACACCGGCAACTGCAATCGTCTTCTTGCTATCACGAATCAAAATAGCGCCCTCAGGAACCGTGTAGTGTTTTCCATCGAGCGCTTCAATCTCCTCTGGTTCAGAGGAAGACACGACAACGATTTCTCCCTCAACCTTAGTTGCATCGAAGGCATGCATCGGATGCCCACATTCCATCTGAACGTAATTTAGAACATCTACGATGGGATGCCGCTTGCCGGGCTCTTCAATAAAAGCCGTAATATCATTTCTCAGATCTAACTCCGCAGGGAGAGTCATCTCAAGCAACGCATAGCGACTACAAAGCTCTGTGTTGCGGCGCACCACAACCGACGCCGCACGATCACTTAAGCCCGCCGCAACAGGAGGGAGCTTAACCTGCGAAAGTGTCCGAGCCGAAAGCTCCCGGGCTACTCCAAGTACAGACAGATGATCTCCTCGATTAGCTAGCGTCTCAATAGTAAAGACCACACCTTGTTTGGCATCACCCTCTGTGTGCTTAACCTCAAGACCGATATCATCTAACGTACGTCGAAGGTCCGACCCGCCAGCATCCTCTCCAGCACAGGCTGGTAACTCCATATACTTCTCTAGCAAACCGACGTGTAACTTCATACAAACTCCTTCAGAATCCGAAGGTCATTCTCATACACAGCGCGTAGATGTGGCATATCACACAACTGACCTGCCAAGCGCGAAGTGCCCAATCCAAACGCAAATCCAGAAACCTCTGCAGGATCAAATCCAAACTCTTCAAGCACCTTGCGATGTATCATTCCAGCACCACCTACAGTGACCCAACCAGCACCGCCACAGCTCGGGCACCCTTTGCCTTTGCAAATAGAGCAATCCATTCGCGGGCCGATACTTGGCTCCGTATACGGATAGAACTTAGGCACAAACTCCACCCTTCTGCGCTTACCATAAAGCTCTTTTACGATATGAGTAATAAGCCCTGTTAAATGAGCCAAGGTAAGCCCTTTCTCCACCCATACCAACTCGTATTGATGAAACATCGCCTGATGCGAAGCATCCTCAGTTTCGTTTCTATATACCTTGCCAAACGATGCTATCTTTAGCGGCAATTTCTTACCCTCAAACAAAGCGCGCGCCTGAAGCATTCTAGCTTGCACCGATGTGGTGTGCGTACGAAGCACCTGGCCCGAACTCGTATAGAACGTATCCTGCATATCTCGAGCAGGATGATGCTTGGGGATATTGAGCGAATCAAAGCAATAATACTCACTTTCGATCTCAGGCCCCATCACACTCTGAAAACCAAAGGGTCTTAAAATCTCAGTGATTCGCTCCTCAACAACCGTGATCGGATGAACAGAGCCAAAACCAGGGCTATTACTCGGCAAAGAGAGATCTAAATACTCTTCGCCAAGCTGTTTACTCAGTGCGGCCAATTCCTGCGCGCGCGCCTTAGACTCGATATTTTGCTCGACAGCATCCTTTAATGCGTTTAAATGCTTGGCAACATTGGGTTTTTCTTCAGCAGAAACCGTTCGAATCCCCTTAAAGAGATTCTTAACAACACCCTCTTTTCCCAGCCACCGACGCCGTACATCATCGAGGGCACTTAGATTATCAACTTGCTCTAACTCTGCAGTAAACTGCCGAGTAAGCTCCCGTAAATGTTCGCTTGAAAGATTAGGCTCCATAACTTGCTATGTTCT
>JAYPVM010000001.1:355368-446034 GCA_038134595.1 Pseudomonadota bacterium | reverse complement strand
AAAGAGCCTCCGAGGGCGATAAGCGCATAATCGTCGTTGAAGACCAAATTTACGGTGCATACATTAGACGCTCATCGGGAAATACTTGGGTCAACAACATCTCTCAAGGTGGCTACGCAGAGCTTTGCGAAGTACTCCCTCACGAGGAAGAGATTATTCGCCAAACAGCTCCCGAATACACATCCAGAGGCATGAAAACTTTGGGCTACGATTTCTTGCAGGACAACGATGGAGTCTGGACTCTTACAGAGATAAACGCAGGCAATATCGGGGGATACAATCGGCTTGAAGACCTAGGCGTAACGGGCACCATAAACCGTTTTACTGATTGGATCTTAACTATACCAACAAAACAATAACAGCAACCAAGTCGCGTAGCCTTACTAAGGATACACCTCACACTCGGTAAACATTGGAGCTATCTTATCTTTGTCAGAGAGCAGAATGTCGGTAACTTCTGGCCAATCTATCGCCAACGTGGGGTCATCCCAACGAATACCCCTGTCAAATTCTTTGTAATAGAAATCTGTTGTCTTGTACAACACATCAGCTGAATCCGAGAGAACCAAAAATCCATGCGCAAATCCAGCCGGGACCCATAACTGTCGCTTGTTTTCTGCACTTAAGATATCACCCGCCCACATACCAAAGGTAGGAGAAGTCTTTCTTAGATCGACAGCCACATCAAAAATCTCACCCGATGCTACCCGAACTAATTTCCCCTGTGGATGTTTAATCTGATAATGCAACCCTCTGAGGACACCGTGTTGCGAACGCGAATGGTTATCCTGCACAAAGGAAACGCTTTCGCCAATTAGCTCTTCAAATCGGCGTTGATTGAAGCTTTCAAAGAAAAATCCCCTGTCATCGCCAAATACCGTTGGCTCGAAAAGCACCACCTCAGGGATACGCAACTGCTTGCCATTCATAAGAAAATCTCTCTATCTCTCAGCGCACGCTATACGCGTCAAACGCTACCTTATATCTTCAACCAATGCAAAGCACTATCGGTGTTGTCGTACTATTTCGAGGAATAAGGCGACTTCTCTTCTCCATCGGGCCTTGTCTTCCACCGTCGATGTGTCCAGAACCAACCCTCTGGAAACTCTGTAATACGGGCACAAAATGCATTTGATATTTCGGCGGTAATTCTATTAATTTTATCCCCCTCCGAAATATCTGTATCACGCCGAACATCCCAGATATCCAGCTCCTCCAACAAAATATGATACTTACCGTCTCCTGCACCGTACTTAATACTAGCGATAAAAACTGGACAATCAGTTTGAAGACACGCCACTGCCAGAGACTTCGTTGTGGCGGCAAGAGATGAAAACCAGGGAACAAACTCCGCGTGCTTTCGCTTCACATTCTGATCGAACAATACCGCCACAGAAACGTTCTTTTCTAGAGCTCGTATCATCTTTTTAAATGCGCCATTGCGGTCAATTATTGAATTGCCACTAGCACATCGCATTCTCTCCCACCAAGCATTGAGTCGCTCAGACTTAAATCGACGCGCAATCGCTGCAACTGGCGTCCCGCGCAATCCCACAATGTACCCCAGTAGCTCAAAGCTTCCCAAATGTCCTGTGGCAATTAAAACTCCGCGCTCCCGATGCGCAGAACGATAACTCCCTTCGCCCCGAAACTCGACATTGCGTCGAACCCACTGCTCGTCAATAGAGGGCAATCGAATAATATCGGCTGTCAAACGACCCATCTCACGAGCATGTCTTGATATCAAACCACGATACCACGCCCTATCTCGGCCGGGAAATGCAATCTTAAGATTACTCTCAATAGTGGACTTAAGGCGGGGAACTAATTTAAACAGTAACAACCAGACTCCGCCGAAGAGCGCGACAAGAATCCGATGGGGAATCGCTCCCAGCAGTTGATACACAACTCGAAAACAGACGTAGGACAACCAATCTACCATAGAAAAATGCACCAAATAGAGACAGAATCAGCTACGGAGTATTTCGTATACCCTACTCTTTATTTGAGTGTAAAGTCAGCTGATTGCGCGATGTACTAAATCTTTTGAAAGCCTCCAGAGTTCTTCGACTTACATGATGCTCAATTCCTTCTGCATCAATAACCGCAACCTCTCTCGGAACCCCCATATCGATTAAAAACTGTAAGACAACCGCGTGTCTTTCTTTAACCGTATGGGCCAACGTTTTGCCCCGAGGCGTTAATTCGATAGCCTTATAAGCCTCGGAGGTCACTAAATCTTGCTTACTCAATCGAGCTATTGTTCTATTGACCGTAACGTGGCTTACTCCGAATTTTCGGGCCAAATCAATAACTCTTGCAGTACCAGTTTCCTCGATTAACTCGGCGATAGCCTCAACATAGTCTTGAGCCACCTCTTGCGCTCTCGCCTCCCGAGTTTTCTTGAATCGCTTTACCGTGTTGCCCATACTTTCGCCTCAATACCTTATCGGTTAGGGAGCTTTGATTAAAGATGTCTTTTAATTGTAGCCTGTGCTACACTTTAAGTATAGGATAATCTTTGGAACGCACACCTATATGAAACGACTTGCAAGTTTTCTTACAACCATCGTCGCAAGCATTGCCCTCACCTACCAGCAATCACTTGCCTCAGACGCTGCGCAATGCAACATCGTGACAACCACCACCATTATAGCCGATACAACGAGCGCTCTCCTTGGAGATGTTTGTGGGGTAACAAGTTTAATGCAAGCTGGAGTCGATCCACACCTCTATTCTCCCTCGCCGCGAGACCTCCGTTCACTCATGCGGGCAGATATAATAATTCACAATGGCTTGCACCTTGAAGGCAAAATGTCGGAGCTCTTGCAAAAACTCTCCTCGAAAAAACCGGTCATTTCAGCTGCATCATCTCTTCCTTCTCAACTACTCATAACATCGCAACAAGGCCAAGGTATTATTGACCCTCACATATGGCTTAATGTCTCTCTCTGGGAACGGGCAAGCAACTCAATATACAGTGATATCGTCACACTGCTACCACAACACAAAGAATCGATAACGAAACGCTTCCTCCAATGGTCAAAAGAACTTCAAGAGCTACACAAATGGGCGCTCCTACAGATCCGCTCAATACCAAAACATCAGCGCATTCTGGTCACTGCCCACGATGCATTTGGATATTTTGGTCGTGCTTATGACATTGAAGTGCTCGCAATTCAGGGCATAAGCACCGAAAGCGAGGCGAGTCTTCACGGTATCAATACACTTATAAAGACCATCGATTCAAAAAAAGTACCGGCTGTTTTTATTGAAAATACAATTTCTCCCAAAAGCATTCACGCGCTCATAGCGGGCGCAGCCGCCCAAGGCCATCAGGTGCAATTAGGCGGACAACTTTTAGGCGATGCATTAGGTGAGCCAGGCACGCCGGGCGACACCTATCAGAGTATGATAAAGAGAAACGTTGCCACGATCGTCGCTGGACTAGGAAGGAAATTATAAGGAAACTACCACATGCAGCCAACAGCTATCGAAGTCCATGACCTGTGCGTCACCTACGATCAGAAACCCGTCTTGTGGGACATCGATCTCACCGTATCGAGCGGATCGTTAACCGCGATCGTAGGGCCTAACGGCGCTGGCAAATCAACTCTTCTAAAGGCCGCCATGGGCCTTTTACAACCAACGAGTGGCTATGTTTCTATCTTTGACAGCACTGCAAAACGTGCCGTACGTTCGATTGGGTATGTCCCTCAGCGCGAATCAGTAGATTGGGATTTTCCAATCTCGGTCGAAGAAGTTGTTTTAATGGGAAGATACGGACGCTTGGGTCTTTTTCGCCGGCCATCCAAATACGACCGCAAAATCGTTGCAGAATGTCTTGATAAAGTTCAAATGACTGAATACGCAAAACGTCAGATAAGCCAGCTCTCCGGCGGCCAACAACAACGGATCTTTATTGCACGAGCACTTGCCCAACAACCTGATATCTATCTTATGGATGAACCCTTTGCAGGCATCGATGCCGCAACAGAAAACACCATCGTTGACATACTCAAAGGCCTACAAAAAGATGGAAAAACTATCGTTGCCGTTCATCACGATCTTCAAACGATTCCGAGCTATTTTGACTCTGTGATTCTCTTAAACCTTCGCCTTATCGCCTGCGGGAAAGTCCAAGATGTCTTCACGGCAGAAAATCTACAGAAAACCTTTGGAGGACGACTTACCATTCTCGACCAGGTGACTGAAGCAGTGCGTACCGGCCAACAACGCCATACGCAAGACTCCGAAACGGAAGTGAAAGGATAACCACCATGAGCCTGCTACTCCTTGATTCATACAACTCAAGAATAGTGCTTATAAGCACAATGCTGTTAGGAATGGCCAGTGGAATAGTTGGATTGTTTACACTTCTTAGGCGTCGCTCTTTAATCGGAGATTGTGTCGCCCACGCCTCGCTTCCGGGAATTTGCACAGCATTTCTTATGTCTCATACGAGAGACTTTTTTGTACTATCGCTTGGAGCAATCTTCTCGGGACTCTTGAGCGCCTGGCTTGTTTCGGCATTGTGTGCGCGAACAAAAATTAAAGAGGACGCAGCCACAGCCTTGGCTCTCAGCACCTTCTTTGCAGGCGGACTTGCACTATCAAAGATGATTCAAACAAGCCCTATTGGAAACAAAGCTGGTATCGAAAGCTATATCTTCGGAAACGCTTCCACAATCATTCAGCAAGACCTCTACGTCGTAGTCGGAGTCTCACTCTTTTGCATCTCTGTAATTGGCCTCATGTTCAAGGAGTTTGTAATCCTGTGCTTCGATCAAAACTTCGGGGCCTCCCAAGGCTTCTCTCCCCTCCTCCTTGACCTAATCCTAATGACTATCCTGTGCTTCTGTACCGCCGCTGGATTACCTGCTGTTGGCGCTGTTTTAATCGTCGCGCTACTTATCATACCACCCGCCAGTGCACGCCTTTGGACAGATAATATTCGATATATGGCAGCACTATCAGCCCTATTTGGTATGCTCTCTGCATTGATTGGAACTGCCATTAGTGCGCTAATGCCCTCATCACCTTCCTTCTCCGGACTTCCAACCGGGCCTTTGATAGTCCTAACTGCGGCATCTTTCTTTATTGTTTCACTTCTCTTTGGAACATCTCACGGTTTGTTGCATCGGCTCAATACTAAGGGAGGCATGCGATGAATGACTTAGGACTTGCCCCCGAGGAATTATGGGTCATAGCAACATGCATGGTGTGCGGACTTGCCTGCGCTATACCCGGAGTATTTCTTATGCTCTCTCGTTCTAGTCTTTTAGCAGACGGAATAGCGCATGCTACCCTAGCAGGTATCGGCATGGCATTTTTGATTTTCAAATCGAGAAACCCTGCCCTTCTTGCAGGGGGTGCGTTTTGCGCTGGCTTAATTACCGTTTTTCTTATCGTTGGCATTCAGAAAACGAGAGTTCTTAAATCAGACACAGCACTAGGAGTGGTTTTCACCAGTCTTTTCGCTCTCGGTGTCGTCATTATCTCAACAGTCGCACACGACGTTGATCTCGATCCAGGATGTGTCCTGTATGGACTCGCAGAATTTATACCCTTTGACTCACGCAACATCTACGGCATAGAGGTTCCCAAAGCATTTCTATCTCTTACAACTGTTTTATGCGCGACAGTTATTGGATATACCCTTTTTTGGAAAGAACTAGTCATTACTACCTTCGATCCCGTTGTAGCAAAAATACAAGGGGTGCCAGCCCTCGCGGTTCGTCTCATATTTTTAGTATCCGTCACGATTACCGTCGTAGTGTCGTTTGAGGTCGTCGGTTCTATTTTAGTTGTTGCTCTACTTGTAGCCCCTGCCATCGGCGCATCGATGCTCAGTCGCTCTCTGATTGGCATTACACTTCTCTCGGGATTTCTTGCAGTAGTCGCTGCCCCTATAGGTTACCTCTCTGCTCTTCACACTAACACCCCAGTAGCTAGCATGATGGGTATCACCCTAGGCATAATGTGCGCCCTAGCAATTACGTTAGCCCCATCACGTGGGCTTGTTTCTCTGGCAATTCGAAGAGCACTATTACGGTTGCGGATAACAGAAGACGACATTCTCGGTATTCTATTTCGGTGGCATGAAACCTCTTCAAAGATACCTACTATTCCAATTAAACCAACCTTTATTAAATCTGCTCTACAATCGAAAACCCCTGCAAGTATTGCTCTGCGCACACTTCAATGGAAAGGTTCTATTCTAGTAGCGCGGGATTCTTCTTTACGCCTCACAGAACAGGGGCTCGTAGAGGCAAAAGCATTAATCCGCTCCCATCGACTGTGGGAGACCTATCTTGCAAAACACCTCGGGCTTGCGCCCGATCACTTACACGAGCCTAGCGAGCGAACCGAACACTACATCGGGCGCGCCCTCGCCCGAGACATCGCCGAAGAAGTTGCTTCCGATACCGATCCGCACGGAAGAGATATTCCGTCCTAAGCTGTTAGTATGTAGCGCCTCTCTCTCGGGTGTGAAATACTTAACTATGCAAATCACCATACGGAAGCGTTTTCCACACAACTGCGTTGCATACTCATGTCAGAATCAGTTCCACAATACCTATACAACATCATGCACTCATACGGCGATGCTACAGCTATTATCGATAGTAAGGGTTCGCTTTCATACCAAACGCTTATAGAACGTTCGCATACTATCTGTGAGAATCTAGCGCATTGCAAAATCGCCCGCGGCTCTATTGTCGCGATTTCATTAAGTAGCCTACGCGACTTCCTTCCAACCGTTCTCGGCATCCTTGAAGCAGGACTCATAGTACTTCCGATAGCGCCCACAGTCTCTATCGAAGACAGAATTAACACCATGAACCGTATGGGAGCATCGCTACATATCTCTCACAGCACCATCTCGACCGATACAACACTACAACTTACAGAGGGTGTATATCTCCATTCTAAAGGTCAAAAGAGTAACCCGTACGTGGTCACCACATTTCCTGATGCAGCCATAATTCGTCACACCTCCGGCACAACAGGCACACCGAAAGGGGTAGTCCTCTCCCACAAGGCAGTACTTGAGAGAACAAAGGCATCGGCCATACTCCTTGGCACAACCTCGGAAGATGTCATCCTCTCTCCCGTCCCACTATCGTATCATTTCATCGCCTCGGCTCTCACATTTTTGCGGTGTGGCTCCACGATTGTGGAAACAGTCGGAGCATCGATAGATACCATCTTACGGCTTGCAGAGAGACACCAGGCTACAATGATCTACGGCGAGCCTCGCGTATACGATCAAGTGATTCGCTCACCCCTCGCTCAGCCGATAGCCTCTCTTCGAAGCGCGCTCTCTACATCGTCATCCTTAAGCCCAGAGACAGCCACAACCTTTGAAACGATCTTTGGAAAGCGTCTTGTACAAGTATATGGAATTATCGAAGTCGGGCTCCCTATCTGGAATAACCAAAACTGTGACGATGGAGCGGTTTTAGGAATGTGTCTCACACCTTATTCTTACAAGCTGCTTAATCCTGAAACTTGCGCTGATACAACCACAGGTGAGCTATGTCTTACAGGCCCAGGCATATTTTCAGGATACATCTACTCCCATGAACACCTTGAACGAGCACCACTAATCGATACCACGTGGTTTCCCACCGGCGATATAGTCACCAAAGACACCAAAGGCTCGATGACCTTTCGAGGCCGAAAGAAAACGGCTGTTACGATTGAAAATAAAGTTGTCTTTCCAGAAGAAATAGAGCGCGTGCTCCTACAACACCCTGATATCAATCTCGCAAGGGTTAGAAGCGATGCCACTCATTCAAACCGCCTCATAGCAGAGATTTCGATAAATGACTCGGAAAACTTCAATATCGCCTCACTACAAAAACTCTGCGAGGATGCACTCCCAATCCACCTTGTACCAAGCGCCTTTAGGCTAGTGAAGTCGCTTCCAACCACCGGATCAGGCAAAATACGTCGCGCATCACTTAGTTGACAATCGTCGGATCGTTCCCCTATCAATTCCGAGCTGCTCAGCCGCTTGTACCTGATTGCCATTTGAGGCACGAAGCGCATGCGCAACAAGTGCACGCTTAAAAGCTTCCACCTGCTCGTGAAAATCACCTTCATCCGAGAGGCCTCCACTCCTAAAAACCTGTGTCGGCTCACCGAAACCTCTGCCAAGAGAGAGATCCTCGAGTTCGACATGAGATCTCCCTCGAAAGCTTGCTCGATGAGCAGCAGTTTCGAGCACCCCGACTAACTCGCGCACATTTCCCGGCCATCGATATTCCTGCAAAGAGACAATTGCCTCTCTACTACACTCAAAAACATTCAAATCATCGCGCTTTTGCACACGCTCCAACACGCTCTGCGCAAGTTCCGGGATATCCTCTAGCCTAGTTCGAAGCGCAGGCAATTCAACGGTGCAATGTGCTAGACGATGATAAAGATCCTCCCGAAGCACGCCTGACTGCAAAACATCCGCAATCGGCTTATTCGTCGCCGCAACAAACCTACACTGAACCGGAGTAAAATGATCCGAGCCAAGAGCTCGAACACGATGCTCCTGCACAAGGTCAAGGAGTAACACCTGCGTATCCGAGGGTATCGAATCCAACTCATCAATAAACAACGTACCCCTATCGGCTTCAAGGACTAACCCCCTTCTCTGTTCAACTGCGCCAGTGAAGGCCCCTTTTTTATGGCCAAACAACTCGCTCTGAACGATATCACCACCTGCAAAATTCGGATGATACTGAACAAATTTCCCTGCCTGCTTTTGGCTTGCTTCATGTATGAGCCTAGCCGAGAGACTCTTACCAGTACCCGTCTCCCCAAGGAGCAGAACTGGCAGAGATGTTGATGCGGCAAAAGCTATCTCATCTCGAAGCTTGCTAATAGCAGAACTGTTACCTATGAGGACGCCCTCGCCCCTGTTCTCTTGCTGGTCTTGTAATCTTCTGTACTCTCGCCTTAGCTCAGCTTGACTTAACGCGTCACTAACCAACGCAGCTAAATGATCTGGATCTGCAGGTTTTTCAAGAAACGAGGCCGCTCCCAAACCCATTGCCCGCACGCCGTTTTCAACCGAGCCGTGTCCTGTCAGAACAAGAACCCGTAAATCACCATCAAAATTTCTACACTTCTTAAGAAGTTCGAACCCACTATCAACGCCAACACTTTCATCGAGACACAGATCAATCACAGCAACCGACGGTCTTTTCTGCGCAAGAATCTCTAAAGCTCGTTCGGGCGTACCCACTCCCTCGATAGTACGATTAGAGAGCTTGTGCCGCAAAATACGCATGACACTCTGAAGCAACTCAACATCATCATCGACAAGTAGGACATCAAGCATTTCCAACCCCTCTTTTGAATACAAGCGGCATGGAGATGCTCACCTTCAAAACTCTATCACGACAGCCCATCTCAATCTGCCAACCAAAATCGCGGACAACATAATCAACAACCGCCGCTGGCACCACACCACCTTCTCCGATACACGTCGCAATACCCGCACTAAAAGAGGAAGTCACTTTGAAGTCATCTGTCTTGTCTGGCCACGTAAGTGTCACAATAAGCAGCGACTCAGTCTGCTCAACTGCAGCACTCGAACTGCCTAACAACTGACGGATAATCTGAACGGCCTGTTGCAACGCTCCCTCATCGACTGAAACCGTGTCAGCTGAGCACCCCACCACATCACGAAGCGAAACGTGAAACAGCTCTGCCACGCGGCTAGCGCCTACGTCTTGCTTATCAAAAGTTCCCGTTAGCACACGTAAAACAGAAAGCTCTGAAGCTATCTTTCGGCACCGCTCTTGCGAACGCTCAATTTCGGTCGGATCAACAAGAGTGGCTAGATATGAAAGGTCATTTGTAATTACCGAAAGGTCTCCCCTAATTCGGTGGGCCAAGGCCCGTAATAGCCGGGCTGCCAACTGGCTTTCAGAATCCGCTTTCAACTTCAAAATCCCTTAAAAACTCTTGTACTCAAAATCCCCTATCGCCTGCGGACTTAGAACTCTACACCAGTTAAGCTTGGATTTGTATTAAATTCCCACTTGATGACCAAAATTATACGTAAATTCAGGTGGCTAGACATCCCCGCACCAAGCCCCCCTCCTCCTTGCAAAGACTACGCTCAAAAACTAAGGGCTCCTATACTAGAGAACATGAAAGAGTATATTATTCATACCACTTCTTTAGGACCTCCAAGCTTCTCGCAAGTTGTATGCAGTATACAGAGCCAAATATCCTAGGTTAGTGAGCACCCCATAGAATACCAACACAATCCAGAACAAGGTAAGCCTATCCCTGCAAAGTCGATTCCTAGAGATAAAGTACCTGCCTTACCAGATCCACATAATCCTCAAAAGTATAACAAGGAGCTCTCTAACTACTTTGAGTCAGATGAGTTTGAGGATCTCTTCATTGTTCTATCTCCTGATGAACTTCGACTTGCATTTTCCTCTACCGTGGATGGTAGTTCTGACGACTTTCGCATTAAGCTTCTCGAAACAATTAAACGCTATGAGAACCTCTTTACCGCAAATCGAAACGGAGGTGTTCTTGGTGTTAGAAAGCTTCTATCTGCATCTCTTCTACAAACAAGAAAGCCACCTATAAGGGGCAAGAGAATGATCTGCCTCTCCTCTCACAGGCATCTACGTCAATTATTTATAAGGACGTTTATGCATATTAAGGCACTGTGCCAAGAGGCTTATAGGAGGTGGAAGACAGGTGACGTAGTGCCGTATCCCCCAGGGATGTTTGCGCCTCATATGCCTAGGATTGCTAGCTTGCTGGCTTAGTAGTTTATTTGTGTCTTTCTTCACTGCGGGGCCTTGGGGCTTTTCTATGACTCTCTTACTCACAGGCTTCTAGGGGGCGGAGTGTGAGACTGGGACTTCCGACGCTTTAGCTTCAATCGGCCGGTAATGCAGAGCTTAGTCGCTGTTTTTAGCCAGAAATAGGCGCTTGCTTTTTATTTTTCTGAGTATTTTCGTTACGGTTAATTGCTAATTCGTATCACGCGGGAAAGGTAGCCTGGTACCAGCTTTAAATGATTTCTTGTATTTGGAAGCCTGGGGTGGCTGACGGGACTTAAACCCACGCCATTCGAAATCACAGCCCCCTATTCCTTCGTTGCATGCGCTCGCAACGAATCAAAAAAGCTTTTGTAGAAATTATTAAGGTGCCATGCTAACCTGAGGTCATGGCAATGCAATCAAACGTACAAAGATCTACCAGCGCATTCATTTCCCAGGGAACCAAGCATCTAAATCTAAATACTGCCTGCATCACAACCGAAAGGCTTAACCTTCTGCCTGTAACCGACGACTACGCCGAGGATATATTCAGAGAGTTCACCCAAGAGATCGCCTTATACATGATTCCAAGTCAGCCAGAAGACATAAGCGAAACCAAAGCCTTCATCGCTGAAACAACCAAGCTTCGGAGCCAAAATGCCGATCTCGTACTAGTCATCTTAAACAAAGATACTAAGGAGTTTCTTGGCGTGTGTGGTCTTCACCCTCGACAAAATCCACGACAACCAGAATTCGGAATATGGCTTAAAGCCTCCGCCCACGGCCACGGGTACGGTAGAGAGGCTATCACAGGGCTCTACGAATGGGCACTTCAAACCATCGAAGCAGATTTCTTCATATATCCAGTCGACAAGGATAACATCCCGAGTAAAAGGATTCCGGAATCTCTAGGGGGTGAGATTTTCGAGGAAAAAGAGGTCCCAACGATGCATGGTGGCACTCTGAATGAGATTGTTTTTAGGATTCCGTTTCGAGCCAAGTAGCTCGTTGACCTACAGGAATTAGGCTATCTGCTAAAGTATAGTCTTTCGGATCTCTGTTACTGGTACCAGGCTGCTCCGCGCCCTACCCCTCCTCACTTCTTTTCATCCTACTGAGGAAATCCCAAAATCCTCCCTCCCCCGCAACTTTACCTCTAAGCTTACGAATATACCTGCATGCGCAACCCAAGATACCTCCTTGCAGGCAGAATCCACTTCATTACCTTTCGCACACAAGAGGGGCTCCCCTTTGTTCCCACAGTAGCAACGCTACGTCTTATACGGCCCTATCTGCACCCCCCCGCCCCGGTCAGTGTAGACCCCAAGAGCATTTCTGCTGGCAGGATGCGAGACACTTACTCCAGCCTCAGCAGATAGGATCCTACACCTGGCAAGATGCTCCGCTATAAGCCCTACTTGCTGCCTCTGGATAGACCCGGCGATAGCGTGCCCCTGCACATAGGCGCGCTCCGTCACACACACAGCGCTATCTGAAATAGGACCAGCTTTAATAGAACACTGGTAATGGAATGAAATCGCGCATCGTTTTTGCGTCCAATTTTGGGCAAATTTTGAAAGCTCCTGAAATACTAAATTAGCTTGCGGATAGTATCGGATAGGTGTAATATTAAGCCTATCCGATATGGCAAAAAAGATACTCGAAAGAATAGAAACTAAGAAGAGGCAGCTTGCGAAGCTCCGACCGCTGCCGCAGGCGGCACTAAAGCGTTTAAAATCTGAGCTGGCTATTGAATGGACCTATAACTCTAATGCTATTGAGGGAAATACCCTTACATTGCAGGAAACTAGGTTAGTTCTTGAGCAGGGAATCACAATAAAGGGCAGAAATCTTCGGGAGCACTTTGAGGCAAAGAACCATGAGAAGGCGATTTACTTTGTTGAGGATCTCGCTAAACCAAGGTATCAGCTAACTGAGAAAGATATTTTTAGCATTCACAGTCTGGTCCTGGAAAACATAGAGTCTGAGTTTGCAGGGCGGTATAGGAACGGTCAGGTTCGAATTCTTGGTGCAAATTTTATTCCGCCTAATTTTGTGAAAGTTTCTCAGCTCATGAAAGAGCTGATAGCTTATACTAATCACAATCCTGAACGGCTCGATAATGTAGAGCTTGTCGCTAGATTTCATCATAAGTTCGTCTGGATTCATCCATTCTTTGATGGAAACGGTAGAACTGCTCGACTTTTGATGAATCTTCTTTTTCTTAAGCTTGGATATCCCCCAGCTATTATCTTAAAGAACAATAGACAGCAGTACTATCGCTCGCTCAATCAAGCAAACAATGGGGCTTATGAATCTTTCATTTTGCTCATCGCTCAGGCGCTTGAACGTTCCTTAGATCTCTATCTTGAAAGCTGTGGGGCGCTAGGCAACGATGAGTATGTTCCGCTTTCAGTGCTTGCAAAGAAATTTCCTTATTCGCAGGAGTATCTAAGCTTACTTGCTAGGCAAGGAAAGATTGACGCACATAAAAAGGCACGCAACTGGCTAGCTACGGAAAAAGCAATCTCTGACTATTTGAAGAGTTTGAAAAAATAGCATTTGAAAAGAGAGGCGGGAATTAACATTTCAAGAAATTTCAGATGCGTTCCTGAAATGTCAATTTCGCTGTGGGGTGTAGTATCTGAAACATCCTAACCCCTGGGAATACAGGGACTATTTCCAGCTTGCAGCTTTTTTGCGCCCAACTTTTGAGCAATTTTGAAATTTCATGAAAGGTCGTGAAAGCCACAATTTTAGCGTATCTACCCACTGCCCCTCATTGAGTGGATTCTTTCAATTCTTGACGCATTCTCGGAATAGTAAGATAATCTATGTAGATATTAATAAGTACATAGACTTTCTTACTAATATGCTTAAGAGCAAAAGAGATAAAATCCTGAAATTTATAGAAAAAAATCAGATCGTGCGTCCAAAGGACGTAGAGGCTATTGGTGTATCGGGAGTCTATCTCAACAAACTCTACCATGAGGGATTTCTTGAGAGACCAAGTCGAGGTGTGTACACCCTAAAGGATGCAGAGATTGATCAAAACCAGACTGCTCTTGAAGTATGCAAGAGAATCCCAAAAGGTGTTATCTGTCTGCTTTCAGCCCTTCAGTTTCATGAATTGACGACTCAGCTTCCCTTTGAAGTGTGGATTGCTATCGATGCAAGAGATCATCCCCCTCAAGGAGACCTCCCGCCTGTTCGAATTTTTCGATTCTCAAAAGCTGCCTTTGAATATGGTATCGAAAGGCACAAGTTTAGAAGTCTCATAGTCAACGTATACTCACCAGCAAAAACCGTCGCGGACTGTTTTAAGTATCGGAACAAGATCGGAACCGATGTTGCCATTGAAGCACTACGCAATGCCTGGTGGAAAAAAAAAGCTTCTATCGACGAACTCTACGCTGCAGCAAAAGTATGCCGCGTTGCTAATGTGATGCGTCCCTATCTGGAGTCCCTCGTATGACTTCAAGGAAGAATGTCGCCGCATCAATCAGACAACGCCTTTTGAATATTTCAAGAGAAGAAAAAATTGAGTTTCAATTGATTCTCACCAGGTTCTCTCTCGAACGGTTTTTATTTAGACTATCACAATCGCAGTATACGAACGACTTTGTCTTGAAAGGGGCTATGCTTTTTCAAGTCTGGCAGGAGTCTCTTCAGCGCCCTACTCGTGATCTTGATCTGCTTAGCTTCGGTAATCCTGATGAAGCATACTTTACGAATGTCATTGCCGAGATCTGCCTACAAGACTTCGCTGATGATGGACTTGTCTTCGATAGCAACTCAGTCCAAGTGGGACGAATCAAGGAGGAGGATGAGTATCAAGGTTTAAGAGCTACGCTCATTGCACGGCTAGATTCTGCCCGCATACCCCTTCAGATTGACATCGGCTTTGGTGACTCTATAGTTCCAGCGCCAGTAAGCATTGATTTTCCTACTTTGCTTGATCTGCCAAGCCCAAAATTGAAAGCGTATTCTCAAGAGACAGTTGTTGCCGAAAAATTTCATGCCATGGTTCACAGAGGCATCGCCAACAGCCGCATGAAGGACTTTTACGATCTCTGGGTTTTGGCAACTAAGCATCAGTTCAATGCACAACCTCTAAAAGACGCGATATCTGCTACTTTCAAACGGAGGGCAACGAAACTACCAGTTGAACCCCCGTTGGCTCTAATGGATGAGTTTACGAATGATTCGGTAAAGATGGCGCAGTGGATAGCCTTTTTACGAAAGTCCAAACTAATCGATGCAGATAAGCTTTCTCTCGCTAATGTGGTAGAGACCATCGGAGCCCTGATTATGCCACTACTCTCAGGAGGTGGCAGATTGCGGGGAGAAGCAAAATGGAATCCAGAATCTCAGGAATGGGTTAAGGATTAACATTTCAATAAATTTCAATTGGTTTCTTGAAATGTTAATCCGACTGTGGGGTGGCTGACGGGACTTAAACCCACGCCATTCGGCGCCACAATCCCTTGTCTCATCATCTCATTCGCTTCATCCATGCCACAAATCAACTACTTACAGTAGGTTACAGTGGTGTGTATGGCATTTGCTAACGCGTTGATTTCTTTGCTCAAAAGTGGTCTAGTATCGAACAAACGTTAACCGTAACGACAACCCCTCTTAAACAGTGGATACAAGATTATGATCACTGAAGATGATTTTGAGAAACTAGCATCTCTTGCACGGCTTGATGTGGACCCATCCATGAAAGGAGAACTCACTGAACAAGTCGGTTCCATCTTGGGCTACGTACAGAAGCTCGACGATGTCGATACCGCCGATGCGCAAGCGATGAGCCATACCCATGAAGCTATCAACGTGTTGCGAGAGGATAAAGTGCACCCGGTCGACTCTCAACCGCCCGCAGAGCCTCTGACCTCAACTGAAGCCACGCCTCAACCTATGCTATCGGCAGAGGATATGTTGCAAAACACTCCCGATAACTCCGGACGGTTCATTCGAGTTCCACTGATTGTTGAATAAGACTTCTATAGGCGAGCAGTATGTCAGAGAATACACCCTTATCAATATCCGCGATGCGAGAAGGGCTCACAGCAAAGAGCTTCTCATGTGTTGAGTTAACAAAAGATTCTATCGCACGCGCAAAGAAACACGCCGACCTTAATTGCTTCATTGAAGTGTCGGAAGAAAGCGCACTACAACAAGCTGAGAAGATCGACACTCTCATTGGGCAAGGAAAATCCTCTCCCCTTCTTGGCATTCCAGTTGGCATCAAAGATGTTATCTGCACCAAGGGGGTGCGAACCACTGCCGGAAGTAAGATCCTGGAAAACTTCATCCCCCCCTATGATGCCACCGTAACCCGCAAACTCGTTCAAGCCGGAACAGTTTCTGTTGGTAAACTCAACATGGATGAGTTTGCGATGGGCTCATCAAATGAGAATTCAGCGTTTGGGTCCGTCAAAAATCCGTGGAACCCCGAGTATGTTCCAGGTGGCTCGAGCGGCGGCTCGGCGGCAGCAGTTGCCGCGGGGATTTGCCCTGCAACGCTTGGTACTGATACGGGTGGATCGATTCGACAACCAGCTTCGTTTTGCGGAGTGGTAGGTCTTAAACCAACATACGGTCGTGTCAGCCGATACGGTGTCATTGCATACGCTTCGTCATTAGACCAAGTAGGCGCTTTCGCCAGAAACGTCCAAGATTGCGCGTTAATGACGCAAGCATTGTGTGGCGTCGACCCGAATGATGCCACCTCTGTAGATAAAGAAGTTCCAACTTTTGAAGAGTCGCTCGGTCAGTCAATTAAAGGTCTGCGCATTGGTGTCCCCAAAGAGTACATGGGCGCTGGATTAGATGCCGACGTAAAGGAATCTTTTCAAACTGCGCTCAAGACTCTCGAGGATCTCGGTGCTATTCCAGTTGAAATATCGCTTCCTCATACTGAGCTTGCTGTATCTGTATATTATATCCTTGCCCCGGCAGAGGCTTCCTCAAATCTTGCTCGCTACGATGGGATTCGCTACGGACACCGCGCCGAAGGCGAACTAGACCTTCGAGACCTCTATTCGCGAAGTCGCAGTGAAGGGTTTGGTAAAGAAGTACAGCGGCGTATTTTGGTGGGAACATACGTGCTTTCGTCCGGCTACTATGATGCGTTTTACGTAAAGGCACAGAAGGTGCGTTCGCTTATCGTCAAAGATTTCAAAGATGCGTTTGAGACCTCTTGCGATATTATTGCAACTCCAACGGCACCCACACCGCCGTTTAAGATAGGCGAGAAGTTTAGTGATCCACTGACGATGTATCTCAATGACATCTTTACGATTCCAGTAAACCTTGCGGGGCTCCCAGGGATGAGTCTTCCTAGCGGCTTTTCGTCACTCGGTCTCCCACTGGGTCTTCAGCTCATCGGGCGTCCATGGGATGAAGCAACGATCTTTCAAGTAGGGTCTGCGTTTGAAAGCGCTACTGAATGGCATACAAAGAACCCCGCCCTATCGTAAGAGTTAAAGGAGTAGAACCATGGAATTTGAAACCGTTATAGGACTTGAAGTTCACGTTCAATTGGCAACCGAGTCTAAAATATTCTGTAACGCCTCTGCTGCGTATGGTGGAGAGCCAAACGAGTTTATCGACCCTGTTACACTTGGCCTCCCCGGCGCCCTTCCAGTAACAAACAAGCGCGCTGTTGAATTCGCCATAATGCTTGGTCTCGCAACAGGCTGTGAAATCAGACGCTTTAATCGCTTTGCACGCAAACACTACTTTTATCCAGATCTCCCGAAAGGCTATCAGATATCGCAATTTGACGAGCCAATATGTGAGCGCGGGCACGTTGATTTTTACATGGGAGAAACGAAACGTTCTGTCGGCCTGCAGCGAATCCATATGGAGGAAGATGCCGGTAAGAACATCCACGACTCTCGAACAAATGCTTCCCTTGTAGATTTAAACCGTGCAGGTGTTCCACTGCTCGAGATCGTATCAGAGCCGGAAATCCGCTCGCCCGCTGAAGCCGCTTCGTACTTACGCTCTATTCGACAACTCGTTCGGTACCTCGGCATTAGTGATGGAAATATGGAGGAAGGAAGTTTGCGGTGCGACGCCAATATTTCACTTCGTCCAGTAGGGGAAATGAAATTTGGAACTCGTACGGAGATTAAAAACTTAAACTCCTTCAAGTTTGTCGAGCGTGCGTTGGAGTACGAGATAGCTCGGCAAACAGCGGTGCTTAAGAGTGGGCAAGAAGTTGTGCAGCAGACTCTACTTTTCGACAGCGAACAGGGGACAACCCGCCCGATGCGTTCGAAGGAAGAGAGCGCTGACTATCGTTATTTTCCCGATCCAGACCTGCCACCTGTTGTAGTTGAAGAGAGTTGGATTCGAGAGGTACAAAAAACCCTCCCTACTCTACCTGGCGAGTGGATCCAGACGCTCACATCAGAGACCGGTTTGTCGCTCTACGATGCAACCGTCTTAACCTCAGAGAAAGCCTCTGTGGAGTACTATGAAGCTGTGGTCGCAACATGCAGCAACCCAAAGGCTGCCTGCAACTGGGTAACATCAGAGCTCTTCGGGGTACTACACAAAGAAGGAATTGATGTTGGGAATAGTCCTATCTCTGCTGAGCAGTTAGGTGAGCTCATCACACTCATCGATACGGAGGTAATATCGGGCAAGATGGCGAAATCTGTCTTCGAAGAGATGTTTGCAACATCCAAGAGCCCCAAAACGATTGTAGAAGAGAAAGGACTCAAGCAGCTCAGCAACGACGATGAGATTTCGGCTATTATCACCGGCCTGTTTGATCAAAACCCTACTCAACTCGCTGAATATCTCGGTGGAAACGACCGATTGCACGGTTTCTTTGTTGGCCAAGTAATGAAGGTGACGGGCGGACAAGCAAATCCTAAGAAGGTAAACGAGCTCATCAAACAAGAAGCTTCAAAACGAAAAGGATAACCGAGCTCATGACCATTACGCGTCACGACATCGAGCCGGGAACCATCGCTCTGTTTCTCACAGTTCCCCGCAACAACGTTGTATTGTTGCAGGCATACTTTGATCTGCATGAGGGTATCGGAACCGTACGAACGCTCGATCACCCCGAGCAAATCGTTCGCATTCTCACCACTGAAGACCAATATCACGACTGTTGTGCGCTTTTGCGGGAAGTTCAAGACCACATTCGGTGGATACCCTCCTCGTATACTCCAGCATCAAGCGAAACTACCCGTGACGATACATCGATATAGCACTCAGAAAGAACCAAAAAAGGCTACTGACTGCGCTGTTTTACTTGCAAAAACCTCGATAACATTCGATTATTTAGCGAGCGCCGAAGAGCGCTTCCAATGCGCAAGAGTGAGAGATCGAAATGCTAAAACTTATCCACCAAAACTCTAAAATAATCACCTATGTTTTCTTATTTGTAGCCGTATGTTTCATGTTTAGTAGTGTCACTTTTGACTTCTTTCAGAGTCAGAAGAGCCGGGGCTCGTACGCTCTTAAAGTGAACGAGGAAGAGATCTCCTATCGGGAATACGAGCGCATGCGACAAAACATACGCGACCGCTACCGAAAGATGCTTGGAGACAACTTCGACAAATTCATCACTTCTTTTAACCTCAATATCTCAAGGCAAGCGTTGGACTCGGCGCTCAACAATGCTCTGCTTTCGCAAGAAGCCTCTGCATTAGGCTTTGTAGGTAGTGATGACAAGGTAAGCGAATATCTCGTGCAACAGGTTTTTGCAGGACAAGCCGTTTCTAAAGAAGCCGTGCGTGGACTATTACAATCACTGGGCATGAACTTTAAACAGTTTAGTGAAGAGATAAAGGAAGAGATAGCTCGAGAAGCCTACATCAATCTACTACGAGATGTCTCGGTTCTTGGAAAGGGTGAGATCGTAGCGCAATACGCTCGTCAAAACACATTGTACTCTCTCTCCGGGGTTGAAATTATCACCAGTGATTTCGAGAAAGCTGTTTCAACACCAGCCGATGACGTACTACGAACCAACTACCAAAAGACGGCCACTGAATATGAGCAACCAGCCAAAGTCTCGTATGATTACTATGTCTTCTCTCCCTCACTCTTTGAGAAAGACGTTGTTGTCGCTCCGCAGGATGTTGAATTCTACTACTCTGAGCATCAGTCAGAGTTTAAGGTGCCCGAACAAGCACACGTAAGAGCAATTACTCTTCTCTATCCCAAGTCAAGCGATCCAAAACTCATGGCTGATGTAAAAACAAAAGCACAACAAGTTCACAGCGAAGCCTTATCGGGCAAGCCATTTCAAGAACTCGTTGCACAGTATTCTGAAGACCTCCCGACAAAACTCGCTGGTGGAGATAAGGGATGGTTGTCGCGCGGCAATCAGGAAAAGAAATATGACGATGCAGTATTCGCCGCACCCGCTCAAAGTGTGGCAGAGCTCATCGAAACTGATTACGGATTTGAAATCGTATTTGTAGAAGAACACAAGGAGGCTTCCGTCAAACCTCTTGATGCGGTGCGCACAGAGATTGAATCTAGCCTACGAAGACAAGATGCTCCATCGTATGCTTCTGCGAAGGCTCATGAGATACTTATGACCCTAAACAAAAGCGGCAAGACCCTCGCTGAAGTGGTTTCTAATCGAAGCGGTGTGAAGGTACAGAAAGCATCCTTGCTGACCCGAGGGGTCGATCCCTCTCCGCTACTTAAGGGTCTTACGCAACAAGCTCTCCAGCGCCCCGTCGCCGAGAGAATCGCTCCAGCGCTACACTCTGTCGGCGACACCTCGATACTTTTTCAGGTAACCCAATACAAAGAGGCAACGATCTCCCCTTTCGAGGAAGTAAGGGATACCGTTGTTTCAAAATACAAAGAGCAACAAGCAAAGGTAGCTTCGCAAAAGGCAGCGCAAGATTTTCTACAATTAGTAAAGGCTAATCCAGAAAAACTCTCTACTATCGCTTCTGAAAAAAAATACAAACTTGTTGGACCCTTTTCCATCTCGAGAGCTCAGCCCTCTGTACAAGAACTCTCCTCTGTTGGCCCCGAGCTAACCAGGAACGTTTTTACCTCCGACACGGCTCCTCGTGGCCTGGATACGATATTTAGAAAGCCAGATGGGTTCTTCGTTGGAGCGGTAGAACGTATACAAGCACCCGATACATCCTCTGCCGCGGCTATTGCCGCCATTGAGGAGTTTCAAATCTCTGCTAAAGAATCAAGTACACAGCAGGCGCTTACCTCGACAATTGCGATGCTAAAAGGTCGCGCTGTTATCGATATCGACGAAAGTATCCTGACCCAATAGAGCTAGTAGCTCAGGGCAAGTCGCGTCGGAGCGTTTCAAAGATCTGAAGGAAGCTCGCTACCGACCGTGGGACGTTTCTTCCGAAACGCTTGAGGATAAGTTCGTAAAATTCCTCTGGCGACGTTGCAACAACAAGCTCCATACGCCGATAAAGCGGATGGTCGTCTAGTTGGCCTCGCCTCTTTGAATAATAGTTCTCGGCCAAGCGAGCTCGCATAGCGGTTTGAAACAGTTCGCGCTGTTCTCCTTTAAGCGAATGCATAATCGTAGTATACGAACGATACTCCCTCTTGTTTGCAAAATCTCCCCACCGTCTCTTATTCTTAAAGAAACGTACTGGGTGATACTCAAACAAGACCCCATCTACTAAAAAATCAACGGCCAAAGAGTTGCCCCGATCATCACGGCCGATCTCAACCTGGAACGTTCGACCCTCCTCAAGATTAAAATGCGGTACATACCGACATAGCATTTCAGCACAAATAGCTTCCGAGCGAGAGCAAAAATTCGGGGCTGAATCATCTCCGTTTTGAGGCACTGAGAGAAACCGTTGCGTAGTAGGACGTTTACACTCGTCCTTAGCCTGTTTACGGGCAATTTTGTTCTTATGTATTACCGGCTTCTTGTAAGATTTTTTGGAGCGAGGACTATCAACGCCTGCAAGGCAATCAGAGGAGACATCAGAGAGGTGTGCGGCGGAATAAAATTTCAAAGTAGCTCCTTATCAAATGCATTCCTAAACAGGCCCGATGACGCGTTTCCGCTTACGTCTTCGGAGGGCACAGAGGTGTACTTCTACTATTTAGATGCTATCAGGAACGCAGGGATTCACAATCCCCTAAATCTAATTGACCAGATGGGAGCTAGGCCCCCTGACTTCTTAACAATTTTTTCGGTCACGCTACTTCAAAAGATCGGTCACAACATAGAGATGATCAACCGAGCGAACCAACGTGGCAGGACAACTCGTAACAGATTGTCCCGTCACGTTAAACTGTCGCCAGGCATCTGCCTTAGCCTCACCGAGCGCCAACAGAATCCCAACAGAACTCTCCTCCAATAGTCGCCTTGTAGCGGTCATACGCTCGGGCGGTGGCTTTGGAGAGTCCTCTATCGTAACAAAGCCTTTGTGCTCCTCGAGCAATAATGGGTGTTGTGGAAATAGGCTTGCTACATGCCCGTCCTCACCCATTCCTAATACGACGACCGCGAATTCGCCGCCGCACTCATCAAGTTGCTCCTTGTATTCGGCACACGCCTGACGACGAGTCTCCGGTGTGGAAACAAACGCGTGGAGTTGCTCCTCGGCTATAAAACGTTCGGCTATTAAGCGATCAAAAATTTGTGCCCGCAATCCGCCATAATTACTATCTGCGTGATCAAGAGGAACCAAACGCTCATCAACCATGAAGAAGTGTAGCCTCCGTACGAAATCCTTGGAGACATTTCGTAGCTCTTTATCAAGTGCATCGAGAAATCCAACAACACTTCTCCCGCCACAGAGACCAATAGCAAGTGGGCCCTCTCCTGTTTTTTCGTATAGATGTGAGAGCATCTTCTTAATAACCGCACCAAAAGCGCTCTCTAGCCCCTGCTCTAATCCAAGGATTTCAACCGTCATAGCTTGCTCCGCATACGTGCACATAACTCTAGTAAACTTAGGACGTTACTAACTACTGCAGGTAGAATCAATACGATTTTCCCCGATGGCACATAGCTTCTATTTTCTCTGCAACTTACCCTCGAAATAACGCCAAACCATTAAGGTTTTTTATTGTGTGACGATTTCCTTTATATGGATAGTGTAAACAGCATCTCATCGGCCGTTCGAGGGCACGGGTTTCACACCGCGGAGGTTCGTGGTGCAGGAACGTTTGCAACCTTCGACCCCAACAAGGTGCAGAATCATATGCCGGCGTTTGTTCCGTTTCAAAGCGTGGAATATGGAAGATATCCAACTCCACAAGCTGGAAACCCGCAATTGCCGCATCAGACGATTAATATCTTCGCATAAATACCTTCTTGGTACCGTTGCGAAGATTTTATCAGTTCCGTGGGTTCCACGCCCACTAACAGCATCTTGGTCTCCTAAATTGCTTTTCTCCCTCTTGATTGCCATACTTTCGGCATACAGAAAGCCATTAGGAGACTTTTATGAGTACAGAAATCTCGCTTGAATCTATCCTTCAGGTCGCTATAGATGCTGGCAACAAAGCGGCACACATTGCAAAAGACCAGAGAGAGAAGCTCTCCGTATCCGTTTCGTACAAAGGTACCAGAGATCTTGTGACGACAGCAGATATCGCCGCAGAAAAAATCATCAAGGAAACCATCTTAACCCACTTCCCAGAACACAAGATTCTCGCAGAGGAAACCACCGAAAGACTCGATCCCCAAGAATACGGACAAGGCTATGTCTGGATAATAGATCCGATCGATGGAACTACTAACTACGCACACGGGCACCCTCATGTAGGAATTTCTATTGCGTGCGCACTCAATGGAGAGGTTATCGCAGGTGTGGTAGTTGCGCCGTTTCTTGATGAAATATTCACCGCAACAAAAAATGGTGGAGCTTTTCTTAACGGCAATAAGATTGCTTGCACAACAACCGAGACAATTGAAGGGATGTTGGTAACAACAGGATTCCCCTACTCTCGAGCTAACATTCATAACATCTGCAAACGAATAGAGCGCGTGGCAACGCACTGCCGAGATGTTCGCCGACTTGGCGCCGCTTCACTTGATCTCTGCTGGGTAGCGTGTGGAAGACTTGATGCGTACTTTGAGGAAACGCTTAGACCTTGGGATGGTGCCGCAGGTGGACTAATCGCTAAAGAAGCTGGTGCTGTCATCGGTCACTACAATTATGACCACGATTCTCAGCGGCTTACTGAAGGGTATCCGGGAGATCTTTATGTAGATAATATTGTGGCTGCTAACCCTGTGCTGATGCCACAGTTGTTAGAGCTTTTAAATGCTACAGAATAACTCACTTCTGATGAAAACATTCTCTCGTGAGAGTCTCTATTATCTCTATTTCATCGGGTAGGGGCTCTTTTTAACGGTCTGAGTACTACATACTGAAAGCTAGTCGATAAAGAAAACAATCTCGTGAAGAAGATCTACTATTTCAAATCCTTTTGAATGATTACACTCGCTCGGAAACCACCTCGTTACTCCCGCCCTTTAGTGGAACGAAGAGAACGATACAACAAGCGTCTCAAAACAAGGGGACATCAACAAAAAGCCAAAATGATACTACCTTCCGAGCTGTTGCACGGAACCTCACGTAGAAGACCATAAGGAAGAAGGAAATTGGTGGTAAAAAAATCTCTTAAAAACCTTTGTAAAAACTCCCTTAGCAATAACGCGACTTCCTAAAAAGGCGCGTTATGCTAAGGGTCATAACTTGAGTATCATCGGGTGCAGCGTCCCGCTAAAACCCCGAATACCGTTCCGGCCATCAGCCCGGCGACAAACCCCATGTAGGGGTGTGCCGCCTGCAGTCCCCCTTGCATCCGTATCACGGCTACCAGTGGAACTAGAATGCTTACCGGTGGAGTCAAGATCATCCACCATGACATACCTGTGTAAGATGCATTCATCTCTTTCCCTTTCTCTGAAAAAGATCCTTGAACAAGATTTTAAACCACCATCAGTGATATGTAGTACTGCTCTGAATCTGTGTCATAACTGCATGAACTAGCCTCGTTACAGCAACTTAGGAACTTTGCCTTATAGGCGTAGTCATACGTATCCACTAAATAGAACGTAGTCCTTGGTACAGTTGGATTCTATTTATTCCTGTTTATTAGAATAAGTAGATGCCCGAGTGCGTCTTACTTCTCTCATAAGCTCTAGTGAATTTTCGTAGACCAAAATCCTCGCTCACCTAGTAGAGCCTAGTCGCTTCTGTTATCTAACGTCATGTCGATTTTGTTACGTCCTAAATAAGTTTAGAAGCAATCAGTAAGGCTAAAGAATGTCCTTACAAGGTGGTTTCACCAAGAGGCCTATAGAAAAGCGCCCTCTTCAATTTGGAAGGGAATTACTCAAACTTTGAAGACCTTTAGCGACATTAGCCAGTAGCAGAAAGAGGCGACAAAGCAAGCCAAGGCCACCATCCAAGTTCCCGAGCTTGGATAACTAACTCAAGTGGCGCGTCACCTCAAACCTAGTAAACGGGACGGTTAACATTGAACTACCAAACCAGGCTCCCGGCGTTTCATACTTTGAAATACTAAAAAGAGCTGTCCTAAATGCAGGAACCCATAGCAGTTAAAGCGATCGCAATTAGCGCCTAATTAAACGTAACCCGCCGCAAAATATAGCCGTCACTATCCGAAATGCGTGATGGCTCATAAGCTTTGTCTATAACGATATCTTGCAAGAGAACCCGAGCTACCCTCCCCTGTAGAACATCGGCGAGATCGATAGCTCTCTTTGCCTCTCGGATAGCTATAGTTTCTATCGTAATGTCGCGAAAACTTGGAGGATGCGCCCCTCCCCTGTAACCGTGATACGAGTTTGTTATCTTAATACCAGTGCCGCACCTATCAGCTTGAACATCCCACACAAAAACATCCTCGACAACGCCACCTCTATCAAGATTTGATTTTATCGTGATAATGCCAGCGGCTTCCTTAATACGACACTGAATAAGATACACCCGTCGCACGCCGCCCGACATCTCGCTACCGATTGCAAGTGCATTACTTCCACTGCGCTCAACAAAACAGTTTCGAATAACGACATCTTCACTCGGCTTGGCAACAGTTCTACCATCGAGGTCTCTACCTGACTTTATTGCAATACAGTCATCACCTGTTCGAAAGTGACATCCATCGATATGCACTAGCTTTGATGAATCAATATCAATACCGTCGGTATTTACCGTATGTGATTCAAACTTGGCGTTTCGTATCGTAATATGCTCGCTATAAAGCATATGAAGCCCCCAAAAGATTGTGGGGCCGATCGAAAGCCCCTCCACAAGTACTCTGGAGCAGTTAATAAACTGTATGAACGACGGCCTTAAAAAACTGCCACTCCCAAATATCCGCTTAGCTAGAGGCACACCAGAATCTCCCATTTGGCGAAGCGTCGCCTGCGCCTCTGTTTGCTCATCTCTCCAGCGAACCATGTCGCCTGCACAATCAAATCGAATAGCGCCCTGCCCTGTAATCGCTACATTGCTACAATCTGCCGCATAGATACACGGAGAGTAGCCGTAGAGATCGGTCCCCTCCCATCTTGTTTTAACAAGCGGTAGATACGCGTCTCTATCTCCTGTAAACTCTAAAACCACTCCTCGAGGAATCTGAAGGTGGATATTTGAGTGAAGACGCAGTGGCCCTCGTACTCGCCACAGGCCTGCTGACAACCGCAAGGTTCCACCCCCTTGGCTAGCCAAAATATCAATCATATCTTGAATTCTAACCTGCGCATCATCGTTTCGATGAACAAGCGTTATCACCAACGGAGAAAATGATACGGGTCTAATATTTCTTAATACCTCATGTGCATCCGAAACCCATGACGGTGGATAGATATGGGATATTTTTTCTGCCAAACACCTTCTGCTTGCCAATGCCGCCACAGAGAAGAGACCGCTTCCCAAAAACGTGCGCCTTGAACACGCCTTAAACAATAACTCTTTCATAGGGGTGCTTATCTCTCTTAGTTCGGTATGTGTGCAATCAACTATATCTTCTACTCTACCGTCCAAAGCTTGCCCTCACGGGTCAGATACATACGCCTCATCTCTTCTAAGGTAAACGGACGGCTACCCAGACGCCCGAGAACGCTTACCTGATTCCCCGTCTCATCTACAGCACGATCGCGATCAAGGGGTTTGGAGAGTGCTACAGCAGAGCCTGCAGTGTGCTTCGTTGCAATGATACGGGGCTTTACTGGGGGAGAAAAGCCGTAGAATCCTGGAACTGTGTCGGGGTCGGTAAGTTGTAGTACGACGAGCCCATCTCGTCCGTTAGCGACATAGCCGATAAGGCTAGCGTTGGTAGATGCGACCTTTACATCATAGCAATCTGTAATTGCTCCATCGCCTGTAAATCTCTGGTACAAGAAAGGCTTGTGGGGCTTCTCGATATCGATGATTACAACGCCATCCTTGCCCCCTGCCACATACGCATATGTTCTTGCCACATATACATTTCTGGCATCACTAAGCGGTATAAATCCGCTCTCTAATTCCCGTGGATTTGCAGTGTCAGTGATATCTATGACATGAAACCCTTGTGCATCTGTCATAAACGCATACCGGAATTGAACCTCTATCCCCGTTGGCTTATCTGCCTTCCAACGTGTCTCAATAACAGGGGCAAGCGGATCTTGAAGCGACACGACAACAACTTCTGTCTCTGTACCGACAAACGCGCGGGCGCCGGCAAGCGTTATCGTTCTTGCTCCTGTTAAGACTCCATCTGGATTCCACGTAGCAGCCCGCTTTAGAAAATTATTTCGAGGCTCACCGTCCTGAAGCGTGTCGATATTCACTACGATTAAACCTTCTTTTCGATCGGTAATAAACGCATAGTGGTAGATGGCATGAAGCGGGCTCTCCAAATTCTCAGACAACTGTTTCTTAAACGGAGCTACTGGCATCGTTGTTGGAAGCGCTAAGTCGGTTGCATCAGTGGTTGCAACATGCGTGTTTTGTCCAAGGGGAGAAACTGGGCTCGTCACGATCCGCTCTGAGAACCCCTTATTCGCGATATTTGCCACATCGTATACTCTAAAACCTCCGCTACCAGCCGCAGTATAGAGATACTCGCCACGAAGCTGAATGGCTTGCGTGCTCCCCCCCGCTCCGTGATGTCTGTGGCTAGTTTCTAGTTCGAGTTTTCGCCCCTGGTGTTGTTTGTAGTAGTCAGGATACGCGTATTTATGCAGATAACTTCCGATTACAGCCTGTGGCTCGTCCCACTCTGTGACTTGCACCGCCTCTAAACCAGCCTCCGCTGTTGCAAGCCACGTGTGGTAGCCCATAAAGTTTACGTAGTTGGTTCCAAGCAGTAACAGCTGCGCCATTATGGCGTTATTATCGTTTGCTTCAGAGACGTGGCAATCCTTACAACCCTTCGTCTCCCGAGTTCGCACTGTATGAGGAAAATGCGGAGCAAAAGCCTGTGAACTGTGTCCGCTAGCAGAGGTTGGGGGTTGTTGTACGTAAATCTTCTGCCGATTACTGTCTTCGGAGCTTAGTATAAGCGCGCTGGAGGAACGAATCGGCACGATCTTGCCATTCTTAGCTGGTCCGTGGCGTCCTAGTTGATACATAGCGTCGCGTGCAACTTGCGGATTGTACGACGCCCAGTTGCGTGTTTCTTTGCCTTCGTAGTGGTTTGTAGTCGTCTTTCTATTAGCCTTTATTGGCAAGTGACATCCGCCACACGCTGTAGTCCACGAACTGTGGCAGGCAAAGCACGACATGTCTTCGTTGGGGTGTGCCAGATTAGAATTTTTCTTTTTGGTATCGATCTCCTCTACCTTCGCTATCCCGTACGAGGTTGTTCCATCTTTAATCCTTGTAACGAGTTTAGCTTTTGCAGAGCGCGGGTTGTAATGTTTACTGGCAGGATCAACGGAATCTCGCACCTGCTTTACTGTCCACTCTAACCCTTCAGTAACCAGTGAGCGTTGTATAAGTTTATCTCCCTGCCACACAAACTGCCGCTCGCCCCACGGGGTACGCTTTAAGGATAGGTCTCGCCCGCCCTCTTGTGCTGCTGGGCCTGAGGTTGTTAGCGTTGCTTTACTTTGAATCGTACCGTGACAATCCTCACACCCTATCTCAACTGCCTGGGCAACTTCGCCGTAGATATTACCATCTCCATGAACGTCTTGGCTAAAATGACAGTCGATACATTGCAAGCCAAAATCAACATGAATATCTCGTAAGTGAACTGCCTTCTTAAACTTCTTTGGATCGTTAAAATCCACCACTTTGTCGTTTTTATCGAGTAGTCGTCCCTTTCTATCTCGCTTGAAGACAGCTCGAAAATTCCATCCGTGTCCGTGGTAATCTGCAAACTGTGTCGTATTAAGAGATGGATTGAGATCGCTGACACGCTTTAAGAAATCAATATCTGTCCACTTACCCCTTACAGCAGCTTCCTCTGGATTGTGCATAAGGGAGGCATGCTCCTCTTCATCACTGGGATATTTCTGTTTCTTAGGCCACATGCTTGGAGCGTCTGATTCATAATCCCACATCGTGTACCCTAAATACGTATTAAGAAACATATTAGGCTGATGCATGTGACACACCATACACTGACTGGTTGGAATGGCTCGGGTAAACACGTGCTTTAGAGGGTGCCCCTCTTCGTCTTTAGGGATCGTTGGGTCGCTTGTAATACTCTTTCCTTCGTGCCCATATTTTGCATACGGTCCTGAGTGCAGTGGATCTCTATCATTGGCATACACTGCATGGCACGCCGTACAGCCACTACTTCGATAGTCTCCCGGATGGTCATTGGTTCCCAAGAAGCTTAAATGAGGGTCGTTAAGACGTGTTTTATGAAGATTAAGGAGTGGCACTGCGATGCGGCCACCTGTTCCTGGGCCCCGATTCGATGCTCGAACATCAGGCTTACCAGATTCTTCAAAGGGATTGGGCAGCCCCGTTTCAGCAAACTGCGAGCGAATGAAGAATCCACCCCGCTCAAAGATCCTAAAGATATCTGCTGGCTGATACACCTCCCATGTAGGCATAGGAAGAAGCTTCTCTAATACGCCTCGCGCCTGCATCTCTGGTGTCATCTCTCTTGAGCTATCGTGTGCGACACTGGCAGGCTCTCCGTCTATAGTATACCCTTCACCTAAGACATACCGCTTATACGGAAGAAGTCCGTTATTATACGACGCGCCTCCCCACAGCATCGCTGATGTGGTCATCAAGCTCTTTCGAACAGCAGGAACGATCTCACTGTGACACCCGCCACATACTTGCGGAGCGACACGTAAATCACCGGGGTTGATAAAGCGCACGAATTCACGTGGCTCCTTCATCAAATTGGTATATGAGTGCTTGGGATTTGCTGATGACAACCAGTTTTCAGGGTTTTCTGGTAGAACGTGTGCTGCGCGCTTTAGCTCTTCATACACGGGATCCTCTTTGGAAACCCCTTCTGCTCGCACACTAGCATCACCTCCGTGACACTGGGCGCACCCGATATGCACAGCTGGATTAGTGTGCATAGTCGGAGCATCCGTTTTCGTATGACAGTCAATACAGCCTAGACTTGTTTCATCTTGTTCGGCTTGTGTTATCCCTGGCTCTAATACATCGGTGTAGGGATCTTCTGCAATGGCGACTCGACTACACATACAGACCAGAACAGCAAGTAGCGTGCGTACTATCGGCGTTTCGCCTGCTTTTTTCCTACACCTGCTCAATCCTTGCCTCGCCACAAAATTCACCATCAATACTGCAGTATAATATTAGTAAACGCATCGTAATTAACACGGTCGCCAAATAAATTGTCGTACCCATGCGCTGGCAAAAACACACCAACTCCCGCCCGTAGTTGAACGTTATTATTTAGAAACGGTCGATACAAGAAACCAGTTGAGAGATCCACTCCAAGCTCTCTGCCCATTGAACCGTCTTGCCGTTGCGTTTTTAAAACCGCTGGCTGATCAAACTCTAGGAACGTTGCGTTATTTATTAGCTTTAATTCAGGAAGGACCTCAATATCCATTCCAACGTTATAGAGCCTTAGACCTGGATTCACAAAGTTTGATTGCCCAAGCTCTTTTGTGGGACGCAGATTCGGGAGCAAACTATTTCTATTAACAAGATTGGTAGCACCGCCCCCAATAAACGGAATGCCTTGTCGTTGCCAAAACGAGAGGTCGCCTCCTGCAAAATTAGGATTATCAAAGATAGCATCGAATCCCGTTGCCCTACTGTCATACGGATCTCGGTCGCCGGAGGCCCACATGAAGGATGTTCTAAACCGAACCCAATCAACATCCACGGAAGCTTCTGTGGCAAACATCGCAGCTCCGATAGAGACCCTACGATTTGCAATCGGATTATGGCTCTCGGAACCCATCACATAGTAGAACTGTGAGGTCGTGTTGATCCGTCCGAAGTGTCCGTCTCCTCCAATACCAAAATACGTGCTGTAGATATTTCGAAAGCGCTGATCTCCTATAGCTGTCGGGCGCGCTTGAAAGTTGTTTCTATCGTATCTGTATCCAGAATTTCCTGCTGTATCTGCCCGGTGTACTACGCTAAAGAGCATCGTATGCCCGAGGGTAAGCATATCTTGCCTAAAGAGGTTTGCGACAAACACATCTTCGTGACGATCGGTAAACATCGTGTTGATGCCGGAGTTCACATCTTTGTCGAGCCTTGAGAATGCGGCGAGGTTAAACTGTAATTTATTATTATCGTAGTTTCCAAAGATCCTTACGCCAGGCTCATTATCGTTAAACAAGAAGCCCCTAAAATCAGCATTAAACTGCTGAATACCGATTCTTGATGATACAAAGTCATAGCGGTCAGAGAGATTAGCTATGTGAATATCTGCAAACAGTTCCTGAAAACCTATGAAGCTATCACTTCGAACTGAACCAAATGACGGGTCAGCTTTTAGAAGTCCATTCTCATCTGCCGATACATAGTTGTAATTAAAGACTGGCGCTATGCGGAGTTCAAAATCAGGTGGCTTAAAGGCTGTGTTTCCCCGAATTAACGACAGCGAGGTGATAACATTCTGCACAAACATCCACTGGTCGCCGTCACCAAATACGTTATTGCTATCAGGTCTCTTCGTAGAAGCAAATCCCACCGGCACTGGAATCCTGCGAGACTCATAGAGCGAGTCCGATAGAATCGAAAGCTCTGTAAACCACTCGTGCCCCGGCGATCCAAAGATTGGTACATCACCCTTTAATACACTTTGATTGTACGGGTCATACCATTTACCTGCATAAAACATCCGCCACCTATCCGGAAGTGCAAGAAAATCCGAGGCAGAATTTGCAACAGGTGGTATCGACTCATAGATGTAGGCAGGAAAATCAGGAGTATCTTTATCGGTAAATCTACGGGGTATATCCTCTGGAGATTGCTCACGATGCACTTCGTCTTGCACGCCTCTCTCTTCAGCTTGGAGAGTCAAAGGAACAACCGCTAAAAAGCAAACTGCGTTTCGCAGGAGAAAATCGCGCAAACAACTCCAGTAACCTTTATCGCTGTCACCGTGCTGAGCGCTCTTATTATTCACTCCTAACCATCTCCACAGATATTCTGCTCTGTTCCTTGAATAAAGCCACCCTCTGGACACTGCACATATCGAAGACGTGTTTCTGGTGTTGGCATCGTTACATTATCGATTCGTAATTCTCGCGGCGCGTTAAATCCATACTCTGCATCCCCTATCTCGGTATGACCGGCAAAATCTAAGCCCCGTCTGCTTGCGCCGTAAAACGATACCATATCATCGTGATCGATCCCATCGCCACTTACACCTATTGCTCCAACTAGCACACCGTTTCTATAAAGAGGCACGCCTCCTGCAAATATCTGAATACCGTTTCGTAACCTATCTCCAAAGCTTGCATCTGAGGTACATCGGTGTGGAACACTACCTGGAGCTACAACCGGCGCTACAAAGGCGGCTGTAATTAAATCGAGTTGGAGTCCTGTATTAAAGATGCTCCATGAAGCACCGGTTGTACTACCCGGATATGGAAGTGAGAATGCACCTTCCTGATTTCCATCGATACCGTCTGGAAAAAACGGTCGAGCGATAGTTCCAACAGCACGCGCAGACACAGCTAGCGACCCATCTAGCCTTCTACCAAGAAGCTGCTCGAATGCCTCCGCATAGTTTTTATTAAATCCACCCGATGCGCGCACCAAGATATCGTGTGCATCTGTGGAGCTTAAGAAAGCCGCCATTCGTGCTTTTTGAAGCGCCACATCGATACCAAAGAGTGGAGCATCCTGCGAGCGAACAAAACCTAAGACCTCACCTCTGTTATCAACTACAAAGATGGAAACTCTAGCTGAAGAATCGCGGGGAGTTCTAATCGCAGCTCTCATCCGATTTGCTGTCATCAGCGCTGAATCCAAAAGAGCATCTACATCTGATACAGAGAGCTCAATTCCTCCAGAAAGAGCACGACCTGCCTTCGTAGGAAATCTTCCAGTAAGAACTGATACCGGAATATCTCTTCGCACCGTATTGGCAATTCCGGATTCAGCAGTGCCAAAAACTGCCCCATCTTTTATCGTTCCATCGGTAAATCCTGCGAGCGCCACTAGCTCGTTATCAGAGATATCATCGAGAGTTTCATAGGATGGAATCTCAGAGTAGCCGATATCAGAGAATCGAAGTGAGCGTCCAACAACGACTACGTTGTCGCCCACCCTCTCTGCCGGAGCTTCAAAACCTCGACTTGCCGCTAGCGCAACAAACTCCTCCGGCGCCTCATCAAAATTACTTACGTCTCTATCAAGAGTATAGAGCCCGTCTATCTCGACTCCAATTCCCCCTACGAGGTCTCCATCTTTATAGAGAGGAAATCCACCGGGATCAGCAGATAAACCTAAAGGAAGCGGTCGAGGCCCCAGCATTGCATTGCCTTCAAGGGTAACATCGCTACACACAAGCTGAGAGAACTGAACCCCAAAGAGTGGACCTCCCGGTTGAAAACTCTGCCCTGGAAGAAAATGCTCTTGAACGATTTGACTCGCGGTTCGAGTTGAGAACGCATTACCTTGAGAACTAAGATAAGCACCTGTACCAGCCTTTGATATCGCCGCAAGCGTTGCCGGTACAGCTACTCCCTCAAGCCCGCCTACGGCACCGATTTGACCATTTACAATGCTCGAGCTTTGCGCGCCTTGCATCTGATAGAGCGCTAAGACATTTCCAACTCTATCGAGCACAGCAAATGTTCCAGCAGTATTGAGCGCACGCGCGGCAGTCAGAGCTTGCCGAAGAATCACTCGGACTTCAGATGAGGAGAGCGATTGATTCGGGCAACTACCAGTACAACCTCTGTTAGCCGAGGCAAGCCCTCCAGAGGCACTGCCTCCTGAGCCACCGCCACCACCGCAGGAGGTAGCCGTAGTGAGAAGAGCCAGTGCACAAACTACTAATGCCTTGTAGCTCTTCCTCGAAGGTTGCGCCCTAGAAATCATCGGAAATTAAAACCTCATTGTATGTGCATATCCAGCTCTCTGCCACTAGCAGGGTGGTGAAAAAAGGTTCCGTCGTGAACATTTTGAGAGTTTTGACGAAACGAGGCGGAGACAACGAAAAAACCGGAGGCGTATCCACTGAGATACGTTCAAGGATTTTTTCGGCGGCTCCAACGAAGTTGCAGTCGAACTATCGAAATGTGCAACAGGAAATCATTTTTCACCACCCTGCTAGGTATACATGCTAATTTACTCAAGAAAGTATGGCATCAAGTAACCCGTGCGTCCATCCCGCATATTACTTTTGAAACGGCACGAAACTTCTCAAAGCCTATAAACGATAACCTCAAGTACAACCTCTACGTTTCAAGTTTGAGATGTCTTATGCCTACTAGAATCCCCCCAATAAATGGGTCTCAGGAAGACTATCAAGACCCCATCGAGGCTCCTTCAATGGTGCCACCCGAAAAGATTGCACCCTCTGAAGATGGGTTTAAGAGCCTTGCCTCCGAAGAAACTCTGACTCACCGCTCCGCGCCAAAGCAAACTTTCGCTCAATGTCAGCCACCCTCTGTACTGAAAGGATGGGCTGACTCAATTCGTATGTTCACAGACTGGGCACTTGGCGCTGGGTCGCCTGTGCGTATCTTCAAACACTGCTCGCTTCAGTCACAAAACATGTCTAATGCTTGGGATGTAGACCGCGCGCGACAGTATTTTTACAATAAAAATAAAGGACTGCCCTTTGACGAATGGGAAGCCGTCACAAACTTCAAAGGTGCCTTTGGTCCGATTGAACTTGTTACAGCAGGTATTGATCCCACAGAACAATTCGTCGGTAGTTACCGAGTTGACATCTTCCCTCGGCCAAACAAGACTATCGAATTCTGGCTTCAAAACACTACGAGCATGCAATCATTCTTGTATGGACGAGGGCGAGAATACGAACGATCCGAGATGCCCTTCGGTGGAAATCTAAGACAGGTATTTACATGGAAAGAACCAGCACAAGTTTCGTAGCATTTATCACAGGCTCCGCATTTACAATGTTATTAGCCGGATGCACTTTTGGTCTCACCGAGAATCAATTGGTAGGCTCGTGGGAATCTCGGCGTGGCGTGCGTGTCTCGTGTATTGATATCCGAGCCGATTATACCTATTCGCAAAAAATATCTGCAAACGGCGTAGAGGAACTTTCTACCGAAGCAACCTGGGAATTAGAGCCACACTACAGCGATAGTCTAGCGGTCACATTTAACTCATTCCATCACATAACTGACGATGGCTCAGGCATACGATACCCCGCCGGATATTGGCTCGTTGTTCCAGAACATAAAGTACCGTTTGGAGAGCCGGAGCTGGTTGTCTCTGATGACGTTCACATAGCATATACAAAACGTGAGAGCCCCTGTGAGTAGGCTTCTGTGATTGGACCTCTGTGATTCAATCAGGTAGGTGCTACAAATTACTGTTTTTACGTGGCCTGGCATGAGAAGAACAAGAGCCGCGGTTGTTGAAACAGCCTTCTGATACTTCCTTTCGGTTTCTTTATTGTCGATTGATAACCAGCGGGAAAGGTAGACTGGAACCAGTTGCAAGCATACTGATATTACACAACAATTCTATTTCTGCGGTGAATCGCCTGCATAATCACCGCATGGCGTGCGGTGATTTATCTTGACCTTGCGGTGAATACCGCCTATAATCGCCTTAATTAATGCGGTGATTACTATGTGGATTCATGAACATCAAAACTGGCCAAACTTTACATGGGATGCAGAATCCCTTGCATCCAAGCTTGCTGATATACGCCATCGCCAGGGCCGTTTACTGGGGCGCATGGAGAGCCTTGGTTTTGAGCTAAAGCGTGAAGCAACTCTCGGGACACTTACCAATGATGTTGTTAAATCATCGGCAATCGAAGGTGAGAATCTTAACCCTGAAGAGGTGCGTTCATCCATTGCCCGCAGGCTTGGAATTGACATTGCCGGGCTTGTCCCTGCAAGCCGCGATGTTGAAGGCATCGTTGAAATGATGCTCGATGCCACGCAACAGTATTCCAAACCACTAACCAAAGACCGGCTTTTTGACTGGCATGCCGCCTTGTTTCCAACGGGGCGTAGCGGCCTGCACAAAATCACCGTTGGAGGGTGGCGAACAGTAGAGGCTGGTCCTATGCAGGTTGTTTCTGGCCCTATCGGTAAAGAAAAGGTGCATTTTGAGGCTCCTACTGCTGCGCGCTTAGAAAAGGAAATGAAAGCGTTTCTTGCGTGGCTGGCGACCGAAGCTACTACCGACCCTGTCATCAAAGCAGGTATTGCACACTTATGGTTTGTAACAATCCATGCGTTTGAAGATGGCAATGGACGTATCGCCAGAGCTATTGGTGATATGGTGCTTGCTCGTGCCGATGGCACACCAGATCGTTTTTATAGTCTGTCATCGCAAATTGAGGCAGAGCGCAAGCAGTATTATCATCAGCTTGAAGCGCAACAACGCTCTACACCTAATATTACAGACTGGCTGTCCTGGTTCTTAGATTGCCTTGGCCGAGCCATCAGCAATGCGGAAGATACGCTTGGTAATGTGCTGTTCAAAGCACAGCTCTGGCATGTAATCAACCAAAAGCCTGTAAATGATCGCCAGCGCTTGATCATTAACCGTATGCTTGAAGATGATTTTGAGGGTTTTATGAGCACCTCCAAATACGCCAAGCTGGCCAAATGTTCGAATGATACAGCCTTGCGGGATATTCAGGATTTAAAGGAGCGTGAGATTTTCATTCAGAATTCCGGAGGCGGACGTAGCACCAGTTACAGACTGCCAGATCGCGATAAATAAGGGTTTATTCCAAAAACTTTTCTAAAGCGCATTTGAAAAACTAGTGTGAAAAACTGCTGGCAGGCACCAGTGTTAGTTAGAAGTTCCGCGCAACGAGAAAAAAGTAGTTTAGTCGTGACTGGTACGACATATCCGGTACGATATATCCCCACATCAGCGCACCTTGCGCAATACTATGTTTGTATTTGTACAATCAGCACTCTCGACCGTGTTGATCATGCGGTCTAAGCGCACCATACACTTCTCTACAACTATACCGCCCTCACCATCGCTACTGATACTAGTCACAAACGGCCCCGCTTTGCTTGAACACCCAGTTACCGAGAAAGCAATAGCTAAAACTAAAATCAATCCTAATTTCTGAACCATTAAACTCCATCCTTCGCTCTTAATAAATTTTAATAGAGACTATACACGGTAGCATTATCATCGGCAATCATCTTTTTGGTGAACACGGAGGCAATTGGAGAACATAATATTAGTCAGCCGCTTCCCTGTTCTTAAGCTAGCACTCGAGGATATATCGTACCGGATATATCGTACCAGTCACGACTAAACTACTTTTTTCTCGTTGCGCAGAACTTCTCCTATCAACTTTCGGTTGCTGAGTAATGGCACGGAAGAAACGATTGATCGTACCTAGGGTACCCCATCACATGACGCAGCGTGGCGATATATCGTACCAGTCACGACTAAACTACTTTTTTCTCGTTGCGCAGAACTACTCCTGTCGACTTTCGATTACTGATTAATGGCAGGGAAGGGACGATTGATCGTACCTAGGGGACCCCATTACATGACGCCGCGTGGTGTGCGGCGAAAAGACATCTTTCACTCGGCAGCGGGCCGTCAGGTGCATTGCAGGCTTCTGTGTAGGTACGGTAAACAGTATGGATGTTTGGTGCTTGCCTATTGCAAGCGTCGGTAACGCGTGTGAATTTCTTCAGGCGCTCCCCCTAATACTACTCACCGTATCAACGACCGAATGTATGTCCTAATATCAAGCTTCTTTTCAGGCGCCATAGCCTGCTGATCGTGATGCGAATGACACGTCACGCAATCTGACGATACAAAACCTTTTCTGTGATTATCCGCGTGGCAGTTTTGGCATATCCCCACCTTTGGAAGGAGCACATCCCCGCTGTTCGTTGATTTCTGCACACCTGCATGGCACGACTCACAGGTATACTCTTCGTGCGCACCGTGACTAAATCGGGCATGGGGCAACCACACGGTTTTGATGTTTGAAGGTTTAATTCGGTAGTGAGCATTGTCTTCCTTTCGCTCTTCTACCGGTTTCTCATCTATACCGTGACAGAGCGCGCATCCTGTTTTGGTAAATAGCTGTCTTTCGGCTTCTCTAGCTAGCTCCTGCGGAGAGCCTTTTACACTGAGAGCAACGGGTTCGCTCCCCGGTATCCTACGACTAACATCCATTGTAGAGGTTTTGGTTGCAGGCTTGTTTTCTCTCTCTAACGTCTGTGTAGTGTAATGGGTGTAGAGAAATGGGAATATCACCTCAGCATCGCCGTGAGGCACTTCTTGTTCGGGATCTCTGTCATCAAAGCTTAAACTGTGGCACTCTCTACAGTGGTTATCAAATGATATCGGCTTAATGGTCTTAAAGTCTCCTGACAACTCATGACATGAGTTGCACGCCAATTTCTTCTCTCCTGTGCGAGTTCTGATAAATCCTTCAAGATGAACTGCGTGATTTAGCTGTATCGTTCCTGGGTCTATCGCGTCTGTACTATCGATTGGAACGCGAATTGTGCGGTCAGCACTGTCTAGAAGAGCGATATGAAACTGCGGGTGCTTGGCAAACGAACTGACATCGAGAAATGTAGATTCTTTTGCGTGCTGTTTGAGGTTGGCGTGGCATGTGGTGCATTGGCGAGCATCTTCTTCGATAAGTCCCGATGTGCCGTTGTGATCCATGTGACACTGCGCACACCTCTTTTCAGTATCGGGGTGCCCCACTCTTACTTGATTCATGCTGGAGCTTCCGTGCTCTGTCATTGAGTGACACGCCAAACAGCTTGAATCTGGCACCTGCTCAAAGGGGCTTGTATGACACTTCTGGCAATCGGCTTCAATTAATTTGTGTGGGTTTGCGATTGGCCCGCTACTCCAGGCACTAAAATCTCCGTCTAGAAAGGGGTATAGTCCACATCCTATAAGTGCTGCTAGTCCGACAACGAGGCACAAGGCTCGCATACTGGGCAGGTATGTCTCTACGCGCAAGCCTGCAAGCGTGTCTTTTGCCCGCACTTGAATCTTTTCTTCCTCATCGATGTGACAGATGAGATCTACAGAGCCGTTTGCATATTCACATCGGATCGATACATCTCCTAATACTATAGTATCTCCGCTTGCAAGATTCTCTCGCGCGATGCGCCTTCCCTCGGCTCTCACACCAGCAACAGAGCCGGCATCCACCACCACAAGCGCCTGTCCATCCCACACCATGCGGGCATGCACTAAAGCTAGGCGTCGCCCCGGAATTACAACTGTAGATTCACCCCCTCTTCCGATGGTTATCTCATCATGAGGAAATTCTTGAACGAGACGTTCAACGCCTCCATCTTCTCGCTTCTTTTCATATATTAAACGAAACACAGCGAGTCCTACCAAAAATAAAATACTGAAAGAATATGAATTGCAAGGGTTACACACAGTGCAACCGAACACGGAACATGAATATACAACCACACTTTGAGAAGCGCTTTTATGCGAGCCTGTTCAAGGAGCCCCCTTGCAAGATCGATTCTCTGATCAAGGAGTCCAATCATTGTTAGGGCATCTGCACTCTCTTGCTCTGACACCCCCTGCATCTGCTGTTGTACTCGCTTAGAGTCGATGGCTGGAATGGAGTTTCGCTTTAGAAGGGCACGGAGGCTTGGATGAAATGAAAAATTGTATGCATTGAAGATATCTAAAAACTCAGCACTTTTTCCTGCACAGAGGCGGTCAAGCTCCTCTGATATGGCGTGCATCTGCTCAACAACAGCGCTCTCTTTAGCGCCCCCGTGATGTGAGGTTATCTTTGTTGTGAGCGTGGCATAGTTAGCCACCCCCCAGATACCGGAGAGAATTGTTATGACCATACAGCCGTATGCAAGTGTATGAACATTGATTCCAAAGCTAAATCCAGCATGAAGAGGAACGAGCACTAAAACACCGAGCCCTATCCACACATGTGCAGAGAGCCAACCCTCTACAGTACCGAGCGATGAATGATAACTTCGCTTCCGTAGTCCGTACGCCATGAGCCACACAACAGCAATCGTAGCGATGACACCCAGTGCGTATCCAACAAGCGTTCCTCCATTTCTTCCACCGATAGGATCATCAAGCCAGTAGATGTAGCCACTTACAAGTAACGCAGTACAGGCAATCCAAAGCCACCGAAAGCTTTTATAGCTGACAAAAGTCTCTGTAGTCATGCGTGTACTCCAGCTCTATTCATGCTTTGTCCCCGCAATCTGAATTAACTTTTCGGCATTCACCCGAATCGCGGCTCCAGTTGGGCACGCGCGTACGCAGGCTGGGCCTCCCTTGTGGTCGTGACACATATCACACTTCGCCGCCTTTGCGGGGCCTGTATCTTTTTGCTTTTTCTTAAAGAGATCAAAGAGCGACCATCGACTCTCTGGAGCATCGTGGACAAGTTTAATCACACCATACGGACAGTTGGTAACACAGTTTCCACATCCGATACAGGAATCACGAATCACTACCTCACCATCCTCCTGCCGTGTAAGCGCATCAGGTGGACAATCAAGCATACACAACGGATTTTCACAGTGTCGGCACGCTATCGGAAGCTGCAACGAAGCAAAACTCTTGCCTTCTTTGCGATCAAGCCTTGAATATCCACCGTGAGTCGCCGCACACGCACTCTCGCAGTTATCACAACCAATGCACAGATTAGAATCTATGAGTAAAACACTCTCGGCATCAGTAAGTCCCTCTTGGACCATAAAATCTAGAAGTGAGGCAGACTCCTCACTCCAATCAGCGAGCGTGTTCTCAATGGCACGATCCTCTGCCACCTGCTCGATAGCGTGTAACGCCTCGGGAAACCGCTCTTGCAATTGATCCAAGTCGCTTTTTTTAATCACTACTACTTCAACGGGCACAGCGGCAGTAGCGGATGCGCTTCTTATTCCGTTGTCCTGCAACACAGCCATCTCACCAATGATATGGCCAGCAGGTACATATGTTTGTGCGATATCGACTTTTTTTGAATTTCTCCGGGAGATTTTGATAGAGCCTTTGCGAATAAAAAACATCTCATGCCCTTCGTCTCCCTCTGCAAAAAGCATCTCGCCCTTCTTGAAGGTTTTAAGCGTAGCTTTAGATACCAAGTCACTTAAAA
Source organism: Pseudomonadota bacterium (assembly GCA_038134595.1). Taxonomy (GTDB): domain Bacteria; phylum Bdellovibrionota_C; class UBA2361; order UBA2361; family OMII01; genus OMII01. The sequence goes on along the minus strand of JAYPVM010000001.1, from coordinate 404,539 downwards.
ACTCGTGTGAAGCGCCTGCAAAAACTGATGCGCCTAAAGCTCGCTCCATAAAGAGCCTATCGATATAAACCTTAAAAGGCTCCACGGAGGCTAAAAGCTTTACGATCTGTTTTCGAGGAGTTTCAAGCAACACTGCACCACTTAGACCGGTTTTTATAGTCGCCATTCGACGTCTACCGGAGAGAAGCCCCATCTCTCCAAAAACATCGCCAGCTGATAACGTTACGGTACGCTCCCCACCATCGAGAACAACATGCACACTTCCTGATAAAACACTCCAAAACGTGTCGGTATAATCGTTTTTCTCAAATACCGTCGTAACGGGTCTCATCTCATGTACCGAAGAATCGATAACAAGCTCTCGAATCTGCGGCGAGCTTAGCTCTTGAAAGTGAGGCAAAAGCTCTTGAAGTCGCAGAAAATAATTTTCATACCCGTTTTCGATATGACTAAAGCGCTCCTCTACAAGCGGCTGATCTGCAGGAAGAACCGGTGCACCCCGTATATGCTCGACAACTTCATACCCTTGATTAATCGCCTGCTTGATTAGGGGATATCCGATCAGCGCTCCAATGATGTGTATCCCCGGCACATTTGATTCATATCGCTCAGAGACTACGGGAACCGAGTTGATATCTGCACTAGGAAAAGAGATTCCGACCCCTTCCAGGAATTTTCTCGGAGGCACACATCCCAACCGCGCAATGATATGATTGCACGGCACTGAAACCTCTCCTTCGGGAGTATTTAAAACGATCGTATCACTTTTCACACTCTCTATGGTCGTATTGTAGAAGCACCGCATCTCTCCAGATGAGATCGCCTGCAGTATCTTTCTACTATTGGCATCTTTTGCTCGTGCAAATTCAGCACCTCTGTTTATAAGCGTTACGGTATTGCGTTCAAGCAACGCCAAGGCATTCTCAATAGCGGCATCCCCTGCTCCAACTACAACGATATCTTTTCCAGTATGCGCCTCTGGATCTGAAAGCGTGTAGAAAACATGCGGCAGAGCGTCTCCTGAAACTCCAAGCTTTCGAGGAGAGCCTTGTACTCCTATTGCCATTACAATATGTCTAGCTAAACACGATGCGTCTCCGTACGAGATTCGATAGAGCTCGCCCTCTCTCTCAATAGCTGTAACCTCTCCTTTGACGACATTGACTCCATGGCGTTCGAGGTCCTCTCCGAATTGCTCAAGAATAGTCTCTCTTGAGCCAGCCTCGAATCGGCACTCTGCTCGTAGCGGAAGATGTTGCGGCTCCGCCATGACGTATTTCTTAAGCTGATACTGATAGATAGTATTTGCTACTTCTGCTTTTTCGATAAGTACGTGACTAATTCCATGGCGAGCCGCATTCGTAGCGGCGCCAATTCCACCGGGCCCTGCGCCGATAATTGCAATTTCTAGAATTTCGCCCATACTTAATAGAACAGTGTGTTTCTAAGGAGACTTCCGTATCCCCCTAAACTTGAGAACACTTCGATTGTATTCAAGATTCTTCTCTTGGCAATTAAAAACTTCTTCGCATATAAAGCTAGTGTTCCATGCATCTAACTACAACGCTATCATCAACTCGTTAGATAGATTACACACAACCTTTACGATGTAATGAAGACCAAAACATTTCAACTAATCGCACACGTAACAAGGCTTTATTCTTTCTGTGCGATCTCCACTGCTTTCTTGGTCGGATACACCGTAGCTTCTGCGTACGCCCTTCCTCGATACGAAGGCACTGGTTCGTGCTCATCATCAAATTGCCACGGTGCGACAAAGGCTAGAAAGAGCACGAATGTGCTGCAAAATGAATACACGACGTGGGCCTCACACGATAAGCACTCCAAGGCATATACAAATCTCATGACTTCTGATGCAAAGAAGATGGCAAAACACCTTGGGATATCAGATGCGACAAAAGAGCCGCTATGCTTACGGTGTCATGCAACGTATGTAGCAGACACCTCGCTTCAAGGAGAGAAATACTCAGTAGAAGATGGAGTATCATGTGAATCGTGTCACGGAGCCAGTCAAAATTGGCTAACAAGCCATGCAGAGCGTGGGGCTACACATGAACAGAACCTTCAAAACGGACTCCATGATACCTATTCTCTCAATGCGCGCGCAGAACTCTGCTTGTCGTGCCACTACGGCGATACGAAACAACAAGTAACACACAAGCTCTACGGCGCCGGACATCCGCGTTTAACATTCGAGCTTGATACCTACAGCATTTTGGAACCTAAGCACTGGGTTGTTGATGAAGACTACAAAAAAAGAAAAGGCGCATACATCCCAGCTAAAACGTGGCTAACCGGACAACTTGAACACAGCATCGCTTTGGCAACACAATTACAAGACCCTTCCTTTGTTCGGCGTGGGATGCTTCCTGAGCTAAGCATCTTTGATTGCTACTCCTGTCATCATCCCTTAAAGCTTAACCAGTGGAAGGAGCGCTCGTATGCAAAAGAGCCAGGAAGCCTTAAACTTAATCTTGCTCCCCTACTACTTCTTCAAGCCGGCCTCTCTAAAGTAGATCCAGAGAAGGCAAGAACACTAGCCAAATTAACGGAAGGGATTCATCAGTCATTTTCAGATAAGGGCGCAGTAGACTCTCTCTTAAAGCTTCAACAGTTTCTACAAGAATCCGTTCGTCCGATGGTGCAAGCACTTAATTATTCGCCACAAACAACGCGCCAGCTCTTTTCAGGGCTCCTAGCCTTTGGCGAAGCTACTCCCTTTCCGACATTTGAAGTCGCAGAACAGCTCGGCATGGGGCTGCAGTCTATCCTGGCAACTAATCCAGATATCCGCTCTCAACATGGGAAAGATCTAGATGCTCTCTTTGATGTTCTTCGCTCTGCTGATGATTTTCGTCCGAATGCTTTCGCCCGAATCATACTGCGTCTCAAAACATCCGAATAAGGTCGAGAGACCGCATAAAAATAGTAAAGCCGCGTCATACATTCCGCTTCGCATACCGAAGCAACATAGGAAGCGTAATCCCTTGCACTAATACTGAGAACAAAACTACCGCGTACGTACACAGTACGATTAGGCTTCGATACTCACTCTCTGGAAGCGACAGTGCTAGAGCAACTGAGATTCCTCCTCGGAGCCCGCCCCACGTTAAGATCTTTACTGCATGGGGGCTAAAGGTTCTAAACCTACTACTTACACTCACAATGCTCGCTACTCCGCAGGTTCTGCTCATAAGCACTACAAAAACAGCAATACTGCACGCAAGCCAATACGAGCCTGAAAGCTCTAAGGTAATAATCTCTAATCCCATAAGCACAAAGAGCATCACATTTAAAAGCTCATCGATTAACTCCCAGAAGATATCGAGGTGCTCTTGTGTGTTTTGAGACATCGCATAGGTATACCCTTGATTGCCAGTAATGAGTCCTGCCACAACAACACAGATAGGTGCTGATACATGCACTACTTCCGCTAAAGCATAACCTCCTCCAGCTAGAGCCAAGGTGATAAGTATCTCAACAACGTGATCGTCGATAGCGCGAAGCGCTCGGTATCCTGCCCAGCCTAGTGCCGCTCCGAGAGCACTTCCTCCCACAACCTCTAAAGCCAGAGTTGTTCCAACTTCACTCACTGTCATTCCTGCGCCATATGCAAGACTGGCAATAGCAAAAAACACAACAACGCCGATACCATCGTTAAAGAGAGATTCACCAACTAACTTAACCTCTAGTGATTTTGGCACTCCTACCTTTCGAAGGATCCCTAGGATAGCCACTGCATCGGTTGGAGAAACAATCGCACCAAAGAGAAGTGCAATCACAAATGGAATATCTATTCCAATAAGAGACAAGAGCGACCAAAAGAGTGTCCCGGTCAAACACGTACCTATAAGCACTCCAATACTAGAAAGCATCGCTATCATTCCTCTCTGAGTCTTGAGTGCTGCCATCTCAAGGCTTAAACCACCTGCAAAGAGCAAAAACGCAAGTATTCCATGCAGAACAAGCTCTTGAAAATCAAACTGCCGGACAAACGCCCTCGTTGCGGTGATATCAACATAGCCAGCCCTTCCCAAGGCGATAAGCACCAGTGAACACAGAAGGCTTATGGCCATTACTCCGATAGCAGCTGGTAACTTGATGAGCCGATAATTAAGCCACGAACACATGGCGGCCAAGGCAAGTAAAATAGCGAATAGATGAAAGACAGGCATACTTTTCGTTCTGTACACGTATAGGTTAATCGACAAAAAAACACTGCCACAAATATCACTGAAGCCCCAGAGTAAATCTTGCATTGAATGCGCTAACCATCCGAATTAGCTAATCATATTGATGCGGCCTTGCTCATGAGCACCCTACTAACCCAAAAACGATACAGTAGCTTCAGAATGTGTAAAAAGCACATTGCTAGTTGTACATTTCTAGTATAGTGTCTGATTACAGCATCTTAGATATTTATCTTGGGTGTGTAATACGCACACCTGACAGGCATTCCATGAAAAACGCCTCTTCAACAATCCTAAAACACCTGTTACGGCCAGCGGTACGGTTTGCAATCAGGCGAGGCATCAAGGTTAGGACTATCATCGAGGATCTAAAAGACACGCTACTCGATGAAGCCAAAGCAGAGCTTACTCGAACCAATCAAGAATCGAATACGAGTAAATTAAGTGTCATGACCGGGCTACAACGGCGTGATGTACAAAAGGTTTTATCGCTCAACACCGAAGACCTCCGCCATACCGACCTTATGACGAAAGTTATCGGACTATGGTCATCAAGCGATGCGTTCTCCGAAAACGGCTCTCCCCGACCGTTACAGACAGATGATTCCACATACAGTTTCAACGCCCTCGTAAAAAGCGTTAGCCAAGATATAAATCCATCGACAGTGCTCTTTGAACTAGAGCGACTAAATCTGGTTCGTCGAGATACAAAGGGCGTTCATCTTCTTTGGAATAGTTACCAAGTAAGCGGTGACATCGATGATGCGTATGCGCTACTCTCATCAGACATCGCAACGCTGGTAAAAAGCGTTGACTCGAATATTACAAACCCACAGGCGACACCAAACCTGCATATTGCGACTTCATTTGATAATGTTTCCAAAGAAGCCATTCCGCAAATTAGAGATTGGATCCTTGAGCGAGGTGCGGCCTTTCATAAGGAAGTGCGCGAGTACGTTGGCTCCTTTGATAAAGACCTCAATCCCACTCGCCATAAAGATGCAGGTGGCGGTCGCGTCACCGTTGGCTCATTTAGCTTGTGCACCGAAGAGGAGGCAAGCGATGACAAATAGCAACAATATCTTTCTTGGCTTCTTTTCCGTTCTATTGGTGATAGTACTCATGCTCATGGGTTGTGGTGGTGGCTCCGCAGGAACAGGCACCGGCCCAATTGTAGTCGTTCAAGGGGCTGTTTTTGATGAATCCGGAGTGCCGATTGAATCTGTAAACGTGCGGGTTGTGGAAACCGGTTCAGAGGATATCACGTCGGATTCCGGAGAGTTTGAACTACTCACCGAACCGGAACAAGAGAACGTTACCCTTGAAATCTCCACTGAGAACGGCTCATCGTTTGTAACGATTGCAATCCCTGAAGAGGGCGGCACCGTCTCGATTACACTTACATTCAATCCTCGCTTGTTACAAATTGATTCCGAATCACTAGAGTTTGGAGCTGCAATCGTAGGACTATGCGACATCTACTTTGAGAATCGACTTACCATCAGACAATCAAATGCAGTGCCTCAAAATCTCTCATGTGTCGCTCGCGTTACAGTGCGCGCAAACAATCGAAAACTCCCTAATGTGCCGATAGCGATTCAATACCGCGGCTGTTCAAACGAGGGAGAATGGACAACGATTGCAGCTGGTGCCACCATGAAAAAGCCTTATAAGGGTATCGGACAGGTTGAATTTGCGTATCGCGATGATATCGAGCACTGTATCTATCGCATAGTTGCCCCCTTTGGCGTAACGGGGCTCCCAGAGCTTGAGCGCATCATCCACACGAGAACTTTTCAGGATTATTCAAACGCTGTGAACCGCAACTAGTTGTATTTACAGTTAGCTTCAAGCATATCGAGCACAGGGCGTCTTAAAAAATGCCTACACCCCTTAAGCTACAGATCAAGACTGTCGATGTCATAACCATCTGAGTGTATGGATTTTTAAGGGATAGCGATGAGCGACGATTCTACCAATAACGAACCTAACGAAAGGCTCTCCATCGATGAGATCATTCAAAGAATGGAGCAAGCAAAGAACAACTCCAAGAAAAATTCGAAAGGTATCGACGTTCCACTGGCTACAGCCATCATACTCCTTGAAGTGGCATCTTCCGACCATGTTGTCGACAAGTTTGAAAAGTCGGTCATTCAGAATGGATTAAAATCGATATTTAACATCTCAGACCAAGCTGTAAATAATCTACTCATAAAGGCTCGAACCCACTTATCGTCAATGCGAAGCAGCTCCGCAGAAGCGACACAGTTAAAAGACATCCTCGATCCTACAACCAAAAAAGCGATTGCCCAGCTCATCGATACACTTATTCGTTGTAACGGCGTTGTGGACAGCATGGAGGTTTATTTGCGAAAGCGGTTTCGTTCCATATTGGGGTTAGCCGATGAGCCGCTTCCACCACGATCGGATTATTAACCACAGCACTTCCACATTTTAGGCAGAGTTTGAATACCTTCGAGTAAATTGTGATGAGGACAAACGCTAGAAACAGCATGTAAATAGCCATGGCTCCAACCCAATCTAATCCAAAACAGACCGCGGCGATTGATGTTACAAGCCAACTCAAGTATCTCGACCATGTCTCTTGCCAAGGCACTCTCACTGATACGGCATGTGATATCACAATAACACTTGGAGATAATCAAGAACGTGGCTCGTTGGCTAAGATTCATATAAAGAACTCAGAACCCTCGGTAGTGACCGCGGCAATGCAACTAGCAAACGCACTGCGTACAAACAATCCGCGGGCGCATGAAGAACTCGCTACGGTTTTACGATTATCAAGCATAGCCACACAACGCGCCAACAGCGATGGCTTACATCACATAGTCGCATCGGACACCTTACATTCCGTGATCATAGAAACGTACAAACAAGCCCGCAAAGATATTGGGTTTGACTGCCCCCATAATGACTTAGCATGGAGGATAGTTGGCGCATTAAAAACACTACATTCATGCTATCCGTCCAACGAGAATTTTGAAGATCTCTTTGAAGAAGCAGTAAGCTTTACCGAAGATTTCGCCGCGGAGAGTCGCACTGAAAACGAGGGCAACTGGGAACCCGCCTTCCAAATACTTGGGCCACTGGCAGTAACTCGGCTTGTTTCAGATTTATATGAGTCTCCACACAGTCAACCAGCGATCCATACCCGCATGATTCAAGGGTTTAGCGGATATTGCGACACAAGCAATCCCGATCACATCCGGATTCTGGGAAGACTCATGGCTCGAAGCATGCATCATGAAGATGCTGACGATTGGATAGACGACAAACTCGATAGTTTGATTTCTAACTTAGACAGAAACAAGTCTCCCTCTTCTCTCACCCTTGAGCAGTACCGCGTCGCAGTCTATCAAGGGCTCATTGAAGGTGGAATCGACGACCTTGGAGCAGCGCCAGCTGGGTGGAGCTCTCTGGTACTCAACAAGCTCGCCCGCGGACTAAACGACGGAGGAAATATTGCAAACCGCTTATTTAGTGAGCCCTGCCTACTTGATGCCTTCACACATATTCCAGAAGATGTTGTCCTCGCTGGTTTAAAAAACTGCCCAGTAAGCACAGTCGAAGAGTGCCTAAGAAGATGGGACAATCTTGATGCAACAAGTCATGGGCATATTGCAGACGCCATCGAAAGAGATAAGGCTATTCTAACTAAAATTGAATGGGATAATCTAAATTTACCCCGAGAAATTCAACCAATTTTCTACGATGAAACTTTCTTTAACACCATCTGGAGCAATGAGTTGTTGCGGTCTCAGTTCGTTATCTATGTCGAATCTTTTTCAAATTTACCGGAACACATTCTCCTTAAATTCATTAATGATGGCCATATAGATCAGGCTCTTCTTCACCGCCGCTGTTTTGAATGGAGTAATCGTTCCAAAACTGCACTCTTAGAGTCACTCATCCAGGGGAATCGAATAGAGCAAATAATTGAAAACCTCGACTTTTTTCCCGAACGATTACTTAAGCGATTACGCAACGAGCATCCAGCACTGCTCACATTTAAAAACGAGACTAGGCTGCGCGAACCAAACCTCTATAAAATCTATCAAGAACAATTTGCCCAAAACGAATCCGCGGCGAAGGCTCTTCTTGTAAGAGCGCATGACATCCTCGAGGCTTCCGTTACCCCTAAAGAGATACCGGATGAGTATAGGAGCGATCCCTTATATCCGATGATTTTTGCCTATGCATATCCTGGCGCCACTTTTGAAAAAATCGCCCAAGCTGAAGATCGCTCTGAAGACCTTGATCTATTTGAGGTTCCACCAAAACAGAACTTAAATCTTCTCGCTGGAAAAACAATGGTCTTAAAAAAAGGAATAGAGCCAGATTCCTCCCTGCTAAACCGGCTACAACGATACATCCAAACGCCTCAACGAATTATCGACAAGACCCCAGAGTCAGCACAAGAACTACAAAATGAGTTTGACGAAACTATACAGGGTAGCTTTCCAGATATCTCTGGGAGCTCTACGGAGGAGAAGATACTTGCCGCTATCGAATTAGCGGCAGGAAACCCCAAAAAAGGAAGAGCTTGTCGGCAGCTAGCTGTTTTATATCATGCTCTTCGAGAGCAAAACTTCCGTGAATATGCATCCGACTCTCAGGATAGAGTCGATCAAGCTCCCAACAGAGAATATGCCTATTTACTCGAACTCCGCGAATTCCTGGAAACTGTCGTACCAGATTCGGTCAAGAAAGCCATCGATACTATCTCCGAGCAATCAGACCGTAACAGGCTCAGAGGTCACTTGTCAGCCCTCTTTGAGGAAGACCTGCGTCTTATTGACATCGAAATTAAAAAGTATACCCCCGAAGGTGAGAGCACAAACTCTACACCCTCTATCTCTGCCTTTATTACCAAATGCTCCCAATCAGCAGGGATGCCCTTCTCAGCAGGAGTTTGCGTCGCAGGCGATGTTCCACGACCCGGCCTCAAATTTCCCAACGACAACATGTGGCAAACCAAGGATTACTTTAACCTAGTATTTCGAGACGAAGAAACCAAGCGATGCGTCGGTGGCGTCTTGCTTCATTATTACAAAGAGGAAGACAAGCGTATTCTATCGGCTTCAATCAACCCAAGTTCTTCATTGCTCTACAGAGTTGACGAACAACGCTTCTTTGATGAAACCATGCGGATTCTACAGGAGTTTGCAGAGCAAAACGACATAGACATAATAGCCACCTCTCAAGACTCAGGGATTCGAACTAATCGAACTGGAGGAATGTTCGAACAAGCACTGACAGCCAGGATAAGAGAGGTTAACGAACAGTTTTCGCTTCCCTATAAAGAGATATTTTCTTTTGATCCACTCTACTATGTAAAGGATCTTGACGTCCTTTGGAAGCGTTCCTAAGGCATGTTTCCTCTAAAAGGCAACTTCCTTCCTGAATTCTCGAATGAGAGGACATGCGCCACCCCTTCTATCCTTCTTATCAAGAAGCACAACGCGGATTTAGTCTGCTAGAGTCACTTCTGGTCTGCTCAATCATCTCGATACTTATTGTGTCGGCATCAATATCAGTCCAAGCATATACAACTGATCTGCTCCTTCGGCATGATGCCGGCCGACTTAAACTGTTCTTCGAAAAATACTACGCACGCGCCCTCAACCGAAGAGAGCGAATAGTGATTTCAGTGGATACGGCTAAAGCGCAAGCTATCACCAAATCTAGTCATACAATCGGAAACCTTGTTTTTTCTCCGAATACACAGGTACTACTTCAACGCAATGAACCTATCTCAATCTTCCTACACCCCACGCTAGCAGCTTCACCCAAATCTATTCGACTACGACGCGGGGGGCATGAATGTCGAGTTGTTATATCACTACGAGGTAGATTTCGTGTCTCCTGCTAGGATCATTAAAACAGAGGTCTCCCTGCTCTATAAGCAGAGGGGCGCTATTCTCTTTGAGGTTATTGCAAGCATTACATTAGTTTTGCTGGTACTAGCAACGGCGGCAAAAACCCAACAAGTCTGTGGCAGACTGATAGCTCTTTTAAAACATGACAGCACGATAGCGTGCCAGGATATACGATGCACCTCCTCTCCCACACTACACCAATGCTCGTGTGGCAACCGCCATTTTCTGGTGCTTCCATGAGAAGGGTCGCTACAGAGGCAGGTTTTAGCCTAATGGAGCTTATCGTCTCACTTAGCCTCATGGGTCTTGCCAGTCTTTTTATATCAGTGACAAGTGGAAACACTATTCGTATCACATCGACAACAAAGAGCATTGCTGATGATGATATTGCTGTTATTCGCGCTCAATCTGTAATCGCCTCCCTGATTAACGCGACCGAACGACTGCGCCTCTCGGGCCTGGTCTCAATTACAACAGGCGCTCATCCCATTACCGCCTGGGGAGCCCCACATCCTATCACGCATCTTAATGGAACATCTCGCCCAAGAGTCGGTTCTGATATTCTGACAAGTACGTTTATCGATCCGACCCTTCGTGGAAGGGTTGTAAAGAGTGACTTTCAGAATGCGTTTATACTCGCTTATATTTGCGGGCTCTCGCAAACCCCCTCTCCGACTGCTTTCAAAAAACACCTCCTGATTGGAAGTTCTTCTATCTGTCAGATGCGCGGCTCTCTTACACATGTCGCCGACAGCTGCTATGAACTAATCGGATATCCTATCGACACAATCACGACACCAAAGGAGCAATGTAAGCCACAAGCATTCCTAGAATACTATCCCACCGAAAGCGATAAAACAGTCTTTGTCGATCGAAGTGGCAATCTCCGTTTACTCTCACACTCGGGGCTAAATATTACTGAGAATCAACCAATTACCCCTGGCCTTCGGAGATTTTTAATACAGAGAAAGTCCACCAACACCAACGATATCTTTTACTCTCTCACAATCTTTCCAAGTCTCGCTCCGCCACGCAGTTTTCTCATTCCCCAACGCCTTACGCCATATCCAATTAATTCTCTTGTACTGAAATGAAGCCTTTAATTCTCACACAAACGTTAAATCGATCGAAGTTACAACAAGAATCAGGGGTTCTTGCCTTCCTCCTTTTTGTTCCGCTGTGCATCATTAGCTACTCTCTCCTGGCAACAGTTCGCACAACTCACACTCTGCTTGAGATAAAAAACATCACTAATAAGTCAGCTCATATCGATAATACTATCATGAGAACACTGGCAACCCCGGGCTCAGTATCTAGCGGCTGTCACCGTATCTCTGTTCCTTCTAAAGATAGTAACGGTCCTACATTGATTAGTTGCACTTTTATCGATACATCCTTTACGACCATACCAGCGATAGCTCTTGCCCAAGGCTCGCCCCATTACAAGGAGATGTTTCAAAATATGGGGAGATGTCCTAGCGGGCTGTCTGATACGGCAGGGACTATATTCACCACTCCAAAAACAAATCAAACATGTCTGATGGATACCTATCTTATTAAAGAGAGCCTAACGCTTCCATTTAATATTGAAGCTGCCAACCTAACTACTGAAACAACTAAGGAGACTGAATACATAACCATCGCATCAACTGGAAGCATCAAAATAACAGATTCACTGATCGCCAACGCGCCTCTACTCGTTTTAGCTGGGGGCGACATCTCCGTTACTAGCATCGCAACACAAAAGAATAACCCTATCTCGATCACCCTTCTTTCTGCACACGGAGATATCTCTGTTGAACACGTTGGCGCAAACATCGAAATTGTCCTCATTGGCCGCAAAAGCCTACAATCCCCTCCCTTGCAAGCATTGACGCTACCGCCAAATTTGCCGCCTTTCATATCAAAGAATGTGGATGGTTTTGTCGTGGAATGAGCTCATGGCCTACCTCCACAACACCATCCTTGTCGACCCCAAAACGAGCTCTATTTAGGGTCGTAGGAAGCAGTAACAGCGCTTTGTTAGCTGGGTTTTCTGGCCTTTACCCAAAGGATACCTTGTTCACCAGATTCATAGGATAAACTTCCACTGAAGAAGGGGCCATAAAAGTCATCTTTTGACCCCTGCTTCGTTATGCGGTAGGATTGAATTTCCAGATCGTTTAGTAAATTGTTTTTAACTAATTCCTCATTAAGTTGTTGTGGTTCACAATGCGAAGCAGGTTCTTCTAAATTGAAGCTGCCTATAAACTGCCCCCCGGGTTTTAAAACTCTCACTATTTCAGCACACATTACGGAGAAATTGTCGACGTGATCTATCGCATTGAGAGTAAATAGGATGTCTACAAACTCTGAAGGCAAAGGGATTACTTTTTCGGTCGATTTCAAATAGATCATCCCATGAGATAGGATGTTACTTGAAAACTCGTCAGCATATCGATCCGCAAGTACATCAATACCAATTCGTAGAATCGCTGAACGAGCCCAAACCAAGCTTCCACGTGGCCCACAGCCAAAATCAGCTACAATCTTTCCTTTTAAAAAATTGTCATTTGATTCTTCTGCCATTGCCAACATAAGTCTCTCATAATGGGAATTCTTGAATTGTCCTTGGTCGATTTCCAATCTGCTTCGCCAAAAAGACAATTCTTCAACACCTTTTTCAGGGAGACGATTGGGTATTGGTCGAAGACCATCGCTTGTTGGTTTTGGAAATACTGTTCTCAAAACTTGCTTAATTGACATAGTAACTCCTCTCTAAATTTGCCGGTTAACAGTTAAAGCACCGGATTTCGCACGAAGGGCGAAAATACGTTAACTTTATTTGTCATATTTCAACAGCTTTTCTACTTCAACAAATTCTTCCGTTAAGCGTCCTTGAGACTTTAAATTTGCTTAGCTTACAATGCTGTGTTCTCCGTATCTTGTGATAATATCATTCAGCCGTTCTTCGTACGAAACAAGCCTACCACCTTGCTTAACTCGCATGTCCCAATAAGTCACTAATTTTGCTTCTAGCGAGTCACTGGAAATGATTTCGTCGAGGCCGTTAAGTTCGGCTTCTTCAGGTGAACAGCTGTGTCCCACTATTAAACGCGCAAGTTCATCAAAACCTTGCTGTTTAAGAAAATTAAAGCCATCAATTGGATGAAATCCAGTAACAGCTAAGCTTTTTGCATAACCAATGTCATGAAGTAACGCAACGCATATTGCCAAATCCGCCTTAGAGGGCAATTCAGGATGATTTTCTTCTATGACTTTTGCTGATTCCCTTACTTTCTCAGTTACTCTTAAAACGTGTGCGAGCCTTCGAGGTTGTTCTCCCAGTCGCTCGCAAACAAAACACTCGGCTACTTCAGGATTTGATAAGTTCATTAGTTTGATTCTCTATCTGCGATATAAAGTGAAGCCCACCGGCAGCAGTAGAGCGCAGCGAAATTGCAGTCCGGTGCAACACCTTGTTAGCCGCCATGTCACTTTGTGCAAAAATAAATCTCGCCGCTAGCTCGCGTTAATCCCATTCTTACCGCTTCATCGCTATCGATCAAGTCGCCTACTTTGATGATCTTGACGGTAAATCCTGAGTCACGAAGCCGCTCGACATAATCTTGGCCATAACGCCTAACATGATCTGCCTGGCCAAAAGCCTTTAGTCGCTCTTTAGGGTCAACTATTGCTGGATCCTCAAATGTTGTTGCTTCTCGGCCCACCGGGACATTTAGTATCGCCCAACCATTTTGATTCAGAACTCGAAAAAATTCACTCATCGCCTGTTTATCGTCGAAAACATGTTCCAATACATGACTGCAATAAATGACATCAAACGACCCATCAGGATATTTAATATCGCAAATATCCATCTTCACCATAGCACGGGGATTAAATAAATCAGCAGTCAAGTAATTACCACCTAACCGATCCTTGAAAATTGATTCAAAGCATGGCTCAGGTGCTACGTGAAGCATTTTCTTGATTTTACCATCAAAGAGGTCCGTGTTATTTTGAAAAAAAAGCCACACAAAACGATGGCGTTCGAGAGCGCCACAGTAAGGACATCGAGCGTCTTCACGTGGCACTATTCCAAACGACTCAAATCGAGACGATGACCGACTGCACACTGGGCAGTATCTCCCTTTCCCATAGTACGGTAGTGTCGTTATAGTGTGTCTTGTGAGCCGCAGAACAGCTTTAATCGCCTCTGGTAGCTTGGATAGAAGTGTTCTCATATTTGGTTTTCTTATGTCCGGCTTAACGCCGCTGGACTGATGCCCACTGATGCACTGCCTAGATACGTATTTAGACCTTCCCATAAATTAGGCGCTCCTCTCTTTTCTTCCCTATCCTGTCACAACCCCAGCACTCCACATAGCACGGACACTCGAGACAACTTGAGCTACCCGTTCATCAATAGGCAGCCTCTCCGCCTCTCCTGATCGCTTTAGCAGACAAGCAAACGCCCCTGCTCCATAGCCGTGCTGTGGGAACAATCGATACGAATCCCCTCGTCCGTGTGGGGACGAAAACTCAGCTAGCGTATCAACTGGCAGGGTCACAAAATCAGGAAAGGTTTTACAGAACCAATACATGTTCTTTTCATTTTCTTCAATTGAAAACGTACACGTTGCATAGAGAAGATATCCTCCGGGTCTGACTAAGCTCGCTGAGTTTGCAAGGATTCGCCTTTGCCGCCGCTCATTAAGCGCTATAGTTGCGCGGTGAAACGCCCCCGGTGCAGGCATACCTTTTACAAGTAGAGATTGCCCTGAGCATGGAGCATCGACAATCACCAGATCAGCTACTGCCGATACTAACGAGGCAAGAAGCCCCGGATCACACGATGTAATCATCGAAGGAGCTATCGAACACCGCTTATAGTTTGAAATAAGTGCGGCAGTTCGTTTGTTCATAACCTCATTGGCAACAATTAACTGAGGCTTGAAATTTCGCCATGACACTATTCCTTTTCCTCCGGGGGCTGCGCACATGTCGATGACAAGGTTTATCTCATCTTTGACTTCATTTGCCGAAAGAGAAAATAGCGGTGCAAGTGCAAAGACCGATGAAAGATCTAAACAATATATCTTACCGCCCTCGTGTTCACTCGATCTACCAGGTTGATCTTCGGCATCCGCGATATCTATCCACTCCGGTATCCATTGAGGCTTCTGGTTCTTATCGATAGAAAACGAAGGAGCATTAGATGCCTCACCCACCCACGCAACAGCAGTACGCTTAGAGCTTTCGGCAATCAGCGCCTCACAGAAATTCTTTTGCGCATCTTGATCTGTGAAAAGCTTGCGAGCAACACGCTCCATATTGTTTGATATCACGGGCTTTGTCATACAGCGGTTACAACTGTTTTTGGTAATACCGTGCCAACTGTTCTCGAAGATCATGCAAGGCGAGTGTCCGCATACTACACGAGGTTTTTTCCTCCTGCGTCATCTCTCCCATTGTCTTTTCACTTCCCTCCGGGCAAAAAATCGCATCCCAACCGAATCCAGTTCCTCGCGGGCTCACCACACTGCCCAATACAACACCCTCTCCGTAGATAAATGTTTGTGGTCCAAATGCGAGCCCAAAAATGGTCCGCACCTCAGCATGGCAATCTCCCTTAGAATGAGCCATGTGATAAACTCCCTCTCCACCGACCGCTTTAAGAAACCATTTAATCAGTGGACCCGGCAATCCATTAAGAGCTCGCAGAGAGAGCGAGGTGTCTTCAATTAAAACAGGAGAGTAGCCCTTTTCGAGGGCGGCTTGTGCTTTTGCGATTACTACTTTTCTTGGTTCGAGCTCTTGAAGCTCTGGCAAATCAAGATTTACATGCCGCATACTACCTAAGATAGCCTCGACCTCACGCAATTTATGCGCGTTTCCCGTAATGAAAAACACCTCCTGTAAAATCTTATCTATTGCGTCCAATGTATCAGTCATAGTTACTTCTTATTGGAACATATTTAGCCGACATGGACGACAACTTCTCGCACATGGCTTCTTTTTCTGTGCTCCCACAGATAGATACCCTGCCACGTGCCGAGCACAAGAATCCCCTGTGAAACGGGTATTGATAGAGAGGTTGCTGTCAAAATCGCCTTGATATGTGACGGCATGTCATCGGGACCTTCACTGGTATGGGTGTACAGTTGATCTCTTTCAGGAACAAGCCGGTTAAGCCACGCCTCGAGGTCTCCCTTCGCTGATGGATCTGCGTTTTCTTGAATAGTAAGACTCGCCGAGGTGTGTCGCACAAAGACCGTACACAGCCCTTCACTTACATCAGATGAATGCACTGCCCGCATCACCGCATCGGTAATCTCATGCAGGCCTTGTCCATCGGTTGTTATGGTGAGTTTCTTAATCATCAGAAGTCTGGCGCTTTACAACCCAAGCTTCCACTGAAGGTATCGTTTCTTGCTGCTTGGTAACGATGTCCTTGATACGCATCTCACCTGATTCTGCATCTAGAAACAATACATACCGAATACCTTTTTGCTCTGCGTACTCGATCTGTTTTCCGAGTTTTGGACTCTTGAAATACACCTCAGTATCTATCCCCAACTCACGAAGTTCGTACGCAATAGTATTACACGCTACCCGCTGTGATTCATCGTATACCGTAACAAGCATCTCACTCGTCGAACGCTTGTCAGTTGCTATTAATCCTTCAGTTAACAGAAGTTCCATCAGTCGGGTTAATCCGACTGATATACCAACACCCGGCAATTTCTCATTGGTAAACTCTGAAGCTAAGTTATCGTATCGTCCTCCCGAAAGAACGGTTCCAAACTCAGGATACGTATCGAGCGATACTTCTACGATGAGTCCGGTGTAATAATCGAGTCCTCGAGCCAAACTACAATCGACAACAATCCCCTCTCTCGCCAACGGGGGAACAAGCTCCCAAATTGAGGTCAATTCGGCGATCCCTTGAGATATCTCTTCACTAGCGACACCTAGCGACGCGACTCTCTCTGCCAACTCATCAGGGCTACACTGAATCGCAGTAGATGCGATAATTGATTCAATCAACGCTTCATTTGCTCCCGGTATCTCAGCTAATTCTTTAGCGACTCCCTCTTTGCCTATCTTTAAGAGCTTATCGACAGCTATCACAGCAGATTTCCTTGCCTCACCTTCAAGACCCAGGGCTCCATAGATGCCCGAGAGAAGCTTTCGATTGTTGATTCGTATTGTGTATGGTCCGGCAGGTATCTCCTTCATCACTAAAGAAACTGCCGATAACACCTCTGCGTCACATGAAAGCGGCAGGTCGTTTCGACCAATAATATCGATATCAAACTGTTGGAATTCCCTAAAGCGACCCTTTTGCGGTCTATCTCCACGCCAAACTTTCTGCAATTGATAACGCTTAAATGGAAAAATTAAATTATGGCTGTGCTGCGCTACGTATCTTGCTAACGGCACCGTGAGGTCAAAATGGAGTCCAAGCTCTGCCTTGTCTCCTTCCTGGGCGTGCACTCGCTGAACGGCAAATATCTCCTTGTCGATAACTCCTTTTGAGCCAAGCGTTGTGAGGAGCTCCACAGCCGGTGTTTCGATAGGTATGAATCCGAGGCTATGGTACACGGCCTTAATCCGAGCGATTAGATTATCCTCTGCGATTTTTTGCTCCGGTAACCATTCCGGAAAACCTGAGATCTTAGTTGGCTTGGCCATCGATACCTATTTCCTTTTTTCCTATACTTACGACCACTTTGGTGACTTCTCAAACGTACCTCAACAGAGGGTTTTGGGTAAAGAAGACTAAAAACATTCGTGCTAAAGCGTATCACCAAAGCATCTCCAACGCACTAACATAGCCAAATAAATGGATAAAAATACTTCATTAGAGTATGTCTCCCAAGCCGATTTACCTTCACAAAGAAATCGAATCCTCGTATACTACTGCTGAATTTAGGGTCGAACGGTCCCCGACTTACAGAGTTACAAGAAAAGAGCTGGTGCACTATGGCAAAAATCCCTTGGAGCAGAATTCAAGAAGCATTTGAAGGACAGTGGATCGAGCTTGTCGATAGCATTTGGGATAACCAAGCATCAAGACCTATGGCCGGAACGATCCGACACTTCAGTAACACGCGCTCCGAACTTATCTCAAAGATAGCCAACTCCGATGAGATTGAAGATTCAGCGGTCATGTTCGTAGGCCCCTCGCTTCCCACAATCCGAATGAAAGACGCTCGACTTCCGATCTGAAGCGTTGCATAGCATCAAACAAAGTTATTTATTCACGCTTACATTAGGAACACTTACTTGTGAGTAAAGCGCTATCTATATTCTGTGTCCCGCATTACTTGTAATGCATGTAGCGATTTGTCACTTATGTGCGAGGCTTATGATTTCATTTCTCAGGCTGAGTTTTGAGAAGTCTTCTGGACTTCACTTCTCAAAACTCCGTGATTGGACGTCTCTTCCTTAAAATTTACCGACAATGCCGGGGATTACCGTCTCTCTTTCGAACGAGTACTCGACGGTATTTCTTCACAATCCTCAGAGTAGATCAAAACACAACGAGCACCGCGATAGCTCTATAGTTTGCCTTGTTGGTTATACTGATAGAACTTATGAAGCTATAAGATCAACAGGCGCCGTGCATTTACGACACAAGTAGATTCTGTACGGGGAGAGACAGCACAAGCATTTCGAGGCCTTCTTCATCTCTTGCTAAGGAGCTTTGGACCTAGGGATTCGGCCAACCCGCACGATTCAATTACTTGCAAAAGTGAATTGATCTTACTATCCATCACTCTTGGGATATGAATCCGCCTCTTCGTAGACACACTATAACCATCTAATACCTATTACATTTCCTAAGAAGTTGCCGTATAACTGAAGCTAGTCGTTCTTTTTCCTTCAAATGGCCCCTTACATTAAGTACTATAAGGCAATCAGAATAAGCTGATGCGACTTAATTGGGGGGGGCCATGCTCAACACAAAAGTTTCAGAGGTTCTTGCTGTTAAAAAATCAAAAAAAATTTGGTGTCTTCCTAGTGAAGCGACGGTACGTGATGCAGTTGAGATCATGCGCAATCAAAGTATTGGTGCGATTCTTGTTGTTGATCGAAAAAAGCTTGTCGGAATCGTCTCGGAGCGAGATTGTTTGATGCAGTTCGATCTCCATCCTTCTGACTTCGATTACCGCTCTTTAGGAGAGATCGTTGAGCCGTGTCTCTCCTCAGTTACCTTGGAAACAACAATTCGAGAGTGCTTCTCGCTAATGGCAAATCAGCACGCGCGCTATTTGCCTGTTCTGGATAAAAATAAACTGTGCGGACTGGTTTCAATTGGCGATATCGTACGAGCTTTGATAGAAGATCAGAGATTTGAAATACAGCAACTGATGAACTACATAGCTGGATATCATTCAATACCGTCTAACCGAGATACGCTAAGCACTGCCGTTCATGGTTGCCAGATAAACGTATCAGAGCCGCTGGTATCAAATGAATAAAGCTCGCTGCGGAAACGATGTCGGCAGAGCTCTTTGAATATAGGTTGCCAGCCTCCTACGCAAATTAGTCTCCTCTATCAGTGAGTGCATAACGTCCTCTCTTGCTAAGGAGCTTTGGACCTAGGGATTCGGCCGACCCGCACGATTCAACTACTTGCAAAAAGTAAATTGACCTCACTATCAATTCGCTACATCATGCTGTCTCTCCAATTACGTGAACCCTCCTTACTGCGTTGTCCATCTCTGCATCTTCCTAAAAATCCAGCCACCACAATAGAGCAGTAGCCCTTCAACAAGTAGGCATACAACTCGAGTGAGATTGCTAGTATACCGAGCATCATAGAAAAATGCTTTCAGGCTGACTGCAAGTAGAATCGTCAGGGCTGAATTACCAAGCATTTTATCTCGGCGCGCATATGCAACAGCAAGTATCAAAGCCGCGTAGAGGCCCCAGGTGATCGTTACAAAGAGGGCCCCCGACCATGAAATTTGTAAGGAGAATCGATAGAGACCCAGCATAATCTCCAGATGGGCGAATCCTAAAAGTAACGGTGAATATTCGGTTACCTGTGAACGAGTCTCTCGACTGGAAGCCAATCCAATAACTCCTGCTAGCACAACACCTCCATAGAGCCAGTTGTACAAGATATAGGCCGTAGGTGACACTACCGTCAATAACGCCCCATATGCAAAGGTTGATGCTAAAATTGCCGAGGGGAAAAAATACCTCTCTCGAGCACGCACACTTTTGCCCCACAACGTCACCACTAGGGCTCCTAATACGAGGCCGGCGAGCGGCTTGAGAGATTCACTCAAGATTTCGAAATAGAAACTATGCACGAAGGTTATCGCAGCAAAGGCGGTCAGCGCTGAACCACTTTTGAGCTCTCCTTTGAGGTAGCGGCGAGCCAGTAAATATATACCTAGCACACCCGCACCTATCGCCATTCCAAACCATGGTGCAAATCCAGGACTAATAGATGTAATTACATGGTCCATCGAAAAGTAAAACAACAGTAGCAGCGCTAATACGGCAAGGCTCTCATCACTCGTCAACGTGCTGTTATTGAATACAGAGTAGTAGAACATGGCAAAGGCAAAAATCACGAACTGCACTAGATTAAGCACTAGCAAATCAAAGTATTGCTCATATCCGATTGCTTTGCCTGATAACAACAACACCGTAAATACCGCATAATAACTCGCTATGAACATGATGTCTCGACGCTTAATAATCAGAGACAACATCGAAAATGAGATATTCCAAATGATAAGAAAGATTGATAACAGACCTAATTCACCGACGTTGTAACCAATTATCGGTGCCGAGAGATACGTGCCAGACATGGCAATGAGAACATAGAATGCATTAGCTTTGTCAAAGTTCACTGAGAGTGAAAAAATACCCACTAAGGTAGCACAAATAAGAGCCGCATTGGCTCCCAGGATAGAATGATAGAAATATGCGCCAAACCACGTTAAATGGAGAATGGTAGCCCCTGCACCCGCCAATAAGGAGCCATATTCCCTTTCTGTCCTCGGAAAAAGCTGTGGTATAAGGAAAAAGGCCAATCCCGCGCCAGCCGCCACTATGGTCTGACGCATCGGTGTAAGCCAACCAGAATCGATCGAAATCTTTATAAAAAATACGCCTGCTAAGATGACAAATATGATCCCGATAATCCCCAAAATACCCGAGGAATCGAGGGCCGGACTGCTTTCTATGTTTCTGTATTCTCTACTGGGGATCGCCGGCTTTGAGGATCGATTACCTGAATCGATTTCGCTTGTTTTCGGGGCTCTACGTGGGGGATCGATCTTTGGGGTTGCAATAGCCACCTCGAGAGCGTGTGATTTCCCTTGATTGAGTTGTTTTTCAATCGACTCTAGTCTTCGATCAAAATCACGCAACACATCTTCTAAGCTTGTCATAGTCACACCCGGAGGATACAATATTTTATAGGAAAACTTGCGTTAGGCTAACAAGAATTCAAAGAGATGGATACTCAAAATAACGACAAGTCGATTCTCGAATCATATCTAAAGAGCGATGCCCTTGCATCTCAAAGAAGCATTAGCCTAGACTCTCCCCTCAAGCTAGCTTCTAGGGGCAAGCGAATTGGGGCGTTTATAGTGGATAGCTGCATTCTTCTTGGCGCAGCAGTGATCTTGAATGTTGTGCTGTGGGCTATCGTCGGTACACACGGTATCATAAATTCGATATTTGAAGATTATAAGCTCCAGTTTATCATGAACACTGCGATCTCTTTTTTGTATGCAGGCTACTTTTACTCGTCAATGCGTGCGACTCCGGGGAAAATGATTTTCGGACTTCAGGTAGTAAGAGAGACTGGGGAAACATTAGGCTTTTTGAAGGGAGGCTTACGAGACACTCTTGGTAAGAATATTTCCGGAATCATTCTCCATATCGGGTACCTACTTGCATTCTTTCGATCTGATCGATGTGCTTTACATGATTTGATTTTTAAGACAAAGGTTGTCGAGAAAGGCTAGGGTAGCGCATCCAACAGATGGCTCTTTGATTGAAAAAGTCTATCACATGCTGGCCGCATCCTGAGCCGCTCCAAGTCCCTTCGCCGATGCCTCTTTTTTTATTCATCTGAGCGGTGCGTCCTTAGTGGTATAAGTTACGACGTCATCTTGGATTAATATTCTTTCAAGGGAAAGTGGGGCAGGCTCGATATAGCGAGCTACGAACCACTCGCTCTCCTTATCGTGGAAGCGAATCCAACACACAAATGCGAATCATCGCCTTCATTGAGGACGCGCACTCAATCAAGGACATCATGAAGGCTTGAAGGAATCCCTGACTTCCAAGCTCCCCCTCCTAGCCCTAAGTTCATCGATACCTGAGAGGCTATCGACGACTTCCCTCTTACGACTTATTTGAGCCGTCGCCTGATGACTTCTGAATTCCGCTTCCTGGGTGACGGAAAGTCAGACGTGTATCCGACTTGCTATTTTTCATGACTTAGCAGCACATCTTTACCTAGGCTTGGCCCTCGAAAACTCTCCCTGACGCCAGAGACCAACCATCTTGATGCCAATCTGCCCCTTGGAAAGATCTCTAGGAGGAGCGAGAGGATGCCCCTCGCTGCCCACAATCCGAATGAAAGACGCTCGACTTCCGATCTGAAGCGTTGCATAGTAGCAGGCAGAATTATTCATTAACGTTTATGTTCTGTCGCACAGCGACTCATTAGTTATGTTTGACGCTACCCCTCTACTTCACCTATACGCTCGTTGGAGAAATAGTTTTCTTGCAAAGCACACTCCAAGAGATCTGCAAACTACCCAACTCTTAGGACTACTTCGAAAGGCGGCTAACACGCGCTTTGGAAAAGAGTATAGCTTTTCATCGATTACTACTGTTAAGGAATACCAACGTCGAGTACCTCTACGCACGTACGAGCACTTCTGGAGCGACTATTGGCAAGAGGCATTTCCAACTCTAACCGACTGCACGTGGCCAGGAACTATTCCCTTCTTTCCGGTCAGCTCTGGGACCTCGTCAGGGGTCACAAAGTATATACCGTGCACACACGATACGCTCGCCAGCAATACAAAAGCGGGAATGGATCTCTTGGTGTACCATATCAATAATCGTCCGCAATCGAAGATTCTTGGCGGAAAGTGTTTTCTGTTAGGAGGAAGCACCGATCTCTCCCAAGTAGCAGATGGCGTTTTTCAGGGAGACTTAAGTGGCATTACAACCAAGCAAGTGCCGTGGTGGATTCGCTCGCGCTACTTTCCTCCAGCAGACCTCGCACTCGTAAAGGACTGGGAAGAAAAGATAGATTACTTAGGCGAGCTCTCGCTGAAAGAAGATATCAGAATGATCTCTGGAGTCCCTGCTTGGATGATGATTTTTTTTGACACCCTAAAAAGCCTCTCCGGTGATGCAGAGGCTACTCTTGCACGGCTTTACCCGAATCTTGAGATGATGGTTCACGGCGGTGTGAACTTTGCTCCTTACGTTGATCGTTTTTCAAGCATTCTACAAGGAAGTAATGCCGAGATGCGAGAGGTATATCCTGCAAGTGAAGGCTTTATTGCGGTTGCAGATCGATCCTTTGGCGACGGCATGCGTATGAACCTCGATCACGGGATCTTTTATGAGTTTGTACCCCTTGAAGAGCTAGATTCTCCGCAACCGACCCGGCACTGGATAGAAGATGTTGTACCAGATGTAAACTATGCTGTTGTGATGACAACTTGCTCAGGACTCTGGTCGTATGTAATCGGCGATACAGTTAAGTTTGTCGATACGAGGGTCCCTCGGATTCTTGTTACAGGGCGTACCTCGTACTACCTCTCAGCATTCGGAGAACATCTGATCGCAGAAGAAGTCGAAGATGGCGTCGTTACGGCAAGTAAAGAGATCGACCGAGAGATCACTGACTACACCGTGGGTGCGGTATTCTCTCAAACAGAGCATGAGTTGGGGGGTCACTTGTTTATAGTTGAATTTGCAGGCGATGCACCATCAGAAGAAGCGTTAAGCCTCTTCGCAGACACACTCGATAAGAGGCTGTGCGTTAGAAACGAAGACTACGAGGCGCACCGCTCTGACGGTTTTGGCCTTAAAGCCCCACAGATCGTTCCCGTACGAGCCGGTTTCTTCGCAGAATGGATGAAACGTCGTGGTAAACTTGGAGGTCAGAACAAAGTTCCGCGAATAATCATCAAACAAGAGCTATTTGAAGACATTCAAGAGTTTGCCAAAGAGTGGGATGTGCGAAGCATTGCAAACGAACTTGCGCCTACGCATGATGAAACTTCTATCTCGCAGTAATCGACATTAAAACCTGAGAACTAAGCAGGCTCCGCTCCCACCTTTTAGAAGCCGTCTTGGCAACGGAAGGTATTCCGTCTAAGGTAAAATCCATACAGTTACATACCAAGGCCTTTACAATGCAAAACCTGACCTTCAAAACTATTATTCTTGCTATTTTATGTTCGTGTATCGTGGGCGGCTCGTTAGCTCACGCCGATGTAACATGTGTAAAAAAACGAATCAGGGTCCGCAATAATCAAGTGCGCCTCGGCAATGCCGTCAAACAGGTTGACGCCACGCAGTGCCCACGAGGATTTAAAGAACTCGCAACGCGAGAGCAATCGCTACTGGGTTTTGCTCACATATCTTCAGGAGGTCTTATCAAAGCCTCTGGAGGCGCACGAACAACCGGAGTGTCGGTGAATAATGCGGGGCCGGGATATTTCAGAGTCACCTTTTTCGGAAACTTCGGAGAAATTGATGATGTCGACTCTGAGGAGATGCGAGACCGCATCATCGTAATGTCAAATGCAGGTGCTACCAACTACAATGTGACAAATACTGTTGTTACTTTTGCAAGCTTCATCAGCATTACTGTCGATGTTTATGTATTTTCCTCTAATGACGCCAACCTAAATAATGGCGTTGGATTCTATCTCTCGATTCTACAAGCTCCGAAAGTATCTTCCTAAACGTTGCGGAGCGTATCATCTCTCACAAGGCTTTGGTCAGGCCTCAACTAACATGATCACCTGTCTAAAGTCCCCTATCTCGCACCATCTTCGCAGATTATTCATAACTGACAAACAGCTCCTCCCTCTGGCCAAAACCATCCGGCGCGCCCCCCAAAGAGCCTAATTAGCATTGTTTTCAAGTGGTTACACTCATGCCAACGAGAAATAAGAAGATTAAAACTTCCCCAAGTGTAGTGAAGCACCCTACTTTTGGCTCTTTTAATTGACTTAGCTATCAATTCATCCTTACACTAACAGCTTGAGCCTTCTGCTCTATCGGAAATTACAGGTCCTGTCAGAAATTACAGTTCCCGGGTGACGTTTGAGAAGAATGAAGATCAATCCAAATACGCGCAGGCGAATTTGGATGTAACTGTAGAAAATAGATACATAGAGGACCTATGAAACTTTACGTTGGAAATATCGCGTGGGCTACCACAGAGGAAACACTCAGTGGTCTCTTTCAAGATTTTGAACCATCATCTGTTAGAATCATTACCGATCGGGATACCGGTCGTTCACGAGGATTTGGATTTGTTGAAATAGATGACGATGACCGTGCACGAGAAGCAATTGAAGCATTAAATGGCCAAGAGCTTGATGGTAAAGAACTATCGATAAACGAAGCTCGTCCTCGCGAGGATAGACCCCGCTCTGGAGGCTTCGGAAGAGGCGGTCGAGGCGGTGGCGATCGAGGAGGAAGACCTTCTCGAGGTGGCTACTCAGGAGGAAGGCGTTAACAGCCTCTCTCTTATAAAGAACTTGTAATGATAAGTTCTGATAGTAGAAAGCAGGAGCAATAAGCTCCTGCTTTTATATTAGCACCATACTTCAGCCGAACCCGGCAGTATGTTTGCAAAACAGCCCGAGAATCCCTACAATTTCGAAATGTCGATCGTATCCCTACTGACTGTTTTACTACTATACCCACTCGCTATAATCGGCGACGGTTGCGTTTTAATAGCGGTTGCCCTTGCGGCAACTGTCGGAGGACGTCCATCGACATGGGGAGCTTCATTTGCGTTCTTTCACGCTTTCTACGGATTATTAGGCATTCTGCTCGCAGGAGAAGTTTCTGAATATTCAGAGACACTAGGGGATGCTTTTGTGCTGGTTGGAGCATACATCCTACTTCGGCATTTTGTTCACCACCGCCTGCACCATCAAGTAGGCGGAGATTGTAGCTGTGAAAACCATCCACCTCTCCGGGTTAAACGCTCTGCGATAATTTCAACGGCATCAGCGTTCTCTCTTCATGCCTTCGCAAGTGGCGCAATAGTACAAGGACTAGCCGCCGAGGAGCTCTCAAAGCAGGCTATCATCGTTCTTATCGTTATAACCTCTGTCGTCGTGGGTACTCTTGTAGGGGCAATCGTGTATATCGGAGATCGGGAACGAATGCCTATCTTGAACTCTCTCGATAAACTCCCGAGCTTGGTCACACTCATCCTTTCATCGGTTTGCGCAGTATCAAGTTATCATCTCATCTCTGACTTGAGGCCGTTTTCGATTGGTGAAAGCTTGCTATTTGCAAGCATCTCATTGGCCGCAATAGGATTTCTTACCGCAAGGGTCCATAAGGGTGCACAAGCTGGCCCCGCATCCAGTTTGGTCGGCATCAGTAGGCGTCAAAAATAACTTTTTTACCATCGTGAAAAATTCGGAAAGCTCCCCGAAAAGCAGTGTTAATACAATACATTAAGAGAGCACGTGCGTAGCATTTTTTAGCCTAGGGCTTGGCTTAGAGGAGAGATTCATCTAGTATTCACATCAGAGGGCGTCTTCATACCAAGATAGTATGTGACACATGATGTCCAAACAATAACGCTCTCATCAACTACAAATTTGGTGTGCGCACGTTAACAAAAGAGATGTATCAACATGAGCACAGCCGGAAATCCGCTCCATCCTTCCAATATTATCAAGCAAGCTGCCTTTTGGGGTGTTCACCTTGGGTGTGCGCTCGTCTTAGTAGTCGGCTTTAGCTGGACTGCTTTTTGGGTTTGTACTGCGCTGTACGTCATCCGGATGTTTGGAATTACGGGAGTCTATCACCGTTACTTCTCCCACCGCAGTTACAAGACCAGTCGTATTTTTCAATTTCTATTGGCATTCTTAGGCGCAACGTCTGCGCAAAAAGGGCCGATATGGTGGGCGTCTCATCATAGGCACCATCACCAGTTCTCTGACACAGAAGAGGACATCCACCCTCCCCGCATCTACGGCTTGTGGTGGGCGCACGTAGGATGGGTTCTAAGTACCCAGTTTATCGGCACACGGTACGAGCTGGTTAAAGACTTAATGAAGTTCCCAGAGCTTCGCTGGTTGGATAAGTATCATCTTCTGCCACCAATGCTTCTTATCATTGGAGTTAGCTTTTTAGGGTATGCCCTAGACCTTTACTACCCAGAACTTGGCACTTCTGCTTTTCAGATGTTTGTATGGGGGTTTTGTATTAGTACAACATTGCTCTATCACGGTACATTTTGTATCAACTCACTGACTCACATGATTGGAAAGCGCCGCTTTGTAACCGGGGATGACAGTCGCAACAGCTTACTACTTGCTCTCATCACGCTCGGAGAAGGCTGGCACAACAATCACCACCGGTATCCAGGCTCAGAGAGACAAGGCTTCTATTGGTGGGAGATTGATATCTCCCATTACACCCTCAAGGTTCTCTCCTGGTTTGGGCTTGTCTGGGAGCTACGCGAGCCACCAGCTAGAATTTATCAAGAAGCACTAGAAACAAAGATAACAGCCTAGATTCAGCGCCTTCTACAGTACGAGAGCAAACGCTTGAAACCGATTCAAGCTTGCAAGGCACGCGCGTACAAATAGACAACCAAATTTTTTTTTTTTGGGGGGGGTATTCACACCCACCCTCTGGCGTAACCCACTGAAATTCATACCTTAATAACACGGCAGGTTTCGTGGAACTATCCTCTATTCCAATTCATCTAAAAACTATAACACTAGCTGTGGTACCCCTTAAATACAATGCAGATCTTACTAATCAACCAAAACTGGTTTGCCGCTGAATTGAAACAGATGGGTCATGAAGTGCTGACTGTCGGCACCGCTAGCCATCTTGACATTCATCTATCGAGTCCACTAATCCACATAGACTCTTTACTTCGTCAGCTACCTGAACATTTCGCTCCAGATAGAATCGTATGGTTCGACAACAGCGCTCCAATGACCATCCTTGGAATCGAAGACTGCCCCATTCCATCGGTACTCTATTCAGTGGACACTCATCATCATTGTGCAAGTCACTCCCTGCTCGCCAACTCTTTTGATTATACGTTCGTTGCTCAAAAGGACTATCTCTCCTCTTTTTCTGAATCAGAAGAAAGAGTTTCATGGCTTCCTCTCTGGGCTTCTGAATACATGCGTCCTGAAGAAACAAAAAAATACGGTGCAACGTTTGTAGGAACACTCAATCCAGAACTAAATCCTAATCGAGTTGCATTCTTCGAAGAGTTGCAGAAAAAAGTTCCCGTAAAAGTTCTTCAAGGCAACTTTCCCTCAATTTTTCCGTATGCCGAAATAGTCATCAACCAAACCGTAAAGAAAGATCTGAATTTTCGCGTATTCGAGGCAATGATGAGCGGCGCACTCCTTCTAACCGAAAAAACAGACAACGGACTACTAGAGCTCTTTGAGGACGGAAAACACCTTGTAACCTACAAAGCAGGCGATGTTGATGATGCAGCAGCAAAAATAACCGCCCTTTTAGCGGATCTAAACAGGTGCCGAAAAATTGGTGCTGCTGGGCGGCACGAAGTGCTTGAGAAACACTGTCCAAGTCATCGAGCGAAGGCAGTAAACGATCTTCTCGTCAATCTTTCCAAGAGAGAGCCTCATCCCAAAAGGCACCTTGGGCCGCTACTAAACTGCCTTACTTCAGCGGTCATGTTACAGGATGTCCATCCGGCAACTGCAAGCCAGCTCCTGTCTATCTGCCTCGATCTTAGCGAGAAAACACTCGACCTCAACGCTCAATTAGGTGAGGATGATTGCCTCTACATTGTTCGCGCACATGTGCTTTTTAGTGAAACAAACAATTCACAAAGATGCTCGAAAACATTGGCGCGGCTATGCCAACGCTACCCCGAATCTTCACTACTACCACTTATCCAAACAAAAATCCTCCACAGCCAAGGACTTATAATCGAAGCTAACTCCCTTGCTCAGCAGATACGGCCAGACTTGTCGCCTGAGGAGACAATGCAACTAGCCCAACAAGCAGTCGATATGATAATGCCTCAGATGCCATAACTCTGCTTGACAAGAGATAGCGCCTAAAATCGGTCGAGCACTACTTACTCTTCTTACTCTTCTTACTCTCCTCTTTCTCAAAGACACTCTTTGTTGCATTGAGTAGTAAATTTCCCACCTTGATTGTTTTGTTTTCCTCTACCAGATAAATGACAAATGATTTTGTTGCACCACTGGTAGTCTTAAAAGACCGCGCAAATGCAAGTCCTGTATGCCCAACGGGATCAAAGGTTGGTGCCGTAGCAATTTTATCCGTAAGACTCTCGAAGTCATCAAAAAATGGAATGAAGCGATCCCGAATGATGAGATCGATTGCCCCTGGCCCCCGAGTCTCACTGCTCACCGTAGCTGTAGTCAAAAGGCGCCTAAATCGCATAGGCTTCTTGTCGACAAGAGCTGATATAGCGCTGTCAAAAACCCTACTGTATTCGTCTGAGCGGGCGCCCAGCCTGTCTTCTTCACTAATCACAGCATACATCTGAGAATCCGCGTGTAGCTCCAGTGGTACACAAAAACTAGCGCAGAGAAATACCAGAAAAAGACTGCTTAAAGTTTTCATACGCCCTCTTAGTGTAATTTTCTATTATCTTTCACAGAGTGTAGCGCACTTTTTCGATTCCCACCAAGCTCAATGATACCCGACGTTGCATCGGCTAGACCGTTGTTAATAAAACCAAGAGTATTAACCCGATTTTAATAGCTTTCGGTAGTTAAAGAGCTTTCCAAAATCCGTGTCTGCTCACTCTCAATTACGGCCTCTTCGGAGAATCCCAACCAACCAAGAATGCCCATTGGAACAGCTACCGAAGCGCGAACTTGGGCTTCAGTCTCATCGTTTACCAAAGCCGTTTCAATCTGAATGCAATTTACCAAACCAGCCTCGCAAACAACTCCACTCTGCGCTGAAGGATACGCCGCCTGAATCGTCTCAACGGCTCTCTCAGACGCTCTGGTCAAAAGCCCATCTGCTCCTGTGCTTGTATCACCACTGAAAATACCTGTGGGTAAAGCCTCTAAGCGACAACGCCCCTCATGCCTTTCACAACACCGCCTAGCTACTCCTCGGGTGCTGGCTGATGCGCATAAAAGCTCATCAGTGTCGCCATCTCCACTCTCTGTAAACTCCTGGCAACTATCGGTCGGAGCAACGGCACTATAAACCGCCGGTTGTGTTTGAATGAGAACGGGAACATCGACTTCATCGGGCACCTGATGTCGCTGTCGATACTCCTCTACAAAGCGAGCGCTTATGTCGGTACATGTATTATTGAAAAATGGTTGAGAAGAAAAAGGCTGCGCAACAACTCTCCTAGAATCCGCGCAGGATCCATTGGTATTACCGAGGAATTGCTCTCCTCGCTGCACCTGATGAGGCTTCGAGCAGACAGGAAATACCTCGTCTGTGCACGTCCCCCGAGATTCTGTAACGTCTAAATCATTAACCCTATAATGAACATCCGAAATCGAGTCGTAGGTCGGATCAAATGATTCGATTGCACACTTGCTCTCGATATTAGCTGGGGGATCCTCATCTTCGCATCCTTGAAAAACTTCGATTGGCTCATCCGAACAATCCGCACTGACAGTTTGAGGTACACAGCTATCACCGAGCGTGTTGGAATTGGTAAGAAACGATGTGGCACTGCGGAGTTCTCCCTTTTCAAACTGCTCCTGCAGATTGTTCATCACATCTCCGTATTCTCCAACCGTGTCATTTGGGGCGAATCTCTGGCAATTCATCTGATCAACAGGTTTTGAACTGATAGTTCTACCTGAATCAAGATCGGAGTAAAGCGGCTGAACGGGAAGAACTGAGTTGGCACATAGAGATGGATTCACTGAGTATCCGCAATCTTTTATCTCATGCACAAACTCAAAACGAGGATAAAACAACTGCAAATCCTCTCCCCTCCAACCGACTGTCTGCGTCGCAGTGCCGGCAATTTTGCGCACAAAAAAGTCAAGGCGAACATCGCTGGCAAGCGGCACCATCGGAAGGTCTCCATACAAATCAAGTTCGTCATACCCCGCCGCATCGTAGGCTTGTGCCAGTCGCCGCGTTACATCTACCCCTCTGCGGGCACCTCTAACTAAAAAATCTACTGAACCAGCATCTGAAAAGGTGCGCCCTCCTAACTCAACACGCCTACGTTCTCCTTGAAGATTGGTAAATACCATCCTAACCCGAACTTCCCCCTGAGCACCGGCCGACACACTATTTCGACTACCACTAAGCCTAAATAACAGTGGCACCCGCACACCTTGTGCAGTTAACAAATTCTGCGTCGCCGTTCGATACTGACACTGCTGAGGCCCACCGGTAGCTGGCCATTGAAGCACTGAGCCAGTAGCTCCTTGCGCCACACCACCCTGATAACATGGAACAGAAACTCCGTGAGTTCCTTCAATCGCACCTATCGCCGCACTATCAGCAGGCTGATTGCTCCAGGCATCAGACATCGAAAAAGACACCGAACCTATCGGAACCCAGCTCGTTGACGATGTTGCATTGAGGCCGACATTTTGAAGCCTAATCACCCTATCTCCCGCAAGCCCTCTTGCCGTAGGTGGTAGCGCCTGGCCCGTTGCTCTATTTAAAAACACGGGATTCAAGGGATTGGTGCCATCGAGTCGGGGAAGATCTCTTACTTTAAGTAGATATGGAGCATGCGCGTCCATAGGAAACAACACCGAAAAATTTCGATACGGTGTACGCTCTCGAACAACATCAACCCCTAGAAGCTGACGCTCCCTTACGGGAACCTCAACAACTGGCTCATTGTACCACGATGCATTTAGCACCACCGAAGATCGCGGAAATCGAAAACCCTGACTGCCCCACACCCATGCGTTAAACCGAGAGGGACTGATACTCCCGCCACTAGGGCCAGCGGTCAAACATCCAGCATCAGTAGGATAGAGACAGCGAAGGGCGGCAGTGACACCCGCCTTTACGGCCGCTCGTGCATGATACATTCGGGAAACATCTGCGATGGCCAGAACAAAGCCAATTACGCCGATGATAGCAACTGAAAACTCAAGAAGATAACTGCCCGCCTGTTTAGAGTTTGCAGTTTTCTTCTTCCGTTGCCCCATTACGCTCCCTGATTGGTTACGTTTTTAAAGTTCTCGCCCGCCAAAGGTACGCCTACTCGCGGCACGACCTCAGTGTTCTAGAACTGTTATCGAATATAATGTCAGAAAGTTGCCAGTTTTCAAGTTTTTTTTTCGTCGCTTCCCAGAGCCAGTTTATTTTCTCGTAACGCCCTTGCTACAACAACGATTCCAGCGGTATCCTTCCGGGCTATGGCACCAATTTTATTCTCTATGAACCGGGTTAGCAGGGTTCACCCTCCTAGCAAACAAGTACTTAAAGATATTTCATTATCATTCTTTGAGGGCGCAAAAATCGGCGTGGTGGGCTTGAATGGCTCAGGAAAGTCGAGTTTACTTAAGATCATGGCCGGTCTCGACACCGAGTACAACGGTGAGGTCATCTTCCGACCCAACGCCACCATCGGCTATCTGGAGCAGGAGCCTTCGCTCGATCCGTCCAAAACGGTGAAAGAAAACGTGATGGAGGGATGTAAAGAAGCCGCTACCCTTCTCTCGGATTTTGAAGCAGTCAGCATGAAACTCGGCGATGACATCTCTCCAGAAGAGATGGAGGCTCTAATCGACAAGCAAGCTTCACTCCAAGAGAGAATCGATGCAATCGATGCTTGGGATTTAGACAGAACGCTCGAAATCGCCATGGATGCACTACGATGCCCCCCTGGAGATTCTTCAGTAGAGAATCTATCGGGAGGTGAACGACGACGAGTTGCTCTCTGCAAACTACTGCTCGAGAAACCTGACCTCTTGCTTCTCGACGAACCAACAAACCATCTGGATGCAGAATCAGTCGCTTGGCTTGAACGCCACCTGCAGGATTATCCAGGTGCTGTGGTCTGCGTAACTCATGATAGGTATTTCTTAGACAATATAGCAAAGTGGATCTTGGAGCTCGATCGCGGCCACGGTGTGCCGTGGGAAGGCAACTATTCAAGCTGGCTAGACCAAAAGCGTTCTCGACTTGAGATAGAGGAAAAAGGCGAATCCAAACGCCAAAAAACTCTCGCTCGAGAGCTTGAATGGATCCAACAGTCGCCCAGAGCCCGGCAAGCGAAATCAAAGGCTCGCATCAAGGCTTATGAAGAGCTGTTAAATGCCAATCAAGATGCAAAAATTCAAGACCTCGAGATCTATATTCCCCCAGGACCTCGATTGGGTGACGTCGTTATGGAAGCACAGGGCGTCGCAAAGCAATACGGCGAAAAACTACTTTTTGAAAACGTGAGTTTCAATCTCCCTCGAGGGGGTATCGTAGGTGTAATCGGACCAAACGGAGCGGGAAAAACCACACTCTTTAAGCTCATTACGAAACAAGAACAACCAGACCACGGCACGTTTAAAGTAGGCGACACCGTCTCACTTTCATACGTTGATCAAGGTCGAGATACCCTCGATGCCAATAAAAGCGTCTATGATGAAATATCGGGCGGCGATGAAATTATCAAAATGGGAAGCAGAGAATTTAACGCACGAGCGTACGTTGCTCGGTTCAACTTTGCAGGGCCAGATCAACAGAAAAAAGTAGGAAACCTCTCTGGTGGAGAGAGGAATCGGGTGCACTTAGCAAAAATGCTCCGCTCAGGTGGCAATGTAATTCTGCTTGACGAACCAACTAATGATCTCGATGTAAACACACTTCGAGCCCTCGAAGAGGCGTTGTTAAACTTTGCAGGATGCGCGGTGGTGATAAGCCATGACAGATGGTTTCTCGACAGGATTGCCACCCATATCCTCGCGTTTGAAGGCGACAGCTCTGTTGTGTGGTTCGAAGGAAACTATCAAGAATATGAGTTAGATAGAAAGCGAAGGATGGGCTCTGAGGCAGACACCCCGCATCGCATCAAATATAAAAAACTAACCCACTAGCTTACCTAAAGTATCACAGAACACCATCTTAGGCTGTTAGAGTAAGAAAACCGCTTAAGACAGCTCAAAAAACATCGGGCTAATATCGAGGAGTCACGCCACTAACTCCCTGTTATTAGGTCTAAGGACACTCTTTATCACTTCCAACGGGTTGACTCTTAGGATATAAAAGTTACAATCTCGCAGCCTGTTTTTTCAGGTATTTAGTCATGTAAGAAGTGAAGAAACTAGTTTTTCACTTCTTACATTCACTCCAAGACCAGCCCCTCGTATCATCGCTTTGAGGCTTGGCCAAATGGCTCAAAGCAAAAAAGCGACCCGAGCGATTGGTTCATTAACAGTAGTTACGTTCAGCTAGGGAATTATGGATCAAACAATTTTGACATATCTGACATGGGCGACACCTCTGTTTGGCGTTGTAGCTTTTGCTCTGGCGTACATTATGTACACCAATATCAAAGCGTTACCGGCAGGAAACGCTCGCATGCAAGAGATCAGCGGCGCTATTCGTGATGGTGCGATAGCTTACCTTAAACAGCAAGCGCTTTATCTAGGGGTTTTTATAGCCTTTGCGTTCCTTGCAATCTGGTGGTCGCTAAAACTTCCAACCGCAGCAGCGTTTGTCTTTGGTGCCGCAAGTTCGCTTCTTGCTGGCTACCTTGGAATGAAAGCCGCTACTATCTCAAACGTGCGAACTGCTCATGCAGCCTCAGAGAACAAGCCGGGACAGGCATTGATGGTCGCATTTAACGGCGGTGCCGTTATGGGACTCTCAGTTGCAGCTCTCGGACTTATTGGGGTGGGAGCACTATTCTTAGTATACGGAACTCCAGCTCACCACGAGCCTATCATCGGCTTTGCTATGGGCGCTTCATCAGTTGCGCTCTTTGCGCGTGTGGGTGGTGGAATTTACACGAAAGCTGCCGATGTTGGCGCTGACCTTGTGGGCAAGGTCGAAGCTGGAATCCCAGAAGATGATCCACGAAATCCCGGTGTTATTGCTGACAACGTTGGTGACAACGTAGGAGACGTAGCCGGAATGGGTGCAGATATCTTTGAATCATACGTTACATGTCTCATAGGATGTCTAGCTCTTGCCGCAACTCTCAGTGTCGATCAGCTTAAAACACTAACGACTTTTGGCGCCGCTGGCGTTGCCGGAACTGAGGAGTACTTCAGGATTTGGCTCATGGCCACACCTCTAATTTTGGGACTTATCGGTGCTATCGCCTCATACATATCGATTAAACTGATGTCTGTGATGAAAGATGGAGACGCCGCCAAGGCTCTTAGAATGACGATCCTTCTCGCCTCGGTAATATTTGTCGTCGCGTGTCTAGGTTTCTTTTTCTATACACCTGTTAACGGTGTTCTCTGGTGGCCTGTTATCTTCGGTACAGTGTGCGGAATAGGTATCGGACTTGCTACAGAGTACTACACCGCCTCAAAGCCAATCTTTGAAATCGTTCAGGCTGCAAAGACTGGTCCAGCAACGTGTGTCATTAACGGTATCGCTGTTGGATTCCGAAGTGTAGCACTTCCGCTTGTTTTGATAGTTGCTGCAGTGTACGTATCTCATCTTTTTGGGGGAGTATACGGAGTAGCACTGGCAGGCGTGGCCATGTTGGCAACAACGGGAATCGTAATGACGATTGACGCATATGGACCAATTGCTGACAACGCAGGGGGAATCTCTGAAATGGCTAATCTCGGTTCTGAAACCCGCGCTATTACCGACAAGCTAGATGCTCTCGGTAATACAACAGCGGCTATCGGAAAGGGATTCGCTATCGGATCTGCAGGTCTGACCGCTATTGCTGTCTTCGGTGCATATACACAAACTCTAATGGCGACTGCTTCAGGCCGAGCAATCGATCTAAGCATCACCAATCCAAAGTTGGTTATCGGTGTGTTCATTGGAGCGATACTTCCAGCGCTTGTTGTATCTTTTACGATGCAATCAGTCGGCAAGGCAGCTTCGATGATTGTTACTGAAATCCGGCGTCAGTTCCGTGAAATTACAGGACTCCTCGAGGGCAAAGAGGGTGTAAAACCTGATGTCTCTCGATGCGTAGAGATCTCAACCAAGGCGGCTCTCTCTGAGATGATTACGCCTGGGCTTGTGGCATTTCTCACGCCTATTGCAGTTGGCTTCATCATGGGACCAGAGGCTCTCGCCGGACTTCTAATGGGAGCAACTGTTGTAGGAGTTGTCCTCGGTATATTCATGGCCAACACAGGTGGAGCTTGGGACAACGCCAAGAAATTCATCGAGCAAGGACTCGTTGAAGGAGAGGTGAAAGGCTCAGAAGCTCACAAAGCTGCTGTTGTCGGTGATACTGTAGGAGATCCGTTCAAGGATACATCAGGGCCATCCCTAAGTATCCTTATCAAGATGGTCTCCATCTTATCGCTCTTAATTGCGCCACTTCTTTAAGTGGTTCTTTCGGCTCGATCTTTTTCGAGCCTGAAGAGCAAAAATTAAAATAAAAAAGGGCGCTCGTTACGAGCGCCCTTTTTTATTGCGGCAAGATATCGTCGACGACCGTAAACACTACTTGCTCTATACCTCATCTACCAGGTTATTTATTGAAGAAAGCATCTTTCCGACAATATAATCAACCACATCTTTTACAGATATTATTCCAATGGGTATACCTTCCTGATCTACGATAGGAATGTGCCTAAAACCTCCGTTGGACATTAAATTAAGTGCAAAGGCAAGCGATGCCTCAGGGCGCTCAGAGATAGGATGGCTTGTCATGTAATCTCTTACCTCTGAACTTCCGTCAAAAGAAGTCTTTCCGTACACCTTCATAAGACAATCTCGTTCGGTAAAGATTCCCTCTAACTTTCCACCTGCCGACACAACTAGCAAGCTCCCTACCCCCTTTGATTGCATAAGCTCAAGACACTCCTCTAAGGATGTCTCCCCCGTCACGGTCAGAGGTTCCTTTAAACCGATAGCTCCTATACTATCGCAAAGAAGCGTAGGAGGAATCAGCTCTAAGCCAATTACACACGCCGATTGAATTGTTCGAAAAAGATCTTGCTTAGTCATATTATTTCCTCTCTATGCTTTTAAAGTCACCTCGCTTCCATTCATGAGTTTCAGTTTTAAATTGGTATCCTACAGGGCCATGGACGTTTTCTTTAAGATCAAGCTCTATATCTCCCGCCGACAGTACGACTCCTGCATACATGTATTCTCTTGTGCTCACTGTTGCCTCTTCCACCTTGGGAGCACCCTGCTTCATCTCTTCTAATTGCTCTTGCAACTTCTCAAGCGAAGAAGAAACCTGATCATACTTAGATAGAAGATCGATCATCTTTGTTCGAAACTCCTGATTAAGAAGTGGCACTCTGGCTCTATTCTCAAGATACGGACCGATATGAAGTTCTAGAGCGGCAAGCGCTGCCTCGTGACGGGTTATAGAGTTCGATAGCTTTCGATATCCTGGAGTAACTTCAATTTCTGTCCGTAAACCAACTTCAGTCCGCAAGCCCACGTCATTACCGATGCTTTTTGCTTCAATTCCTCGAACACACCAAATGCTCCCCCCGATAATCGTTGCCTTGGATGCCAGTACTCCTCCGCAACTGAAAAAGGCACAATCTCTAGCCTCTGTTTCGATATAGAGGTCGCCGCCGACATCAGCAACCACTCCTTGAGCCAATCCGACTGAATAATCCCCTGCAGCAGATACGCTCGAATCTTGTGAACCGATATGATATCCGGCAATTGAGATAGAACCTTTGCTCGAGAGCTTATTATCTCCGAGCACTGCGCCCTTAACGAAAATATTTCCCCCGGCTTTTACATGAAACCCTTTTTGAATATCCCCTGCAATTGTAACATTACCAAGAAAGTCTAAATGACCAATACTTCCGTCAAGATTACTTGGTAAGTGAATTGTATCGCGTACGCTTGCTAAATTGCCCTGGTGGTGCACATAACCTGAGTTGGCTGCAACAATCGAAGTGTAATGCGGACGAGACTCGTCTGTTTGAACCAGTACAGATTTATCCCACTTTATTTCGACAGTCTTACCGGCCTCCGCTGGGATAACTTTTCCAAAAACATCAACACCAGCCGCTCCCTCGCCTGCTTTATAAACTCGTGCGATTTCGGTACCCTTCTCAACATTCTCAAAGAGACCAAGTGTAAAGAAATCCGCAAACTCTCGCTCTACATCATCCCCCTGGCCCGGTGAAAATCGACGCACTAGCCAAACTAATTTAGCATCCTTACCGCCGTTAGGCTCTTTTCCAATCGCCACTCTGCGATGTTCACATACAAGTCCTAAGCGAAGATTGAGCCAGATATCATTTACAACCCGACGATCGACCAGATCGGCTGGTACTACTTTGTGGATTTCATCAAGCAACTCCTCCAATGTTACCCGCCGATAGTATTCACGAGGCTCAATGTGCGCAAACAGCTTCATTTGGTCGTCAGAGACCAAAAGATCGATCTTTTTAACCGTATCCTCATGGGTGTGGATAGTTTGCATATGCTCCTACTGTTCTTAAAGGGAGAGTCGGTCGATTTACGTTGGTTATTAAGCATATTAGGTAAATCTCGCAGTTTATGGTGGTATCAGTAATCAGTCATATAGAAAGAGTCAATTAAATTAGCCTGTTACTGGCCGAGGAAAAAGAAAACGTCGTTTAGCCTCGACGTTGCACCCGCAAGTTAAGCTCGGTACACTGCTCGACGTGTCAGGAGAAACATCATTCATGCCAGAGCTTCCAGAAGTTGAGGCAACATGCTCGTATCTTCGGAAGCGTGTTGTTAAGAAAACTATTATAGAAAGCACATGCCTATGGGAGAGAACCATAGCAACTCATACCGCGAAAAAATTTGCTGAAATTATTCGTGGTTCTGTAATCAAGCAGATTCTTCGCCGTGGAAAATTTATCGTCCTTGAGCTAGCCGGTGAGAAATCAAGGTATCTTTTCATCCATCTTCGTATGAGTGGTTCGCTAGATGTGATTGCAAAGACACAACCACTCGCCGTCCACGACCGAACCATCCTTACTTTGAGTAATGGGCGAGATATAAGATTTCATGATGTGCGAAAATTTGGTCGCCTATATCTATATGACAGTATGGATGCGATATCGCAGAAATTAGGGATAGAACCACTAAGTAAAGAGTTCACCACTGAGCATCTACAGACACTACTCTCGCACCGCAAAACACAGATAAAATCTCTCTTACTAAATCAAAGTATCATCGCAGGATTGGGTAATATCTATGTCGACGAGTCGCTGTGGAAAGCAAAGATTCATCCTCAGCAGCAAGCCCTTACAATCTCTCAAAGTAAAGTTAGAGCTTTGCACACAGCTATAACTTCCACACTACAAGAGGCGATCACGCTTCTGGGAACTGATTTTGGCGACAACGTGGTTCATGGCGGCATGTATACGCCTAAGGTATACGGTAGAAGCGCTGAGCCTTGTCTTCGATGCTCTTCGCCTATTACTCGCATTGTAGTCGGCCAGCGAGGAACGCACCTATGCAAGCGATGCCAACGCAATTGCTAGTATCCGACCGCCCCATATAGGTTGATTATTCGTGCAGCAAAGCTAAATGCGGGATTGATAATATAGGGCAAAGCATGCCAAGCAAAAAGCAATCCAAAGATTGAGTAAGCCGGCGACCGAATTACTTCGAGCAACCTAAGGAAGATATCCTCAGGAAGAAATAAGCCTAGCACTGAATATCCATCAAGGGGTGGTACAGGGAGTAGATTAAAGACCCCCAACAATACATTCAGCTTAAGAAAAACACTGATAAAAACTGCGAACGCCTCTAAGAGTCCACCATTGATCGCTACAACTTGTAGCCCTCCCGCTGGAAAGAAATAACCCATAGCAATTCCGGCATGCATGACGAGAGCCGCGACGGCTGCCAACGCGAAATTAGTCATCGGTCCTGCAAGTGCCATCAAAGCTGCTCGCCTTGGATATCGTATCTGCCAAAATGGATCGAAGGGAGCACTTCCCCAACCGAACATAGCTCCGCCTCCGGACATGAATAGCGAGAGCATAGGAATCAAAATTAAGCCAAACGGCTCTCGCCTGACATGAGGCATTGGATCGAGCGAGACCTGTCCTCCGACGTAAGCAGTATTGTCTCCACCCCACTTAGCAACTAAAGCATGCGCTGCCTCATGGCAAACCGTGCTAAAGAGAAACGCTACATACATTACCGGCAACAGTGCCAAGAGGTTCATATCCATAGGTGCATCCTAACGGGTTATGCGTAGAGCCGAAAGTATGGAAGCTCCCTTAGTATCAAGGGTAATAGATTCGTTTTCTTGATAAGTACTTATCAATTATGACGTGGCATCGCACTCAAGAATCTGCCGTCATAAATAACCGATACGAAACTACAAAGAACAGCGATGATGGGAAAAATTGGCTCCCCGTAGCGGACACGTTTAGAACCCTGCTCATAGCTCCTCTAGAACTACTGACCTTTCAAGAAGCGGGGTGAACGCCCGTTGAGGGCGAGAGGGGCGGCAGCCCCTGGGCTCGAATGCCGAATGGAAAAAACTGGCTCCCCGGGCCGGACTCGAACCAGCGACAGGGTGGTTAACAGCCACCTGCTCTACCAACTGAGCTACCGGGGAAAATGTGAGCCCTAATAATCGACTCAGTGCACGCGAAAGTCAACCCCCAAGGGCACGTTTCAATGCTCTTAGAACCAAGTTTTTCCTTTCTTTTCTAAACACTTAAAGCACTGCGAGCGGCAAACGCTCTTGATAGGGTAACGTCGTCGGCAAACTCCAATTCTCCCCCCTTAGGAAGCCCCTGCGCGGGTCTTGTTACTTGAATACCGAGCTCCGTCAATTGTCTACCAATGTAGAGCGCTGTTGCATCACCCTCAACAGTTGCGCTTGTTGCCAATATAACCTCCCGAGGCGGAGCGGCATCGACTCGGGCCATGAGCTCCTTGAGTCTCATTGACTCAGGACCTTGTCCTCGTAACGGAGCCCAGAGGCCATGGAGTACATGATAAGAACCGTGATATTCTCGTCCCCGCTCAATAGCGACCAAGTCCACAGGCTTCTCAACGACGCAGATCACACCCGTATCACGTGATGGATTACGACAGATTGAACACGTATCACCTTCACTTAAAAAGAAACACGTCTGACAAAGTGCGACCTCGGCGGCTGCCACCTCCAGTGCCTTACTCAAGGAGCCTGCTAAATCTCGGTCATTTGCGACTAAATGATACGCGAGGCGCGTAGCGGTCTTTTCACCGATAGATGGCAATTTGGAGAGCTCGCGCACTAATTTTTGTAAGACCGGCGGAAAAGAAAGCATTAGTCTGCCCTTGAGTTTATTAAAACATTCCCGGTAGATTCATCCCACCCGTCACTTGGGAGAGCTTGGCGTCTGAATGTTGCTTTACCTTCTGCAGCGCATCAGTAAAGGCAAGTTGAATCATATCCTGCAAAACCTCTACATCAGAAGGGTTAACCGCTTCAGGACTTATTGAAACTGATAGCACTTCATATTTACCGTTTACTATACACTTAACGGCCCCACCAGCCGATCCCTCGGCTTCAAAGCTCTCAACTTCTGCTTGCGCTTTTTGCATATCTTGCTGCATTTTTTGCGCTTGCTTTAGTAACGCTTGCATGTTGCCTCCCGGCATGCCGTTAAATCCCCTAGCCATACGTTCCTACTCCTTATGAACAATCAAACTAAACGTTTTTGACCTTAACTTTTTCTACCTTACTTCCCGGAAAAACCTTTTGCAGGCTTTTAAGCGCGGGGTGATCTTCTATCGCTTCGACTGCTATTTTTTTTTGTCTAACAGGCGACTGCATTGCCTCTTGTCCTTTCCGTTCTTCACCGGCAGTTAGAAGCAATTTCCAATGGGGTGCCGTAGCATCGCCACCCGAAAACACCTGCAGTAATTCTTGAAGCTTTGTACTCTCCCGCTGAAGGCTCGTAATACTAAACTGTGGGCCCGTTGCCTCTAGTGACCCGTCGCTAAACCTCTTGACCACAAGACGCTTCAAATTTTCAAATAGGATTCGTCCCCCCCGCTCTCTAGCAAATGCAAGAAACGACTTCCAATCACCTAACGACGCCTCACCACCAGTTTTCCGCGAAGCTTCCACGCTTGGCGTCGAATCTTCAACCTCAGCTGCCGTACTACGTGGTCTTGTGATAGCTGTTTTTTCGACAGTTGCGCCACTACCCTCTCTAGTTTGAGCAGATACTCCGATAGTCGACCCGGCCATCACAGAACCCTCAGTCGCTCCCACATTCTGATTGAGCAACCCACTTACCAATTGGCCTATACTCTGCATTGGCTCTCGAACAGCCATCCGCACCACAAGAGCCTCAAAACCATACCGCGGATTTGATGAGCGGAGACATCGATCACTCCCCTCTCGAGCTAAATCCCAGAGGTCTTGCACATCCAACGGATCCAATGAGGAGACTAATCGCAATGTTTCAACAATACCATCTGCACTTACACCCAGACTGCGTAGTTTTTTCTCGCCTGCAAACTTTGCAATAAAAAGCTCTCTCCACAGATTAGTAAATTCACGCAAGACCGTCGTAGGATCTACTCCCGTTGAAAATAGCTCTCCAACACTCTCAAGCAAGGCAGGAATATCTCGAGCAACAATCCGAGAAGCAACACCAATCAGACTCGCCCGAGAAACGGTTCCTAAAGCCTGGCTGGCCTCGTTAACGGAGATAGCACCATCACAAAATGTCTGCACCCGATCAAGAAGCGTCTGCGCATCGCGCATCGAACCATCGGCGAGCCTGGCAATAAGGGTGATAGCTTCCTGCTCTGCTTTCAAACCTTCTAAATCGCAAATCTCTCGCAACCGGCTTTCTATACTAGCAATACCAAGTGCACGAAAATCGTGTCGCTGACATCGCGACAATACTGTGTCGGGTATTTTATGGACCTCAGTCGTTGCTAATATGAAAACTGTGTGTGGCGGAGGCTCCTCTAGACTCTTTAGTAACGCGTTAAACGCTGAGATGCTCAACATATGCACCTCGTCGATAATATAAACTTTATTCTTGTAACCCGGCGGTGGAAGCGTCTTGAAAGAATCCATGAGCTCTCGGACATTATCCACACTGTTGTGCGAAGCTCCGTCTATCTCTCGAACAGCCAAGCTATTTCCAGTGCTTATCTCTTTACACGGCGCACACTGCTGGCACGGTTCCGCTCCCGAGGGGCTCTGGCAATTAAGTGCTTTAGACAATATGCGAGACACAGAGGTCTTGCCCACACCGCGCGGCCCAGTGAACAAGAAAGCGTGTACGACCTTATCCCGCAGGATAGCATTAGAAAGCGTACGGGTAACATGTTCTTGACCAGAAACAGATGCGAAACCTGTCGGACGATACTTTCGGGCTAAAACGAGATAGGACACTGTTTGGCCACCTTCGGACAATAACCTGTGAACAATAGTCGCGAACAACTCTCGAGAACAGCTTTTAAATCGTTTCCGAGAGTTCCTCGCTCAATCTACGAGCTGTTAATAATCAGCACACAAATCGAGCATCACTTTAGGTGCCTTCGCAAAAGCCCTGGCCGCATTCATACGCGGTCGTCAGTGCCTCAGTTAAGCCCATCGAAAGAAAAATACTCTCGATCTCAAACTCTACTGTAACGAAAGCTACAAAACGACGTCTGGCACGCATCACAGGTCTGTACACTACGGTTGCTACTTTCCAGTCCTGGCCGGGTTCGCGCACTCACTCGCGCGCACCAGAGCGCCGCCCCGGCAGTATAAGACAAAACCTCGTTTATGTCACTGTCATCCCGCTCATATCAGAGGTTAAATCCCACATTCGATTCAAGATTGCTTCGACGCCACATAGCCTTGGCTCTACATACAATCGAACAAATTCATCAACTCAGACCTTACCGGCGGTTATACAATCCACAGCGCTCATAAGTGATGCGGCATTGTGCTCCTTAGCTGATGCAACATGCCACACCGCCACGACACCACGTTAAAAATACCGTGTCTTTTCAGTGCATTAAGACATCTGCACGAGTGGCACGCGAAGTGCTCCCTAGCTGGCATGGATATGAACACTACAATACTTAAAGAAGTCGCGTACCAAATACAATCGGGCAATCCCCTGTGGGGAATGCTCATCGCAAACGAATACGATGAGCTTAATCCCCTTATACGTCAGGGGTTAACGCATCAGTTTCTAAAACGAGTAGATACTACCTCTGCCCTTGCACGACACTTGGTGGAGGGAGCGGTTTTACAGGATCTGCCGGAGCATTTAAGGGCTCAAGTAGG
Source organism: Pseudomonadota bacterium (assembly GCA_038134595.1). Taxonomy (GTDB): domain Bacteria; phylum Bdellovibrionota_C; class UBA2361; order UBA2361; family OMII01; genus OMII01. The sequence goes on along the minus strand of JAYPVM010000001.1, from coordinate 359,837 downwards.
GACACGAATAAGTCGTTCTTCTGCGACCATTCCAACGCCTCGGGTTCGCGAATTAAGCAATAGACGATTAGCATCACGGCAACGAAGTTCTACGGTATCCCTAGCTCGTCAGCCACAGCTTGTCCGGCGAACCCGTATTGTCAGACAAACTCTGCAGGCCGTCTTATAGTAATTGCCGATCAACGCTCACTAATTCTGTTTCTTGAGTAACAGCTGTAACAGTCGCTCGTACTGTTGTGTTATTGCGATAAATTGCTCATTACCATCCTCCCGAGCGTACCCGCTATCAGGATGGTACTTTTTCACAGCCTGTCGGTAGGCGTTTTTTACATCCCGCTCGGATGCACCCAATTCCAATCCAAAGAACGCCAAAGACTCTCGTAAAATTTGCTGATCTTCCTCAAACGGATCGTCTAATGGAACTTCAACCCCTGATTTATCCTCGGATGAAGATTGAGTCGTCAGCCTGCGACCCCGATACTTTCTCACCACCAACCAACCTACCAAAAACACCAAACACACAAATATCCATATCGGCCTCCGCACACCCATCGTCGATAGATATAATCTTAGCCATGCGCTGGTCGAAAGAGACTCTCCCCACTCTCTCATCACATAGTGCCTATCGCCACTTTTACCGTATACACTCGCGGCGGAGGCTAAGCATGTCGCTACTCGCTCTGTGGCAGCTCCTCGGATGATGGAATTGGTGGTATAGATATGAGCCACCTCGGTACCTCGGGCAACTACATCTTGAGTAACCGCACCTGAAAGAACTCGACAAACGAAACTCGAAAATTCATGCCGCAACTCTTCGTCTTTATCGCCCAATATCGATAGAGAAGAGGAGACATCGTCAGAGCGAAGCACCAAAAGATCCCTCCCTCTCAACGAACGAACGATACGAACAATATCAGCGTGGACCTGTGGAGTTCTCGACGTATCAATAATAAATGGAAGAGCTTTAAGAGCTCCTCCCTTCTCCTCTGTTGCATGGAGAAAAAACACCGCCGCTTTCGAAAGAAATGTCCCTCTATCCGCATCAAGAGAAACTCGAGAAAGTGTTTCCTGCAACAAACTCCAATCGGCTAAATCTACAGCGCGGGCAATGTCGTTTAGAACCGCAACATGTTCATGCGTCGCGGTCAGGAGCTCCTTATTGCTCACAAAGGATTGCTCTTGAGCCCTTGCTTCACCTAACGCGTCTTTCAAACTCGTTTCACCGGCAAATATCGATAGCAACGTGTCTTGTGTGTCAAGGAGGCACTCCTTGCGTTGCCCAATCTCAAGGAGTCGATAATACTTCCGCGATGCATCTTGTTGCCAAGCCCTTCCGATAACACACTCTCGTGAAACTTCAATGCTCATTCCCTCAGCAACCAGCGTTGCCAGAGACTCTACAATCTGTTGATACTCTAAAGCCGCTTGCCACCACGACACGCTATCAAAGACGGCAGACGTTTTACTGTGTGCCGCAACGACAACAAGCTTGCTCGCAAGCTTGTTGTCGTCGTATTGCTCTACAATTTTTAAGAGCGTTCCCAACTCGGGAAGCACCTGCTCAGAAAAACGATCGAAATTGTCTATATAACGAGACACTACCGCTCGGCCTACAGCTTCCTTCGAGACAAGAAAGGTGTCTTCAAAAACCGCTACCTTCAGAGTATCAGTAGCGATAGGCTCAACGGAATCCACAGCCAATCTTACATCGCCTATCTGCACATAGGAACCACGACTGGACTGGGCGCGGCCTTCATAAGAAAATACATTACAGAGAGCCGCCAATACCAAGCCGAATCGAATCAATGGTAATAACTCAATAGCTCGCCTAAAGACCATCACAACAGCTTAAAAAATCATACTCTGATAAACACTATTGAGGCGGGGCGACTCCGAACACACTTAACGACAAGACACCATCCTTTGGCCTCGTTGTTACTACTTCTACAACCCCTTTTACGTCTCCAGAGGTCTTCGCAGGGTCAAGCCGTAGTGCTAGCACGATATTGCTTCCCTTTCGCTCTTTCACATCCACGGTGACCGCAGGATGCGAGCTTGTAAGACGTTCGATATCTATTAACTCTTGAGAGCGATTCTCCAGCACTACCCTTCTCTCAATACGCTCAAGCCCCTCAATGATTCCAAATGAAACTGTCGCGGGATTTAATCGTAAATCTTTTTTGACAAAGGCAACAACTGGTATGTTCATTGCCGCATGCTTTGGATCTTTAAACTGGACAACTAGCCGCTCCCGGAATTCTCCCATCGGAACGGAACTCGAAAGAGAAACCGCAAACGCCAGTTGGTTCTGTTCCTTTCGTATCGGCGAAACTTTCAGATGCTTCGAAAATGTTCGAACTGCTGAGATCTCCCTCGTCTGCTTTGAGTCCACGGTGATGGATACTTGTTGTTCCAGAGGCTTATCGCCCTCCGACGGAGCTATCGAACCGAAATCGATGCGCTGTGGTGTAATCGTCACTCCGCGGTTGATAATTCCGCGTAATTTTACGATAGCCTCTGGCTTGTCTGTAGAATTTGAGACGATATAAACACTTTTTGTCTTTGGTCCAAAAAACCCCAGAGTATTAAAAGATACCTTTACCTGTTCTGTAGCTCCTGGCTTGACTGTAGTCGATGAGGCAACAGCAGCAGTACAACCACACGACGCCGAAACTCGCTGAATCGTCAGATCCGTATCACCGGCATTCTGGATACCAAATACGTGCTCAACGACAGCCCCCTCAGAAACTGTGCCAAAATCAAATTCCGATTCAAGCACCTTTAAATGAGGTCCCTCTTCAGCAAACGCTGGAGGCATCGTTACAAGCAGAGCGCAGATAACAGTCAAAAAACAGTGTGAAACAAACGACATCATGCGACTAGCCATCAGACTCCTCCTTAGAACAACGATTCCTACAGACCGGTAGTCTCTAAACATAGAGAACCTTACCTCACCCCAGTTCATACCAAGGGAGCTTTTACCATAGCTAGAGCGAGCGCAAAATGCGCTAATCAAAAAGCTGGGTTTGGTCCAAAAACTTCGTTGAAAAGTTACCACTCCTAAAGTCAGGATGCGACAAAATTCTCCGGTGGAGTTCGATATTGGTCGTAATACCATCAATCAGGTACTCATCAAGAGCTACCAGAAGCTTTTTGATACACGACTCTCTATCCTTATCTCGAACGATGAGCTTTGCAATCATCGAGTCGTAATACGGTTTAATGGAATAGCCTGCATACAAAGCCGAATCAACTCGCACGCCATTACCCCCTGGAGGATGGTAGCTCTTAATAAGACCGGGACACGGAATCAGTGTTCTCGGATCTTCTGCATTAATTCGAGCTTCCATAGCATGCCCAGAGAACGATATATCGCTCTGCTTAACTGAGAGCTCCATTCCAGCGGCGATTCTAATCTGCTCTTTCACAAGATCGATATCTGTAATCATCTCGGTCACAGGGTGCTCCACCTGCAAGCGTGTGTTCATCTCTATGAAATAAAAACGCTCCTGCTCAAGATCTGCAAGAAACTCTACAGTTCCAAGGCTCGAATAATTCACAGCCTGACCCAACTCCACCGCTGCGTCTTGAATCTGCTCTTGCAGTCCCGCTGGCAACCCTATCGATGGAGCCTCTTCAATAACTTTTTGATAACGCCTCTGAATTGAGCAATCTCGAATTCCTAAGTGTACGATGTTATGCGCCTGATCTCCTGCGAGCTGAACCTCAATGTGTCTCACCTTGGGTAGGTACTTTTCAACGAGAAGATGTCCATCCCCGAATGCAGCCTCGACCTCACGCTGTGCGGTACTAAACGCACTTGCGAACTCATCGGCATTCTTAACGATCTTCATTCCTCGACCGCCACCTCCAGCACAAGCTTTCAGTAGAATCGGAAATCCTGCATCCTCGGCAACAGAATAGGCCTCCTTGGCATTGAGAAAACCACGGCTGTCCCCTGGGATCGTGGGCACGCCGACCTTGTCAGCAACACGCCTTGCACGGGCTTTATCACCCATAACCCGCATGTTTTTCACTGTTGGACCGATAAATGTAATACCACAACTTCCACATATCTCAGCAAACGCGGCATTTTCACTCAAAAACCCGTATCCTGGATGGATTGCATCTGCACGGGTAGCAACAGCCGCCGACATAATGGAGGCGATATTCAGGTAGCTCTCTTTTGCCAAAGCTGGCCCGATACAGACACTCTCTGTGGCAAGCTTTACGTGCAAAGCATCGTCATCCGCTTTAGAGTGCACCGCAACCGTCTGAATGCCTAATTCATGACAAGCACGAATAATTCGAAGGGCTATCTCACCGCGATTTGCGATGAGAACTTTCTTAAAAGGAAGCTCACTCATGAGATTAAACCGATGGATCGATTAGAAATAACACTTCGCCAAACTCGACGACTTGACCGTCTGCGCCAAGAATCTTGACTACCTTTCCGGCTGTAGGAGCCT
>JAYPVM010000001.1:198298-355358 GCA_038134595.1 Pseudomonadota bacterium | reverse complement strand
GAGCCTCGATTTCGTTCATAAGCTTCATAGCCTCCACGATACAAAGAGTATCGCCCTTTGCAACAACATCGCCTTCCTTCACAAACTGGTCTGCATCTGGAGATGGGCGCCTGTAAAACGTTCCGACGATAGGCGACTCGACCTTGCTGTATCGGCCAGCGTCCTCCTCCGGCGCAGCTCCATTTGAAGCAGCAGCCTGTACTGGAGCCGCGGGCGCACTAACATGAACCGCTGGCACAACGCTCATCGAGCCTTCTGCTGCCACGTATGCGCCAGAAGTCGTCCGTGCAAGCTTAACCTTCGTTCCGTCCTGCTCAAGCTCAAACTCAGTGACTTCGTTTTGCTTGAGAATCTTTATGATGTTTTCAATGTCCTTGATATCCATAGCGCGCTAGTCTAGCGATTCAGGGAATCAATGCCAAGTGGTCAGCGGGCGTTTTCTGCAGGTCTTGTAATAACAGCCACTTACAGCCATCACGCGCGCTCTAACTACCTGCAATAACGCACTCACTACGCTCGAACAAGGTTAATCCCTCGGACAGCCGTTGTAATCTCCGAATGCCGCCGAAGTCGCCCCAGTAATTTCTACAGGGTCACCTAATACGGTTTCGCCGATTAGGGTAAACGTCACGGTTCGTATACCATCATTAGTTATCTGAAATCCGTCACCAGGCCCCTCTGGATCTCCGACCCACTTGCCGTTCGAATACGTCTTAAATACCGGCAGACTAAACACTCCGGACTCTCCTACCTCGATGCTAGCACCACCTTCGTATGTGACACCTAGGAGTCGTGAAGTAAAATCGCTCCCGGGCTGATAATCTTCAAACCTGTAGCGAAGACCGGTAAAGCGCACTGCCTGCGTTCCATCGTTCTGTACGTTAATTGACACAATGGTATCGGTAAAGAACTCCTCTTCTATCTCCGGGGTAGAAAGATCGCAGTCAAGAGCGGGATTGAAATTTATATCAATCGAAGGTGTTGCAGTGTCTCCCGTGGGACCATCCAAAAACGAGATGCTGGTCATTCTTACTCCGCTATCGCTTCCGTCAGTTGGAGATCCACCACCTAAACCGCCACCGGCGGCACCGGGAAAACCCTGAAATCCAGGTGGAACATCACCAGAACACTGTACGGCTCCGAAATCACGCTTGTTTGCTCCTACACTAAGCCGACAAGCCATCTGAAAACTTCCGGGTGATGCGCAACCGATAACCCCGGACATCACTCCCGAGCTATTGGTCATCGCATATCCTGTCTGTGGCTCGAGAATCGCTATGCCCTGCTCACTATCGCACACAACATTGATTTGTCCGACAGGCTGTTGCCTTGCATTCCGGACACGCACCACAAATGGAGATGTATCTCCTATGCCTAAAGAAGGATTCGTTATCTCAAGCGCGATGGAACCCGTGGAGGTGTCATCAGAAACGAAGACATCATCGCGAAATCCGCCATCAGCACCAGAGCCTCCGTCGGTACTGCCCTGCCCTCCGAGACACCCAATAAGACCTACAATCCCTGCGAGTGCCATCGCTGAGACGGCGAAATTTGCTTTTCCTCGATTCATAACACTAACCTTCTGCAAAAAGTTGTATCTCTAATCCTGTAAGGCTCGTTCTCTAAATCTCTTAGTCAAACATCATCCCTAACTGTTCTTCATTTGATAGCGATAGAGTCGTGGTGTCTCCTGTATCAGTTGTGGTACCAGTACTCGAAGTATCATCTGTGGGTGCTGATATATACGTCTCAGGTAGGACATCGAAATCTAAGGTTACAGGATTTGTCTCAACACGATTACCAGATGATGTTAAACCAGATACCTGTGCTGTTAACTCCAACTTGAATGGCGCGGCTGGCAAAAGATCGCGGTTAAAGTTTAACCACTCCCTGATTGCCGGAGTAATAATTGTTACCTGCTGTAGGCTTCGATTACAGAGATTCGAAAGCGATGGTGGCAAACTCGTAAACAAAGGCTTTCTTAGCCCGGGATCAACTGTATTTCCCGCATTATTTCCAGTTTGCGCAGCTGACTCAGCGGGTCCTGCAACGAGATAAATTGGAACCGTCGTCGATGGCGGCTGAACACTCGCTCCAGGTACGTAGTAATCGAGCAACAACCGCTCACCACGATACGCTTGCCCGTATAAATTATTCTGGATACCGATCACAGATAAGTAACCACCCGCCGGGTCGGTCCCGCTTTCAGCGCCGGTTTCTAGAATTGTCCCCCCGGGCTCGGACCCAACTTCACCAAGTTGCAAGTAACCTCCAGCGAATCCCGCTGGCAACTGTCCACAACCCTGAGAGCCCAGAGTCTGCTGACCACCACCTGTATTCGTATTAATTGTCAGACGGGAGGAGTTAAAAAGGCCTAACAATGTCACCGACATTCCCTGATCATTGTTGGAGGCTCCGTTGCCACCACAAGAGGTGGCCAAAGACAAAACGCTTGCAACCAAAGTGCCCCTTACAGTGCCTTTAAAAAGATCTATAGCTCTCATATCTTCTCCTTACGAAAACACCTTCATACTTGCATCCTCAAAGCTTCCTTCGACAATGCGAGGAGTAATAAAGAACAAAAGCTCCTCATCTGAGTTCTCAGTTGTCACACTTCGAAAGAATGTTCCCAATACAGGGATATCCTTGAAGAAAGGGACACCTGCTATTCGGTCTTGTTCAGTAATTTTATAAATTCCGCCAAGGGCAAAAGTTTGGCCACTCGATACGAGCACTGAAGAGCTCGCACTTCGTTCAATTTCATTTGGAATTCCATCAACTGACTTCGCACCAAAACTACTCGACTTAGCTTTGATATCAAGCAGGATGTAATAGTCTGGAGATGCTTGTGGCGTAACATTTAAAACGATACCAGCCTCTATCGTCTGCGTGGCCGAATCACCACTACCCGCTGACTGTGCTCCAGAGCCGGTCGCTATGGAGAGTCCGCCATTTGGTAATTTAACCCGAAACTTCTCTACGCTCTTAATCTCAGCTGGCTTGTTGTTCGTGGTCGCCACTGCAGGTTTACTAATAATCCGAACCTCGCCCTCCTGCTCTAGCTGTGACAATCTGGTAGACAAGCTCTTGGTTCCATCAGCACTATCAAAGAGCATCGTAATAGCGGAGCCGAGGGTGCCAGATGATGCAATCGGAAAGGCTGACCCAGTTATACCGCCAGCAGTTGGATCTGCACTTCCACCAACCGAGATTGCCGACGGAAAATTCAAGCCCGTGCCATTTCCAGTCGCAGGAGATTGAATATATTGAAATCCAAGCTCGCTCCCTAACTCCCGCGACAGACTGCGACTCGCTTCAACAATCTGTGTTTCTAGAAGTATTTGAGGGGTTCGGAGATCAATTTTCTTTATGAGCTCTGCAACGTTCTTTAATCCCTTTGAAACATCTTTCACTACAAGCTGATTCGAGCGTTCGTCGAATGCCACTGTTCCTCGCTCTGTAAGTACAGTTTCAACAAGCGCTGTAATTTCAGAGGCCTTAGCGTAACTAACACGCATATACTGCACGTCCAACGGCTCAAGCTCTTCCTCAGCGACACGCGCCTCCTTAAATGACTCGCGCTCAGCCTTTAGCTTATCGACAGGTGCAACTCGCAAGACATTTCCCTGCAGCACCTTGTCTAAACCATGACTCTTCAAAATCACCTCAAGCGCTTGATCCCATGGCACATCTACAAGTTTTAGAGTCACCTTACCTGACACCCCATCGCCCGCCACGATATTTAGGTTTGATACCTCTGCAATAATCCTAAGCGCACTATCAATGTCAGCATCCTGTAAGTCTAGCGAGATCAACCGACCCGTATAGGTCTGAGAATCCCCACGAATCGCTGCCAATTCACTACGAGCACCGTTATCACTGCGAGCCTCCGATACAGGTTTTGACTTGGGCTGCTTCTCTACCCGCTTTTTGAGATCTCCGCTACTTTTAGCCGACTGTTTCGGCGCTGACTTGGCGGCACTCTTTTTCGCATCAACATCTGCCCCTTTCTGATTTGCCGCGGCAGGGGCGATTTGCGCTCTAATGTCTCGCGCTATTTTTGAGAGATCGTGACTCTCCTCGATAATAAGGAGATCATTGTCTCTGCGACTGGTAAGATAACTGCTTGGCTGCGTAAAAATTCGCACAAGAGTATCTACTCCGTTCTTTGCGGCTCTCACAGAGCGTATCCCTGTGCTTTTTGCGGAGCTAAAGAGAGTTTGCTTTAGTAAATTTAATTCAGGAGTTACACCATAAAGAGTCGCTACGTACTCCGAGGGGGCTGTTCTAGTAAGCGTATAGCGAACATCTTTTGGCACAGAGATTTTGACCGCAGGAGATGTCTCAGCCTGACCCGCAAGGCTAAGTTTCTTTAACACAATTCCTTTCTCAGACGGCTGGCTCTCCAAACTAACTTTTGATTCCTTCAATGCATGCGGCAATGAAAGTGTCGATTTAGCGGATGCCATCTTTGGCATCGCTCGGGTTGATGACTCTTTGGGTTTAGAACTACTGTCGCCAGAAATCATGATATCCTCGTCAAGCTTGAGGACTGTGCGTGCAACTACTCTGTCACTTTTGGGCATGGTGAGCTTTTTCACACTTCCTGCGTTTGCAACCTTCAAAGGCTCGCGCATGAGCGGTTTTTTCGTGGAAAGCGCGACTACCAGTTTGTTATTCTGACGAGTGATTGAGTGGGCTATGTCACCACTCTTGAGATCGAGTACAATTCGGGCTTTCTCTGGATGATTGCCGATTCGGATGCCATCGAGTCGAGCCGTTCCTTTTTCAACAGCCGCAGTTCTGGGAAACCGCTCATTTCGGATGTCAATGACAAGCCTCTCTGGATTGCGAAGGCGCTTCGCTGTATACGTGGCATTAGGTGAGCGGGTCGCTATGGTAACTTTATCGCTGTTGTCACTAGCCTCAAGGTTTATCGACTTGGTCCAGTCTACTTGTGTATTACTAGTGGCACGAGCAGCACGCTCTCTTTTAGGATTTGTAGTATCGACTCGAGTGTTAGCACGAGCTTCTACAGATTGTTGTTCGGTTAATGAGAGTGCGGGCAATCGAGGCTGGTGTTCCTTACGGGACTTTTTGGGAGAACTAGCCGCCTGCGCCTTTACTTTCGTTGGCTCTGCCGAAACACAGTGGACACCATCAATTAAGAGGCTCGAACACACGACTGCACCTACCAAAAACAGTCCTCGAAGTTCTATTGTACCAATTGACTTCATAACTCATTCCTTGAGCGTCCCCCATTTATTTCTTTGGAGAACATGCCATATCTCTTCCTGGAGCAACTTTGAGCTGCTCTTATCGCTTTTCACCATTTTGGTGGATTCGACTACTTCAAAATGAGATGGTTAGGACGAGAGAAAAGAATCATAATTTTGATGACCAACTAAAGTCGGCACGCACAAAACACTGTGTTGAAACCCCGCCCCCGTATGAACGCTCTAGAGGGGCTTTTCTGAACCGACGGACAAGCGCATCTCTAATAGAGTAGGACTCATTGATGTCTTCACCAACGAAAAGCTATTCACGCGATAACCTGGATTGCTTTCAACCACTTCCTGCAAGAACCGTCGTAGATTTTGATATTCACCGGCAGCAGTTAGATTCAATACATCCAATCCTTGATAGCTAAACGCTGCCCCCCCTCTCAATGTGTCTAACACTGTTATATTATACTGAAGTGCTGAACGATGAAGTTTTGCTATAAAGGTATCGAATGGCGTTCTATCCAGCTTATCTTCGAAAACTTGACCACTGTGTCGCACTGTCTGGCGCACACGAAGTCCAAGGGCTTTCAGCTCTGCAAGCTCGGTTTGGATAACGGCTAACCTTTCAGGCGATCCCGACGAAACTAATAACATTCTGTAAAACCCAATACCGATCCCAAAAACAGAAAGCGCGCAAAAAAATATTAATGTAACACTGAGAGTTCGCCTAGAGAGCGCTCCTATCGTGACATAGACCTTTTTCATGACTCACCTGCTCTTTTCTATCTTCTATAATTTCCACAAGCCACTAGCGCTCAAAACGTTTCATGCGTTTGTATATGCATTCTTACGAACAGTTTTTACCCCTTCCCTTTCAACTCATGCGAACCAAAACTCACATCTAACTCAAATACCAAACTCATGCGTCCTTCCAATTGCTCCCAAGCCGTCCGGCGAATTACTGTAGAGCTACCGGCTGCAAGGGACTCAAGAGAATCTTTAAATTCCATGAGCACATCCTGATTCTGGGCTATCCCTCGAAACCATGCGCCTGAGGTTTTGTACCGAATCTCCAACAGAGCAATTTCTCCGGGTAGTCTTCGAGCAATTTCATCTAGAAGTATTACTGGCCGAGCTCGCTGTCTGATGCGTTCTTTCTGCATCTGCAACTTCGCATATTCCTGCTCGATCTCTTTTGAGAGTTTTTTCACTCTCTCTAGGACACTCTGCAATAAAACATCTTGTCTCTCAGTAGATTCATCATTAGAGCCCGCTGCATCTGACAACAGCAATATGCAGATAACAAACGAGGATATCGCTACGGTAAGAAAAATCGGAACAAACAACCGCCTACATCGCTGCTGTCCGATATGATACGCCACATTCTCAAATGGCAAGAGATTTATCTGCATCGCACATCTTTCTGGTAAGAGGTTGCCAGAGATCTCTTTGATACATGCCGATAAGTCCGATACACTCATCAAAAAGTCCTTTCTCCACATCATCTAAATCTGTTTGAGCCAAAGACATCTGCTTGTTCTCTCTTTGGCGCCTCCAGCTAGGTATTTCTATATGCATAGACCTTTGAGAAAACCTCTCAATCATCTGCTTCTCAACCCTGCCACATAGAAAAACCTCTTCCAGCGAGATATTTGAAGCCTCAACTATCGCCTCCATACTCCGAACAATCGATTCTTCAAAGGCGTTATGGTTTCCATCCTCACCACAGGATGCTACGGCCCTCAAACGTTCTTTTTGCAATAATCTTTGGCCACTCCACAAACTGAATATGGCAGATTCCCTATCCCCTCCAAGAAAGATTCGTGGCGTATTTTTGTATAAACCTTTACCATCACTTGATGCTTGGATTTGTGCGAGATGTTGTGTGGCAATCCCATAAACATCAGGAGCAAGTGGACTTAAGAACCTTAGGTATCCATCGATTACTCTTCTGCGCACTGCTATATAGAGTTTTTCATCACGATTCCTACCGTTACCTCCTAGATCAATCTGAGAACTTATAACGGGCTGTTTGCACCATACTGCCAGCTCATCGATTTCACGGCCAAATTTCTCGACCTCCGAAGACATATCCGCACACCAATAAGACGCCTCTTCGGGTAACGCCATATAAACCAACCGTCGACACTTATCTCTCATACAAAACGATACGAGGCTCTCGAGCGCTGCCTTACTATCATCCGAAAGGACGAGCGTACCTGAAACATTATCAATCGTCCGTTTCGGCAACGAAAAACACTGCACAGCGAGGCCCTCTATTCGACCTCGGTCAGACACAATCGATAAGGATCGAACCACTCTCTCACAGAAAACTATCGCCACATGTTGGACTTTCCGAGCAGGAAAAAAAAACATACGTATCCCGTCTAAAACCGACCGAGCAGAGTCATATGAACGCCTTTCACAAAGCTGCTTTCCGGAGAGCTATCGATAAATCGAGGGTAAAGTTGTCTCCGTTGCACTTAAATCAAATGGCAAATTCCACAAGCCTATTCTTTACAAACAAGCGGCCGAAACGATAGAATTCAGGAAAAACATTCGCATTCTCCCATGGTTAGCACACCTCTTCTATTTGAATCGGCACTTCCTGACAGATCTACGACCACGGATCTTGTCACGGTAGTCGTTCCGCCGTTAGCAGGAGAATATCTGTATGCATTTGATTCCTCTGCATTTCCCAACCTGCAAACAGGTGACTTGATTGAAGTCCCGTTTAGAAGACGTGTCACACAGGCCTTTGTTCTCTCGGTTAATTCGGAACTAGAACGATCCTCCTATGAGGAAATGAAAAAGAACTCCGTTGCAATCAAGTGTATCGATGAGGCCAAGCTTTATACCCGAGCATTTGATCAGGCACACCTGCCATTTTATCGTTGGATCGCTAAGTACTATGTAGAACCGCTATCTCGGATACTTGAGTTAGCGGTTCCAAAACCTGTACTTGAAAAGCCCTTGCGCACCTATAGCCTCGTCGAGACGAAAAAACAGGGGGACAACACCCCATCGAAATTCGGTAAGGTTCAGCAGACTATTGTCGATTATCTGGCACGCGAGCCTGCCCCCATCGAAGGCTCCGTGCTAAAAAAAGAATGTAGCGCCTCTGCCCCAACCATCCGCTCCCTTGTCACAAAGGGAGTTATTCAAGAGCACGTAGTGTCACCTGAAGATCTACCTCTTCCTACCCCGACTGTCGCTCAAGCTACACCATCGCCCCTTATCCTTAATCCGGAACAGCAAGCTGCTACGACCCTGATAGCAAACTATCTCTACGACTCTTCATTTGTTGCAGGCTTACTCCACGGAGTTACAGGAAGCGGAAAAACAGAGGTTTATTTATCACTGATAATAGACGTACTCGCACAGGGGAAATCAGCTTTAATCATCGTTCCCGAGATTGCTCTAACACCTCAGTTAACTGAGCGTTTTATATCTCGCCTGCAAGCCCCGGTAGCGGTCTTGCACAGCAGCCTTAAGCCAAAAGAGCGCTGGAGACATTGGACTAACCTTGTGCGCGGCAGAGTCAAGGTTGCTATCGGAGCTCGCTCTGGTGTCTTTGCTCCAATGCACAACTTGGGTCTCATAATCGTGGATGAAGAGCATGACTCTTCCTTTAAACAAGGAGACGGAATTCGTTACAACGGAAGAGACCTTGCCGTAGTACGCGCGCAACTATCGAACTGTCCAATCCTTCTCGGGTCAGCAACCCCTTCCCTTGAAACCTTTCACAATGCTCGCTCAGGTAAATACCTGTATCTGCCATTAACAACAAAATTCTTCGATGCGCCCCAACCTGATTGCACCATTGTAGACCTAAACAAGACAAAACCGTGGGAAATGAAATCGAGAAATATATCCCCGGAATTCTATCAAAAACTTCAAGAAACTCTCGAACGCGGAGACCAAGCTTTTGTGCTCTACAACAAACGCGGCTTTGCAAGCTATCTTCAATGCTCCTGTTGCGAATATGTGGTTGGCTGTCCACATTGTAGCGTCACGCTCACCTACCATAAGAATGAAAACCTAGGTCTCTGTCATCAATGCAACTTCTCGCTTCTTCCTCCTAGTGTTTGCAATCAATGCGGCGCAACAAAGCATCCGACTAAGGAAGATACTCCACTCTTTACCCAACGAGGTGCCGGCACAGAAAGGGTGTATGACGAGCTTCGCGAGCTATTTCCTAACGCACGGATAGCAACGCTAGATAGAGACTCCGCTTCAACGATATCTGACTACGTTGAGATTCTCACCAACGTGCGCGAAAGGGCTGTCGACATTCTAGTGGGAACGCAAATGATAGCCAAAGGGCACGACTTGCCTGGTGTGAATTTTGTTGGAGTCGTAGATTGCGATGTGGGTCTCCATATGCCTGATTTTCGGGCTGGCGAGCGAGCGCTACAGCTCCTTACACAAGTTGCCGGTCGCGCTGGTAGACGCACCACAACCGGCGCTGTCGTGCTCCAGACACGAGTACCCAGTCATCCGAGTCTCATCGCAACTGCAGCTCATCAATACGAAAAATTTGCAGACTATGAACTCTCCATGCGTCAGTCATTAAACTATCCTCCTTTTCAGAAAATCTTGCGAATCATCGTTTCCGCCTCGGAGAAATCTACCGCCCAAATAAAAATTAACACCATTGCCAGAGAAATAGAGCGCCTCATACAACCACTAGACATAACACTCTTGGGTCCAGCACCAGCACCGATGGAAAAAGTTCGGACCCTCTGGAGGTTTCATCTTTTGCTAAAAGGAAGTACTCTCTCGGACATCCACCGAGTATTGAAAATTATCAAAAAAGCACATCCGTCAACATCGGCCGTTCGCATCGCATATGACCTCGACCCTCACGATATGCTTTAATAACGAGAAAAACTACTGCTCTGAAAGTTGTTGAAAGAGTTGTGCAAACTCCACATCTAATGCGTCGTATTTCCGCTTCATACGAAAATACTGCTCATTGATACCATCAATTTCGACCATCGTAGAATCTATTCGCTCCTCTGTCGAAACAAGATCTGACTTCATTCTCGCCACCTGCTCTTTCATCTGAACAGTCAGCTCTATCTCAGCAACAAGCTCTTCTATCTTTTTGACTGAATCCTGAATTTGAACCTTAAGTTCGTCGTTTTTATGCTTTAGTTCACTCTGCTTTTTTTCCAGAATCTTAAGCTCTTCTTTGCTTTCTGTTGAGCTAGCTTGGAGCTCTCGAGAAACCTCATCAAGCTCCCGCAATCGATTATCAAGCGACTCGAGCTCAGCCTGTGCTATTACATACTTACTCTGCTCCTCTTTAAGGATATCTAATGCCACCTGATATTTCCTAGCAAGAAGGTGAAACTCATCCTCCGAAACCAATTCCTCCCGGGCCTCGTCGACCGCAGCAACTAACTCACGCTTCTGACGGATCTCATCCTCAAGATGTTCCGAAATCTCACGATTGGCATCATTCATTCGACGCGCTTTTGTAAACACCACAAAAAAGATAACAGCTAGCTGTAGCGATGCTATGGCAAGAAGTAGCACTTCCATAGTCTATTCATCCTCCTGTTGGCTCTTCTGTTCGTCTCCTGCCTCAGGAACCGATTCAGAATTCTGAGTCAAATCCTTCGGAGCCGACGTTTCTTCAACGTTACCCTCATCTTCTTGAGCCCCTGGACTAGTTAGCGGAGTCTCTTCCTCAACGCCGTCCGCATCACCATCCCTAACCTGCTCCTCCTCAGCGATCTCCTGCTCCCCAGCAACGGGAGTAGTAAATGCAGGGTGATTAAAATCGACGTCTACGTATGTCGTCGCCTCCTGAATCGTTGCTACGGCATCAATAAGCTGCTTGTTTGGAATGTAGCGTTTTATATCGCCTTTTTTCTTCTTCGATTTTTTGGAAACAAACACAACAAAGACAACAACGACAACAATGTTAGCACCGGTCACTAGAGCCACCGGAAGCAAAATCTCCTTAAGACTCTCACGAGCTGATATGTGGTCATCTTCATCGGGCACTTGCTCCTTGTCATGCGAGACTGTGGGCTGCGCCGCCAACTTATTTAACGTAAAATGAATCTCGTTGCTTCTAGCCTCAATCCTTTTACCCGATTTATCCCTGGCTTCTAATGCCGCATATATCGTATACGCCCCAACATGAGGGAGGCCTTCAGCCGACACCTCGTACTCTCTCAAAGAACCACGCTCAACAATCGGGAGCTTCACATGCTCACCGTTATGGGCCTTAGCGTGTAAAAAAAGCTCGAGCTTTTTATATGTCAGAACCTCCTTTGAGAGAGTGACCGAAAAGTGTGAGTCAGAACTACCCTCTTCTCCGTCTTGATGTGCGTGCTTCGATGAATGCGAAGAGGGTTTGTCTCCATGCGCATTGACAGAAAGCGTTAAACGCCGAGGTCGCACCACAAACGGAATCTGCTGAGAACGTTGAAAGGTGGGAGCCTTCGCCGTAACGGTCATTTTATAACTTCCAGGGGCCGGCACCTTCATTTCAAACGAAAAGATGCCATCCCCCGCCACTTCATCGCCATCTTTTCCGATATCGTTTAGCATCTTGCGCATGATTGGATACGCCACTTTATCCATCGGAGTAATCTGAAATCCTACCTTTACTAATTGACTCATTTCGGGAAGGGCGATTGGCTTATTTGAATCATACAAGCGCGCTTTCACGGTCGTTGCTTCATCCTCGTGCACACTAATCGGCCAGTCAGTCAAAACTCTAAGCTCACTTAGGAGTGCCGCGAATCCATCGTTCTCCTCGGTGCCAACCACCTGCCAGGTGCCGCGATCGGGAAACTTTACGGTAATCACATCAAACTTCTTAGCACCGTGCCAGACAATGTAATCAGGATGATTCTGCTCTGTGAGCGCACTCCCTCGGGGAGTGACAAGAGTTAACGTCTCATTCTCCCCATGATTAATATAAAACGTGACCTCAGGATACTCCTCCTCGAGTAAGAAATCGTGGCCTTTTTGGTTGATTATTTGGGGACGTTTCAGTGCAAGAAAAAGATCGGCATACGCTTTATGAATACTTTCAGCATCTTTAGCAAACCACGTCAGTCCGTTTGTTGCTGCAGAAACCTCGCCCAAAAAAGCTCGGTCGGCTTCGTCACTCAGCGCCATTGTAAAGACCTTAACCTCTCGGGAACGAAGGTCGGGTAAAATATCGTGAACCAATTGTAAGGTTGCGGCGAACACAGGTCCATTTTTGGGGTCAGGTTCATTCTTACCATCTGAAAGCAACACTATGACCTGCTGGGCTTCCGGCCGATTCGACGTCGCTAGTAGTGCCTTGGATAGGCTGATCCCTGCGGCTATGTCAGTATATCGTCCGATTGTTTGAACGTTCTTAATGTCTGCGAGAATAGTCTGTGATCGCGATGGCGAGAACGGCTGTAATTCTCGTTGAACAGAGGCCGTATCCGAGAAACTCACAATACCCAACTGATCATCTTCTCTCAAAAATGAAAAGAGCAAGCTAGCCCCTTGCAATCGCAAGTCCTTTGGGTCTGTTTTGAGCATACTTCCCGATGCATCGAAAAGTAAAACCACATCGAGCTTGGTTTTAGGCTCAGACAAGGAGTCACTCTCTGCCGAAGCACTGCATAACCATATCGCGCATACGGCAATGAACCCAGCAAAGAGCTGAGAAAAGATTCTGTGAACACTGTGGTGTAAGTGCCGAGTCCTCATGCCTTCTTATGTGTTCCCTCCTATCATATGAGCCCTCTTACGGTCGATTCTTTTGCGAGCTCCAAACACCATACGACAAGCGGGATATGATTTTTTTTAGCATCTTAAATAAGTTATAGTATAAGGAGGTTTTATGTCGATCGCCAAGAAGGAAAGTGCCTAATCTAGTATTTCAAGAGCCCGACATACGAAAAACTAGTGGTATACTATATACTTATTAAAAGGGACACCGAAGACTCAGACAAAACATGTTACACAACCAACTCACATTCCCATGCACACTCAAGCTCTTAGTGCTCGTTATTGCCTTTTTGGCAACATCGACACGTTGCAATCTCTATGCACAAACAGGAATTCCCTTTGCCCTCCCCCAACGCTCCGAAATACTAAAGATTAGAAGTGCTATCCTTGAAACGAGCGAAGGAGACCTCTTCTTCGAACTCCTACCTGAGGAGGCACCTTGGCACGTAGCTAATTTTAAATATCTCGCAGACAAACATTTTTACGACGGCCTTCGTTTTCACTTCTTCAAAGCTGGCTATATCATTCAAGGCGGAGACCCTAAAAACAACGGCTACGGTGGTCCTGGCTATTCACTACCACCTGAATTCACCCAACGAAATCACAAACGTGGAGTTCTCGGGATGGCTAGAAGGCCGGATGGATACGACAACAAAAACAAACTAATAAACCCGCAACGAGAATCAAGTGGCAGTCAATTTCATATTCTTTTAGGAGACGCTCCCCACATGGACGGTCGTTATACGATCTTTGGAAAACTAGTTGGGGGCTCAACAACCCTCGATAAACTAAGCTCGAAGTCTATAATCACCAAGCTCACGGTCTTTATTCGTGAGGGTGGTAGATAAACAGACTAAGCAAAGAGCATTATATGAGACCTTAAAGGTCTGGAGATTCTAGATAGGAGCTCGTAGATGTAACGCCATCTTGATCTACCGGTCTCGGCTCCTGTTCTGGCTCGGTGCCCTTAATAAAATACTCTAAAAACGCACCTTCCTCAGATGGCGATACTCGATAGCCCTTCTCTTTTGATATCCAATATGGTTCTACCCCATCGGTAGGAAGAAAATCAGGGGCTTCAACCTTTGCGGGAGCTTGATACGACACTCCAAGTAACTCCGCTTCTTCTTTTGCCTGTTGTCCTATTTTTTCGCGCACCAATTCCTCTTGCCTTTCGATAAACTGCTTCATAAAATTGAGCCATATCGGCGCTGAAACAGCCCCTCCCGTTTCTTTCGGACCGATGGTTTTTTTCTGATCAAAACCCACCCATACTCCACAAACCCATCGAGGTGTGTAGCCAACAAACCACGCATCCATTTGATCGTTTGACGTTCCTGTCTTACCCGCCGCGGGACGCTTCAATTGACTAACTCTTCTTCCCGTTCCCCGTTCTACAACACCACGCATCATATTAGCCATTATAAAAGCGCTGTCCTCGTCGATAGCACGACGCCCTGGATCACCGTCAGACCGAAAATCATACACGACTCGCCCGAACCGGTCGGTGATTTTTGTAATAAATACTGAATCGCGAAGAATCCCCTTTGCTGGGAACGCTCCGTATGCCCGCGCTATCTCAAGTGGCGCTACTTCACTACTACCAAGAGATAACGACAGGTTCCGGCCAAGGGGACTTGTAATACCCAATCGCCTGGCATAATCAATCACTGAATCGACACCGATTCGGGAGACGATATCTGCAGAGACAAGATTCCGCGAACGTTCCAACGCTGTCCGTAACGTAATACCACCAAGAAATGTTCCATCGTAATTTCCAGGAGTCCAGACATCATCCCCGACTCGAAATGTTCGTGGAGCATCACTGACGATCGTGGCCGGTGTGTATTTAAACTTATCAACAGCTGTTAGGTACACAACAGGCTTAAACGATGAACCCGGCTGGCGAAGCCCCTGCGTAACACGATTAAATTGGCTCTTCGAATAATCGTATCCTCCGGCCATCGCCAACACCTCGCCCGAAAAGGGGTCTAGTAGAACCAACGCCCCCTCTAATTCAGGAGTTTGATCAAGTGTTGCAACAAGCTTATCTTTTGTTTTATGGAGTGTAACCTCAATGATATCGCCGGTCTTAAGTAGCGAAAGAGGATTCACGAAATGATACGATTCATCCGAACGTAGAAACTTCTTCGCCCATCTCGCTTTTGAGAGGTCAACTGTCAGCTCTTTTGAAGCCACGCGCACACGAGCGCTATGCTTAAGCACACTAGTCACAAAGGCCGGCAATGGCTCGTCCTCTGGCAATGCAATATCTCCATATCGGTCACTATATTCCTGCTCTGTCATATGAGACACCGGCCCTCGCCAACCTCTTCTTTTATCGACAGCCCGCAATCCCTCTTGTAGTGCTCGCTGTGCATACAAATCAGCGGTTGTGTCCACCGCCGTTTCAATCGTGAGGCCTTCAGAGTCAATATCAAGCTCGTCCCAACGCTCCGCAAACTTCCTCCGAATCTCCCCAACATAATACGGTGATGCAAAAATATTTTTCTGCGAGGCAGGATAAACATGAAGCTCTTCTGTTCGCGCATCAAGACGCTCACTAGCTGAAATAAATCCGGCCTCTTCCATCTGTTTTAGAACTTGAGCCTGGCGCCTCTTGGCTCTATCCATGTGCCGCAGAGGAGAATAGCTACTAGGCCCCTTGGGTAATCCAGCCAGAAGGGCTGCCTCTGCTAAGGTCAGCTCCGAGAGGTTTTTGTGAAAATAGATCGTAGCAGCAGCCTTTAATCCGTACGCGCTATTGCCGAAAAAAATCTGATTGAGATATATCTCGAATATCTCATCTTTTTTAAAGCGCAGCTCCAAGCGGTAGGAAAGAATCGCCTCCTTTGCTTTTCGAATTAGGCTTTTTTCTGGAGTAAGAAGAAGGTTCTTTACCACCTGCTGGGTTATCGTCGAAGCCCCCTGTTTTACATTCCCACTCTGCAAATTCTTGTAAATCGCCCGTGCTATACTGACTGGATCAATGCCGTGATGGGAATAAAACGAAGCATCTTCCGCTGCTAGAAATGCCTTTCGAACCATATCTGGTACTTCGATAAGCTTTACTGGATATCGGCGTTCTGTATAGAACTCTGCCATCAACGTTCCGTCACGAGACAGCACCTGCGTTACCGCTGGCGGCTTATAATCCTCAATGCGGCTAAAATGCGGGAGATCGCGGGTCAGAAAGTAATAACCCCAGGTTGCAAACAGGGTACTCACAAGACCGAGGCTAGTAGCCACCACCAGTATGAATAAAAGAAACTTCTTCAGCATACTAGAAACTTGATATTATGAACTATTCAGTCAATCCGTAGGCCAGAAGACGGTACCACGATCCAGGCAATTTAACCAGTAACCACCGGTACCGGTTTTATTCATTTTATCTCTATAATTCCCTACGGAGTCGCAGGCGCCTTTAATCGCTCAACAAGGGCTTCCTCGTGAGGCACAATTCGCTTGGCTTCGACATCTCTAATACCAAAAATGGTGTCGTTATTTGAATTCTTGACGTATCGAAGCTTATTACCTCGGGCATCCGTATACTCATCACCGACAACAATAGAAACCTTCTGATGATCACTTGATTTTGGCTCTAACTCGAGAGTCAGAAAGGGCTTTTGAAAAACCTCGCCTGATACACCCAGAGGAAAGTCCACCGCCCGCAGTCCACTGATGTCCTTTAAAAGCTGTTCGACAAACACCGGATCGCTCGGTTTGTCATTAACCACCCATTCAATCTCCTTTACAGCGATTGTTACTCCTTGACCTTGCTCGCCACCAGCAATCACTCGCTTCATCTGATCATACGGCATTGCTACTATCGCCTTTTCGCGCAAACCATCTGCCGTTTGCACCAACTTATCACTTGGATCCGTTGCTAACTTGAAGATTGTTTCCGAACTACTCGAGTACATATACATCTCAGAAGCGGCACTATCACCTTGACTTGCATTGGCTAAGAAAAAACTAACTTCCTGAGGCTCGATTCCATCTCGAAAAAGTATAATTACATTAGCTCTCGGCAAGCCAAACCCGTATCGATTTCGCTCCTCAAAGCTACCATCGATAAATTCATTCACCTTTAGCTGCGCTATTGTATTGAGCATTTCCTCAACATCCTCTCTCGAAGCAGGTAGACTCTCCGGGCTCTCTATTCGCCACGCCCCAACTTCAGGCTGCGTCACTCGAATCCTTCCTTGTATCGAGGTCGCTAAAAACTCTCGAACATCCGAAACGGCGAAAGAAAAGGGCGTCTTGGAGCGCAGATCAGAAGCTCCCTTATTAACCTGCTCAAAACTACTCTCTTCAACGAGAAAAACTCCATCGCGACCTGAAACTTTCACGTAGCGCTTACCCAAATATTCGTTTTTCTTTCCAAAGGCCAACTCCGTTCTCCGCCCCTTAACATCCACTATCGCTGTCATCTGTGGTTTATCGAGACCATATACACTTATGTCTCTGTAAAGCTGCTCTGTTTCAAGAGGGCCTTCTACGCCGATTTCTAATAGCGCAGTTAGATATGCATCCAAAGCATTCTTATCTAGAATCGCCCCTCTAATGGAAGGCAGTGACCACGTTTGTACCAATTCAGGCGCCTTCTCTTCTAGAGAATCCTTGGCGTTGATGGGCCTTGGCGCCAACGACTGCATAAGCACAAAACGCTCTTCCTTGCCTCCTTGGTCGTAGCGACTTATCGAAACAGTATCAATATTACTTCGAGAGACACTACGTAACGCAATCTTTTCGAGATCTTTTGCGAGTCTGCCGGGCACTAGCACCTTCGCTAAATACAGCGTCACAAAAGTAAGCACTAATGCGAGCACTAGCGTTTTCTTCGTAGTCATGTGTGCGTTTCTCCCCCCGTCTCAAGAAAACTATACTAGGCTCACTCGCCTCTTCCACCAAATAAAGAGTCCTAAAAGAAGTATCAGTTCGGGGCCCAAGAAGCTCAGCGCCAAGATGATATTAAACGTAGCCTGGGGAATGGGTGCTACCGAAGCTCGAATCTTCTTGGGCCCGATGGCTACACCGCCCTCCTCACCGATACTCCAATTAACTGCATTAAGAGCAAGATCCCGATTGCCCATAGCCGACAGGTTCCCGTTTTCAATCCACGTTGCATCACCAAAAACTACAACTCTACTCACCCTACCAAACGACTCTTCCCTACTGCCGCCCTCAGTTTTTTCATCAATCTTCTGCTCCATAGCCACCGCTATCGAAACCGGCCCGGAAATATCACTACTGTCAAGTGATGCCGTCGGGCCTTCGGCGTCAAACAGTGCGCCTACGTCTGACTCCGCCCACGAATTTGCACCTGAGCGAACGAGAGTTTCATAATGAGCCTTCGAATCAGATACTGGCGATTCTGTAACACTCGATGCAAACGTAAATATCAACGGATCACTCTGCGTCATGCCTGCAGTAATTGCGTGGGAACCAAAGTCTTGGGCAACAAACTGAACAGCCATCTGAGGTCCTGCGAACAAACGGAGCTGCTGGTCCAAGATCATATTATCACCGACGGTCATACCAAATTCACTGGCGAGGTCTCGTACTGCCGTTGCCTCCCTATCCTCTGGATTATGAAACAGCAAAAGCCGCCCACCATCTTTAACATAAGACACAAGAGCTGAAAGCTCAGCGCCCGAAATCGCCTTCTTGGGTGCCACAACAAGTACTGCCGCCGCATCACTCGGAACAGCACCTTCCACAGCCAACAACAACTTTTGAACAGTTATGTGCTCGTCTCCCAAGGCATCTGCAAACTCTTTCAAACCACCTTGGTTTCGAGATTCCAAAGAAGGCTCTCCATGACCTTCTACGTAGTAGACTCGCTTTGAAGCTCCCCTAGTCACCTTGATAATCGCGTTGGTTATCGCCTCCTCGTCTATCTCATTAATCCGTGCTATCGCCTTACCTCTCCCGGTTCCGTATTCGATATAGAGGAGATTGCCCTGCTTCATTCCCAAGGCATCAACCTCTACTGGCCTTGCACGTGGATCGATAATCTCATAGGAGACCAGCTTGTCATTTGCATAGCGATACAGATCGAGAAGCTCTCTCGTCTGTTCTTTGTCCTGCACTTGAGGATTATCTATCGCCACGAAACGCACCGGTTCCTTTAGTTTCGCTACGATCTTTGTCGATTTTGGCGATAAACTATAGACCCCTTGCTCAGTCAGGTCCCAGCGACGCTCATTAAAGGAGATAAAGACGTTGAGCGCTATTAATAGACAAACCACGACAGCGGTATAAAGCCCTGCATGCACTCCAAAACGAGCCGCTCGCCCTGACATTGCGGTCTTGGTCTTGCGCCACATTGATACTCCAGAGGTTACAAACCACATCGTAACGCATAAAAACCCAATCAGGATATGTAGGAGCAATAAAGGTTGTGAAGAGAACGATCCGACTACAACTGAACCAGTTATGCCGAACGCCAAAAGAACTGCTCCCAGGTATCCACAAAAACGAAGTGCCGTCTCCATATTAACTCCCTTCCCCTACTATCTCCACCTATGCGCCTCAAGAGCCCTTTGGGATAAAAACAATCCCAATACGGTTACACTCAAGAAGTATGTGATAGACTTTATTGAAATAACCCCGCGTAGAAGATCCTGAACCTGTTCTATTGGAGAAAGGTAACGCAGAACCGTCGCTGCATTGCCACCCATCGTTTCGGCTGGCGCCTGTATGACATAGAGCAATAACAGGACTACCATACTGCTAACCCCGGCAACAATTTGATTTTCCGTTAGAGAAGATACCGCCATTCCGATACTGGCAAAACTCAGTCCACACAACAAAACGCCCAAAAAACCTGACACTATCGGTGGGATCTCGGGAGAGCCGTACACAATTAAAAGCAAGGGAAATAGTCCGCTCACTAACAACATAAGCGTAAGCACAGCAGCCAACCCTAAAAACTTCCCCAAAACAATTTCCGAGATAGAGACCGGTGATGTAATCAAGAGTTCAAATGTCCCCCTCCTCTTCTCCTCTGCTATGACTCTCATCGTAAGCAACGGCACGAGGAAAACAAGAATCACCAGGATGGTTTGATACAACCCTTCAATAACCATCTGATTTAAGTTTGGCAGCTCCCCACCACCTCGGAATGCCATCATCTGTGACATTTCGTACATACGAGCAAAAAATGCCAGGTAGTTAAAAAAGAAGAATCCGACTAGCAACGTAAATCCAGTAATTACAAAGTATGCAATCGGGGACACAAAGAAAGATAACAACTCCCGCTTGCAAATCGCAAAAATAGTCCGCATAAATCACAATCTCCTTGCTCTAGCTTCCGCTAATCCTGTAGCAAAAAATCCCATCCAAAATCACGCAGCTTGCGACGAACCATCCGAAGCGACCTCGTCCTCTTTGCTGACACTCTCGATAAAAATCTGCTCTAAGTCTTTTTCTTTCGTCAGATCTCCCAGTGCACTTTCAATAACGACACGACCATTACTGATGATAACAACTTTATTACACACCATTGACACCTCTGGTAGTATATGAGTGCTGAGTAAAACTGTATGCGACTCTCCTAGAGAACGGATTAACTTTCGAATATCGATAATCTGTTTTGGATCAAGCCCGCTGGTAGGCTCATCGAGAATAATCACTTCTGGATCGTGTATAATAGCTTGCGCCAAACCGACCCGCTGACGATACCCCCGAGAGAGATGTTGGCACAATTTATTACGTACTTCGGTAATAAAGCACTGCTCAAGCACCTCGGCAATTCTGCTATGGATATGCATCCTCGGAACGCCCTTAATTTCCGCTATAAATTTTAAATATTCACGCACCGTCATCTCTGGATAGAGCGGTGGATTTTCCGGCAAGTAACCAATCCGCCTACGAACTTCATCAGCCTGTTCAACGACATCAAAACCTGCGATGCTCGCTCGCCCACTACTCGGAGGAAGATATGTTGCAAGCATCCGAATTGTAGTAGTCTTTCCTGCCCCATTTGGACCAAGAAACCCTACAACATCTCCCTTGATCGCCGAAAATGAGACATTAGAAACCGCAGAATAATCGCCATAGGTCTTTGATAATTCGCTAACCTCTATCATAGCACTCTACACCTCTCCTTTAGAAAGAAACTCGTTGTCTCTTGACCGACTCGCTGTATTTAACTCAGTGTTAAGCTTACAACCCTTATTGATACTACGCGTCTAAGTATCTTTCAATAACCGATACCACACCCCCTTCAACCGCACCTATCAGCTATCTACTAAGACAAAGTCGCTCCTATCAGAACCGACTCAACCACCCCAGCCAACTCCTGCGCCGGAAATCCCCCAGCTCCAGGGACACGTTCAAGCAGTGCGGTACGAACATCGTCTTTATCCTTTAGCGCTCCAGCTCGAAGATCATCTGTAAGCGACGCCACTCCCACTGACCAGGCTAGAGAAGAAAATCGCAAGGAGAAATCTGCGGCAGATGCCAGAAAAACTCGCCGCTGTGCGCGAGCGACCGGAAATACCCTTCCCAGATCCCTGTGAAATAAAGAAACCCCCTCGCTTTTTTCATGCTCAAACCATGTGGCAGTGGTCATTGAGGAGATAACACCCCCTATAAAAAACCCGACCGCACTAACAAATCGAGGCATATCAAATGCACCATCACCCTCTAACGCATCCGAGGCAATCGCCCCACCTGGCTCAATATGAGCCTCTATCCAATCATCTAGTCGCTCAAAATCAGACAGATCTCCGCGAAGCTCTACACCCATCGATCGAAATAGTTCCATTACCCATGCAATCTCTGTCTCGTACTCGGCAACGGCAGTCGAAGAAGCCACTTTCCACCACCCCGTCGTGAGCGCTGGTGCACAAACGGGATCGCCCCCACTATCTACAATGAGAGACTCAAAAGACGTAAAATTATCTCCACTTGCGCCCAGAAGAATCCGCTCAAAAACAAAGGATTCTAAAGGGAGCGTTACATCATCCTGCGCCGTTTTAAGGCATAGCCTACCCTCTGAATCTAACGTCCAGGCACCCCGTTCCTTAGCAACGAGAATTCCTCCTAGATGCAGCGCAACTGTTTGAGCCAATCGTTTATGCCCAACTGACACCAACTCTGAGAACTCTCCTGATGGATTGAAATCTCCATCAGGCGCAAAACAATTCACCAATTCATCAAGCAAGATAAAATCCGGCAACTCCCCGGTAACAGGAATATTCCACCGCCTAAGCTCATTAGACGCTTGTTCGCTATCTTCTCGTCCAACACCTCGTTGACCAAAGACTTCCCGGCCTTCGTTTTTGTTTGATTCCTCTACACAAAGATCAACATCTGTCCGCAGCATCTTACCATGCGCCGAGTCAAGCTGACTGAGAATCTCCAACTCTACCTTCGCTTCAGCGATCTTTTCACGAGCGACTAGAACTCGAATCAAAGCATCACGTGGAGATATTTTATTGCGCTGAAACAGGGAGTGTCTAAACGCCCGTTCCGCCTCATCTAAAAGGCCTAAACGCGCACATACAGTGCCTGCATGATAAAGCGCCTCTGCAGCACTGTAGCTACCCTGCTGAGCAACTCGTTCAAAATCGCGATTTGCCCTCGAAAGGCCCTCAGATTCTGCCGTTTCATAACACAGACCACGCTCGGCAAGACCACGAACCAGATAAGCCTCAGCAAGAGTGCGATCTCTTTCAATCGCTCGTTCTGCATGCTCAAGAGCCCGTTCATACTCACCTTCAATAACATAAGAACGAGCAAGCTCAGTGAGAGCCAAAGAGCCGTATGGCTGCTTAAAGGATACGGTGTGAAGAATTGTCCGACACTCATTAAACTGCCTCAGCAACAATCGATATCGTGCAGCCAAAAGTTGTGATAGCGCATCACTACTACCCCTCTCAGGATACTGCTCATAGAGAGAGAGTGCTCTCTCAGGATCTCCAAAAAAACTATACGAGTACAGCTCGTAAAACCAAGCCGTATTGGTTTCAACGCCTTGGATGCGTGCCTCCTTTGCTATCGAATACGCTTCAAAAAACGATCCCTTTCGTAATGCACTATCAGCAAGAGAGATGCTTTCATCTAGCCTGCCTCCCCTAAAAGAGAGTGCGCCTAGAATATCGGGAATCCGGTCCGCGGATATCTCTCTCAGAGAAGGAAACTCTCCAGGTAGATTGAACGTAACATCTCTTTGTACGCGAGACGCTCCATCTCTCGTCATCTCGGATGCGTCCAATACGAGAGTACAATTCTGTCCAACATGAAAGAACACTCGTTCTAAGGCTACCTGTAGGGGCAACGCTACCGCAATTGCTGTGCCATCGTGGGGAGGCTCTTCAGAAAATCCATAGAACACCGGAGCAAGGCATCCATTCTCAAAAAAAAGGTCATCCACTGCCCGCAACCTGAGCGTATCAAAATCGCCCCATGCTCGTCGTGGATCGTAGACCCCTTGAGGGAGCATCAAAAATACCACCGTTTCAGGCAGTCCTTGCAATGTATGGCCTAACACTCTACCTCCTCACCCGCATAGGAATTCCAGCGCTCAGTCCTGCAGTATCACCACTAGTCGGGGCGCATCAGCGGAAACAAAATAACATCTCGAAGATTGTCTTGGCCAGTTAGAAGCGCTATGACCCTATCGACACCCATGCCCCAACCACTAATTGGAGGCATGCCGTGCTCCATCGCGATAAGGTATCCCTCGTCGACTTCCATTGCCTCCTCATCACCTGCATCACGTTGCGCAGCCTGATCAACAAATCGCTCCCGCTGATCGACCGGGTCCACAAGCTCAGAGTAAGCCTTCACTACTTCCCACCCATTTACCACCAATTGAAACTGCTCCACCATGCGTGGATCTTCGTCGCTTATTCGAGCAAGCGGCTGCAGGACCTTTGGGTAGCTGTATAGTATTGTCGGCTGTACGATCTTAGGTCGGCTGACCTTTTTGTATAGATTATCAACCAATGAAGTGAGTCCCATGTCATCCATGCCTTCGAACTCAATTCCTTTCGATTTAATGTCTCTACGCAACTCGTCAGCACAAGTATACGACATGACATCAAGCCCTGAATCCCTGCCGATTAACTCAACGTAGTTGACTCGGGGCCACGGAGCGCTCCAATCAACACTTTGCTCTACCCCATCTCGATCCTTCAAAGGTAACGTCGAAGATAATCCAAGACTTGCAAAGAGGTGCGTAAACATCCGCTCAGTAAATGAGATATTATCCTCAAAATTCCAATAAGCGGTATAATGTTCAAGATGTGTGTGCTCTGGAAGATGAGTCGGATCGTGTCCCTCATTGCGAAATGCTTTGCCAATCTCAAAAACGCGCTCAAATCCTCCTACGATAAGCTCCTTTAAAGGCAACTCGTGCGAAATCCTCAAAACCACATCGATATCAAGTGCATTGTTATGGGTATGATACGGCCGCGCCGCAGCTCCGGTCGCCTTGTGCATGAGCGTTGCAGTTTCTACCTCGTGAAAACCCTCCTGCCAATAAAACTCCCGAAGATGTCGAATAAAGTTAGAACGAAACTCAAATCGCTTTCTCGTGTCAGCATTTCCCATCAGATCTAAATAGCGCTGTCTGTGGAGAACCTCTTTGTCCCTTACCCCGTGAAACTTTCCAGGGGGCGGCAACAGCGCCTTACCTAAAAATTTCCACTCCGAAACAAGTATCGATTTTTCGCCAGTCTTGGTCGTAAATATGGTGCCATGTACGCCTATATAATCACCGAGATCGTGATTTTTTGTGATTAATTTATACGTCTCGGGCCCGAGTAGATCTTTCTTAAAAACAACTTGCATCCGTCCTGAAAAATCTTGGATATGCGCAAATGTAATACTGCCCATTTGACGAAAGAGCATTATTCGCCCCGCAGTGTTAACCTCTTCGCCCTCTGACTTGGTCAAAACATCCTCGACTTGCATCGTCTTTTGAAAACGTGCCGGATATGGATGAATGCCGGCCGCCTTAAAATTCTCTAATTTTGCGAGGCGATTCGCCCGCTCAGCGACCCTATCGACTTGATCCTCGACCTCTTCGCCACTATTTCCCTTACCAACCTTTTGATTCGAAGACATAAACAATCCAATCTAGTGCAAACATTACAGGCTCCAAGAGCCAGCGTATTTTTATACGGTATCTTAAAGATCGTTACCACCCTATCATACAAAATACCGAGTCGCATAGCGGATCTATGCGGCAAAGACTGTCTATACGGACTGCAGCACCGAACGGCGGACCTGGCACGCGGCGTACATCTCTGCAATAGACCAGTTTAGCGGCGTATGGGGTGATGGAAAGATAATCTCCTCCCCGAGGCTGTCACGTTCTGATATGTAACACTCAGGCATCCGATACGAAGGAATCCGGATTATCCGAGGCCTCCCTGTTGCCGTATAATCGACACTACGAGACGAGCCTGTCACAAGCTTCATTCCCTGCTCAAAAAACTCATCATGAAGTCGTCTCATTGAGGAATCCCCGGTGGCGAGAAACCGCTCTCCTGACCACGAAGCAATTTGCCATACAAAATGAGTCCAGACTGCAGAACGCCCCTTGGGTACTATGGCATCGCGCCCAACAAAATCACTACTTGCATCGCCTGAGGGCCCTCCATACATCTGACGGAGCCGCTCGGTTGTTTCCTCCCGAAAAAAACCAGTACGTTGATATGAATCGTTTTTGTAACGGGCAAATCCACCAACCACTGGATCCCTCAACCGCAATACCTCACGCAGAATCTGCTTCTCCATCGCGCGAATCCACGCCTTAGTTCGACCAACTTGCTGCGCTAGAAATGTAACGTAATCGATCTCGAGCAAATAAAGGAGTGCGGCATCCGCCTCACGGTAACGCGGATCATGCTTCGCATAGCGCGGAGATTCATACGGCAGATCCCGCAACATGCTGCGAGAAGCACGTTGATTCATCTTCGCAACGATCTCGTCAAAAGAAAGACTCTTCAGATCTGCTCCCAGATAGTGACGCTCTCGAAGATATATCGAACGGAGAAATGCAAATTTTCGATTCTTAGCTAACTCTCCAAGGCGCACCACCAAGCGATGCTCCCATGCGCGCACTGAAGTTCTTACTGCGGGCAACTCTTCCCACGAGCCACTATTTTCACACCGCCAAAATGATATTTTAGCTAAAAAAGGAACGATTAAACCGAGAAACTCCCTGTTTTTCTCCGACAAATCAGCAACACTGAGAATCCCCTGTTCAATGGAGTCGATAATATACCAGCTAAGAATCTGCCACGCATCTTGCTTGTGCGCCCACGGCTCGAGCTTTTTGGTTAAAAGATTACCCCCAACTGCCGCAAAGATATGGGGCCAAGCGTGCGGGTCGTTACGAGCAGCATTTCCTTTACTGCGTATGACAGTCCGAAAACGCTCTAACTGAGCGCACGAGGATATAAAGGACAATCCAGAAGTAAGAAGGGCCAAGCCTAATCGCTTCCGGCGAGCATCCCCATAGCGAAGCATTCGAGCGCCTATTATCGCATTATCTCGGAGCCAATAATGGGTTCCCATCGGCCACATATCAGTAGAGGCTGCCCGAGCCAGTGTTATCCGATACCGCGCTCCATCGGAGTCAAAACAGGTCTTATGCTCAATGAGAATATCAAACAACCCTTTGTGCTCGAGCATCACTATGAGCCCTTCTAATCCATCGCACGAAGACACCTCTGAGCCCGAGTATCGCTTCTCAAGAGTAGTATTAAACCAAGGGCAGCGTCCTACTTTTAGTGCAAGCGCTCGCTTAAGCGAGTCGATCCTCCTCATATCTCGCATCGTAATAGAACAATCTGTTGTTTTTTTAAGCATACCCGTAGAACCAACAAAATGCAGGTCTTTAATCCCGCACAACCCACCTACAAGCTTAGCTTTCTCGGTGGTGCTTTGAAAACTGTCGATGTACACTGATGATACGTTTTTAATCCAAGGATAATTCATGGACTCAAAAGAATTTCTACACGAGCTTTTACTCACACCATCTCCCACAGGAGCCGAACAGGCTGTTCAAAAAATCGTCAAAGCTAGAATGAAAAAATACGCCGATTCTATTGAGACCGACCTGCACGGCAATGTCATCGTTGCTCTTAACACCAAGGCTCCTCGACGCGTAATGCTTGCAGGCCACTGTGACCAAATAGCACTCATGATACGCCACATTACAAAGGAAGGTTTTCTGTATGTATCCAAACTAGGTGGTATCGACGTGGGAGTTCTTCACGGAGCCCGTGTAACAGTTTACGGGAGCAAAGGGCCCGTAGAGGGTGTGATCGGACGAAAACCCATTCACAGCCAAAACACCGAAGAGCGCAATAAAACAAAGAACGAAATCAATGATATTTGGATTGATATCGGCGCCAAAAACAAGCGAGAAGCTGAAAAACTTGTCTCGGTTGGGGATACGGCAACATTTCAACTTTCAATCCTCGAATTAGGTAAAAACCTCATATCCGCCCCTGGTCTTGACGATAAAGTGGGACTCTTTGTAGCAATGGAGACCCTGAGAAGATGCGCCCAGCGAAAACTAAATGTAGGTCTTTACGCCGTTAGCACAGTGCAAGAAGAGGTAGGTCTGCGGGGCGCTACAACATCAGCCTACGCAATCAATCCAGAGGTCGGGATCGCAATTGATGTCACTCATGCTAGCGACAATCCAGGCGAACCAGACTCAAAGGCGTCGCCATGCCTTCTGGGCGCAGGCCCCACAATTGTTACTGGCCCAAACTGCAATCCAGTAGTTGAAAGCATGCTCAAAGATGCTGCAACAAAAACAAAGACCCCCTATCAAATTGCGCCATCGACGAGACCATTAGGAAACGATGCAAACACTATGCAAATCGCTCGAGGTGGCGTTGCTGCTGGAAGTATCGGCATACCGAATCGATACATGCACACACAGGCAGAGATCTGTAGCTATAAGGATCTTGAGTCTGCGATAAAAATACTTGTTAAATTTGTAACATCAATTACATCTAAGACCGACTTCAGGCCGAGTTGATCAGCTCACCAGAACGGTGTTTGCGTGGATATTCTAGATAACTGTCTCCCTAGGCATGAGGAAGACTTGCGGTAGAATCTCAAATGAGTATCATTTTAGGGGGTACTATTCCAAGGAAAGTCTGTTAAAGGTTTGGCCGGAACAAACTATGTTTGCTCCAGATATACGCCTAAAGCTTCCACAAATTGCTCGCCAACTTGTGCAATGCACACTGCATTAGCGTAAAGGGCTCCCACCAAACCATGAGACAGAGGAGGGACAACTTGGAGAACGCACAATAGAATCCTGATAAAGAAGAATCCTGATAAAGAAAGGACCTCATACCTATGAAAAAAGTTTACATCGCTCTTGTTGTTATCGCAGTAGCAATCGGCGGCTGGCTTGTAAGTCAGAAAGGAGAATCAACAATCGGCTCATCGGCAGACAGTACATCTCCAGATAGGAATGTTCAATCAGGCGTCCCTATAAACAAGGTCTCACAAATCCCAAATCAACGAGATCCTCGCTTAATCCCCCCTGGCACCGGAGATGCATCTAACGACAGTGCGATTTTCATCGACGAAGAAGGAATCGAAAATATTCGTCCAGCGTCTACGATGTACGCCTCAGCAGATCAGGCCTTGCAAGCCGTTTTAAAGGGCGCTCGAGACTTCGACGATTCCATTCTCGAGCAATTTACGGAGCCAGGACGCGACTGCTCATGGTGTCCAGAATTTTACTCGCTTGTTCAAGAGAACCTATTGAATCCATCCACCCCTCAGGACCAGAAAAGCTATCTGGCCGAGGTGCTTGCAATTTCTGGCCGCACAGACAACATCCAGATATTAGTTGATTCCATCAAAAACGCCGCATCTCCCACGGATGCTGACATTTACGCCGAGGCGCTAGAACTTTCACTTGGAGATGATTCTATTACCCGAGTGTTAGGGGAGCAGCTCGTGTCGACCAACGACACCCTACGTGAAGCATCAGTTGCCGCCATTACCAATCAAGGTACATTGTTAGCAGCTGAGCTCCTCCAAAAGCATATCGAACAAAGAAACGATCCGGACGCTTACTATGCAGTGGGCATCGGTCCGGGTGAGTTTATCCCTGAGGAATCAGCTTTGCCGTTTGTACAGGAGCAAGTTGCCAAGCGAGACCAATACTCTCCAATGTGGGCAAAGGCCCTCATCAATACCGGCATAGACGGCGTTCGCATGCTTTTTGACCAATTAGAGATTTCGAATTCTCCTGCAAGCGATACAGCTCTCCTTAAAGATGCAATCGACCATGTCAACTTTGAAGACGGGATTAAGGAACTGACAGATCAAATTATCGTTTCGAGTCGCAACTCTGCTGCAATTGATTTTGCCAAGCAGATTCAAAGCGAATTAATCGCGGCCGATCTCGATGACATGGATGGAATGACGGTTCCGTAGATCTACGGCATCGACCGGATCAAAGAAATTCAAAATTACTCATCGCCCAAAGAGTGCGGG
Organism: Pseudomonadota bacterium; assembly: GCA_038134595.1. Classification (GTDB taxonomy): domain Bacteria; phylum Bdellovibrionota_C; class UBA2361; order UBA2361; family OMII01; genus OMII01. Next base: position 325,893 of record JAYPVM010000001.1, on the reverse strand, counting down.
AGGTACTATACTTCTTGCATGACAAAAGTCAGTTCGGTCTCACTACCTATTAGCCCCAGAAGCCTCATCCTTTTAGAGAGGTGGTGCGCTCTCACTGCGTTTCTTGTCCCCTTAAAACTGTCTCTCACATACATTAGCCTCATCCCTCTTATTCTGATTTGGCTTTTCATCTGCCGGACACATCTTAAATCACTAGCTCAATCCCCTGAATTTCGAGCTATTGGCCTCCCGGTAGCATATTTTCTGGGCATCGTAACGCTTTCAGCTTTTACAGGTTTTGACGCACGACACTCCCTTCCGTCACTAGTTTCGCTTGTTTTTTTCTCCCTAACCATCGGTGTATTTTCGACAGTAGCCTGTGTGCCATCGTGCGTAACAGCGCTCCTAGCAGGACAATCACTTGCCGCCTTACACTCATGGCTTAGTTCAAGCCCTTTCGTGCACCTACCGTCGATATTTCTTGGGGAAGTCACTGAATCGGGTCAACTTGCCTTAGTAATCCCTCTAGCATTTGGAGTCGCATTTCAAAACCTTTCACAAATGTCGAAAGAACAGAGACCCTTTCTCATAGTCGGTGCTGGAATAAGTATCGTAGCTCTCCTTGCCTATGCATTCCAAGAAGACCTCGGCATACCAACCTCCTGGGCTCTGCTGTGTGTCGCCCTATTCTTCCTTATGGCTGCCACTATTTTTTTTAGATACCATCGCTCGCCTCTGACAACCAAAACCGAAATCCCTTCATCACTATCGACTGTAACGCTTACGATTTTAACGACCCATCAGCTACCACTACTGCTCTCCGCATTGGTAATAAACCTCAAGCGCGGCCCTTGGCTCGGGGTGTTGTCTGCACTCTTAGTGTTTTGCACGCTGCTGTCAAAGCGTCTTCTAGCTCTCATCATTGCTATCGCTGCACTTGTTACAGGGCTTCTACCCTCGGTTCAACACCGGTTACTAGAATCCTACGAACATTTCACCATCTCAGGAGGGCGAAGTACTATCTGGCGCATAGGAGTTGAACTCATCTCGGAATTTCCAATGGGTGTGGGATACCACAATAGCGGTGTTCTCCGGAGATTTTCGCCAGAGATACCAGAATCCCTGAAGCACTTTCACAACAATTTTTTAAACATTACTGCAGAAACAGGCTGGCTCGGACTGGCGTGTTTTCTATGGATAGTCGTTACACTTATCAAAACTGCCTTCAGAAAAGGGGCTTCTGTTTTATCAATCGCTATCGGCTGTGCGATTATCTCCTGGCAAGTCGCAGGTTTGGTCGAGTATAATTTTGGCGATAGTGAGATTACGATTATCGTTTGGATGCTTGTGGGGTTTCTAATGCAATCCGTCAGCAAGCCACTCTCAGGGAGCAAAAACACGCACTAAAAAACAACCTTAAAACCCTTAAGGTGCCCTCAACAATATCGAGCCCCAACTTAGCCCAGCACCAACTACTGCTACTACAATATTCTGACCCGATTGAAGCTTATCCCAGTGCATCGCGAGCGACGCAGGCGCACCGGCTCCAGCTTGATTTCCTAAATATGTGACATTGTGCCAATGATTATCAGCGGGAACTCCTCGATTCCTTGTGATCTGCTCCAGCATAGTTTTGTTTGCTTGATGTCCGATAAAAATATCTCGACTCCAATCGATATCATACTGCTCTTGGAGCGCTTTAATAAGACGAACTGTCTGTCGCACCGAAAAATCGCGCACCGCTCGCCCATCTTGATGAAAAAATCGATAGCTATCGACAACCACCGCAGCACATCGAGTCGGATCCGCCGTATATGTAGATTCTATAATCTCTAACTTACCCTTCTGAGTTGGAGAAACTATCCACGCCGCGGCTCCATCTCCCCAAATTGCTCCATCCGATCGATCGTTATAATCTACATGATGCGTCATCGTTGCAGTCGAGATACACAGAATAAACTCTGGTAAAGCTCGTTCCTCGTACTTGCGCAAAAAATCTACATGAAGCGCAAATGCAGGGCAGGCTGTGTACACATCAAAGGCAATCGCTGAACAATCAAGTTGCTCTGCAATACGGACTGCTTCACCTGGCATTGTATCTTGAGGTGTGCAGCAATTTACAATCACCATGCCAACATCGCGAGCTGAGATACCGGCACTTACAAGGGCTTGCTTCGCCGCTTCCACTCCCAAGTCTGTAGCACTCATCGAGGCCACTTCACGCGCCATACGTGGGTCCTGATTTCGGGTGGTTTTAATGTACTCTTCCGATAGTGTAGTGACCCGCTTGAGAATTCCTATCTTCTCTTCAATCCACTGCGCATTGGTCCCTACATCAAGAGCCTCTAAGAAATGGTTGTCAATCGATGTGGTGGGATGGCTTACCCCCATGCCCAAAATATGCAACACAGCGCTACCCCTCACACTATAATTAATCCAACATGTTCATCACCGCAGTGCATTGCAACGACCGGCACCTTTTCTGCCTCTGACACTTCCAGCGCCTTGATCATGGCAACACCCATAGCAGACCCAAATGAAAACCCATTCTCTGCAACGCACGACACAATTCGCTCCTCTTCGATGCCCTCAGAAACAAGAATTTCTGTTGCCTCTTGAGCATAAAGCTGGGGCGGTACAATCAGAGACGTCTTCTTGACCGAACTGTCTATCGACAGACACTCCGACCATTGCGTGACCACACACTCTCTAAGCTGATCCTTGCTCATTATACCGCTTGCGTTAACAGAGATATGCCTGTGAATTACAAATGGACTCTTCGAACCGATTTTTCTCGCAACCGATGCATGTTGAACAACTTTTCCAGCGTGAGCGCCAGCAGTCGAAAGAACAAACGCGACAGCTGCGTCACCCAACAGGCCGCACTGCTCGCCCTTCGTTTGGTAGTTTATCTGCTGAGAAGGCGTGTTCGTCGAAACGATCACTATATACTTTCCATCTACATCCTGTCGCCATTTAGAGCATGTAGCAAACAGTACCGGAATCGCCGCGATGCCGCCTACCACATCGAATGCAGGGATCTTCACACCAAACCTATTAACAATCCGTTGCGCCTCCGATGGACAGGTTTGATAGGGAGTCGCGGTATCTGCAACGACCAATCCAACATCTTCAATCGTCAGCCCTGCTTTCGCTAGCGCTTGTTGTATGGCTTGCTCCCCTAGTTCAGTAGGCGATGTAGTCGCTACTTCCCAGCCTCTTAAAACGTCTCCGTTGCCATCACCTAGAATATAGTCTTGCGGAAGAGAAACTCGAGTCTGCGACACCCCGCACCGAGAACGCAAATCATCAACGGCAGTGGTGTTTTGGAGAGCATCGCTGGATATCGTATGCTCAGGCAGTGATACTCCTGCAGAAACAATAATCATCGCTTAACAATCTCTCCCTAAAACACCAACACATCCCATGGCAGAATCTTTCCTAGCAGGGTGGTGAAAAAAGGTTCCGTCGTGAGCATTTTGAGAGTTTTGACGAAACGAGGCGGAGACGACGAAAAAACCGGAGGCGTATCCACTGAGATACGTTGAGGATTTTTTCGGCGGCTCCAACGAAGTTGCAGTCGAACTATCGAAATGCGCAACAGGAAATCATTTTTAACCACCCTGCTAGACTACCACCGAGTGGGGACTCGAGCAAAACCCCTACAATATCAATCATTTCAATTAACTACGCAACCCATGCCATCAATAAAATCGATTGCTTTCAACAACACTCGCAGTTTTCCCCCATACCAAAAACAGGTACCCTATGAGCCATGTATCTTCGTTTTTCACTAAAAACTACTCTCATATCCGCCCTCTTAATCATTCTAATGCTTTGCGCATCACGTTGGCAGTGGAATCGCCATCTCGAAAAACAATCTCTTATTGAAACCCTTACAAACACATTACAAGCTCCGATTCAAGACCTCTCTACTCTTATAATACCAGGTCGGTCGTGGGAGAAAGATCAGTGGCGGCGTGTTGCCGTTTCTGGCACCTATGACTTTGAGCGCGAAATAATCGTCCGTCGTAACCGAGGCAAACAGGATAGAGCCGGATTCCATGTCATAACGCCACTACAAATCGAGGGGTCGAGTAGTTATGTTTTAGTCGATCGAGGGTTTATCCCACTAGGCAGAGAATCCCTAGCGGTTAGAAGACAGTATCAACGCGAACCGTTTTTTCAAGGCCATGGGCTCGTGAAATTATCAAGCTCCCCAAAACTCTTCGCTCCGCGAGATCCTGAGGTGGGGACAAAAAAGCCGTGGGCAGACCTCTGGATACGGGTCAACATTCCAGAGATTCAAAAACAGCTTCCTTATCCACTCCTTCCCATTTACCTTGAACGCATTCAGAACCCTGAGGAGCCACTTCTAGTTAGCGAAATCGTAAAACGAGGCTCAGCCGGGAGAAATGATGTACTCTCAATGACCGGACAAGGATCCACCCAAAACTTCGGGCTAGAATCCCCTGAAGAAGATTACCCCCTTCCCCTCTTCGACACGACTCCTCCACCAGACATTCATCTCGGATATGTCTTTGAATGGTTATTTATGGCCCTGATAACGCTGGGTATTTGCATCGTCTTACAACTTCGACGCCAATAAATCCGAATATCACACCATCCGGGTCGGAAACTTTTATCTCCGGCATGACGAACATTATACAACAGCTTAGCAAGTTGGTGTTGACTAGATCTGCAGGCTCATGTGTAGGGCATGTGCAGCTTGTATCGAGTGACATATTTGTCATACAGAAAAAACCGACCCACTACTGCCTCTCGCTGAGAGGAATTACGCATGGACAGGTACAATGAAAAACTCCTCTTCGATAACATTCTCATCAGATACGACACCCGTTGAACTACTCCAGATTTTCATAATGAAGGCCCCTGTTGCAATTGCAATGCTTGACCGCTCCATGCGTTACATCACAGCGAGCAAACGCTGGCTTGAAGATTTCAAGATTCCGCTTGCTTCAGTAAACGGACTTAGCCATTACGAGATCTTCCCCGAAATACCACCACAATGGAAAGAAATTCATAAGAGATGTCTAAACGGCGCAACAGAGCACAACCCCGGTGAGAAATTTAAGCGTCACGATGAAACAACGCAATGGCTAGCCTGGGAAATACAACCGTGGCAGACCAATGCTGACAGCACCACCCCAGATGGTATCATTATCTACTGTGAAGATCTTACCGAGCTCTACACCTCTCAAGAACAAGAAGCACAGCTACGAACAAAACTAGCTATAGACCAAGCTCTCAAGGCAGAGACGGAGAAAACTCTGCGATCAAAAGATACATTTATTGCAAATCTTGCTCATGAGCTACGAAACCCCTTAAACTCAACTCTAGGCTGGATCCAAATCATGCACAAAGAATCACTGGATGCCGAAAAAGTATCAACGGCACTAGAGGTTATCGAGCAAAATGCCTGGCTGCTGAGTAAGCTTGTTTCAGATACCCTAGACATGAATAGAATCATCTCCGGTAAAATGTCCTTAACGCCAACAAATGGCAAGCTCAATGAGCAGATTGACAAAGCTATAAAAACCTTCTACCCGATTGCAAAAGAGAAGCATATATCCCTATCAGTCAGGAAACACGAAGAAGATGTTGCCGTTTCCATCGACCACACTCGCTTTCAACAGGCACTTGGTAACCTTATTGCAAATGCAGTGAAATTTACACCACATAAAGGATCCATCTCTATTGTAACATCGGTAGAGAATTCTTCAGTGCATATTTTAATTTCAGATACTGGACAAGGAATCGATGGAGAGTTGCTTCCCCAAATATTCGAACGTTACGTCCAACGGCATGTACGCGATGCCAACCACTCTGCAGGTCTTGGGCTAGGTCTAACAATAGCCAAACACATAATCGAACAACATGGAGGAACACTCGAAGCAAAGAGCCCCGGAAAAGACATGGGATCCACCTTCACTATTACCTTACCGCTAACATCAGCGGATATCTCACGTTAAAAACCCATCAACCCCAATAATAACCATTACAATCAAAACCGTACGTATGCCTCACACAGCTTTATCCATGAGTCCAACACGCTACATCCAATACCGTCATGTGTTCCATATCCCGCCAAAAAAACCAATGCGATATCTAACAGCAGGCGCGCGCATGACCCTAGCCTACCCCTTCACAAGCCTTGCCTGCGCAAGAGTCAACAGAGCACCGTGGAGCACAGTATGCTCATCACCATCGCCGATGATAACCACGTTAGGTTCAGCAGATATCGTCGAACTCAATTTCGAAAGCGCGGCGTGAGTTGCAACAAGAGCCTGTGCTGCAGCAAGTGGGCCTTGCCGTAGCATCCCAGCAAGTAGTGGTTGTGCGAGAATATCAGTCGCAAACTCGGTTAGGACAACGCTTCCTCCAAAGTATATGTGTCCTGTGACACGATGTGGTTCAAATGCTCGTGCTAGCTCCCATAGTAGGATGGAAGAGCCGATGTTGCGCTCTATATCAGAAGGATGTCGCCTATCGCCTGTCACAATGATGGCTATTCGAACATCAAAGGAATTCGATTTGAAAATCTCTTTATATCGAGTATAGACGCGATCTCCAATTTCTTTCATACCCGAAGTCATGGCTTCCCACGTTATCGCCTCTGGAAGCCTCTCCCCCAGATCAGAGAGCATATCGATCGCCGGTTGAAAGGTTCCCGCGTGTGCTGCATAAACACCAGTCGCTAAATTAACGAGCTTCGGCGCGACAACTGGAAGGGATGCAGCAGCGACTCCAGCGCCGTGAGACTTCGCTCCAAACGAGTCAGCAAGCAACGCCACATAACTAGATTCTTGATGGAGGAGAAAGGTTGACACTGAAAGAGCGTACGTCGGCAGATGAACGAAAGTCAAGAATAGAAAGCCACTGGTAAGACCTATGTAAATATCAGACTGTCAAAAGAAAACAACTGTCATCCAACACATCTTTTCAAAGCAAACCAATACACCGTAGATTGTATAACACTTCAGCCCCTCCCTGAGTGATCGCAGTATCCTTGACCAGACGCTCTCGCTCCTCACCTGTTGCACACTCAACAACCGCACCCAGTACGCTCCTCTCTCGCCCCTCTATGGCATATGATTCATGCAAGGGACTCGTTACCTTATCACCATTTTCTAGCTGACGCTTCATCAACTTCCTCAGCGATTCTTGGCCTCGCTGTGTCACCAAGGGCTCACACAATAAATCTATAAATCCTGATCTCCAAAGAGTTACGGCACTCTGAAGCACCTGCTCGGCTGAACATCCAAGAGCAGTAATAGCAGTCTCCTCAAGTTCTTGGTAGGAACCTCCAAAAACACCCAACACCTCAACCACGCGCAGAAGCGCCGTAAAATCTCCCGTTGGTAGCGCAATCTCCTTACCCAAAAATCGCTCCTTAAACAGGCCCCCTTCTCTGAGATCTCCTTTTTCCATTTCGGGTGAGCTCATCGGTACATACTTTGAGGCAAAGTAAAGCTCTTTGAACGCTGAAATAGGTAGTCCCTCTGTCAGAGAAGCTGATTCGTGACACAGCAGAGTCTCTCGGAAGGTGCGATTCCTTGCGATATCTATTATCTGCTCCTGTGCGATCCTATCTTCGCCGCACCGCCTTAAGAGTTCTTTTAGTCCATCACCTAAATCATCTGTAGACATCATTACAACCCGACACTCGGAAAGATATTGAAGTCCGTGATTAGTCGCTGCCTGCATAAATGTCGAAAACAGAATCGGCTCGTTATATTGATCTAAAAACTCCTGAACTACGTACGAGGGCGATGCTTCACTAAGCTTTCCGAGCGCCTCCTTTACATAAGGACTGACCCCCTCCTCACACTGTTCAATTATATTGGCAAACGCTACCGCTCTTTCGTATGGGGTTTCGCCATTGACATACCCATTAAGAGACGCTCCATACGATAGAATATCTCGCACAACCCCCCGCTGTCGCCATCCTGGAAGAGTATTGTAGCTTACATAAAACACGCCATGCTCCTTAAGAGCAGTGACCCCCCTCTGTAAAATTGCTTCCTGCGATTGAGAATCTACCCACGAGTAAAGCCCATGGCACACTACGTAATCGTATGCGGATATGGTGGGGTGATATGATTCAATCGAGACACACTCAAGCACAATGTTAGTGAGCTCCAACTCTTTAATGAGCACCATTCCTTGCTCGATAAGCTCTTGGTTGCTATCGATACCCACGAAAAAGGAATCTGGATATTGCAGAGCAAGCGGAATTATATTCAAGCCATTTCCACAGGCAAACTCAAGAAGCTTGCACGAAGATGCAGGCGCCGCATCTAATCCATACAATCGACCTAAAGCTCCAATTCGGGCGGGATGTGTCTCCTTTCTCGCGTATGTCTTGTATAACACTTTCCTCTCCTCTAGGGCTTTGTCTGCAGGTCAGAAAAAAAGCCTTCTCGGTACGACGGGTAGCGTAATGCAACGCCTAATATTCTCTTCATTAGCGAGTTATCAACCCGTTGATTCGAGAGCATTGTATGAAGCCCCTGCGCTATCGCCTCCTCGCGCGTGATCGATTCTGGCATCGGTAGGCCCTCACGCTCGCAAATAAAGGCGGCAACCTCAGACGCTGTCGCCTTTAAATCATCTGACACACACAGCACGTCCGGAAGTATCCCCGAAAACGTTATGCTCAACCTGATAATTTCAACTAAATCATCCACATGAATTCGATTCGTCCACTGCGAACCGTCGCCGATAATGCGATAACGCCCAGAACAGATGGCACTTCGCAGTCCACGGTCGAAATTATAGATCGCTGGCAACCTCAGCACTGTAACATTGCACGTTCTCGAAAGACTTCGGTACAGCTCCTCTGAACTCCTGCGCGCTCGGCCACCGGGAGAGTGTGGATTGCACGGAGTTGATTCGTCTACCACTGATCCATCAAGCACGCCGTATACGCCTGTTGTACTCAGATATATGAGACGGGATATCTGAGAACTCTGTAAACACGAGACAACCGACGACACACCTCGTGCTGGCTCTCCGTCACGTAATGGTGGCACGCTATCAACGATAACCTTTATACTCGGATATTGCGCCAGAATCTGAGCTAACCGTTCACTATCATCTATAGATAGGGTTTCAGCGAGCCATCCCTGCCTAATCCATGCGGCACACCGCTCCCTATTACGCGAGGTGATAACAAAGGAGCCCTGAGGCATCATCGCCGCAAGGCGTTGGAGCGTATATCCGCCCCCTAAGAGCAAACAGTGCGGATTTTCACTTGCTACGGCCACAGTCGCTCCACTATCCAACCTCCCTGTTTATCTCTTCGATACTGCAATCTATCGTGTAGCCTATCAGGGCGTCCTTGCCAGAATTCATACCGAGCTGGGAGTAGTCGATATCCGCCCCATGTAGAGGGTCTCAGTATGGGAGTACCTGCGAAAGCCGCTGAAGCTTCATTGATCGCCGACTCCAATTCACTGCGACCTGATAAAACTCTGCTTTGCTTTGATACCGTTGCTCCGATCTGTGCACTTCTCGGTCGCGACGCAAAGTATAAATCCGACTCTTCATTTGATATCGGCGAGACCTCTCCCTCTAATCGAACCTGCCTCTCAAGCTCTTGCCAATAAAAGGTCAATGCCGCGCGGTTGTTCTTTGATAGTTCACAGCCCTTACGGCTATCGTAGTGGGAAAAGAATACAAATCCACCTTCCGTCATGCCTTTTAGCAGAACAAATCGAACACTCGGCTCCCCGGCTGAGGAAACTGTTGCGAGAGCACATGCGTTTGGTTCGCCCTCAACTACCTTTGCGGCCTCATCGTACCACACCGCAAACTGTCTAAAGGGACAGGTATCTATCTGATCCTCAGATAAAGCCCCCAGCGTATAGTCTCTTCTATGTGTGTTAAAATCGTCAGTCAAGGTATCCTTCCTCCGATACTTTCATAGTAGGCAGTCCGGTGACTTCTGACAAGCAACAGAGTCCGATTGGGATAAAAACATCCCTGCTTGTCCTATGCTCTTTATCTGATGAGCTATCTGGGAAAACGTCACAGTAACTTTATCGCTGGATCAACAACCCGCTCGAGTTCACCAACTGGGAGAAAGTCCTTCTTTCTAGACTTGTGACTACCGATAGCATAGAGCTGCCCATCGGTAATACCAAAGCGCTCAATTCCTCCTAGAGATCGTCGCGCCTCTTGCTCACTAATAGCCCCATCGAGAAGCTTCGCATATAATACTACTTTTTCTGCGAGTTCTTTGCTCGTCTCAAACAAACCCTCAATGCGAAAGGCACGTACCCCGCGCTGGCGCAGGTCCGAGAGAATTGATACCGCAGACTGCGATACGCCACTAAACATCGTATTGCGGCACTCAGCATCAGCTTTAAGCGGGTGCTCATTGCCTTGGGGATCTCGGAGCGAAACACGGTGCTTTTCACACGGCTTGCCACAATCACGATAACTTGACCCACTACTCAAAAATGCTGCAAAGACGCAATGCTCCATATGGAATGCGGGCATATAATGGTGCACTGTCACTTCGAAATCTCCCTGCGGAAAAGCGTCTAGTAAGTCGTACAACTGCTGTGCGCTCAAATCATAACTCGGACACATTCGTACAAGCCCCTTGCCTGAAAACCACTCAGCAGAGAGGGAATTGGTAACGTTGAGGCTAAAATCACCTACCATCGATATTTTTTTCTCTCGAAAGTATTGTAGTGCTCCAAGGTTTCGTATCAGTACGACATCCGGCTTGAGGCGCTCGATAACTTTAAGATGCCCTAGCTCATTAGGCTTAAGGATCCGAGTCGTTGCAATACCGCATCGAAAACCCATACTACGGACCCTCTCTTGTGCTTCTCCGTATTCTTTACCAAATTCGAAATCAAGATAAATACAATCTAACGGCAATCCATCCAAAGCATCGAGTTGCTCAATCGACCGCACCAACAAGGAAAGCTGTGGCGTATTGGGATCCTTAAATCTCTTCGGTGCTCTCATTTGCTCCACCAAAGCCTCGGTCTCAACCGTCATCTGTGGAACATCTCGCTTCATCCGTTTCGCACACAAAGCATCTACTACTTCACGGCGAAGCTGCTTTAGCTCTCGGTGATGCAGAAAGGTTAAGCCAGAAACTTCAAACGAAAAACTATCGAGCTTAAACACACTTCCACCAAGCGCTCCCAACACCTCTTGCACACGCTCAGCAGTGAGGGGTGCATTACTAGCGGCTTCTAATGCGCTTGTCGAAGACACCTCGACGGTGTTGCCACTATCATCACTACAATAAATACAGAGCCGCTTACCCGGCATACCAAGCACCCGCATCGCAACCGGGATCTTCTTTAACAAAGACCTATCGTTAAAGCTTCGCTCAAGACCCCGCACAATCTGCGGGCTTGAATTAAGAAATACCACTGCACCCTTTGACACCAACTCTTCGTGCTTAAAGGAATTGGCAAATGACAACAACCAATTCTTTCCATCGCGGGAGCTTGAATAAATTACCGCGCCGACTTCTGCTCCCGTCGAGGCGTTGCGAAAAACGACCCCGTCTCCCGCGCACAGAGGTTCAATGCTGTCTACAAGGATCCCATCGGGTCGAACTTCAATCACACCTCCTAACTGAATCCCATGATGACTGTTAATTTTGGGATTAACTAGTTCTTGATGGTTTACTCCGTGGAGCCACCCTGAATAGAATCCTCTCGAATAAACCTTAGCCAGCTCCGAGCGATATTTACCCAGCGTTTCATCATCGCAAGACTCGGTTGCAACATGCTTATAAGCTCGAGCGGTTGCCGCGACATATGCTGGCGACTTTAATCTCCCTTCGATCTTAAATGAATTAACACCGATCTCTTTCAAAGTCTGTATCTCCGAGAGCCCACAAAGATCCTGCGGAGAGACCAGATAGGAGCTTCCCACCCTACTCTGCACAACACCATCTACTAGTAGATCGTACTCAAATCGACACGACTGGGCACACTGTCCCCGATTGGCACTCCGTCCACCAAAGCTCTCCGATGTTAGACATTGCCCTGAATACGACACACACAGCGCTCCATGGACAAAGACCTCTAAGTCCCTCTCTGTCTCACTCCTAATTCGGCGGATTTCATCTAAAGACACTTCACGACCGAGAACGTATCGCTCGAAACCAAGCTCCTCAGTGAGAGCAATAGCTTCTGCATTAGTTACAGTCATCTGGGTGGATGCATGTATACGTTGTTGCGGCGAAATACTCCGTATGAGACGCGCGATGCCGATGTCTTGGACGATTATCGCATCTGGCGCAAGAGAAATAACCTCACGTAGAAGTCGTGAAAGCTCGTCAAGCTCTGATTCAAAGATAAGAATATTACAAGCGATAAGCACTCGAACGCCATAAAGATGCGCATACCGAATCATCGCCTCCAATTCATCTAGTGATAGGGTAGGCGATCTTCCTCTTGCATTAAAGTGTGGCATCCCAAGATATACCGCATCAGCGCCGTTATGCACTGCGGCTCGCAACATATTCCAATCACCAACCGGCGATAAAACCTCAACTGATGTAGGGTTCTTAGTCATATGGATTCTTTAAAAAACCGTTTCAGCGGACATTCTGAGCAGATAGACGGCGCTCGAAGATTAATATACCAGCATCACTTTGCCAATAACTTGCTCAACAGATACAAATGGCTCTCTCCAGTACCGAGAATCGTATGAAACCTCACGATTATCGCCAACAACAAAGACCGAATTGTCAGGAATGGTGTATACCCTAGCTGCCTTTGAAGTATTTTGTAATTTGCCAGCAAGCTTATCCGACAAAGAAGATAAAACGCGTACATCATCTCCTCTCACTGCCACAACATCACCAGAAACAGCCACCACTCGCTTAACCATCGCACGACTACTTTCGTCTTCTTGCGTAGAAGGATCGTCACTTCTCTTAAACACAACAACATCTCCTCGTTCGGGAGTGGCAAGCCTCGTACCGTTGGTAAGCCTGACTCCATATGAAGCCTTCGAGACTAATATATGATCGTCTACTTGCAACAGTGGCTCCATCGAGGCGGATGGAACATAAAACGTTTCGAAGAAAAGCCCACGGATAATGCAGGCAGAAAAAACTGCTAATAAAACAATAGAGACCACTTGTCTCAATATTGCCTTTCTATCACTGTGGCGATCTCGCTCGCTGACTGATCGCAGTCTATACCCCCCCCGTAAGTGCTGAGACTGGAAGTCTCGCGCCCGGCATGGCTCTACTCGGCTGGGAGCAACGTCTCGATATGCATCGCTATATGCTTGAAGGCCCATGTAATCTATCCTTGATCCTCTTCCTCCATCACCGTTGTGCATGACAAAATCGCACCCGGAGAAAATTTCCAGCGCCTACACTGCGGAGGTACTTACTATTGATGTAAAGAAAACCGGTTAAGAACCTAAACAGAGCCGAGAAAAGGCCCGAGGGAAATTGTCTCGCAAACGAAATTCTTACGCAAATTAACTATTGCTATCTTAAACAGACAGGGACTCGCGGTATCAAAAGAGCATCAGCATACCTGAAAATAGTAAAAAAACAGGGCAGATAGAGATTGTAGGTACAGAATAATGATAGACCGTCAGTCAAGCTTGGAAAGTTCTTGCTCAATCTGCTCCTGAAGCTCTTGATTCAGTAAGACCATAGCCTCCTCTGACGCACTCGATGGAGCCTTTTGCTTCTTAATCGTCGCTCTTCGCAGGACGAGCGCTCCCCCGAGCAAAATAAATGCGAGCGGAATCCACCATACAAGCTTACCAAATCCGACATATCGAGGAATTGCTCGATACTTATCTCCGTATTTTGCGAATACTCCCTCAAGCACATCAGGTTCCGAAACCCCTTGAGCCAGCTGCTCTCGGAGCTCCATTTTTAAGTCATGGGCCTTAGAACTCGGACAATCGTTGAGCGACCTACCTGGACAAAACGGACTGAAAACCTGCTGATATACTCGGTATGCGCTCTTATCGAGCTCGGCCCTGCTTATCTCCTGACAGCTGCAAGGTCGCACCCCAAAGACTGCCAACAAAACTGCTAGTAGAATGTATCTCATTATCTATGAGGCTCCATACTCTGTTCGATAACTTGAGATGCGCTCTCCGAGCTCACTATCAATGACAAACCCAGATTCGTTCTGCTCCGAGAGATACGATATAATCTGGCGTATATTTACGATGGAGGAAATAGATATTCCAAGCTCCTGTTGCGCCTCATCAACGGCCGAGACACCCGAAGGGCCCTTCTCATCTCTATCAACAAGCAATACAACCCCTGCAACAGTAACACCCACCTCTTGCGTCAGGACTGGCACCACTTCACGTAACGTTGTTCCTGCGGTGACAACATCTTCAACGAGCACAACACGCATTCCCTCTGCAAGTGGTTTACCAACATAGTTACCACCCTCACCACGGGTCTTTGCCTCCTTGCGATTAAAGCAAAAGCCCATCGAGATATCGTGCTGCGCCTTCAATTGCATCGCAGTAGCCACACAGAGGGGAATGCCTTTGTACGCGGGACCGAAAACAACATCAACATCACTCAATCCAAGGGATACGATATGACTGGCATAAAACGATGCGAGACGTGTAATTTTATCTCCATCATCGAAGCCTCCTGTATTGATGAAATAAGGAGCCTTTCTTCCTGACTTTAATGTAAAATCTCCGAAGCGAAGAGCTCCACTTGACACTAGAAAATTAACAACTGCTTGCACATTCTCCTCGCTCATATCGTCGCTCCTTTCGTCTCCAACACTACACCTCTGATATCTGCACAGGTAATGGACTCACCTAGTTGATACTTGCCAGTGCCCAACATCGCAAACACAAGAATATCGTCGCTTTCTGTGTCGTGCGCACAGCTTACCGCCTTACCTATGGAAGTTCCATCGGTCTTGCACACAATCGCTCCAACCTCAACGAGAGGAGAAGGCTCTAGGCGAATCCTTTCTAGCGTGCGCGGCAATTTACCTATGGCATCGCTTCGTTCAATAACTTCCTGCCCCACGTAGCACCCCTTGCTGAATGACACAGCATTCATCATGCCCGATTCGGTCAGTATCATATCGCTATTTATCTCATCAGGAAACACGGCAACCCCTCGATTCCAACGCGCCACAAAATACTCGCGATCAGATGCTTCTGCCCCCATAGCCCCCTCTAGAATTATCCGAATATCCGCATAACTTCTATCAAACCACACCACATCAAACCCGCTGTCAGCGATTCGCTCCTTGTTACTAGATACATCAGGGATACAATTTCCTGGAATTACATCAATGGTGTGAGCACGAACACTTCGCTCAGAAATGTCGGTACAAACCACCCTATCTGCAACTGCGAAACGCATGAGCGCATCTCGTACGAATTCAGCGTCTCCACCATCAGCGCACAACAAAAACTTTTCCTCGCCCGTGCAAGATACTACAAAGAGCGCCTCGACCCTTCCCTTAGCATTGAGAGCTGCGGCATCAACTGAAGCCCCAACAGCCAGGTCTCGTATCGAATTAGACAATCTATTATGAAGATATCGGCGAGCATCTGCTCCCTCAACCGATAGCACCACTGATGAACCTAGAAACTTCCACATTAACGAATCGCTGTAAAAATTCGTTTAAGGCTGTCCCAAGACCAGAAAACCAAGACAGCTTTTCCTTTTACCCTACGAACGTCCAAAAATGGCTCCGTCCAAAATCGCGAGTCCTTAGAGTTGTCCCTGTTATCGCCCAAAAGAAGAATTCTACCTTCGGGAATTTGCACGGGCCCGAAACTGCCCCCGAAAGCCCCACCTGCACTCCAGCGGGCATACGACTCTTTTGTTGGCGTGCCATTTAAATATAGTTGCGGTCCACGCACCTCTACAGTATCCCCCTCGACCCCTATAACTCGCTTTATAAGATAGATATCCGAATCATCCTCGTTGGGAGTGTTAGGATCATCTGGCCTTGTAAATACGACGACATCTCCTCTCTTCGGCGTGTTCCACATCGCAGGAGACTCCGTTACCCACGGCAACTGCACTCCGTACCAACACTTGAGTACCAAAATAAAGTCACCTATCTGAAGTGTCGGAATCATTGAGCCAGAGGGGATCTTAAATGGCTCGACAAGCGTAATACGAATCGAAAACGCAAGCACAAAAATGACTGCAAGTGTCTTAAAAAAGCTAACGATCTCATACCAGACCCCGCCCTGTTCACTTTGGTTTTGCTTACTACTATCTGATGAAGTCATATTTCCATGAGAGCTGTTTAAAAAATCAGTTTCCGTCTAGCACTATACCATTATTGGTAAACAGCGCCACTATTGAGAAGTAACCCGTCTACTAATACGACCTTAACCTAAGTCGTTCCTCACTTGTTTCTTTAATGGACACTAGGTTTCTTTGATAAACATAGGTTGCAACGAAATTAAATTAAAGACCCTGTAACTCCGCATCACATAACACACCAACATCCCTTCACGTTAACCTATGATATAACATCCTTCCTGTATACAAGATTCTCTCTGGCAGAATCACTTTCATGTTGTCCGCGATAGAGCAATAAAAAACCCCCAAACCATCAATGATTTGGGGGCACGATGTGATGTAACGAGGTGCGTAATTAAATTCTAGTTAGCCGCCGTCTGCCTTTTGCCAAATACAACGGTGCTACAATCCACTTCAACATGAGGAGTTTTGTTGGTAACGGTCGAAACGAAAATCCCCGGCTCGAATGCTCTCTCTTTAAGCATCTCCACTTTCTCTTTATCGGGAATAGTCATCGTCGCGGTAATCGAAAAATTAAGTTCTACAATGACATTTCCAGGAGTATCATCGATGATTTTTGTAATCATGCCATAGAGTGGATAGGTTGTGCCCACCTGAACCTCGGCAGCTTCAACTTCACAGTTAAATTTTTCAAAGAAATTTTGGGATTTTGCTTCTGTATTATCCATCTCTAACACCACATCTTACTACAAACTTTTTAAGCACAAGCGATTTGTCCCCATATCAGCTCCGTTACCGGATGCGCTTCAGGGAAACAGACCTCATTAGAAAAATGGTGTATTCAACTACCGAATGAAGAGATCGCAATTCCCGCTGTATTTGCAGCGATTTAGCTAAGTCACCTCAAAAACTTGTCTATATCAAATCACTGTTCTAATCTATCCATTCCATAAAAATCAATAAAAGAGGCGTGAGGAAGGAAGGTATCTCTTTTAGGGTTTTTTATGAAAGGAGGCGGCTGTGGCTGCGCTACGAATTGTTGGTGTGCTTTGTATCTTGGGAGTAGTCGCTGAATTTCAAGCCTACTCCACAGAAGCTCCAAGAGCACATGGTTTTGGCTTTGGGCTCCTCGTTGGAGCCCTAGAATCAATCCGGCTAATCCTCATCTGGCACTATGCCAATGAGGAGCAACGACAGCGGGCGCAAGCCCTGATTAGACAGGGATTAATGTATGCGCTCCTTATCTGCGTCTCTTTGTGGGGTGCAGTAGTGCCTTTCTTGCCAAGCGAGGGACGAGATCCCATCATGATAGGACAGGCAGGCAACTTGTTTGTTGGCATCTCCACCGCTCTTTGGGTAGTAGTGAGCTATCTTACCCCACCCAAACAAAGACGGCGTTGGCGATTGCCAGTTCTTGCAAAGTCGACTTTTTAAAGTTTAACCTTTGAGTCGACAATTTTTGAGAAGGTTTTTTCCTTAGAATACCTTCTCTTCCTCACGCCTCTTTACGCACTAGTGCTTTTCACTACTGCGAATAAAGGGACATGCCGGCATAGGTAACACAACATCCCGAAGCTACATCAACGCTCTTGTCATAGAAACAACTCCCAGCTTGATATCTGACTCCAAGACGTTCTAGTACATCCATAATCATGTAAAGCGAGGGAAATCCACACATGCGTCTTGCATCTTGGTCTGAGGCGATATGTTCGAACAATCCAGAAAGATCGTGGCGCTTGATGCACGTAAGATACTGTTCATCTCTAGTCGCAATCTCCTCGATTTTTTTATCAGTCAACTCCCACTCATCCCCAAACTCCTGGCCAACATGCGCCATATCGACTCCAGCTATAAAGCAGATTCGCCGGCCGCTTTTTTGATAGCGCTGAATAGATTCAACCAGTCCCGAAACAAAGTCATTATAAACATCGAACTCCTTGGGAGCTCTATTAGCGACAACAAACTCATGAAAACTACCAACTAAAATTGGCACAATTTCCATCATAGGCTTAAGTCTCGTTAGAAAAGGAATCTGCAACTCAAGCGAATGCTCTCCTTTATGGAGCAACTCATCTGCAAAGGAACGCTCCTCACCGTAACGACCTGCAAGATTAGATACAAAATCCTGGTCACAACGAGCCACACCGAGGGGGGTTCGAAAGTGTTTTCTCGTCAAGTGAAACATATGGGGGCTGTATTGATGCGCCGTACCCACAAGAATACACAGATCGGCATCGAGCCCAGTTATCTCAGGATAAATCTTACCGTAGCACGCACCACCCCTCCTATAGTCGATGTGAGGAGCGATTAACAATTCTAAACTTCCGGTCGGCCGTTTGATACTCTCTCCCTCCTGAAGCAAGTAATCAAAAAAACCTTTGGCATCCAACGGTTCCGCAGGATAAATACCCCCTGCAAATGCTGGCGCTCTCTCTCGTAGCGAGCCATAAACCCTTTTAACCTCGGCAGCCGCACGATGAAATCGGTCATTATCAAGAAACAGATACTGATCTAACAACGTAATAACTTCTTGAACCATCTGAGAATCAATTCCCATCTGCCTTACCTGCTCGGCAATGCTCTCAGCGGTATGCGCTCCCGTTAAAAGCCCCAGCACTGGCACAACGACACGTCGAAGAACAAGCGGTGTTGGTGAAATGCCTATCGGACACCCAATTATTGTTACCTCTTCAATACCACCTGCCCGATCGTCGTGCTCAACCTTGGTATGTCTAATTGATAACGGCCACCGAAGTGCTGGTGCAAAGCCTGCCTGAAAAACATCCTGACTCATAGATGACCCATATTACACAATTTTCTGTTCAATTTAACTCCACAAAAAATCGTGTAGAAATTTCTGATTTTCCCACCTACAACAAGTTTGATATCCTTGAAGAAGCGTTCACAATTTCACGCCAACTCAAAGGACCCTACCACATGGCAAAACATCTTCAAGCACTTTCGTTTTTTATCGTAGGAATCTTCGGCCTAGCGACACAAATCCATATTTCGCACGCCACTCCTTCGTATCGGGGCTTTCAGATTCCCCTAGCGGGGATTACTTCAGAGTCACTCGATGATATCATTAACAATTGGAGAGCAAATGAGCTCCGTATCCAGATCGGCAACAACACAGAGATGGATGGAACGACGGGAACTGCATACGATGCGATGATGGAAGAGCAATTTTCCCTATTAGATACGAAGCTTCCCCTTATTGAATCCAAAGGTCTTACAATAATCTTCTGTCTCTATTCCCCTCCAGGAGGATTCGAGACCCGCACAGCCCCATCTCACTACCAAATGTTTTCAGATCCATCACTTCAAGATGCTTTTATCGCAAAATGGGAGGAGATCATTACCCGTTACGGTTCAAACCCGACGATTACTGCCTTTGACCTCGTCAATGAACCCGCAGCGAACAAGAGTCTAATGGGTGAAGGTGTGCGGTCATGGAACACGCTTCTATTAGATACGATAGCCGCTATACGGGCAATTAATCCGTCAAAAACCCTGATCGTAAAATCGCTGTATGGAGACCCTTCCAAGCTAGGACAGTTACCAGCGATTGATGACAGTAATATCATGTACTCCTACAACTCCTATTTCTATAGTGCGTACCAGCATTCAGGCGTTTTCAACGACCCGTTTTCAGTAAATCGCCCCTCCTCTGAGCGCATACTGAAGAGCATGCGCCGGCGACTCTCGCCATTTTTCTTCAAAATGTACAAACGCATGAAGAAAAAGCAAATTCCAAGCGACGCATTTCCGCCAAAACTGGTAGTAGGCGAGGCAACCGTATCAGGCTGCGCTTTGGAGGCAGGAACGTTCTTGAGTGATTTATTGTCTGCTATCGAAACAGACGACTCAGAACTCGGCGAAAGAAAGCGAAATCGCGCGTTAAGAAAATGGAGAAAAAAACGGCGCCGAAATCGTCGCCGTGGAATTAGCAATCGAGGGCTCAAGAAGCCCAGCTTTGATAAGAGTGATTTTATCCTTGACGTACAACACTATAGCTATGCAATTCATGCCTACGCTGAAGCAAAAGTATGGGATCCACGATATAGCTGCTCGAGCGATGGAGAATTTACCTTTGAGAGCGAAGATACAGACCGCGCTATTGTAATCAAAAGCTTTATGAGTCGAAATTTTCTCTAGCTCTTCGACGTTGCCAATCAAGAGTCATTCACGGTAGCATCTTTGGAAACTAGATGTGTATTGTTGTATGACTCAAGTTATCTTAAAAATAATTCACACCACGCTTTATATTGCAGTAACGTTTCTCCCGATGGGGTGCACCAGCGAGTCTGTTCCACCAGGAAAGATATTGGTCAAAAACGATTCACTGGACAGCGAATACAATGTAATTACGGTATCAGGCGGTGGGGCATTTGCGAGCCTGCGACCCGGAGAACGGACAATTCTGCCTCGAGGGACCACAACTTTTGCGGTTGAGCGTCGTTACCGCGACTACACACGTTCCTATACGGTTCAATGCCCCAGTAGGCGCACTAAGGGGATTGCTATGAAGCTGATCGACATCCACGTAAATCGCATGCCCGGGGGCTGTAAAACTACCTCTGCGAAAAAGCATTAACAGGCCGGAGCATAAGTTCCGCAATCAGAACTCATAACTCAACACTGAGAACGTTTTAAAGCGGCCGTTTTGCACGATCTCCTTACAGCCCATTTATCAAGCTCTATCACGAGACAGACAAAAAAAGCGCTCGCCGCTATCAAAATCCAATCATCTCCATGTACCAACACAACATCGAGCGCCGAGAATACATCGGGGTATACAAGAGCTAATAGATGTAAAATCTGTGCACCAATAATCCCAAGAATAAGCCACGGATTAGATAAAACAGGCAACGTAAGGAGCGAGCGATATTCAGAACGAGCGTGCAGCGCCTGTACATTCTCGAAAACAACAAAAAGTGTCAGCACTAAACTCCGAGCATATACAACATCCTGCTCACGCACGTACTCAACATAAAACAAACAAAAACTAATCAAACCCATCACCACAGCTGACGTAGCGACTCTCC
Organism: Pseudomonadota bacterium; assembly: GCA_038134595.1. Classification (GTDB taxonomy): domain Bacteria; phylum Bdellovibrionota_C; class UBA2361; order UBA2361; family OMII01; genus OMII01. Next base: position 304,617 of record JAYPVM010000001.1, on the reverse strand, counting down.
TCGTCATAACACTATCAAAAATCTGTTCTTTAGGATCCCGCGGAGGACGGTTCAATTCATCCCCCTCTGACTTTTCAAATGCGAGCGCAATATCTTGCACTCCCTCTGTGATAAGATTAAGCCACAACAACTGGGCTGGAGTCAGCGGCATTGGCAGTCCACTTGCGATACTGAGAATAAAGAGAACAACCTCGCCACATCCCGTAGATACAAGCATAAAGACGACTTTGCGAATATTGCTATACACCACTCGTCCTTCGTGGATACCTGCCACAATAGAGGCAAAATTATCGTCTGCGACTACAATATCTGCTACCTCTTTTGCAATATCAGTCCCTCGAAGGCCCATTGCTACACCTACATGTGCATGTCGTAGGGCTGGAGCATCATTAATTCCATCGCCTGTTACTGCAACAAAGTGCTTTTGCCGCACTAGAGAGTGTACTATCGCTAACTTCTGCGCTGGTGAACTCCTTGCGAATATGACAGAATTTTTAACTACGCTATCAAAGGCGGACTCTCCGCCCCTTCTCTCAGCCAATGTCAATTCCGCTCCCGTTGTTACGGCATCGGATGAGGCATCAAGAATACCAGCTTCTCTTGCAATTGCTGTCGCCGTGCGAGGATCATCGCCAGTAATTACCACCACATGAATTCGCGCATGTTTACAGGCAGCCACCGCTTCACAGACACCTTCTCGGAGAGGATCTTGGAATCCGAGAAGACCAACAAAGGTAAACCCTCCAACCGAAAGACACGCATCAATCGTATCAGACGAAGTGCAATTTTTTTCCGCTAACGCCAGCACCCGCACTCCCTGTATAGCAAGCTGCCTGCTACTCTCCTCAATTTCGTGGGGCTGATATTTCTTCGAATTCTTACTAGGAGAACACAGCGAGAGCACCTCTTCAAACGCTCCTTTGACACATACAAGGGCCCCACTATCATTGCAATGCGACACCGCCGATAACCGAAACGTCGCATCAAAAGCCTTCATTTCTAACGGAGCCCATCGGCTCTTGAGGATGCCATCGGTAAGGCCAGCTTCATGGCAACGCCATACAATCGCCCGATCGAGAGGATCCGTAATCAATTCAGGTGGACGATTCCCGGTGTCAGTGGCAAGCAGTCCAGTCGTTAGCAATTGTCTAACATGCGTCGTACCAGAACTAAGCTGTTCGGAAGCTAAATAATCCTTCCAACGATGAGTACAACATCTCTCTCCTTCCAGCGCTGTAAACGAAATAAGTTCAACTCTATTTTCTGTCAGGGTACCAGTCTTATCGGTCGCAATAACTGTGCAGGAACCGAGAGATTCTGTAGCTGTTCCCCGGCGGATTATAACGTTTCTACGTGCCATTCGCCGGGTGGCAACGGCCAAGGCAACAGACATGGCAACCGGAAGTCCCTCTGGTATTGCCGAGACAGCCAAACCAACTGCCATCAGGAAGAGATCTGTAACGGCGTAATGGGCAAGCGCTCCGTACAACACTACAAATGCAATACCCACACCAATAAGTATCCCTATTTGCTGGGCAAACCGTTTCACTCGAATCACGAGAGGAGGATCGTGAATCGACGTCTGACCTATCGATTTCGAAAGCATCCCGAGTTGGCTTTCTACTCCGGTAGCATAGACTGTTCCGCTCCCTCGACCCCTCGTTACAAATGTGCCCGCATACGATCTATCCCCGAGCTGCTTGGAGACAGTCATAGCTTCGCCCGAGAATACAGATTCATCAACTTCAACATTAATCGCTTCATTCCATTGTAGATCGGCTGCAATATAATCACCTGCCTCCAGAAGCAACACATCACCAGGAACTATCATTGTGGCATCGACACTTCGAATCGTTCCATCTCGAATAACCCTCGATTGCCGCGCCTCTTGTACAAGCAACCTATCAATTGCACGAGATGCTATATATTCCTGAACAATACCAACGGTGCCATTTATCATTAATACCAGAACAATAAATCCTCCATCCACAACCTCTCCAATGGCAAAAGACACTATCGCCGCAAATATCAGTATATAGATTAGGGGGCTTGCAAACTGACGTAAGACTAGAGAGAGGATCGTCTTCGAGCGATCTTTCGGTAGAACGTTTCTACCAAAGACAGTAAGTCGCTTATCAGCCTCTTCGCTTGACAATCCCGTAGGGGCGGCAATAATTACTTGAGAGTCGGCTCGTTGATTATATGTTTCTTGCACACTCTGCTATCTACGAAATAAGCCTGTACAAGCGCCGAAATTGGAGCTCTACGCGGGAAAAGAAGGTGTACACACACCGCTGTCAAAAATAGATGGCATGCCGCTTACTCACACCTTTACGGAACATTACGGCACTCTCATGGGTTTGCCATGATCATTCCCAGTAAACGCTAAGGCGATGTTTATTTACCGATACAAAATTTAGAGAAGATACGACCTAAGATATCCTCGGTATACGTTTTACCAACGATTTCATCCAACGCTTCAAGTGCTCGTCTAAGTTCAGTTCCAACGATAGACAGGGGAGCTCCCACTGTTGCAAGTAACAACCGACACTCTCGCAAGGCATCTACCGCTCGACGCAAGCAATCTCTGTGGCGTTCATTTGTAATCGTCTCTCCAACATCCCCCTCTATAGGAGCAACAGTTTCAATGTGAGAGACCAGCCCCTTCATGAGATCAGCAACACCCTCTCCCGTCTTCGCCGAAAGCATCACCGTGCGAGCACAACGGTCTGTTAGTCTTGAACATGGCCAAGCCTTTCCGCTCAATAGGTCAACCTTGTTAGCCACCAACCAAACCTCTGCACTTGAGCGTAAAAGCATCGATAAAGTCTCCTCAAGCAACTGCTCATCCTCAGTCGCATCAACAACAAACAGAACGATATCAGCCCACGAGAGTCGCTCCTTGGCCAGCTCAACGCCTATTTTTTCTACGTGATCTTCCGTCTCACGAATCCCAGCCGAATCACAAAAAATGAACGCATGCCCACCAATTGTGGCGTGGTCCTCTATCAGATCACGCGTCGTTCCTGAGATGTCCGATACTATCGCTCGATCTTTTCCCAGCAACCGATTTAAAAGGCTCGATTTACCTGAGTTGGGTCTACCACATAAAAGAACCCGCACACCATCTCGCACCAACGACCCAAACTCATATGTCGCAAGCATCTTATCAATTCGCTCTATAGCAATCTGCGCTCGTTCTTCGAGCACCTTGAGAGCGTCTGGGCTAATATCCTCCTCTGGAAAGTCTATCGACGCCTCTATCTCGGCTAACGTGTTCCGAAGAGGCTCCCCAATTTCAGCAAGGACAGTGCTTAATCTTCCGTGCAATTGTTCCTCGGCAAATCGAAGCTCCTCTTCGCCCTTTGCATGAACAACGTCAGCTATCGCCTCAGCTTGCGTGAGATCTATTTTGCCACTTAAAAAGGCTCTTCTCGTAAATTCACCCGCTGGTGCTGGCAGAACACCACAGGCATAAATAGACCGCAGAAGTTGTTTTACCAGCACGGGGCTTCCATGACATTGAAACTCAGCAACGTCCTCGCCTGTAAAGCTTGCTGGCCCCGGCATAAAAACAGCAAGTCCCGTATCGATACGCTCACCAGATGGCGCATCTAGGAAATCCCCAAACACGAGCTCTCGCGCTCGGCTCTCAGGACTTTTCCTCCCCTTAAAGACTTTCTCTAAAACCGTACGGGTCTTTTGACCACTAACGCGTACCACCGCAACCCCAGCCGGTGCTGGCGATGTTGCGAGTGCAGCTATCGTAGTCTCGTCCATATCAAACTAAGGTAAGTACTACACCGACACCAAAAATTACAGCACTGGCAACTGCGGTGCCTACATATACAGAACCCTTCTCAGCACTTCTCATGTACAGCTGTTGAATGATAGAAATAATATTGTTTACCAACCAGTACAGAACAAGCCCTGCAGGCATAGGGAACACGATAAACATCCCCGCAAATACGAGTGGCATAATCATCATCATCTTCTGTTGATTCGGATCTGCCGATGGATTCGGAGTTGTCCACGTCTGATACACCATACTCACTGCCATCAGAAGCACCATTACAGGAACACCGACACCAAGAATCTCAAGTGACTCAGGGGCCGACAGATCGGTAATCCACAAAGCAAATGGAGCGTGCCTGAGTTCAATGGCATTGAGGAGCGCGTTATATAGCCCCAGAAAAACTGGAATCTGAATCAACATTGGGAAGCATCCTCCCATCGGATTGACTCCCTTTCGCTTATAGAGGCTAAACATCTCTTGATTAAGCTGAGTGGGATCTTTAATCCGCTCGCGTAATGCTTTTATCTCGGGCTGAAGCTCTTGCATCTTTCGCGCCGAGCTAAAACTAGCCTTTGAAAGCGGCAACATAACAGCTTTTACAAGCAGGGTAAGTGCGATGATAGCAACCCCGTAATTGCCAAGAAGGCCATAAAGTGCGTGCAGAAGCCACAGCAGAGGGAGGGCAAGAAATGAAAACCAACCCAAATCAATCGAACGTTCCAGTTGATACGTTCCTTGCGATGCTAACAACTTGTAATCTTTTGGCCCCACATATGCGTGAAACGATCCACCCTGAGCCCCGCCGGCAACGCGACCATAAAACAGATCATCAGCTCGTCCTACCGCGGTGTTGGCACCAATAGAGTCTGGAATAAGAATACTTGCAAAATACGTATCTCCCAACGCCACCCATTTACCAGCACCATAGGTCTTAATACCCTGGCCAATACTCGGAACCTGTAGGTGATCAATTTTGTTTTCACCATCAAGAAGCGTTATTACGTGCTTTATCCGGAGCTCATCTTCGATTTCACTCGGGTAAAGATGACTCCATTCCACCCAAACTGTTTGGCCATTTACTGCAGGTTTATCCAATGCGACATCGACACTAAAGAGGTAGCTTCCCCCTGTAAATGTAATCCGCTTTGTAATTCCAGTACCGTCACTCCAAACACCACGAAATTCAAGTGTTCTTCTCTCGTTTGGCGCAAGTGCTATATTGTTTTCATTCGAAGCTAACGTGTATACAACATCGGCATCACTTTTATTGCCGACATAGACTCCTAATGGCAAGACAGCTACTTGCTCGTCCGAGCCCACAAGATCGAGAGGCTCTGCGCTCGTTGCCTCTTGCCGATAATTCTTCAGATTATAATGAATCAATCTGGCACCAAGGTGAGAAATTGCGACCTTTGACACACCTACATCTACCTGAGTTTTCTCCGCGCTATCCAATTGCGCCCGAGTAACTGTCGGTTTTTGTGTGGTGCCAGCTACTGAGGACACCGCGGTCACTGGCAATCCAGCCTGCTTCGAAGGGTCTGGGGCCGACCGTTCAACCTGCCCTGAAGCTACTGCCGAGGCTGAGCCTTGGCCCGTCGTATTCCTCGCCTGTTGTGGCGCTAAAAAAAGCTGTGTATAGACAATGGTCACCATCACGCACAAAATGATGGCCTTCATGCTTCGCTGATTAAATTCAGATGAATTATCGCTCACGGAATACACTCCCTCTAATACACATTACCGTTTATCCTCTCGAGACTTGATTTCTACTACAGACCCGCCCAAAAGTCTTGTCTAACTAGGCAATTTGTTGCCCATTACGGCACCTGGTCTTCCCCTCCAGGGTTACGGGGATGGCACTTCACAAGCCGCTTTACAGCGAGCCAGCCACCCCGAAACCATCCATATCTTACAATCGCTTCATGCGCGTAATCAGAACAGCTTGGATAAAAACGGCAGGCGTTGCCAAATAGAGGAGAAATAACACGCTTGTAAGCTCTGTGGATGATATCGACAACGGCTAGTGAGCCAGGCTTATGACGCGCCATGAAAGCCCCCTAATCCTTGCTATTTCCAGCAAACAACCCCTTCGCTCGAAGAGCTCCCAGGATCTCCCGCTCATAATCTTTGTAGCAACAAGACTGAATTCCCCGACGCGCTACGACAACAATATCAGTTGGTTCTCGAAACGCTTCTCGATGAAGCCGAAACACCTCTCGAATCCGTCGCTTGATCTTATTTCTTACAACCGCTCGTTTCTCGATTTTTTTTGTTACGGCAATGGCAAGCCGACTATCTTCACTTGAGGATGGGCACGCAAAGACAGCAAAGTGCTTTGAGTACAGCCGAACACCGCCGTTCTGACAGCGTTTAATCTCCCTCTTTTTTCGCAAACGGAAACGTTTTCTTAAACGTAAATCTGACAAGTACGCCTGCCTTATCGCTATCCGCAGACAACTCTACTTGTAGTGCCCCTTTCTAGGCGTAGCTACAACTAACTGCTTACGACCACGAGCCCGACGAGCATTTAGAACCTTACGTCCACCTTTGGTCGCCATTCTCTTTCTAAATCCGTGTGTCGAGTGGCGGCTCTTGTTGCTTGGTTGATATGTGCGCTTCATGACGTGTACTACCTAATTATTGTTTTAGCTCTCTTGCAATATAAATCTTCTGCTCTGCGCATGGGGCTATTTGCTTCCAACACTGAGTAAAAACTCTATCCCACAAACCGCATCTTCCCCTTGGCAGGTCTCCCCCCATGAGGCCTCACAGTGTACTCAAGTTTCGGGCTTGAGGTCAACTTTCTTGGGTTGTTTGGGCGAAATCCTAAAGGCCCATCTAAGTATCTGCATATACTCATCTTCCTAGACTTCGATCTCTACAAACTGAACCGAATGTCCAGCTTTCTCGCAAAAGAGAACCACATCTCTTGCATGCAAAACAATAGTATCCGTGTTTTGCAGGGGATGATTTTGCATCAATTCAGCCTTGCCTATTCGATCGTCCATGTAAGCCTGCACCCGCTTCTGCGTATCATGAACAAGAGAAAACAAACAAACAGCTCCCGGCTTTACCCTCAACAACGCCCACATATCCTCTGCAGATCCGAAGGTAAGCCCCTTAAAGCCTAACTGCTTACCCAACGCTTTTAGATTAACTCTCGTTTCAGCACGGACACACAACAAAATATAGTTTCGCTTCTTTTCATCCCGCAAAAAAAGATTCTTGGTATCAACACCGGGGAGAGGCTTGGCCAACAACGCCACATCCTCCGTGGTAAATACCGGCGGGTGCGAAAATGACTGAAACTCTATCTCCAACTCTCGAAGTGTCGCTTCAATATCTTCCTTTGAGAATACTTTCATACTCTATCCACCCTACGCACTCTATCGGGTCACAACAAGCTGCTCAAAGACCGAATCCGAAATCAATATCCCGCGCTCACTTAAAAACAATCTATCTCCATCTTCGACGATCAATCCTTCCTTCATCAGATCCGCGATAGTCGCCTCATATAAACTCCACCTTGTAGCGCCAAACCTCTGGCAAAAGTCATCCTTAGAAACCCCCTTAGTCATCCGAAGGCCAAGATAGAAAAATTCGTACGAAAGTGCATCCTCACTCAAAGACTCCCTCCAGGAAATCATCGAACCATCTCCTGCTGCCTTCATATACGTCGCAGGTAACGCGACGTTACTCCACCGCCGCGCCGTCTGATACTCGCAACCCCCCTGCCTAACGAAACTGTGTGCTCCCGCACCCAATCCCAGATAATCGCTCCCTTCCCAATACACTGTATTATGCACACTTTCTTGCCCTGGGCGTGCATAATTGCTTATTTCATAACGGGAAAATCCGCATTCATACAAACGCTTCGGCAGGACCGAGAGCATCGATACCACTTCATCCTCCGGCGGCAGAGCGAGAAGCCCCCTTTCAAAGCGTTGAAAAAATGGAGTTCCCGGTTCTATCGACAAGGCATAAACCGATAGGTGTCCAATCGGCAAACTCGTTGCAACGGTAACATCTCGCTCAAATCCATCGCACAATTGCCCCGGAACTCCACACATAAGATCGAGGCTAATGCGCCTAAAACCGGCACGATGTGCATCCTTGATTGCTTGCATCGCCTGCTTAGATGAGTGATCTCTACCAAGTAGAGAAAGCTGCGCCTCATCAAAACTTTGCACTCCGAAACTAAGTCTATTCACCCCAGCATCAAGCAAAGATTGATATACAGCCTCTGACATCCCTGATGGATTTGCTTCAAGCGAGATCTCGGCATCAGGCGAAATCCCAAAAACAACAGCGACCTCATTAATAAGCTTTTTAATAGATGTAGGAGCAAGTAAAGAAGGAGTACCTCCACCGAAAAATACGGTTAAAGCAGGTCCGCGGTCCAACACCGTGTGCGCTCTATGCCAACGCATCTCGCTAAGCAATGCATCAACGTAATCCGCCTCCGGAATAGATTTGGTAGCATAGGTGTTAAAATCGCAATACGGGCACTTTTTGGCACAAAACGGCACATGAATATAAACAGAGAGCCCTGCTTGCCTCATCGCTTATTAGCTTTGCGCCGAGCCTTGCGCTGCGCTTCACGCCGTTCTCGCTCACCATCGGGAGCTTTCTGCTCCTCGTCGTCGCTCCCATCTGAGGACACAACATCACTTCCGTGGACTAACTGCATCTGCTGCTCACGTTCCTCGTGCTTTCGCCGCTCCTCTTCGATGTGTTTTAAAACCTCTTCGACCGGTGGCACATCGTGATAACAAAGCCTTCGCACAACGTTCTCTTTGAGCTCAATGAGCATATGCTGAAACAGAATAAAGCCCTCTCGCTGATATTCATGTAGGGGATTTTTCTGACCGTATCCACGGAGCCCTATACCCTCTCGCAAGTGATCCATTTCTTGTAGATGCAATCTCCAAAAGTGATCAACCGCTTCTAGAAGCGTATCTTGCTCAATAAGCTCAAAACCGACAAAGCGCTCCTCCTCAGCAGGGCCCCGATTTAGTTGCGGGGAGACGCCTATCTCCTTTAATCCCTGTAATTTTTGAGTTTGCACCTCAGCGTGCTCTTCATACACCTTCCGAGCCGAGTCTCGTAGGGTATCAAATAACACCTGCTGTTCGAGCACTACCGTCTCTGGAAAAGAAAACTTTCGACCGAAAAGAAACTCATACCGCTCAACAAGCGTATCAAGCGGCCATTCAACAGGCTTCTGTCGTGGATCACAATTTTGCTGAACTGTCTGCTCGAGAAGATCGTCAATAATCTCGTATATCTCCTCACGAATATTCTCATTATTAAGCACTCGACTTCGGAGGTTATATATAACCTGTCGTTGCTTGTTCATGACATCGTCGTATTCAGTAACATGTTTTCGACTATCGAAGTGCATCGCTTCAACTCGCTTCTGAGCTCCCTCGATAGTTCTACTCATGAGCGAGTGATCAAGTGCCATCCCCTCTTCCCATCCCATACGAAGCATCAACTGCTGAAGCCGTTCTCCTTGAAAGCGGACCATAAGATCATCTTCAAGCGATATATAGAAACGAGTTTCCCCTGGGTCTCCCTGTCGCCCCGATCGTCCTCGAAGCTGATTATCTATTCGACGAGATTCGTGGCGCTCTGTACCCATTACAAAGAGACCACCGGCATCAAGAACCTGCCTATGCTCCTCTAAGCATTGTTGCTCATACCGAACTAGTGCCTCCTGATATTCGGAGTCATCGAGATCTCGCACTCCCGTTTCTGCCGCTGCCATAAACTCCGGATTCCCGCCTAAGAGGATATCGGTACCGCGACCCGCCATATTAGTTGATATCGTCACTGCTCCCAATCGACCAGCTTGTGCTATTATTTCAGCTTCTCGCTCATGGTGTTTTGCATTTAAGACATTGTGCGGGACACCTCGCTCTTGAAGCATTTTCGCTACGGCTTCGCTCTGATCGATACTGACAGTACCAACCAAAACGGGTTGTCCCTTCGCATGGATCTCCTCAATGTCTTCAACAACAGCGGCGTACTTTTCACGACGGGTACGATAAACAACATCAACATGATCTTTTCGAACCATCATCTTGTTTGTCGGTATCACAGCCACCTCCAAACCATAAATCTCCTTAAATTCTCCCGCCTCAGTATCGGCAGTACCTGTCATCCCCCCCAGTTTTTCATACATTCGGAAGTAATTTTGAAACGTAATGGAAGCAAGGGTTTGATTCTCGCGTTGCACGCGAACGTTTTCCTTAGCTTCAATAGCTTGATGCAATCCATTTGACCATCGCCTTCCGGGCATGAGCCGTCCAGTAAATTCATCAACTATTACTATCTGTCCACCTTGGACGACATAATCAACATCCCGCTCAAAGCTGCTATGCGCTCGAAGGCCTTGGGTAACGTGATGAAGCAGTTCTACATTCGTAGGATCATAGAGATTCTCAATACCTAATAAACCCTCCGCCTTGCGAATCCCCTCGTCTGTAAGAGACGGCTGCTTGCTCTTGAGATCCATCTCAAAATCTTTCTCTCTGACGAGCTGTGGAATGATCTTATTTATCTGAACATAGGTCTCGGTCGAATCTTCCGCAGGGCCCGAAATAATAAGCGGAGTCCGTGCTTCATCGATGAGAATAGAATCCACCTCATCCACGATCGCAAAGTAATGGTCTCGCTGAACCTTTTCGCCCGCAGAAAACTTCATATTGTCGCGCAAAAAGTCGAAGCCAAACTCATTGTTTTGGCCATAAGTTATATCAGCTTGGTAGGCAGCTTTTTTCTGCTCTTCGTCCATTCCGTGGTAGACACACCCAACCTCCAGCCCTAAAAAGGTGTGAATCTTACCCATCCACTCTGCATCGCGCCGCGCCAAATAGTCGTTTACTGTAACAACGTGCACTCCCCTTCCGGTTAGAGCATTAAGGTATGAAGGGAGAGTCGCCACCAACGTCTTTCCCTCTCCCGTCCGCATCTCCGCTATCATATTTTTATGCAAAATTGCTCCACCGATAAGCTGAACATCAAAGTGTCGCATACCCACGACACGTTTAGCAGCCTCTCGAACAACAGCGAACGCCTCAGGAAGGAGATCATCTAAAGCCTCACCCCGCGACAAGCGTTCCTTAAAAAGCCCTGTCTGAGAGCGAAGCTCTTCGTCACTCATAGGCTCATAGATACGCTCTAAATCGTTTATACGAAGAACAACCGGACGTAGCATCTTTAACAATCGGTCGTTTCGAGTTCCAAATATCTTTTTAGCCAGGTAAACAAACATATCGATATACTACTACTTTTTGATCAGCACGCTTCTTAAACACAGTGCACCTTTTCTCTTGAAAATTAAAACGGTGCGCCAAGTTACCACAGTCGTTGACTGCGCCATGACATAAAAGAATATCACATCATGCTCAAGGATAAACGGCTTAAAAGAACCAAAAAAATGGCGGAAATATCGACTGATAGCTATCGCATCCCTTGCCAAGCCCAGGAAAGCCATCCCTGTTTGCTAGTACCCAACGACTCTGACCCATCATGGTACACCACGCAGCACTTTGCAAGAAGGATGGAATGAACTAAGCACCTGTCTTTGTTACTCAAAAACATGCGCTCCTCAGTCACAACAGCCTAAAACTGCTTTGTCGATGCAATCTCATCAACCGCCACAGCTCGCCCGTTTTGCTTCTGAGAAATCGGTGGAGTTCCCCCACCTGCCCGTAACAAGGTACCTAAAAAGCTATTTCCGACGGGATGGATGGTTTTTGCTGACCGAATCAGAAGCCTTCGAGAAGCCCTACCTACTAATCTGAATGCGCTACGATCAAGACGAAATGCTCCAACAAGCGCCCCCAAACAGAACGCCATACCACACGAAGAGATGGGACGGCTGGCGATATCACTTCTATCTGGCAACGTAGCAACCAGCGCCTGTCGATGCCTTTTGAGATGGGCGCACAACGTAACGCAATGGGCTCGGAGAAGCTCACTTGTTTCGTGAATCTCTGCCCGAAGCTCCTCAGCAGATAAAGGCCCTACATCGTTCGCTGCATCCATCCAAAACCCTCTCGTAGCGCCCGCAACGTCTGCTCGGAGCCAGTACGAATACCCTGCAATTTTCTACCTGCTCGCCAAAGAAATCCCAATCCAACACCGAAGACGAGCACAGCGACAGCACCGAAACTCACCCAGAGCGGGGCCTGCAACCAATTGCCCGCAATCACATAAACCAGCGTAAAAGCCGCCAAAACACTTCCTATCGCAACGGCGATACTTCCCATAATCGTACAGAGCACTACCGTGCGCACCGCTCGCGCCTCCTCTTGCACCTCAACGCGAACCAGCTGCGCTTCTTGATGAACGAGGCGCCTTGCATCTTCAAGAATCTCCTTTAATAGAGGAGTGATCGTAGATTCTAGATCCTCTCTCACCGAATCAAGCATCCTCTTATCTCCTAATCAAACGAATCAAATTTGCCGCCACGACACCAATCGCAAAGCTTGCTCCCAGTGAACGAACAGGATGACGTGCTAGATAGCTGGTTACATTTTCCGAAACGTCTTCATCGAGCATGTACTGCCCCGCAGTGTCTAATCTCTTTGACGCTCGACTAAGGGCCTCTTTGCGTATCGTTGATTCGTCTGGAGCAAGCTCGTTGATAAGACCCGCCACGCTCTTAAGTTGTGCGCCCAAGAGATGCAGTGCCTTATCAATGTACTCGCCCGGAGTGGTCCGATCTAACGATGATCCTCTGTCCAACTCTAATTCAGTATCTTGCCCCTCAGTTTCTCTTGCAGCTTGATTCATATGTTCCCCCCAAAAAACGATGGCGTCACCATCAACAATAGATATCGGCACACACCGGTCGCATGACCCCATAGATCTATCTTTGACAATTTTTATCTATGGCATCTCTATCAATGGCATTCGCAACTCCGCATAGAACTGTATCGAAACAAATAGCAAGCGTGTGATGACCTGCCTCACTACCAAAACACAGGCTATTAAAAAATGTCCTGCTCAGCGATTCTTAGTATCCCGACGGAATTTTTCTCTACGCAAAGATTAAAGAATAACGTACACTCAACACCATTATGACCACTGAAAACCTAAAAAACCCCGCAATCCGCTCCATTATGATGCCCCGTGACACCAACGCTATGGGAAGCATCTTCGGGGGACATATCTTAAGTCTTATCGACTTGGCGGCCGGTCAGCATGCGCGCACTGTAGCCCCCAAAAAATACGTCACTAAAATAATGCGAGAAGTTGAGTTTATAGCCCCAGTTTTTGTGGGAGATGCCGTTAGCTTTTACTGCGAAACCCTCAGACGAGGCACGTCTTCTATTACCATCCGAATTGAAGTTGAAGCGACAAGAGGCGTGGACCAGCTACAAACGATTCAAGTTACCACCGCCGAGGTCGTTATGGTAGCCGTCGACCAAAACAACCGGCCGATCCCTATCAAGTAGCGCCGATATAAAAACGCAACTAAAGTAGTATCTACGATAACTGCACACTAAAAGAGAAGCGCTTGCAATCGGGCCCATAAGGGGTCGTTCGAGATCTTTTCGCCTGTAAATAAAACATCATCCTTCTCTAGATGATACGCCTGCGCCACGGCTTTTAGGCGTTTCATTTTTTCGTTTTGCTTAAGCTTATCAAACTTTGTCAAAACAATAATACAATGAACGCCCTCTTCCGCACACACCTTCTGAATAGCAAGCTCATCAGCCTGTGGTTCACGTCTACAATCATTGAGAAGAATAACAGCCTGCAATTCTTGGCGATCACGCAAGAATCGAACCGCAAGCCTAGAGATAGCTTCGCGCTCCTTGTGAGAAAGTTTCGCATACCCAAAACCCGGCATATCGACTAAACACAGGTCGCGCTTGTCCCCACTAAAAGCACCCTCTAAATGATAGAAATTAAGCTCCCGCGTGGCACCGGGGGTACCACTAACTCGCGCAAGCTTTCGTCCCGCTATGCGATTGATAAACGTTGACTTGCCCACGTTTGAGCGGCCAGCGACCGCGATTTCCGGCAACTCTTGCGGACGAATCGCCTGCATCGACGGGGCTCCAAAGAGAAAGTGCGCATTGTGAATGTTAAACTTCTCTGTTCCCACAACATTCCTTGTCAGTGTTTGTTAGCTTACGCTCTACAGCAGACATACGAGCACCCAAAAAAACGATGTATACTGTAAGCACGCCCCACACAACTGTGTAAGACCAAAACAGATCTGGATAGGTATCAACCATGCTACTACTCCTTGTTCTCAAACAACCGGACTCTAACTTGGGCATCAAGCAACCCCACACGATATCGAAGCCAGGTCAACAATGCACACAAACTAAGTAATGCAAATACTGACAAACCAAACGCCTGCCAATACGAAGGGTCTCGCAAACCTCCCCGCTCAACAACCTCTGGATGAAGGCGTGCGCTCTGAGGTAAAAACTTTATCGACACGTAAACAATCGGAACCGACAACGCTCCTAAAATGCCCAACACACTCCCGTGTACTGCCGTCTTTTTCGGATCTCCAAAGTTCCGAAGCACAGTAAACGAAAGGAATATCAACCATAGAACCAAAAAGGTCACTAAGCGCGGCTCCTGCCATCGAAACCAGGTATTCCAGGCGCTATGTCCCCAGATCATTCCCGTCACAAGCGTGATGGTACAGAAAACAAACCCAACCTCCCCAGCTGCTATAGAGAGCATGTCGGCTTTTGTATTCCTTGTAGCTAGAAAAGCGATACTTGCAAACAGTACTGCACCAAATGCGGCGTAGCACGCCATGGCACTAGCCACATGAAAATAAAATACTCGCTGCACAGCGCCCATGATCTGCTCGTTTGGAACGACCATAAACACCATATATTGCGCCCACGTTACAAGAAGACACACTACAAGGGGAATTACTATTGGAAAACGCGACTTCATTTTAGACGCCTACTACCTATCGCCATTACTCACTTATCACCTCATGGTAGGTATTTATACCCACCAAACCAAACAACGTAAAGGATACTACCATTATACCGACCCACATGCTGCTAAGGTCGACACTCCCTACAATCATCACCGCGGTAGTTAATTCAATTCCGGCAAAAAAGAGTGGAAACAACAGTGGCAGTGTTACAAGAGGTAAAATAGCACCTCGTAGAGCCGCCGAAGCAGCGATAGCCGAGGTAAGCACAGTAAGGGACGCAAGCACAAGAGATGCAAGCAATCCGACAACCAAAAGCCCACCTGCAACACTGATAAGATTCTGGTCGAGAGCAATCCCAAGCAAGCTACACAACAAGACCCAATTGAGCGCAAAAATGATCGCCCACACAACGACCTTCGCTACGTACATCTGCGCTCCCGTTACACCACACAGAAGAAGCCCTTCATAACCCCGCCCTTCGTTCTCATGCTCATTTCCACGAACACTCGCCGAAGTCGTCGAAAGCAAGAAAACTATCCACAACAACATTGGAAAAAGCCTCGGCACCACATCCGGCTGTAAAACAGCTCCACTAACTCCTGCTCCGACCAAGACAGAAGTGATAATTGAGGTGCACAACAATAGAACACTGAGCTCTTTACCACGTGCTTCAAGTCGCAGTTCCTTTGCTATTAACATTGCAAGCACCCGAACCCACCTTCTCATCGGCTTGCTCCATAAAACTGCGCCAAAACCTCGCCCCGATCACTATTATTTAGAGAATCCGCAACAACTACACCTCGCTCAAGAACAACTACCCTGGTTGCCACATCTTGCAGCCGAGAGATGTCATGTGTCGCTATTACAACGGCTCTTTCCGTCGCCCCTGCGGATACTTTCGAGCAGAGAATATCTACCCCCTCCTGATCGAGATTACTTGAAGGCTCATCAAGCAAAACAACCCGGGGAGAACCCAAAAAGGTGCGTGCAAGCGCTACTCTTCCGTACATTCCTTTTGAGAGCTCGCGCACCTCTTTTGTACAATACTTATCGATTCCCCACGTCGAGCAAGCATCCTGTACTTCTTGAGGCGAAACACCGAGCGCTCGCGCGGTCAGTGCTATATTCTCCCGCACTGTAAGCTTGGCGTACAAACTTCCGTGATGAGAACAAAATCCCACACAAGGCTCACGGCAGACATCGACTAATCCTCGATCCGCACGGCTCAAACCGGCTGCAATTCTCAAAAGTGTCGACTTACCGGCGCCATTTGCTCCTAAAAGAAGTACAACCTCATTCTGACACACAGACAGTGAAACGGAATTCAGTGCGCAATGCTCTCCGAAAGCCTTTACGATACCTGAAACTTCTACAAGGGTAGACGACCTATTCACGCGCGTTTATCTTTTTTAAGAATCTCTGCCAACTCTAAGGAAAGTTCGCTACGAGACTGTGACAGCTCTTCCTCCTCGATCTTTCCCATTGAAAAATCCTGCTCCAGATCCTTTAATGCCCGAAGTAGTCGCTCCTTACTATCGAGCAATTGAGTATCGCTAGGCGACTCCAGAGCATCGTCCTCCTCAACAAAACCACCCTCGAAATATGGGGCACTCAAAGCAATACCAATGACAAGAGACAATACCACGCAGAGAACAAGACCCACACTCATACACCCTCCGATGCAAAATTCTTACTCACCGACGCTTCTCTCGTTCGAGATCCAACAGGAACTGCAACAATAGCACCTCCCAGTACCATGATAATAGCACCGTACCACAACCATACTTGAAGTGGATTGATAAAAACCTTCATCGAAGCTTTTGATCCAGTTTCGTCAACGCCGGCAAGAATCAAATATAGATCCTCCCGTTGTCCCATTCGAAGCGCTACCTCTGTCGTCGTTTCCTTGTTCTTCGTATAAAATCGGAGTTCTGGAGCAAGCGTCTCAATGCGTTCTCCCGTAGCAGCAGAATATACAGCAACATGCGCTTGTAGAGCATCGTAATTAGGCTCTCTTTCCTCATGAAATTCCTCGAGCTCCAATGCAAATCGCCCTACGGAGAAGCGTTCGCCAGGAGCCAAGGTAAATTCACGCTCAATTTTGTGTGCCATGGACGCTGTAATCGCTATTGTCATTACAACGACACCGAAGTGTATCAGATGTGCACCATACTTAACTCGATGACGCAGCAACATAGCTATCCACGTCCGAACGCTCCATGGGCTTGCCTTTGTGATGCCACTTTGAACTCGAGCGCCACGCTGAAGCTCCCCCCAGATAGTCATCAAAACAAAGAAGCAAATTCCGTACGACAAAACGGGATAAAAATCGGGGATCCCAGCCCATACAAGAGCTGTCGAAACAACAAGCGCTCCGATAAACGGCGATACAAAAGCCCTTACAATATGCCGAAGCGATGTATGCCTCCATGCGACGGTGGGGCCTACACCCATCAGAAAAACAAGCGCTAAAAACAGCGGAACATTCACTGCATTAAAGAAAGGAATTCCAACCGTTTGCTTTTGTCCTGTAAATGCCTCCGAGAAGACAGGAAACAAAACACCCCACAACACGGCAAAACAGATACTAAGAAGAACCAGATTATTCAGTAAAAACACAGCCTCTCGCGAGAAAAGGCTCTCAATAACTCGCTCCGACTGAAGCGCAGACCAGCGGTATATAACCAAAGCCAAAGCCAGCACTATCAGCGCCGCTAAATAGGTAAGAAAAATCCATCCAATATCAGTCGATGCAAACGCATGCACACTCTGTACAATTCCCGAACGGGTCAAGAAGGTTCCAAATACCGTGAGCGCATACGTTAAAACGACCAGAAATACATTCCAAATCTTTAACATTCCTTTTCGCTCTTGCACCATGACAGAGTGCAAAAACGCGGTCGCGGTTAGCCACGGAAGAAACGAAGCATTCTCAACAGGATCCCAAGCCCAAAAACCACCCCAGCCCAGCTCAAGATATGCCCAATGCCCACCGAGAACGATACCAGCAGTCAGAAACGCCCATCCGATCAACGTCCACCGTCTTGTAAGACGGATCCAATCGTTCGACATGTGTCCCGAAGCGAGTGCTGCCATACAAAACGCATACGGAATAGCCAAACCTGTAAACCCCAGATAAAGCATCGGCGGGTGAATCGCCATGTATTCATTCTGAAGAAGGGGATTTAAACCATTTCCATCCGGCATCATCACCGCTGACTTTAGAAATCGGAACGGGTTGGTAAAAAACAGTGTGATAGTGGTGAAGAATAATGTCGAAGACGACACAGCGGCATACAGCCACGGAAGAAGAGGTCGCGGATATTGTTTGGAAACAGCTGCCATGCACGCCCCGAATAGTGCGACCAAAAAGCACCACAACAACATCGAGCCGTCCATACCGCCCCAAATAGCTGTTATCTTATATATCCACGGCATTTCACGATTTGAATACTGCCAAATGTACTGAATTGAATAGTCATTAGTTACAAAGCCGTACCCAAGCCCAAAAAGAGCACAGCCCAACGTAACGGCAATAAAGATGCTCGCCCTCCGTAGAACCTCAATCAAGACACGAGAGTCTCTTCGATACAGGCCGCAGAACACCCCTCCACAAACAACAAAGACCGTAAGAAGCCACGCGACACAAAGCGAAAACAACCCGAATTCAATCACACCACACCTCTTATGCTTACTTTGCTTGATCTCCGGGACTTACAGGTTCGTATTTAGACGGGCACTGCGTTTGCAGTGATGCCGCTTCAATGATCCCCTGACGCAAGTCGCCATCTATGAGCACATCGCGCTCAGCCTGAAACATATCCGGCTTAATGCCCCGATAAACAACGGGCACTACCTGCTCTCCTCCTTTCGGATCCCGAACAGCAAACCGGAGAACAAAGCTTGGATCGGTTTGATATTCAATGGGGCCGACGACACGCCCACCCACCCGAATTCGAAATAGATTACCTGCATGAGCTTGCTTCAAAAGTTCCGAGGGCATTACCACAAGAGAGCTTGTCCCCTTTGTAGCCTGAAAGACTAAAACGCCACCGGCGACCATGAAGAAAACTACAAAACTGATAAAAATTCGTCCCATCGCCCGCTACTCCATTAGGCTTGTCGCGGACAGAATATACCACCTACTTAAATTTTGCGAGTTATCGAACGAACTTAAGTGGTTGATTATATTTAACACAGATAACGAAAATATTTATAACTACCGCCAATATTTAGGGAATTGTTCAAAACACTTTCGTCATCTAAAGTCTCACTATGACGGATCGACGCACGTTTTCCACACCGAGAGCGCGCGTGCCAAAGGCTGCTGGGCCCGTTTCTTCCCTCCAATAGAGAAACGGGCCCTGCTCCCTCCATAGCAAATCTCAGCCAAAAGCAAATCTTAGCTAAAACAGATTTTTCTTACTTTACTGAACAGTTTCTTTTTCCCGATCCGTCCTTTTCCCGATCAGCACAACCAGGTGCCGCACTTTAAAGAATCCAATGCAGACATAAAAAAACGCGGCAGATCTCTCGATCGTGCCGCGCGCATGCCAAAAAGCCAGCTCTTATGACGGATCTAACTTTGTAACTTTGACCCGAAGAGTTTTATCCCTCCTAGTCGAGCCGAAATTTCTTACAATCGCAGGGTCTCTTTCGCGATTAACGACAATAGACCGGTCTCCCGTTGTGCTCTGTCGTCAACCTCTAATGGCGGTTTCCCACCCTCGAGCGCTTTCGATCGAATTTCAGTTACCTGAACCGTCGAACCCTGTCTTCTATCCGAAGAGAGAAGACCTAACCGGATTTTAGTCCCTAATCCCAAAAAGCCCCGAACCCAAAAAGGTTCAAAACCAACGTGGAATTTCATACCAAAACCTTTGGAATCCCCAAAGGGATACCTCTAAGAACGTAAAGCCTACAAAAGGACCGTGTCACCACAACCGCTTTTGCCTTCCTACGGGGCACAACCCGTAGGGAGTGATTCTTTTCTTCCGGTGCTCCCAGAAGAAAGACCGAGTGATAACAGAGACTACTTTTTCAAATAGCCTGCCTAAGCCTTTCGGCAAAAGCCTCCAACTCATGCTGGAGTTGTCGCCAACTGTCTTTCGACAGCGTGCCACTCGACTGCATCTTTACGAGCCCTCACCTTTTACAGCTCCTGCCCTCTTGTTGTTTATCGCTTTTGTTGGCTTTGACACCATCATCAGGAAAACACCATCGATGCCACGAGAAAAAGCGAATGCCTGTTCTCGTGTCTTGCAAACTCTCCGTAGGAAAAATATCTTGCGATAAACTCCAACGGGTCTACAAGAGTACCTCTCTAGTCAGGAATTCAAAGTGCCTTTCCATGCGCTTCGCCTGGTCGCTTCATCTTTCAAAAAAATAAATCTTTCGATTTAGTTTTCTTTTCGGAGAGCAACTTCGAGGTCGGCTTCCTCAATTTCTTTCGGAAGGTTCGTCGTCATCTCGACTCTTCACAAGGAATACCACAGCACCTTTAGAATTCAAGAAAAAAGTGCGTATTTACTAACTTTAAATTACTTAATTTCTTTTCGCACTAACTATGAGATATCCACAGGATGTGGAAACAGAAGCTATACGCTTAATTCTCTGATGATTATTTGTTTAACGATATTAAACTGCGAAATATCCCGCCTCGCCATTCTAGAAAGCGGTTATGCAAAGTTCGATTAATCGCCCATCCAATCTTGGAGATCTGCTCCCAGTTCCTGCGCAACAAACGCTCGCAAGCGCTCTCGCACCTTGTTTTCAATCTGTCTTACACGCTCTTTACTAATTAGCAACAAGTCAGACAGTTCCTGTAGCGTTCGCTTTTCCTCGGCAAGAATGCGTCCTGTTAGTACCGCCTCTTCCTTCGTGTTCAGTTCTTTTTTAAAGGATTCTATCGCGTCCGAGAGCGCTTGTTGTAGCTGTTTTTTCGCAACAAGCTCCTCTGTAGACACCTCTTCTACGGGATGAATAGACAAAAGATCGGAAGAACCATCCTCTTGAATAGGAGCATCAAAGCTTACATCTGACCCTCCCAAACGCTGAGACATCTCTACGACCTCGCCTTCCTTCACTTGCAGCCGTTCAGCCAGAAGTTTTGTTGAGGGATAAATCCCTTCTCGCTCCAGGCGGTCCGCCTCCTTTCTAAGATTAAAGAAAAGTTTTCGCTGAGCTTGCGTTGTGCCTATCTTGACCATTCGCCAATTAGCGATGATGTAGCGTATAATATACGCTCTTATCCACCACACAGCATAGCTCGGAAAGCGCACACCTCGATACGGATCGAAGTTTTGAACCGCTTCCATCAATCCTATATTTCCCTCTTGGATAAGATCGAGAACGTTTTTAGCAACACGCTCGTAATCTCGCGCGATTTTTACGACAAGCCACAAAGTACTCGACACCAGTGTGTATGCAGCCTCGGGACTCTTTGTCTTAAGATACTCAACTGCAACAGCGTGCTCTTCTTCTTTCGTAAGCGGGCTGAATCTACGAATCTCTCCCAGATAGGCATCGAGCGCATTGTACGGTACAACGCTCCGCTCGCTCGCACTTGACCTCCGAGTCGGTTCTAGATGCGTTTGACTCTGATCTTCATCGCCACTTTCCTCAACAGAGAAATCAACATCGATAACGTCTCCATCATCTAACTGATCGCCAACAACGGATTGTGCTTCTTCATCCGCTGGCACTACCTCAACTTCGAGTACGGGATCACTCGCCTTATGAGATTTTTCTTGTCTCTCTAAGACCTTACTTCGCTTTTTCACGTAGCACCCATACGTACTCTACCGAAATCTCTCTGCCACCCACCAAGGTTAGATTTCTTTTATAGCATAACGAAACTCAGACTCAATTAGCTCAAAAACAACTTTTTGCTCGAGGTTTTCGATATTATACCGCCATCCCTCCCCAAAAAGAGCACCTATGCCGATACGCACCTCTCAAAGACCAGCTACAAAGCACGTAGCACTCTACTTCCGGCAATTGGCAAGCATACTTGCCGCAGGCATTCCTATAGCACAAGGCTTAGATATCCTATCTCGCCAAGCTCACACCGATTCCCTCCAATCGGCATCTAAGATGCTCGCCGAGAAACTACATGAAGGTCAAAGTCTTGCTTCAAGCATGCAAAACCTAACAGAGACCTTTCCACCCATATGTAGCAGCCTTGTTAGTATCGGCGAAAAGGGCGGGGTATTAGATGAGATCTTCACTATTTTAAACGCTCATTTACACACCGTTATTCAAACACGGAAACACCTCAGACAGGCCCTTCTCTATCCCTCTGTTGTGCTGGCTGTATTACTAGCCACTACAATTTTCTTGCTAGTTGTCGTTGTACCAACGTTTGAGGACCTTTTTGTTCAAGGTGGCGTACAACTTCCACTCCTAACCCAATTAATCGTGGGCGCCTCTCGTTGTCTTCTGAATTTTTGGTTCGATATCCTTTGTATCATTATCGGAGCCGTATCGACTCTCTTATATTTTTTATGGTCATCACCAACAGCTAAAAACTCACTTGAAAGAGCGCTCGCACATACTCCTATCTTGAGACGATACATACATGCTGCTCAGGCACGATACTACGGAGGCATCCTGTCTCATCTCATTCGAGCCGGCATTCCCCACTATGAGGTTTTAACTATTATTGAAAAATCAACGACAAGCTTCATTACTAAACAACGGGTTGCAACGATGAAAGAAATGCTTCAAGAAGGGACATCATTTGCCGAATCGTGCCGGCGAAGCGAACTCTTTCCGCCCCTTGTGAATGAGCTAATTGATACGGGAGAACAAACAGGTACTCTCGATTTAATGCTGACAAACGCAATTGAACACGCACAATCGGAACTCGATCAAAGCCTGGATACGCTCAAACAGCTACTCGAGCCATCTATCATGATTATTCTTGGCCTACTCGTTGGAACGCTCGTTATAGGTCTTTATCTCCCCTTGTTCCAAATAGGAGACCTTGCCGGCATATAGTCCAAAAATTCACCAATTTTCCTAAAACGCTCTCCATATCCGCCGCATCTTAAATGGGAGTCAAGAAGCGTGCGGGTAGGAGCAGTTCGTAGACGAACCAGGCCCATGACACTAAAGAAAACAAGTTGTTAGACACTTTTACCGGTTTTTTTAGGCAGAAAGAGTATGAAAGCAGAACGAGGGTTTTCGGTCATTGAATTTTTAGTAGTCGGAGCTATTTTCGGCATCCTAGCCCTTATCGCCATTCCACAATACTCCATCTACAAGCAGAAAGGGTACAATACCGCGGCAACCAACGACCTAAGAAACATCGCAGCCGCCCAACAGCGGTTTTTCGATGGCAATCAATCATTCGTAGAAATATCTCATTGCGACAAAATTAAAGAAGAAGAGCACTGCAAAATAAAGGGCCTACCCGGGGTTAGCCAACTATCAAAAGGAATCGTCTTGAATATAGAAGCATATCCCGATGGTTTTCAAGGAAGTGCCCACCATGTAAACAGCTCGTCTGTTTGTCGCTGGGATAGTAGGCAAGGCGGCATGTTGGGTTGCAAGCGAACCCCAGTCGTCATTCGCTAGCCCTGCTCTAAAACTCCCCCTTGAATGTCGCAAGCGCTCCCAATACACTGGGGATAGATCAATCTATAAAGCAACAAATTATGAAAAACATACAACACTACCGCTTATCCAGTCTGCTTCTAGCCATCGCTCTTTCGAGCCTATGTGCCTGTTCTATATTCTCAAGCCCCTCTCAAAAATCCCATACTTCAAAACGGGGAGACCTAATCCCCGATACGCCACTTATCACAAAAAAATCTATTGGCTTGGAAGTGACCTGGGAAGTGCCTGCAGAACCGGTCGATGGCTTCGTGATTCGTTACGGAAACGACAAGAACAACCTCTCTCAAGAGACAACGATATTTCTCTCAGAATTGCGCGAGGAAAGAGATGAAAGCTACGGCCCAGTCTATAGATACACCATCCGAAACATCAAAGACACAGCGCCTCTGTTTGTCTCCGTTGCCGCCTTTAAAGGTGATGTCTTATCTAACTTTAGTGACATCATAGCTGAGAAACCTCAAGAATCACTTGCGAGATAAAGAGTACAAAAAAGGCTACTCTCCATCACCAGCGACATCCCAGCCTAAATTTGAAGCAACCGCATCACGAAACCAACTCTCTTGCGCCTCTATTAACCTCACGTGGTACTCCAAATCTTCAACGGTAATGCCCTGCGCACTAAGACCAGCGCTCAAAACTAAATAGTGTCCGACCAGGCTAACTTTAACACCGATGAGACCATCCGCTACCTCAAGCGCCGCCGCCAATACATCACCGGCACCCCGAATCGGCACAGTCAAAACGTTTAGGCCTAGATAAACGGTCGCATCCTCCTTAGAGTCTTTACCCTCGATCAAAATCTCAAGCTCACAAGCATCGCGCACCGCAAACATCCACCGAACAGATCCGCTCTCATCCTCAGTCTTGCACGCATCAGGATCAAATCCCTTACGAACAATGAGCTCCTCTACTACTCGAACAGGGCTTCTACCCCCAACGATCGAACGCAAGCCCCTCTTTGTAAACTTCTTTATCGCTCCCACTGTGATAACTCCCACTCTAATCGCTTAGCCGTATCAAGATCTCGCAAAGTAATTACTCTTTTATGGCAAAAACATCCGAATCGTCTTAGAAATCCTCTCGGGATATATTAGTCCGTATAGCCTCGTTACATCGACAACGATAAATCGTAGGCTCCCAATTGTCTAACGTTTTCAGAGAGAAAGAGAGGGAGGGGGGGCCGTGCGTTCTACCGATGGCAAACACCCTACATTTAAATTTATTATAGGAATCGTCCTACCGCCTAACGACTTAAATTCTCTTCCCAGATTTACAAGGATACATCTAACCTTTTTGTCACTTATGATACCCCACTCCTTGCACAAGCGTCTGCGCCCTATAGATCTGCTCAACAAGAACCAGACGTGTTAGCTGATGTGGGAGTGTCATCGCTGACAAAGACAAGACATAATCTGCCGACTGCCGAACGTTTTCAGAGAACCCATATGCCCCTCCAATAACAAACACGACTGTTTTGGTGCCACTTCGCATCCAGCCTTCTACTACGTTTGCAAACTGCTTCGATGATAGGCTCCTTCCCCGCTCATCAAGCACTACAAGAAGCTCGCCAGGCTTTAGGCGCTTTAGAAGCTCCTGTCCCTCTCGCTCCTGAACCTCCTCCGGCTTGAGCGATTGCGACCCGTCCAATCCTAGCTCTTCAAGAGTAACATGTAGCCCACTACCCTTTATTCGCTTCAGATACTCCGCCTCACCGTCTTTCACAAAACTCTGGCGAACCTTACCAACACTGATTATGCGAATCTTCATGAAAGCCAGCGTACTCTTCGTGAGCTTTATCCACGCAATAAAAGGTAAAAGGCGGTATAATCCGCTTAACTATTTCGGAATGACCCCGCAAGCAACTCGAGCTCCTCCACCACCTAGAGGATTGGGGCTGTCTGAGTAATTATCTCCACCAGCATGAATCATAAGACTTCGATTGGAGACATCAGAAACAGTGACACCCGCAATCGTCACAGCATCAACTACAGCGCCCAACTCATCAGCGACAAGCTTCGGTAGATCTCCTAAATGACCGCCCCCATGCGGGCCCTTATGAGAGCTCGTACTGTGTGGGTCGTAGTGTGAGCCTGCTGCCAAGCCCGCGACCATCTTCCCATCTTTTTTCTTGGGACTACAATCTGGGTTTTCGTGAACGTGAAACCCATGCTCTCCCGGGGTAAGCCCGATAATTCTAGGTTGCACAACAAGCCCTTGCGAGCTGTCTTTAAGAACTATAGCCCCGATTTTTCTGCCCTGTCCTTCTGCAGTGATGAGATACATCGGCACTTTCTTACCTGCTGAATCAGCATGCGCTTGCTCGATTAGCAAATCATTAACTCCACTAGCTCCCATAAAAAATCCTGCAGCTAGAAGGGCAGTAGCAAACAATACACACGAAAACTTTTTCATAAACACCTCTCCGATATTTCTCTCTACCTTTAGCAAGGCTACCACGCAGGTAGCACCACGTTCAACGAAACAAATCTCGCACTACAAAGAGCGCAACACATACGGCAAAATCCCTCCATGGTTAAAGTATTCAACTTCTACAGAGGTATCAACTCGAAGCGTTACGACGACATCAGTGCTTGTTCCATCAGTCCTCGTGATGCGAAGTGTGACATCCTGCCCCGGTGTGAGTCCGTCTTCTATCCCAATCAGCGAAAACTCCTCAACTCCAGTTATGCCTATAGTATCAGCTGAATCACCATCCTTAAACTGACACGGCAAAACTCCCATACCGATTAGATTACTCCTATGAATCCTCTCGAAACTTTGCGCAATAACAGCCCGCACCCCCAAAAGCTTTGTTCCCTTCGCCGCCCAGTCTCGGGAACTACCTGTGCCGTACTCCTGCCCAGCTATCACAACAAGCGGAGTTTTTGTCTCTTGATATCGACACGACGCATCATAGATAGTCATCTGCTCACCACTAGGTTGATGCACCGTTACTCCTCCCTCAACTCCTGGAACCATCCGATTCTTAATCCGCACATTCGCAAAAGTTCCTCGAACCATCACATCGTGTGAACCGCGACGCGCTCCGTAGCTGTTAAAATCCTTCGGTGCCACACCTCGCGAGATAAGATACGCTCCTGCTGGCGAATCTTTTTTAATCGCTCCCGCTGGGCTAATGTGATCTGTAGTCACGGAATCTCCAAACACTGCAAGCGCTCGCGCCCCTGTAATCCCCTCGGGAGACGGTGGAGTTTCACCAAATCCCTTAAAATACGGCGGTTCCTGAATGTACGTTGATGTTGCATCCCACTGGTAGACAATACCCTCTTTTGAGGCTATCGAGTCCCAGAGTGGATTTTTTGCTCCAACGTCCCCGTATAGATCCTTGTACATCTCGGCATCGAAAGCCGCTGGAACCAACGCTGCAATCTCCTGGCTCGTAGGCCATATATCTTTGAGAAACACATCATTGCCATCCTTATCAACACCCACGGGATCCCTCTCAAAATCAACGCGAACGCTTCCTGCTAAAGCGTATGCAACTACCAGAGGAGGACTCATCAAAAAGTTCGCCTTTATATTCTGATGTACCCTTGCTTCAAAGTTTCGATTTCCAGAGAGAACCGAGCAACCGATTAAGTCATTAGAGATGATGCACTCCTCCACGTGCGTATCAAGCGGTCCCGAATTACCGATGCACGTTGTACATCCATATCCCACTACTTGAAAGCCAAGTGCATCAAGAAATATCTGCAAGCCCGTTTTGCTCAAATACTCGGACACAACTCGGGAGCCCGGTGCAAGAGAGGTCTTTACAAACGGCTTAACTGACAAGCCCCGTTCAACAGCCTTCTTTGCTAGCAAACCTGCGGCTAGCATAACACTTGGATTTGAAGTGTTCGTACACGACGTAATAGCTGCGATA
Source organism: Pseudomonadota bacterium (assembly GCA_038134595.1). Taxonomy (GTDB): domain Bacteria; phylum Bdellovibrionota_C; class UBA2361; order UBA2361; family OMII01; genus OMII01. The sequence goes on along the minus strand of JAYPVM010000001.1, from coordinate 277,377 downwards.
AACACCTCTCCGTGCTTCACTGCTACATCAACGCCATCCCCATCGACACTACCAACGCCACCCTTTGGTACCGACACCGTATACTCGCTCTGCAAGTCTTCTTCTTGCTTTCCAAAACCTCCCTCCCCTATCGGCTTCAAGCACAACGACTCAAAGGTGCTCTGTACGTCTGGCAATTCAATTTTATCCTGTGGCCGCTTTGGCCCTGCAATGCTTGGGCGGACGCTAGACAAATCGAGATCGATTACCTGTGAGTAATCACACGATCCCTTACTAGGAATTCCAAAAAGCCCTTGTGCAGTGTAGTAATTTCTAAATGTATCGACGTGCTCCTGCGAACGCCCTGTAGCAAGCAAATACTCGCACGTTCTCTCATCTACCGGGAAAAATCCCATAGTAGCCCCGTATTCAGGCGCCATATTGGCGATTGTTGCCCTATCAGTGACCGAAAGCTTCTTCGCTCCTTCGCCGAAAAACTCTACAAACTTTCCAACGACCTTCGCCTGCCTCAGAACGTTTGTAACATGCAAAACGAGATCAGTCGCCGTTACACCCGGAGCGAGTTCCCCGTGCATATGAAACCCAACAACATCTGGCGTAAGAAAATACACAGGCTGTCCTAACATTGCAGCCTCGGCCTCGATGCCTCCCACACCCCATCCAACAACACCAAGGCCATTGATCATCGTTGTGTGCGAATCGGTGCCCACTAGAGTATCGGGGTAGTACACACCTTCACGCTCGCACACTCCCTTCGCTAGATATTCGAGGTTTACTTGATGGCAAATACCAAATCCTGGTGGCACAACGCTAAAAGAATTAAACGCCTGCTTGCACCACTTGAGAAACTCATACCGAGCATTGTTCCTATCGAACTCGGTCTGCATGTTTAGCTGCAAGGCATCATTTCTATGCGAGAAGTCTACCTGAACAGAGTGGTCGATGACTAAATCAACAGGAACCAACGGCTCCACCACCGATGGATCTTTTCCCACTGCCTTTGCCGCAGCGCGCATGGCCGCTAAGTCCACACCGAGGGGCACTCCGGTAAAGTCCTGTAAAAGCACCCGCGAAACAACAAAGGGAACCTCTTTAGATCGCTCTGCTGTCGCATCCCACTGAGCTAATTCACGCACAGAGCCCTCTTCAACCCGAACCCCATCGCAATTTCTAAGCACAGACTCCAAAACAATTCGAATAGAGACAGGAAGCCTGTCAATCTGCGAGAATCCAGCCTCTTTGAGCGCTGGAATAGAGTAAAAACTTGCAGAATTTCCAGCTCCAGTTTGAAACTCCCGTCGTGTGTTAAATAAGTTGTGTGTCATACTTTTTTTATACCCTGTTCTAAATTACTCCCCGCGAGGCACCCCCATTAACCAATCGCCAATCAAACCGTAGCAAGCCTACAGCCACGTTCAGTAAATTTTTATCGCCGTCACATTACACTAACATTCCTAGTGACTTAACAGTATCTAAAAACCGTCTGTTTCTTCGATGGCCAGATTTAGTCCAACGTTATATCGTCACCATCCTCCAATACCTAAACCAGTTCACGAAGCCCTTGTGACTTCTTTACTATGCAGATAGCGTACCCCCTATGGATATTAACTATGTTCTAACTCTAATAGCCTTTCTCAATTTGGGTGGAGATCTCTACAACATCCTCAGGTTTCGGTCGCAACTACCCCGCTGGATCATCAAGCTCAACCTAGGCGCCCTGACTGCATGCGGCCTAGCATTCGCCCTCGCTCCAAATAATTGCGGCTATATCGCTATCGGAGTGCTCGTAGCATACCACGTAGTGTTGCGACTTCGAACACGTTCTTTACGACAGATAGACACCTCCTCGGGGACACCGATAACGATCGCAATTATCGCTATCAACGCGCTCTTCTTTGCATACCAGATCTCACAAGACGCGATCGACAATCCAGTTAACTTGATTAGAGTAGGCGCTCTCTATTCTCCACTTATAGAGGCTGGTCAGTGGTGGAGATTGCTCACAGCTCAGTTTATCCACTGGGGCGTAGCACACCTAGCACTGAATATGCTTGGGCTTTGGTTCTTGGGGCGAACTGTAGAGAGAACACTAGGCTCAAATCGCTACATCGTTTCATATCTTCTGTGTGGTGCTGGCGGAATGACCATCGCATGGCTAGCAAACTTTGTAACGAATATGGGAAACCCCATGATACTACTTGGAGCATCAGCAAGCGTGTTGGGCATGGTCGGCCTTCAAGCCGCCACCTCACTCCTAGCGTATCGACGCACGGGAAGCATGATTGCAAAAGCACAGCTAGCGGCAATGACTCAAATCATCGCATTGCAAGCAATCTTCGATCTATCAGTTCCTCAAGTAAGCTCTACAGCTCATATTGGCGGCGCTGCATGTGGCTTTCTTGTTGGGCTAGTGCTTACCAGAGGATCGAAAGCCTACCGCATAGTCGAGTCTTAGAAGCTATCTTAAAATCAGGAAAAGACGCCAAAGACACCGCACGCGATCTTTGCGGCCAGGTGAAGATGCCAAAGACTAAGACGCAAACGCGATCTTCGCCGCCCGGTGAAGATGCCAAAGATACGGAGAGAGGGGGATTCGAACCCCCGATAGGGGTTTAGCCTATACACGCTTTCCAAGCGTGCGCCTTCAGCCACTCGGCCACCTCTCCATACGGGCAAATGTGAAACTAATGCTCACCTTTGTATTGAAAATGGCGGAAGGGAAGGGATTCGAACCCCCGATACCGTTTCCGGTATTCCGGTTTTCAAGACCGGCGCCTTCAACCACTCGGCCACCCTTCCGCTCTTGAGCCGGTAGGGTATCCCAAATATCCACTAACAATCAATGGCTTAGGTAGAAATCTCGTCAAAAGAACAGCTTTTCACACACCCCGCCTTAAACCCGACTCCAATATCCAGTAATCTTTCACCATATCGCTTTCGTTTGCCTTGCGAATCTCGGTGGATTTGATACCCTTGCCATCCTGCGCGCTCTTAGCTCAGCTGGATAGAGCATCTGACTACGAATCAGAAGGTCGGTGGTTCGAATCCTCCAGAGCGCGCCAGTTGCTTTTTCATAAAGGAAAGGCATGTTCTATCAAAACCAGATGACTATTAAGAGCCATCTGGTTGCGGAGAGTTGGCCGAGTGGCTGAAGGCGGCGGTTTGCTAAACCGTTATACGGCCCAAAAGCTGTATCGGGGGTTCGAATCCCCCACTCTCCGCCATTTTTTTCTAGCTCCTTCCGACAAACTCTTGCAAGAGTAGGCTTCCATTGAACTATCCCATCACTCATTCATTACTTGAAGAGCTCATGACTGAAGCGATTCAAGAAGCAGAGCAATCCGCTAAGGCCGGGGAAGTACCGGTGGGCGCAGTCATAGCCCATAAAGGTGCAATAATAGGTCGAGGGAGAAACAGAACCGAAGAGGACGGTTGCGCCACCCATCATGCAGAGATTTTAGCCATTAAAGAGGCCTCTAAAAGCCTCGGTAACTGGCGACTCACCGAAACCATACTGTGCGTAACGCTTGAGCCATGCACTATGTGTCTCGGGGCGATTCGGCTTGCTCGCATACCTATTCTCGTCTTTGGAGCCGGCGATTCAAAGCAAGGCGCTGTTGGCTCGCTATACGACTTGAGCCAAGATCGAAGACTAGGCAAACCACCGCGCGTCATCCAAGGCATAAAAAAAATAGAATGCGAGAACATTCTTCGTAACTTTTTTAAGTCGATAAGAACATAACTGTCTAGGGCTACTCCGAATGGCAAAATCACGCTTAGAACAGACACCAGCCACTCAAAAACATACGGACAAGAGCTGGACGAGCGATGAAGACCACGACCTCCCACCTCGTAATAGAGAGCTTCCTGTTCACAACCAGCAAAGCACCCAGTCAAGTAGTTTTTAACACCCCGCACCTGACTAACAAAGAGCAAATAACATAGCTCGTCGCTTACCTTAGAGCTTATGGCAATAGCTGTGCCGTCGCAAACCATTCCATAAAACTCCTACTGACATGCGCATCATTGTTATTAATGCGAAAAGGCGGCCTCTGGGCCCCCAAAGACACCTTCGCACATGCATTCCACACAAAATTCGGTCGAATACGCTTCCATCGCAACCGCTACAAGTACCGTCAGGCTGTAATCTGTTACTATCAGTCAATTCAGCATGACCCTTCCTCGACACACCCTAAGAGCGTTAGGGAAAAATCGTGCTCCGCCAAGGGTGTGGCAAATAAAAAGACCAGTCTCACTGTCCTAATAAGACCATCCCACTACTAACCAATCTGGGATAAATCAAGTTAATACAAAAAAACACTTCTTGGCGTTGAATAAGGTTTACATTAAGGGTATATGTAAGAACCAGTTACTCACCAGCTGTCCATTGTGATTTGTTTTTAACAGTAGGTTTTGGGTGGTTTCTGGAACATGGATAAGCTGTCTAGTAAGGGGCTCGCTCCTTAGTTAACCAGGCGGTGGTTAAGAGCTAGATTAGCGTCCAACAAATAACACAAGCAGTTAGTGGTACCTTAGTTTATCAATCTAGGAACCAATATGCTGAATGATCCCACGGCTTCTTCCTCCGAAACGATAAAACGAGATGAGGCCGTTCAGACACAGTCCAACCCCATCAATTTGGAGCTCATCAATTTGGAGCTCGATTCCAGTCAAAACCTAACGATTAACGCCCTTTCCGATTCACCAGTTACTCCAATCAGCCCCGAGCAAATCCAGCGAATCAGCGACGCCCGCTCAGCCCTTTTCCGAGAATTCGAACTCAAAGTAATAACTGATTTCGCCAAGTTTCTAGCAGATAACGACGAACACAGTGTTGTCAGAGTGGCAGGGTCCTATAACGACGGCAATCGAGCTGTCAGAGGCAGAAGCGACGTGGATATGATAGTCCTCTCGCCCAAAATGAAAGACCCCGCTTTTTATCTACAAGCTTTACTTGAGTTCAATAAATTATCAACCCAATGGCTTGAACAGCGCTCAGGCGATCTTACTAAAGCCGCACCGACCTTCTTTACCGAAGTAAGTACTGAAGCCGATAGGATTTTTCTAACAAGGCTCATTCATAACGTGGAGGAGACACAAGTTTTGCCGTGCCACTTCTTGTTCTACAAAAATGAGCCTGAACTAATTGGTCGAGAGGGGGAATTAGGGCGGCGTTTACTTCAAGGCTCAAGGCCCGTTTTGCACAATAGAGATCACACTGACAGCATTATGAAGACACCGGCGCTAGAGCCCTACGACAAACAGATCTGGAACATCGAGCGCGCACTAGCAGACTACATCCTCAACGCCGGCCTCATGCCAACCGAACATCTAAACCCGCGATTTGCGGATCATTTAAACTCAACATGTCGTCAGCTGGTTGACACACTCTTAATCGGAAAGGACAACCAAACGGTAGACTTCCTTCTTCGCTTCTTGGATCCTGATAAAGGCGACAACTTGTCAATCGCCTTTAAACCAATTTTCGACATCAGAGACGGCGCACGGTACGGCCAAGAAAACCAGCTCCAGGCTCTTATCACTCCGGCTCTTTTGTTATTAGAGCGACTACACTCAAAGGATTTGCAGTAAACACCGTTCTATGATATCCTAGTCGACTGCGACAAAAAGGATTAACAACATAGAACAAAGATGCTAAGCAATTTTGCGAGACCACTTAATATGGGCACGGACAACCTCTCTTTTAATGGGAGCCAAATTGACCGGTCAGAGCTAGCGAAGAAAATTGAACTGGTCACGAAGTTTATAACAGAAGGCACCCCAGGTGCTAAAGGCACCCATCCAAGCCCCTTGCACGCCGTTAGAGATCGAGTCGCAACAATCCTCGATACCTATGCAATGACTTCGTGGAATATCGTTGACCAAACCAATCATCCCAATACAGAAAGTAAAGCGCCCGAGGGCATCTGGGGCACGATCTCTGCGGAAACCCCCAACATTCCCTCCTCTTCGGAGCCACGTTTTACTCCCACTCTCAGTTACTCAATGGTTCTTACACTCCACAAGGTGGGAAGCACTCAGATTGAAGTGCCACTTCTTGACGGGGAAAAAGAGCCCATCTTAGAGGCTATAGCCTCTCTACGCAGAGTCAATCAATAAAAAATCCATCATGGCGATAGATAGTTTCGATTTGGCACTATTTTTTGATTGTGAGGCTACTAGCCTAGATACTCCGACGGCAGAAATAATTGAATTCGGAATCGTATCCAAAACAGGTATGCGGTTTTCTGAGCGTGCTAAGCCAAGTGTCTATCTTTCTAGCTATATTACAAAATTAACAGGAATCACTAACGGCGATCTAGCTAGCGCTCAGAGCGAACGGGAGCTCGTCCTCAAGGCTCACAACATACTCAAAAAAGCCGTGGCACTTGGTGGATACTTCACCCATCTAGATATCGAATACCTTCGCGGGGCATACTCGCGAAACGAACTTACCACTGAGTTTTCAGAAATAGAGAAAAAGCCCATCATTTGCGCAAAAACATTGGCCCGAATCGCCAAATTAGACCTTCCGGAAGACTTTTCCCTGACAGATCTCTGCCAGAAACTAGGTGTGGTCGTCGGTATTGCACACAATGCTGCCGAGGATGCCAAGATGGCTTTACTCGCTACAGAAAGGCTCGCTTTAAGCCTCGGGGCAACATCATTAAATGAGCTCATTGAACTGCAGGGCCCATATGTTTGTTCTCCGTGGGAGTCTCCCCAGATGACCTTCGAACAGAAAGAACAGTGCCGTCAGCGATGGCAAGAATTTGTTCGAAAATCAAGAGACAGTACTTAGAAATTTTGCCTAAAATACATAGCAAGGGCGCTCTCTGCCATTACCGTACTGGCAACGTCTAACTCAGTACTTCTTCATCGAAGGATCCACATCATCCGACCATCGAAGCATTCCACCTGACAAATTACTGACTTTTGTAAAGCCGTGCTGAGATTGCAACCTTTCTGCTATCGCCTGACTTCGCCCTCCACTACGACAGTACACAACGATGTCCTTGTCTCGCGGCAAGCGATCAATGTGATCATCAACCGTATCCATCGGTATTAATTCACCCCCGATATTGCAAATATCTCGTTCCCGTGGTTCTCGCACGTCGAGGAGATAGACATCATCACCCTTGTCCAGCCGACTTTTAAGCTCTCTTGGCGTAATTTGCGGTATCATCAGCCATTCTCCTTTTTTCGAAATATCCCTCTACCAGCACCCCACATTGAGGCCCAAGCGAGATACTATGGCATGTACTTGCCTAGCCAGCCAGCGGATGAGAAATAGCCTCGAAACGAAGCTTTTGCTCAAGAAAAGTCACGTGGGAATCTAATATTCTCAAGTAAATATACCACTATCACCAGCAATGCTACATAGCCAGTTCATCTCTTCATATCTTACCCGTATGTTTGAAAATATCCCACAGCAGAAGTCGAGTCTTCTGCAACTAAATACATCCCCATTTACTCCTTTAACTGAGGTAGTTGAAGGCTTCTTGGGCGACAAGCTCCAGATAGAAGCAACATCAACTTTGGTGGAGGATTATATAAAAAATCAAGTTACTCGCCCCGAATTAGTAACCGCGGCTCACGAGCTTCGCAATATGCTGCGCGAACAGGGCTTTCACGCTGCATTACAATACTGCAAGTCAACTGAGCACGGACACCCAATACCAGTGGTGGTTGCCCAGACCCTAGGAGGGCAATACGTGCTGCCCAATATCAATTCAGTCTGGAATCCAGCCCCTCCCCTTGAGCGTGGAACCTTTAGCGCGGATTCTCAAAAGAAACACGTCATAGCCCCTGACGGCCCTGCCGAAGACAACAACCCTCAACTTGCAGGCCTTCGCTTCGAACATTTTTCACAAGATTCACCGGTATGTCTCGCTCTCCTTCCCTCATCGTCTGTAGATCGACCCGCCGATGCAGTTCCGATTTTTACAGATAAAGCATTTGACGAGGCATTGCGACACGCAGCCGCTAGCATTATCTCAGAGTGCAATGATGACTTCTCCGTTATTTTGGAAGAGACGATTATTCCAAATGTGCGCTCTCGTATTCGCGAGCAAAGCGCCTTGTTAGGCGAGCGCGAAGTTCCAGAGATCCAGAACATCGGATCACAGTCAGATGGGAGTCAATTTCATATCAGAACATTCGTGCCCCTCCGAGACGAGACAAGGCCTTTAGAGCTTCAATTTTCGATAGATAGAAGCACGGGAAAAGTAGTTTGTGTGGCTCAAGAAACTGTCGCGTAGTGTCAGCATGCAAAAGCCTGCGGATCGTCTTATTTGAGTGCGCATGAAAAACATTTAATCCATCAGTGTTAGACATCAATCAAAGTTTCACGGTTCTCCTAAACAGCTTACAGCTTTCTATTTACTCTAGTTTAGGCGTTATAATGCCCCGAACAAGCAATCAAGATGATACAGAAATTCTGGCACCCTAGACGATGGGAAAGCAGGGAGGAGTTAGATGAGCAAAGCAAGCCTGCGCCACCCTCTGCTGATCCGAGAGTTCAAGCTGTGTGTTTCTTACAAGACTATCTACACACGCTGTGTCAGGCGTTATAGTGCCCAAGGTCTTTTGCAGGTCATCATCAGTGAACACACCCTTGCTTATACGAGCCTCAAGCATCTTCCGTACACGGCCAACATCAGCAAGGGGAGTAGACAATAGTTCCCTCGCTGTGGCCCGAATACCTATATCTCTGTATGTGATATCATCATGTGAAAGGTTGCTACTTGCTCGCTGCATCATATATTTTCCGGCAATAATGCTTTTCTATGACAGGCCTTTGAACAAGACAAATATCATCTAATCGCCCTCGCTAGTAAAGGATTGGGGTCCATAGATTTATCCGCTACTAGGGCCACTCAAGAGAAGTTGCTCAAAGAAAACACACCTCGAAATGGTTTTCGGCGGTCTTTGGTAGACTTTCCCTCCGCCTTGGGTTACTTATACTACGCTTTCGATATGCACTAATTGGCTGAAGCTAGGCTTGTGAGTGTTTTTAAAAAGCATATATAGTTATATCAATTAACTATATCCTACGGAGGGGTGGCCGAGTGGCTGAAGGCGCCTGATTCGAAATCAGGTATACCGGAAACGGTATCGGGGGTTCGAATCCCTTCCTCTCCGCCATCTACGCCAAAAACCTCTTCACACAGTCCGTCTTGAAATAATCTTTTAATATTTACGGCAACCTGCCCTCTCACCCTACCGTCTTGGTTAGCCCCTTGCTGTTGTGATATGCTAGCACCTTGGCAAAAAGCTCTTGGAAATAAACGATATGGTACACACTACTACTGGCAACACCCAGCCCACTGATACGCGATCTGAATTATTGGACCTACAAGGCTTGAAAATAACACCCTCCTTAAATGAATGGAGAGATGCTGAACGCCGTGGCGAGAAACACCTAAATGAAATGATTGCCCGATATTGCCCTCCGAAAGCTCCCAGATCAACAAACGGGTCGTCACGAGACTAGCAGGATTTCATAATACCCTCGTATTACTCCCCTCCTCAAGAACTGCTGTAAAGCTTGCCAAGCTATTTGCCGCACGCCATCGGCCACGGTCAACAACTCCAAAACAAATAAACCCTGTGCGGGCTATACTCAAACTAAAGTGAGAGGAGAAAGCGATTTAATATCGCACGATATTTCTTTAAACTCGGAATACTAACCCATTCATTATCAGTTCCTATTCCCTTACCTATAGGACCAAACTCTACTCCGGCACATCCTATCCTGGTAAAGTGTCGGGCATCAGAGGATCCTTGCGCCCCATAGAAGGAAACTTCTTTGCCCGTGACTTCCTCAGTGCACGCTTTTAAAGCTTGTAAAAAATGATTCGACTCCGGAACGTTGAGTGCTGGCTCTTGGGCGAGCACCTCAAAGGTAAACCCCTTTGGAAAGGCGGCTTTAACCTTTTGTAATATACGTTTGGCGTCTTTAGGAACGAACCGAATATCAAGCATCGCTGAACAATCATCCGGAACTTTGTTAAAACTGGCATTCGTAGTCTCAACCCTACTAACATTAACGGTTGAAACCCACTCTTGGCTCTGCGGAATCGGGAAGCGCTGTAAGAGCTCTTCTAACGCGGCATTCATCTCAAGGATAGCGTTACAGCCCCGCCACGGGTATGCGCCATGTGCGGTTTTACCCTTGCAAGAGACCTTCAACCACAGCACACCTTTTGCTTGATTTACAATATCAAATTGAGTCGCCTCTCCTGCAATCACAAAGTCTGCCTTCACACCCTGCTTAATCTGATGGAGGGTACCCTCAAACCCTCCAATCTCCTCATCAGTGACGATCTGCAATCCGAGTGGATACTTCACCACGCGCGCGACATCCTTAAAAGCTGCGACAAGACACGCCACGTTAGACTTCATATCCATCGAGCCTACGCCATAAAGTCTAGGACCTTTCACAACAGGTTTGTACTGAAAGTCCTTTCCAGGAATTACATCTAGATGACCGTTTAACAGCACAGTGAAACGCTTTGGTCGTTGCTTTCTGTTGTGTACGAGAATACTTTTGCACCCATCTTTATCGAATCGCTCGATAGTGAATCCTTTAAGCTCTCGCTCAATCAGTAAAAGCGCTTTGTGTAATTCCTTTCGATTGTCTGGATCGGTCTTGAGAGCAATTAGACGCTCTGAAAGAGCAACAATATCACTTTTCATGGTATCTTCCTCTAATATGTGTCTTGCTAGAATTAGCAAGTAGCCTCCTCAACGAGGAAGGCTCACTACCTAGTCAACATCGAAGCTGGAAGGATTTCACTCCATACCGTTTCATTAGAGCCGTGAATTCTCCCGTGTTTTGCCTCGCGAGAGTCTACGTCCATCATCGCTCGAAAACCACCCATAAACTTAGGGCCATCCTCAGTCATCGTAAAAAAGTTCCTATCTATGTAGGTCATCCGCATATTGTCATGCGTATTTTCGATAGTCGGCATCTTCATTTCAACCTGAACAACATAGGAGCCCCTCCGGTCAAGCCCCTGCCGAACCTCCCGCTTAAATTCTCGATTACTCACTGCACCCCGAACATGTCCATAACATCCATACGTCTCTTTTTCTGGCTTTGCACGAAGCATTACCTCTCCAGACTCAACAGCATCTACTGCTACATCCTGACTCTCAAGAAAGTCTCTAAAAGGAGCGGAAAGTCTATTTAAACCTTGATATCCATCCCACGTTGCCCTCTTGCTATTCATATACGCCAAGAAATCACCATCGAAGAGATCGTTTAGACTCGTAATTCGAAACGCCATATCCATCGGTATCAGATATTCCTTGGTGTCATTAATTCTATTCTCAAAAGGCGCATCCGGTGCGTCGATATTAAACGTCAGCGCATTCTGTCTAATAACCGCTCGAAGAGCAGAATCAGAGAGAAGAGGGCTTTCGACAGAGACCCTTGGATCTTTAAGTCGCTCAGTAGGGGCTGAGGCTCGGACATACAACATGTACTGGCAAACTCCATCGTTCTCGGCAAGGTGCGCAAGAAACTCCTTTGGGCCCATAAATACGTCGAATCCAGTCTTTTGCTTTACCTCCTCTGCTGGCAACACTCCCCCTTCACTCTTGCCGAATTCAAAAGAAAGCATGGAGTCGTACTTTTCATCTGTCACGGCAAGTAACGCTATCGGCTTTTGATGTTTTTCTCGCAACTCATCTAACCGTGCTCGAAATGTCTCGCCAAACAAAGTCTTGGGCTGAGTTTCGGTAACAAATAACGATGACAGCAGGTGGTATGCGGCTACCGAGTTTTCTATCTCAAACACCCTAGAGCGCAGCACCTCCTGCACAGCCTCTACTGATGCATTAGATGCTCCCGCAAGAAACTCTTCAGGCAAGCCCATCATGTCAATTTGTACAAAGTGATTTATAGGCTCACTTCCCTGATAGTTGTACTGGTAGGCGTGGCAGTCTTCTGCATTTTTTTGTGCTAGTTCGACAAACACTTCGTTGTACTCCTCATACAAACGCGCGAGAGCTTCCACCACCACCTCGGGATAATACACGCAGTAATTAGAGAATATCTTCGGATCCGGAATTCCAACATCAATCCCCTCTCGACAAGAAACTGGACCCAAATCAGCAGTCATAGACATGTTAGTCGCATCATGTAAGAGGCGAGTGAGCTTTGCTTCTTCCCCCAGCACATTACCAAGCCGTAGCTCACTCTGATCAAGCCGATCCACTCGTGGGCGCTCTACTCGCTTATCGTGCACTTCAACTCCCTGCTCAGCTGCCATATATCTCTCCGTTCATTGTTCTGTATTCAGAGTTTTCGCTTGACTTCTTTTGCCTAACGGCTACAAAGAGCTCGACATCACAGGACCGGAAGTCAGCGTTTCGACCAAAAAAAAACCTCCTCACCAAATTTTTACTTTGGTGAGGAGGTTTTTCGCTTATTTTTAATAACTACTTACCCCATCTCACCAACAATAAAAAAGGCCACGAAAATAAATCCGAGCCAAAAGTTAGCAAAAATGAAAGTAACTGCTGTAGTCATATCGTTATTATCGGTATCAAAATAGAAGACGCGTGTCTATAGCCAAGTGTCTTTTTGTATGGGAAAACGCCAAGCACACGCACCGAAACAAGCTACAATTTCTATAATATCGAGCAATAATAGCAAGACAAAGCGCACCTGTTGGCTTTGTGCCCCGACTCCTACAAGAGCCCGATAGGCATAAAGGACATTACCCTAAGAGCAACCACACCCGCTTTCTTTCGAATTGCACGAAATCGGCTTCGCCTCTTCACTTGGTGATGACACTACTTGTTTTTGCAGTACCGGTTGTGGCTTGCTAAACACGTTGTACTTAATGATAGCAAAAACGGCGCGAACTCCATCTCGCCATCCGATCTTCTTGCCCTCTTCATATGTTCTGCCGTAGTACGAAATACCAACCTCATACACACGACAACGCATAGCGGCAATCTTTGCTGTAATCTCAGGCTCAAAACCAAAGCGGGATTCCTCAATGGTAATGCCTTGTATAATCTCTCTTTTAAAGACCTTGTAGCAGGTCTCCATGTCGGTAAGGTTTAAATTTGTAAACATATTAGAGAGAAGCGTGAGAATCGAGTTACCCAGACGATGCCAGAAGTACACAACCCGGTGAGGTCTGTCGCTTATGAACCGAGAGCCAAACACTACATCAGCCTTGCCAGCAATAATTGGCTCTAGGAGCCTTCCATACTCCTGTGGGTCATATTCAAGATCCGCGTCCTGAACAACCACGACATCACCTGTAACATGCTTAAACCCCGTTCGGAGCGCCGCCCCCTTGCCTTGATTAAAGTCGTGATAAATTATCTGATCTACCTGAGGCGCTATTTCGTTACGCAATATCTCTCTTGTGCCATCCGTTGAATAGTCATCAACGATAACTATCTCCTTATCCTCAATGGGGGAGTTCTTCACGGCAGTCACGATATCTTGAATTGTAGACCGCTCATTGTAACAGGGTATAACGATTGACAGCTTCACTTGGAGTCTCCCATTTGGTGTTTTTCTAAAAGACAAGAATACCTCCTTGGTATAGCAGGTATGAAGGCTTATTCAAAGCCCTTCAGAGGACTCAAAAAATACCAAAAATAACTGTCATTTTGGAGCCTTACAGAGCGATAAGATCTTGAACTTAAGGCACTATTGCAATACTCTTGGGGGATGGAAAATCAAGGCACTGTTAATCCCATCACCATCGAATCAGAAATGCGTCAATCGTACCTAGATTACGCAATGAGCGTAATTGTAGGCCGCGCGCTACCCGACGTTCGAGACGGTCTAAAGCCCGTTCAACGTCGTGTATTATACGCGATGTTAAACGAAGGCCTCGCCTCAAATCGCAAGCACTCCAAGTGTGCGGGTGTCGTGGGCGAAGTGTTAAAGCGCTACCATCCTCACGGTGATATGCCAGTGTATGAAGCCTTGGTGCGATTGGCGCAACCGTGGAACCTTCGGTATACGTTAATCGACGGTCAAGGAAACTTCGGTTCGATCGACGGTGATCCTCCGGCCGCGTATCGTTACACCGAATGTCGAATGACAGCGCTCGCTGAGCGCCTCTTAGAAGACATCGAACAAGAGACAGTAGATTTCATTCCCAACTTCGACGATTCGACACAAGAGCCTGTGGTATTGCCCTCTGTCGCTCCAAATCTTCTCATAAACGGCGCTAATGGAATCGCCGTTGGTATGGCCACACATATTCCTCCGCACAATCTCACAGAGGTTGTAAGTGGCGCATTGGCTCTGATTGAGAATCCAAACATCACCCTTCAAGAGATGCTTAATATCATTCCCGGCCCAGATTTCCCAACGGGTGGAGCAATCTACGGTCGTCAGCCGATAATTAGTGCATACTCAAACGGAAGAGGCATTATTCAGGTTCGCGCGAAGACTCACTTTGAAAAGATTAAGAATAAATCTCGGGAAGTTGATGTCATCGTCGTTACTGAGATCCCATATCAGCTAAACAAATCAAGACTAATTGAGAAGATAGCATCTCTGGTCAACGACAAGCAGATTGAGGGCATCTCAAAGCTTCGAGACGAGAGTGACAGAACCGGAATGCGTATCGTTATAGAACTCAAGCGAGATGCAACTCCTGAGATCGTACTCAATCAGCTCTACAAGATGACCCCAATGCAATCAAGCTTTGGTATCGTTAATCTTGCAATCGTTGATGGCAAGCCGATGGTTTGCTCGCTCATCGAGTTACTACAACACTTCATCAATCACCGAAGAGATGTCGTAACAAGACGTACGGAGTTTCAGTTAAAGAAGGCTAAAGAGCGGATGCACCTCTTGGAGGGCTTTAAGATTGCGCTCCTAAATCTCGATGAAGTTATCGCCCTCATCAGAGCCGCAAGCACTCCGCGAGAAGCAAAAGATGAGTTAATAACCCGCTACAGCCTCTCTTCAACACAGGCGCAGGCGATTCTCGATCTGAGGCTTCAAAAACTCACCGGCATGGAGCGACTTGCTATCGAGAAGGAGCACGAAGAACTCGCTAAGAGAATCGAAGAGCTCTTGGCTATCCTCGCAGATGCGGAGAAGGTTGATGCAATTATCACCGCTGAGCTAACAGAGGTACGCGAAAAGTTCGGAGACGCCAGACGCACAGAGATTCTTGACGATGGAGGAGAGATTGATCTCATAGATCTCATCGAAGACGAGGAGATGGTTGTTACCATCAGTCACAAGGGCTACGTAAAAAGAACGTCTGTTAACGAGTACAGGGAACAACGCCGAGGCGGCAAAGGTGTAATCGGCGCATCGTCTGACGACGAAGATTTCATAGAGAATCTCTTTGTCTGCTCAACCCTTGCTGATGTGCTGGTGTTTACGACACTTGGGCGGGTGTACTGGATGAAGGTCTATCAGGTCCCGGAATCAGGACGAACCTCGAGAGGGCGTGCCCTCGTTAATCTCCTTGAGATGAAAGAGGACGAAAAGCCGTGCGCTATACTCCCGGTTCGTGAGTGGACCGAAGGAAGCTTCGTTGCATTAGCCACACGTGGAGGAATCATCAAGAAGACGAGCCTAAAAGATTTCTCTCGCTCTCGAAGAAACGGCATCATGGCATGCACCCTCGAAGAGGGAGACACCCTCATAGGTGCTGCCATCACCAGCGGTGCCGACGACATTATCCTTGCCACTCGAGATGGAATGGCGATTAGGTTCCAAGAGGATAAGGTTCGTAATATGGGCAGAACTGCTAAGGGCGTTACTGGCATCAAGTTTGAAGGTGACGACAACTTGGTAAGCATGACGGTCCTAGCACAAGACAAGCAACAGCAGGAAGAGGATGCAGAAGAATTAACACTCCTTACTATCTGCGAGAATGGATACGGAAAAAGAACCCTCATCTCTGAGTACCGCGCTCAAAACCGGGCTGGAAAGGGGCTTATCGATATCCAAACAGAGGGCAGAAACGGCCCTGTGATCGAGGCACTCGCGGTTACAAGTCAGAGTGGGCTAATGCTTATTACATCAAGTGGTAAGATTATCCGAACGAGCGCCAAAGATATCTCCATTATTGGTCGCAACACCCGTGGAGTGCGATTAATAAACCTAGTCGAAGGGGAGAAGGTTGTTGCTGTAGCTCCAGCTCCTCTTGATACAAACGAAACCGACGGCGAAGGGGCTCCGGAAGTAGAAGAGACTTCCACCCCAGTTGACGCAGAGTAAGAGATCAATGTCTCCGTCTGACAAACAGGCTAGGCCTCATGCTCCGGCTCGTATAGGGGTAGTTGGTCTCGGAGCGTGGGGCTCTAGCCTAGCTTTATACTGCGCCCGAATCGGACATAGCGTTGTAGCCTGGCATCGGCCTGGGGCGCATAGCGATGAAATCACAGCGAGCGGGACATTATCTATCGGAAAGAACATCCGAGAGAAGCTTCCTGCGTCACTTTCTTTAACACCGAACGTATCAGATTGCGCTTCGTGCGATCTAACAATCGTGGCACTCCCAGCTAGCGCCTGGCGAGAGGTGGTTCCTAAATTAAAGAGCGCTTCGCTTATTGTTAGCGCAACGAAGGGTCTCGACAAAGAGTCTCAAAAAACTCCTCTTACGTTTACTGCCGAGGAGGTAGGCATATCTGCAGATAGGTTGTGTGTCTTATCAGGCCCCAGCTTTGCAAGCGACCTTTTTAACGGTACGCCACTATCTATGGTGTGCGCTTCCAATTCTGCAAGCGCCGGAGACTCAGTTGCCCGCACACTATCGAGCAACACGGTGCGAATATATTCCTCCATCGACACACTCGGGGTGGAGCTCGGGGGCATACTCAAAAACATTATCGCTATCGCTGTGGGAATATGTGACGCGCTGGGGTATGGCCCCTCAACGCGTGCGGCACTCGTAACCCGAGGGCTTGCGGAAATGACTCGCATTGCGACTACTTGGGGCGCCAATCCGCAAACACTTACCGGGCTCTCTGGCCTAGGAGATCTCGTTATGACCTCAACAGACAACCAGAGTAGAAACCGCTCCGTGGGGCTTCTTCTAGGTGAGGGAAAAACCCTCTCAGAAACCATCGCTTGTCTGGGGGCAACAGCCGAAGGAGTTTACAGCGCTCCGCTCGTAGCAACGCTTGCTAAAAAAATGTCGGTTGAAGCTCCCATAGTTGACGTAGTTGTCCAGGTATTGTCGGGGGCCTTAAAGCCACAAGAAGCGGCACATCAACTAATGACAAGGCCTCTAAAGGCTGAAGTAGCTACTCCAAGCTAGCTACTTCCTAGTACAAATTACTGTCGCAAAGAATAAGTGCAAAAAACAGCGGCAAATACACTATAGATGCCTGCAATAGGGCTCTTGCGTCCTCGTTTGAGTGGGTACGCCACGCTTTTATACCAACTGCCAGCATACCAACACCTAGAAGTGTCATACCGACTGCATACACACTACCTGCAATCCCATAGTAATATGGTAGCAGTGAGACCGGAATAAGCACGAGCGAAAAACCAACTATCTGACGAAACGTCCGTTTGCCATCTGGATACACAACGGGAAGCATCTTAAACCCACCCTGCTCGTAATCATCTCGATACATCCATGCGATGGCATAAAAGTGGGGGTGCTGCCACACAAACAAGATTAAAAACACAATCCATGCACCGATGGTAAGATCATTGGTTGCCGCCGCCCAGCCCCCCATCGGAGGAAGCGCTCCCGGTATCGCACCTACAACAGTATTCCACCACGTAATTCTCTTTAACGGCGTATACACCAAAACATACAAAAATGCGGTCAATAAAGATAAAAACCCTGCGAGCAAGTTCACCTGCCACGCCAATATTGTTACACCAAGCACAACGGTAAAGACTCCAAAAAAAAGCGCCTCATTGGGCGATATGAGCCCTGCTGGAAGCGCCCGTGTTGTGGTCCGACTCATTCTTGCATCAACATCTCGCTCTAGATAATTGTTAAGAGCTGCTGAACCCGCGGAGCTAAACGCTGTGCCTAATAGTGTCCAAAAAAATACATCGAGTGGATCAAGTGCCTTAGCACCGAGAAAAAACCCTGCGGCGGTCATCAAAACCACCATCACAAGGATCCTAGGCTTGCTGAGCGCAATATAGTGAGACAGCCTATTTTTCATAAAATCTATAGCACCTTACAGCTACCGGGAAATGCTAGATGGTAGAAACTGGGGCTTAACAAGTCAAGAATTAGAGCGAATAGATTAAGACCATATCGTTATAATCCGAACAATTCTTTCTCTGATACTATACGTTCCACTGCCAACACTTCATAGCACTGTATAGAGCACAAGGAGACCTAAATGGACCAGCGGCAACAGGATTTATGGCGTCTGCAAGCTTTTGGAGGTGCATCAGAGGACGTAATAAAGAAACTCTGCGCCCCCAAGAACAGGGATATCTATGTACCTAAACCGGTGCATGCAATGGGTGCAAGCAGCGCTAAGCAAGTACTTTCAGCACTAAATACAAACTTCGACCAGCTCCGTAGTCGCATGGAGAAGCGCGGAAAGCCTGTTTTAGACGTAGGTGCCAGTCTCTCCACACTCAGCGCTGAAGGAATACCAAACGGCGTCCACATTATCGCAACTGACCTATACTTTGAGAAGAATGCCGAGCGAATACTTCCACAAATAGAGAGCAGACTTCATAGCAAACGTAATATCTTTACCAACGGAGAGTATTCGATTTCAATCGGTGAAGACCTGAATTCAGACAACAGGATGGAGATAACATCGGACAACTGGGATACCACTGTTGCCCTTATCATGCACCTTGTGCAACAAAACTTCTCTGAATGTGCCGCCCACGAGATTACTCTGCCCCGAGACAACAATACTTCAGAAAAGAGCCGAGCTAGCGATCGCCACTTCTCTACAGTCATCGCTCATCACTCCGTTCCACAGTACTGCGTGAAAGAAGATTTTACCACGTATGTACTACCGGAATTACTCCGTGTGACTGATGATACTCTCTTGATCTATCCACTTCAGTACGGGGACACGGCCCTTACATTCAACAGCCCCGAGGTGAGCGCCATAGTAGATATCGCACGACAATCTGGCTTTCAGGTTGACCTTGAGATAGCCCCAACAGAGCACTTCCCTACCTCACTACGAGCTCGATTCACTAGAAAAAACTCAAGCCATGACATCTAAGATGTACTTTTGCAACTCTGCTCCCGTCTGAACTACTGTAGCAGAGGCTTGTACCTGTCTCGATCCAGACTGCATATCAAGGATTGCTGCGGCAGGACCTTCACCACTCTCAGGGGTAAAACTCTCGGCTATGGCTTGAGCTGATTGCTCAACCTGTCGTAAGCCTTCCTGCATACCTTGAAGACCAATTCTAGAAACACTATCCATCTTTGTCGTGACGGCTTATACACCAAAGATATTTAGTATCTGGCTCTAAATTTCCCTATTAGCGAATATTGGCGAAAAGCGTGGCCTATTGATTAGGAATTTTTCGTATTACCACGCTGATCTAATCTGTTTTTGTCATTAGGTCTGCGTACACTGCCAGTCTTCTGCCGAATATGTCGTGCTCCCACGCGAAGCACCGATTTATCGCGAGACAAGGCGAAGATCCATCCATCACTTATCCTAAATGATGCGCCCTCAATCCGAAGCTGATTTAATGTCATAACGATTTTTTTCTTCTCAATCGGCTGTGCAGTTTGAAACTTGGTTGCAAAAACCTCAAAACA
This sequence comes from Pseudomonadota bacterium, assembly GCA_038134595.1. Classification (GTDB taxonomy): domain Bacteria; phylum Bdellovibrionota_C; class UBA2361; order UBA2361; family OMII01; genus OMII01. The sequence goes on along the minus strand of JAYPVM010000001.1, from coordinate 257,644 downwards.
CTCAAGAGCAGTAAACCACCCTGAAAACTTCTCCCGAGGCTCTCGACTTCGATGAATGAGCTCGACAAAATCAGAGAATGCCCTTGCATGCACAGAGGTCCTAACACTACCGACACTAAAGAAACCCAACGTATCTCTTTGTTTTGGCGTTAGGCGAAAAGAATGAAGTTTCTCCCTTGGAGCCCTGCTTAACTCTTGCTTAAGAAACGTGCTTAAATGGCGGCCATTTAGCTCGACAATATCGATTATCGTTTTATCTTCATGCAGAAACAAAAACTTACCTGAAAGCAATACACCTTTAGAGCGGCCTTTCTTTATAGAATAAGGAACCACCATCGGAATTGTTTTCGGCACTGCGCGCGCACGTCGGATTATACTTGCCAGAGCCTTAAGCGCCGTTACCAAGTTTGATTCACTGCCTGGATATTTACGCTGCAGAAAGCGAGAGGAATGTGCTATTTCACTAAAAGTTCGGACAATCTTCTCTGAAAATATCACCGGGCCTGCGCGAAGTGAGAGATCAAACTCAAGTCCTGTATTCTTACGCCGAACGGTCAGTCCTTGTATAACGGTAATATCTGGATCTGCCTCGTGGAGGTAGCCTGAGGCAGGTAGTAGAGAGCCTAAATAATACGAAATCCCATATCCCTGTGGGGCAGCAATTGGCACCGGAATGAGAAATCCTATCAGGGCATTTTTCCCTTCTACAAGATAAAACTTCTCTGGTGTAGCCGATTGAAATAGCCAGTGGCTCGTCTTTTCGATACCCTTATCCGCCGCACCGTTAGTGACCTGATGCCGCCAATCCTGAAACACCTCCGCGATAGAATTCGCACACCGGCTATCTACAAAGATGCCCTTCGGCGTGATGCGAAGAAAAGGCCGAAGCTCATCGACTACTTTCGCTCCCCGGAGAAATTTCAGAAATTCTAATAAAGCAATCTCTCGTTCGTTATCGCTCTCTGTTGCCATATTCTAGGCTTCCATACTTTCGCTCTACCATGCATATAGGGCAAGGATACGCTCTGTTTGAGAGAGTTATAGCGCGAATACTTCGAAAATACACCGAGAAAAAGTGCTACTGAGGTTTGACAGGAGGCGCTCCTAGCAAATCGTATAGCTTTGGGGCGTTTTACGTTCCTTAAACTTTAATGACTTTCCATCTGTAAATGCTTTTGCAGTTTTAAATGCGTCATCAGTCCACATCTTACCGACCTTATGGCCGTTTACGTAGATACTAACTCTACCCGGACTATGATATGCGAACTCAAGAAGCTCTTTTTTATTGCCGTTATCACGCAGCAAACGTATTCGACCTGAATCGTCGACCCCACGCGGAGATCTCGCAACGCACCTTGCAAACCGACTCGCAACCGAGCTTTTTAACGAATCAAAGCTCACAACTCTTCCGACTTTCTCCGTCGGCACTGCGATGTACAGAAGCGCCTTGGGTGTCTTGTCGGTTACAGAAAAAATTCGCCCCCGATACTTATTCCTGATTGGGTGCAATGCCGGAACAATTACATTTTCTACAAGTCGCTTTCTATCTGAGACTTTCTTTGAAATTGCTTGCTCTAATTTGTTCGGGTCCCCCATCAGGTTGATTCCCGAATCACTTGGGGGTGTTCGGCTACCCTTGAAAACCTTCACACCATCCTTTAGCTCCGCTAGCATGCACGTTCTCAAACCTCTAATGTGTTTCAGGAATTGGTTTGCCACTGAAAAATGGTGCTTTAGTTGGTTCACGGCACGGGCAATAGACTTTAACTCCTCAGGCCAAAGCGGCCCAACCATCTGCGGTGGTCTTAAACTCCCCGAGCTCTGGGCGGTGCTTGCATTATTAGCTGTTTTAACTGCGGTAGTCATACGATCTCTATACCTCCCGAGAATCACAAATCCATGGCGCTACCACCACGTGTGCTCAAACTCCTTCGTGTCGACCTCTTTCGATCAGATAGTTTTACAATCAATTAAGGTTAACAACGTTTACTTGTTATGCAGACATTGTATCAGCTTTCAGTTCTTAAAAAACATGATCTTACCCAAGTACGAGCACACGCGTGTAATGACGAAAGCGCAATTTCATGGTAATTAGCCGATTATGAATAACCCTATTGCTATCCAATGCTTACAGCTTCACAAGGCATACAAATCAACTCGAAAGCAGCCGGGCTTGATTGGGGCTCTCCGCACATTTGTTAAACCCGATATCACACAGGTCGATGCTATTTCTGACTTTAATCTACAGGTAGCACAGGGTGAGATCGTTGGTCTCTTGGGTCCAAACGGCGCTGGTAAGACTACACTTATCAAAATGCTTGCAGGCATTGTCGCACCGACATCTGGCGAGGCAAATGTTTTGGGGTACAAGCCTTTTCAGAGAGCAAAAGACTTCAGACGAAAAATCGCCTTAGTCATGGGACAAAAGACTCAACTCTGGTGGGACATTCCAGCCTTCGACTCATTTGAGCTACTCAAGAGCTACTATGAGGTTCCCAAAGATGTTTTTCAAAAGAGGCTTGGATTTATGGGAGAGATACTTGGAGTAACACATCTTTTTCATACCCATGTTCGCAAACTTTCACTTGGCGAGCGTATGAAGATGGAGCTCATGGCGTGCCTGCTTCACGAACCACGACTATGTTTCTTAGATGAGCCAACTATTGGCCTTGATGTTGTGGCACAAAAACAGATTCGAGATTTTTTCAAAACCTATCAACGTGAACACAAAACTACATTTATTCTTACGTCCCATTACATGGCAGATATTGAGGCGCTGTGCCCAAGAATTGTATTAGTACTCAGTGGACGAAAGAGATTCGACGGATCGATTCGAGACTTTGAGCAGATACTGGGAAAAGACAAGTTTGTTTCCCTTACATTTGCTGAGCCTGTTTTACAAACAGATCCTATCTGGAGAGATCTAAATGCAAAATGGGATTCGTCAGGGCTCGCAGTAGAGCTACGGATTAAAGAAGAGTGTCTTAGAGAAAAATCTATCGATATTTTATCCCGCTTTCCAGTAATAGACTATGCCACTGAAAAGCTACCTATCGAGCGGGTGCTAAAAACGCTTCTCAACGATCCGCACTTACTTCCGGAGTAATCGATACTCATGAAAGAGCTACGAAAATGGTTCATAACGATAACGATAGCGCTCACGCGCTACATGTCTTATAAGGCAGATTTCTTGCTTACTCTACTGGCTCCGTCATTTGTGTTTATTCTTATTAATTATAATGTCTGGGATGCCGTTTACTCGCTTCAAAGCTCGGAGAATATCGCTGGCTTCTCACGACAGAAGATGCTTTCCTACCAATGCTGGGCATTCATAGCGTCACTTCTTATTCGCTCGCATCGCAGTTGGAATCTCTCAGAGGATATTCGTTATGGGAGAATCACTGCGTTTTTAGTCTATCCCTTCTCGTTTTGGAAGTTTCATGCGTGCGAGTTCATTAGCTTTCAAATTATTCAATTAGTTATCGCCAGTGTTGCAATTACAACCCTTTTGATGACTGGCTTTCTCAAGCCTGGCTCTTGGGATGCTATTCTGACAGGTGTAGCGTTTTCTCTTACGGTAAGTTCATTGTGGTTTGCCTTTGAATTCACTTTTGGTTTGGCCGCATTTTGGTTAGAGGAGACCTGGATATTTCGTTATATCTTTCAACTTTTTGCCGTGTTTTTGTCCGGGTTTTTTATCCCTCTAGAGCTATTTCCAGCAGGAGTTCAAAACGTCTTACAATACACCCCCTTTCCGTTTTTAACCTCAGTACCTGTCCACATCTTCATGGGAACATATGATCGCTCTATCATTCATGCTGTAGCTATACTCCTCGGATGGATAGGTGTTGTTGCCCTTACTGCCCGGCTGACGTGGAAACGCGGACTCTCATTTTATACCGGGGCGGGCATCTAAATGAGAATTCTACTACCCTACTGCCAGGTTTTTTGCCAACAGTTGGTTAACAGCACATCAAAGCTTCTTGCATTTCGCATAAGCTTTATCGCTACCATACTCGCAGAAGCAGCTAGTTTCTTAACGGTTTATCTATCAGCAGAGCTTATCTTTAGCCACATTAACGAGCTTGGCTCCTGGCAACGAGAAGAGTTTATGTTATTTCTATTTTGGGTGCAGAGCCTCTTATCTCTGCACCTTGCTCTTATCTCTGCTAATTTTTGGAACCTATCAGACGAAATTCGTACTGGTAAGCTTGATTTTCGCCTCCTGCGGCCGTTGAGTTCTCTCTTTGATATCTTCACAGCATACATTCGACCCGCGTCTCTCTGTACGTTTCCTCTCTATATTTGCTGTTTCATATACTACGGCACGACTATTGGGTTACCGTGGCTTTCTTGGCTAGTAGCACCTTTGTTATTCTGCCTTAGCTTTGCGCTTCAAGTTTTCATTGAAATAGCAATAGCCATGGCGATGTTCTGGACAACTTCTGGTGATGGAATTAATTTCATCCGACTCAATAGCCAACAGGTTCAACGGTGGCCAGATTTTGTGTATCCTGAAACGTTTCGCACTCTCTTTACTCGTATTATTCCTATACTGATCGCCGGCAGTTTCTCTTGCCGGTTTCTTCTAGGTACTGGAACCTGGTCTGAGGTCACCTACTTTATCGGCGCCATTGTCGCCAGCTTACTAGTGATACTCAGGTTGTGGCGCACTGCACTGCTACGCTATGAATCAGCTTCATCATAACCTCCCTCGCTTTATACCAGCAGCTTAGCCCTCGAAGGTTTTATTTGGTAGTGAATGACCACTATCCCCCTCAAAAACCGCTTTACCAACAAAGAGGTTGCGCCACATTCTACAACCTCTCTGCAAAAGGATATGCGACTGCGTGATAAACGCAATCTTATTATCGCAATTCCTGCGCAACGATTCTTTGCTGCTCTCCGTGGCGCTCGGTTGCCCCCTGCTTTAAATGCTCATAGCTGTAACGCTTCTTGGTAGCGATAGCTTCTCTAATACGTTGCTCTACCTCAGTCCGTCTATCCACATAAGGCTGTATCTTAGAGAGCTCTTCAGACCCGAGATAGGAACCGAGGCATTCTGCCAAAATTTGGGCATCTTCGAATGCCAGGCTCAAACCCTGCCCCCCATTCGGAGGCATAAGATGCGCGGCATCGCCGCACAAAACTATCTTATCCAACGCAAATGTCTCTGCTAATCGAGAATGCATCTCGTAAAACTCAAAATGGAGCACATCCTCTATGCGAAAACGTCCAGTCGAGTGTCGCTCCAAGCTGTCAACCAGAACCGACCGTGAGCACGCTCCCTCGGGCAACGATGTGCATCCACTTACTTTGAAGCGATTTGGTTCGGGCAATGGCACAACCACTAGCCTCGTAGCCGCATCGAGAAAGTAATGCATGTAGCTCCGATCTAGGTCGGATTCCAAAACAATATCCGAGATGAAGCTTTTTTCCGGATATTTAAAGCCAGGAAACTGAATTCCTGCCATTTTTCTTACAGCACTCCGACCTCCATCACACCCGACAAGCACGTCTGCATAACGCTCTCTCTCTTCTTTGTTCTCTAAAAGCTTCACACGCATGCCGTTTGCTTCAGCAGTAACACCGACACATTCGACGCCCTGCTCTATCTCGACATCCAACCGAGTCAGTCGATCTCTTAGCATCTGTTCTACGACACACTGCTCAATGGCAACCGTAGTTTCACCCGTATCGGGATCCTCAAACGAAAACTCGACTTGCAGAACCCCATCTACATACACTCTGTTACCAAGAAGAGGAATAGACCGTGTCTGAAGTTCCTCGTAGAGGCCTAAACTACGGAACAACTCAAATGTCTTAGGCTGAATGCTACACGCCCTACTTTGTTGGTGAGCTTGGCGCGCCTTATCAACAATGCACGAAGAGATACTGGCATTTGCTAATAAGTTTCCCAACGCTAAGCCTGCTGGTCCGGCGCCAACAATGAGCACGTTCTTGTCAGTCTCAACCATCTTAACCTTGCACTAACTCAACCCGATTACTATCGGGATCCAGCACTACCGCTCGATAGCCCCATTGTGTTTGACTGGCGTTGGTGTGTACGGTGTAGCCGTTACTGCTAATGACACTTAGAAGAGCGTCAACGTTAGATACCGTAAATCCCAAGCGGACGTGATTTTCTTCGGCAGCATCAGAAACAGTCGGATAGATTTCAAAAACAACCTCTCCATCTAACTCGGCACATAGATGTTCCGGCCCCGCCCCGTGTTGGTGTTTTGTAAATTGAAGCCCCAAGAGTTCATAAAATCTCTGGCTTACCTCCATATCCGAGGCCCTAACAACTACCAAGTTTAGTCTTGGTGGGCTTAATTCAGGGGAAGAGCTTTTTTTGGACACATCTACCACGCCTTTGTCCCTTTTAAATATCGCAAGACTCGACTTAACTCACTCAAGCAAATCTTTAACCTGATCACGTACGGGACATTTGAAGATACTACTCTCCAAATGCCCCGCAAGTTTACTCTCTGAGCGAGAGCCTACCAAGCAAGCGATGCCGCTGTCTGATACTCAGTAACTCTCGTCTCGAAGAAATTCTTCTCCTTTCCAAGATCAATAGTCTCACTCATCCATGGGAATGGATTCTTCGAGCCATACTGAGTTGGTAATCCGATACGCTCTAGACGACGATCTGCTATATACTGAACATAATCTCGGAACATCGGAGCTGTCAGTCCTAAGATACCCCTTGGGAGACAGTCTTCAGCATACTTGTATTCAAGCTCCACAGCCTGGCGAATCTTGTTCACAATATGCTCTTGGAACTCCTCAGTCCACAGATGAGGGTTCTCGGCCTTGATGGTATTGATAAGATCAATTCCAAAATTCAAGTGGATCGTCTCGTCTCGCAAGATGTACTGGAACTGCTCTCCGATGCCAGTCATCTTATTCTGCCTGTGGAACGAAAGAATCATTACAAAACCGCTGTAGAAGAATATTCCTTCCATAATAACATAGAAGCCGATTAGATTTTCTAGGAACTTCTGAGCACCTTCCTGCGTCTTGGTCGTAAAATCAGGTCGAAGCACATCAGCTGTTAACTGCATCTCGAACTGATCTTTTTCATTAATTGAGTTCACCTCGTTATACATATTGAAAACCTCACCCTGGTCTAGGGAAAGTGATTCAACTACATAGTGGAACGTGTGAGTATGGACGGCCTCCTCAAATGCCTGCCGCAACAAATACTGCCGACACTCTGGATTTGTAACGTGCTTAAAAATAGCAAGAGTAATATTATTACCCACCAAGCTCTCTGCTGTACTAAAAAACCCAAGGTTCCGTAGAATTACTCGACGCTCATCATCAGATAAAGCATTTGACTTCCACAGCTCAATATCTTTACCCATAGGAACTTCGTTGGGGAGCCAGTTGTTGGCACAACCATTTAGATAGTGCTCCCAGGCCCACTTGTATTTCAATGGCATCAGCTGATTGACGTCAACAGCAGCACAATTTATCAACCGTTTGTCGTCTGCGCGAATTCGCTTGTTAGCCTCTTCTCCAGCATTTGCGTTATCGTCGTTTGCTCCAACGTCATCAAAGTTTAACATTTCCTACCCCTTCGTTTTAGTTACCTTATCCCGTTATAAAACTACCACTACTGACAACTCTCACAGTCGCCATCGAGTCCACAAACCTTTGGCACCTCTGCCTTGGCAGGTTGTGCCGCCACCGGCGCTCGCTGAACAGCTACTTCGCTCGATGCCGACTTGTTCTTCATCCAACGAGGTTGCAATCCCCGTTTATTCACATCCGTTGTCGACTTTTCGATCTGTGTAGCGCCTAGAGACCGGAGATAATATGTAGTCTTAAGCCCCTTTTTCCATGCACTCATGTACATCTCGTGGAGCTTCTTACCACTAGGCTCTGCAATATACAGATTGAGAGACTGTCCCATATCTATCCACTTCTGACGGCGGCTTCCACATTCGATCAACCACTCGGGCTCTATCTCGAACGCAGTGAGATACACGCTTTTGAGCTCCTCAGGAATTCGCTCAATCTCTTGAATAGACCCATCGAAGTACTTAAGGTCATCAATCATATCTTCATCCCACATATTGAGTTTCTTAAGCTCTTCTACAAGGAATGTATTGTGAACAATAAACTCTCCCGAAAGGTTCGATTTTGCATACAAATGCTTGTAGTTCGGTTCGATCGACTGACTCACACCTGTAATGTTGGAGATAGTCGCGGTAGGAGCAATTGCCATGGTATTGCTGTTTCGCATTCCATGCTTTTTAACCGCCTCGCGAACAACTCCCCAATCGAGAGTCGAAGACGAATCAACTTCAGCATATTCAGCTCCACGAGACTCTGGTAAGGATGCCACAGTGTCTATCGGCAGTAGCCCCCTTGACCACTTAGAGCCTTCATACGTTGTGTAAGTACCTTTCTCTTTAGCTAGCTCAGTCGATGCAAGGATCGCGTAGTACGATATCGCCTCCATACTCTCATCTGCAAACTTCACCGCTCCCGGACTGGCGTAGCTAATGCGCTGTGCATACAGGGCGTCCTGAAAGCCCATGAGACCGAGGCCAATAGGACGGTGTCTCAAGTTGGCGTTTTTTGCCTCCGCTGTCGGATAGAAGTTAATATCGATAACGTTATCAAGCATTCGGACAGCTGTTCGGACGGTTTTCTCCAAAAGCTTGTGATCCAACCCGTCCTTGCTAACGTGACGAACAAGATTCACCGATCCTAGATTACATACAGCTGTCTCATCAGCGGATGTATTTAAAAGGATCTCTGTACACAAGTTTGAACTATGAACAACTCCAACGTGATCCTGCGGAGAGCGCAGATTAGATGGGTCTTTGAAGGTAATCCATGGATGTCCGGTCTCAAAAACCATGCTTAGCATCTTACGCCACAACGTCATAGCCTCAACAGTCTTGTGCAGTTTTATCTCACCGCGCTCAGCCATAGCTTCGTACTCTTGGTAACGAGTCTCGAACTTCGCACCATAAAGGTCGTGCAGGTCTGGCACATCACTTGGGCTAAAAAGAGTCCACTTGGCATTTTGAGCAACCCTTTTCATGAACAAGTCAGGAATCCAGTTTGCTGTATTCATGTCGTGTGTTCTACGCCGCTCATCTCCCGTGTTCTTTCTTAGCTCTAGAAAATCCTCCACATCCAAGTGCCATGTTTCTAGATATGCGCACATCGCACCTTTGCGCTTTCCTCCCTGATTGACAGCGACAGCGGTATCATTTGCGACTTTTAAGAATGGAATCACCCCCTGGCTTCGTCCATTTGTTCCCTTGATGCGCGCTCCTGTAGCGCGCACGTTCGTCCAGTCGTTTCCAAGACCTCCAGCCCATTTGGAAAGTTGTGCATCATCTGATACGCACTTAAATATGTGCTGTAAATCATCCATAATTGTGGTCAAGTAACATGAGCTCAATTGGGGATGAAGCGTTCCAGCGTTGAACAACGTTGGCGTACTCGAGGTAAAGAGAAAGCTCGAAAGAACATTATAAAACTCAATGGCTCTTTCGTTCTTGAGTTTACCCTCATTCACACTTAGGCCCATTGCAACACGCATCCAGAAGATCTGCGGCGTCTCAAGTCTCACATCTTCATGATGAATCAAGTATCGATCGTAAAGCGTTTGAAGTCCCAAGTAGTGAAACTCGAGATCGCGCTCTAATTTCAACGCCTTTGCGAGCTTATCGAGATCGAAGTCGAGCAGTTCTGGGGCCATGCGCTCGACAGAGACACCCTTCTTTAGAGCAGCCTTGAAGTATTCCTGGTGTGCCTTGGTTAGGTCTTTACTGTGCGCGTCAACCTGCATCGTCTCTCGATAGATAATATCAAGAAGCAAGCGGGCGGTGACATGTGAGTAAGCAGGATCCTTCTCTATCTTCGACCGAGCTGCCATGATATTTGCTTGGTCGATCTCGGCAACCTTTATCCCCTCGTAGAAGTTTTTGAGTGACTCTTGAAGTATCTCTTCTGGATTCGTTAGCTTCTCAAGACCTCTACAGGCATGCTCTAGACGACTCCGCAGCTCCCCCTCTGATATTGACATCTTCGTTCCGTCTGGAGCCGTCGCTGCAAACTCTCTTCCCTTAGCTCGTGGCTTCTTTTCAACAGCAGGCGTCTCAACAGCCGCAACCTCACGCGCATCTTCGAGCTCTCGCTGAGCCGACCGTTTTGCTCGATAGATAATGAAATCCTTAGCTATTTGATAGTAGCCTTCGGCCATCATTTGACGCTCGACCTCGTCTTGGATGAGCTCTACATGCAAATCAACGCCATCTCGCGACATCTCCATTGCACGACTCACCACTTTGTTGGTTACCTGATTTACAGCGCTGACTACTTGTGGCGGAGTCTGTCCGTCGAGCTCCATTGAAGCACGAAAGGCACGCTCAATTGCCGATGCAATCTTCATCGGGTTAAACTTCACTACTGTCTTGCCATCCCGTCGGGTAATCTTTAGATTTCGGGGCGAATCCTCTCGCGCAGCTTTGTGCTCATCTCTGTATATAATGTAATTTCTAGCCACATCGTAGAGCTCTGCCTGCATCAAGGACACCTCTACCGCATCCTGAATGCCCTCTACCGTTACACAGGCCCCCTTTGCAGCTTCCAACGCTATAGTCTTAATGACACCCTCTGTTAGTTCCTGCGCTTTGCTGTGCCACTCCTGTGGTAACGGCGCACTAGGAGCTATTGAATACGTAGCCCGTATCGCCAACTCTACTGCGCGAAGGATACGAGAACGTCTAAATGGCACGAGCTGTCCGTTACGCTTCACCACCGTGTGGTTCTCAAGAGAGGTCGACTTAAACGTTTCAACCCCATTACTGGCAACGACTCCGTTAAATTGTGTTGCCCCACCGCTCTGCGTATCTCCTGTTGCTACCGCCATGTTCTTTTATACTCCCACGCTTATATAACGTTGTTTTAGTGCATAAGGTTACGTTCGCTCATTTTTGAACGTTTCCCCGTATTTCTTGCTGAGCGATTAGCTTTTGGAGCCTACCAACCACAAGATGTAGTATCCAACAAAGGAACTAACTACAATATATATGTACGAGGAACCTGCATCAATTGTCCAGATGAAAATATGACAAGCGTCACTTTTTTTATTGTTTGCTTGCTAACTTCCACAAAAGACACCACTTCCAAAATGAAACACCCTTCTATACCAATTGCTCTCTGACGATTCAACGAAAAAGAGCCCTTCGATATTTCGCTCAACCTCCTCATATAATTCATTTTTGGCACTTTTCGCCTTTCGCTGCTTCGTAATACCCTCAATAACGAGAGGCTGTCTCGAAATATCGAACGAATCTCCAAGGAAGTATCAGGGTTACTCAATTGGTTCGTTACCGCTTACCAATTGACAGGTTCGCTAGCCGCCCTGCGCTCCAACACACAAGGGGATTTTCAAGCTCTTAGATTTTAGACCTAGGACTACGGCATGGGATTAATACTCGCTTTTCTTAGCGCACTGAGCACAACGGCAAAGGATGTTGTGAGCAAGGCGGTTAGCAAGTCTATCCATCCAGATATCTCTACCTGTGCGTCATTTTTCTTTGCGCTTCCCTTCTATGCAGTCATTACTACACTTGCTTATGTGCTTGGGTACGAGGACCTGGTGTTTTCACCTCAGTTTGTTTTCTTAGTTATTCTTCGAAGCATAACTGATGTATGTGCAGAGGGGTGTAAAATGCGCGCCCTTGCCCTTGGCGATATCTCTCTTGTAACTGGCTTTCTCTCCCTGTCTCCCCTTATTCTTATCGTCATCTCTCCTTTCATTACGGCAGATGCCGTGACGCCAGTTGATGCGACAGGAATCATTTTAATCGTACTAGGAAGCCTTTTATTACTCCAAAAAAATGCCCTTACCGGCGAGATTTTTCAACTGCGCGCAATCCTCTATGCACTTGCTGCATCCTGTGCGTTTGCACTAAACCACTGCTTCGATCGCCTCGCGGTTTCCACAAGTAGTCCGCTCATAGCGGGTTTCTCTATGACATTATTAGCTAGCCTCTTCACGCTACCGCTAGCTGTACGGCATCGCCACTTTATGCAAGCCCTTACAAAAAACCGCCGGCCACTACTTTTACGTGGCGCTTTTGAAACAGCGCAACTCCTCTCAAAATTAGTTGCCATGAGCTTTCTCGAAGCCCACATCGTCGTCGGAATACTACGATGTTCGCTCCTCTCTTCAGTAGCCTCTGGGCGCCTTATCTTCAAAGAGCCAAAGGGGAATTCAAGGCTTCTCGCCTCCGTGGTCATCTATATAGGACTGCTAATCCTTATCTGGGGACATCTATAACAACACGGTTCATCTGCTATTTTTTTAAATCACCTTATCGAGGTGCTCCTCAATCCAACAATCTAACGGGGTGGTGAAAAAAAGGTTCCGTCGTGAGCATTTTGAGAGTTTTGACGAAACGAGCTATCGAAATGCACAACAGGAAATCATTTTTCACCACCCTGCTAAATATATAGGCGTCTCATATTCGTTAAATTGCACTGGTAAGAAATCATTAAATAGCTCGAAGCGTCTCCCGCCTCACGCACGCGGTACGGAAAGCCAGAGCGTCTTATTGCAAAGGCAACTTATACCTTGCCAAAGCGGCTATAGACTCGTAACTATCTATCTAATCGCATGAAATCAGGTGGCACTGAAGACTTTCTAAGGAATGTGCTATTTGATGCAATGTTACAGGACTTTCCAGTGGCTAAGAAATCTGGATTCTAGAAAAGACTGCGCTAAAAAGACCTCAATCAATTTGAAGCAAAACTCTTATGAAGATAAATTTTAAACTACTATTAGTCATCTTGGCGGTGATAACCTCTGCTAGCTTCTGGCTAGTAGTGCGCGATTCTCATTCTGGCACTGTGGCTCTCTCACTACTGACACCATTTATCACCGTATGCTCCTCAATCGGAGCCCTCTTTGCCACAAGACCATTTCCCTGGATTGGCTACTCACTGTGTGCTACGGCCATCGTGCTTACCGCCTTTTTATTCGCCACTAAACAAAGAGGGGGGCGATATTTTATCGTTTCTCTCGCACTTGCGACACTCGGTCAGTACCTATTCGTGGACAGGTATTTCACCTCATCGATATACGGCCTACTCGGGCTCGGGACCCCAACTCCCAGCATTATCCAGCGCGTCGACTATTCCGTAGGTATACCTGCAGGCATCACGGCTTATATTCTTGCCGTGGTTAGCTTCATATTTGGAGCACGCTCATCAAGTAACAGTCCAAAAGAGACTGTGTTCGTCACAAGACAGATCCAATCCACAATCACAGACGGAGTCATCCTAGGAGCTATCTTTGTTTTAGCCCTTATCCTTCGTCTCTATGCACTCAACGTAGTAGCAGACAGCTTCGAGGGAGAATTAAGCCCATACTCAGCGGGCGCCACATCACTAACCGGAATGTGGCACGCCAACAGAGGAACCTATGGCCCGTGGGCACCGCTTGGCATCTTGTATTACATCCCCATTTACCTAACGACATCCATATTTGCAGTCGATCTAGTCTCGCTTCGACTCTCCTCTGCTCTCGTTGGACTCGCCACACTGCCCCTTGTGTTTATCCTTGCCTATCGCATCGCAGGGAGATTGGCCGGCCACGTCGCCACGGCGTTCTTTGCGTTTAACTGCCTCCATATCGGATGGAGTCGAACAGATGTACATCCTCACGGAGTGACTACATGGCCATCGCTGTTACTGTGCTGGTTTCTTCTTAAAGCTTACGACACTAAAAAACCTATATGGGCTATCGGTGTTGCACTCACAATGGGTCTCACGTGGCATCAATACCCCTCAGGGCAATCCGCTGTCATAATCCCAATTATAGCGCTTAGCTTATTTTTTATTCTCAATCGCTTAAAATCAGCCCTCTCACGAAAACAACTTACATGGGTTCTGTTGGGTGTCGGGTTATGGGTCCTTGGACTGCCCCTTAGCTACTACATTGCCGATGGCGCGTTTGTCTTTCGAAATCCGTTTACGTTAACTGGACCACGAGCTTCGTGGGGCGATCCAAACGCTCCCCTCTCAACACTTGAATCCCTTTTTCATGTTCTCTCGCTTGGCCTTTCTCAAACGTGGGACGTAATCCGAGGGATATTTTTCAAGCAGCCGTACTTCTTTCACCAAGAATGGGTTCCTTATTTCGACTTAATTCAGGCTCGGACTGTCGCATGGTTGGAAGTACCCTTTCTAGTGCTTGGAATACTTACTCTCATACGGCATGCAAAGCGATTTGAAAGTTGTATCTTGTGGGCATTTGTTATCGCCGCCATACTTCCCGGCATCTTATCAGAACATGCGTATCCAAAGCGTCTGTCAACCCTCTATCCAGCCCTTGATATCATTGCCGCCCTTGGTTTGGCAGAGATAGTAAGACATATAAACACCGCAAACAGAATTGTCTCCCGAGCAATCACAACAACACTCGTGTGCGGCTTTGCTCTATATTTCTGTTTTTTAAGTAACGTCTGGTTCTCAGGCCGTTTTTGGAAGATGCGCCAACCCGCCGAGATAGCAATTTCTCAAGAGATAGCACGCTCGATAACTCCCGGCACTATAGTCCTGGGATCCTTGACACGAGAGTACGATGCCGGAAAATATCTATATCTACTCCTTGATCACTTGACCTTACCGGACAATCGACCAAACCTGTGGATGCCAAACTTTACAGACCGAGTTCCATTTGATATCGCACATCCACTGAAAGCCACTGAATCATTCACTCGCACATGGCCCTACCTGTGGACAAAGTTAGATAAACAGATCTTGGAAACGGCGAGCAACCGTGATTGGCAACAGATTTTGTTTATCTTTCAGACAAACGAATCCCTCGAGCCTTACCAGGCAGCTCTCGCAGATGCAGCAAAAAGCAGGTGCAACGCTCCAACTATTAGTACAATGGCACCGCAAAGCTCTGCTCATAATGGTCTCATGCTCATCCGTTGCGCCGTCTCGGATTTAAGATAGGTCGGGGATTAAACCGAAATGAGAGCAAAAACAAGGCTTTTCCGGTAAACCTTCGGCTATTATCCAAGGCTTGGAGCTAGCCACCGCTCTGCTTCGTCTATAGACATCCCTTTTCGCCTGGCGTATTCGAGCAACTGATCCCGATCTATCTTTCCGACATTAAAATACTTCGATTCGGGATGCGAGAAGTAAAAGCCCGAAACACTACTAGCTGGTGTCATCGCAAAATTTTCCGTAAGGCGTAGGCCAATCGCGCTCTCTACACCAAGGAGCTTCCACAACTTTCCTTTCTCTGTATGATCAGGGCACGCTGGATAGCCAGGAGCAGGTCGAATACCCCGATACTTCTCTTGAATCACATCATCCTTCGATAAAGATTCACTACTACCATACCCCCAGAGATCACGAACCTGCTTGTGCATATACTCAGCAAGAGCTTCTGCGAACCTATCTCCAAGAGCTTTCACCATTATAGACTGATAATCGTCGTCACGCTGTTCAAATTCTCCAGCAAAGGCATCGACACCGTGACACACAACGGCAAAACCGCCCATATAATCAATGACTCCCTGATCTCTTGGAACGATAAAGTCAGCCAGGCAAAGGTTTGTCAATTCTGCGCGCTCACGCTGTTGGCGTAAAAAGCAAAGCCTCTCTCGCTCGTGCGTTCGCTCTGGACAATCGTATACAACAACATCATCGCGTTCACTATTAGCCGGAAAAATACCGATGATGGCTTCTAATGAAAAACGTTTTTCTCTCTGTATTTGCCCAAGCAACTTTTGAGCATCGGACAAAATCTCTTGTGCGTGCTCACCGTATCGCTTGTTTGAAAGTATCGAAGGGTAAGATCCTTTTAAGTCCCATGTCCAAAATAACGGCGACCAGTCAATAAATTCAGCGACATCTTCCAACGAAATATCTTTAAAAGTTTTAACGCCCGTAAACATCGGTGAATCGGAAGGCCAGCTCTTCGGAATAAATCGATTTTCATACGCCTCTTCAATAGAGACAAATTTCTGCTCTCTTCTCCCTTCAGCAAAGACTCTTCTCTGCTCTTCCTGTGCAACCTTAAGATTAGCTATATACGCCTCTCGCCTATCTTCGCCTGTTACATTTGCGCATACCTCAGCGGCTAGAGATGCATCGGCAACATGCACCACAGCTCCTGAATAAAATGGGCTTAGCTTTATCGCCGTATGCGCCCTGGATGTCGTTGCGCCACCGATTAAAATCGGAATCGCTATACCATCTTTTTGAAACTCTCGTATATTGGCAGCCATCTCATCAAGCGATGGAGTAATTAGACCACTCATTCCAATGATGTCAGCGTTATGCTCCTTAGCGGCTTTCATTATCTCACCGCATTCCACCATTACGCCTAGATCAATTACCTTATAGCCGTTACAGGCCAGCACAACTCCCACAATATTCTTGCCAATATCGTGAACATCGCCTTTCACAGTAGCTATCACAAACGTTTTTTGGCGATCTGACGCACCCGCCCCTTCTTTGGCAGATTCCATAAATGGCTCTAAGTAGGCGACTGCCTGCTTCATGACCCGAGCACTTTTGACTACCTGGGGAAGAAACATTTTCCCGGCGCCAAAAAGGTCTCCTACATGCCTCATGCCGTCCATCAACGGGCCCTCAATAACAGCCAGCGGACTTTCATACGTCTGCCGTGCCTCTTCGGTATCTGCTTCTATGAATTCGGTAATCCCCTTAACCAAAGCGTGAGATATACGCTCCGCTAAGGGCAACTGTCTCCACGAATCATCACGCGCTACTCCCTTACTCGTAGAGACCCCTTTGAATTGATCGGCGTATTCTAGAAGTGCTTCCGTTGCTCCATCGTGACGATTAAGGATCACGTCCTCTACACGCCGAAGCAGCTCGGGCTCGATCTGCTCATAAACCTCCAGCATACCGGCATTGACGATTCCCATATCTAATCCAGCCTTTATGGCATGAAAAAGAAACACAGCATGCATCGCCTCTCGCACGCGATTGTTTCCTCTAAACGAAAACGAAACGTTACTAATCCCCCCGCTCGTAAGAGCACCTGGACAGGTCGCCTTAATCTCTCGAACAGCCTCAATGAAATCAACTCCGTACGAATTATGCTCCTCAATTCCGGTCGCAACCGTAAGCACGTTCGGATCAAATATGATATCGTGAGGGGCTATACCTACTTCTTCTGTCAAAATCTTATACGCCCTCTGACAGATCCTCACCTTGTCTGCTAGTGTTGCGGCCTGGCCGCGCTCATCAAAAGCCATGACCACCATGGCGGCTCCATAGCTCTTAATGGCTTGTGCCTGCCTTTTAAACGCATCCTCGCCCTCTTTAAGACTAATAGAATTTACAATACCCCGCCCTTGCAAACACTGAAGTCCCGCTTCAATCACTGACCACTGTGAGCTATCAATCATGATAGGAACTCGAGCAATGTCGGGCTCGGAAGCGATTAGGTTTAAAAACTTCCGCATGCACGCAACACCATCAAGTAACCCTTCATCGAAGTTTACATCGATAATGTTAGCGCCATTCTCAACTTGTTGCCGCGCTACAGACAATGCCTCTTCATACTTGTCTTGCTCGATTAACTTGCGAAACTTGGGAGAACCCGTGACATTTGTACGCTCCCCAATTAATACAAATGGGTTCTCTGGAGTGATAACAAAAGGCTCCAACCCTGCCAAGCTCAAGCGTGTCGCTCTCGGATGGCAAGCATGTGGCGGAACGTCAGAAATGCGATCACAAATGGCGTGTATATGCCCCGGTGTCGTTCCGCAACATCCACCAACGATATTGAGCAGTTGATCATCAGCTATCTCGCCTAATGCCGTCGAGGTATCTGTGGGAGTTTCATCATAACCAGTCTCGCTTAGCGGATTGGGTAATCCAGCATTCGGATAGCAACTCACATAACAGTCCGCTACCGCTGCCAATTCACGCAGATATGGCCGCATCTCATGCGCGCCCAGCGCACAGTTGATTCCTATACTAAACGGATCAGCATGTTGCACAGAATACCAAAATGCCCGCGCCGTCTGCCCAGATAGCGTTCGTCCTGACTGATCAGTTATAGTAACAGAGAGCATGAGAGGAATCTCAACTCCCCGCTCCTGACACGCGCGCCCAACACCGCTAATCGCCGCCTTGGCGTTTAACGTGTCAAAGATTGTCTCAACCAACAAAAGATCAACGCCAGCCTCTGATAGAAGTAGTGCCTGCTCGTAATAGTCCTGCTCTAAAATTGCGTACGTGATAAGTCGTTTGCCGGGATTGTTCACGTCAGGAGAGAGCGAGGCAGTCTTATTTGTTGGGCCAATCGCTCCTGCAATGAAACACTGCCTCTGAGGGAAATCTCTCATCACTGCTGCGACCGCATTTTTAGCGACCGTGACACTTGCTTTGTTGATTTCAGGTACAAGAAATTCTAAAGCATAATCAGCCTGTGCTGTCCGAGTCGATGAGAATGTGTTTGTCTCAATGATATCAGAGCCAGCTCGTAGAAACTGCTCATGAATATCTTGAATAATATCAGGTCGAGTGATGCTTAATAGATCGTTGTTTCCCTTGAGAGATTTTGGGTGAGTAGTCAGCGTAGTACCACGAAAATCATCCTCAGCAAGATCATAACGCTGAATCATAGTGCCCATCCCCCCGTCCAAGAAAAGATGGCGTTTTTCTAAAAGGGATTTCAGGATTGAAAGAGAATCAGACTGGCGCATTGTAACTATTTAGACATAAATACTTTGCGAGGCACTTAGTCTCGCGGGATCTTTTGTGCACATACCCCTCTTGAGAACAAGCACAGTTAAACCATACGAATACATATACACCGATCTGGCAGAAATATCCATTTATCAGTACTATATATCCATCTCATCAAATGACTCTCAATAGAGTTGCGTAACAAGGCATTGAGGTAGACATGGCGACTCACCGCATCAGGGCCCTTAGCGGCTTGATTTCTTCAGCGTTTTTAGGCGCTCTTGTGGTATTTGTGGTATACGGCGCACTTCAGCTCCTTACTCCGCCCCGAGATACATCCGTAGAAGGCAATTCCATCCTTCGAAGGACGCACTTAAGCCCGGATGAAGTGTCTGTAATAAATATCTTCGAAAGAGCTCAGAGCTCGGTTGTGTATATTACCAGCCTGTCTGTTGAACGAGACTTTCTTAGCATGAAGGTTTTTGAAACCCCACAAGGAGCCGGCACGGGTTTTATCTGGAACGACAAGGGTTATATCGTTACAAACTTCCACCTCATTCAAGATGCACAGGCTGCAACAATTACCCTGTCAGACCAAACAACACTGCAAGCGAGCCTTGTCGGCGTTGAGCCAGATAAAGACATCGCTGTACTCAAGGTTCATACCCCCGAAAGAAACCTCAATCCGATCCCTCGAGGCAACTCAAAGGGGCTCCGAGTGGGACAAAAGGTCTATGCAATCGGAAATCCGTTCGGCTTCGATCACACCCTGACAACAGGAGTTATTAGCGGACTCGGTCGAGAGATAAAATCGGTAACAGACAGACCGATTCAAGGGGTCATTCAAACTGATGCTGCAATTAATCCAGGTAACTCTGGCGGACCACTCCTAGATAGTTCCGGCAGACTAATAGGTATGAACACTGCGATTGTCAGCCCCTCGGGAGCATACTCAGGAATTGGCTTTGCAGTTCCTGTCGATACGATCAACAGAATCGTTCCTCAACTAATCAAGTATGGGAAAGTCACAAAACCGGGCATAGGCATTCGCCTTATCGAAAGTGATCTAGCAAGACGACAAGGAATCTACGGAGCAATCATAGCTGACGTCCTTCCCCGTTCACCAGCTAAACGCTCAGGCCTGCGCGGCATTACCCGTCTACAAGATGGAACCATCCGAATGGGTGATATCATTACAGCAATCGATGGTCTTGCGATAGAAAACGGTGACGACCTATTAAGGATTCTGGATGAGAAAAGTCCAGGCGACTCCGTCCTCTTGAGTCTACTGAGAAATGGAGAAAAAAAAGAGATTCGCCTTCAACTTGGCACTCTTTAACGGATAGCTCACATCCGATAGCTCCGCTAATGAGATACGGAAACACCTCGCCATCTCAAGTCATTAAATGCAATGTGGTCGTCGCTTAAAGCGCACAGTTACTTTCGTTCCCTTGCCACACTCACTCTGAATCGACAATTCTCCGCCAAAAGACCTCGCCGCTTGCTGAACCGCATACAACCCCTCCCCCCTTCCCGAGAGTTCTGTTGCTGTACTTTTGGAGGAGAACTCGGGTTCGCAGAGCAGTAAAAAGGCCTCATCTCGAGAGATGCTATCCGGCACATCAATACCACGCTCTCTAGCCAAAGAAATTATCTTGTTTGGATCTATCCCCTCCCCATCATCTCTAAAGGTAAATTCATACATATTATCAACGCATGAACAACGAATCTCCATATTACCTTCAGGATTTTTTCCACTTTGTCGTCGACTCTCCGGGCGCTCAATGCCGTGATCAGCAGCGTTACGTATGATATGCACAAACGTTTGAAATAAATGCTTGTACGGCTCTCTCGGTAAACTTACATCGCCCTTAAATACGATCGAATTGGCCAATTTCCCCTCGGCTCGGAGCGTCTTATCCCAAATCTTGTCTAACCATCCAAGAATTCCAGATACTGGGCGTCTTGCCAATGCCTCTAGGCTATCAAGAAGCGCGGGAGACACGCGGTCTCTTTGCGCCTGATTCATCACCTCCACAAAATTGCGATAATCAACCCGCAACTCTCTGTGCATATTCTCCATATCATACTCATAGCTAGGCTTACTGATACTATCTTGGAAACGATCGAGAATACTCTGAATATCATGATTTAAATCGCTCAAAAACCGCCTGGCTTTCTCTTCGGTATATCCAGTAGCCTTCCAGTCGGTTTCAGCTTCATGACACACCGATATCAAATGGGGGCAATCAAACAAGGAAAAGCCACCCTTTAGATCGTGCACTAATGAGCGCAGAGCAACCGGATCGCTTACTTTCGTAACGGCTCGTTGCGCCAAGTCCACAAGATCGAAAAATTCCTCCTGCGCGCCTAAAATCGCCAGAAGCGTTCGATTCTCTGCATCAACTCGAACAAGCGAGTCCTGAATTCTCCTCTCTTCTGTTATATCGTCAAAAACCACCGTCATGGAAACCATACGCTCTTTCTCGTAACGAGGAATAAAAGAAACAGCATAGAGCGAATCTCCGCTCCTCCATTCTTTGGGAGCCGCATCTCGTAACAAATCCCATCGCAAACCAGAAAATGCTAAAATAAGGGACTCGCAATCCTTTTCGCTAAGGCTCATGAGCTCCATTAAGCTTTTTCTAAAAACATCTCTTCCAAAAACCTCTTCAATTCGAGTTGAAGATTCAGAGATGACCTGCAATTTGGAATCAATCATCAAAACCGCTTGGGGCAATGTATCAAGAAGCTCTTTTAGATTCTTCCTACTCTCGGAAATAATCGCTTTATGTTTTTCAAGCAAATCAGACACCGTTCGCAAAATCTCCTCTTTACGGCGGAGTTCAGATATATCTAAGACAATAAGACGAAGTGGAGAAACAGGACTCGCGCCTGTACGGTGCAAACGGAGCCGAAGTATTACCTCCTCACCGGACTCAGCTTTAAATACAGACTCAAGATCACAAATACCTCCCTGCGAATCGAGGGTCGTGTAAATATCTTCCGCGGTTACGTCCGTTATAATATCGGTCAACACAACGCGCTCATTTACAGAGCGATTAATCCACGAGTAAAAGCGAGCAGGAGCAGACACGACTGCTAACGTCCGATAATCAATAACACCGAGCTCGATATTACCGAGATCTCTATCAACGCGTAGGGTTTCCATTACAATAGCTTCCCAGCGAGGTCCCCAGTTTAGTAAACCTCTTACAAGATGGCCTTCTTGAGGCACTCTCTACTTGTTGATTGGGTCGGCTTCATCGTGAAAAAACTTTACTCTCTTTAAAAAGACAAAAATGCTGTACTTTCAATCTATTGCCAGCAACCTCGAGATCCACTCATCGCACCAAATAATTATCTAAGTCATGTTGCTCTTTTCAGCGATCTACGTAAACTTAACATCATTATGAAAACTACCCTCAAAGAAGCCTTGAAATCAGCAATGCGTGCCAAAGACAAAGTGGCAACGGAAACAATTCGCGCGCTCCTAAGTGAGATTCAATACGAGGAACTCCAAACTGATGCAGCCGACCTAGATCCTGCAAGCTGCTTGACCATTTGTCAGAGGGAGGTAAAAAAACGAAAAGAAGCTATCTCATTTGAAGAACAAGCCAATAGAGTGGAAGAAAAAGAAAAGCTGGAAAACGAAATCAAGGTTCTTGAACAATTCCTACCTCAGATGCTCTCCGAGGAAAAACTAGAGGAAATCCTACAGGGCTTCAAAGCATCCGCACAGAACGCTTCGATGGGGCTAGCCATGAAGCACCTAAAAGATAGCTATCAGGGCCAATACGACGGCAAGGTCGCAAGTCAATTAGCAAAGCGTATCTTTGGATAAGACAGAGCGGTAACTGCCATGCCAACCTTTACGTGGCAAAGTGTTATCAGAGCCCCAATTGAGGAGGTGTTTCAATGGCATGTGCGAAATGGTGCATTTCAGAGACTTTGCCCACCATGGAAACACATCGAACTCATTAAATACGCCGCACCTAACGCCGAAAAAAGCCGCGTTTTAATCCGAGTTCCTATACTTGGGCCGATAAAATTCACATGGGAGCTAGAGCATGACTCATTTACTCCACCCACCTCATTCTCAGATCGTCAGATACGAGGCCCCTTTCGTTCATGGAGACACGTCCACTCATTTAAAGAGCTTCAACCAAATCAAACCCAACTCTGTGATTCGCTATCATTCACGCTACCAGTATTTAATAACCTGCTTGAAGCATACATACAAAAAGAGCTCACTCGACTTTTTGCCTTCAGGCACACGCTAGTTCAGAGTGACATTACCCTCCACGATCGATATAAAAATTGCCCTCGACAGACGATTCTCATCGCGGGGGCATCCGGCTTTATTGGCTCGGCCCTCTGCGCCTTTCTTGAAACCGCGGGCCACTCCATACGAAAGCTTGTCCGGAGAAAGCCAACAGCAACAAACGAGTTTTATTGGAATCCCGATGAACACAAAATCGACGTCCAAGCATTCGATGGAATTCACACTATCATTAATCTATCGGGAGCAAACATCGTGGAGAAGCGATGGAGTCCAACCTTCAAACAGAGGGTCTTAACAAGTCGAACAAACGGTTCTGCGTTATTGGCTGAAACGATCCGCTCTCTAAACTCTCCCCCCACACTGGCACTTATGGCATCAGCGATTGGATTTTACGGCGATACACAACAAGCGTGCGCTGATGAAGACACCCCTCAGGGCGAAGGGTTTTTGGCGACTACATGTAAAGCCTGGGAATCCGCCTCTAACCAAATCGAAAAAACATCGTGTCGATTAGTACATCTTCGGATCGGAACAGTGCTGGGAGCAAAAGGAGGAGCTCTTAAGAAAATGCTCCTTCCTTTTCAGCTGGGATTCGGCGGAAAACTGGGCTCGGGCTCCCAGAGAATGAGCTGGATAGGACTTCAAGACCTCTTGGGCATCATCGAGCACATCATACATACGCCCACCCTCTCTGGAGCAGTCAATGCCGTCTCCTCTACTCCGTGTACGAACTTGGAATTTACAAAAGCCCTTGCTAAAACCCTGCGAAGACCCGCTATCTGTGGCGTTCCAGCTCCATTCCTAAAGATAGCGCTAGGAGAAATGGCCGATGAGATCCTACTGGTAAACAGCGCTGTTAATCCTAAAGCGCTGCTAACCAGCGGATACTCATTTTCATTTCCAGAGCTTGAGGACGCCTTGCGTTTCGAGCTGGGAATCCAGAGGCCAGCCGCTCCAGACAAACAATAGTAGAGCTGTTATTTAATCAAACGATCGCACAAGCCCTTAACACTACCGACACATCGACCTGCGTCGGGAACTCTCACGCACAACCCTCGCTTAATCCTGAAGTAAATAGTCGGTGAGGCTGTCCCAGTTGCTCGAAGAGAATTTCTTCTCGCTCGTTTTCGTAGTGATGACGTCTGAATAGTACATCGAGCCCGACCAGCGTGCCCGTGGGCAGAGACTACTGGACAACGGGCCAACGCTACTCCTGTTGAATCATAGATCCGGTGAGCCCCGCCTTTAAAGTTTCTGCGATTAAAAATTAAAGTTGGCTCCTTTCGAAACCCAACAATCGGAGAATTAAGATCTCCCGACCGAAGTGGTGCCGATTGCTTGTAAATCGTCTTACTGGGGTTGCCCGCATCTTTAATGCGTGGGCAGAGCTCCTCGATTGAACGAGCTTCAGCATCGTGTGACATTAAAACACCCGTTAAAATAACAAGTATTGCCAATTTTTGCTTCATATTATCTCCCCCTGAAACCATTACCACACAAACATAAAACCCGTTGCGAGCCCTACCAAATCAGAAACTAAGCATTCAAAATATACCGCTTGCGCTGCTTTGATGCATCCTACTATCACGCCTTATCGCCACCTTCTTGTTTAGGCTAACAATCATTTCCTTGAACTACAACCTAAGACTCGAGAAAAATCCACTCTCAAAGTACAAAGCAATCACGAACATGCTTCCCAGAAAATATGCGCGCTAAAGAAAGATCGCAAGAATTTCTGGCGTACACTCAATAGGTTCGCGTACCATGGGCGGCTACATTTCAGCGGCAGCTTTCTATCCCTCAAAAATATCCCGCTACCAATCTTCCTGCCGCAGCTGCTAAAAGAGCGCTCACGACCATTGCTGATACAAATAGAAGACAGCTCCAATCTCCAGCTTCTCGCATAACCAAGAGCGTCTCTAAGCTAAAGGCTGAAAACGTTGTAAAACCACCGAGAAATCCGACGATACAAAGCAACCGCGCCTCTTCCGCTAGCGCTCCTCCGCGAGAGAGTATTGAAAACACAAAGCCGGCAAGAAAACATCCCAAAACATTTACAGCCATCGTTGCTAACGGAATAGCCCCAAGGGCTGCAAAACCAATGGTGCTAGCGAACTTTGAGACAACAAACCGACACATTGCCCCAAGAGCCCCTCCGACCCCAACAAGGACAAACTCATAGACAGGCGTCATTACTGCCTTCTCCACTAACTTTTTGCTGCATACTCACTCGCCTCTCTTTGAGAATGTGCATCTTCTCTCTCACCTTTATGATCAAAATCATATCGTTTCCTGTGGCCGTCGACTAGCATGAAAGCTGGATAAAGGCGTCTAACCAACATTTGTTCCACCTTTCTAGAAAGTTAGCCTGCCTGATGTGGCAGCCAGCTAGAACACAGGCGGTAATTTAAGCAGGTCGTCAATATCATTGTATTTAGATAGCAGGGCTTTTAAATGACCACTGGGAACAACATACACATACGAATCGCACGCGATCCAGTAGACACAAGGTATCAATTAAGTAGTTGAGTTAAGAAACCAGGTTATGTAAGGGCGATAAAACAACGATGCGCGTCGAAGCTGATTACGAACCTCATACGCCTATCCGGTACTCATCGACTGCAGCTTACTACATCATCCTGGCAACAATCATCGGCGCCCTACTGGCTCTTGTCGTGCACTCCCAACTCGAGGTAACACCAAGCTGGGTAGCCGTTATAATCGTCCTTGCAAGCCTTCCTATATTTCTTGTCCTTGCCTTCGTCCAACGCCGAAACGCTCCCAATCGAGCGCATATTATCCCGTGCAAGGAGGCCACCATAACTAGCGAAAAATCATCCACTCAAAACACCTCTCCAATCTCAAGCGGTGCGCCTACTACAGAGGCAACTTTTACCACTGCTTTCGAAGACCACCTCGGTATAGGGATTGGTCACATCGATAGCAACCTACAATGGATATCTCTAAACAAGGTTCTTGCCACTCATCTAGCAGTTTCTCGAGATTCGCTAGTTAACCAACCCCTAGAAAAGACCCTCTACAATCAAGTCCCAGAAATGAAAAATCACATACGCCAAGTGCTTGACTCGGGTGAGTCACTTCTAGATGTCCCTATAGTTCTTCGATCTGATTCGCACTCTCTTATCAATAAAGTCCTACAAGCAGACCTTCACATTCTCAAAAATCCCACAAACGCTGACACAACGCTACTGATCACAACTCAAGACATTACAGAAAGTCATACGGCTCTTATAGAACATCGGGCGCACAGTAAAATCCTTATGCATGGCAGTCAGAACTCAAAATTAAACGAAACAATTGCCTTAGTAGCAGATTCAATCGAGGAGCTCTTTTCGCGCACCACATGCCTCATTGTGACCAACAACGAATCCGATGGACTGTTTCGTCCCGTAGATCGTCCTAACGATAATCACTCCAAGCTCTCAAAGCTCTTTGAGCCATTACTACCTCAAAATCCAGAGGGGTTCTTCACGAAGGTAGTGCAATCAAACACGCCCAGAGTTTTTGCTCCTCTTACCGCCGTAAAACATCAACCCATTACAGGACGGCTAGTAGCCGCCGGCTTTAAATCGTGTTGGAGCTACCCAATAACACTTTCAAACGGAATCGTATGGGGAGTATGCGCTATTCTTTCGACAGACCCCTTCATGTCACCATCTCCAGAAGCGAACGAACACTTATCGGTGCTTTTGAAGTTAGTGGCAACGATTATAGAGAGGCGCACACTTCTGGATCGATTAACATCGGTAAGAAAACGTCTCGAACACGCAGAACAAGTTGGAAGCGTAGGTGTCTTCGACTGGAATACCGAGACAAATGAAGTCGTATGGACAATCCAGATGGAAGCTCTGTACGGCCTTCCAGCAAAATCATTTCGTAAACACATAACAAGTTGGGAATCGGCAATTCCAAAAAGCGATGCGCATGCCATTAACAGACGATATCGGGAAATAATAAAAACGAAACAGTCTGCATTCACACTAGAGCATCGATTCATCCACGCTAATGGTGAGATTCGATGGAGTTTCGTCAAAGGAGGCATCGAGTATGACAGCCACAACCAGCCTATTAGAATCATTGGAATTGCAACGGATGTAACCGAGCGAAAACTACTTGAAGCTCAATCAAAAGCTGACAAGGTCCGATTGCATCAAGCTCTTGATGCCGGGCGGCTTGGCTTTTGGGATTGGAACATTCAAACTGATGCGATTCAATTCGACGGGCGCTGGTTATCGATATTAGGTTATAATCCAAACGATATGGCCACAACTATGCGCGCCTGGACAGAACTAGTACACCCAGAGGATACTGACCGAATTCAAGACAAGCTCACCGAACACATAAATGGAGATAATGATTTCTATGAGTGTGAGCACAGGTTGCGAAAAAAAGACGGCTCTTGGATCTGGATTCTCAATCGAGGTCGCGTCATAGAACGAGATGAAAGTGACTCTCCTCTTAGAGCCGTAGGCGTTTACTCTGACATCTCCGAGATCTATCAGACTAGAGAGAAAATTAAATCCGAATCAGATAAGAAAGACATCTTTCTTGCAACACTTGCCCACGAATTGCGAAATCCACTCGCCCCGATTCGCACTGGCCTTGAAATCCTAAAGCTAGAGACAAACCAAGAGACCATCAGACAAACACACGCCATGATGTCTCGACAGCTTCTGTATCTCATTCGCCTCATCGACGACCTGCTCGATATCTCAAGGATCTCCAAGGGGACTTTAATACTACAGAAAGAGCAGTGTCTCCTAAACGATATTATCACCCTTGCAATTGAGAGCACTCAACCCCTTCTCGATCGCAAAAAACACACATTTTCCTTCAAAAAACCCTCAGCGCCTATCACTATCTACGGGGATAGCACTCGACTTTCGCAAGTCATGGGTAATATCCTTAAAAACGCTGCTAAATACACCCCGGACTGCGGGACAATTAACTTGCGCTGCAAAGAGTCTAAAAATCAGATTTACATTACCATTCAGGACTCCGGTATTGGAATCGAGCCCTATCAGCTAACGAAAATCTTTGAACTATACCACCAGGTTCCGGAGAGTCGCCAACAGTCTGATGGCGGGCTTGGTATAGGGCTCTCTCTGGCAAAATCGATAATCGATCTCCATGGCGGCACGCTCAAAATAACTAGTCGCGGGAGAATGAAAGGCACCACTGTCAAACTTACACTTCCGAGGAATTGACATGAAATCAATACTGATTGTTGACGACAACTTCGATGGTGGTAGCTGTCTTCAGGTATTTCTACAACTGCATGGATACCAAGTAACACTCGTAGATACGGGGTTAGACGCTCTTACAAGTATCAGCCATCGGATGCCGGAGTGTGTCATTCTCGACATCGGCCTTCCCGACATGACTGGGTACGAAGTTGCCCGAAAAATACGGGAGTCTCCCGGCGGAAGCATGCCTCTTATCATCGCCGCAAGTGGCTGGGGAAATATCGAAGACAAGCGGAAGGCGATCGAAGCCGGGTGTGACGTACACCGCACGAAACCACTAGACATCACCGAACTTCAAGACCTACTAACGAAATACGAAACTAAAAGCCCGCTCTAATGGACCCAACTATCGGGTAAGAAAAAGCGTTGTTGCTATTTTCTTTCCAACTTGAACAGCACCTTTTTTTGCTCACATTCAATCGAAAGCGCACCATTTTTAGTGAAAGCTGTTCGATTCTCTGTGAAGACAGTACCATAATGCCGCTCCAGAGCTTCTTGGAAAGCTCCACAAAATTGCTGCGCATCTCTCTCTGTTTGCCATAGACTCAGCCACCCAATGTTGAGCTTCCTATCGGGCCGCTTCACTATAACCGCTCTGTCACCCATCCAGCCACCGGCCGCCTTGGTACCCTCTAGTTTCTGCAAACCGGCTCCGGCAAAAATACTGCTGATAACAAATTCCCCCAAAACATCGGAGTAAACTATCTTGCCATCTAAAACATCCTTGGCCTTAGGCAGCTCACTCCCAAACGCCCCTCTAAGATAATCCTCCGGATGAAGTATCTCTCGTGCGGTCTTCGGCATCCGCTTGAATGCCTCGTCAACTTTCGAATATCCCCCTTCCCGTAACAAAGCATGGACAAAACGAAGACCTGTTGTGTATGGGAAAAGCATCATTCCCTTGATACTCTCCGGTACTCCATGCACCATGCCTTGCGCGAGAACTTGCGCTAGAATAATTCCATCAACAGATTGCTCCTCCATTAGAGGAGTTAGCTTCGCTCTCGCCCGTAAGGCATCAAACATAACCGCCGATGCATCCCCCTCAATTAAAGCCATCCTAGCAAGGCTTTCATCTGTCGTAAGTTGTTTCGGATCGATGATCTGTAAAAGACTAAAATACTGATCTTGTAACGCATGGGTCAATTCGTGAATAAACACCCCTGGCACCGAGTTCCTGGGCAACCAATCAGCCATGATAAACTGCTTGCTCTTGGGGTCGTAATACCCTCCAATTTGGCTCACTAAAAAGCGGACAAGACCTTCTTTGTAATCATAACTTTCTGGGATAAGGCCTATGGCTTTAAATAAGATCTCCTCGTAGTACAGTCGCTCTGGAGGTAGATCTTCTTCTATCGACCGATCTAAAAACGTTCTTATCTGAGCCCTACTCTCCAACTTACACGGCACGGTGCGTTTTGGCTCAAGTTGGCGAATCCTGCTCGCCTCACCGAGCAATCTCGACGTCTGCTTGCAATAATCAACCGAGTCTGCCCATGAGGGAGAAACAGTCGTGAGTGCAAAGAGCAAAGTACTTGCGATATGCACCCACAGACCGTGACCCCCTTCCCGCCTTTTCCTCGGATCTTGATTCATACGCACCCAATCCACTCCTTAAGAGCTTACGCTAGCTTTACAACTCTCCTTGCTAGGGTTTTCATGGTAATAAGCATTAACCTATCAAACGATGAAAAACATGTCGCACTAATGCTACAATAGGCCGATTCTGCCATCAATCCGCTGTTGCCGAGCAGTTTTGTCTTAACACTCTCCACCTTGTTGATGTTTCAATATTCCTCGATATACACTTAAGAGCACGATGGCCAAAAAAACAGACCTCACTATCACAAAAGCATGTGAAAACAACCTCAAGGGGGTCTCTCTATCCCTGCCTCACGATCAACTGGTCGGAATTACAGGCCTCTCTGGCTCCGGAAAATCCTCATTGGCTTTTAACACCGTGTACGCCGAAGGCCAACGTCGATACATTGAAACATTCTCACCCTACACTCGACAATTTTTCGATAAGGTCAAGCGCCCCAAAGCAGATCACATCGAAAACGTCCGACCAGCGATAGCCATTCAGCAACGTACCCGGATCGTCAATTCACGATCAACTGTCGGGTCAATGACAGATATCCACGACTATTTAAAAATTGTATGGGCCAATCTCGCCACTCCGTCATGTCCTATATGTCAACTCCCCCTTTCCAAATGGAATGCAAAAACGCTTGCGGATTTGTTACAGAGATGGTGCATTCAAAAGAAAGACTCTGTGTTTCTAATCGGAACGCGGACATCAAATACCACTCAAGAGCGAGAGCGGCTTTTGACGTTAGGCTACTCTCGGTATGTCGATCCGCGCTCTGGGAGGCTCGTTTTATTCGAAGACAAAGCACCCGCTAAAAAATTTAAAACTATTTTTGTTGTCATCGACCGATGTAAGTACGGGGCATTCTCCAAGAAGCAAATAACCGATTCTCTTGAACAGTCCTTCGGCATTGGCAATGGCACCGTTTCGGTAATCGAACAATACGAAAAGCGCCACACTCCTCTCTGTCGGATATCAGTTTCTGGAGAAGCAAGCATACCGCACAAGTCTCTGGAAGAACATTTCTTCTCTACAAGCTATCGGTGTGGCAACAGTTCGCTTCTCATTCCTCCTCCTAAGCCTTCACTGTTCTCATACAACCACCCCTCTGGGGCTTGCGAGGCGTGTAACGGATTCGGGAAGTCTCTTGTTGTCGACCGCAGCAAGTGTGTCCCAAACCACAACAAGAGCATACAGGACCATGCTATCGATTGCTGGAAAGGCGACGCTGCATCTGGAGAGCACCGACAGCTACTCAATTTCTGTAAAAAACATGGCATCTCCACGACTGCCCCCTGGTCTCAGATATCTGATGAACACCGAGAGATGTTATTTCACCACAAATCTCGGGAATATGTTGGCGTCTTGCCGTGGTTTACATATCTTGAACGTAAGAAGTATAAAATGCACGTCCGTGTTTTTATCTCCCGATATCGAACACAGGTAGACTGCTCGGCATGTCAAGGAGACCGCTACAAAACAACGTCGCTCACCTATCTGATAGGCGGTTATTCAATCGCAGATATTGCAAGATTACCAGTTGAAGAACTCTCCGCATGGTTTAACAGCATGCTGGAATCTTTGCGCGGCCAAGCAAAGCTTCCTCGTCAACTCGAAGATGTCTGCAAAAGCGTTCAGACAAGGCTCTACTATCTTTTAAAGCTAGGGCTGTCTTATCTTACATTAGATCGTCAATCTCGAACGCTCTCAGGGGGAGAAACTCAGCGGGTAAACCTCGTGGCTGCGCTCGGAAGCAATCTGATCTCTACTCACTTTGTTTTAGACGAGCCATCAGTAGGACTTCACGCACGAGACACTCGGGCTTTAATCGAGTCGTTACGGGATCTAACGAAACGCGGAAATTCCGTGACCGTAGTCGAACATGATCCAGATTGTCTCGAGCATGCAGATTCAATTATCGAGCTAGGCCCCCTCGCGGGTGAGCAGGGTGGTGAGATTGTCTATAGCGGCCCCCGAGTACAGTGGCAAGGTTTTGATGTTACTACTCCCATTGCTACCAAAGCAGCTCCAGAAACCTCTGCGAAGCTCGAACTAAAAGACATTTCAGCCCGGAACCTCAAAAAACTATCTGTTACCGTTCCTCTTCAGGCCTTTGTGTGCCTCACAGGTGTCTCCGGAAGCGGTAAAAGCACCTTACTAACAGAGGTGATCCAACATGGATTTGATATTCATCGAGGAATAGTTCCTGGTTCGCCCGAGGACACGGGCACAATAGAAGGGTATGAAGCCGTTGGTCAGGTACTACTTATAGACCAGACACCGTTGGCAAAATCTCCTCGAGCGAATATCGCAACGTATACCAAAATATGGGACCGTGTCCGCGATCTACTTGCTCAAACGGACGATGCAAAACTACGCAAACTGAGTCGTTCGGCCTTCTCGTTTAATGTCTCCGAAGGGCGTTGTCCGACGTGCGAAGGAGCTGGCTTCATACGGGAGGACATGCAGTTTCTAAGTGATGTGTATATCGAATGTGAAGCGTGCCTCGGCAAACGATTTCAAGCCCCTGTGCTTGAGGTAACCTACAAAGGCAAAAGCGTTCACGACATTCTGTGTCTGTCGGTAGATGCCTGCCATAGTTTTTTCTCAAATGAGCCGAAGATAGCGAAAGCTTGCGAATTACTCTCAACCCTGGGCCTCGGTCACGTCACTCTCGGGCATCCGCTAAGTGAGTTATCGGGGGGTGAAGCTCAACGACTTAAACTAGTTCCACACATCGCTGCCGGAGCTAATAATCCCTGCCTGTTCTTGTTTGATGAACCAACTACGGGACTTCACATGAAGGATGTCGATCGTCTAGTAGGACTCTTTCACGTCCTCCGGCAAGAGGGGCACTCCGTTATCTGCGTTGAGCACAACCTGCGGCTCATCGCTGCTAGCGACTGGATTATCGACCTCGGCCCAGAAGGTGGAAGTGATGGTGGTAGATTAGTCGCCACGGGAACTCCAGCATCATTCTTGAGCGCAAAGAATGTAAAGCAAAGCTATACCGCTCGATTCTTAAAAGAATACCTTTCAAAGAAATCCACTAGCACAAAAGAGTCTAGTGACAACGCTTCTATTCAGAAGCAACAAAACACTCAAGAGATTCCATCGCACATCACAATCCGCGGAGCAAAGGAACACAACTTAAAAGACATCTCGCTCTCGATACCGCTACAATCTCTCATAACGATTACAGGCGTATCGGGCTCTGGGAAATCAACGATCGCAAAAGATATCATTTATGCCGAAGGGCAACGCCGGTACCTCGACTGCCTTTCGCCATACGCACGACAGTTCATCAAGGAACTGAAAAAACCTGTCATAGATGACATTTCAAACATACAGCCAACCATCTGCGTCTATCAGCACACGTTTCAACCAAGTAACCTCTCAACGGTTGCTACAATGAGTGAAGTCAACAACTTTCTTAGGCTTTTATATGCAAAGATAGGGCTTCAGTTTTGCCCCGATCATCCGGATCAATCTGTTTCTGCCCTTTCGAGCGAGCAGATAGCTCGTTACATTAAGAGCAACTATCAAAAACCAATCAGAGTTTTGGCCCCTATTATCGTTCAAAAAAAGGGGCCTCATAAAGCAGTATTCGAACGAGCAATAGAAACCGAAATTTCGGAAGTGCGAGTCGATGGAACAATTGAGAAGCCGTCGAATCATGTCGAGCAGGGATTAGAAAAAAATAAGGTCCATTCGATAGAGTTTGTCACCTCGAAGTTCAATCCACAAAACGTACCTCTTGATCTTATTGAAGAGGCGATCAGCCAAGCTCTAAACCTCGGAAGCGGTACCGTTATTCTCGTTGATTCAAACGGAGACCGGGTGTTTAGCTCTGAGCGCACCTGTCAGATATGCCAGCGCGGATTCTTCAAACCTGATCCAGAGGATCTCTCCTTTAACTCAAAACGGGGCCGTTGCACGACGTGCAGTGGACACGGTCAGATAAAAAACAAACCCTGCAAGAGTTGTGCGGGAACAAGGCTTCAACCAATCGGAAGAAACATCAGACTATTTAATAAAAACATCGCTGAAGCCTCAAGCTTATCGGCGCCAGAGCTTTTAGACTCGCTCATGATACTCCTCGAAAACAACGACACAAGGAGTGTTGCCGAACCCGTCATTCGAGAGCTCAGAAGTAAGCTACAAACACTAATCGATCTAGGCCTTGAACACGTTGCCCTCTCTAGAGAATGTACTTCTCTCTCAAATGGAGAGCTCCAGAGACTCCGGCTCGCCACCGCAATGGGCTCTCCCCTAACAGGCGTAACATATATCTTTGATGAACCTAGCGCAGGGCTTCATCCACTGGACAATAAGCGACTACTCTCAAAACTATATGCTCTCAAAGAGAGCGGAAACACCGTAATTCAAATCGAGCACGAGATAGACAATATCATTAACTCAGAGCACATTATCGATGTTGGCCCTGGGGCTGGTACCAACGGAGGCACGATAGTTTTTGAGGGCCCCCCATCCAAGGCTCTCTCATGTGCGCAATCAGTAACCGGAGAAGCTCTCTATAAGCCTATTACATTAAATACCACCCCCCCACTTTCGAAAGAACAGATTGTCATTACCTCGGGCAGAAAGAACAACTTAAAAAACATATCCTGTTCAATACCCCTGCAATCTTTGGTTGTAATCACTGGTGTGTCAGGTTCAGGAAAAAGTTCTCTAGTCCATGGTGTTCTTGTAGACGCCCTTCAAAGTAGCGGCTCAAAAGACGGTGCATTTGTCGGGGAATACGGTACAGCCAAGCCCTCTCTACCTATTGCTAGAACCCTTGTAGTAGATCAACAACCTATCGGTAAAACCTCTCGATCTACCCCCGCTTCGTATCTTGGAGTTTGGGATGAAATTCGAAAGCTGTTTGCGGCAACGCTTGAAGCAAAGTCTCGGGGCTGGACGGCCAGCTTCTTTTCTCATAACACCGGCAAAGGACGGTGCTCGGCGTGCAAGGGTCAAGGAGAGCAGACGCTAGAGATGAGCTTCTTAGCCGAGGCGAAGGTTCCGTGCGAGGAGTGCGCTAGCTCTCGATTCACGCATGAGGCGAACAGTGTCCGCTTCAAGGGAATCTCCATAAGTGACGCACTCCACCTTACGTTTGAAGAGGCAAAAACTCTGTTTATTAATCACCGTAAGATACATCAGATTTGCGCCACAGCGTGTGAATTAGGGCTAGGGTATCTAACCTTAGGCCAACCGTCTTCAACACTCTCTGGCGGCGAAAGTCAAAGGCTCAAACTTATTTCAGAGCTTCAGCTCTCTCGAAAGGCACATACACTTTATATACTGGACGAACCCACTACAGGACTCCATCGAAACGATGTCGCACTTCTACTAACAGCGCTCCATAAACTCACCAATCAGGGTCACTCGGTAATTGTCATCGAACATGATGCAGACACCATAAGCAGTGCAAACTGGGTAATGGAACTTGGGCCAGAGGCTGGCGAAAACGGAGGAACTATTATCTTCGAGGGACTTCCCGCAGACTTATGTAACGCCAAAACACCGTGGGGAGACACGCTAAGGGAAAGAATTCAATTGCATCAAAATTTTGGACAAGCGGCATAGACACTCAAGCAACACGACACAGCACCCACCCTTAAACCCTTTCAACTAGGCCCCAAGAGGACTTTTCTATGCGACTAGTTGGCCTGTCACCTGTAGCAATAGGCGCTACTCAACGCTTTTCACGAACACTCCATCAAAAAACACTAAAACATCTGGAGTCAGTCCAAATGAAACGATAGTATCTAGGAGAATAATAGCACCGAAAACATCCTGAGAAATTTCTGCCATTCACACTGACATGCTCGCCTATAATTGGATTAAAACATCTCTGTTCATCGTCGCTACTTCCATTCTATCGGTCGTTGTATTTGCTTGCGTCCATCCGGAGAGTATTCAATTTATCTCCTCCCGACATCTTGGCGGCTCATTTGGTGATGGCGGGCTGTATGTCTGGCTAAGCCAGCTGATGATTCAAAACCCTTCAAACGCACTGCAATTCGAAACGAATGCTCTCTATCCTTATCCTCTCACACGCGCCTGGAGTGATTCGTTTCTCTTACCTGGTGGTATCATTCTAGGTCTTGTTAAAATAGGGCTCTCCTTCAAAGCGGCGTATAATACAACCCTTCTTTTAGCGTTTGGTATGAATGGAGGAGCGGCTGCCTACCTTGGTCGCAGAATTGGACTGACAACCATCGCTTCCATCGCTACCGGAATTCTGTTTGCAAACTCACTCTTTCTCGTTTCAAACTTAGGCCATCCACAACTACTCTTTTTTTTCTGGTTGCCGTTAGCATTGGCATCCGTACTTCCCGACCCTGCGAGCCAAAAGTTACCGTCGAGACTCAATTGGCTTCTAGCGGGACTCTATGTATCCGGGGCCTTCTATTGCGGTGTTTACTACGCAATATTTACATGCCTTAGCCTAGGCGTCATATGGCTTCACTACGCCATCCGACGAGAGCTTTCATTGCGATCGCTATTTACAGCGGCGATATACGGCGCCTGCGGTGCGCTTCCAATCCTCTATGCGATACCGTCCTATATGGCTATTCAAAGCTACTTTGGGCAACGTCGTCTTTACGAAGCCGCTCACTTTGCCGCGACCGGAATATCGTATCTTTCGTATTCATCTCTTCACGGACTGTTTTCTTGGTCAAGCGAACTGTCACACAGCGAAGCACACCTATCGCCAGGGTTTTCACTAATAGTCCTTACATCACTACTAGCTGCCACTACGATCCTCAAAAAGAGAAGTTTTTGGGGTGCTGCCGCCTTTCTAATTATTAGTATCCTTCTACTAACTCCGATTATTCCAGTCATTAAAGATAACTATGGAATGATTTTGGCGATTGGTGGATGGTGTGCTCTTTTCGCCCTAGGCATCTCCCTGCGTGAGGCCTCCACGGGATATTCATCTCTGATTTTTATCTCCACTATGTTTTTTGTACTCTCCCTCGGGCCAGGTAAAACATCTGATGGTGAGTTTATTTGGTACTCTGTTTTATCGAGTATATATGCTCATACGCCAGGACTTTCTGCGATTCGAGCAATCGGTAGGATGGGCACCCTCCCTATCTTGGTAGTAACACTTGTAGGAATGCACGCACTTCAGTTGCTTTACGTGAGCCCCATTCGCTCAAGAAGATTAATGGCGTTCATAGCGGTGCCACTTGTATTTTTTGATGTGCTCTATATCAAGTTTATCCCAATAGACTCTCCTCCGAGCACTCCCGCGGCTTTTAGCTATTTTCAAGAGCAAACCTCTTCATCTAACCAGGCAGTTGTTATCCCCTTTTCTCCTAAATCGATCGACGAGCTCGTGCCCGAGTGGAATCGATTTGCATTCCTCAATACCCAATATGCACTCTGGAACAATGAAAATAAAAACCTACTACTAGTAAATGGCTATAGCGGACAGCGAAGCAAAATTCAGAACATGTTATCGTCTCAGCTAGCAAACTTCCCAGATGCGCGATCGTTTGCAGCTCTTAGTTCAATATGCGGGATAAATGCAGTTCTGGTAATCCCCAGTATGTATCGCTCATGGAACAAAGACTACTTTCTCGAGCGACTCTCAAACCATCGTGACCAATTTAAATCATATGAAGTGTTATCCGATGAGAGCATCGTGATTCACCTGCAACCACTAAAACAAACCATTCAGGCAAATCATACAGCACATATCTTTGGCCCTAGGTTCAAAACCGCCGAGATTTCACTCCAGAGTCTCGGGCAGAACTGTCCCGTTACAATCCGAAGTCTTGGGCTCGATAAGAGGAGAAGACCTCGCGTCATACAGAGCAACACATACAACGCGGATACACCACAGATTGTGCGGTCAGTACCTCCCGCCACCCTCTCTCAGGGTTCGCCTCATGTAATGGCCATCTCCGCCTCAGGCTGCGCTGTTAGGCTCTCATGCTCGCTACCGCCTATCTAGCAGAGATCTCTGTATATTTAGCCTGCAAGTCAATGCTCTACCGAGCGTGCAATTTAAGAATCAAGAGGGACAGTCTTCGCATCTTAAACTACGGTCATTGCTCAAACTGGGATGGAGCCGAGACTGCTAGGTGATGTGACACCGGCAAGAATACGTGCGCATCTCCGCAATCCATTTATAGTCGAAGCCTCGGTTTTGTCTGCGGCGGCACTCGGAAAGCACTTAGAGCAAGAAAGCACTGAAAACTTCGGACTTCGAACTTTTAAACACACGCCGCATTTATTTACTGGGAGCTATCCATCATGCAACGAGTTCTACTAACAGGCGCAACAGGTTTTGTCGGCAAGAACGTTCAAAGGCATCTTGAGCAAAACTATGAGGTGATTGGAATAGGCTCGCAGCCGTGGGACTTGCGAAGTCAGGACTCCTGCAAATCTCTCCTATCTGAGGTTAATCCCGATGTGGTAATCCATGCGGCCGGAACGGTTGGCGGAATCGGCGCCAACAGAGAAAACCCAGGGAAATTCATGTATGAAAATCTCATCATGGGTACAAACATTATACACGAGAGCATGTGTCAAGAGATTGCAAAGTTCATTCTTCTCGGAACCGTGTGTAGCTATCCAAAGTTTACCGATGTACCCTTCCAAGAAAGTGCTATGTGGCTCGGATATCCCGAAGAGACGAATGCGCCGTATGGAATCGCTAAGAAAACACTTATGAAGCTCGTTGAAACATACAATGAGCAATACGGACTCTGCGGCGTCAATTTAATTCCTGTTAATATGTACGGGCCCTATGATCACTTCAATCTAACATCGAGCCACGTAATCCCAGCGCTCATCCTTAAGGTTAGAAACGCGATAAAAGCTGGTGATTCTTCCATATCAATATGGGGAACGGGAGAAGCTTCTCGAGAGTTTCTATTCGCAGCCGATCTAGGTCGTGCCATGGAACTTGCGATAGAGAAGGATGTGTCATGTGACCCTATCAACATCGGCACCGGAAGAGAGATAAAAATCCGTGATCTTGTATCAATGATTTGCGAGATAATGAACTTCGATGGAAAAATCGTGTATGATACATCCAAGCCTGACGGCCAACCACGTCGATGTCTCGACACAGAGCTCGCACGCCAATCACTCGGCTTTGAAGCCACGACGTCTCTTCGTGAGGGACTCCAACAAACTATTGATTGGTTCCTAGCTAATGAAGAGGTGTTAGCCGTGGAAGCGTCTGCCCACTCATCCGAGCACATGCCTACTCAGGCACCGCAGATATCCGACGACAAGTCGAGAGTACGCGAGGAGCGCGTATAGATTTCTCTTCGAAAGCGAGGTGGCATCGGATATACTACACAAAGACAGTTACTCTTGTGTAGTGTATGAAAGATCCTTTCTCCTCTTTTACAATTATCGCAGCCCCCGATCCGACGGCAAGTGTTCCACAAGATCCTCCCATATCAACCAACCAGCTCGATCCGGCAGACTTTGCTTTACTGTCGACACCTAGGCTCTCTTTTCCGCTTCTTGATGGACCCAATGATTACTTTTCTGCACTCTATTGTCCCTCTCGAAAACGGGTGTCAGAGAGGGGTACACAAGTACTTTCGTCGGCAGTGCAGGGCATTATAGAGCACTGCATCGACTACTGCGGGTCAGACTCGATGTTTTACGAGGCCACACATAGGGACTCAGTTTCACTCATAGCGAGCCATCCTTGCGCGAGTCAGCTTCACACTACCGTACAATGGCTTGAGCTCTATGATCCGCAAACAGAATCATGGCTTCTGCCGAACCGAGACCTTGTCGAGTCACTACACGAGTGGTCTCCACAAAATGAATTACGCAACTGGCGCCCTGAACGATTTTATTCTGGCACCCCTCGAATCATACTCGAAGTTCTATCATCAGAAGAACTACGAATGGAGGCTCTTATTCCACCCGAATGCTATCCCGAAGCCCTCGAGCATTTTCTCAAAGCCACCCGATTTAACGAGCCATCGTTTCTCTATCAACTCTGGATAAAGTCCTTCTACGATTTTTTGGATAAAAACGGTCTTCTAGATACAAACAACTCGGACATATCAATACAACGAAGCTATAACACTATCATACAAAGCCACTCGTCAACAGACATGACAAATTTAGAGTGCTCAACACTTCTTATTCCAAACGAGGAAGTCTCCCTCCTCCATCACAATCTGTCCTTTTATTGCAACATCTCTATTTCGTTACAATCCACTCCGTATCCAAAGCCCGTATTTGATTGGCGAGTGCAACGCTAAAACTCCAGCATATTTACAGATCCTATGAGAGAGCATACCATTTAAGCGCTAGCCTTTTGATGATAAAGGCAGGCGTTTATACACTAGCAATGGTCACTCAGGAGCCTCTTTGCTATGAAACTATCCATTCTCTTTAAGCTATCGATTCTTTCACTCAGCTTTTCGCTCTCCTCAGTTGTCATACCGAGGGATGCTCACGCTGATTTCTCATCGTCTGCGGCAAGCCAAATATCAGTTGGAATTGATGTAAACGGAGATGCTGAGGCTCCCTCTGGAGAAACACTGGAGCCAGTTGCCCCAGCAAACGGCAATTTTATCGTATTCGCTTCAACAGCCAAAAACCTTACATCAGATTATCTATCTGGAGATACAAATTATCCGACCAACATCTATCGCTATTCAGATACCGATGGCATACAGCTGCTTTCAAAGGGCGAAAATGGAGCACTCCCCCAAAACAACGGCGCTGGCGCAACAAGCCTAGCTCCTTCTGTTTCGGAACTACTGCCTGATGGCTCATATGTCGTAGCTTTTCAGTCGGACGGAACAAATATGATAACTGATTATACAACGCCAGATCAGTTCTCCAATCCCTATCAGATTTATCTGTATTCCTCCAAGCTAAACAGAAACATCTTAATATCCTTTCAAGAGGGAAGCACTACGACAGGATCCTCAAGAAATAGTTACAACCCAACTGTCGCACTCCTAGGGACTACTCCAATAAAGTTTCGTGTTTGTTTTGAAGCTTCGGCCAACGATCTGCTCGATGGCGGCGCAACCGGAGCCTCTGAATTTGGGACTATTTTTTGTCGCATAGTTAGATTTAATGATGATTCAATCTCTGTCGAAGACGCCTCTAGGCTTATTGACAATCCGTCTGGCGGGTCACTTCATCGTCCCTTTTTGAGCCAGGACGGCAAAAGCCTCGTATTTTCCTCTAAGGCAGAGATTATTACCTCAATAAGCCCCAACGGTTTTGAACAGATCTATCACCATGTTTTTAAGACTGGTGTTTTTTCACTCATCTCACACACTCAGGATGGCGCCGCTGCTAAAGGCAACTCAACCTATCCCTCCACTACACACAAGGGTAAACTTGTAGCATTTAGGTATTCTCCACCATCTATCGGGGAGGGTTCGGCTGACCTTGAGTCACTTGAGGGTACAACTCGGCCGGTTATCGTTCTAGGCAAGAAAGATACCGGTGACTTAACGCAGATTAATGCCTCTGGAAATAGTACCGCTAGTGATGGTAGCGGCTTTGCCGGTAAAATCGATAGTGGGGGCAGATTTGTTATTTTTTCAGACTCGGGCACAAATTTGCTTGCCGAACCGAGTAATCCCTCCCAAAAAACACAGGTTTACGTAAAGGATCTAAAAACCTCCTCGATTATCTTAGCGAGCAAGAATGCAACAGGTACTGAAGGCTCAGATAACAGTGGTGACAATGGCGATTCGATAAATAGCAATCGGCAATTGCCTCTAACGCTCGTAGGTACTGGACAATATAAAAACTCCTTTATGACAAGCTTTATCTCCGGGGCCGACAATCTAGCATCTATAGGGGATCCTGATATTTACGCCCCTTATCTTTTCGCCACTACGATTACTATCCCCCCTCGCGAACTTACGAACCGGGCAACCATAGAGGCTCCAGCAAATATTGAGGTTCTTCGAGTGCGCCGAAACGGCACCCAAGATGTCCGGATCTCATGTGAAAAATTTACTAGCATCTCCGCCTCCAGCAGTGCCCAATCAAACGAGATCTACAGTAGTGCAAAAAATAGGGTCAGGTATCAGATAGAAATTAGAAAGAGAGGTACCCGGCAGAGAACTATTCGTATTCAAAGAAGAAATCGGGCCACAATCCGCCGACTCTCGCCAGGAAGATACACCATTCGCTACCGGGTGCGGGCTCGTAGTGGCGATAGAGAGATTCGCAGTCGATATAGTCCTCGCAAGACTATCGTTATCTCATAGTACTATCTCTTACATTGTTCAAAA
Source organism: Pseudomonadota bacterium (assembly GCA_038134595.1). Lineage (GTDB taxonomy): Bacteria > Bdellovibrionota_C > UBA2361 > UBA2361 > OMII01 > OMII01. The sequence goes on along the minus strand of JAYPVM010000001.1, from coordinate 215,500 downwards.
CCACGCTCTATGTGGGCGTGGTGCTATGAACCTATATCACGCAATCGTATGTATTCATGATGGTTTTGAAAGCAATGTTTCGACCAGGTCGTGCCTTAAAAATACAAAGAGCACGCAAAAAATACTTGTCACACCACCCCCATCAAACCACAATAAGAATGGCATGATGATGCAGTCAGACATGAAACACCATCAGAACTACCAGTGGACCACGATATATAAAATAAGGATTCGCTCATGATACGTCATACTCTATTGGCCGCCTTAACGTTGATAATAGTTACGACATCAGCTTCGGCTCAAAGAGCTATCAGAGGTAGCCTTCAGCCCAAGCCTGCAGATGGAGCGACGCTGATTGCAATCGGTGACTCAGGTGAATCTACGAGCATGGCAATTACACGGAAGAAATTTAGGATAAAACCTCCAGCAAAAAAGGCTCGTCTGTATATTCTAGAAGACGGTCAGATAGCAAGCCAACTTGTTGTCGCTCGATGCAAACAGAAGAAGAGCGGACGGGGAGTGAAATGCAACGCTCGAAGCAAGAGTAATGTCTATACCGTATTTAGAGCTGGAAAAAACATCGGCAAACTCAAAAAACTCGGCTCCGCGTACGTTCTTAAAACCCCATCTCTTAGCTCTGTGGTGCGCTCTGTAAAAACATCTGCGACAAACTTTGTTCCAATAGGACTTGATTCAAAGGGCCTCGTAGCCCCGTCGCAAAATCTATCGGCTAATCACGTTGCGTCATTTGAGGAACCAGTTAGTGATTTCGATGGAGATGGTTTGGTAGACGCTATCGATATCGACGATGACGGCGATGGCATCATTGACAATTATGACACAAGCTCAACGACGCCACCGAGCGAGTCCTTTTCGGTGTTTTCCAATTTCAAACTTTCTATGGAAGATAGTCTTAATTTGCACGCCACAGGTCTTACAACTGAAGGGATGGATAATGCCCTGCAAAACAACCAAACACTTGCAATTCAGGTGGCCGGAACCGAAGAAGAGACAACCGAGCTTGATTGCGGCACTCTTTCATACTGCTCTGCGGGCGGAACGGGTAGCATTCCGCCAAACGGCACTACGGATTTTCCTGGCTTACCCGGAGGATCATATGATCCCGATGGAGATGGCCTGGGAACGATTACTCGAGGCGGAACTGGAGATTTTCAATTAAAAACCGGTGCATCCCTTGCTGATATTCAGGGAGGCGATACCTTACTACAAAAGGTAACCGAGGCAGGCGGAACGACCCGCGAGGTTCCAGGAACTCTTAATTTTGTATTCACAAGCAGTCCGGCAATGAAAACGGTTGCCGTAAATGCAGGCGCTCCTCAAACAATCAACTATTTGGCATCAGACCGTCTCGGATCTCTCAATAACTGTATTCAAGTATCAGCAACTGGAGATGTATCACTAACAATTACCGGATGGCGCCCTCAACGTCTCGGTGTAGCAGAAGCAGGAGAAGATACGTATGTTGACTTAGGACACTCTAAGATAACTATAGATATTCCAAACGCTCCCGCCCTACCCCCTGGAATAGGAGGAAGCGGGCCAGGCAACTGTGCTGCTGAGCATTATTCTGAGTCCGATACCTATCTACAAATAGGCGCAGAGGGACTACAAGATACTAGGGGAGACATAGATGCCTCTGTGGACAATACCTATACATTTACTATCGACGTGACTGGATGCCTTGGAGCCACACCGTGGAATTCTGGAGAAAGGGTACAACTCGATCTTCAATTTCGAAGCAACGATGGCGACAATGCCGCCCAAAAGTTTTGTGTTCTAAGGGATTAATACTCTCTTACAGACCCAAGGCTAAAAGGATATGAGCGAAGGAGCTTTGAATGTTTCGATAAACATTCAAAGCTCCTTTCACGCTACAAACGAGCTGTCAAACCATCGACAATAGCCGAAAGAAATTCTTGTGTGGTGGCATAGTGCTCACGCGCGGTATCTTTGCCGTGTATGCAGAGAGCTAAGTCCTTAGTCATAGTCCCAGACTCAACGGTTTCAACACACACTCGCTCAAGAGTATCGGCAAAGGAAATCAATTCTTGGTTTTCATCAAATTGCCCTCGATATCGGAGGCCAGTGGTCCACGCAAAAATCGACGCTATAGGATTTGTCGATGTCTCTTTCCCCTGTTGGTGCATACGATAATGCCTTGTAACCGTTCCATGCGCCGCTTCGGCTTCAACAGTCTTTCCATCTTCAGTCATCAAAACAGAAGTCATCAATCCAAGAGATCCAAAACCCTGAGCAACAGAATCAGATTGAACATCTCCATCGTAGTTCTTGCATGCCCATACAAAACCACCATCGGACTTCATCGCATATGCGACCATATCATCTATCAGACGGTGCTGATACTCGATACCCGCTGCTTCAAACTTATCTTTAAACTCAGAATCGTAGACTTCCTGAAAGATATCCTTAAAGCGGCCATCATAAGCCTTTAAGATCGTATTCTTGGTAGAGAGGTACGTAGGTAGCTTCTTAGCCAGACCGTAATTCATACAGCTTCGGGCAAAACTTCTGATTGAATCATCAAGATTATACATTCCCATCGCTATACCACTGCCTGGAAAAGAAAAGACCTCGTGATGAATAGGCTCTCCCCCATCCTCTGGCGTAAAGGTCATGGTAAGAGTTCCTTTGCCCGGAACCTTAAAGTCGGTTGCTCTATATTGATCTCCGAATGCATGTCTGCCGATTACAATCGAGCGATTCCAGGAAGGCACAAGTCTCGGAATATTCTTACAGATAATTGGCTCTCGAAAGACGGTGCCTCCGATAATATTTCGAATCGTTCCGTTTGGAGAGCGCCACATCTTCTTCAACGAGAACTCCTCAACACGCGCCTCATCTGGAGTTATCGTCGCACACTTAATACCCACGCCGTATTTCTTGATTGCCTCTGCGGCATCGATGGTCACCTGATCATCAGTGGCGTCTCTGTTTTCGACCGATAGGTCGTAATATTTTATATCAATGTCGAGAAACGGAAGGATGAGCTGCTCGCGAATTATCTCCCAGATAATTCGAGTCATCTCATCGCCGTCTAGCTCTACAACAGGATTGGAAACTTTAATCTTTGTAGTCATCGAACTCCCCTCTTGCTTATAATTGTCTTGAGAATACAGTTTCCCTGCGCCATCTCACCACCAATCCTTCCTGAAAAGGATCTGATCGAACAAGAGCCACCCCGCAAGTCTTATTAACTTCTTTAAAAATCACCTCTTATTACTATCAAGGAAAAAGCTCGATAAAAAGGGGCAATTAGCTCCTAGTATTAGACGCAAAAAACCTATCGGAGTGTTTAAGAATCTCCTCCACTACCAACAAAATGGCTCGCCTTATCGGCAAAAAGAGCATTAAAAGTCGTTAAACTTCCATAAGAACGGGTGAGATACGCTTGAAGCTCTAGTTTATCGCCTGAATCGAGCTTTGGATGATTGTTTATCTTTTGCTCAAGAACTCTAAGCTTCTCGCGAACCCCTATTATCTTTTTAATAAAGGTCTCGATTGGAATCTCGCGGTGCTGAGCACCTTCCTTACCAGGAGTCAGAGTAACCGTACCGCCGAGCCACCGCTTATGAACCTCCAAGTCGGTCTCAGCCCAGCCATAATCGCCTAAAACCTCACTAACAGCCTGCTTGATCCGTTCAATCTCTGGATCTCCGAACGAGTCAACAGCCTTTAGCTCCTGATACGTAAACGGAACATTTCGCACATCTCCCTTAAAATGCATGACATAGAAATCGCCATCGTAACCAACTATTCGGCCCTTGCCATAATGTCCATGCTCTACAATTGAACCAACTGAAAACGACGGCTTAGTTTCCATACAAACTCCTTTGTGATACCCCACGAAAATCGACTACGGTCCAACCATGAAAGATTATAGAACCATATTCCCTATAGCTTTTCGCCTAAGCTACCGCACCCAAACAATCTGCGGAAGGCAGATTAGTTCGCACAGGCCACACACCGATTCATCCTTCTAACACGCTGATATATCAAAAGATATGACTTGCAACCAATCGTCTCTTCAAAGCAGTTCTCTCTATAGCAATGACATCGAATCAACCTTGTTTCTTTGACTACCGTGGAAAATTGCCATAAATTACGAACAAACGCTGTTTGCTCAAAGTCGCTCGAATCATACGGCAACAGATCGTCTCAATTAGAAACAAAGGTTGCTATGAACCAAAGCCAAGGCACCCCGAAAGTCCACGACGACCAAAGCTCACATCCCTCTAATGTGGCTCATTTCGATTCACTGTACATGCCATCGGCCAAATCCACTCGCGATAGACTCGGGATACAAGCGCATTATGAAGAACTCACTGGAAAGAATCCAAATCGAACAATCACCATTCGCACTGGACTTGCACCAGACTCAGGCATACAGATAGATAAATCGTGCCCGTTTGAACGGGTCATCGCCGACCTTATAGATGCTCCCGAGATCCAAAGACTTCGAGAAGTCCAACAACTCTCCGCATCGTGGGTTGCATTTCCAGAAGCAACGCACACTCGATTTGAACATGTGGTAGGCTCTGCAAAACTCACCGCCGATGCACTCAAAAAAATAAGAGGAAACGTCTCTCCTGATCTTTATCCTGAAATTGACACGTGGGGACCTCTCTGTGTTGCTTTTGCCATGATTCATGACATCGGCCACATCGCACCGGGTTCGCATTTGGCGCAAAAAGTTTGGTTTCCCAAAAGCGCTGATCTTCATGAAGAAGTTTCTCACGCTTTATTAGAAAGCTGTCCTGGGCTACGTGTTCAGCTAATCCACACACTGGGAGAAGCGGGATTTCGCAACCTTCTTGCGATGGTTAAAGAGGGTAAGGACGAAGAGATAGCGGTTCCTCCTTGGACCTATCAACTAATCGTGGGAGGTGGTTGGAATACAGACCGTGGCGATTGGGTCAAACGCGACAGTAAAAAAACCGGGGTGCTATACGGGGATTACGATCCAACGATACTACTTAAGAACCTAACGCTCTCTAATGATCATGAGCTTGCCGTAAAACCAGCAGCAATCCATGCACTTGAACACTTCTTTATGGCGCGCGCCCAAATGTATATAAATGTGTATTACGACGAAACTTCTCGTATCGGAGAAAAGCTCCATGAACTGATTGGATGCCGTGCTCGAGAGCTCTTCGAACAAGGGAAATTACAATTCGCAGATGACACTGTAAAAAACATCCTATCAGCAAAAAACGCTCTTGAAGTAGCGCCTCAACATCTCTTGGAAATGACCGACTCGACATGGTGGTATCATGTAGACAAGTGGGCAAGAGAAACCGACCCAATCTTGAGCGAACTGTGCCGACAACTTCGTGTGCGCGACCTTCCAAAGCCGATCACAGAACAGGTCCTCGTGACTCACGCTTTAAATAAGCTCGCCCAAAGGGGACAAAAACCGGATTATTGGATCATAAAGTTTGAGGGCAAGGGCCCTGACCTTCGCAAAGACCTATCCGACGCTATCAAAGTTATAGACGAATCTGGCAACGGCAAAGATTTACAAAGTGAGAGCAAGCTGTTTGCGGCTTTTAATATCATCGACAACATGGCAACGGCATCAGCATTTACAGCCGTTCACCCGTCGCTATTAACCGACATCAACATTCAGTAACGGCCATCGACGTCAACGAGGGCGCTTAGCTTCGATGGATAGTTATTTGCTCGGGGTCTATAATATCTACGCCCATCGGTATTTCCAGATACTCCCCGTGACGTGCCGAATTAAACGTGACAAGATTACTCCCATTGGTCCACACGGAATCACTCATTATCTTGCACCCCTCAGGAACAGCAACTTGGTGCCCACGTATCATACAGGTTTTATCTCCTAGCAGCCCCAAAAACCTCTTTAGTGATTCGCAACCAAAAGCTAAACCCGGACCAGCAGTGGGTTTGCCATCTACCAACCCGCCTCTCTTGTTGAGAGTCGTATAAGCAGAGTCAATGGTATAGTCGCTCCACACAACATCCTCAAGTGTCCTCGGATCATATGTTGCCAGCGAAAGCCAACGAAGGCACTCCGGTATGGAAGGCTGTGTAGTACAATCTCCCTCTCGAATTACATCAAAGGGCCCCTTATCAGTAATCCCGGCATGCGAGATAAACAAACCATTATCCGTAACGATACTTTTCGGAGAGTTTAAAAAGACCTGATTGTAGACTCGCCACAGCGCTACCAGCAACTCATCACATCCGTAGTTCTCAGGATAATACGAGCGGACCCATTCGCACATAAAATCAATCATTTCCTTGGAGCCGTCGGCTAAAGCGCTCTGCTCGGAATCTTTCTTTTGATACGATTCTCGGTGGTAACACACCTCTTGGAAAAAACCACCCTGTTTGGGGCTTCGCTGGATACCGTCGGGGTTTAACTCGTGATTTCCAGCAAGAAGATATATATTGTGCCAGAGCCCCCAATGCACCTGAAGATCATACATAGCCTCTAGGATCTCTGAAGCCTGATCCCCATCCCTGTCAATGGTATCTCCCATAAGAACCACATAGACATGGTCGTTAGGATTATTTGCTATCATGCGCTCAACGAGCCTGTGCTTTCGAAACGCTTCCTCTACGACTGGCTTATGGCCCTCAAGATCACTAAACAAAAAAAGAGAGCCTTGCGTTTTCGGAAGATGCACTAGATCGCCTATCTGCCACGCCCTCTCTCGATTAGCAGCTAAAGACTGTGCCCAATACTCAACAGGCTTTCGGAATAGATCAATTCGCCCCTCAACCAAACGCCGATGTACAGTTCCAGTCAGCTCCAACGCCTCTAAACAGCTCCTTTCCCGACTCGCACTCATGACGTGCTCCAAAGCGTGCTCTAACGTGTGCTTTGAGCTAGACGTTAATGCGCCTAAAGGTAATTGCTCCCCGTTTGGTGTGTCAGATCTATCCTTCGAATCTGGTTCGCGCCTATCCACAGCTTTTACTTACAATAACTTAAAATCTATGCGGCTAAAAAATATGTGGTTTTGCTCTACTTATGATGGATACTCACACACCTCACAGTCAACAAAAAACGTTACATCATCATTGAAAAGCTGCGTTTTTGTGAGTACCCTTGCCATCAGCAATACATCTATTACTGTAGTACATAAGGCATTCAAACTGTGGTTTTTCAACGAAATAAAAACAATCGGCCTGATGCTTCATGCGTCGTAGCTTTAACCAGAGAAGATGGAGAAAAATACTTCTATCTATTCGATCGACTCTCGATCGCTGAGACCATGCGGGCAATTGCACAACACGCCGCTAACAAAGAACTGTCGCTGACATGGGATGAGGCCGCTAAATTATGTCAAAGGGCACGAGACCTCGCAGGGCCAGATTTATAGAGACTTACACCAATTATATAGCGAATCTCCCTGACATCTTATCTCTATCGAGATCTGCTTTTTTGTAAGCGTACTAAGAGCTCAAGCCCATAAATAAACGCCACTAGTAAAACAAATTCCCAGACATAAAAGCGCTTTTGCCGTGCGTACTTCAAAACCCTTTTGATATCCTCAGGGCTTGGATCCACAACGCCACCGCTCTTATGCGCTATTTCACGTAAGAAATTCATGTTGGGCGCTCGGTGCGTGCGTTCTCCAAACACTTCACCGGATACATCCCACGCAAACCTTGGAAGCGTAAAATCTCCTGCCTTTAGATCAGCCTTGTATGTTCCTGCGGTCGCTCCGTCAATTTGCCCTCGATAATGTCCTCGACTTATCTTCCTCAACGCTACTGGCACAATATCACCCTTGGGTAGCTCAACACGACCCGTCACATCCCTATCTGCCGACTCATCATATAGTGCTACATCCAACACAACCGACGATCCCTCCACCCAGGTTCTCGCTTCAAAATCAGTTAGTACCCCCCTTGATTTCGATATACTTCCGCGGGCTGCACCTATTATCTCTGACCAAAACTGATGAATCTGAGACCATTGAAACCATCTCGAGGTCCACCTACCGGAGGCATCTGAAGTAAATGCGATTACGTTTCCCCGTTTAATTTTTCTTGATGCAAGTAGTGGATATGTCCCCTCATTGGTTCGCACCACTAGTTCTGTATTAGAATCCTTCCGTTGTTTTGTTTGTACAAACCCTTTTAAATTCGGATATGAACTAATCTCAGTACTCTGCAAGCCATCTGGCCCCACCAATACGGGGATAGACTCTTGCTCGTCGAGCGTCTTCTCCTTGGTCGCAAATCTAACGTCGGAGAGAAAAATCTTCGGTAACCTACTCGGATCTATTGTTTGATAAAAAGCTCCGCCGCCTCGTCTTGCTAATTCGGCAAGAAAGCCATCATCCGCTTCGCCTCCAACAAGTATGGTAGAAAGGGTTACACCCAAGAAGCGGGCTTGCTTTACGAGTTCAAAATAATAGGGGCCTGGGTCGGGAATCTTGCCATCTGTGAGGATCACGACATGTTTTCGCCCCGCGCGGACGGCCGAAAGACTTCGACGAGCCTCCTCAAGTGCTGGATAAAGATTCGTGCGACTAGTTGGAAACAATCGACTGATACGCGACAGCGCGATACTTCGAACCCTTCCAACCTCGGCCAATGGTAAGGCAACAAACGGCACCTCATCAAACCCTATAACACCGATAAAATCCTCGTTCTTTAACGTCGCTATTACCGCCTGCGCTGCTCGCTTTGCATACTCCAAGCGATTGTCTGTAATCATACTTCGTGACTTATCGATAACTAGCTGCACCGCAACTCCTAACCTCTTCATCTCCTTGTGGGGTGGAACCAAGCGAACCGGTAAAATATCTTCAAGAGGAGAGCCAATATAGTCCCCAAGGCCAAAACTGGAGTCTCCCCCTACAACAACAAGTCCTCCTCCATTTTCTACATACCGTCGTAGGCTATTTGAAACCTTCTCCCCAAGTTCACTGATATGCACATTTTGCAAAACAATCACTCGATAATCATCTAAAGAATCAGTCGCTACCTCACTGTTCCGAGCCTGCGTGACTTTTAATTGATACGCTTCATCGGTTAAAAGCTCTTTTAAGAGATCGCTCTTCGCTCCGTCTCCCGAAAGCAAAAGCACCTTTTCGCGCTTTTCACTGGCAAGCCACGCGCTTCTCTCGATAGTATGTTTACCTTGATCATCTGCCCATGAGACGACAGTCTTTACAGGCAACAAACCTTCCGCTTCTGCTCTACTCACCGTCGAAACTACAACGTCTTGTCGCGGGGCAATCACGACCGATTTTTGCACTAAAATATCTTCCCCGTGATAAATTACGACTTCCGCCACTTGAGACAGGTCTCCCTGATTACTAACGGTCGACTCAATTACAGCCTGCTTTTTAGCCGCTACCACTTTCGGCACCCGAAGGTGTGAAATACTCAGTCGCTCTTTGGGATCACTTCCCTCCGACAGCAGTGGGAAAATCGGGGACGTCACATGAAAAAAATTTTGACCCTTTGATGAAGTGAGATTCTCATATCCATCACTAAGAAGAAGTGCCACCTCAGTCTGCGAAGCTTTCGACAAGGCTTTTTGGATATCTGAATATCCGATATCAAGATTTTGATTTTTAGCTCGAAGCCTCTGATAGGATAGGCCGGAATCCAATTCCGTCTGTGCCATAGATGTACGTCCCGCAAACGGGACTATTGAAAGAGGGAGATTTACTTGGCGCGCAAGTTCTCTTGCATGCGATAAGAGTTGGGAGCCTTGATTTCCAGTAATACTTTGGGAGATATCAAGAAATGCCGTTAATCCTTTTGTTGCAACTGGTTTGAGCGTAAACGGCTTTGCCAAGGCCCCCACCAACACAGCTCCCGCGATACTTCGTAGCGTCAAAATAAGTAAGCCTCGGCGATCGAACGGGCCACAACGACGATACGATATCAAGAGTAGTAAAAACCATACTGCTAGCCACCAGAGCCGATCGGGAAACTCAAACTCCATCACCTTCCCCTCCAGCTCGTCCTTTTTACTATCCGTAGTGCAATATCACTAAAGCACGCTATAAGTGCGGCAAGAAGAAAGAAGTGCTCTGCCGAGGGATCACTGCTAAACGATCCTTCAATTATGGCATGCCGTTCTCTTTTAGGCTCTTCCTCGAAAGAGTTAACTGAGACCTTTTCAATATCTATTAGATTAGACTCTCTATTCGATATTAAATTAATCGCTTTCAGAGTTCCGTTTTGATCTCCTTTATTAAAAACCCGGTAGACACCAGCAGAGACGATCGGAAAAGTAGCAGCCCCTCCATCTACCGGCATCCCATCTGCATGCACCGCTTCTATCCGAGTAGTCGGGAAATTCACGTCGTCTGCAGGCTCTTTCTCCGCAAAAAGATACTTAAATATGTTCAGCGTAAGGATACTAAGGGCTCGATTCTGGTTTCCGTCGAAGGGGAACAGCTCAAATCCTGTTATCACGTATCGAGAGACCCCACGCTGTCCAACGCACATGACTGCTCCTTGCTCAACAAACATAACTCCTTCCGAGCCCTTTGGACATTTAAGAACATACGGATTCGGTAGCCTCATCGTCCCCGGTCTCACGTATCGCATAATAGGATGGCTCTCAATCCATCTCGTCAAACGAGCCATCCCTGGCACCTGGCGTGTCGCAACGGAAGTTGCTTCCAGTTTTAAACCTTGGGGAGGAATAATCGACAAGAAATCTCGAGGAAAGATCTTCGGCGGCGCCACCCGGTGGAAGATAGCAGAATGTGTCTGATGTACATCTTCTGGAGAAAACGTGCGAAACCGATAGGGTAGTATTTTGTCTATCTTCAGGGCCTCAACAGACAGCGGGCTAGTGACGTATACAACTCGCTCCTCTTCGCTATTAACAAGCCAAACGTGATTATCATTCACCAACGAATCTCTGACTGAGGAGGGTGATAATGAGACCTCAAGGTAGCAATACATCCAACCATCTTTAGGTAGCGAAAGACGGATAGTTTCAACCTCCTTGTTTAGTCGCGTTAGCCTTGTTACATCGCTTGCCACAATGGCTTCATCCCGCCCCGAATAGCATGTTAGACGCGCCGATCCGCTCTGTCCTTCTAGACCCACGTGTCGAATATCGACATCTACTACTGGACCGCTATTAGTTGAAGCTGAAACAATCTCAGCCGACGAAATCCAAACGTTACCCAATCCACCCGGAGCAGGCGGGATTGTCGTTACCCGCACCCGCCCTTGCTTTGATGGTGAATCACTTTGCTTGTCGGTGTAGACCCAAATCTCATCGAGCCCTGAATTTTGCCGCAACTCATCGATAATTCGCTGAAGAGAATCCTCGCGATACGACTGTGTAACGAGCTCGACCGACCTGATTGCTTCACTCCTCGAGTGAAAAGAGCCTAACGCATCTTTACCTATCGGGCGCAGTGAATCATCTGCAGAATAAATTACAAAACGAACATCCGTGTCGATGGCGCGCATGTCGCCTTTTGCATATCTCTTTGCAGTATCCAAACGAGATTCACCCTCACCGTGGACAGCGGACATACTCTTTGACACGTCGAGCAAGACAGCAATTGTTCTCCTCGTATCCTTGATATACACGTTACTTATTAGGGCAATCACTGCCGTGACTAGAGCTACCTCTAGCCAGAATTGAAGCGGGGGGATGAATTTTTTCTGTCGGCTTTCTATCTGAGGGAGCTGCCGAAGAAGAAAAAGGGATGAGATAATTCTGGGCTTTTGACGCCCCTTCTTTCTAAAAATATACCAAAGCGCGAAAACGCCAATGGGAATACCGAAAAGAAACCAGGGCAAACTCGCTCCCACCGAGAGCCCTCCAACGGCTGTCATACAAAAACTCCCATTGAGGTCACAGCAGTTACAGCCGACTCTTCCGCAGTGCGGTTTGAATCCATTGCAACCTGAACAAAAGAAGCTCCCTGTTCAACTATTGCCAGCCTTATTGACTCGTTGTGTTCTTGCAAAAGCTGAGTGTATTCCTCTACAGCTCTTGGACTCACATCAAGCTCCCTATCTTCTCCCGTTTCACTGTCCGCATATAGCGCGGAATCGCCGCTATCCGCTGGGCAAACGTCATCTTCACCGAGAACTTGAATGGCATGGAGCTCTAGGTTTCTCGCTCGTAGATGTGAAAAGATTCCATACACTAAATCTTGAGGATACAAAAAATCAGAGATAAAAATACAAATACCTGGAAACGTAAGTCTTGACGCCAACAATTTTGTCTCTCGTTCTAGGTCTATTACTGTATTGGGATCTTTATCGAGACGCTGCGTCTCCGCGTAGAGAAAATCTTGTATGCGTCCATAGGAGCGACCACCACTAAACCTACAGCTCGTTGCCCCGCCTAAAATCGATACCGTTACCACATCGTGAGATGAAAGCGCGACATATGATGTAGCGAGCGCAAGACAGCGGGCGCAATCCCATTTTTCTCGTAGTTCAGGGTGCGTTATCGAGCGTGAGCCATCGATTACTATGTATAGAGCAACATTCTCTTCTTCGAGAAATCGCTTGCTGTAAAGCTTATCGCTTCGGCCGTATAGATTCCAATCGATAGTCCGTGGATTATCACCCACTTCGTAGGTTCGATACTCGGCAAACTCCATCCCGTGCCCACGGCGAAGCGAGCGATGAGAACCGTATCGAGTTCCGTAAAAAGAGCGTTTTGTGCGTAGGCTTAGTGCGCTCAAAATTCGCAACGAATCAGCAGATAACATCATGCCCTTGGTTCCTCTACCTTCGTTATTTCGCGTTACGAACCTCCTCAAGGAGATCGTCGGCAGTCACTCCATCTGCCTCAGCTTGAAAATCAAGGATCATCCGATGTCGAAGTGTCGATTTAAGCACACTTCGTATATCTTCAAAGTTGATGTGGATTCGGCCATCTAACAAGGCCATGACCTTCGCGGCTAATACAACTGACTGCGCTCCCCGAGGTCCAGGGCCAAACCGAACGTACTGTGAAACACCAGGAGTTGCGAACTCGGAGGCTGGTGTTAAGGCCGAGATTATTCGCACTAGCACCTCCTGCATAGGATCGGAGATAACTACGTGACGAACTACTCGTTGCAATCTTTCGATGCAACTTGTCGCCTCTCCATCTTTGAAGACGGGATTAATCTGATATGAAAACGTGCCCGTAGTTCTTGCTATAATTTCTTTTAAGTTTTCTGGATCTGGAGACGGCACCAGAACCTTCATTAAAAATCGATCGAGCTGAGCCTCTGGTAACGTGTAAGTTCCCTCAAGTTCGATGGGATTTTGAGTAGCCAGCACAAAAAATGGCTGTGGCAGTGGATACGTTGAATCTAGTACGGTAACCTGTCGCTCCTCCATGGCTTCTAACAAGGAAGCCTGTGTCTTCGGAGTGGCTCGGTTTATCTCATCTGCCAATATAATATTGGCAAAAACGGGTCCCGGCTTAAACACAAAACTCCGCGCACCGGAAGCGTCTTCGGTCAGTACTTGCGTTCCCGTTACATCTGACGGCATAAGATCGGGGGTAAACTGAATTCGCTTAAATTCGAGCCCCAGCGCCTCTGCCAAGGACTTTACCAACAGTGTTTTTCCAAGACCTGGGGCACCTTCAAAAAGGACATGCCCTCGAGCACATATCGCAATAAGCGCCGCCTGAACCACATCCTCCATGCCGACAATAGCCTTCTCAACCTCAGCTTCGAGTCGTCTAAATGTCTCTTGAAATTCGACTACTTCGTCTTGCAGGTCTTGGGCATCTTGAATTGGCGCTAAAGTCTTCATATCTCATCATTGTACCCCTGATCAAAAAACTAGTACACGGAGAAACGAAATTAGAATACTAAGGAGTAAAATAAATACTATCGGCAGCTTATAGCATCGCGGGCTTACCAAGATATTTTCAAGTTCGATTGAAATATAACAGGATTTCTATGAAACTCCTCGGGCACTGCCGACACTACTCTACGCTAACAGCGAGGAGCGTAGTATTAGGTTTGGATCGGGGCACAAAAGTAAAAACTTTTCTCTCTCAGATGCCGCTGCCACTCCAGGAAAATCGCCTCTCTTTCCAAGCATATCGATAATAATCTGAAAGTGCAGATGGGGAGGCCAATCGCCATTTACAGGAGGGGCTCCAAAATCTCCGAGCTGTTCTCCTTGCCTAATCGGCACGCCCGTTTTTTTCCCAGCAAGCGATTCCCGCGAGAGATGGCCATAGAGGGTAAAAAACGTGGTAGATTGGATCGTGTGCTCTAAAATAATTGTCGGGCCGTAATCTCCAAATACGGCATTATCCTTGGCACTATGAACGACTGCATCATACGGTGCGTAGACAGCTGTACCTGCCGGAGCCCAAATATCTACTCCCAAATGTATTGAACGAATCTCCTGAGCCTCAACAAACTGCTCACCTCGCGCATACCATCCGCGCCTCTCATCATACCCCCCGATTCCATACTCGGCACCTGCGGAGTTCACGACATCATCAACGAGTGCAGTTACGTCTCTGATATCCTCAAAGACCGCCCCAGAAACCCTGGGATTTGCAAGAGAAAGATCAAGCGCTGCTGTCTGAGGGCTCTCCAAAGATATCGAAACAACTTTTGCAGGCGTACTATTCGCTATTGCGGCAACAACTTGTTGCTGCCGCAGATTTAAATCCTCACTCATAGGTCTATCTCTAAGAAGCCTGCTGACGACTCGATAAAATCCTGCTTACTCCAAAATCTCTCGGCAGGTTCATTACTATCAGTTGTCATCAAATACACCCTGCGAGCGCCCGCCTTATAAAGCGCACGTAACGATTCTTCACTCAACAACTGACCTAACCGCGGCTGTTGAACGCTGTCATGTTTCCAACGATGATCGGGATGAACCCATGTATGCGATATCGTTCCCCAAGAGCCGTAAGCACCACCAATCGAAACTCCAACGGGTTGGCCATCAAATTCTACGACTTTAAAAAAACAGTGCTCTTGCTCTATACCATCGGCCACCATTGGGAATTCCCAACCCTCAAACGCTAGCTCTGGTTGATTCTGCAACTCCATTCCAATTTTTAGAAGGTGCTCTAAATTTCCATCCCGCACCGTGTAACCTGGGAGTGACGTAACAACAGATTCAGGCTCCTGTCTTAGTGCTCTAATAAAGACCTTCTCTCCATCAGGCGCAACGAAGCCCACCTCCCTAGCTACATCCCCCAAAACAGACCTAGCATTACTGTCTGGTTGCAGAACTATATGAGCCCTACGGACGCCAAGTCTCTTTAAACTTTCAATCTTGTTGGATATATCAGCCCTACAGCTTTCAGCGCTATCGGAGGCTATATTCCATAGCAAGCCACGAACACCGAGCGAAGCGCATCCCTCCTCTATGACCACAGGCTGTGTAGCGGTCGATGTTTTCTTTAAAGCAAGCATATCTTAAAAACAATATAATTTCGCATTGTTACGCCAAGAGCGTGCGAACGAGCTCTTCTCCTACTCCCTTTTCCAAACGCTGGTCAGCGGGGGATAAAGATATATGGTGCCATGCTTCTCTCACTAAGCAACCCAGATTCGTTGACTTTTTCATATTTGATACATATCGTAACGTTTGTTACATCGTCATATCGCAGGGTAGTTATAGCGTATGAAAACAGTTGCGGCAGTTGTTAGAGAAATTATCGACGAATCAGAGATAGCCCTCAGCGCTCTCCAATCAGGAATTTTAAACCTCTCTGCATTTGCAAAGAAAATCCGCGAAGATGTGTCGAGCCGAGCAGGTAAGCCGGTCACTACAGGCTCCATCGTTGTAGCCCTCTCGCGCTACGAATACGACGCGAAGAATAGAGCCCCTCTTACACCAAAAGTTCTCATTGAAAGCATCTCCACCCGTTCCAACCTGACCGAGCTCACCTTTGCTCGCACGCAAACTATCCGAACTCGCTTAAAGGAAATACACGAAAACACGAACCTGCTAGATGCAGAGATTTTAACCGTAACATCAGGAGTCCGAGAAGTTTCCCTTATCGTTCCTTCAACCCTAAAGAATGAAGTGATTACGATATTTTCTGGCACCGCTCCGACACTCGTCCTTGAAGAGCTGGCCTGTCTTACCGTTCGATTCCCTGCCCGCTATCTCCACACGCCCAATACAATCTTTACGCTCTTGCGACCCTTGGCATTAAATCGAATCAATATTGTAGAAGTGGTTTCTACCTACACCGAGCTTTCAATCATCGTTGCCGAAGAAGACCTGCAATCGGCGTTTACCATTTTTAGCAAGCTCCCGACTATCTAGCAAAAGCGTTTTACCACTCATTGCAAGAGATCCTTATATTCTAGAGGAATGGGCTGGTCGTCTCTTTGCTTACTAGGCTTTGGTTTTGACAGCTGAATATCTTCAAGGATAGTTTGTGCCTTCGCGCGTTCATCGTTTTTTTTGAGCTCTCCTGGTCCAACTGCATGCTCGGTATTTAACTTTTCGTCACTCGCCTCCTGAAAAACCTCTTTAAATTTGCCCGAAACTCCCAATCCATCAGGAGAAGGCCGGGGCGCATCGTACCCACCATCTCTTGGTTTCATATCTCTATCGACGTTAGGCGAACGATCTCCGCTTGAGCTACTCTCTCCTTCTTGAGAAGTTCTGTTTTGTTTCTGCTTGGTGTCCCTCTCTCCCATAGGTGCTGTCTGGTCCTTTAAGCCATCCTTTGGAGATTCAACATCCCTCTGCGATACGTCTTTCTCCCCCCGCTGGGAACTATCATCTCGCTGTTGCTGTTTTTGCATACGCTCTTTGCCACTTGAGCTTCCCGCATCAGAAGCCTTAGGTTCATCGGGCTTTTTATTCTCACCCGCTGCATCCGCAGAATCTCCGCTTTCTTTTTTCGATTGCCCCTGAGCATCACCCTTGCCCCCTTTCTTCTGCTTCTCAAGCACATCCTTGACCTGAGACACGGCATCTTGAAGTTGTTGTATCGGATCTTGGCTCCCGCCCTTCGCGCCCCCCTTACCGGAACGCGTTGAGTTTTCTCCCTTAGCCGAGGAATCTTGATCTGAGCTTGCATCGGCACTAGGGGAGCTTTTATTGTTTTGCCGCTGTGCCTGATTGCTACCAGACAAGCCCTCCGCCCCCTGTGACCCTGAGCTTCCCTGTTTGTCTCCTTGCCCTTCACCATCTGACGAGCCAGCTTTTCCGGAGCCAGTACCGTCACCCATGCCC
>JAYPVM010000001.1:0-198198 GCA_038134595.1 Pseudomonadota bacterium | reverse complement strand
TGCTCTTGTCCCTGCTCTTGTCCCTGCTCTTGTCCCTGCTCTTGTCCCTGCTCTTGTCCCTGCTCTTTAGAGGATGCTTCCTGCTTATCAGACAATCCAGCCCTTTGCTTCTCTCTACTTTCGGACTGCTCCAAGCCTTTTTCCTTCTTGCTCTGAGCACCCTTCGACCGGTCGCTACTATTGCCAGACTGCGGCTGCTCGGAGTTAGTACTTTGCGATGGATTTTTAGATTGCCCATTTTCAGGTTGCCTGGCTCCGTCATCACCCTCATCTTTTCGGCGATTATCCGACTGTGCTTGTGAGTTATCCGCACTCTGTCCATTCTCAGAGTTTTGTTGTTGCGATGCCTGGAGATATTCTTTACTCGCGTCACGTTCTTGATTCTCATTCGAGTTGGAATCACCGCCTAATTTTCTCTCTGTCTTTACGGTTGGAGTCGGCAACATATTAGAATCAGACCTAGCAAGATTTTGGGACTCTGCTTTCCCTTTGCCTTCTGCAATAACCACATCTAATCGACTTTCTTCTGACACCTGCATGGCTTGAAGTAGTGCCTGCTCTGTTTTGGCCAAAGCCGCCGATACATCGCTTGCGTCATTTCGAGGATTACTAAGAGCATCTACAAGCGCCTGCGCCTTGAGGCGAACCGGCTCTGGCAACTCGGGGTTTTTACGAATTATTGAAGCAATGCGCGTAGCGTCATCTTGATAGCGACTAGTGGGCCTGAAGAACATAAAACTAAACGCACTCACACAAGCTAACACGGCCACAATTCTAACGCGCTTTTCCAATGCTTCATACAGACATGGAACCACACAAGCCCTATCGTCACCCTTCTCCGCCACCTGCCGCTGTATTTGTAATGCTAAAAGATCTCTTTGGAGTGCTGTCTCGGAAGTCGGCGTGTGCTCTAAGCTTTGTAGCGTCGTCAATCGTCCCCGCAAGGCAAATGCAATATCAAGCTGCTCGGCAACAAACTGCTCTGAGGCTCCCAGCGGCGGGGCGTCCTTAAGAAACAGAGCGACAAAAGCCACAACACACAAAAATCCAAAGACAAAAAAAGACGGGTACCACGAATATAAACTGTAGATACACACACAACCCATAATCACAGAAAGCGCAATTGGGATATGAATCCGCAACCGGTGTCGGCGTTCTTCGGCGCACCCTCTCGCAAGCAATCGTGCAATAGCATCCGAACTATTCATCGCAATCTGCTCTCGCCCCTCCTCTCTATCTCTTTTGCCCACTTACTTCCGTGCTCGTCGTCTTCGCTGGTATTTATTGACGGCTCTGTTATGTTCACCAAGAGTATCGGAGAACACGTGTTTTCCATCTCCGTTTCCCACAAAATACAGAAACTTAGTTGTGGCTGGATACAATGCCGCCTTGATCGCGCTCAATCCGGGGTTGGCAATTGGTCCGGGAGGCAATCCATCTATAGTATAGGTATTATAGGCTGAATATGTTTCTAGATCTCGCTTGGTAATATTGCCGTTAAAATTAGGGATTCCATAAATTACTGTCGGGTCAGCTTGAAGTCGCATTTTATAGCGCAGTCTATTGTGAAACACAGAGGAAATAACAGGCTGTTCTTCGAAGTTTCCGGACTCTTTTTCGATAATCGAAGCAAGCGTTATAAGCTCATGCTTGCTCATACCCAGAGCTTCTAACTGCTGCGACCATTCGGGTGCCCACTTTTTATTAAGCTCTTCAACCATGGCAGTAATAACAACGGACGCCTTCGTATTTCTGGGGAAATTATAGGTTTCAGGAAAAAGATACCCCTCAAATGAGTCGGCTGGAATATGAAGTGCGCTCAGAAGACCCTGATCACGCAACGCAGCTTCAAGGCTTTCCTGCCCGACAACACCCGATTCATCAAATGCTTTTACGATATCTTTAGCAGTCATTCCCTCTTTAATCGTTGTCCTACGTTGAAGCATCTCCCCTTGCACCATTTTATCGAGAATCTCCTGAGGAGTCATTGAAGGGGCAAGCTCGTACTCACCGGCCTTAATGGACGTGTCCTTCTTTTGGCACCGAGACAGCATCCGAATACTCCATGCGCTTCGAATGTATCCCTCGCGCTCGAGGCGCTGCGCTATCTGACCGACGGAATTAGACGGAGCTGTATCAAACACACGCACCTCTAACGCGCTCGGCTCTAAAGGGGTCTTAACAAATCGGTCATAGAGCGCGTATCCTGCGACTCCAAGCGAAAGAAAAACCAGGACAAATATAATTAAGAGGCTCGTGATAAATCGACGCATGGCAAACACTCTTTATAATTTCCGGCCAGATTGTTTATCCGAAAAAAACCGTTCTAGTATAATGCTAGCGGCATATGCATCGAGATTCTTTCTATCTGCGCCAGCGCTCTGTAGCCTCTCTCTGGCCTCATCGGAGGAAAATGCCTCATCAACAAAGAAAATCGGTATAGCCACTCTCTTTGATAGCCTTTTGGCAAACCTTCGGGCGTTTTGAGATAGCTCTGTTTCTTCTCCCTGCGAACCCAAAGCCAAACCAATTACGAGTTGGCTTGCACTCTTTTCATCAATGAGGCTTTTTAGGGCACTCTCAGCGCGCCCCTGCGCGCGGTCAAACACTGCAACAGGAAAACAGTGCCCCAACTCAGAATCCCCCCACGCGACACCCACGCGAACGGTGCCAACATCAACTGCAATGACTATCACAACAATCCAACTGTATTTTCAACACGTTAAACCAAATCTGCCGCAGTAACTTCCGGAGCATTCTCTCCCCAGTAGTCACTTCCATACTCTCATGTTACACCCCTGAGAGATACACTCCTAATTGAAGTAGGTTTTAACTCTCCGCTACTAAAAGACCCCTAGTCAAAAAACACATTTTCACAATAACATCGGTATATTATTTACCTAGGTGCTTGTATTCCAACATCTATCCATCATAAAGTCAGACGGCTATGAAATTTTTATCAAGATTTGCTCGGGGCATTATTGTCTGCACACTCGCTGTTTTGGTTTTCAAAAAGACTCCCATTCGGGACTCCGTGAGAAACTTCCTATCACTCAATGAATCTGAAAAGCTGCTATACAGCAAGCATAGTCCTTTTCAAAACAAGAGCTTTTTAACTGAAATTGCAGGCGCAAAAAACTTTTCTCCAGTAACAGAGCAAAAAAAAGAAGAGCCATCCCATGAGGAATTTACTCTCACAATAAAGAGAGGGGACACCCTTTCGTCTTTGTGGCGGGATATCAAAGGCGCACCTCATGCCCTGCACTCTTTTGTCAAAGCATTCTCGAAAAAGCATCCTCACATACGAGCAGGCGAGCAACTCACAATCACCCGCCAAGGAGATGATGTAGTTGAAGTAAAACGCGACCTCGGAGAAGGTGCCACCTTGGTTGTAGAGGGGGGATTCGAAGAGGGATATGCGCCTCGAATTGAGCAAGCTGCCATCTCAACACAGGAGCGAAACGTCTCAGGAGCAATATTCTCGTCTCTTGTAAGCTCTGCAAGAAATTTAGATCTTCCGTATTCGGTTGTAGACGATCTCGTTGATTTATTTGGGAATCGAATTGCCTTCCGAAAAGACATTCGGGAAGGAGACACCTTTACTGTGCTATACGATGAACGTAGCTTGGAAGACGGAACGGTCATCAGCACTGGGCCTATAAAAGCAGCATCGATTCGAATTCAAGGCAATTTATATGCAGTGGTTCGAGATGTGGCATCAGACGGTACTGTTCGATACTTTGATGAACAAGGTGAAATGCCAACCTCGGCATTTCTTCGCTATCCGGTTAAGTTTACTCGGGTCTCCTCTGTTTTCTCAAAATCGAGGTTCCACCCTGTCCTCCGTCACTCTCGTCCTCACAATGGAATCGATTTTGCGGCTCCCACCGGAACTCCGGTCCGCACTGTCGGCGATGGTAAGGTGATCTTTTCGGGATACAAGAAATCAACCGGGTATATGGTACGCGTTCGACACAACGCACGGTACACCACAGAGTACATGCACTTATCTAAAATTGCCTCTTCAGCGCGTGTTGGCGCAAAAGTATCTAGAGGGATGGTTATTGGAAAAGTCGGAAGCACTGGTCTTGCAAGCGGTCCGCACCTACACTTCGGAATGTTTGATAAGGGTCGATACGTTGACCCAATGAAAGCCAAGGTTGTACGAACAGGGCCTTCTATCAAAGCACCTCGTTCCGTTCATATGATGTTGGCAAAGATACGCAAAGAGCATCAAAGCATCTCGGTTGCCGCATCACGTCACAACGAAAAGAAAGCGGCATGACCTATCGGGTTTCCGTTCTTGCTACCGGCTCTGAGATACTCGATGGAAGAGTCGTCGATACAAACTCAAATCTCGTAGCTAGAGAGCTTGCTTCCCTGGGGTTATCGCTATCCCGCATCATGACCGTTACCGACGATACGAACGAGCTCCTTGAAGCCCTTGCGCAACTAAGTGCGGTCAGCGACTGCATCATCACCTCAGGGGGATTGGGTCCAACTACCGACGATCTCACCCGAGAGGTTGTGGCGACATTTTGTAAGGTTTCACTCAAAGAGCATCCTGATGCGAGAAGAAACCTTGAGGCATTCTTCGAGAGACGAAAGCGTGCTATCGACAAGCAAAATTACATCCAGGCCCTCATTCCCGAAGGCGCAAGCGTCATCGAAAACGAGCACGGAACCGCGCCAGGATTTATCTCCAACTCTCAAAGTGGCACATCTATCTGCTCGCTCTCAGGCGTCCCCCGTGAATTTGAGCAGATGTTTCGATCTTCTGTTCTTCCGCACATCACACAACACGCCGGAAGCACGACTCGAATCCAAACCAAGGTCCTAAAAACCTTCGGTCTTCCTGAGTCTATTGTCGGAAGTCGCGTAAGAACGATCGCGCAAAACAAAGATGTCTTAGTATCATATCGTGCAGCATTTCGTGAGGTGCACGTCACGCTAAAAGCCCCCGCGTCATTAGATCTTACCCAATCGCTACGTGACGTCGCGGCAGTAATTGAATCAGAATATATTTATGCTACCAAAGAGTCGGACACCTTACCCCTTATCGTACAACGCCTACTGGAAAGTAAAAATGAAACAGTAGCAACAGCAGAGTCTTGCACAGGCGGATTGTTATCTGGATATCTTACCGAGATTCCAGGAGCGAGTCATACATTCAGGGGAGGTGTCGTTTCCTACTCCAATTCAGCTAAGGAAGACCTTCTCCAAGTGCCAAACAAAATACTGCTGGAACATGGCGCGGTAAGCGCAGAAACTGTTCAAGCAATGTCGGAGTCCGTAAGAGAGCTTTTGGGCGCAACATACGGCATTGCAATTAGCGGAGTCGCAGGTCCCGATGGTGGCACCGACAGCAAACCTGTCGGAACGGTTTTTATGGCGCTTGCTGGGCCTAACGAAACGGTGGTGCGACAATGCTACTATCCGAACACCAGAGAGATCATTCGAAAATACGCCTCCTTTGTAGCACTCGATATGCTTCGCAGGACACTCCTTACACTTCCCATACCTGATACCTACCCAGTCAGTTTTGAATAATCATTAACACTAGTATCATCGGCTCTAACAATGTTCATAGAGCTCTTCCGTCTAATCAGATACCTTTAGCTATTTCAACTACCTCCTACGCACAATGGGTTAACGGATTTTGAGTTGCTACCTCTCTAATGAAAATCCCCACCCCTAATAGAGATCGTTTTTTCAGCACCTTACGACTTCTCAAAGAGCAATCGCTCCACTTTGTTAAGATTGTTGCACGTTCCGACGTTGCCACCACAGGGGAGGCATTGCATTCCGAAAGAAGCCACGTAGTAGCCGAAAAAACCAATTACTAGTAAGATCAGCCAATGACTGGATACGGACGAAGAGCAAGCGACCCCAAGGGAGAAAACAAAGAGATGGAAGTACCCTTCCCAGATTCCCACGTGCTGCAATCGCTAGTGGGCGACGCCGATGAGAACCTCCGAACTGTTGAGCGGGAACTTGGATTGAAGATCGGCAGAACACCACAAGGTCTATCGCTTGCAGGACAAGACACAGACGTTGAGCTAGGCCATGACCTTCTTACACAACTAAGAGATCTCGTTGCTTCCGGAGAGTTTATTTTTAGAGGGGATGTAGAGCGCGCTATAAAGATGCTCTCAGGCAATCGGAAACTTCGATTGGAAGACCTCTTTCGAGACGAGATTCGAGTCGCTGGCAAGCGAACAAAGATCGTACCAAAGACATTTCGACAAAAAAATTATATCGAATCAATCAAACAAAACGGCGTGGTATTTGGAGTCGGGCCAGCGGGAACCGGAAAAACATACCTTGCCATGGCGATGGCAGTAACAGCGCTCTTAAACAAAGAAGTAAAGCGCATCGTCTTATGTCGACCTGCAGTTGAAGCCGGTGAGAAGCTGGGATTTCTTCCAGGTGATATGGCAGAAAAGGTAAATCCCTACTTACGCCCACTCTATGACGCCCTTCATGATATGGTTGAACCCGAGAGGGCAAAAGAGATGGTTGAGCGTGGTGTTGTCGAAGTAGCCCCACTTGCATTTATGCGTGGAAGAACGCTATCCAATGCATTTGTTATCCTAGATGAGGCACAGAACACAACGCCAGTTCAAATGAAAATGCTTTTAACACGGTTAGGTTTTGGCTCTACGTGTGTTATAACAGGAGACGTGACGCAAATTGACTTGCCCAGAGGTATTGAATCAGGATTAAGTCACGCTTTAAAGATATTGCGATCCGTAAAAGGAATCGCAACGATTCACTTTACTGATGAAGATGTTGTGCGGCATCCACTTGTTTCAAGGATAATTCAAGCCTATGACCACGACGAAAATTAACGATATTATTTCAACCAAACGGGGAGCTACCACAACACTCGTTTTATCGTTTCTCCTCGTAGCTGTGTGCGCCGAAGCATTGCTAGGTGGATTCATGGACTCTACCACCCTCGCGACTCGTATTTTGCGACCGCTAGGAACATGGTCGGCGATACTAGCCCTTTACTTCGGTGCGCAACAGCTATTTTCACGATACCAAGCTAACGACAAGAAGGTACATATCACCCTCTGCATGTCGCTGGTTATAGCAGTCGCTTGCGTTGCCCTCACGAAAGTAATGATTATCGCACTTCTTACCTATGCGGGCTGGCACGACACCACAACAACTCGCATCTCAGATCTATCCATCGCATTTATGCTTCCATACGTCGCAATAGCGCTCGTTATGCAATCGATTCGCGGAGTTCAATTTGGCCTCTATAGTGCCGCAATGGCGGCTCTTCTCTTTGGATTGTATTCACCAAATGCTCCAATATTAGTGCCCTTAGTTGTCACAAGCTCTGTGGTCGCATGCCTCGTCTTCAGGCGAGGAGTGCGCTCTCGCTCAACATACCTTCGAGGTGCCGCATGGATTGCTGGAAGTATGATCCCATTTGCGCTCATCTCACTTGCCATCGACCCGGTCGCGGGTCCTCTCGATGTTGTCGCTAGAATTCTCGGCTGTTTTCTCAGTAGTGGCATCGCGGCGTTAATTGCTATTACGTGCACACCACTCGTTGAATTCTTTGGCGGATATGCCTCGGACATGCGATTAATTGAGATGGCAACACTCGATCATCCGCTCCTTAAAGAGCTTAGTGTGCAAGCACCTGGAACATGGAATCACTCGATGGTGATAGGAATGATGGTAGAATCAGCGGCATCTGCGATCGGTGCCAATCCCGTCATCTGTCGGGTTGGTGCATATTTTCATGATATCGGCAAAAGCAAGAAGCCTTTATACTTCGTCGAAAACCAAACGCCCGGCGAGAACCGTCACGATAAGCTCAGCCCTTCAATGTCTGCTCTTATTATTCGCGCACATGTAAAAGATGGTATCGATCTCGCAAGACGCCACCGCTTGCCGCAGGTCATTGAAGATATGATTCCACAGCATCACGGCACATCCGTCATCGATTATTTCTACGACAAGGCCCGCAAGGAAGCAGAAGAGTCGGGTGGAGACCCTGATGGTGTCGACAAAGCACTCTATCAATATCCGGGGCCACGCCCCCAAACAAAAGAAGCGGGGCTATTAATGCTTGCTGATGGCATTGAGGCGGCGATGCGTACACTGCAAGAGCCTACTCAGGATCGAATTCAAGGGCTCGTACAAAAGATGGTAAACAAAGTATTTACCAGCGGCGAGCTCAACGAGTGCGAACTAACACTACGAGATCTCCATCAAATTGCTCGCTGCTTCACGCGAGTTCTAACAGGAATCTATCACCAACGTATCGCATATGCTGAACCGGCCGAAAAAACAAAGGAGCCCCTTGACGTAAAAGATAAAGAATCAACGCAAGAGACTCAAAAAAAACCAAAAGAAGAAAACCTAAAACGACTGGGTATCGAATAGTCCCGCCGTTCTATCAATCACTATGCGTCGCTGGAAAATTCATCTTACAATTGAAAGCAAAGCGCTCGGACTCTCTGCTAAGTTTATACGCTCTATCTCTGAGCAAATACTTTTGCACGTAGAAACTGATATCACTCCTCCCGCAATCTCAGAGCTCCATATTCTTTTAACAAATGACGAAAAGATGCGAGAGCTTAACAGAGAGTTTCGCAACAAAGACAAAACCACAGACGTTTTATCCTTTCCTCAATTTCCGAGAGATGAGCTCCGCGGGATAGCAACGTTGGAAGACCCTTCTAACACCTATCTAGGTGATCTTGTAATATCTACCGAAACAACACTCAAACAGGCAACAAAGTTTGAGACAAGCAAAGAAGATGAACTCCTACGACTTATCACTCACGGAATTCTTCATCTATGCGGATACGATCACGAAAACGTCTCGACTTCGGAGGCGCAAAAAATGCGGCGAAAGGAGCGAAAAATACGCGCGCTCGTATCGACAATCCCACTCTGACATCAGTTGCAAGCAGAGAAATCCATACAGTGTGAGCCCTTATCAAACTATAGCCATAAAGCCCTTGAGGCTTAGTCTAGGTCTGCTACAAGACGAACTTTAGAATACAACTCGTCTGCAAATTGTCGCACATTTTTTTTGTCATGGCCGACCTTAAGAAGACCTAACAGCATCTCAGGGGCGAAAAACGGCAGACTCTCACGATCGAAAGCCGGAAGGGCATTCTGTTTGTCTTTTAACTCCTGGTCCCATGGGATGTAGGCCCCACAGTTTTTCAGCAACCACTGATTTGCAAGCATCCAACCCGTACGGTTGTTGCCTTCATAAAAAGGCTGTTTATGCACTGCAAGGTGATATATTCGAGAAAAACTCTCGAGGTCCTTATCGGTAGGGCCCAGATCTCTTCCTGGACTATCGGGCCCTACCGCCAACGCACGCTCAAGAGCTTTAAGAGCTCTCGGTCGCACAACCTGCTGCTTACTGTTGTGGAGTGGGACCATCGCCAAACGATGGAGCACTTCTGGGGATAGCAACGAGTGCTCTCGCCTGAGAGACTCGGAATCCAGCATGCCTGTCTGGCATACAAGTGCATTCCACGCTAACCGAGTGCCAAGCTCGATAAATCCAGCTGGATCTTTATCCGATAGGGTTTTTAATCCTTGATCAACCTGATGAAGTAATAAATCCGAGCGAGGCGGTAGAATCGGATAGAGTAGCGATTGATAGATAGAGCATGCATCTCCCACAAGCGGATAGATAAGTGGTGTAGAGCCATTACTACATCCCATATTCCGGTAGTTCTCGCGAAACTTAGCATACGCCTCATTAACGACATCGAGGCCTACCCCAACAGCTTGCGCATCTTGCATGCTTCTTTCAATAAGGTTAGGGGGAAATAGACCATCAAACAAAGCCAGATGTCGCTGGATTTGCGCTTCACTCGCCTCAGTGCTTGAGGAGGCCTCGCGCTCTTTACAGAGCGTGACGAGCGCTGAGAGCACCCTGTCAGAAACCTCTCTAAGAATAGTTTTTTGCTTATCAACCAAAGTCGGATCGTCTGATATTTCTATCGCAAACTGTCTTGGATGAAGATGATTCCAATCAATCGAACTTGGACGCGTAAGCTCTAAAAGAGAGCCTTGCGAGGGACCGGTTTTTAAAGGATTCGCCCGATCGCTTCTCTCTTTCATACTATACCTTCACGATGATTATGCTAAGCGCTCTCTTCAGAAAATCGCAAGCTGTAGGATTGTCCTTATTCTAGCTAATCTGTGCCCTCGGTTCGCGAGAAACAAAAGTCTCGACATCTCGCGCCAACCCTACTAATCGCCTGCTCATACAAAAACGGAACATTTCTGAGAAATCTTTAGGCTAAGCTATGGAGAGCTCTGCCTTAACCTATAGATAGAAAGCTGTTTAATTTCCCGTACTAGCCTTAAACCAACAGCCTTACAGTCACTTATCGGTTTTTCAAGGTCGAAACTAACACAACAGCGCATCCTCCCTCAAAAAGCTCTGCATTTTTTTCATAAATACGCAAATACATTACACCGCTATCTAATCGCACGGAATCTCACTTATACTGTCACGCATATCCTGTTTACAAAAACCATGGCGGGCAACTTATGACACCTCTTATAACAACAGCTATCTTTATCTTTATCCTGGGAACGATTATTGGAAGCTTTCTTGGCGTCTGTGGCTTTCGTATGCCAATGGGGATCTATGAACCAACCCGTGAGGGGGTCCCAGAACTCGGTGAGGACATAACCATCTCATCTCCCAAGCGTTCATTTTGTCCCGCATGTAGAGCAACGCTTTCATGGCAAGAAGTTGTGCCTATCGTATCGTGGATATTACAACGCGGTCGCTGCGCCTCGTGTAAAGCGCATATCTCTTCTAGGTATCCTCTGGTTGAGTTCCTTACGGGAATTCTTGCGGTACTGTGTTACCTCAGATTTGGAATCTCTCTTACGGGCGTCACAGCTTTTCTTGTCATCTGTAGCCTTGTCGTAATTACCCTTATCGACCTTGATTATATGATAATCCCCGACAAAATTACGTATCCCGGCACTGCGCTCGGCCTTCTTCTTGGAGGATTAAGTGACGTTACGCCAGAGAGCTCAGTTGGATTTCCGTTGGAACACCCATTTGTGAGTTCATTTACTGACTCAATCTATGGGATTATTTTTGGAGCCGGGCTCCTTTATGCCATCTGGTGGCTCTATCTTGTAGTGCGCAAACGAGAAGGCATGGGGTTAGGTGACATCAAACTACTTGCGATGCTAGGCGCACTGTTCGGTTATCAATGCTCACTTGCCGTTATTTTCGTAGGATCGATCTTTGGATCATTTATAAGCATCGCGCTTATGCTGATAAAACGACGCTCAATGGATGTCTATATCCCCTTTGGCCCGTATTTAGCATTTGCGGCGATCCTATACATCTTAAACGTAGGCTCCTTGATAGGCTACCTAATGGATCCAACTACAGGGACACACTGGAGGATGCTTCAGTGACCACCGAACAACTAGCAACTACTATTGGAAACGATCGCCATATCTTGATCGTTGACGACGATGAGACCGTCAATAAGTCGCTACAGGATGTACTCGCAACACTCGGATACAAAACAACCTCTGCCAATTCTGGCAGCGCCGCCCTTGAACATCTCGAGAGACGGCCCTTTGACCTTGTTTTATGTGATTTAAAACTCCCCGGTCTTTCGGGCCTAGAAGTTCTCGAACAATTTGCAGGTAAGGTCCCCATCATATTAATGACGGCATACAGCACCGAGGATATTGCTACCAAAGCAGCCTCTTGTGGGGCGTTTGATTACATTCGAAAACCAATATTCCCCGACGATTTGCTCTTTACACTCCAACGATTTGAACAACATATAGCTTTACAAAGAGAGAACAAACAACTTCGGGACACACTCTCGGGCAAGCACTCGTTTCACAACATCATCGCAAAAAGTCAGAGCTTTCTCGATATCTTCGACATCATCAGACGACTGGCCCCCTTCAACAGCACGGTGCTCATCACTGGCGAGTCAGGAACCGGAAAAGAGCTCATAGCTAAAGCAATTCACGACACTTCTCCACGCAAAGACGGTCCTTTTGTAGCTATTAACTGTGGAGCTATTCCCGAAAACCTTATTGAATCAGAGCTTTTTGGTCATAAAAAAGGAGCCTTTACTGATGCCTCTCGTGATAAACGAGGACTCTTCGAGGAAGCAGATGGTGGAACGCTCTTTCTCGATGAGGTAGGAGACCTGCCACTTCACCTACAGGTAAAGATATTACGCGCCCTACAAGAGCAAAGCATACGAAGAGTCGGTGACGAGCAGTCGATCTCAATCAATGTCCGAATCATCTCCGCAACACTACGCGACCTACAGCAGGAGATGGCGAACGGAAGATTTAGAGACGATCTTTTGTACCGACTTAATGTAATTTCAATTCACCTACCGCCCCTCCGAGAGAGGCCTGAGGATATCAGCCTTTTAGTCGAGTATTTTATTCAAAAGCATGCAGTTCGCCTTGGCATACCACCAAAACATGTAAATACCGATGTCTTTAAAGCCCTTCTAACCTATCCGTGGCCTGGCAACGCTCGGGAGCTGGAGAACTGTTTGGAACGCGCGCTTGTACTTTCAGATGGAGATTCGCTCCAGACAACTTCGCTACCGCAGCATATCGCAGAAAACACCCATCTCGCATCGGGCGCAAATACACTTACCGACAGCCTCTCGATTAAGGAACACACTGCTCATATCGAAGAGTCCCTCATTAAAAAGGCACTTGCTGAAACCGACGGAAATCGGACAAGAGCAGCGCGGCTTCTTGAGATTAGTCACCGTACACTTCTCTATAAACTAAAGGAGTATAGAATATCCTAATAACAGACTGCCCCACTCCATCTATCAGAGGAATTGGAATCTTAAGGCCTGATTCTTACTCTCTCCTCGCCCCTTTCATGACCATTACAACCGCTCGAGCTTTTTTCACTCGAAGACTATTGTCGTATATATCCATCATACTAGCGGTTCTCACTACTCCGTTAGTTTAAGACTAATCGACACATCCCATTCTGTGGAAAACCTGTTGATAACGTGTGGCATATTGGTGCAAGTGAAAACTATTTTTTATTTTTATCCAACCAGACTCAAGAAATTTATCGCGCAACCCATTGTAATTACATCGATTTACTGTAGCTTGTCCTATTTGAGCTTTCAGCCCCGATCCCCTACTCTAAATAGATATGCTTAATAAATCGACCGTTGAAAACTTAATCCCTATCCTCAAAAGAGACATCAGACGTTCTCTCTCGATGGCTGTACCCGGCTTCCCCAAGCCGTATTACTGCTCACTACTGCTCAAAGACACACACTGGTTTAATACCTGGGCCAGTAGTGGTTCTATATGCCGAGTACAGCAAGACCGAACGCGAAACCTCTACTGCGATCTGAGGGTCGGTTCATATAAGTACGATCAGGTCACTGAAGGAGGACTTATAGAGCTCGATGAAGATCTCGATTCCTTTAGTCACACCACTGCTCCGATCGATGACAAAGACTACGACGGCCTCCGTCTAACCATCTGGAAGCTTCTTGAGAGCAAGTTCCGAGAGGCCCTCATGGACTACAACGATAAGGAGGCTACCCGCATTCGAACACCGGATCCGAATCACGGCCTACATTCGTTTACGAAGAGCAAGAGAGTCCTTCATCGGCAACTTTCCCGTATGGATAGAGTTCCCCATGAGACGTGGAACAGATTCTGCAAACGCGCCTCTGCATGGATATCTGAGCTTCCAAAGATATCGGGCGGCTGGGTTGAATTTGATGCATCACAAGAGACTCGGGTATTTGTAAATAGCGAGGGGACCGTTACTGCACAAAACAGCCAAGTTTTTTCTCTCACCGCAAACATTCATAAATTAACAAAAGATGGTGTGCGTCTCGAGCAAGACCTTGTAATCAACTGCGGGGCCCTATCTGAAATGCCCGACATGAGAAGCTTTAAAAAACTTCTCATGCAAAAGTATGAGATACTCATTAAAAAAGCGAGGGCCAAAAAAATCCACGCTTTTTCTGGCCCAGTATTACTCTATCCAGGGCCAGCGGGTCTCTTGTTCCACGAAGCGGTCGGCCATCGCCTCGAAGGTAGTCGCCTGCTCTCCACGGGAGAGGGTCAAACATTTAAGGGACACGTTGGAAAGAAAATTCTTCCCCTACCAATAACAATCCGTGACAATCCACTTAAGCGCTCGTTTAAAGGCCAGCGTTGTATCGGTGCCTATACCTATGACGACGAGGGTTCCAAAGCAGAGGATGTTGTGTTGGTAGAAAAGGGGGTCTTAAAGGATTACCTCTCCACCCGAGCCGCTTTAAAGAAGGGTCGACACATATCAAACGGACACGCCCGAACAAAGGCCGAGCAACGTCCGATAAGCAGAATGGCGGTTACCATCGTTGAAGCCGCATGCGGTGACCCTCTCGCTACCTTAAAGAAGAAGCTTATTGAGGAAATCAAGCGACAAAATAAACCGTTTGGAATGATTGTCTATGAAACCAACGGAGGCGAAACTGATACTTCAACCTACGACTTTCAAGGTTTTTCAGGAGACGTTACACATGCCGCTCTTCTCTATCCCAGTGGCAAAGAGGTCTGTATCAGAGGGGTAAACTTTGTCGGCACCCCGCTCCAATCCTTAAACAATATCATAGCCGTTGGCGACGATCCCGAGCTCGACAACGGATTCTGCGGAGCAGAGTCTGGTCTTCTGCCCATCTCAACAATCTCCCCAGCGGTATTGGTAAGCAACCTAGAGCTCCAAGCTCAGGAAGAGGAGCTTGTAACGCCCTCGATATTAAAACGCCCTCAAAGCATGAAGCGGCGAAAGAAGTCGAAAAAAAGACGGGAACAATAATGCAGCGACAAGACCACCACACACCGTTAACCTGCATTGTGCACCTGCCTGGCCCTACAGAGAGTTAATAGTCACAACAAACCTGATGTCGCAAAAAATATCCTTAAGCGGCTTAAAAACATCGCTCTTTTTTGGCAACAGGTGTGTATTTTCTCGAATCTTTCTGCCTCTGCTCCTCATCCTATCCCTTGGAGTGCTGTAAGAAGAGGTTTTTAAAGATGGCGACAATACCACGCGTGAGGAGAAAAACGGTAAGCCTCACCCACGACAAAGCGATTAAAGAAGTCGTTGAAACATCTGATATAAGAATTATTACATCTAGTCCTATACCGTCGGATCCACACACCACATGTCTTTCCGAATCCTCAGTTAAAAGTAACAGAGCGGGTGTTTCTAAGAACGGGCCCACCGTGCTCGTAGTCAATGCCAGTCATACTATGGCTGAGACGGTAACCCTTGAGCTAACCGAGACAATTCCTGACTGCACGATTTTATTTGCACCCACGGTTCAAATAGCGCTTTGGATAGTAGGAAAGCGGCAGATAGATGTGATTATTTCCAGTGCAACCCTACCTGATGGAACGGCTAGTCAAATCCATTCTTCACTAAGTAACGTTTCCTCTCCACCCGAACTGCTTATTTTAAGCGAACTCTCAACGACACGAGACGTGATAAGCGCCCATCCGGGATATCGATTTATCGAACTTCGCCGTGTGACTCAAAGGTCATCTGTCGGTATGCCCGTCCCCCGAAATAAAAACGCTTTGGCGCTTCTAGGAGCAGACATACGAAACGACCTCAACAATCCACTACAAGAGATCGTTGCAATGGCATTTGTAGCAACCTCGAGCTCAGAGCTTTCTAGCACGGCAGAGGAAGCTCTCTCGGCGATTCAAAGAGCCGCCACGAGCATGGCTTCTATCATCGATTCTCTCGAAGATAAGATAAAGCATGTGGTAAGCGAATCCTAATGAGTCGACACTTTCTTTATTTTTAAATTCTTTCGCAAAAAAAAGCGGGAATAAAAATAGTACTGCTCATACTTCTTCCACGGCCTGAAGTATTGCTTGTACTTCGTTAGCACCATTGAATGAATTAATGTCGGGCTTACATGCAATAGAAACTCGCTTACCCTCAACAAGTGCAGGATGAGATGTATGTCTCCACATGAGTCCGGTAATAAATCTTTTACCATCGCTCAAAAGAACTTTAAGATGAGCATCTTTCAATACACGGATCTCCTTTACCAAGAGGTCTCGAATTAATAGCACTGGTGATGGATTCCCCATACCAAACGGAGCTAGACTTCCAAGCTCTCGAACGAGTGGGACGGTGCATTCGTTAAGAGAAGCCTCAGTATCCGCATCGACGTATGGAACTGTTTCAATGTCTACAAGACGTTTTTCACACTCACGAACGAATGCATCCCGAAACCGCTCAACATTTTCGGCCGCAACAGAAAAGCCGCCAGCTCCCTCATGTCCCCCAAATTTTATCAAATGCTCCCGCACCGAACCTAGCGCATCAATTACGCTAAAGCCCTTAATTCCACGAACAGATCCCTTCCAAATCCCTTCGCTATCCATACCCATTACCGCCGCGGGTCTGTAGAAATGCTCAACTAATCTTTGCGCAACGATTCCAATAACTCCTGTATGAAAATCCTCATGCCATGCAACGAGACCACTTGGCAACGTACCGAGATTTTCAATCTGATGTATCGCTTGTTCCTTAACAGCGCCCTCAATCGACTGTCGTTCAGTATTAAGTTTGTTAAGTTGTCCAGCTAATTTCTCAGCTCGCGCAGTATTACTCGTCGTTAATAGCTCAACTACCAGCTCACCGTGAACAATCCGACCAGCGGCATTGAGCCTAGGCCCAATTCCAAATGAAACATCAGCGCAACCCACGTTCCCGCGCACTCCCATTACATTTTTTAACGCTCGAAGTCCTGGGCGTCTCGATTCTGACAGAGCCTCAAGCCCTCGCTTCGCTATTACCCGATTCACACCTATTAGAGGAACCATGTCGCAAATAGTTCCTAAACACGCCAAATCTAGATATTCTTTGGCATTAAACCCTTCAAGCTTTAGTTCTCGAGCAAGTCCGAGAACTAGGTACCATGCAAGGCCCGCCGCACATGCGATACCCTTTGCAAAACCACAGCCTGTTTGATGAGGGTTGATGAAAACATCTGCAGGAGGAGGATCATCACTAATATGATGATGATCTACCACAACAGTTTGAAGACCTAATTCCTTGGCTAGAGCCAACTCTTTTACATTTGTAGTTCCAAAATCAATTGTAAGAAGAAGCCCAAACTTCTCCTTGGCAATAGATTCCACAGTCTTCGCATTTAATCCATACCCATCGACAAAGCGGTCTGGAACAAAAACCTTCGACACAATACCGACGGCATTGAAAAAGTCATGTACAACCGATCCACCCGAGAGTCCGTCGACATCGAAATCACAACAAATTGCAATCGACTTTCCCGCTCTGTGACATTGCGCGATCATATGGGCGGCTTGCGGTAAATTCTTGAGCGTTTCAGGATCTGGCAAACCGTTTCGCAATGTAGGAGAGATGAAATCCTCTAACTCCTTTCCCGGTGTAAAGCCCCGCGCGGCCAAAATCCTTCCCACTACGGGATTAATCTTCATAGCCTCAGCAATACGATCTGCTACTTCGACATCGTGATTCCGAAGTCGGATCTTTTTAAAAACTTGGTCTGCTCGGGTCTGCCTCTTCTCTGTCATGCGTCACTCCTCGTCGAATTGTCAAACTTACTACGGAACGTGGAAACGCTCAATTTTTTTAAACCGCTTAAACATACATCAGATGCCACAACGCACGCATCTGTGCGCACTGCTTTGCTGCACTAAGATTTTCCAGAATCCACCCGTTCAACAGTTGCCTCAAACGCTCTTAAAGCCTTCTTATATCCATCTCGCCTCTTCTCTGCAGCAATCTGCTCAACGGCGAAAGACGAACACCACTGCCATGCTTGAAATTCGGGAGTGTCATGTCGTTCGAGAACGATATCTGTATCAGCACCAAGAAATTCTACGGACCAAAATGTTTGAGCCTGGCCGATCCAACGCCCAACCGCATAGTCCGGTACCGTATCCCATAGATATGTATGTGTTACATTCAACGCTTCGATCCTCCCGAGCAAGTGCTCTTCAACTCCGAGTTCTTCATAAATTTCGCGCACCACTGCCCTCTCCGGCGTATCGGGCTTATCTATTCCGCCCTGCGGAAACTGCCAGTGCCCAGCCTCTCCCAAACGCTCTCCAAGAAGCAGTTTGCGCTCAGCATTGTACAGAAGAATACACACGTTGGGTCGAAGCCTATCGTTTTCATTGCTCATAGAAACCGATTATAGCGGGGTATTTTTGTCGCGGATATAGATTTTTAATCTGCCATACAGACCGTAATTTCTATTACTTACAAAGCAGAAAAGCTGTCTAGCTGTGTTGCTGATAGGTCGCCTCTACTCGCATGATACTCAAGTGCGTCCTTCCACGACACATAAGCGCCTACGGGCACCTTATGAATCAATTCGCCCCTAAAACCGCCCGAGAGCACTATATCCTTCGCTTGTTGGGACTGCATATCAAGCGCCTCGGTTACCAGTGTTCTATGTCTAAATCCAGTATGTTTACATTCTGGACATCCATTGGCTCGATACAATGGCCGGCCATCACTAGCCGTTTTCTCGGTATCTTCCGACTTGCACCGATCGCAGAGTCGGGGAAGTAGTCGTTGGTTCAAAACCAGCCGTACCGATTCTGTCACGTGGACTGGCAAAACATTTAAGAGCTCTAAGCGCCTAAAAACCTGCATACAGGAGCCGACATGCAGAGAGGAGAGTGTCAGATGCCCTGTCGTTGAAGCCCGCACTGCAATTGCCGCACTCAGAGGGTCTCTGATCTCACCTATCAGTAATACATCTGGGTCGTGCCTTAAAACAGCTCGAATGGCTTCCGGGTAATCAAAGGATTGGCTTGTTGCTACTTGCACCTGAAGCACTCCGGCTATCGAATTCTCAATTGGATCCTCGACGCTCACAACGTTCAAACCTCGATTACGCGCTTCGGAAGCGAGCGCATACAGTGTTGTAGTCTTTCCACTTCCTGTCGGACCCGTTAGCAATATCATTCCCTCATTAGCTTCCAGCGCTTCGCGCAACAGCAATAGCGTACTTGGCTCCATATTTAGTCGCTCTAGCACTGGGGTCTCGCTTGCGGATAAAATCCGAAGGACAACACTCTCTCCGTACAGGCTTGGAATAATACTGACTCTCGCATTCCGCTCAAGACTACCAACTCGAAACACAAACGAGCCATCCTGTGCAAGGCGCTTTTGGGCAATATCAAGGCCCGCTCTAACCTTTATCCTTGTCAGGATCTGCTCGTGTATGCGGTGGCTATAATTCTTACTCGGGACATCTCGAATGGATCCATCAATTCGCACACGCACCGCGACTGCTCGATGTTCGGGGGTCAAGTGCAGATCGCTCGCACTCCGTACGGCACAAAACTCAAGAAGGCCGTCAATAAATTTCGCTATATCTCCCTGTGAGCCATCAACGACACGCAAGGCAGGTCGATCGTCTTCTCGTTGGTCAACAAAAGTTGGGTCCGCCGACGGCACTTGATGGATATCCTCTCGATAAGCTCTGACAATAGCTCCGTCTAAATCCTCTCGTTCAACCCGCTCAGGAAGCACATCAATTCCACAGACAAATGCAATTTTTTCAACGTGATTAGCTGACATATCAGAGACGGCCACCTGCAAGGCATCGCCACCCTCTCGCGAGAAGACTCTCAAGGGCAACGCCCCAAGAGCGACTGCCTGTTCAAACGACAAAAAGCTCTTTGCCTGACTGCTAGGTCGAAGTCCATCACCGCCCGACTGTACTGATTCCATCTCCACCCCTAGCAGAACTTCTAAAAATTTGTTTCACGATCTCCTCGCATATACGTAGAATTCCTCCGATCTTTTTGCTGCCTATTTGCGGATTTATCGAGAGTTATCTCTAATTGTTTCGGACGGTCTGTAGTTTACTGGAAACTTTATTCTAATACCTTTCGATGTACCGAATCACACGATGTGTATCTTCCCAAAAAGGAAGATCACAAAAAATCAATATCTGTAAGCAGATCGGTAAAAGTTTTTTCCTCGTGATTAGCATCGACTCGTTCTATATGTGGGGAGTATCCAGACGACGGCGGGTTGAAACTACAGTTGTGAAAGCTTTTATCACACTGCCATCTATAAGGAACTTTTGATATGGACGTAAACAACATCAATAACTACTGCGAGAATCCAAATATTTTTAGTGAGGCGATAGAGCCAACCGTTAATGATTTTTTGCCGGAGCAGGGTTCAGTAAAGAGTGCGATTTTGGAGCATACTACAGGATTTTCAAGTCTATTTTCGAACATCGCAGACGACCTGTGCGAACAAAGTCGACTAGGAGACAAGGGAAAAGACAGCATCTTGTCATCAATCGCTCGGGCTAGCACCTCTGCCGCGGTTCTATCGGGCGCTGTCGTTGCCGCTGTTGTTGGCACTCCACTTGCAGGAGTTGCTCTCGGCGGTTTAGCGGCGCTAACGGTAGCTCCTCCATTAGCTGAAAAAGCCGTCTTTGGCCTGAGAGACTTTGCGACATCACTTCTAGACAGAACCAAGGATTACATTCAGAGAAGCTAGATTCTAATAGGATGCCTGCTTTTCATACCTAGCAGTACCGAGGGATACAGAAGCAGGCGTCACGCGATCTAAGATTGCCTGACAAGAGAATACAACCTACTTTGGCAGTATTGACTCGATTTTCTCTTGAAGCGCCTCTTCGGTAAACGGCTTTACTATATATTGTGAGACCCCGGCTTTAGCTGCTTCAATTATATTTTCACGCTGAGCCTCGGCTGTTATCATGAGAAACGGTACGTTTTCTAGCTGTTTTTCTGCGCGAACATAGTTTAGCAATTCGAGACCTGTCATGTTAGGCATGTTCCAATCAGAGATTATTAAGTCAAACTGCTCCCCTGCTTCAATCTGACGAACGGCATCCACCGCCCCGGTGGCCATCGATATCTGTGAAAAACCCAGTCTTGTTAAAGATTTTCGAATTAAATCTCTCATTGAAGCAAAGTCATCTACCACAAGAACTTTAAGCTCCTGATTCTGATCCTCTGGAATAGGCATGTTTTTGTATCCTCCCCTCTCCTAATATGAAATTCGATCCTTCTCTAGCTTCTGTGGAGTAGTCGGACATTGTGGCCAAGAGCTAAAGTTTTTTCTATCAAGCGTCTCGGCGGGCGTATGCGAAAGAGATAAATACCTATCAACTACCTAGCATTACGAATAAACTTCATGGTTATCTTCTTCTAAAGCCCTACAGCTGCTTACGCAAGTGGCCTATCTTGAGACAACGGGCTTCGTCGGATCTTGCCCATATGATTCTTAAACCAGTACGAAGCAATATGTGCAACATCATCGAGAGCTCCCTGCTCTTCAAACAGGTGGGTCGCTCCCGGTACGACTGCTAGACGTTTTGTACACGTAAGCTCGTCGATAGTTTTGTGATTTATCGTTAATACCTCTTTATCTTCTCCCCCAACGATTAATAGCGTTGGAGCCTGTACCTTTTGTAGCAACGTACCTGTTAAGTCAGTTCTTCCTCCTCGACACACCACGCAACTAATGTGGGGGTTCATAATCGCAGCAACTCGCAAAGCAGCGGCAGCTCCAGTGCTTGCCCCGAAGAGGCCTATTGCCTGTGAGCAGACTCTAGAATCATTTTTTATCCAGTAGACAACTTCTGAAAGTCTCGTCGTCAACAGCGCGATATCAAAACGTTTGCTTACAATAAACTGCTCAGCTGGGGTTAACAGATCAACAAGCAATGAAGCAAAACCATGCCGGTTTAGAACGTTTGCAACCAATTGGTTTCGAGGACTCTTGCGACCACTACCACTGCCGTGCGCAAATATAACAATTCCCTCTAGCCGGTCTTGCGAAACGACACACAGATCGGCCTGAAGCTCTACCCCTGCTGCAGAGATTACAACTTCAATCGTTTCATTCTTGTGCAAGAAGGAATCCGTACCCTCTTGCTGGGTTCGTTCAGGTTCGTCTTTAGCGGAGAATGTATCACCCATGCTTAGCTCTTATCGGTGCGACGATGTTCCGACGTGTATAAGAAAGTGAGTACTATGCGCTTCTTTGAACAAGCAAATACAACAATCTAACTACGTCCATGAACGAAGGCAGACATACTTTTCCTTTCTCTCTATCTCAGATAAGGGTCATTGTGCGCATTCAATTGAAACCTTGCTATGACCACGGTTCTCACGCAGAACAAACGTTGTATCAGCACAGCGCGCGCGTGTTTCAAGAAACCCACTGATGGCACCTCTCTCATACAAGTCTTGCGGTGACC
The DNA here is from genome assembly GCA_038134595.1 of Pseudomonadota bacterium. Classification (GTDB taxonomy): domain Bacteria; phylum Bdellovibrionota_C; class UBA2361; order UBA2361; family OMII01; genus OMII01. Next base: position 175,882 of record JAYPVM010000001.1, on the reverse strand, counting down.
GCCTCGTCAAAAAACGCAAGCCCGCAACATAAGGATGGTTTTATGTGCTCTCCTCTAAAAAACCGCGTTATTATTTCTGATTCTTCAGCGCTGAGCGGCGACTCTCTGCCACATAATATGCTTAATTCGAAATCATTTTTCGCAAACGCCTCATGTTATAAAGTATTTACACCGACTAGTTTATTTAAGAGTAAATAAGCACCAAAATTTCAAACCTATTATGAACAAAGACCTGCAACTTACCGCTGAATTTATCACAATGCTTCGGTCGAGTTTTTATGGACAAATCCTTTTTGAAGGCGCTCTAAGCACTCTAGAGTGCAAACTTGTTTCAGAGACCTACCTGGAGACCGCACACAAAGCATTCGATAAAATCGACAATTGGATGGTGGACCTCGGAAATCAAATACCTATTTTTTCTGTTGATTGGGAGTCCGCTGAGACCTTCGATGCGATCGCTGCAATGGATTTTATGAAGGCTCTCAAAGAAGACCTCGAGTGGTTTATTCCAAAAATTGAAGCGGCTTTGCACGTTGAAGACCTGACACAAGATCACAACTCTGCCAAAGTTCTTGTAGCCGCACTCAATCGTTCTGCCGCGGTAAAAAGCTCGTACGTTGAAACGCTAAGTGCAATTTTTAGTCAGCTCGGACAAACCGAAGACGCCCAGCAGATAGCTGCGGAGATAACCGATGCCCAGGAATACCTTAAAACAACCAGAATAATTCTTAACACATTTAGCTCTCCACAAGCATACACAGAGCAACTCTGCGAAAAGCTCAGAAGAGAGGCGTCGCTGACACCCGCAGATTTCAGAGCTCACCTGCACGACTGTCGAATACTACTTAACGTCTATCAAAAAGCATTTACATACGAGCTAGCAGAGATTCCGCTACAGATCCAAGACGAGTGGACACAGCACAAAATTCCAGCAGTCGCGGCTGGATATTGGATAGCGTATGAATTTTCACCTGAAGAATTTCTTGCGTGGAGCAATGTAGGAATTACCGGTGCGCCATTGGCCGCTAATTGGAGGCGCGCTAATTTTACTCCGGAGGAATCCATTGAATGGATGAAAGAAGGCTTACCACCATCATACGCCGTTCCTTGGCGTGCGGCAGGATTTCAACCCGCCCGAGCAGCCCAGATGCTTAGACGCGGTGTGACCGATCCAGCAAAAGCACCTCAGGGAGAAGGCGGAGAATAAAGGGTATAACAGGTAGCACTCTTTCTATTTCTTAGTTCTCTCGTGCCGAGCCACTTTTCTTATCCTAGCAAAACCGCCAAACGTGACCGAGAAGCCCGACATTAGTTGACAGCCATAATCGCGCTAATGGGGAGCTTTTCTAGAGTTTTTTTCAGGATTCAAGCGTCAAGCATCTTCTACCTCAGTATCTGATTTAAAAAGGAGAAAGTCGTAGCTATCGCCTATACCCCCTAGTGGAATGACATCGCACCACGGAGCTGACAGCCGGAAAGGCCTCCCGGGCAGGCCGACCACTGCACATCAACTACTTGCAAAGAAGCAATTGGTTTTCCTATCCATACTCTCATGTCATATCCCGAAAACCTACAAGTCAATTACCAGATACTATGGACGCTACTCCTGCGCCCGAGGAGCACGAGAGCGATTACAGGAGAGAGTTTCGTAAAGGGAGCAGTTCTCGATGACAATTTTGGGCGCGCTCCTGTATTGCATCGAGGGGGTTATATCTACGTCATGATACGCCGATTCCTTACTTACTCTGTAGGCTTGTCTTTTTGGGGAGATGGTTTTTGTCCGTATCAGTATGATATTATAAAAACTATTATTTAAATTAACAGACTTGTCTAGCATTGGATCAACCAGCGGTTTATGCTGGTTGGCGGGTTAATTGTATGTGTATTAGCCCCCATAGCTGTGAATCTTACTCTAAGTTGTTTATATGTTGAACAAAGCTCTATTATCAGGAGAGTCCCCCTTCCTACGATTGTCATTCCAAGATGGTCTACGGGCTATTGTTGCAACTGGATTAGCTGCAAAACATAATGAGAATCCGTGCAGAACCTATGAAGATGCTTACGCTCGAGTTGGAACATCTTCCCTGTTTCAAAAAAGGCTTATCTTTTCTGATCAAGAGCGAAGAGAAGTTGGACATACGCTCTTTCCTGGTCTGAGTTTGACTGAGGACAATCGATTGTCGAGTCTTCTAGGAACGGGCTCCTATGATCAGTTGGGCGTGTTTTTAGAGGGCTTGCGTGGGGTGCCCCAAACAGAAATTCTTGGAACAGTTCGAGCACTGTGTACGCAACATAACTTTGCTATTCATGAGACACAAAATCCTGCTGTCTGTAAATTTGTATTTACACGAAGTGAATTAGGTGAAGAAGATCAAGAGGTGTTTTTCTTCATTGGAGAGATCTCGGGAGAGACGCTTGAGCCCGAACAGAGAACCATGGGAAAACCATTCAGTCATAACGCGCCCACTGAAGTTTCTGAGGCAATATTGGGAGAGGTCCTAGCGCATCCACGCTTGAAAGCATTTGAGAATATACTGTCGCCTGAGTTTGAATATGATACAAATCTCATTTCTAGGCTTGGACGAGATCCTTTTACGGTTGTGTTAAATATACTTATGCAATCTGGGGATGGTGAGTTTAGCACTCCTCTTGAATACGCGGTAGAGTTTAACATGATGCTTGATGGGGTATTGCTACCTAGCCAGGCAAAACTCTCGGCCATTTTGGATGCATTTTATCCGTTCTTTGACGAGTATACCGAGGGCTTTAAGGGATATATGTTACACCGTGCTGGATCTAGCTCAAATGAATCTAACGCGAGAGTGCCATCACAGGGTATGCTTGGTGCTGAAGGGCGCGCCTTTAAATGTTTGACAGGTCTAGATTACGGTGAGCCGTACACGCAAGAAGTGATAGCTAGTTTGCGAGAAAAATCAGATACTAATGGACCATGTACAAGTGAGGAAAGACGGGCGATGGAAAGTGATAGATTCTCATTTATTAAAGCTTTTGGTGAAGCCTATCAAAAACAACAAAGAGATCAGGATATACTGTCCCGCTATACGGCCAATAATCTTTTTCGCGATCTACTTATGTTAACTGGGATGCCACTCGATATTGTGGAAGAAAAAACCCGTCTTGCTAGGAGTAGTATCCAGGGTTTTAAAGAAGGTAGACCATCTTTGCCTTCCAAAGACGTTGAAAAAATCTTTGCTCTCTTCGGAAACCCTTCGCCAGGTTATGCGACAGCATTTTTAAAGGCTGTTGTTTCAGCCTATAAATTCAAATAGGTTGGCAGCATTTCTCGGGGCGTCGGCTTAAGGTTTGACAACTTTATCCCCACTTCTCCGAACCAGCCTGCATGCTGAAGGCGCTACACATGGGAGAAGGCAAAAGAAAAACTCCAACACTACAGGAGGCGCTCCGCAGAAGCCTCTCTACTCTACCAAGATAGTCTATCACTCTCGAGATGGCCTACAATTCCAGTGGGAGGCACGGTTCCAGCATCAGTATGAGTGCTTGCGCGACGAGGTGCTAAAAACCCTCGACGAATACCTAAACTGCGGAATCCTCGCTCACGGTGCCGCTCGGGTATACTGCGATGGATGCAAACACTCGCTCCTCATCGCCTTTTCCTGCAAGCGCCGGGGCGAACGCGCTTAGCTCTCCCCTCCTCCTGCCGAAAAAACGGAGAGTGACTATCGAAGAGAGTTTCGTAGAAGTGGATGGGCCGCTTGCATAAAGAGAGTCTATGAAGTGGATCCTCTCGAGTGTCCCAAATGTAACGCGCAGATGAGGATTATCGCCTTCATCCAAGACAAACACTCCATCAAGGATATCATGAAGTCCCAAGGTATTCCTGACTTCCAGGCTCCGCCTCCTATCCCAAAATGGAGGTATCTGAACGGGGTTAGAACCGGTCCGCTACCAGACTTTACCTACTTACGAAAAGGTGATTGATTTTCCTAATCATTAAACCATACCCGTGCGTCTAAAACATGGTATCAATCAACTCTCGGCTCCTAAACCCCTGAAAGCACATCTATCTGCACGCGGTTTCGGCCAAAAATATCTTTCTATATATAGAAAAAGACTTGAAGGACGGCGCGTTCGAGTGTAGAAAAATACTAGAAGGTGGATTGTGGTGAACATCTACAAGATTACACATCAATACGACCTTCGAGTTAGAAAATTGCTCTCCTACGGCCTTATGGCAGAACGTACGAGAACACAAACACTTGTAAACTTACTCAACCCAAGAGGCACCTTATGGAACCAATCACATCGGACTACCTAACAACTGGCTTTGACTGTATCTGCGCCGCAATGACTCTTACCTACATCAGCCGCTTGCTCTTTCAATCAATCGTTGCCGAAAACCCAATCGCTTCAGCGTGCAGCGTAGCTAAGCTTTCGCTTCGAGGACAACGCGTAGCGCCTCGCTTTCGCTAGGCTATAATCTAGAGAGCGGCAGACCGTCGAAAACGAATCGCGTTCAACACACCGAGATTTGTACGAAAGCTATTCCACGGCGACAAGGAATCGCGAGCTATTAGAATCTTCGGTTCGCCTTGAGTAAAATGAGCAAGAAACTTTTTAGCCTTACACAGCGATATACAATAAACCACTCAGAAGAACTCGATGCACGGTCCATTCTGTAGTACTATCAACCACAATGTTAGGCGACCAAAACGAACTTCTTTTCCAAAATCCCATTGAAAGCTCCAAAGAGCATTCATCCGAGTCCTCTAATCTACTCAAGGGGCTCAATAAACCACAACAACAAGCAGCGCTTCATTTAGACGGCCCAATTCTTGTACTAGCCGGGGCGGGAAGTGGCAAAACCAGGGTGCTTACTCACAGAGTTGCCAACCTAATCTTAAACCACGGTATAAGGCCAGGCCGAATTCTCGCTGTCACATTTACAAACAAGGCCTCCGGCGAAATGCGCGAGCGACTACATGCGTTACTAGGCGATTCGGCAAGAAGAATCTGGATATCTACCTTTCACTCAACTGCCCTCCGAATTCTTAGGCACCATGCAAGCAAGCTCTCGTACTCCAATAAATTTGTTATCTACGACGATCAAGACTCCAAAGGCGTTGTGAAACAAATCGTAAAGGAACTGTCTATCAACGAGGAAAAATATCCTGTTAAATCTTTCTTACGGGCTATTGATAACGCAAAGAACAATCTTGTCTCTCCCGAGGACGCGGCAAAACGTGCCTATGGTATCGAGAGCGATTTACAGGCTCAGGTCTACGATCGATATCAGAGACACTTACTCCAAGCAGATGCCATGGATTTCGGCGATCTCCTTGTCAATGTAGTTAGACTTTTTCGAGAGCATCCGGAAGTGCTCGATCAATATCGAAGCACCCTACACTATCTGCTTGTTGACGAGTTTCAAGACACAAATAAGGTTCAGTATCTCTTCATTCGTATGCTTGCAGAGCCTCGAAGAAATCTATTTGTTGTAGGAGATGACGACCAGTCGATCTACGGCTTTCGGGGGGCAACTATCAGCAACATCCTCGAATTTGAACGAGATTACAAAGGAACTAAGGTTATCAAACTCGAGCAGAACTACCGCTCAACAGCGACTATTCTCGATGCGGCTCACGCGGTTATAGAGAAGAACAGATCTCGAAAGGCCAAGAAACTTTGGACCGAAAGTGATTCTGGCGAAAGGATTAGAACATTTATCGGATACGACGAGAACATGGAGGCCGATTTTCTAGCCTCAGAGATTAAGACTCTCATTACACACGGAACCCCACCCAGTTCGATTGGAATTCTTTACCGAACCAATGCTCAAACGCGCGCGATAGAGGAGTCGTTAGTTCGCGCTAAGATTCCGTATCGTATTTTCGGTGGCCTTAAGTTCTTTGACAGAAAAGAAGTAAAGGATATCCTGGCCTACCTTCGCTTATTGGCGAATCCAAGCGACAATCAAGCATTTACACGAATCGTTAACACTCCTCCCCGAGGTATTGGCGCCCAAGCCCTGCAGGCTATCTCAAAACGTGCGGGTGAAGACGGAACAGCCTTCTTAGCGGCAGCCATCGAACTAGCCGTGACTCATAAAGCAATCCGGGCATTCGTCGCTCTTATTGCTGAGTTAAAGAGCGATATAGCTAAGATCTCATTGGCAGATCTAGTTGGCGCAGTAGTCCAGAAGAGTAGTTACGGTCCAAAGCTTGCGGCCATGAAGGATCCCACGGCACTCTCTCGAATCGAAAACCTTCAAGAGCTTGAAGCGTTGGCCCGGACCATGGAAGGAACTTTCGAAGATCCGGCAGATGCCATCAACGGATTCCTCGATCACATTGCATTGACGTCGGGCTCTGACGTGGCTTCAAGTGAAAATACAGGGCAGGAGGAGCAACAAAAGATCGAGTCTGTATCTCTTATGACGCTTCATCTAGCAAAGGGGCTAGAGTTTCCTATTGTATTTTTATGTGGCGTTGAAGAGGGGCTTTTGCCTCACAATCGATCACTAGACGATCCCACCGGACTCGAAGAAGAACGCCGACTGTGCTATGTGGGAATTACACGCGCAAAGAGTGTTCTCTATCTTACCAGAGCCTACCACCGCGGCATGTTTACCGCAGGTGGGGCTGGAGGCGGAGGCCCACGACTCGTAAGTCGCTTTGCAAAAGATATTACCCCCGATTCGCTTGTGGCAGTCGACACGCAACGCTCCCAAGGGGCCTCGTTCATAGAAGGTTATCCCCGTTTCTCGTACGGAGATGAAAATGATGGTGGAGGTGATTTTGGTACGAGTGGATTCGGTGGTTACCCAAAAAAGAAAAGAAAACCACAATCATCTGATACCTTCGGGGGAAAGAAGAATCTCTCCCTAGAGCAAATACGATCCATGTTGGCACCGGCAGATTCGATGAGCAGCCGACCCGAGACCCCTCCGGAATACTTTGAGAAGGAACCTGCTGCGGTTGAACAACTACAAAGTGGCGTACGAGTAATACACCCCACGTTTGGAGAAGGTACTGTGACATCCGTCTCTGGTTCGGGTTCTTCTTCGGCTATAAGTGTTCAATTTGACTCGTTCGACGAGCAGAAAAAGCTTGTCTACCGCTTTGCTAAGCTTGTGCTTGCTTAATATCCCCTCTGCATACAGCCCATTCCTTTTAACTCGTAAAAATTTAGGCCACGTTATCAATACTATCAGCTAAGGCTCTTAGGGGGGAGGGGTCTTTCAAGGACAACAAACCGCCCCCATCCTCTTTTAGGGTTAGTTTATAACTTTCTGAGCTGGGCTAGGGCCGATTTTAGGCTCCGGCCCAGCTTTTACCAGTTGTACTCCGCACTCCTTCCCTCAAGCCCTATCAAGACCCAAGGCGCTTATCCATATCTCTACTACCCACGCGCCCTTTATGGTAGGATGCGAACCTATGGATGATATTTACTGCATTATATTGGCTGCTGGACTGGGGAAACGTCTCAGCGGAGATACACCAAAGGCTATCGCATCGACCCGAGAGGGCACGCTGATAGACCACGTTTTAGATAGTGTTTCTGTACTTAGCCCGAAAAAAACGGTCGTGGTTGTCGGGCACAAGCGAGAACTGGTAGAGAGTCACCTAAAGAATTCAAAGCACTACGCATCCCTCGGAGTGACCTTCGCACTACAAGAGAGCCAACAAGGAACTGGCGACGCGGCACGCTCCGCACTTCCAGCACTTGAAGGGTGTACTGGCACCGTAATCATTACATACGCCGACCACCCACTCTTTAAGAAAGAAACCTTAGAGCATTTCATCGAATATCATCAGCACAAAAAAGCAACGCTTAGCATGATTTCATTCGAAGCCTCTCCACCAAATTCGTATGGAAAGATCGTTCGAGATCGCGAAGGTAACATCCGCTCGATAACAGAAAATAAAGACTGTAACCCTGAGGAAAAACTAATCTCGGAGGTCAATTCAGGCGTATATGCCGTCGACTCCTCTTTTCTTAAACCTGCGCTCCATGCTCTTACAAACGAAAACGCACAGAAGGAATACTACCTAACGGATATCGTACAAAAAGCAGTTGAAGAGGGTCAAACCGTAGCGGCATTCTCACTGGGAGATCCCAGTGAAGCTGCAGGAGTAAATACACTTGCAGATCTTGCCTATGTTAATTCAGTTCTCGGCGGGCGTCAGTTACGTGCCTTACAGGAGTCTGGTGTCGTATTCGATGCTATTGAAACCTGCACCATTGAGCCTGGGGTGAGAATTGAAAGCGGAGCTCGAATCGGTCCGGGAGTTCACCTAGCAGGCAACACAACGATAGCTCGTGGCGCTTACTGTGAGGGATACTCTCGTATCGTCGACACCAGCATCGCAGAGAACGCTGAGGTTCGGCTCTACTGTCGTATTGAATCGGCAGCCATAGGAGCGCGCGCCACTGTCGGCCCCTTTGCGCATATCCGTCCAGGAACAAATCTAAGCGCTGACGTGCGAATAGGAAACTTCGTTGAGACCAAAAATGCAACGTTACAAGAGGGTGCCAAGGCTTCTCATCTGACCTATTTAGGAGATTGCTCAATTGGGGCGAATACAAACATTGGTGCCGGCACGATCACCTGTAATTATGATGGTGCCAAAAAGTCACAGACGACCATTGGCGAAAACGTTTTTATCGGGAGCAACTCCGCTCTCGTTGCTCCCGTAACTATCGAATCAGGCGCTCTCGTTGGGGCGGGCTCAGTCATCACAAAGAATGTACCAAAGGATTCTCTCGCGCTTGGTCGAGCGAAGCAGGAAATCAAAGAAAATTGGGGAAGCAAGCGCAGAACAAAGGCTTAAGGCTCTAATCCTGCTGCTTTTCTCCGCTTTTGCGCGCCACTATAAAGATTTCCCTCTCAACTACCGAGGGATAGCCATATAAAGGAGATCTATCGCATGCAATTTTCTGGGACCGTTGCTTTCTCATCCGGGCGTTTTGGAAGCTATAATATTTGGACTCTCGACTTCGCATCGGGGCTCCTTAAACAATTGACCAAGGATGGTGAAATTAATGATCACCCACGCTGGTCGCCGTGCGGCAATTATCTGGCATTTACTCGAATTGAGTCTGATTCTTCGACCGGAATCTGGATAATGAACCGAGATGGCTCAGAACCTCGTGCCATTACGACCGACATGTATTGTCAACATCCGTCATGGTCTCCTGATGGAGGCGCAATTGTTTTCACAGGCAATCCCAATAAGAGAGAGAGCCTCGGGGTCTTTTGCGTAAATAGCGATGGTTCAAACCTTCGCCAGATATTCGACAGCACCCACGTCGAACTTACCCCTAGCTTTTCTCCCGATGGAAGATACCTTCTATTTGCCTGCCCAAGTCTTCTCTCTGATGAATTTAGCCCCGTGACTTCAAATGACATTCAAGAATATGACCTCTCCAACAAAACACTACGCACCATACATGCGCATCCAGCGCAGGATGTTACCCCACGCTACTCTCCAGACGGAACGCGAATAGCTTTTATTTCATACAGAAATGAGCGAAGTGCTGCGGAATTTCAGAGCCAATACAATAACTATAAAGAGGTAGTCCTCAAAGGTTCCGCCGCCGAGGCCAGGAAGGCGCTCAGCAAATTAAAACACTTTCAAGCCGATGGTGATGTCTACGTCTCCAACCGAGACGGCTCCATTCTCATGCCTCTTACAGAAGATGAGCACGCGGACAAAGATCTCTGCTGGTCGCCGTGTGGAAATTACATTATGTTCTCGCGAACTGCATTAGGATCTCCCAATACCGATAGGCTCTGCATCGTAAACTCACACACCGGCGAAGGTGTGCCTTTTGAATACAATCGAACCGAACTTGAAGAATCAATGCAGACGTCGATAAATCTCCACGAATCATTTCTGCAGAAATTATTACCGAACTTTATTGAACGGAAGATGTTCGCCCCATCTTTTTGGGGGGCTGAACGGCATCCTGATTGGACTCCCTAGAAGCAATATATGCAAATACCCCCTGAATTACTTGGCCCATTCGATGATAATCAAGTGTCTGCCAGGTGTCGTGTGCGCTGTGATAGTTTCGATTTCTATTAAATGAGGTGTCAGTTACCATAATCGCAGGAAATCCCTCTCGCCAGAAACTAATATGATCTGAGTCTGCCAGCCTCGGGAGCTCATACGGAATACTTACCGATAAAACTGGAAGCGCGGTAGCGCCCACCATTGCAGATTTTAAAGAGAGCAGGTCTCCCCACTCATTCCAGCGTCCGACCAAAGCAATGAAGTCTGCTGTCGTGGGATACAAGCGCCGAAATATCCAAAGGTGATACCGCTGGCTATTTGGGACATCAGAAAAGTATCCTATCATCTCAAGATCAATCATGAGTGAAACATCCTTACCTCTTTGACGTAAGTCCCGAGCATGGACAGCACTTCCCATAAATTCGGTGCCAAAGCTGGGTTGCTCCTCAGTTGCAAACGCTACCAGCTCGACCGGAACACTCGGAGGATTTATCGCAAAAAGCTGGGCAAGGCCCAAAAGACCAGCTACTCCGCTGGCGTTATCATCAGCTCCTGGAACATAGTTGCCCCTTGAGTCAGTGCCAACCGAATCATAATGCGCTCCGACGACGATACGCGCGCCCTCCGCAGGACCAAAAAAAGCACTGACGTTGGAATATACATCGCCCCCCTTTAAGAACTCCTGTCGCAACACCCTTTCGGAGGACCTACGAAATTCCAACTCTATATAATCACCAGCCGCCCCCAAGACCGCTGGATGATGTGCATCTCTGGGGATAAACCTCTCGGAAAGCGTGCGAACAACTAATTGCAAATAATTCTCATCGATCAATGGGGCGGCGAAAGGTCGTGAAAAGACAATCGGCTGTTTTGTTAGGTATAACGCTGCACCGATAACAACGATAACTAGAAACGCTGTTGTTAAAAACCACCTGATTTTCATAAACTCTTCTAACTTGTTTTACGTACTTAAAGCCCTATCAACTTATAGCGTATCTCCCAGCGCGCCACCCTTGGCTGACAGTCCAGCCGGTCACACGGCACTTTTCCAGCATTTTGCAAAATAAGTACTCACTCCGCAGGGTCTGTAAGTGATTGTATACACTGGAATACAGTTCATCAATCCTATCCTTGTGGTTTTACATAAGAGCAGGCGAAAATTTTCTGGAACTCATTTCAACAACCTGCATCTTAATCTCTAGGCCGTATCTTGGGGCATGGCTTATTTGACGCAATTTCTCCTTAACCCAAGCTAGAGGGTCGCACCTTTTGCAATGGAACTACCCAAGGAGAGAAAGGGAAGTTTAACAGACAATCGAAATATTCCCTCATATAACTTAGAGAGGGTTTTTGATGCTTGGCATTAACCGGAGTAAAGAGTATGGACGAAGAGACAAACCGATTTCGTGAGCTCCTTGAGCAAGGTGAAGCGGCCGCAAAGAAGTCAGAATTTGAGCGTGCCGACAAGCTTTTAGCGAGAGCCGAAGCGATATCACCAAACTCCACCCGCCTGTTAAAGGCCCGTGGTGCGGTATTACTCGCCCAGCTAAAGCCTTCATTCGCAATACGTTACTTCGATAGAGCACTGACCTTAGATTCTAACGACCCGGCGGTGCTCACAGGTCGAGGAATGTGTGATGTTGTACAAGAACATTATGCTTCTGCCGGTATCTTTTTTGAGCGGGCACTTCGAATAAAGGCAGACTATATTGTAGCCCTTCACCAGCTACTTGACTGCTCCTATAACATCGGTCAGTTCAACATGGCTCTAGAATGTCTCTCAAAGTTTTTGGCGATACACCCCAACGATGTAAACATTCGTTTTTGTCTTGCTGGTTGCCTGTTTAAAACCGGCAATACTGAAGCCGCCTTAAAAGAACTCGATACAATTCAGGCAATATCACCTGAATTTGATGGAGCTAACGAACTGCGAAAAGTTATTGAAGCGTCTGTGCAAGGCTCTCACGATGCTAGAAATGAGTCGCAAGCCTCGTTGAATAGCTACTCTTCAGCCGACATGCAGGACTCGCTCAGTGAGCTTTCAAAAAGTGTGGAGTCTTGGACCGTCGGAGCGACATCCGCTGAAACAACAATCGCCTCACCGGAAGAGGCTCTCGATGACACAGCGATTTCAAATATCCTTAGTGAGATTGAGGAACGAAAACGTTCGAAAGAATTCGTTGAGGCAGAAGGTCGTTTAGACGGTTTGATGAAGAATGAAATCAGCACCAACAGCCTGCGTCACACCGCGCAGTGTTTAAAAGCTGAGCTTCTTGTAATTCGTGGCGAACTTGAGACCGCGAACACAATATACGAACAAGTACTTTCCGAAGATCCACGAGTATCTCGTGCACTCTGCGGCAAGGGAGCACTTGCGGCGGAAGCTCAATCATGGGAAATCGCAAAAAACTATTTTGAGCAAGCAGTCGCACTCAATGCAAACAGCGACATCGGCTACGCTGGATTAGGTCTATGTGCGATGGTGGAAGGAAATGAGGAGCGTTCTTTCGAACTATTCGAAACCGCCACTCGAAAAAATCCTGAAAACCAGCGGGCACTACTTGGAGTTCTTCAAACCGGATACCCACTAAAAAAATACAACGCGATGGAGAGAATGCTCTCATCGTACCTTGGTCTCTATCCAGAGAGCATTGACATGCTGTACTCGTTAGCGGGCGTGCTATTTGCACAAGGAAAAGTAAACGAAGCAAAACTTGAAGTAGAGAAAATTCTCGTCGTTAATCCTACGCACGAGCACGCTCTTGAGCTAAAGGAGATGATTCAGGAGCGCGGCAAGCAGTCGGCCGGAAACGTGGCTCACTAGTAGATATGTCGTACCCGATATGTCGTACCAGTCACCACTCGATATGTCGTACCCGATATGTCGTACCAGTCACCACTAAACTACTTTTTTTCTCGTTTCGCGGAACTTCTCCTGTCAACTTTCGATTGCTGATTAATGGCACGGAAGAAACGATTAATCGCACCTGGGGTGCCCCATCACGTGACGCAGCGTGGTGTGCGGCGAAGAGACATTTTTCACTCGGCAAACGACCGTCAGGTGTATTGCAGGCTTCTCCGTAGGTACGGTGAACAGTATGGATGTTTGGTGCTTGCCTATTGTCTCATGACCAACCATGTCCATCACCTTCTCGTACCACTGCGCCAAGATTCTCTCCGATGGACACTTCAAATGACTCACAAGCGATACGCAGAATATTTCAACGCTGTTAATGGGTGGTCTGGTCATGCATGGCAGGAGAAGTTTTACTCGAGCCCCGTTGATGAAAGGTTCTTCTGGATAACCCTACGATATATCGAGAGAAATCCGGTTGCAGCACATATGGTCCAAGAGGCACATCAGTACCAATGGTCGAGTGCTGCATTTCACTGCGGGCTGAGAGATGACACCCTGATTACCTCGGACCCAGTTTGGTCACAGAAGAAGGCGAAGCAAACAGATTGGAGAACATGGTTGGCTAACCAAGATTCCGTCGAGAGCCTCGAGTTGCTGCGAAAAAATACTCTAAGCGACCTCCCGACGGGCTCCGAAGAGTTTCTCGATATGGTTGAGGCAGCAACCGGCCTTTCGGCACGGGCTGCCCCAATGGGAAGACCGAAGAAAAAAGTCGCTTAGTCGTAACTGGTACGGATTTGGTATCTCGGAAGACCCCCATTAACCGCTAAGACCTCTAAACTACTCAATTCTTACTGAGCTACCATCTCCCGGAGCTTCTCTATCCGAGATAGCTTTTGACTTAAGACCTCTCGTTCGGGATCAAAGAGGCTTAGGGCTTCTAGCTCTGCCTGAAGCGCCTCGGTATCCTCTGAAAGTACAGCAGTATCAACCGTATCAGCTCTATCAACCGTATCTGCTAGGAGTGTTAAGGTGTTGCCCTCAAAGGTAGCAAGTCCCCCTGAAACAAGGCAACGAATCTCCTCACCTGTCTCGCCCACCTGATAGGTGGCAAAACCCGTTGAGAGAAGTCCAACATAACCACAGTGACTCGCCAAAACGCCAATCTCTCCTGCCTCTGTCGGAAGCGATACTGAACGCACAACAGCCTCAACCTCAAGACCCTTGCTTGAAAAAACTCTAAGCTCAAACGTTCCGTCCATAATCTCTTCTCTCCGGTCTCTTAGCCCTTACGCAGCATTCGAGAATTCAGCTGCCAACTTCTCAGCTTTCTCACGCACTGAATCAAGTGTTCCAGCCATATAGAACGCCTGCTCTGGCAAGTCATCAAGCTTTCCGTCAACAAGCTCTCCGAAGCCCTTGATAGTATCTTCTAGCTTACAGTACACACCCGGTGTTCCTGTAAAGGTCTCAGCCACATGAAACGGTTGAGAGAAGAATCGCTCAATCTTTCGTGCTCTCGCTACGGTGAGTCTATCTTCTTCAGATAGTTCGTCCATTCCTAGAATTGCGATGATATCTTGCAAGTCTTTGTAACGCTGTAGTGTCTGTTGAACCTTACGCGCTACTCTGTAGTGCTCCTCTCCAACAACCGCTGGCTCAAGAACCGTCGAGCTTGAAGTTAGAGGATCTACCGCGGGATAAATACCCTTTTCTGCAATCGAACGCTCAAGAGCAATCGTTGCATCCAAGTGCGCAAAGGTTGTAGCTGGAGCAGGATCTGTATAGTCATCCGCCGGTACGTATACCGCCTGAATCGAAGTAATCGAACCCTTCTTCGTAGAGGTAATTCGCTCTTGAAGCTGTCCCATGTCGGTTGCAAGCGTTGGTTGGTATCCTACAGCACTCGGCATACGGCCAAGAAGTGACGACACCTCGGACCCCGCTTGAAGGAATCGGAAGATGTTGTCTACAAACAGCAGTACATCCCTTCCTTCTTCATCTCGGAAAAACTCTGCTGTTGTAAGCGCTGAAAGAGCAACTCGGAATCGTGCTCCCGGAGGCTCACTCATCTGTCCGTATACCAGACACGCTTTGTCTATAACTCCAGAATCCTTCATCTCATGCCAGAGGTCGTTTCCTTCTCTGGTTCGCTCTCCTACACCGGCAAATACAGAGAATCCACCGTGAGCCTTAGCGATGTTGTTAATTAGCTCCATGATGATAACGGTCTTACCTACGCCGGCACCACCGAAGAGTCCTATCTTTCCTCCCTTTAGAAACGGAGCGATTAGGTCAACAACCTTAATACCAGTCTCGAGAATCTGTTTCGATGTTGACTGGTCTTCAAACGACGGGGTTGGTCGGTGGATTGGCCAGCGAGTATCAGTATCAACACTACCCTGCTCATCGATCGGACGACCCGTTACATCAAGAATCCTTCCTAAGGTCTTCTGTCCCACAGGCACAGAGATAGGCGCTCCAGTGTCAACGACCTCTTGTCCACGAACAAGACCCTCACTTGAGTCCATGGCGATACAACGAACAACGTTATCACCCAAGTGCTGTGCAACTTCGAGAACAAGATTGTTCTCTTGGTCGTCAATCGTTGGATTCGTCGTAACAACAGCATCATAAATCCTCGGGATACCGCCATCTTGAGGAAACTCAACGTCAATTACCGCGCCGAGAACCTGAACTATCTTTCCCTTTCGTCCTACTTTCTCTGTCATAGTCTCTTTCCTTTATCTCTACCTTTTTTTGAGTCCTCTAAAAACTTATTAACTAAGAGCTTCTGCCCCACCTACAATGTCGAGCAGCTGACTTGTAATACCACTTTGTCTAAGCTTATTTCTCTTTAATGTAAGGGTGTGAATCAAATCTGATGCGTTCTTCGTGGCGTTATCCATCGCCGTCATCCGGCACGCGTGCTCACTTGCCTTAGTATCGAATGCAGCTTGCCTTACAGTCGCTCGAACAATCCGAGGCACCACTGCATCAAAAACACGCTGTGGATTCGGCTCAAAGAGCGTTGTTCCGGAAACCTCTTTCGAAGTTTCATCGCCAGGCTCAATTGACACTGAATCCTTCGATAACGGTATTAGCCGCTCTGCAGTTGGCACCGTCGAGATGGCCGACTTAAAGCTTGTATACACTAGATAAAGCTCATCGAACTCTCCGCGAAGATAGTCGACCTCAAGGCGCTGGCAGATCTCCTGAATCGGCCATTCTGCAGGATCATCAGCAACGTTTTCCGTCGACTCAAGATATTTGCGGCCGGTTCTTCGATAGTATTCTGCAGGTTTTCTTCCTACAAGAACGCTTGAAATCTCGGCGCCCGGATGCTTCTGGCTCAACTCCTTAATCAAAGCCTCAACCCGGCGATTGATATTCGTATTAAACCCGCCACACAGTCCGCGATTACCACCCAATACAAGTACTCGCACCCTTTTTACCTCGCTTCGAGGCTCTAAGAACGGGTGCGTGTAGTCGTTACCTCCGCTTAGGAGCGCAAGAACGCTCTTGAGCGATGTGGCATAGTCACGCGATCTGACCACAGCGTCCTGCGTCTTCCGCAATTTTGCGGCAGAAACCAGCTTCATCGCTGATGTGATCTTCTTCGTGTTATTTACCGAGCGCAAACGCCGGCGAATCTCTTTTAATCCAGCCATGTGCTTCCTTCTTATGCAGCGTTAGCGTGTCCCTCAGTTGCCTTGCCTTGGGTCCCCGCAGCAGACGAAATACTACCGTTCTGCTTTCCCAAGCTGGCACCCCCAGCTTTAAACTGCTCAACGAAACCACCGATGGCAGCCTTCAACCGCTCAACGATGTCCTTATCGAGCTCAGCCTTGTTCTTCAAATCGCCCATAAGCTCTGCCTGACTCGTTAGCATGTAGCTGTGTAGCGCATCCTCAAATGGTCGAACATCATCGACTGCAAGCGTATCAGTAAACCCATTTGCTACGGCGAAAATCGAGAGAACCTGTAGCTCTACTGGCATCGGCACGTTCTGTCCCTGCTTTAAGATCTCTACAAGTCGCGCGCCCTTTGCAAGCTGTGCCCTTGTTGCGGCATCTAAGTCAGAGCCAAACTGAGCAAACGCTTGCTTCTCTCGGTACTGAGCCAAATCCAATCGAAGTGTTCCGGCGATCTTCTTCATCGACTTAACCTGAGCCGCTCCGCCCACTCGAGACACTGAGAGACCGACGTTTACAGCAGGTCGAATACCCGAGTTAAAAAGGTCTGCCTCCAAGAAGATCTGGCCGTCTGTAATCGAAATCACATTTGTTGGAACGTACGCTGATACATCCCCCTCCAATGTTTCAATAACAGGAAGAGCTGTAAGAGAACCGCCACCCAACTCGTCGTTTAACTTAGCCGCTCGCTCCAACAATCGGGAATGAAGATAAAATACATCTCCAGGATACGCTTCCCGCCCCGGTGGACGCCGCAAGAGTAACGATACACTTCGGTACGCCACGGCGTGCTTCGAGAGGTCATCGTAGATAACCAAAGCGTGCCGCCCGTTGTTCATAAAATACTCACCCATAGCACACCCAGTGTATGGGGCTAAGAATGACATCGGATCAGGCTCTGAAGCTGTAGCTGCAACCACAATGGTATGGTCCATGGCACCGTGCTCTTTAAGTCGCTCTACCACTTGCACAACCGATGAACGCTTCTGTCCGATAGCAACATAAATACAGATTACACCGTTACCCTTTTGGTTAATGATAGTATCGAGAGCAACAGTTGTTTTTCCCGTTTTCTTATCACCGATTATGAGCTCTCGCTGACCACGGCCAACCGGCGTCATTGAGTCGATTGCCTTAAGGCCTGTCTGCATCGGCTCGTGTACTGATTTTCTTCCAACGATACCTGGAGCCTTGATTTCAATGCGACGAGTTTCTGTCGCGTTGATATCACCGAGTCCGTCAATTGGGTTTCCAAGAGCATCGACAACGCGACCCACCAGCTCATCGCCAACAGGGACCTGCGCAATTTGACCGGTTCGCTTTACGGTGTCGCCTTCGACGATTCCTGTCGTATCGCCCATAACAACGATACCGACGTTGTCTTCCTCTAGGTTAAGAGCGATTCCCTTCGTGCCGTTTGAGAACTCAACGAGCTCACCCAAAGCAACTTTACCGAGACCGTACGCACGTGCAATACCATCACCCACGCTCAACACACTTCCAACCTCAGTGAGATCTTGTCCACTAGCGGCCCCGCCGATCTTCTCCTTGATGATTCTGCTTATCTCGTCTGCTCGTATATCCATAATTATCTCTTAGCTCCTAACTCCACTAAAGAAAGCATTCACTTCTTACAAAAACTTAAACCAATTCTCCGGCGATCTGCTTTAACGTTCCCGCAACAGACCGATCAAGCAGGGTGTCTCCCATTCTGATAGTCATTCCACCCAAAATCTCCGGATCGTGCGCCACTGTCACCTCCACTTCCCCACCTACAGAAGCTGAGAGCTTTGCCTTTAGATCAGCAATCCCAGCTTCAGTTAGTGGTTTTGCAACCGTCACCTCTAAGGCCAAACTCTTCTTGTATTCTCGAACCATCTTGGAAAATATATCAGACACAGAGTCAAGAGCCGCCGTCTTTCCAAGGGAGACAAGGGCGGAAACGAGCTCTCCCAGAGGCTTTGTTGCCCATCCGCCTATGCTCTGAGAGATCTCTACTAAAATATCCCTGCGAACACTCTCTGAAACACTTGGATTTTGCATGGCATCCCGAAATTCGGAAGAGCCCTTCCAAAGATCTTTAAGCAATCGCAGCTGCTCATCAACCCGGTCAAAATCTTGTGGCGAGCAAACATCAAACAACGCTCGCGCGTATCGTTTCGCTAGGATGTGCTGTTTTCCTGAAGCCATATCTCTTTACGCCCTTTTGCAATTACTGCACTAACTGTTTTGCCCTTGTTACAGCAGTTTCTGTATAAACAGACTCTCTGGAGTCAAAGTCGCCCGCTCCAAATCTCTGCCTAGCCACTCCAAGCGCACGCTCCACCAATCGAGACTTAAACGCACTTTGGGCCGACCTCATTTCACCCGCCAACATCTCCTTTGCCTGCTGTTTGATTCGGGTTCCTCTCTCTTCCGCTTGGGCGACTATCATTTCTGCTTCGAGCTCTGCCTGCTTAGACACCTCTGCTTTTATACTCACCTGCTCCTGCGGTGCTCCGTGCACAAGCGCCTCCACAGAGACAAGTTCTCGTTCAGCGGCTTGAAGCCTATCCGCAGCCCCTTCAACGTCAGCCCTTACTCTGTTTCTCCTCGCCTGCCACCCCTGCCTAATTGGAGTACGAAGCAAGTATGTTAGCAACGCCACGTAAAGAATGAAATTGATCCATGGAAACGTAAGATCTGAAATCGAAGGAGCGTGTCCAGCACCCGATGCGCTTGCAACTTGACTTCCCGCAATAAGGAGCCCCCCAACTAATAATAAAACGGAAGCCGGAATGAAGACAACGAAAGCAAAAAGCCTCTGAACTTTGCTTTCATACTGGCTAAGCTTATCTAAAAATAGCATTAGTTTTTCTCTCTTCTGTACAAAAGACATGCTTGTAGAGACCAGCTCTTTATTTCAACTTCTTCATCGTAATTTGAAGAACTTAAGTGAACAAGCGTCGGTAGAATAACGAGTCTTTCGAGGAAAGTCACCCCTTGGAACGATTATTTGTTAGCACTTCCCAAGTACGCAACGACCTCGCCGCCCATCCAACAAACAGGAAGCCCAGAGCCAAAGACCGCCATCAAACGGCAGCCACTAAATCACGAAAGTCCCGCGGCTCCCGGCCATCGATTTCAGACAGCCGCCTCGAACAAAGGGGAAGCGCCAGGGCTTAATCGCCCCCACTAGCGACCCGTCGTTACAAGAACTAATGAAGAGCAGCAACTGACTGATCGTCTGAAACAGTGTCTTAAAGATGTATAATATTAGATGTTTACGCGGATAGTCTGGCGTCAACAGACCCAGTAAGTGTGTCCGCAAGAGAGGTAACCTCCTCCTCGCTAGCCGCTTCGGCTTTCGCTATCTGCTCTTGAATAACACTTCGGCCCTCCACCACCTGTTTTTGAGCCTCCTCTTCAGCGAGCCTTAGGATTGTGGCCGCCTTTTCTTTAGCTGCCGCCACCGCAAGCGAACGGGCGCTCTGGGCCTCTACCCGCGCCTCAAAAAGAGCTCCTTCATATTGCTCTCTTAGCGCTGATGTTTTTTGCTTCATCTCGGAAGCCGTACGGAGGTATCCAGTTGTTAGCTCCTCGCGCTTCTCTATATGCGCTAAAACAGGTTGAAATACCCTCTTCGAGAGGATTTGATAAAAGACAAACAGTACTGCAGTGCCAATAACACTCGCCACTCCGTCAGCGGGAGTAAGATCGACAATCTTTAACAAGGAAACAATTGTGTCTACCATAATGGAGAAAGAGTCACCGATTTTTCAATTTTTTTCAAGTCTTGGGTCGCAAACTTCCCCGCAACCTAATTTGCAGACCTGCGTCAATCGCCAAACTCCTTTAAGAGCCTGTCTTGTGCGAGTAAAACGGGTGCGCTCCTTACAACGTCGTCTTAAGCAAACCCCATCCAGCCCATACATAACCAGCTGTAATAGCCCCTGTTTTTCTTCACGGTCAAAAAAGAAGCTAGGTTCTTCTAGACTCTCCCCCTAGGGCGATTCTACCCGCTTCAACGGCTCTTGAGATTCTGACAAGCACAATCGCCACAAAAACTCCGAAGCGAGACACCCCTGCTCCACGCTCCACTCTTTGTCTCACCAGAGATGCCGCTTTCAAAACACCAAGAAGCTCGGTTGCCGCTAGAGAACCTGCCATACTCCGCATAGCGCCTCCCTCTAACTTGGCTAAGTCCAGGTCTCCGCCAAGATATCGAACGTGCCGTCTCACTAGCACTCTGACACTACTAGTAGCAGGATGCCTCACCACGACTTCCTCTGCATAACATGTGTTGCATCGAAGCGCTTTTATGCGGTGCCCTAAAAGCTTATCTCCGCCAGATTTTAGATCTGAGTTAAATCGCCCCGCACGCTCTAACACATCTCTTCGAACAAAGAGGTTCGCTGTAACCGCATACCCGTTTATGCTCATGTGGCGCTCTTGGTTTAGCGAAAACAATGTGTCGTATTGCTCGACAAAATTCGGCTGCCGCCCGGGCCTACTTTCCATTGAGACACGCCCACCAACGTACGCAAAATCTTGCGGACCAAAGAAATAGCGGTGGCCCTTCTCAAGCCAGTCAGGCTCTGGAAAACAATCTGCATCTATAAAAGCGACTATCTCACCCCTAGCTCGAGCGATACCAGCATTTCGAGCCGCATACGAACCGACTTCTCGCTCGCAGATATACAGGCACCCTGGAAACTCCCGCACTATACCCTCAATCGGTTCAGTTGACCCATTGTCAACGACTAGTATCTCATACTGCTCAGAGGGAAGCGTTTGAGCTGTCAAGCCCCGCAAACACTCCCTTAATTCAGCACCTTGATTGTATACAGGAAGCACAACTGAGATCTTCTTTGCGCGCTGTTGTAATGCAATTTCATTGTTAGAGATTAGATCGACACTAGCATCTAACGAACCGCCCCACCCCAAGGGATTCCGCAGAATAGTCTTGTTTCTCCATCTGTATTGGCGATTTATCTCTATCTGCGCCTTCTCAACATCAGACAAATTTGCTTTCTCTGGATGCGAATGATGCAAGTACTCGGTCTTGCCTGCGATTGAATAGAGATACATACCCAAAGATTCCATCCGCCTCATCAGATCATCATCCTCTGAGCCCCAGCCACAATAAAACTCATCAAAGCCGCGAATCCTGTGAATACCTTCTGTAGAGGCGCAGATAATGCTCTGACCAAAGAGATACGTTGACTTTGGATCGTCCGCTACACGCGGCGTCGCGACAACTCTCAGCCTATCAAAGTCAGAAACTACATCAGTTTGCTCATCGATTACCTCCTCTCCAGTCTCATAAAACGTCGAGTGGATTATTCGTCGCTCGTCCTCTTCGAGTGCCTCAATTGCATTGTCTATATAGTTGGGCGCATAGATAATATCGGCGTCAGTCAGCATCACAAACCGAGTACTTGCATGTCGAATGCCTATATTGAGAGCCTCGGAACGAGACCAGAGCGGTCGGTAGCCAATTGTAAACAAGACGGCATCAAACTCCTCGCATAGATATCGATACTGCTCTCTAAAGGTAGGGGCGCTATCGTAGTCAACCACATGAATTCGAATTTTTTCTCGCGAATACGTCTGCGCTCGAATGCTCCTTAAAAGATTCCGAAGGCGAGCACTCTCCCTATCTCTAATTCCAACGACAACCGTAATTCCCCCCTCCATATCTTCCGAGATAGATGGCGGGGGCTCTCTTCCTATTTCATTGCTACTACTTGGGACGAGGTCTGAATATGAGGGAGGTGTCGCAGATACTTTCTGTCCTCCGTAAGACTTGAATTTAGACAAATCCGCCGCAATGCGCCAAACGCGGTTCTCAAGCCACCGAAAGGTAAGAATCTGAAGAAAGATTACAATGAGCAAAACCACCCCAAGGTCCGCATAGCGGCCATCCAATGGAGATAGATTGTCGCTCGCTATAAGACCCGCACCAACTGCAAACAAAAGCAACCAGTCTATCTGTCGGAATCGATGAACACACGTGCTAGCTGCGTAAAAAGCCTGCTCTAGTCCCTTAATAAAAAACATTTCACTCGCCCTTCTTCTCGGTGGCGCGTCTAGAGCGCGCCGATCACATGAGACAAGAAAAAAGCCTAGCACCTCCACTACCGCAAAGCTATCAGTTTAAGCCCCAATAGAGCGCTGGGCATTAAAGCCCAGCGCTTAAAAAACGAGTCGACACGTCGTAAGTAGAGTTAACGTTAGCTCATACTCGTAGGGCGTTTTGAACCTGCTTCTCTGCTGCCATCCAAGGGAGCTAAGCGGGCAAACTGGGGGCGGAACCAAGAGCCGGGAGTTCTATGAAGCAATCTCGGTCTCCTTGGTAGATAGGTGCGTAACCGCCCAATTCGCAAGCGAGGTATTCGAAATCTCGGCATTAATCTCGGGAAATCGGAGAGCTCGGGAATTCTCTTAAACCACTTCGGCATCGGTCTTATATCAACGGGTTTTGGAAAACAACCACCTTGCTCACGTAGTAAATCTACCAGAGTGAGCTTAGGTCGACACGTTGGAGGCTTTGGCAGGTGGCATGGCGGTGGGAAACACCCTCCATTTGGAATCTTGGGGCTTGGCTTCCAAATTACATTCGGAGGGATTTTCCATTCTGGTCTAATGCAGCCCCCAGCCACTAAGCCAGCCAAAGTTCCAACTGGTCTTGAGTCTGGCGTATGGTTTGTTGTGGTATTATCTGAGGTAGTATTTAACGAATGGCAACGAGTATTCGTTGTGTTTTGAATAGTATGCATCAGCTTTCTTTCCCTCCTTAAAAACGTACTACCTTTTAGCGCCGGCCAAATGAGGAGCTACAAGAGTCGTACTGGGCAGTTTAATCGGGCGGGAAGTATCGTCCCATGCGCCCTCGGTATGTCGGTTGTAAGAGGGTATATCGAGCATCTGGTCACAAAAGTTTCTCTACAGCTACTACCTGCACAGTTGATAAGGCCGTAGGCTTTGGTGGCAGGAGCCGTGTTCGTTGGAATCTAAGAGCAATTGACATCTCCCCCTCCACAAACGTATACCATCTAAATATGTCTTTATTTGATCCTTCAGAATTTAAATACACACTCCAAGAGCTTGGCGAGCGCGTCGAGGTCTTGAGGGGGTTTCTTTGACATCCCAACACTAAAAACCAAAGTCGATGAACTAGAACGGCAATCTCAATCAAATGAGATCTGGAACGACGCACAAAAAGCGCGGGTGGTAATGCGCGAGCGTGCTCAGTGCGTTGATAGGCTTACGGCGTTTACTACCGTTGAGACACTGCACGCCGATACCGAGGCCGCCTTTGAGCTCGGTAGAGATGCGGGCGATGAAGAGCTTGTAGACGAGGCCAAAAAACTCATGGAGGAGCTAAGGCTTGCACTCTCGCAACTTGAGTTTCAATGCAAGATGAACGGAGAGTTCGACACCCAGAATGCCATCGTAGAGATAAACGCAGGATCAGGCGGCACCGAGGCGCAAGACTGGGGTGAGATGCTCCTTCGGATGTACCTACGGTGGTGCGAGCGAAAGGGCTTAAAGACTGAAGTACTAGACTATCAAGCAGGCGAAGAGGCTGGTATTAAGAACGCGACTATCCTCGTTGAGGGCGATTATGCTTTCGGATACCTGCGAAATGAGTCAGGCGTCCATAGGCTTGTAAGGATCTCCCCTTTTGATTCAAATGCAAGGCGCCATACTTCATTTGCTTCAGTCAGTGCTATTCCTGACATCGAGGAAGATATCGAAGTCGCTATCGACGATTCAGATCTACGAATCGACACATACCGCTCAAGCGGCGCCGGAGGACAGCACGTTAACAAAACTGACTCTGCCGTACGAATTACTCACATTCCATCTGGAATTATCGTTGCATGTCAAAGCGAAAGATCTCAACATAAGAACAAGGCTCGTGCGATGAAGATCCTTAAATCAAAGCTGTACGAACAAGAACAAGAGCAGCAGCGAGATAGAATGGATCAACTAAAGGGACAGCGAAAGAAGATAGACTTCGGTAGTCAGGTGCGAAATTACGTCATGCAACCTTATCAGCTCGTTAAGGATCTGCGTAGCGACTATGAAACATCCGATGTACACGGGGTTTTAGATGGCGATATCGATGCGATCATAGAGTCGTGCTTACTTCAGAGCGAGTAAGTCGCTATCGTTCAAAAGGCTGACAGCCTTTGCATTGATAAACCAACGAGCCAGATGTTTATAAAGGTAGCGTTGTTAAAACAAGCGAATCGGAACGCAGTTCGATGAAAACATCCGTTAGCACGATACAAGCAACATTATCGGCCGAACTCAAACGCGAGATTAGCTCTCCGTGGAGAGATAGAGGGGTTCGTGCTGGCCTCGACTCACTGCATCCTCTGCACCGCTCTAAAGCCATCACAAGCTTTGCTTCGCCAAATGTCTTAGGGATATTTGAGCACAAAAGCATACTTCAGGCGATAATTCGCTCACTTAGAAACAATCAAGGTGAGCTTGGCGTAGGTAGAACAGATGGCGCTAACTCAATTCTCCGAGATAGCTGTGAAGACAGAATAGCTTCATTCTTTGGAGACGAATCGGGGCTTCTCTTTAACAGCAAAAATCAAGCGATACTTACGCTTATTACTGCACTTGCCACCCAAAACTTAGTTGTTATCGGTCACACACTCACTCAATTACCACTCGCCGATGGATGTGCATTAATAGAAGCTCCCTACGAAGAATATTCGTCACTAGATGAACTAAGAGATATACTTGCTCGCTCAAAAAACCACACTAGAAAGCTTGTTTTTGCGGAGCCCGTCGGATTAGTCACTGGCGCCACGACCGATATTACAAGCCTTTTTTCGATACTTGAAGCTAACGACTGCTGGGGCGTGCTCGATGAGACAGCGGCCGTTGTTCATACCGGACTGAGAGGCGCAGGTAGCGCTGAAGCCATTCCTACACACCCTAACCTCTTAGCAAGGCTTACCAGTGCAAGGTCCTTTTTAGGAACCGGCCTAGCAGGATTAAGCTGTTCTAAGCAACTAAGAGAACTACTGCTGACTCGATCACGCTATCTCCAGGTAGACCCTCCGCCTCCGCCGGCAGAGATAGCCGGATTTCGAGCGGCTATCGATGTAGTGGAAATGGCGGTCAGCAGAAGGCAGCTTCTTAAAAGTAGAGCGCTACATATCCGATCAGAGATACAACAACAGGGATGGGCTGTGGTAAGCGATGCTGACACACCGACCATAGCACTATGGCAAGACTCCTTAGAGCAGGGAGAAAGGCTAAAAGAGGCCCTACTACAACGAAAAATCCTCGTAGAACTTACCCCCGCAAAGACAATGCTTCGCACTGGATCCGTCGTTAGAATACACCCCGCGCTGGACCACGCCGATTCGGAAATAGCGAGTATTTGCGATAGCTTAGCCGCGATAAAAACAAGGCTATCGTCAGACTAAGGGCCATTGATAGTGCGCTTTTATGCACCAAAAGAAGAAGTTTTCTATCGGCAGGATGACCTTAATTAGCAAGTAATAGCTGCCTGTTCCACGTGGAACATTTAGAGGCTTTATGCCCATAGGCGTCGCGCATGGTCGGCGGGATACGCCGGTTGGAACTAATAATGCGGTTACCCTACATCGACTTTTTGGCTCCGCCGATCTGCCTCCGGTAACCAAGGCGTTATCTTCTCGCGGTAACGTTTTATCTGTTCCACGTGGAACACAAAGTTGTGACTTCAACAAGAAAAGTTCGTAGAACTCAATGTTCCACGTGGAACAGGCGGGCGTCTCCCTTCCCTTAGCGTAGTAAATACATATTCCCTACTTAATACAGCATCTCAGGCAAACCTTGCTCACCTTACAAAACTAAAAACCGGCATAATGCTCTAACAGCCTTATAAGGAACAAAAAAAGACCTTGTAAGCAGCAAAAGCCCGCCTCCGCCCCGGAAAACCCAAATCTAGGCACACGCATAGAGTCTCAGTGTTCCACGTGGAACATTCATCTTACAAAATCACTAGCAAGCCACCGTGCAAGCCCTGGCGCACCAGAACTACCGCAATCTTCCACGTGGAACATGCTCTAGATCGGCAATGGCGTTAGCACACCTCTAAGGAAACAATACCTAGTGGGCGCATCTCTCCATAGACAGTACTATCTAACGTCCTCGGTTCGACAATGTTCCATCCCTTAAGGCGATTTAAAGTTCCATATGGAACATCCATAAGCACTGTTATGCAATCAAATAACGCAACAATCGACCGAAGAGTTCTAAGTCGTGATAAGTTAACACTCTGGGTGGAGTCCATGTTCCACGTGGAACACTCTCCCAGGCAATGCATGATGGCAATTTGAAGTCCAAATGCCAGTGACAAAAGTAGCTCGGCGCTATAAAAAAAGCTTTAAACCACCTATGATTGTTCCACGTGGAACACAGCCAACTGCTCCAAGACAACATCGCCCAACACACCTAAAAGAACTAAATGTTCCACGTGGAACCTAAGCCGTAGAGAGTCTTTCTCAAACGCCGCTGACCTTAAAATGGAAATAGGGGTTTCAAAAAGCCAAGAACAGAGCAATGGCGATCATCTTGATTAACGCCTTCCACTATCCAACATTGTCTAGAAAACGTTCCACGTGGAACATCAACCCAACCCTTAACACACGTCGCTCTAGATACGCCTCTAACTAGCTTTATTGGTCGTGTTCCACGTGGAACACGGCGCTTATCACAACCTTATCGGTCAATATGCCCAATTAAAGTTCCACGTGGAACACTAGTCCTTCTTTTTTATTGTTTCTCGCGCTCCTTCGTGTTACCTGTACAACTTCAAAAGTATTAAAATTACGTGCCATGTCCCACATTATAGCTATCGCAAATCAAAAAGGCGGAGTAGGAAAGACAACCAGCGCTGTAAGCCTCTCTGCACAACTTGCCCTATTAGGATTTAAAGTCCTCCTCCTCGACTTCGACCCACAGGCAAGTGCAACAAGCGGGTTGGGCGTTTCTAAGCTATCCGAAGGAGGAGATCTCTACGACGCTTTCTTCGGCAAGATAGCTTTCGACACCATCATCTCTTCCACTGCGATAAAGAATCTCTCTATAATACCGGGGTCACACGACTTGGTGAGTCTCGAGCTCGAAATCGGCAAAACTCCGGGAAGAGAGCTTATCTTAAAGAGCGCGCTCAGGGATATATCCCAGCAATATCAAGTGGTTATAATCGACTGCCCTCCAAGCTCCGGTCTTCTCACCCTCAATGCCCTTGGGTGCGCCCAATCGGTTTTGGTACCATTACAAGCCGAGTATTATTCATTAGAGGGCCTCTCCGGTCTCTTAAAAACAATAACCTTTGTACAACAAACGTTTAATCCAGAACTCGCGTTGCTTGGAGTCTTTCTGACCATGTACGACGCTCGAACAAACCTCTCAGTTCAAGTCTACCAAGAAGCAGAAGCGCATTTTAAAGATAGGCTCTTTAGAGCTCGAATCCCCCGAAACATCCGGCTATCAGAATGCCCGAGTCACGGCCTTCCGATCGCTCTCTACGATGCAAACAGCGCCGGTGCGAAGGCCTACTTGGCTCTAACCGCTGAACTCATCGAGCGGCTAGCATTAAACGACGATTCAAATCAAAACGAACCGCCAACAACCACTAACGAAGCCGCAGCTTAAAATGTACTTTATATAAAACGCCCATCCGGAGATTACGTATGACACAAGAACCTGAAAACCAAACATCAAAAAAGAAGCACTCACGAATGGCTCTTGGTAGGGGACTAAGCGCTCTGGTTTCATCTACTCCGATTCCAACACCGACTGCAACTGCAGCAACAACCGCTGTAAAGACCGTGGTCAACCCCGAAGCTGCTTCCAATCTCGATTCTATCCTTACTACTTCGAAAACTCCCGATTACACAAACGCATCAGTAGAAACTTCACCAAAACCAGTTAGTGCTCAACCAGACAAAAAAACATCCTCTCCAACATTTTTGCCGATCTCACAAATTAAAACGAATCCCGAGCAACCACGGCAAGAATTTTCAGAAGGGGAAATATCAGAACTTTCCGACTCGATAAA
The DNA here is from genome assembly GCA_038134595.1 of Pseudomonadota bacterium. Classification (GTDB taxonomy): domain Bacteria; phylum Bdellovibrionota_C; class UBA2361; order UBA2361; family OMII01; genus OMII01. The sequence continues at coordinate 147,268 of JAYPVM010000001.1, read as the reverse complement.
AGCACTCGGTGTAATTCAACCCATTATCGTTCGCTCCCGCGGAGGAAACTATGAAATCATTGCTGGCGAGCGCCGCTTTCGTGCCGCAACGAGGGCGGGACTACAAGAGGTTCCTGTCTTAATTCGAGACATCTCCGAACAGGAAGCCTTTGAAATTGCGATGGTCGAAAACATTCAACGACAACAACTTAACCCGATAGAAGAGGCCGCGGGCTACCAGCGCTTAATGGATCAGTTTTCACTAACAACACAGGAAGTAGCCGAAAGGGTAGGAAAGGACCGTGCAACAGTATCGAACTTTACCCGCTTGTTGCGCTTACCAACTGTGGTTCAAACCCTTCTAAAAGAAGGAAAGATCTCTACTGGCCATGCAAAAGCAATATTAACCGTCAAGGAACCGAGTGCTCAAATTGGGCTCGCAAACAAGATAATCGCTGAAAACCTAACCGTACGAGCTATCGAAGCAATAGTATCAAGGGAAGTTGTATTAGAAACAAAAACGAAGCGATCAACTGGGGGAGGCAAACAAACAGGCTCGACCTCTCAATATCCAGATCTAGAAGAGCGATTGAGAAACGCCCTTGGAACAAAAGTCACCGTGCATAAGAAACGAAAAGGTGGACAAATCGAGCTTCACTTCTTCTCTGAAGAAGAGCTTGATCGCCTAGCTCAGATTTTACTTGAGAATGGAGGAAACTAACCATGGCAACAACAGCAGAATCAACAGCAGTAACCGGTAAGTTTACCTTGGGGGCAGTTGGCGGCTCGACGGCAGCCGCCACCGCTGGCAACGCAACGCTTGTCAGCGTAGGCACAACGGTCACTGGTGATATAAAATCATCCGCCGATATCGTTATAGCCGGTTCCGTAGAAGGGGAGATATCGTGCGAAGGCAAGCTAATCGTCGCAGCTACAGGATCCGTAACAGGAAGGCTTGTGGCAAGCGACATTGTTATTGAAGGACAGCTCAAGGGGAATTCACTTGCAAAAGGTTCACTTGCTATCTTGAAATCCGCTCAGGTAGAAGGTGACGTTACAACCCCAAGCATACGAATAGAGCCTGGTGCTGTATTTGTCGGACGATGTGCTATGGGTGCTGCTGCCTAGGCTTTTTCAAGCACACGGCATTGCTTCTACAACGAGCCTCGCTCTCGTTTGGCCCTAACCTTTAAAGGAACCTTCTTCCTATGAGTGCACCCTCGTGGCCATTAGAGAAGTCATTTACTTCTCTTCCAGAACTCCTCTTTGAACACACCCGCGCCACCCCCGTCGAAAACCCATCACTTCTGGCTATCAATACGCCTCTTGTAAAACTTCTCGAGCTAGATGAGTCGATTCTAAGAAGTTCTATCGGACTGTCATGGCTGTCAGGAAATTCCGCTCCGCCGAACACAACGCCAATCGCACAAGCGTATGCTGGTCACCAATTTGGTCGATTCGTGCCAAGTCTAGGAGATGGTCGAGCCCTTCTTTTAGGAGAACATCGCCTCTCTAATGGAGAGCTCTACGACATACAACTTAAAGGTAGCGGTCGCACCAAATTTTCGCGAGGTGGAGACGGTAGAGCCGCCTTAGGTCCCATGGTTCGGGAATATATTGTCGGTGAATTTCTCTCTGCTGTAGGAATTCCAACTACCCGAGCGCTCGCTGTAACGATCACTGGGGAATCTATACAGAGAGAAAAGCCCCTCATCGGCGCTATCCTGACAAGGGTAGCAAAAAGTCATATTAGAATCGGAACCTTCGAGTATCTCCACGCGCGTTCTGAACACGCCGCTATCGAACAACTCGTCAATTACTGCATTTCTCGTCACTATCCCGAGTGCCAAGAGGCTCCCGATCCGGTCTATTCATTTTGCAAACGTTTCATTGAAAGAACGGCTTCTCTCGTCTCTCAATGGCTGCACGTGGGGTTTATTCACGGGGTACTCAATACAGACAACATCACCATCTCCGGCCAAAGCATCGATTTCGGCCCCTGTGCTTTTATAGACACCTACGATCCCGCCACGGTATTTAGCTCAATTGACGTCAACGCCCGATATGCCTATGGAGCACAACCCTCAATCATGCACTGGAACCTCGCTCGTTTTCTTGAGACCGTTCTGTTTCTTCTAGACGACGACACAACAAAAGCGCTGGAGAAAGCACGAGATCTCCTACAACATTTCGAAACCGTTTTCCACGCCGACTGGCATTTGGGCATACGAGCAAAACTTGGGTTAAACACGACGCAACCAGAGGACGCTGAATTAGCAACTGATTTCTTAAACCTTCTCTTTTCTAACAAGTTAGATTTCACCCAATCGTTTAGACTCATCTCTGAATCTTCACTACCCCTTGAGCCTAATCACGCGCTCTCTCACTGGCACAAAAAATGGATCGATCGAATACACCTGTCAAAAAACAAGCGCTCCACTGATGCGACGTTCTCGGCCATGAAACAAACAAACCCTCTCTACATCCCCCGAAACCATATTGTTGAAAAAGTACTTTCTACATGCCAACAAACGCTAGACTCCAAGGAGTTAGACAAGTTGCTCTCTTTTTTGCGAGCCCCGTATACCGAAGTGCCGGCAACAGAAGTATTTCACACCCCGCCTCCTCCGGAATGGAAGGGATACAAGACCTTTTGTGGAACGTAGCTTTTGGCATACTTTTGAACTCAAACATTTGCCCCAATTTTTACGACTACTGCGCTCCTCGCAAACAGAGCCTTTTGCCCGGAAGCAAAGTGCTTCCCAAAATCATTCCTATAACGGCGGCAAGCAATCCATAGAGTTGTGGCTCAACAACGCTCCAAAAACTGTTGCCTTGCCCATACACATAGTGTTCGCACAACAACCACACAAGGAGGCCACATCCAATCGAAGCCACCGCGCCCCCCGTCGAAGATCTCTTCCAAAAAACCCCACTTGCGAGCGGCACAAATGCTCCTACAAGTGTGACCTTATAAGCACTCTGAACCATCTCATACATCGTACTCGTTGAGTTAACCGCAAAGCCTGTAGCAGCGACTGCAAAAATGACCAGTACAATTCGAGCTATCCATAACAGTTCTCGATCATCAACCTCTCGTACAAAAGGTCGAATCACGTTTTCAGCAAATAAGCTTGATGGGGCGAGCAGGGTGCCACTTGCGGTCGATAAAATTGCCGACAGCAGGGCCCCAAAAAAAAGAACCTGTGTCCACACCGGTGTTTTCCTGAGAATTAGATCGGGCAATATACTTTGAATCTCTCTTGTATCTTCACTCGCAAAAAGCGCAACGTACGAGGGATCAATAACAATTGCTGCATATGCAATAAACATAGGAACAAACGCAAAGACAAAATAGCACGCTCCCCCCAAAAGTGTTCCTCGTACAGCGGTTTTCGCATCCCGTGCGCTCGTCACCCTTTGAAAAACATCCTGTTGCGGAATACTACCAAGCGCAAACGTAATAAAGGCAGATACAAAGGGAATCCATTGAACATATCCTCCTGCGGGAAAAACTCTTAGCTTACCAGCGCTTCTCGCTTGAGCAATAACGTTTGCTACGCCATCTGCTTGCTCTGCCAAAAAATACGCAACAAAAAGAAGGCCTACTATAATCGCACCGGTCTGCATCAAATCAGTAAGTGCGACCGACCACATCCCACCAAAAAGCGTATAGACAGAAACCACTATAGCTCCAATCACTATCGCCTGATTCAATGATATCGAACCGTCTGCTAAAACATACATAACCAATCCCAAGGCAGTCATCTGAGCAGATGTCCATCCTAGGTAGCTAACTGCTATTGCCAATGAAGTGCACACCTCTACAGGCCGCCCGTAGCGCTCCCGATAGAAATCACCAATTGTAAGGAGATTCATTTTATAGAATGCGCGCGCAAACAGAATTCCCACTATCGCCAAGCAAAAACCTGCGCCGAAAGGGTCTCCGGAAACTCCTTCTAAACCATCTCTTGCAAACGTTGCTGAAACCGAAAGAAGCGTCTCTGCTCCAAACCACGTGGCGAATACGCATGTAAAATTCATATAGAGTGGCAATGACCTACCCGCCACCATAAAATCTTTTGCACCGGTAACTCGCTTACTTGCATATAATCCAAGCGAAATAGTTCCGATTAAATATATCCCGATAGCAAATAATAACACTCTAAAAGCTCCTAGATGCCCCTAGTCAATAAATATCTATCTGCTGTCTGCCGTTCCCCAAAATCTGCCAGCACGACTCTCGAAGACAACTTATAAACTCAAAACACCTCCGCTCCTAGGGCAAATATTTCGCCCTATTCCACATTTCGTTGTCAGAAAGCGGGAAGGGGGACCTCTCTTCTCCTGACTTTTCCTCAAAACACAAAACCAATATTGACTAAGCGCTGAGATGGTTTACACTCATATAAAACGACGTATTATTAGAGCTGTGTGTGGAGTTAGAAAACAATCCCGAAAACAGGGGGCAAGAGATAGCTACCCTTCGAGCACTACGGAATGAAACGTTACCCTCCGATGAGCTTCGATTTGCAGAGGCTGAAACAGCGCGGCTTCGCTCTCTTCTCGCCGACGTTACAGAATTAGAAGGAGTGCTCTCAGTGAGTCAGCAAAATCGACGTAAAACTACGTCGAGACACTCTGAGCTAGAATCTCAACTCGACCAAACAGAAGAGGTACTATCCACTAGCACTGAAGTTTTAAAACACCTAAATGAAAGGTTATCCGCAGATGCCATTGCTACAAAGCAATTAAGCGCTCAGATAATCGAGGGCTTTGGCTGTTTACTCGAAAACAGCGACGCAACCCTGCAAGCAGTTTTTAATGAGATACCCGTTCCTCCCATTGAGTCAAGCGCCAAGGGAAAAATGGATATAAAGGGATACTCTCTCTTTGCTAGTTGTGCTCGGTCTTTAATCAACCAAGCACATCAGTTTTGCCCACCAGCTAAACGGCACCTTCTCGAAACGCTTAGCGAGCATGTTGCTGCTGTCGAAGACACTGTCAAAGAGTATGTTGAAAACAAACGGCTTCTAGAAGAAGCCTGCGCCGATAGATTACAAATCCTTACAAAACTTCTCTCTCTAAAAGAAGAACAATCTGACAATGCAACTACCTCAGAGAATTTAGAGCACGTTATCCGACAGGTTCAAACCGACATCTCTTACAAAACAGCCGATATTACATCTGGTTTAAAAACATTTACCTTCACTGTGGATGCTTTAGAACAACACGTTTACGGCACCACAGCCGAGAGAACATCTGAGCGATACGAGCACCTTGAACCCGAGGAGGCTTTTGCACGCTATAAAAAAGTGAGGGGCTATATTGATCTACTTTTGGGAGAAAGGCCCAAAAATCCGTTCCGATATACAAACAAGCCCCGGTTCTAAACTAATAGAACCAGGGCGCGCGCTCTGCCTACGAAGCAAAAACAAATACCATCACGGCGTTTCTTGAGTAACTCCAATGGTTATTTAGTTTTTGATAACTTCTAAACTACAGCGAATTAACAGCTATCTTCTTAGCGTTTTTCTTATTGGCGTCTTTGTTTCTTTTCGCTGTCTTCTTAGCGTCTCTATGGTCCCTTCTTGCCCAAGTCTTTTTTGTTGGTGATGGCATGTTGTACTCCTCTCTTTCTCTCTCTTACTGCTCTATCAGAAATCGTGTTTACCGTAGCCCCTTCTGTTACACCGGACCTTTTGCGGTACGTTTGTTCAAGGATACTTGCCAAATCTAGGCTTACTACAGAGCGAAGAGATTACCCAACCAAAACTTATAGGTCAACTATGACCCGTTATCCCTACTCAGATCACCCATAACATACTGAATACAGGTTAAAGAATTGGTTTTCAAGCAGGTGGGAAACAAACCGTGGCGTTTTTCGATAACAAATCAAAAACACTAAAGGAGCTCTATATATATGGAAACCTCAACCACCCAAGGCACCAAAATACCGCAATTCTCAGAGAGCGACATTATGCAAACTGTCGCTGAACTAAGAACCCCAGAAGGAGCCGCTCAACAGCCTATAACCGAAAATACCAGGGTAGATGAACAAGAGCTATTTGCGGCTTTCACATACCTTCAATTAGAGGCACAAAACCCAGAACTTGCCGCTGAGTTTATGTCTAAGTTTAAGGAGGGAATACACGAAGCTATAGCCTCTAAAACAGACCCGAGATACACAGTGCTCGATGTCACACGAAATATCCTGCAAGGCCTTAGAAAGGCGAAAGCAATTACACGTGGAATGTTTAAGAAGATACGCAGGACAAGCCTCGGCCTCTCCCAGTTAGATTCAATTAAAGACAATGTCAACATGGATAACGTTACCAAAAAGGATAATGACTCTGCTATGCGAGCCTTTAAGACGGCTTTTCGAAAGATAGCAGAAAATCCAATGGCAACACTGAAGGAGCTTCGTAGTTTTGCCGCCAACAACAGGGCTAGACCGCAAGTACAAAATCAAGAGCCTGTAGAGCAAAAACCAGATCCTAATACTTTATAGGATTAAGTTGTAGACCCTAGACGTCTAGGTTTCTTATCTTAAGGGCATTGTCTTCAATAAATCTACGTCTAGGTTCTACCTCATCCCCCATGAGAACGGTAAATATCTGGTCTGCATCGATAGCATCATCGATAGTTACCTGAAGTAGCGTTCGAGCAGAGGGATCCATTGTGGTTTCCCACAACTGCTCTGGGTTCATCTCTCCTAGTCCTTTATATCGTGAAATAGAGAGCCCCTTTCTGCCCCGCTGATCTATCCAATCAGAAACAACTTCTATCGAATCAAGTTTCTCAAGTTCTTTCGCATCGCCAGAGGCGGTCACTGTGTACGGTGCCTGTCCGACCATCGTCAGAGTATCAGCAAACACTGCGCGAACAGCCGCAATCTTATCCGAAATCCAAAGCCGTCTAGTGATAAGCGTTGAAAGCGTTTTTCCCCTTCTTCTCGATGTTACCTTTATAGCAACTTCGTTTTCATGATCCTCTACAAGCTCAATCTCTGGCTTTATCGGAATTCTTCTGGAGATTGCGTCTGTAATCGCTGGCAGAAGCCCTGTTACGGCCTCTCTTGTCCATATCTCATCAGAGAACGATATCTCTGACTCTGCCAATCCAACAAGTGCTCGCTCATCGATGCGCTCAAGCTTAATGTCATGTAATGTATGTTGTATGTCGCGAACTCTCACTATCAAGTCACTTACGTCGCTGGCTTTTGTAGTTCGGTTGTCTGCCGACTCAATCTGTACGTTTTCAACACCAGCGCCTACGATTATCTCTGTAAACTCCTTCTCGCTCTTCACATACCGCTCCATCTTGCCTTTTTTAAGCTTATAGAGTGGAGGTTGCGCTATGTAGAGATGTCCCCTAGCTATTACTTCATGCATCTGCCGGTAGAAGAAGGTTAAGAGGAGAGTTCTGATATGACTTCCATCAACATCGGCGTCGGTCATAATTACAACCTTGTGATAGCGAAGTTTCTCTACATCAAAATCTCCACTACCAATACCGGTGCCGAGTGCTGTGATAAGCACTCTAATCTCCTCAAACGAAAGCATCTTATCGAACCGGGCTTTCTCAACGTTTAAAATCTTTCCTTTCAGAGGAAGAATCGCCTGATTTTTCTTATCTCTTCCTTGCTTCGCTGAACCACCGGCGGACTCACCCTCCACTATGAATATTTCAGCTTCTTCAGGATTCTCATTCTGACAATCAGCAAGCTTTCCGGGTAACGCCGCGCTATCAAGCGCTCCCTTTCGCCGCACAAGCTCGCGAGCCTTTCTCGCCGCTTCCCTTGCTCGTGCTGCATCAGCCGCCTTGTTCACAATAGCCTTCGCTATGGTCGGATTCTCTTCGAAAAAGCGACCCAGGTGCTCTCCGACTATCTGCTCCACGAGCCCTTTGACCTCGCTATTACCAAGCTTTGATTTAGTTTGTCCTTCAAACTGTGGCTCCGGAATCTTAACGCTAATGACCGCTACTAAACCTTCGCGGGTATCATCTCCCTGTATTCCTTCTCCAAAACCTTTTAACAGATCATTTTTATTTGCGTAGTTGTTTAAGGTTCTCGTAAGAGCTGCCTTAAATCCTATGAGGTGTGTTCCCCCTTCAGGTGTGTTGATGTTGTTTGCATATGTATACATACTCTCCTGGTATTCAGAGTTGTATTGCAAAGCGACATCTACACCAATATCTTCTTTTGTAGTTGATACGTATATGGGCTCTGGAAACAATGGGTGCTTTGACTCGTTAATGAAGCTAACAAAACTCTTAATTCCACCTTCAAAGTAAAATTCTTGTTCTGTGTCGGTTCGCTCGTCAATTACCGTTATCTTGAGCCCTGCGTTTAGAAACGCCAATTCTCGCACTCGGTGAGCGACCGTATCGTACGTAAATCCTTTCTGCTCAGAGAATATCGTGTGGTCTGGGTAAAAGGTAACTTTCGTACCTGTACTGTTTGCTTCACCAACTACCTTTAGTTCACCAACAGGATCACCTCGTCGAAACTCCATTGCATGAACTTTTCCGTTTTGCCTCACTTCAACCTTAAGCCACTCTGACAACGCATTAACGACTGAAACTCCCACGCCGTGAAGTCCACCAGAGACTTTGTAGGCCTCTTTTTCAAACTTTCCTCCAGCGTGAAGCTTGGTCATTACTACCTGCACACCACTGACACCTTCGGTTGGATGTAAACTCGTTGGTATTCCTCTGCCGTTATCTTCAACAGAAACCGAGCCGTTTGTATGAAGCGTCAGCCGAATAGCTGTGCAGTAGCCAGCAAGTGATTCATCAACCGCGTTGTCGAGCACTTCCCAGATTAGGTGATGGTATCCACGGTAAAATGTGTCCCCAATGTACATCGCAGGTCGCTTACGAACGGCCTCTAAACCTTCTAGAATTTTAATCTGGCCGGAATCGTACACTAAGCCTGTTGACTCAGGGGTTGGCACTGTGGTCATGAAACGTCTCCTAACTACTGGTATAACTGCAATAGTGTAGGCTAGTTAGGCAGTTTTAGCAAAGAGTAAAGATTTAATTTTTATAATTATAAATGCTTGTAATTATACACTTTTTACATTCCCACACCAATCTCTCTTGATTACCCCACTGGTGCGCCTAACTTCAAACTGTTGAAAACTAGGGTATAACACACACAACTAACTGATCTCACTATATTTAATATCCCCAGCCTCTATCGATACAACCTGCACCTGGGTATTAAGAAGTGATAGCATTTTTTCAGACGGTTTCTCCGTACCAGTAATAAAAATCTGTCTTTTTCTGGTAACCAGCGCATTATACAAAAGCTCTCTCCTAGACTCATCTAATTCCGAATCAACGTCATCGAGTATCACAATAGGCTCCTCTCCGATTGCATCCTCAAGCATCTGGATAACGGCCAATTTAAGGGCTAAAACAATGCTCCTCGTTTGTCCCTGAGAGGCGAACGCGCGACTATCTGTACCTGAAAGAGTTATGGCAACATCATCCTTATGGGGCCCTACGACAGAGGAGCGCATAGCAAGCTCTCTATCTCTAACCCTCTCAAATTGAGCGCGAATGTTATTCTCAGCTAAAACCTTACCACCATCATCGGTAAAGTTTGATTCTAGAGACAATTCCAAACTTCCATCTCTTCCGGCAAACTTACTGTGAAATCCACAGGCAAAATCACCTAGTAATTTTATGAACTTACATCTATTTTCCACAAGTTTTACACTAAAACCTGTTAATAACTCATTCCATGAGCTTATCTGATTCCTCTCAACAGAAATCTCCTTTAGTAGGGTGTTCTTACTAGCTAGAGCCCGCTGGTAGCCCATAATGGTGCTTAAAAAGCCTGGGTTAAGGTCTACCATGTGTCTATCTAAAAACTTCCTCCTGCCCGAAGGAGCGCCTTTTACCAATGACAAGTCCGATGGATCAAATGAGATCACACCACACGAACCAACGATATCCGATACAGATTGTAGTTGATCGCCGTTTCGATAGGCTTTGCGACCGGTTTTAGAAAACGAAATCCCCAGTTCACCCTCGCCGTTATTGGACACAACGTTTCCAAAAACAGACGCCTCATCGCTCCCCCACTTTAAAAGTTCGGCCTGTGAACTCGTCCGAAAGGAGCGAGAACCTGAGAGTAGATACAAACCTTCAACGATATTTGTTTTTCCGTTTCCATTTTGACCCGTTATGTAAACCGGTCCGTTGTGAAACTCGATTGTTTGATCGTTTAGGTTTCTAAAGTTATAAAAACGTATCTTAGAGACAAACACTCAAACTCCCCACTACCTACCGAAGAGTGTTAGCCTAAACTCTTCTTTTGTTGTCTCTCTGTTTTAATCAATCTAATCGAAGAGGCATAACGATAGCGATAGCAGACTCATCCGCTTCAGCATACATCTTAGCTGGCCCAGATTCTCCAGATAGTTCTAAAATATACGGCTGACTCTCACCGGCTGTTGCTAATGCATCAATGACATAACGAGCATTAAAACCAACGGAGAGATCTTTTCCTTTGTAATCCACTTCAATCTCCTCTTGAGCCTCACCGAGCTCGGGAGAAGAACTCGATACGCGAATTAAGTTCTTGAAGAAATCTAGTCGCACTCCTTTGTTCTTATCGCTTACAACAAGCGAAACCCGCTTTAGTGCATGTGCTAACTGAGAACTCAACACAGCAACCTTTGTTCCCGCCTCCTTTGGAAGTACCTGCTCATAGTTTGGAAACTCACTATCTAAGAGCTGCACTACCAACTTCCACGATGCGCTTTCTAAAACCAAAAATCCATTAATAACATCAACCCCAACTGCTGTGTCTCCTACCGCATCAAGCGCCTTTCGGATCTCAGCTAAGCCTTTACGAGGGACAATTACGTGATCGTTTACCCCGTCTGACTTCTTGGATCCTTTTGATACAAGCCCTGTAAACTCAACTCCCTCAAGCGGTCTTGTTATCAACGCTAGTCTGTGGCCATCGGTAGCAATCATTCGCAATGAAGATCCCTTACCTTCCTTAACCAACTCAAGAGCAACGCCATTCATGTTGTAGCGTCCCTCATCAAGAGAAACTGCGTACAGAGTTTGGTTAATCATCTCAACCAATGTCTGCGCAGAGAGTTTGCACTTCGTATCTAAAGCAAGGCTCGATGGAATAGGGTACTCGTCAGCACTTGTGCCAACAATTTTTAACTTCGAGCTACCAGCAAGAATCTCTATCCTGTCTCGCTCCCCACTTCTCAGGGTTACATCACCATCAGGAAGCTCTCTCACTAATTCGCCAAACATCTTGGCTGGGACCGTGATAGAACCCTCCTTTGTAACGGTAGCCTTGGATTTAGCAACCGCTGTGATCTCGATATCACTAGCCATTACCTTACACTGTGCTTTTTCGGCTTGGATAAGGATGTTCCCTAAAATAGGCATCGTTGATTTCTTCTCTGCTATTGCAAGAGTTACATGAAGAAGCTTTGAGAGTTCTGCTTTGGGGATCGTTATTTCCATCTCAATATCGCCTATATTTATTAAATATATATATAGTTAGTTAATAGTAATAAGTAAGGCTCTTTGCTGGGGAAAATCAACTTAAACTTTTGCTTTTTTTGAAATTAATCAAAAAAAAAACCTGTGCAAAAACACTTGGAAATTTTAAGAGATTTCCACAGCTGCTCTCAAACGGTTTTAAAAGTCAAACTTTCCCCCCGTAAACCCTCACCTTATCCACACAGTTTTCCACAACCCAGCAGTTGTCCCCCGACTTACTCGGGTACAATGTGCTAGGTACCCAGTAGTGAACATAGCAACATCCTGTGAATAACTCTGTTAATAACTACTGGAATACATGTTTATCCACAATTGGTATAAACTGTTGAAAGTTTCTGTAAGTATTTGTTTATACAAGATTTAGCTTAAGATTACCTTCTCTATTTCTTCTATAAGCTCTTTTACTGTTTCATCTGTGGATATCTTGCTCGTAACGACCGAAGCGGCGTGAATAACACTTGAATGGTCTCTACCACCGAAGTGTTCTCCAATCTCAGGATAGGATGCGGTGGTGTGCTTTCTACATAGGTACATCGCTATGTGTCGTGGGAATGAGAGATTTTTCGTTCTTCGTTTCGATATTATCTCTGAAACCTTGATACTGAAGTGGGTAGCTACTGCTTTTTTAATATCATCTACGGTGACGTTAACCATCTTGGGCTGCAGCAGTGGTTTTAAGGCTGACTTGGCCATCTCCAACGAGATGGGCACGTTCTGAATTGAGCTCATGGCGTGGAGCCTCGTAAGGGCACCTTCTAACTCTCGCACGTTGGATGATATTCGCTCTGCTATTAAGTGACTAACCTCATGTGGAAGGTGAAACTCCTCAAGAATTGCTTTCTGTTTAAGGATTGCAACGCGGGTTTCAAAGTCGGGGGCCTGTAGGTCAGCGGTCAAACCCCAAGAGAACCGAGTTTGTAGTCGCTCTTCTATTCCAGGAATGTCGGTAGGAATTTTATCAGATGTGATTACAATCTGCCGTTTTGCACTATAGAGGGCGTTAAATGTATGGAAGAACTCTTCTTGGGTTCTCTCTTTGCCGCTTATGAATTGAATATCATCGATAAGAAGAACCTCTATGGTACGCAAACGTTTTTTAAACTCCTCCATCTTAGCGTGTCGAAGTGCCAAGATAAGCTCGTTGGTAAACGTTTCAGATGACATGTAAAGAACGCGGGCTGAGGGGTTCTTCTGTAAAACAACATTACCAATAGAGTGAAGCATGTGAGTTTTCCCGAGACCCACACCACCATAAATAAAAAGTGGGTTGTAACTTTCACCTGGCTTCTCTGCTACGCGCATTGCAGCGGCATGGCAAAATTGGTTACTATTACCAACAACAAAATCAGAAAACGTGTAACGAGGATTTATGTTGTTGTACACCTCGCTACCATCAAAGTTCGTCTCTGAAGGTTGATTATGGTTGACTTGTTTTTGTTCGGTTTCCTCCGGTTTTCTGACCCTTTTTACTACAAACGGAGTATGAGGAACCTTAGGCGATTCTTCTTGTGTGTTTCCATCTTGTGAACCAACATTAGTTTGTGATGCGGTTTTATCGTGTGGAATAACCGAGAGTTTAATTGTGGGAATTTGTGAGTAAAACGCCAGCCGCTCTTCTAGTTGTGTCGTGAATCGACTGTTAACATAGTTACAGATAAGCCGAGAAGGTCCGGTTACAACAACTGTCTTTGCCGTCGAACGTTCTAAGTCTAGCTCGAGCGGCTCTATGTACGCTGCAACGATGTGCTGATTTGCATCTCTGCAAACATCAGCTACAGCTAGGGCCCAACACTGATCAATAGGATTGTCATCTGAAAAAGAGTGAGAGGAGGAAGAAGAATCAACCGAATCGGATTTGTTTTCCGGTGAAAAGCCTGGCTTTAGTGGCTGGAGGTTTTCGGTCATTACATCCTTTAAGGGTCACAACAAACGACTACTACTAACTTCAAACAGAAATGGTACGAAACGGTTTTTGAAATTAGAAAGTATCCGTCACACTTCGATCTGAGAGACCCGTTATAGTACGAAGAGAATATATTACAAGAATTAGATCTAAAAAATTTGATACCGCACAACGACAACACACTGAAATACCAAGTTTATTTTAAGTCGCTTAAAGAACAGCAGGGGGTTGCATTATCCCACAGACACGGTACATTCTTGCCTGCTAAATACTATCTCGATTAAGCGTGATAAAGTAATTGTCGCGTTTGCCGGAGCATTTATGGATAACCACTATACGTATTTACAAGACCTTGGGATAAGCGATCCAAACTATCAAAAGCTGACAGTAGCTGGTGTGGTCGCGTTAGCAATGGTGGTTATTGGTTCATGTTGTGCTAAGGCACTCTCTTCTCGGAGAAAGAACCTAGGAGATGAGAAGGGGGTTATACCCGCAGAAACTGTTACAACATCTGGAGTTGTAGATATTTTAGTGGAAGGATTTGTCGCGTTTCAAGACTCGATACTCGGTAAAGAAAACCGAAAGTACCTACCCCTAACAGCAACGGTCTTCTTTTACTACCTGCTGTTAAACCTTATAGGCTTAATTCCAGGTATGCCTGCGGCTACCACGTCGGTGTGGACCACACTTCCTGTGGCGCTAATGATATTTCTAGTATTTAACTACTACGGCATTAAAGAGCATGGGGTGGTTAATTACCTAAAGCACTTTGCAGGGCCTGTTTGGTGGATGGCGTGGCTGATTTTCCCCTTGGAGATATTTGGCGCTATTTTAAGAATATTAACCTTAAACCTTCGATTATATTGGAATATTACAGCAGACCATCAGGTACTAGGAGCGTTTACTGAGTTGGTTCCGGTGGTGGTCCCCGTTATCTTCTATATTTTGGGCACCTTTGTATGTTTTATGCAGGCGTTTATTCCAACAATCCTCACAATGATATATATAATGCTTGCTACGCAACATGAAGAGGGTGAGGAGCACCACTAGAATTTGTCGTTGTAGTAATGATTTAATAAGAGAAGCTGGTATCAACTAGTAAGGAGAATAAGGATGAAAATAGTACGAAAAATTACCGCTAAGATGTCTGTTCTAGCTACAGCAGCAGTAGCGTTTTTAGCGCCAGTAGCATCAGCAGTTGCTGAAGACGGAGTTTCTGGTGCAGCTTCTAGTCTTGGACCAATCGGTGCAGGTTTGGCAATCGGTGTTGCAGTATTGGGCGGCGCAATGGGCCAAGGTCGTGTTGTAGGTTCAATGCTTGAGTCTTTTGGACGGAATCCATCGGTTGGTGGAAAGCTCCTAACACCTATGATTCTTGGACTAGCCCTTATTGAGTCGTTGGTAATTCTAGCGTTTGTTATCGCTTTCGGTCTTAAGTAGTCGAAAGAGCTTATACCAAACAGCTCATTAAAGAGGGGACCGACTTCGGTGATGCGAAGTCGGTCCCCTTCTTTTTTATTGACACCTGTTTTCTTAATGTCTCTTTCTTCGAAGATATCCAAGGGCCCACTAAAAATAAGCAGAGTTACTTTAAACAACCTACACTGTGGATATAAAGTCTAATAAACACAAATGCTTGGCTCGCTTATTAACACAGCTGTGCATTGCCTGTGTATAACCCCCTATCAATGTGTGGGAAAGTTGTTAACAGTTGTCGGTAAACTGTTCGTAAAGCGTGTAATTATTTAATTATATTGGATTAATCCTGTGGCTACTTACCTTAGTTTGATAGGTAGCGTAGTTTGATTAGACTCCGCATAGAGTTTATGATGAAGGCTCCTGTTTGTGTGTGGGGAGTAAAAAAATGGCAAGGCTCGTTAGGGGAACTGTTAGTGAGCGACATTTGGTGAGGGCCATCAACAGGTTTACTCTTGAAGATGCAGACGATGCTCTTCTTGACAGACTGAAAGTCCCCCTACAACTAGAAGGCGCTTCGTGCCCGTTGGTTAAGTGGTATGAGGACTTGTCCCACAGAGAGAAAACGCGAGTTAGAAAACACATAAAACATCTTTCATCTAGGTATGAAACTGGCGCAACAAGTCAGGCGTTTGATGTTGCTATGAGGCTTTTAGATAGTAGCTTCGGAATGACTAAAGACGTCCTTCGACATGTTGCAAGGGAAGTTGTTAACAATCGCTTTGTCGATAACACAACCAAGAAGAGAGCAGAGCGCGTTCTTCGGGAAATAGACGACCTGGCAAATGTAAATTTCTATCACCCTAGAGCGTAAGGGGCGGGACTCCAGATTTAATTTTTTTTTCAGCTCCAAAATACGCACCGCACATCAAGCGATGCACGAAGTGGCTATATCGCTTTGGAAAATTTATTATTTAAGAGCGCAAAATAGGGGCGGTTACGCCTTATCAGCAAACTCCTCGTTAAATTCCTTTAGCTTTCTGGCGGTTTCAGCGCTTATAAGGTGCTCCGTCTTGCATGAATCTATCTCAGCTTGTTCGGGACTAACCTTTAGAACGTTGACCAAGAAATCGAGAAGAACCTGCTTTCTCATCGTCACTGCTTTTGCTATCGCTTCTCCCTCTTCGGAGAGGGCAAGAAATTTATTTTCATCTTCTACGATTAGATTCTTTCCTTTAAGAGCCTTTAGGTTAATGGAAGCACTGCCGGTGGTAATGTTAAGCTCCTTGGCCACATCGGTAACCCGAGCGTATCCCCGTTGTTCCCGAAGCTCGAGAATTGCAACAAGGTGATGAGCCGCACTGTGTGTTATGTTGTTCTCTTCAAATTTCTTCCAGATATCCATGAGATGCCCCTCTTTTCTCTCTTGTAGCTTTTGTAAACTTGGATAAACGATTCGATGATATTATGTAACTTTTGCTTTATATGTCAAACATTTGGTTGTCTTGAAGTGTTTCTGTTAATGAGTCATACTTCGGCCGAATAGTACAAGCACCAAGAGATTCCTTAAGTGTTTAAAAATAATATACAAAAGTCTTCTTTTCTCAACCTCATACTAACACTTGGTGTGTGGCTTTATACTATACCAGCAGGGGCGATAGAGCGCCCTGAAAATGTAATTGGCTCTGAGGTTGGGGTGTTTACCGAGCTTGGTGTGTCAGTCGGCCAGGGATTATCATTTACCGACGATAAAGGAGTCCGACACTCACTAAGCGATTATTTTATTAGCGAAAAACCCCTGGTTATCGTGCCTGTATACTACAAATGTCCGCGGCTGTGTGGCTTGCTTTTGGATGGAGTCTATTCATTAATCAACAAATTACCACTTAAGCTTGGCGGTGATTTTAACGTATTGGTAGTTGGTTTTGACCCGACAGAATCTGCATCAGATGCCGCAGAGGTGCGGGGTAAATTAAACATCAGATTGAAAGAAGAAGCGAGGAAGAGACCTGCGGCGTTAAACTATGTAGTAGGAGATGAAGGGGCTGTAACAACGTTAATGAATCAGCTCGGGTTTAGGTATAAAAAAGATGGAGAGGATTTTGCGCATTCTGCTGCTCTTATGATATTGACTCCAACGGGTGAAATCTCGCAGTATTTCACTGGTATAGAGTTTTCTCCGTGGGATGTTCGTCTTGCATTAGTTGAAGCGTCGCAGGGTAAGATAGGAACAGCTATTGATCACCTTTTGCTGTATTGCTTTAGGTTTGATCCGCTTCAAGGAAAATATACCTGGGCAGTGGTTGCTTTATTGCGTGTTGGTGGGGTACTTACCCTTATCGGCCTAGGCTTAGTGTACTTCTTTTTTGTAAAGAGGGGCTTAAGAGGTAAAGAGAAATCTGAATAGTTTTTATAAGTAGTTTTTGACGGCGAATCTTTTAAGGAAAGCACTTCGGCGTCGGTTATCAAAAATGGACTAGAAAGTTATGTTGGGATTATTAGGAGAGCAAGGATCTGATTTTGCACACAAGGTCGACTTTGCAAACGATGTGGTTACTATCATCTCGGTTATCTGCACAGTAGCAATCGTTGGAGTAATGCTCTATTTTGCAGTTATTTATCGCCAAAAAGACGGTAAAGACCACGCCACACCAGCAATCGAAGGCAATAATACTCTCGAAGTCATTTGGACCGTCTTTCCGACGCTTGTCTGTATTTGGGTCGCATGGCTTGGTTACGACTCTTTCGTCGACATGAGAATTCCACCAGCCGACTCCATGGAGGTAAATGTCACGGGTCGAAAGTGGGCGTGGGATTTTCAGTATAAGAACGGAAAGAAAACAACAAACGAACTAGTCGTTCCGGTTGATAAGCCTGTTAAGTTAATTATGACGTCTAAAGACGTGTTGCATTCCTTTTTTGTTCCGGTGATGAGAACAAAGATGGATGTTATTCCTGGTCGCTACACACACGAGTGGTTTCGGCCGATAAAAACCGGAGACTTTCAGATATTCTGTACAGAATATTGTGGTAACAACCATTCGAACATGTTGGCTCGCCTAAAGGTTTTGCCAAGCGCAGAATTTGAAAGGTGGCTTGCCGATGATAGCGAAGAGAGAAGACTAGCGGCTCTAAAACCTTCCGATTTAGGAAAGACCCTCTACACCGGAAAACAGTGCGTTACCTGCCACAGTTTAGATGGCTCGCCACGGGTTGGACCAAGCTGGCTTAAGGCCTTTGGTCGAGAGGGTAAACTTGCAGATGGATCTACATACAAGATAGATGAAAACTACATTCGAGAATCTATTCTTTATCCTCAAAAGAAGGTAGTCGCTGGATACCCAGCCATGGGAATGCCTAGCTATTCCGGCCAGCTGTCTGATGATGAGATTACCGGAATAATAGAGTTCATTAAAACGCTCGACGGAACCCAAAAAGTTGAGATTGTTGAAGCTGTAGCTGAGAAGAAAGATGAAGCGGCAACAGCTAATCTGAGCCCAGCGGAACGAGGAAAGGCTCTCGTTCATGATGCAGGTAACATGTGTATTACCTGTCACAGTCTAGATGGCTCAAGATTAGTCGGACCGTCGTTTAAGGGGCTGTGGGGACGCAAGGAGAAAATTGCGGACGGAACAGAGGTCCTTGTTGATGAGGCCTACATTAAAGAATCCATTTGGAAGCCGTCAGCCAAGATCGTTGAAGGATATGCTCCTGCGATGCCTGCCATGTACGAAGGAAAGCTTTCGGACGAAAACGTTAACGATATCATTGAGTACTTAAAGACGCTTAAGTAGAAGCTTTAAGCAAGAGAGGTAATAAATATGTCAGCCCATGCGGATACACACGGTGAGGTAAACTACCTAAACTGGAAGACAGGAATTTGGTCGTGGCTAACGTCTACCGACCACAAGCGCATCTGCTTTCTCTATCTTTACTCCATAATGATATTTTTTATCAGTGGTGGGATAGCAGCGCTCTTGATGCGTACAGAGCTTGCAACCGTCGGACCAACAATCATTAACGATCCTCACACTTACAACATACTGTTCACCATGCACGGTGTGTTCATGATCTTTCTGTTTGTTGTTCCGGGTATTCCTGCAACGCTCGGAAACTTCTTGATACCGTTGATGATCGGAGCAAAAGACGTAGCGTTCCCACGACTGAATCTATTTAGCTTTTACCTGTACGTAATCGGAGCAGTTATTGGCGGAATAGCGATGCTAAACCCTGTTGACACAGGATGGACATTCTACGCTACGTATAGCACGACTACAGAAAGCTCGGTTAGCTTGATGGTGTTTGCGGCCTTTATTCTTGGATTTTCATCTATCCTGACCGGATTGAACTTTATAGTAACTATCCACCAGCTTCGAGCGCCGGGCCTAACATGGATGAGACTTCCGGTATTTATTTGGGCATCTTACGCAACCGCAATTATTCAGACTGTTGCAACTCCTGTAGTAGGTATGACGCTTTTGCTCGTAATAGCAGAGCGCATGTTTGGCGCTGGAATTTTTGATCCGACAAAGGGTGGCGATCCAGTTCTCATGGAGCATTTATTCTGGTTCTACTCCCATCCCGTTGTGTACATCATGGTGTTACCAGCGTTTGGAGTTGTGGGTGAAATTATCCCCGTCTTCTCAAGAAAGCCGCTTTTTGGATACAAGCTTGTGGTTATCTCCTCTATGTTGATTGCCGCAGTTGGTTTCGTTGTATGGGCGCATCACATGTTTGTTGCAGGTATCTCCGATTTCTCTGCAAAGCTCTTCTCGTTCGTGACGTTCTTAGTAGCTGTACCAACGGCTATCAAGGTATTTAACTGGGTGAGCACCATGTACAAAGGCTCGATATCGTTTGCGACACCGATGTTGTATGCGATGGGATTTGTGTTCCTTTTCATGGTAGCCGGAACTACAGGGATCTACCTGGCGATGCTCGGCGTTGATGTCTACTATCACGACACGTACTTTGTGGTGGCTCACTTTCACTACACGATTCAGGGTGGAGCTGTGATCGGGCTTATTGCCGCGTTGCACTTCTGGTTCCCGAAGATGACCGGAAAAATGTATAACGAGACTGCTTCAAAAACAGCCTTTGCACTTCTGTTCTTTGGGTTTAACTTAACATTCATTCCTCAGTTTATTCTTGGAATGGACGGAATGCCTCGTCGGTATTACGACTATCCACCTCAGTACGAATCGCTTCACACGCTCTCTACAGTTGGTGCGTTCATCAATGGCTTTGGATACATGTTTGCCCTTGTGAATCTAGCTTGGACAGCCAAGTTTGGTAAGGTAAAGGCGCCGCGTAATCCGTACAATTCGGTGAGCCTTGAGTGGCAAACTGCGTCACCGCCAATTCACGAAAACTTTGAAGAGATTCCAGTTGTTGATGAGGATCCGTATGGATATGGAACACCAACCGGTAATCACGCGTAATGCAGCATAGGGAATAAGGATAGCAAAACAAACACAGGGAAGTTATGAGTTCAAATGCAGCAATAGTTGATCACAACGTACCTCCGGGAGAGCCGCCACACATCCATCACATGGACAGCAAAACGGCCTATGGAGCGGCTAAATTGGGAATGTGGTTGTTTCTAGCAACAGAGGTTCTTCTTTTCGCTGTTATGTTCTGTAGCTTCGCTCTGATGCGCTACTACCACCTAGAGGAGTTTCATGATGCCAGTCATCATCTCTACCTTTGGGCAGGAGCCTTCAACACGGCGGTGCTTCTGTTTTCAAGCTATACGGCTGCGGTAGCGGTCACCAAAGCGCAGCTTGGAGATAATAAGGCAGTAGTTAAGAACTTTGGTATAAGCATTCTTTGCGGCTTTATCTTCCTTGCTGTTAAAACATTCGAGTATTCTGGAAAAGCTCATCACGGAATGTTCCCGTTTGTATGGAATGAGAATTTCTATGAGTACAAGAACTTCCTCGGTATCTACTACTGCATGACGGGGCTTCATGCTCTACACGTAATTATCGGAATGGTTGTCATGTACCTCTACGGTGTTCGCCCTGCGATGAACAATAGGTTCTCAGGCAAGTACTACACACCCGTAGAGCTAAGCGCGCTGTATTGGCATTTGGTTGACCTTATTTGGATCTACCTATTCCCTCTACTCTATCTAGTTGGATAAGTTTTGTAGATATTCACAGGAGACATTCACAATGGAACATTCTCAATCTCATGATGAAGAGGGACATGTAGTTCCCGTCAGCACTTTTACGAAAATTCTAATCGCACTTCTTTGCCTTACGGTTTTAACCGTGGCTGCAGCGCAGGTTGATCTCGGCAAGTGGAATATCGTAGGAGCGTTAATTATAGCTTCTATGAAGGCCTCACTGGTTATTTTAGTGTTTATGCATGGAAAATATGAGAACAAGATTCTTTGGATATACATTCTCCTACCGTTTGTTCTGCTAGCAATTCTTATAGGCGGAGTGTTTACAGATGATCCGTTTAGGGATCAGTTGATCCACTTTGAAGTTGAGAAGTAGAGCCTCCAAGGTGCGGGCCTTACGTCTAAGGAGAAGGCTCGGTAAGCGTTTTCTCCAAGAGTTTCTCAGGCTAACTACGGCAAGTCGCCGAGAACTGACTGAAGTAATTCGAAATGGAGCACTCGAATAAATCCATGTGTGATTTAGTTGCTATTATCTCAGATACGCACGAGGACATTAGGATGATATCTCGCGCTATAACAGTAATAAAAGAGCGTAATCCAGCGCTTGTTATTCATTGCGGCGATATCATCTCTCCTCCGGTTGTAGAGCGATTTGAGGGACTGCCCATGCGCTTTGTATTCGGAAATAACGATGGAGAGCGGTCAGGGCTAAAGAAGAAATGTGAGGAGCTGCATTTTTCCCCGATCGAGGATACCGCTATTTTTGAATTCGCGGGAAAGAATTTTTTTGTCAATCACGGAACACGGATGTCAGTGATAGACGATGCTGTTTCTAGGCAGGAGTATGATTACGTCCTTCATGGTCATACGCATGAGAGGCGAGCGGAGACCGTTGGTATAACCAAGATTATCAACCCCGGAGCACTTTTTGCCGCGCTTGATTTTAGTATCGCATTCTTAGACCCGCGCTCAGGAGATGTGCAATTTGTAGAAATTCCTGACTAGAGAAACTTCTTTGAAGGTGACAAGCAATATGAAAGATTTCAATTGGTCAGCGTGGTCTCCTACAGAAACGGCCGTGCTCTGCTTTGTCGTAAAGGGTGATAGCCTCCTCCTAATAGAGAAGCTCCGCGGTTTAGGCGCCGGAAAAGTGAATGCACCTGGAGGACGATTAGAGCCTGGAGAGACTCCTGAAGAAGCAGCAGTCCGAGAACTTCAAGAGGAGGTATCGGTCACGCCGCATGACTTGATGAGGGTTGGGAATTTACGCTTTGCGTT
This sequence comes from Pseudomonadota bacterium, assembly GCA_038134595.1. Taxonomy (GTDB): domain Bacteria; phylum Bdellovibrionota_C; class UBA2361; order UBA2361; family OMII01; genus OMII01. The sequence continues at coordinate 125,012 of JAYPVM010000001.1, read as the reverse complement.
TGTAGATGGACTAAGACTTGAATGCTGGGTCTTCCGGGCAGAGAGTCATAAAGGAGAGCCTAAAGAGAGTGATGAGGCGATTCCTTTTTGGAATTCGGTTGATGATCTTCCTTATGAACGCATGTGGGTCGATGATCGCGAGTGGTTACCACATTTGCTCGAAAAGCGACTCTTTGAGGGACGCTTTGTGTTTGATGGAGATACAATGCTTTCAGGAAGCGTAGATTTGGTAGAAAATTTTTTTGCAAATAGACCCGAAAACTTTTCAGCATAAAATATTTCTTCTTCATAGCAAAAGAAAAAAGTAGTCGCACCGCTGTTTTAAAAAAGCTCTTCTTAGAAATCATTCTTGGTGGTACGCTGAGACGGTTGTACTTGGCGTAAGACGTTTTTAAGAAGTTGCATGATTCATTCTAGCTCTGAAAATAAAGGCGAAAATGCAGATGGAGAAAAAGGGCGAGGTGTACAATTTTCTTCCCCGCACCTTGGAGAAGCCTCCGCTAGTTCTAGACCTACTTCAGCAATAGAAGATAAAGATTTCGGAGATGCGACTAAAGCGGTTCTGCAGGAGTTTAGGAGTGTTGAGGAAAAAAAGGCCGGTATAGCCTGTCAGCATCTAAAACTATCTGACTTTATCGGTCTTGTTCTGAAGGATCCGCGGCATCATATTAGAAATGCCTTTCAATATACAGCTGACGCAATGGAGTCTTTTGGCTTTGAGGATAAGACTATCCTTGGAAGAGAGATACGAGATTTTTCGTTTAGAGAATGGCCTTGGGAGTCAACGTTAGTGCGAGATCGCAAGATCTTGGAGGGGCAAGAATTAGCTCTCTACGACTTTTACCAGCAGATGAAGATGTTTGGCCGTCGGGAATCTGCCAATCGCATGTTTGTCTTTCATGGCCCTCCCGGGTCGGGAAAGACAAGGCTCAATGATACGATTGATGCAATGCTTGAAAACTACTCAGAGCTAAACCCAAAGGGAGCGTTGTACCGATTGGTATGGGTTTTTCCCGAGGGAGGAAGAAAGAAGCAGTTTGGCTTTGCAAGTCTAATGGCGGAAAAGCAAAGGGTTGAAGAGCAACAAGACCTCCATGGTGGGCAGCTCATTTACAGGCCCACGGGCAATACCGATCCTCTTTTTCTACTGGCTAAGTCGTTTGACAATCACGGTCCGCGCGACAAGCTGCTCTCTATTTTGTCAGCAGATGGACGTCTGCCCGATGACCTCAATGTGGATTACTTCCTGAGAGGAGAGTTAGACACGTTTTCTGAATCGCTCCTAGATTCTTTGGTAGATTTTTATCGAGAGGAGCTTCGACGAAGTAAAGAGCAGGAGGCAAGGACGGTTGATGAAGGAGAGGTGTTTCGGGAGGTTATAAGAAGCCATGCGCGTATTGAGCGCTACACCTTGTCTAGTCGACAGGGCAGAGGACTTTGTTCTTATAGCGGAACCGCTAATAGGAACGCTGATATTGAGCCTTTTTACAGCGCTTACGCCCCTCCGCCAGAAGAGATACGGGCGGCAGAGCGAGAGATTTATATGCCCAAAAGTTTTATGTTACGAGCCAATAGGGGCCATCTTCACTTCTCAGATCTCTTTCGACCAGATGGCCACGACAGGTCGCGCGAAGATATATCCAGCCTAAACCACCTGCTAAATGAGATTGAATCGGGAGATACGGAGATAGTTTCACTCCAGCGGGCCGCGGCAATTAGGCGAGAAAAAGTAAATCTTGTCATACGAGCGGATGCAAACGATGACTTAATTAGTGCAAAGATGGGAGGTCCTGGCTGGGATTCCCTCGGTAGGAGAATACAGTTTATATCAGCGCCACATCTGACTCGATATTTATCTGAAGCGGCTGCTAATAGAGATTTTTTCTCCACGATTGTGGGTACCTCACGAGTAATTTGTCCGCATGTTTTGGATTCAGTATCTTTGTTCGTCACGGCTACAAGGCTCATAAGGCCTACGCCTGAGGCGTTTGAGCCCGTGCATGAAGATCTGCCAAGCGTGCTGCGCTCTATGAGCGTGGTGGAGAAAGCCTTGTTGCTACAGGAGCCACGCGACGGAGTCAAGTCTCCTCTAAATATGCTTAAGAAGGACGAGGCAAAGCGTTGGACTCAGGATGACCTCGGGATTTTACGGAGGTATCTCCCTAAAATAGCGACTGAGTATGCATTGGGCGAAGGTGAGATAGGGAAAGGTTTGTACGACGGAGGCTTTGGAATCTCGACAGCAAATACGCAGGATCTCTTGCGAGAGGTTTCAGTGCAAAGGATGGGTGAGCCTATAACCGTTTTAGAGGCCCTCTCTGTTCTTGAGCGACACGTGGAGGGCTTTTCCTATTATCAAAGGATCAAGGAACTAAAAGAGCGCCAAGTTCAACAGAGGGTCGAGGCAAAAAGAGCAGCTGCCGAGAAAAAGGGCGGAGAGATTAGCGACAGCGATCTAAAAGGTTTCAGGCGGCAGGCTTCTAAGGATGTTGAGGAGCTTTTTCCAATTCCTTCTCCGAGGGAAATCCTTTCGGATGTCGAGTCCTATGCGAGACGGATGATTCTTGATGATTTTTACAGGGCGATGGGAATAGCAAGTGAAGCTGAAAGCACGTTTTCGATCAAGAGATACCTTGAGCATGCTAGAGTTTCGTTAGGGAAGTCCCCATCCGAAGTAGCGCTCGAGCATCGCGTAGCTGAGCGAGAGCGAGGAGCAAATCAGAAGCTCCTAGAGGACTTTGAGGATAGAGTTGTCGCTTCAGTTGATTTTTCGAGCGAAGAGGAACGCCTAGCATTTAGGCGCAAGCTCTTTGGTCAGATTGGAAACTGGCAGGCTGAGAACCCCGACAAAAAAGCCTCTGAAAACTATGATGTGATATTTGGAGAGCTTGTGGAAGGCTTGCGAAAAGCTCAACGAGATCTCCTCGAGAAACCCCTGAAAGAGTTCGCCGAGCGCACGAATCAGTACGCTGATGACCCAACACGATATCAAAAAGATACAGCAGGAAAAGAGGAGGAGCGCAGGAAGGCTCTTCGGTGGAAAGCAACAATAAGAGCGTTGCAGGATACTTTGGGATATCCAGAAGAGAGTGATTACAAAACCATACGAAAGAATTTAGAGTGGGCATTAAAAGGGTAAGAAGAGCGAGTATGATAGAGAACCCTCGACAATCAGAATTACCCACAGGGGCACCGAGCCTTGAGACGGAGACCCTAAGGAGGCATAAGCTTACAGTGAGCGAGTTTGCCGGCTCTAGGGCAGCGCAGGAGCGATTAGTCGAAGAGTGGCGACAAGAAATCGAAGACAAAGTGCAGGAGGCCTGCCCACTTGATTTCTTTCCACAGCACTTTGAAATCGTCAACTGGAGACAGCTGCAGGCCATATTGGCTCGCGATGGATTTCCAAGACGGTACGAGCACTGGAACTTCGGCCAGAAATACGCAAGTCAAGATGTGCGAGATACATACGGCTTGGGGCGAACGTATGAGTTAGTGATAAACACAGATCCTTGTGTTGCTTATCTTCTTGACTCAAATTCTGTGCAAGAGACAAGAACTGTTATGGCGCACGTATACTTCCATAACATGTTTTTTAAGCACAACTCCTGCTTTAGGCATACAGACCGAAAGATGCTAGCCCGCATGAGCAACCATGCCGAACGAATACGAAGCTATCAAGATGACGTTGGACTAGAGGCGGTAGAGCGGTTCCTCGATCTCTGTCTCTCGCTCGATAATTTAATAGATCCCCACTCGGTTATGATAGAGCGGGATAGGGGCGATGGTCCTAGAAGTGCGGGGCTAGAGAAGCGAGAGAGAGAGTTGTTTTTACCTAATCGGATCGAAGGACCCGATTACATGGAGCGCTACCTTAATCCTCCGGAGCGGCTGGCCGCAGAAGTTGCGCAAAAGAAAAAAGACTACGCCGAGAGGCAGCGAAGGGTTCCGATATCCCCCGAACAGGATGTTCTGTTGTTTTTAATGAAGCATGCCCCACTAGAAGATTGGCAGAGAGATGTTCTTTCGATTGTGCGTGATGAGTCTTATTATTTTGCGCCTCAGCGGATGACCAAGATAATGAACGAAGGATGGGCAAGCTACTGGCATTCTCATCTTATGACGCAACATCTCTTGCCGATGTACCCGAGTGAGATGATCGATTACTGTGAGTTTAATGCAGTGGTTTTAGCGCCCAGTAAGAAAAGCATTAATCCCTATCGATTAGGCGTTCGACTGTTTCGAGATATAGAGGAGAGGTGGAATCGCGGTCAATTCGGTAGAGAGTGGAATGACTGCAGAGACATGACTGCAAGACGAACCTGGGATCTGAGTCTGGGGCTTGGTCGAGAAGAGATGATTAAAGCCATGAAGACCCATAGTGACCTGACCTTTCTCGACACCTATTTGACGGCCGATTTCTGCGCTGAAAACCAGATGTATCTCTATGAAAGGGATAGAAGGGGCAGTGCGCACGTTACGACCGAAGAATTCGAAGAAATAAAGGGCTTTTTCAGACGAGGACTAACTAACTTCGGTGGGCCGATGTTGAAGATTGTCGAAGCAAATCACCTTAACAGAGGAGAGCTAGTTCTGCTCCATCAATTTGAGGGACAGGAGCTAGATATGGGAATGGCTACGACAACTACCCAAAATCTAGAGACTCTATGGGAAAGACCCGTTCACGTAGTAAGCAAAACAGAGAACGGCACGCCGGTGGTTCTTTCATGTGAACGAGGTGCGTTCGAGGTAAAAAAAATGGATAGCGGGTTTAGTGGGTATCTAAAAACAAATAGCTAATATGCACAGCAATCGAGACGAATCCAAACAGAATGTACAGCATACAACCCTCGAGTCGGCTTCTTTAGGAATGGAGCCAGACTTAAGGCGATATCGCGAGATAATACGCGGGAAGGTACGAGATGACCTTCAAGATTATATAACCAGCGATGAGATAATAGCACAGCACGGAAACGATATAGTTTCGGTTCCCGTTAAAGAGGTGCAGATTCCCCGGTATCAGTTCGGCTCGAACCAAGAAGGAGCGGGTCAGGGGGACGGAGACCCGGATGCAGAAGAGGATGGAGACGGCGGGCCACAGGCAGGCGATAAAGCTGGCCAGCACATAAAGGAGGAATCCTTTCATGTTGAAGAGCTAGCTGATCTATTAGGAGAGCACCTTGAGTTACCGCGAATCAAACCAAGATTAACATCAGGATTAGAGGAGGCTGTGCCTCGGTATGAAGGTATTTCAAAAAATGGAACCACATCTCTTCGAGACAACAAGCGAACCTTTAAAGAAGCATTGAAGAGAACTATAGCAGAGAACTCTTACGACCCGGATAATCCAGTTGTTGTCCCAGTGCGAGAAGATTTTAGGTTTCGCAGTCCAAGACTAAAGCCCCGACCCAAAACAAACGCAGTGATTTTTTATCTCATTGACGTCTCTGGTTCGATGGGAGATTTAGAGAAATCACTCGCCCGAAATACGGCTTTTTGGACCGATGCTTGGATTGATAGGCAGTATCAAGGCACGGAGAAGTGCTACATCATCCATGATGCTGAGGCAAATATTGTAGACAGAGAAACTTTCTTTACGACGAGACAAAGTGGCGGAACGAGAATCTCATCTGCCTATCAGTTAGCTAAGGAGCAAATGGCACAACGTTTTTCACCTGACGAATGGAATATCTATGTATTTCACTTTTCTGACGGGGATAATTGGGGAGACGATTCAGCTATCGCAGAAGAGATCCTTAAAAATGATATTTTGCCGCATGTTAATTTATTTGGCTATGTCGAGATAGGGGGGAGGCATCCGCACGGTGGATTTAAAAGCGACTTAGACTACGCGTTTGGTGACTATGAGTCTGTAGTGACTACTGATATGGAAGACAGAGAAGACATTATACCAGTAATAAAAGATTTACTCGGGACAGGAAGATAAGAAACAAAGAAAAAGTTTTTAATGTGTGAAATGGAGGTTTAGTATGAATGAGCCACAGAGGGATGATAAGAGCCCACGACAATTTGATGGAAACTCACAAAACACCGATACGCTATCACAAAGATCGGGGTCATCCGACCTGGGAAGCTTTCGAGATATGTTTCGCAAAAAAGAATTGCAGAAAACCTACAGGGATCTTCACTGGCAGGGGTCTTTTGATGACTATGTAAAGCTCATAGCTGAGAACCCAGCTGTAACCCAAAATGCATTTCAAAGAATTCATTCGATGATTATGTCGCATGGTTCTGAGAAATATACACTGGCAGGGAGAGAATACACACGACATAAGTTTTTCGACGATCCACTTGGAAACGGAGAAGATGCTGTCTATGGACTCGATGCGCATCTTGACAAGCTAGTACAGTTTTTCGAGTCAGCGGCAAAAGGGTACGGCCCCCAGAAAAGATTGTTCTTGATGCTTGGGCCTGTCGGTTCATCCAAAAGCACCATTGCACGACTACTAAAAAAGGGGCTAGAGCGCTATGCAGCAACTGCCGAGGGAGCTGTGTATACGTTTGGAGTATCATGCGTGCCCGTACGAGATAGAGAAAAATCAGCCACAGATAACGCAAAGATGCTCCAAGAGGCACTTGACCAAGAGATTGAATACTCTCCTATGAATGTCGATCCGTTAAGTATTGTTCCACAAAATTTGAGATCTGATTTTCTAAACCTTTTCAATCAAACTAAGACAAAAGACGAGCAAAGAGTTCAAATTAATGGAGGATTAGATCCTGCAAGTCGCTTTCGAGTGCAAGACCTACTCGAGCGCTATGAAGGTGACGTCGACAAAGTGCTCGACCATGTGGTGGTAAGGCGGGTAATTATATCAGAGGAAGATAGATCCGGTATTACAACGTTTCAACCAAAAGATCCAAAAGGACAAGATACAGCAGAGTTAACAGGAGATATAAACTTTAGAAAGCTGGCTGAGTACGGGGTGGATTCAGACCCCCGTGCTTTTAGTTTTGATGGAGAGCTCTGCCGAGCTAACCGTGGAATAGCCGAATTCATTGAGGTATTAAAGCTTGAAAGAGAGTTCTTGTACGAGCTGTTAACAGCAACGCAAGAAAGGATGATAAAGCCCAAGAAATTCGCTCAAACCGAGATTGATTTAGTGCTTTTGGGACACACAAACGAAGCTGAATACGAAAAACTACAGCAAGACCGATTTCAAGAGGCATTGCGGGACAGGTCCCTTAAGATTGATATCCCTTACGTTCTAACGCTCAGAGATGAACGAAGAATCTATGAGAAAGACTTTACAGAGGAGCGCACGGGACGCCACATTGCCCCACACACCATGGAGGTTGCGGCTATGTTTGCGGTTTGCTCAAGGTTAGAGGATCCCAAGAAGGGCGGGCTAAGTGTCCTTCAGAAAATGAAGCTCTATGATGGCGAGTCAGTTGCGGGTTATACCGAGCAGAGTGTTCGCGAGATCCAAGATGCGGCGCCCCGAGAGGGGCATAGCGGAATATCTCCACGATTTATTCAGGACACGCTGGCCGCATGTCTTGTGCGAGATACCGAGGAAGCTAAGAAGTTTTTAAGTCCATTTATGCTTTTAAATATGTTACGGCAACGATTGCCAGAGAATCCACATGTTAATTCAGAAGACGAAAAAGAGAGGTTGATGGGCGTCTTGGGGCAAGTGGAGCAAGAGTATCAAGAGCGGATCAAAAAAGAAGTTAATCTTGCAATAGCAGGAGATGTTAAAGCACTTCAAAGCATGGGACAGAAATACGTCGAAAATATCTCAGCCTATCAGCGAAAGCAAAAGGTTAAAAACCCAGTAACTCAGAATCTGGACGAGCCCGATGAGAACTTCATGCGAGCAGTAGAAGAGAAAATTGGAATAGCTGAGACCGCTAAAGATGATTTTCGTAGAGAAATTCTTGAGACAATAGGTGCGATGGCAGCCTCAGACCGCAGATTCGATCCCCTAGATAATGAACGTCTACGCGAGGCTCTTGAGAAGAAGCTATTTGAAGATACCAAAGATCAGATTCAGATCTCTCGTTTTGTCTCAGTTGTTCAAGATGAGGAGCAACAGCAACGGTTTGATCTGCTTAAGGGCCGCCTCATATCCCAATTTGGATACAATGATGATAGCGCAACAGAGGTGCTCCGTTATGTAGCAAGCCTTTTTGCAAAGTAGCGTTTTAACAGAGATAGAAAAGGGTATGATTTGGCGATCTTTTAGGTGAAGGCTAGAGGCTTGTGTAAGCAAGCTATCCCTAGCCAATATTCCTATATCCAGGTTATACTTGTGTATGGGTTACGTTTCAATCGAACACCCCTTAGACTGGGGCTACCACTATCAACTAATCTTTGTCTATACCCCTGGAACCAGGCATTTTTCGGGTCGTATCGTAGGACCAATTGGCACCACTGGTAGAGTGGAGAATCACTTAGTGACCCTTATACAGCTCTCTATAGCTGGTGAGGCGATGAGTTTTTCACGAAGAGATGGATCGAGCCCCTCTTTAGCAGCCCATCTCTCCTCTGATGCTAGTGCTGTTTTTGAGATAGAGATACGCCTTGGTGGCACGGAGAACAGATTGGGCGAGCTCTTCGGCCGCTACCGAGTAACAGCTCGAGGAGTTGAATATGCAGAGGTCTTTCAGAAACTGACCGTATTTGAAACTCGAATGCTTGCTAACGAAAAGCTTCACAGATGGCTTCCGTATCCAAGACAGAAGCTACGACCACCAGAATTGCGAACTGATTTACACACACACAGCTCGGGACAAGTTAGCTCTGAGGGGCTTATGTCGATTGCCATCGACAAGAAGGTCCCGTATCCCGTCCGGCTCCTAACAGCGCTTGATATCGAATACAGCTCTGAGGAAGTTGTTACCACAAAGCGATTCTTCTATCCACCAATGGATGGGCCAAACATCGGCAGTATTCCAAATGAGGAAGAAGCGGTACCAATTGACACTTTGAGCACAAAAGGCAAGAAGTTACTGGCCGCATCAATGTCGATTCCCGCCGACAGGCAGGTTACTTTTGGCGATCTAGAAACCTCTGTGTATCGATTTAGAACTCCGATAACCAAGTCTCCACTTATTGCATTTGAGCTTTTGCGAAAATATGCAGAAGAATACGCCCAGCAGGGTGTTCAATACGCTGAGATTACAGCGACATCTAGCGGTTTGCTCGAACCAGATTACATTGAGATGCTGCACGAAAGACTCCCAGCCCTTGAAGCTGAAACCGCTGTAAAGCTCCGATTTTTAGCGGGCCTACCCCGCAACTTACCCCGTGAAATGCTGGAGTTTGAAGTCGAGAAATTAAAGGTGGTGGGGCTAAGTCCTTATATCGTTGGCGTAGATTTCCTGGGCTTTGAGGACAACAAAATAAATGAGCTCGAGCCTCACATAGCCGCCATCTCTTCATGGGCAAACAAACACGATCCAGAATTTACGCTCCGTATTCACGCCGGAGAAAACAGAAAGAACCTCACGAATGTAAAAGAATCACTACGCTTAGCACAAAAGTATAAAATGCGCGTTAGAATCGGGCACGCAGCTCACGGATTGGATGAAGATGCGCTGTCGGTAGCAGAAGAGCTAGCCAAAGACGGACTAGTAGTCATTGAGTTTAATCCAGACTCCAATCTAGCCTTAAACAATATCGACACAGCCGAAGAGCTAGAGATGGTGACATGCTTGAATAGAGCAATCCCTTTTGTAATTTGCTCTGACGGGGCAGGTTTATTTCAAACAGATATCTGGCAGCTAGACGACACTGCCTCCTTTGCGGGTCTAAAGGAACGCCACGTAGAGACTATTGTTGAGCATGAGAATCAGCATATTGCCCTTGAAGACGCGCGTTTTCTAAGAAAACTAACGAACTTACCCGAAGACTACTTAGATTCTATCCGACGGGAGAGAACAAGCTTATCGCTTCCGCCGATGAAGCAGGATAAACAGCGAGACTCAGCCGCAGAACTATTTGAAAAACACCTAGCAACCCTTGGAATCTCGCACTCAACAGAATCGTTGTTGCAGATTACCAAGGATAAAACCCCCGTTCTTATTCTAGGAGCTTCAGGATCGAGGTGGTGGGAAAAGATATCAAGACTTCACCAGAGTGTAATAAGAGACCTCTTAAAAGAGCTGGTAAATGCGCTCGATCAACAAACTTCATATCTATTAGTTGGAAGACCCAAAAACGCGGGAATTACCACGGTTCTCTCCAATGCAGTGATACAGCGAAATAAGCGACATTCAGAGAAAGAGGCGTTGTCGCTTGTAAGCGCGACAGTTCAAGCCGATCGAACCACACAGTCTTTTACACCTGGAATCTCGCACGTACTACCATTAGAGGGCGGACTCTTCACGGTTCCGCATCAACTAGTCTCATATGTAGCAGAAAGAGAGGGAATAATAATATTTATTGGCGGAGGAACATTTGTTCGCGATGCCATACTACTTTCAAGGGACAGACACGTTCCATTTGCCCTTATGGTTGGACCCTACGGAGCCTCAACAGACAAGAGTGTGATGTTTAATCCAGAGCGGCAGTTTACCGATTTAGATGAGTTACTCGAGATCATAAGAGAACATAGAGCAGAGATGTTAGCTGGATAATTCATCGTTTTCCCACCTAAGCCCCTAATTGTATTGTTGTTTGTATCAAATAGCGTAGCTCTCAAAACGCCTTAAAGAAAAAGCGAGCAATGTTCCACTATTAAGACATGGAGAATACTTTTTCTTACTATAGAGAGCGGGGCCAAGCCTACCGAGCACTTGCTCCAGAGATGGCAGAGTATAAGAAAGAAGTAGAAGGTAGACTTAAAGAGTGTCAGGAGAGCGGAGACCTTCAAGGAGCAAGAGACCTACTAGAAGAAGCGAACCTAAGAACAAAACCCTTTATTGACCTTCAGCGAGAGTTGGGCCCCAAAGGAATACTCTTAGCAAAATACGGAGTGGAAGTCATAAACGACCACACGGTTTTGTTTGTGATACCAAAAGGTGTATCTCGTATAGAGATACTAGAGGAGGTGCAGGGGTTGATAAGGCATCCAGATGGAAGACCTTTCATATATTCAGAGCACCTAGCAAAGTGGAAACAAGAAGATAGATTTTCCAGCAAACAATCAACCTCCAAGAGGCTTTGTATAGATGGGCATGTTCCTGGTGGAGTTGGTAAGACGAGGGAGGAGCAAGAAGCGTTTTTAGGCAAAGAGTTTACCATGGCAAACTTAGAGGACTTAGCAGTAGCGTTTTGCCTTCATTGGATAGCAACCGGGGAGCCTTTGTTTGGATGGCGTAATAGGCAAAAAAGCTGGTCGTATTTTATTCGTGCTGTCGACGGCGGGCTTAGCTTCGATGGTAATGGTTTGGTGGCTTATCCGATCTACGACGACGATGTCTACGATGATATCGGTTTTTCTGCGTGCGTTTCCCCGGAATAAAGAATTTGGTAGTTGGGTTTTGAGTGATTGGGAATTTTTTGGATTTTTTGAAATTTGGATTTCCCCCGAGCGAGCAGCGAGGGGGCGAAAAGAGGAAATCTGGGTAGTTTTTAACTCGAGGTTATTAAATTACTGTCCTTCCAAGAAATGGATGGGATTGCGTTCAAAAGTTTGGTAGTTATCGATTGTAATAACTACAACTTGAGCGTCAGGGAACTTTCGCTTGAAAACATCCAAGCCTGTCAGACTTTTCTTTCTGCCGCTTTTTACCTCTATTCCCCATAGTCTGTGCCCTTTCTTAAGAATGAAATCGACCTCATACTTACCCTCTCGCCAGTAGAATAGATCCTCGCCAGTACGCACAAGCTGAGCGCCTACAAGAGCTTCAAACGCGCGCCCGCGTTCCTCTGTGGAAAAAGGAGTTCGAATAGGTAACAACACTAGGGCGGGCGCGAGAGGAATAATCTTAGGCGAAGAGGATTTTACCTTGATTGGTTTGGGTGAATATTTTTCTATCGTCTTTATCAAGTAAGCCCCTTCATACAAGCTGATATAGTGCTTGATGAGCTCCACATTTCCTCTGTCTTGTAGTTGTCCTAGTAGCTTCGTATAAGATATCTCCTGAGCCGGATAAGAGATGAGAAGCTCAAAAGCTTGTCGGAAGAGAGCTGGGTTTTTTACCTTGTTAAATTGCAAGATGTCTCTTTCGACTACGGTTGATATGATTGAATTTTTCACATAATCATACCAATCGTTTGTTCCTATGAGCTTGTACGAGCCGGGGTAGCCCCCATAGTGTAGAAACTCATCGAAGCTTAAGCCGTACCCCAGCGTTGATTCGGCAAAATTCCAATGTTGAATTTGGATTAGCTGAAAGCGACCGGTAAGGCTCTCTGAAAGCCCTTTCTGAATTTCTAGCGAGCTTGAGCCGAGAAGAACACAGGTAAGACTTTTCCTTTCGCGCTTGGTTTCGTCGTAAAGAGCCTTAATCGACTCAGCCCAGTTAAAGCATTTCTGGATCTCGTCAATAACTAAGATTTTCTGCTCCTGTAGTGCCAACTGCCAGTTGGTTCGAAGCCAGCCGTGGTCGGCATTGAACACGCTATCAGCGCTAACGTATATTGACTTTGACTGATAATGCTCTTCAAGAAGTTTAAGGGTGGTAGTGGTCTTGCCGACCTGTCGAGGCCCCAGTATGACCTGAACCAAATCGGTGTTAGCTTCAATTCTCGCCTGTAATGTATTGATAAAGCAAAGGTTAATCACGCCATCCATATTTGCTAGGATAGGCTATTAAATATAATAGATCAAGCTTTTATTAATGCACACGTGTGTCTTCATTACACCTTTCTGTGTGAATGGAGCTAAGGCTTTCTAACTACTATACAACTAGTGGTAATGACGTATGGATTAGATCGTAAATGCGCCTAGAAGTGATAAGGGAGCTCGGATAACTTTCCGATGCCGCGTGTATGACCTCAGCTACCTTATACAACCCAGAGAAGACGCTGGCTATTTGCAGACTGTTAGCCAGCTGTTTTAGCAAACTGCCTTGGGGTTGGGTTTCCATGGTTAAAGGTCGACCGATTCCTTTTTTTTTAACTGTAAAAAGTTATGAGCTCTGGATAAGGCTCCGCGTGCTTTAAAGAACGAGGTCGAGTGGTGATGTTCTATTTTGCTCAGTTGGTGACAGATCCCTCTATCTGCGGAGCCTCTTTTTGCAAATCATTATTTGGAGGCTTGCTAAGCCAGTGACCGTGTCGAAGGCGGCGCATAAGAGCTTCGCTTATCGCAACGCAAGCAAGCCCCCCTACTACCGGTTCTAAGATTCCAATGCTTGAAACAAGGGCGCTCTGGGCGCTTGATCCAAGATACGATATGAGAATTAGAGCGGCTGGAACAGCTCTCGAAGACCACTCCATGACACGTCTGCTAAATGCGCTTCTAAGGAGCGATACTGAGGCGCTTTCGTCTGAGTCTGTTCGCACTATCGAGACTTCAAAACCATACTTATTACGCTTGGCTTCGGCTGATAAGTTTCTGGAGATAAATCGCGAGATGGTAAATGATTTTTGTTCTATTGAAATAGCAAGGTGGGCATCGAGGCCGCCAATTTTAAGTGCAATATTTTTTTTCCAATCTGGATTTGAAGGCTTGTTGAGGTCTAGTTTCTTAATCTCAGAGATAGTTCGTTTAAGCTCCTCGGATTCTCCATCATGGAGTCTGACAAGTGAGAGAAGAAGCACCCGCATGGCGTCTTTACTAGGAGTTGGGGCGATTATTTGCCCGTGCTCTCTAAGAAGTCTGCTCATTGCATCGGATGCGGAGCGTACATGCGCAAAGGTGCTTTGGGCGTCTGTTTTAAGTAGATGCATCTGAGGAGGTCCGTCAATAAACTGAACTGCGACGCCAGGAGCTAGTCTTTCACCTAAAAACGTGTTTCTAAGATTTTGCGAAAAATTTGATTGGCTCAAACTAGGAGACGCGTTCGGGGTAGTAGCCTCAACAGGGGACGCAGTGGAGGTAGGTTCCGAATTAGTGGTGCGGGCTGTGTGTATTGTCATGTTGATAGAAAACCTCTCTAGTGTAGGGTTATGAGAAAAGGCCTAGGATGAGATACTTTACGAAGGAATATGTTAGTAAATATTGAGGATAGTAGGTAATTCTATTAGATAGCGGTCTTCATAAGAGATGAGATTTGCGGGGAGATGCGGCTCTCACTAGGGGATATGCGGATGTCGGGCGCGAATGATTGTAGGGGCATTTTTCTCTAACGAGATAAGTCTTTGCTTTATTTCAATACCAGCTTGGTACCCGCCTAGGTCATGTACCTTACTACTAACAACTCGATGACAGGGAATTATGAGTAAAAGCGGATTTTTCTTCAACGCATTTCCAACGGCTTGGGCTCCCTTTGAAATTCCAAGAGCACAGGCTACTTGCTTGTAGGTTCTCGTTTCTCCATAGGGAATGGAGCATACAATTTGCCATACGCGCTTTTCGAAAGGTGTTGCCGAAATTGCCGTGGAAAAACGAAAGTCAAAGGAGCGTCGATTTAGATACCGCATTATCTGGCTCTTTACTGGACTGCTTTCTAAAGGATTATAGCCTTCTGTCTGGTGCGAACACTGAATAAATTTTACACGACATACAGCACGAGTAGCTGCAGTTAGAATCTCAATGCAGCCTAATGGGGTATGAAACTGATGAAGACACATAATGCATGACTTGAAGGTTCTGCAGATGACAGAGAAGCGCTCTTGCCTGAAAGCATACTCTTTAGCCGTGAAAGGTTTCAAGGTGAAATGACATCGCTATGGGTGACTTGTTGGGAGCTGTCATGAGTTACTATGGCCAAAGATTGTACTGTGAAGCACGTCTTCATGGAAGTCGTTGGTTAAATTAAAGAGTCTTTATAACTCCGGACACCATTGCGCAATTTTGTGGACATTCATGAGCAAAAATACTTTGAGGTTACTACCAGCAAAGCTCCTGACGCGAGGGTTGAGTAGAGCCATGTTTGGAGAGGGATAGAAATAGCCGTCTAAACGCTTGCTATTTTGATCGGCAAAGACTTAAGTATACCCGATACATTTATTAACTGTACGCCGTGTAAACTTGCTCTTTTCTGATGACTAAAGCCTCTCTCATAAGCCTCCAAGAAATTACTCGAGATTTAGGCGACAGAAAACTTTTTTCTGAGCTTTCCCTTGTTTTATATGAAAACGATAGAGTGGTTTTAATTGGCCCAAACGGCGCTGGGAAGTCGACACTGTTAAAGATTCTCTCTGGGTATGAAACCGCTGATGAGGGAGAAGTTCATGTGCGTAGCGGCACAAGAATCTCATACGTACCTCAATTAGAGACATTCGAGGGAAACGTTACGGTGCAGGAAGTGCTCGAGCAGGGTCTTGTCTCTGATGGCATCGACCACCAAGACGTTCTCCGCAGATCCTCTATGTGGCTTGGGCGGTGTGGTTTTGAAGATTTCGCACAGCCAGTTTCTGAGCTATCAGGGGGCTGGAGAAAGAGGCTTTCTCTTGCGTGTGGTTTTGCTAGTGAGCCTGATCTCTTGCTTCTTGATGAGCCAACAAATCATCTCGATATCGAAAGTATCGAATGGTTAGAGAAACAGGTCGCTGGATTTCGGGGTGCGATTGTTACGGTAAGCCACGATAGGTGGTTTATTGAACAGGTAGCAAAGCGGGTTGTTGAGCTTCATCCTCGTTATCCGTCGGGGACATTTGCAAGTGATGGAAGCTATAGCGACTTTTTAGAGAGCAGAGCACTGTATCTTGAATCGCTCCAACAGATGAAAGATTCATTGGCGAATAAGGTTCGTCGAGAGGTGGCATGGCTCCGAGCCGGTGTCAAAGCACGTACGACAAAATCAAAGTCTCGAATCAAGCGGGCTCACGATATGATTGATACGCTTGGGGGAATCAACCTCGATCAAAGAAGAGCTAACTTGTCGTTTGGCTCTTCAGAGCGAAAGACTAAGGAACTTATCAAGCTTGAAAGCGTTGGATATTCTATCGGAGAGAAAACGCTCTTTAGTAGTCTCTCTGTTTGCATATCACCTGGAGATAAAATCGGGGTTGTAGGTGCGAATGGAAGTGGCAAAACGTCGCTCTTGTCGGTACTCCTTGGAAAAAATCAGCCTACAACCGGAAAGATAAAGATCGCAAAGGGGCTATCGGTCGGATTCTTTGACCAAGCCAGAAAGGGGCTTGGTGCAGGGATCACATTAAAAGAGGCTCTTGCTCCTGATAGTGACTCGATTGTTGTACGTGGAAAACCTGTTCATGTTGCTGCGTGGGCTGATAGATTTTTGTTTTCTCATTCCCATTTATCTCTTCCCATCGAGTCATTATCTGGAGGTGAGCAAGCTAGAGCACTTTTAGCTATTCTTATGGCCAAAGAAATTGATGTGTTAGTTTTTGATGAGCCTACAAATGATCTGGATATTCAGACGCTAGAGGTATTGGAGGATGCGTGTGAGTCATTTCCCGGTGCGGTTGTTCTGGTAACACATGATAGATATATGCTCACTCGAGTAGCAACGGGAGTCATTGGCTTATCCGACGGCAAAGCTACTCTGTGTGCTGATTATGCGCAGTGGGAAGATGCCAAAAGAGAATCGAAAGAGAAAAATAGGGCAGAACAAACCCGAGCTGAATCTAAGTTGCCGCCGACTGGAAAGAAGAAGACAAAGCTCTCTTATATGGAGCAACGAGAACTAGATGGCATGGAGCAGTCTATTCTTAAAGCTGAGGAGTCTCTTGCAGTCATAAGTAGCGAGTTGGAAAATCCTGAGAATGCGACGAACGCGGAAAAACTCACAAAACTAAGTGAGTCGTACGATGCGGCCAAAAAGGCCGTTGATGATCTTTATAAGCGTTGGGATGAACTTGAAGACTTGAAAAAGCAGTTAGATAAATAGCGTCAGTAGGCTATGACGCCCTTTTAAAGAGATTCTCGGGGATACTCTTTTACTTTTACGTTGCCGAAATGGGGGAGTAATTTACTCCAGTTTATATAGTTGGCAAATTCTTCTGTAAGCCTCTCATATACGAGCAGTGCCCCTTGAGGCGATGAGGCGTCGATACCAAGCTCAAAATCCCATGTTCCAAGCGCCTGGGTAAGAACTACAATGTTTTTCTCTCTTTCGGCAAAATCTAATAAAGCTTCATAGAGTCGAGAGCTTATTCCCCGTGTGCTGATGAGTACTAGATAGGATGAATAGCCTATCGTTGTTGGATCTACTTCGTAGTAATAGCCACTAATAACACCGCGCTCCTCAAGCGACCGAAGACGATAATCCACTGTTGATTGAGGAATAGCTAGCTCTCGTGCTCTTTGTCGTGCTGAGATAGAGGGATCTTTTACCAGGCTTTTCAGGAGTGTGTGATCAAGCTCATCAATAGGCTGGAGCGACTGATTCATCGTATAACTAAGTGCGGATGGTGATTGGATAGAAGGAGCCAGATACCTATTTCCAAAATAGGTAAAAGCCATGCGAGTAGCAAATACCTTATCAAGAAACGCGCCCCCGTGATTGTGTGAGAGTCTTTCTAGTAGTTTGTAGACGTCAGTAATAGAGGTGGCGCAGAAGTTTGCTCCGTAATTAAAATCCCCCCCTAGCTTGCCAATCCATGACACGAGCTCTGAATCGGCAAGCTCCTTGATGAAGGCTTCTTTACTTTTTCCTCGTAGTGAAAAATAAAGTTGATACTGCGCAAAACCCAGCGTGTAGGGATTTAAGAAACACCGCTTTGTAACGATTCCAGCATCTATCGCCTTGGCGAGTGCGTATCGCACGGTGTGCTCTGGAAGGCCAAGCCCGGTAGCTAAGCTGGGGATGCTCTGTGTGGCATTGAGCTGGAGTTTGGTGAGTAAAACACACTGGTTTTCTGTCAGTCTAGCCATGGCTGTCACTTTGACCGTTTTATAGACGCTTTATTTGGGCGTTGTAATCCTAAATTGCCATAGTTTAAAATTTAAATCAATATGCGGACGAGCTTAAGGGCACATTTTGTGTTGTCTAAGAGGCGTTAAGAGGTAGAGAGCTACAATGAGCACATCGAAACATTCAAATGAAGCAGAAGCAAGAGTCAATACTGATGATTCCAGTGTTGTTTCCCCAAAACTCACGCAAGCATTGCATAATCTGGGCGTCGCCGAATCGGTTTACAGGGGATTGTCTGAGCGGAATATTCAACGGTTATCGCAACTTTTAACCGAGGGAGAGCTAAAGTCTACACTTTCGGTTAGGATGCTCAATGAAGTTTCTCGACGTGATGTTAAAGCGGTGCCGAAGTTGATTGGAACGCTATCGGAATATTCGGGAAGCTGGCCAATACTTCAAGATTTTCTCTCGCGCCTTGGTTCGGACGATCCATATCTTGCGGCCAAAAACGCCCAGGTAGTTCTACTACCGGTTGCCGATCTTCCGGCGGGATGTCGAATTCAAGGAGAGGTAAACGACGATTGTGTTGAAGACGGTCAAGTTTCGCAGCGCCACTCGGTACGTGGAACCAGTGGGCACGTCCTCTGTGGTACTGTATACAGTGTGTTTAAAGCTGATTCACCGGCAGATTCGATTGGATTTTTCTGCAAGACACAAGCCCTTATAAAGATCTTCTCCGCATTTGATCCTGAAAAAGTATCAGAAGAGACAAATGCAGAAACACAGAGGCGTAGAAACAGAGAGGCTTTCAGAGTTCTTCAAGAATTAGGAGAGGACCGCGTTTCTGAGGATCAAAAGGCTTCGCCCGCTGTAAAAGCATCTAGTAGCCCACTTATGACGCGCTATACCGAGGCGTTTATCGCTTTGAGAGCGGCCACTAGGCAGTACGAACAACATTTAGCTCAGGCGTCATTTGCGCAGGAATTGTTCGAGATCCGATTGGGCAACAGTAAGGTGAGTGCCGACGTCGGAAGACAACTAATGGGATGGTTTGAGACGCATATACAAGAAAATCCAAATGTGCCGCAAGGAATCGTGGATGCATTCGAAGCGATACGAGACCCGCTTGTACAGCTTGGCGTAGAAAGAGAAAGAGAGGTTTTTCGTGGTCTTTTAGCGTATCAAAGGCTTCATTCTTACATCTCTACGGCTGCGGCTACCGGAAGTGTGCTCTCTGATTTGGAAACGTATGCTTCTCTAGACCAGCAGGATCCACTGCGTCTTAACGAGGCAATGGAGAGCGCAAAGGAAGTAGTGGCGGACGCATTGCGAAAGAGTGATAGCGGAATATCTATTCAAGACTTTGGTAGAATTGCTGGGCTACAGGGCGTAAGAGACTTTCGGGTTAATATGAACAAGCGTCTTGTGACACTCTTTGCCGATGAGCTAGCAAAAGCTACAGAGCGATTTGCATTTGTATCGTTTACAGATAGTGGAGAGATTCAAGAAGATTGTTTAGGAGATTCAGTTCCGATGAAGCGCCTTCGGCAGCATATCTATGGTGCCAAAATCGGGATAAAGCTAGGAACAACAGATACTGCCGGCCCAGTATTAGGTCAGGCAGACTTCGCCGCCATAAAGCAATACCAGTTTCTTAGCAGAGTAAACAAATCTGAAGAAAATCTATTAGCTTCGATGCCGGTAAAAGATTTTCAAGAGATGATTTGCGGTGTTGTTAGAGCGCTTCGAAAGACTGAATTCTTTGAGGCGACGCTAGCGGCTGAGGAGTCTCAGGAGGGCCAAACTCTTGATAGAGACTCTTTCGGTGACTTTTTCGCAGAGTGGAGCCCAACGATTCTATCAGGAGCTCAATACTATCTCTCAGAGCAGTTGATGTTAAATAAAGGCCTTTATCCTGGTGTAGAGGCTTTTGATTTGACTGAGCTGTGGCGTCGTTCCGAGGATCGAAGGTTGGGTTATGTACCTGATAATCGAGCGCAGATAACTGCTGAGCTTTCGGTAGGACTTATCTCAAAGAACAGATTCAGGGTCTTTAGAGAGATAGAACCTAAGGTAAAGGATTACCAGCATCGAGGGCAACACGAGGAAGAGATTGCGTTAGCAGAGCAGCTGTTGACACATCCCCTCGTTAAGACAACAGGGGAGCATCTCCAACCGCATACGCTCCAAAGAACATATCTTCGACCAAGTGAAATGCTAATGATTGAGCGTCTTGCTGGTAAGGCTAAGGAGATAGTCCCACGTTTATCAAACGCTAAGGATCCACGAACTCAGGAACTGGGTAAGCGAATAGACCTGCTACGGTATGTGCGCACCATTTCTGGCGGCGCAAGCGCTCCATGGCGGGATGGTTTGAAGCGACTAAATGTCGAGCTTCGCTCTTTTGTTTCTTCTATTCCGTGCGAGGATCAGGATGGAGTTGCGTTTTATGATGCAGAGCAACTTGAAACTTCTCTAGGTATTCTGGATGACAATTATGTAAAGGTTGATACCCTTGGTGAAGGGTGGTTGAAGGCCTTGAAGTTTTTCTGTAGTTCTAATTCACGAGAGTACTTAAGGCAGAGGGGCTTTGGACTTGTAACTAACGAAACCTACGGTAATGTTCGATCCATGGGCATGCATCGGGGAGATTACATTTCAAAAGGATTAGTGGATGCTGTTGCTGAGCTTACTGATGATAAGGAATAAGCAAATAATCCGGCGCGCCCATAGAAAGCTCTGATAGCTCTTTCTTCGGCGCCATGATGATTTTCTTAAGCGCTCAGTCCAAGTATTATGCGGAGTGTATCGAGAGGTATCGACCACTATGATCGCCGCTCGAACGTTTGCCGTCATCGTAGAGAAACTTGATTGACGTATTGTGCTTAAACCATATCATTGCGATCCTTAGTCCCCCGCATTATCTGTTTTAGTGGTGTCGACAGCTTGTCGCTTATCATCGAGCGAAGAGGGGCTCGATGACCATTGATTCTATATCGGGTGTTAGATAGATGATGGGAGAGTTTTTACAGCGTGCCGCTTGCAGCTTCTTTCACTTCTTGTAGAGATCCCAAAGCACCAACTTCAAGTAAGACAACAAGCTCGTCACCAGCGGCGAGAGTTGTACTACCATGAGGAACAAGTTCCTTGCTGTCTTTTCGTATTGTGATAATTAAGCATCCCTGTGGTAATTGCACCTCTCTAATTGACACCCCATCTAGTTTGGAATGTGGCTCAACGGTGATGTCAACGATCATTGCTTCGTTATCATCGGTGGATAGCGCATCTGGTTTGCGTAGCCCAAAAGCCATAAGTCGCTCGTAAATTGGCTTGCCTCCGATAAGTTCTCCCAATAAATAGGCAGCTAATGCTGCTACCAAGAGAATAAATAGGAGCTGAAAGTTACCGGTCATTTCTGATATCAGCACAACGCCAGTAAGTGGTGCACGGACACTCGCCGCAAAGAATGCACACATTCCTACCATAGCGTACATTCCATCTGGAAGCGCAGGTTCTGGAATGCACCACGTAAAGAATCGTCCTATTATGACACCCAGAAGAGCGCCTTGAATGAGCATTGGGGCAAAGATACCTCCGGGTACTCCCGTAAGGTATGAGGCAATAGTGAGAATATATTTAAGGGTGAAATATCCGACAAATACCCATACGGATATTTCGATTCCGTTGGTGACGTGTAAAACGCCATCAAAGGTTCTTTGAATATTCGCAGTCGCGAGAGGAAAAATAAGAGTAACCACGCCAATAATTGCCCCTACAATCGCTCCACGTAAGGGTAACGGAATTGACTCAGGCGTTTTCTTAATCCCACGCACAAGAGTTTCATTAAATAGTATTCCGGCACCACCAGCGATTAGTCCAACTGCTATCATCGGCCATGTGGCTGAGAAGTCGGGGGCATCAAAGGAGGTAAAGCTCAAGGCGGGGCCGGAGCCCATGAAAAATCGGGTTACTGCATCGGCGGTAACGGCGGCGACAAATGCAACGCCGTAGGTGATAGGCGAGAGTTCGCGTCTAAGCTCTTCAATTACAAATATGAAACCTGCAAGCGGTGCGTTGAATGCCGCCGCAAGACCTGCTCCTGCACCACACGCGATTAAATGACTCTTAGCTTTCTTTGGGACTTTAAGAATCTTGGCGATTCCGTCAGCAACCGTTGCCCCAAGGTGCACGGTTGGGCCTTCCCTACCGAGAGAGAATCCTGTACCGAGTGCGAGCATACCACCAAAGAACTTAACGAAGAATAGTCTTAGTACCCGGATCTCTCGAAGGTTTAGAAGTACGGCTTTTACATGCGGTATGCCGCTGCCACTAGCCTCTCGACAGACTGTGTTAGTAATCCATCCGACACTGCCACCAACAAATGAGCATGTTAGGATAAACAATACCCAGCCGATAACGGAAAATCGAGAGATATGAGTCAGATTGAGCATGAAATGCTCTACCATCTCAATTGCATGCTCAAAGAGCATGGCTACTAAGCCTACGCAGATCCCAACGAATGCGGCACGCAAGAGATGCAATTTCCTTGATTGTCGGAGTGTTGAGAGGGTTCGGAGGGCAAAGAAGCGTTCGCCTGACTGTTCCATGATTTGCTTGTATTGCTGATTAGAATTCTACTGTTAGGTATAGAGCTTACCTGTATCATGGAAGCTCGTAAAGTAAGAGGAGCCGTAAAGCTAATAAGAATCTACATCATCTATGGCAGTTGTCCGGCATTTGCAATGGTGCTTTATCTAAGAGAGATGTTACTGTCATCGCTGAGGAGAGCCAACAGTTTAGCTATTCGAAGTCTACGGGTTATTATGAACAAATCCTTATTAGTAATTGGGCTCATGACCGGTAATTCCCTGGATGGGGTCGATGCGGTTCTTACGCGCTTCAGTGTGGATGGGGGGCTAGAAGATATTTGTTCCTATAGTCTGGAAATGCCAAATGAGTTGCGAGAGGGTCTGATTGCGGTACGCTCGTGTATAGCTGAATCCAAGGGCAATATGCCTGATGCCGTCAGGCGCTTCGATGCTATTGGGGGCGATTCATTTGATACGGTACAATCTGCCTATACGACCTTCTTGGCGAAGGCAGTCTCTGCCCTCCTAAAGAGCGCACAGTCGAACTTGCTTGAGGGCGAGCAGGTAGACCTTATCGGTTCTCACGGACAAACGTGTGCACACTTTCCTCCGTCGGTCGCTCAAACATCAGATAGGCGTTCTATTTACACCGTTCAAATAGGAGATGCCCAACAGCTTGCTGATCTAACTGGCATAACGGTTGTAGCTGACTTTCGCTCTGATGATGTGATGAATGGAGGAGAGGGGGCGCCTCTTGCCCCTATACATCATGCCCATCTAGCGGAAGCGACTAAAAAACGAGGGATCTTTCCTATCGCGTTTTGTAATGCAGGAAACACCGGTAATGTAAGTATTATCTCTGAGCACCGAGATACGGGAGCGGTAGTAGTAAAGGGTTGGGATACGGGCCCATTTAATAACTTTCCTGATAAATTGATGGCACGAGAACGAAGCGAGCGGATGGACAAGGATGCCTCTGTTGCGAAAACTGGAGTAGTAAACGAAAAACTACTTGAGGTGCTCTTTGAGAAGGCTGTGCTAACGGCTCAAGGGGAGAATTTTCTGACGAAGAGTCCGCCAAAGTCATCCGATCCAGAGTGGTATGTGATGATTCCAGAGCTTGCAGGAGAGGCAGAGATTGATGGAGCGATACTTTCTTTGGAGGATAGGTTAAGAACAGCAACTTACTTTTCAAGTTACATTTACGCGCATTCGCTTGCATTGACATCTGACGAGATTGTTTTACCGAGCTACTATGCGCTTTGTGGGGGTGGCTGGAAGAATCCCCTCTGTGTGCAGGATTTTAAAGCACTGCTCTCAGGTGATCAGGAGCGGTGTGTGATTTTGGATAAGCATAGCGATCTGTTTGCTTCTCTAAGAATGCGTGTTTCGAATGGCTCGAAAGAGGTAAAGATAGCCTCGTCGATCGAATATGGCTTTGATGGAACAGCGATGGAGGCACGCATATTTGCAGATGCCGCTAGGTGTCGTATTACGGGAGAGCCGTTTACACAACCTGCTACAACAGGAGTTTCAAAGCCTACCGTGGCAGGAGTGATTCGATTTCCGAATGGAGAGGAGCAAAAGGCGACATCAAACTTGGCCGCATGGATTACACGTTACGAAAGTCTACACAGTACGGTCGACAATGCAGAGGTATTTGATCCGCGCTGGAATAGGGCGGTGGCTGGCTGGCGCGAGCGTTTATCAGATGAAATGCTGAAGCATATGAATTTAAATGTAGAGAGTTAGCTTAGACACCCAAATCGGATATTTCAGGAAGCCTGCTCTAGCGAGCCGCGATAATACTGATTTTTAGAATTCCCTTTGTGGAATTGGAAGATCAGCATTCTTGAGGCTCTCGCTACGCAGTTTTATGACTTAGCTAATCGAATTCACAAAAGCCAAGATTTTTTGAACAACTAAGCATTTGGAGACATGAACCGTTGTATTCGGATGGTTTTGCAATCTATGGAGATCCACTTCTCGTCGGAGCGTTATTGTTCTGTGTCGCTCTTCAGTTAGTAACTGTGGGTGGAGTATTCCGTTTCTTCGACGTAAGTAAGAGCCTATTGTAGCAATAGTGGATGTGCTACCCTTGTCTTAATTTTGGCAGATCTTTTGTCCGTAAAGTATGGACTATAGGTGGATTTGATAATGCGACCAATTCTTATATTTTCAGGATTCAACACACGAGGCGTTATCGCTTTCTTGCGCTCTGCGATCCGTCTCTCATGTTCGGTTCGAATTGTTGCTCTGACAGAGCAAGATCCAATTTTATTAACAACGTATCGGGAATATGTGGGCGGTGTTCGAGCCAGTAGTAAACTGGAAATCGAAAACGTATTGGAGTATGTACAACAGGCGCAAGAATCTCTTGGTGAACGGGAGTGTCTGCTTTTGCCCTCTTCCGAGTATCTAAATCGGTTTTTTCTGACACATAGGGACGTACTGGAATCTCGGGGCTGTAGGCTTCCGTTGGTCGAGGGCTCTCTGTATAGCGCAATCTCTGACAAACAGTCCTTTGGTGATCTCTGTTCATCTCATGGGCTCGCGATTCCAGAGGAAGTATTTGATATCAATTACTCAGAAGTTCCCTTAGTTGCAAAACCAAGAACATATCAGCTGCAGGATGGCTCTATTGTAAGCCCAGAGTTGTTGGTTGATGAGGATTCGTTTTCAAGATTTATGAAGACCAAGGCAAAAGCCAATTACTACTTTCAAAGATTCATTTCAGGCGAAAGCTATTATCTCCTCTACTATGTTTATCGAGATGGAAAGATAGTATCGCTTTCGCAGCAAAATCTACTACAACAGCCCAATGGGAAATCAATCCTTGCAGCCAGAATTAGTTCGATTCATCGAGAGGAGATAGGGGCGGCATATGAAGGGTTCTTGAGAAAGTTGGGTTTTTTTGGATTTATTATGATAGAGATCCGGAAGACTTTGGATGGGTGCTTTGCCATAGAGGCAAATCCGCGGTTGTGGGGTCCGTCGCAACTTTTTGTAGACGCTGGGCGCGACTTATTCCATGATTTCCTATTTGATTGGCGCGCGACCTCTCTCCCTCCGGAGCATTCTTCTGTTTTGCAGGAAGCTAAGTATTTCTGGCTCGGCGGCTTTCGTGCAAGCCAATCTCCAACAGCTATTAGCTTGGAGGGGGCGGATGCCAATATGCTCAATGGTTTACACGAATTTCTGGAACATGATGTATACAAGAGACGTGATACTATGGATTTGTTTATTGATGAGCTAGGAGTGCAGTAGAATGAGCCAGGCGCGATTGAAGCAACTTTATGATGCAGTTAGCAAGCATTCTGCATATCAAGTGCTTGCACCAGAGATAAATCGAAGATTCCCAGAGCTTCAAGTTGGGCAGGCAATTGCGCGTCATGAAGAGGAACGATTTGCCGCTATCAAAGAAATTGTTCCAATCCAAGGTAAGCGGATCCTCGACATCGGAGGTAACACCGGATATTTTTCATTCGAACTTATTGCGAATGGTGCAGAGCATGTGACTTATGTCGAAGGTAATAGGGCGCACTGGGAATTTGTCGAGGAGGCCGTGCGGACTTTGGGATTAACTGAGAGAATCACTTGTAGCAATGAGTATTTTCGATTTGATAAGCAGCTCGAAGACCAGTTCGATGTGGTAGTTTTGTTAAATGTGCTTCACCATGTGGGCGATGATTATGGAGAGGCCGGTGATCTTACCATTGCTCTTGAGGCTATGAAGAGCTCCCTTGCGGTTTTAGCATACAAGACTCGTTTTTTAGTCCTTCAAATTGGTTTTAACTGGATGGGAGATGTCCGCCGTCCGCTTTTCCAAGGGGGCACTAAGCAGGCAATGCTTAGCTGGATGAATGAAGTATGTGATAATGACTGGAGTTTTACGCAAGTGCTTGTTGCGGAGCGCCATCAAAATAGCTCGGTTGCTTATGTTCCGTTAAATGAGGACAACAGTATGCGTCAAGATGAACTTGGCGAATTTCTGAATCGTCCGCTTGTTATCTTGGAGAGTAAGAAGCTTTGAGATGTTGAGATTGGAGCGATGGAAGCTGTTATGTTCGCTCTTTTTTATTCTGCTAATCCTGTCAATTCCTATGAGGGTTATAAGTAGATGAAAAGGTCGGTATTTGTGTAATTTACGCCGTACTCAGAAGATTTCAGATGTTAGAAGGCTTCTATATCTGTCCGAGTGCTTCGCTCCCGTGTAGATGCAGATTGAATTGGTGAATGCAGATAGGAGTTTTTAGCTAGCCCGGTCTCTTTTCCACCTTTCACTGAGAAGGCCTGAGTATAGCCTGCATGATTTCGTACCAATATTGTGGATTCATCTCGGTTATCTTGTTGTAGCTATCTCTTGCTATCAGCTGATTATCTGTCTGGAATCCTCTTTGCATCCGGCTTAACATAAATCGACACGCTTGATTTGTAAGATTAGATTGAATCGAGGGCTCGAACCACTTTCTCAGATTGAGGTACAACTCACTAGTTCTTGAGAGTTCCTGCTCCCGTGATTGGTTTGACCAGAATCCAGACCCATGATGTCGGTAAAGAGCCATTACCTCGGGGAGATAGGCGATTGGACCTTGTTTGGCACACAGGAGCCAAAGAGCAAAATCAGCAACAAGAATTTCAGGATCCCATAATTTGTCTAGGTTATTTATTACTGCGGATTTTCGGAATAACGCTGTACAAGAATGGATCGGATTCTCGATGGAAGTCAGTAAGTGCAAGTTAAGAGTATGAAATTCCGCTGGGATATGGCGGTTTTCTATCCGGCCGTCATGATAAACCACTCGACACTGATGATACGACATTGAGAACTGAGGATTAGCCTCTAAAAATGAGACCTGCTTTTCGAGCTTCAAAGGATCAATCCACATATCATCCCCGTCGCAGAATGCGATGTATTTGCCTCGACACTGCCGGAGTGTGTTGATTATATTTGAGCGTCCCGTTGGCGCCCCATTTATGTAGAACACATCCTTTCGATCTCGTAGGAATAGGCGAATCTGCTCTGGATACTTTTTTGCATATTCAATGCAGATTTCACGAGTTCTGTCAGACGAATCGTCTTCGCCGACACAAATTTCGAAAGGAAATGAAGTTCGTTGGACGAGAAAGCTATCAAGCGCATCTCCTATATACTTCTCATGATTATAAGTGGCGCATAGGACAGATACGATTGGGTCAGGAGATATAGTATAGCTCATTTACCTTAACCCATGTGAGTCTTAAATGTTTTGTATATTACATCAAGGATAATGCATTGCTCTTCTGGCTTGAGCTCAGGGTAGATTGGCAAGCAGAGCACCTCTTGTGAAGCTTTGGCGGCAACCGGAAGCCCGCCCTCTGCAATCAAGCTTGGTTGATTATACGGAGGAAATTCGGTGATGAGAGGATAGAAGTATCGTCTAGCGAATATGTTGTTCGCTTTCAATGCGTCATACAGTGCATCTCGCGAAACTGGGCAGTCTTCAGCATCTAAGAAAATTGGGAAGTAACTGTAATTATATTCCGTATCTGTTTGTTCGAGAAGAAATGACACACCCGGAAGACCGACCAAAGATTGCTCATAGTTTTTTGCTATTCTTTTTCGTAATGTAATGTTGGATCTGAGATGTTTCAATTGGAGCAGACCAAATGCGGATTGTATTTCATTGAGTTTGGCATTTATACCGGTTCCCATTATGGTCACCTCATTGCGAAATCCAAAGTTTTTGAGCAGATCAATTTTTTCCTTCATCTCGGCATTATTTGAGATGATAGCGCCGCCCTCGAATGTATTGAACACTTTAGTAGCATGAAAGCTGAGCACTGATAGATCGCCAGCATTGAGGATAGACGAGCCGTTACGACTTACACCAAATGCATGAGCAGCATCATAAACAACGAACAAATTATGACGACGAGCGATTTCTTCGATGGCCTCTACGTCGCATGGCTGGCCATAGACATGCACTGGTACTATCGCCCGTGTTTTTGCTGTTATTGCTGCCTCAATATTGTCGGGGTCTAAGTTATATGTCGAGTCATTGACATCGACAAAAACTGGAGTCAATTGATTCCAGTTGAGAGAGTGTGCCGTTGCAACGAAACTAAAGGGGGTAGTTATTACCTCTCCTGATATTCCAAGTGCCTGCATCGCGGTTATCAGTGCAAGTGTGCCGTTAGCAAATAGTGATACGTACTTAACGCCTAAATAATCGGCTAGGGCTTGTTCAAATTGTCGATGAAACGGCCCTCCATTAGTGAGCCTAGCGGAGCGCCAGATTTCTTCGAGGTATGGGAGGAAATCATCGAGGGGCGGTAGAGAAGGTTTTGTAACAAACCTCGGTTCATCAAAGATTGCTTGTTGCTCGAAGTCAGACCGACCATTAATGGGAGAAATCGGCCGTTCGATGGCTTTACTGATTTGTTCATCCAAAGCCATAAAATTATTTACTCACCCGATTTTGTGTTGTTTCATTAAACGCCCAAAGATTGAAGAACAATAGATAAGATGCTCTCAAACAGATTTAGCTTCGACTTTGATGGTGTTTCGACAGCCTACATGACACATGGCGCTACTGATAGGCGCTCTAAGGTGTTGATTAAAAGAGCCATGCCCTATCAGTGAGGCCTCGCTAGTAATGATAACAAAGCATTAATTTTGCGATTCCTTGTATCAGAATTGTATGAATTCTAGTTCTGAGGTAACGCTATAAAATGGCATCTATAATTCCCTCCGGCAGAAGGTAGTGTTTCGGGGGGATTTTCAACGGACTTCCAAGAGAAATAACAGTGTTCCAAAGGGACTGTGCTGTGGTGCTCCAACTAAATTGAGTTGCTCTCGCGCTACCCTTGTGAATGAGAGTGTTTCGCACTTGAGGATCCTGCGCGACGCAAAGTGCAGTGGCTAGTTCTGAAGGAGTGGTTGCGTATAGAACGGCATCTCCCCCCACTTCAGGCAATGAAGCTTTGTTGTTTGTGATAACCGGGCAGTTGCAAGCCATCGCCTCTAGGATAGGTAATCCAAACCCTTCATACAGCGACGGATAAACTAGTGCTAATGCCCCTGAGTAGGCTGCTTGGAGTTCACTATCTGATAGTGACAATTTTTTTATGATTCCTGCATTACAGACCTCTACTAATTCGCCAGGAATGGCACCTCCCGACACCATCACTATGTCAAAGGCAGAGTATGATGGAAGTTGTATGAAGGCTTCGATGAGCATGAGCGCATTCTTGTATCCTCCTCCAGATCCGACCATTAAAAAATAAGGTTTGGTTATGTTATGTTTTGCTCGTAGCTTGAGAATCTCGTCAGCACTACGGGGTTTAAAAAAGGTTCTGTCAATTCCTGGGTATATTACTTTGCTTTGAGTGGGACTGATGTGAGGGAATATCTTATGAAGATCGCGACGAGTGCTTTCTGATATGCACGGAAAGTAGCATGCTTTTTTAAACGCTGCTGTTTTTTCCTGCCAAGCAGGTTCGCTTATAATGTCAAAACCCAGGACTTCAGGAATCATATCGTAGACCAGTTGCATGGTTGCTGAGCTATGAGTCGAGGTGTAATAGGTTGATGCAAATAGCTGAGCGTCTGTATCGTCTACGATGTTTTGAAGCATTGTTCTATCTTCGTCGCTTTGACCAATTTCATATTGTGGGATTTCTCTTACCCGAATGTTAGAAAAGACGGGACCAGAGCTTTCTCTGTCGAGGAAGAGAATCTCGGATGCAAACGGTTGTTTGTCCCACTCCTGTAGGATGGCCTTCCACAGCCTTGCAATCCCAGTTGTGTTGAGTTGAAAAAATACGCCATCGACAACAAGCCTTGTTGGCGACTTCTCGAAAGCTTTCCAGTTTGGAGCGGCTTGTGGCAAAGGAGCTTGTCTCATGAATCTTTTGATGCTCATTTTGACCCATCGGAGTCATGATTCAGCTGAGTATCATGAGTTTTTATGGCTGCTAAACTAAATCAGGTGTTTAACCGAGGATTCGGCTATCGCGAGTAAGAGGCCTAAGAAGACAGGGCTATGCATGATTTTGCTGTCCATCGGATGAACAATTTATTTTAACTTGTTGGACCCCTGCCCATTAGCTAATCATTCACAAAGTGAATGACTCGGGCAAATTGAAGGTCATGTAGGGGGAATGATAGTGAATATTTATGAGGCGCTGATAAACGACTTGACTCGAAACCCGCTTAATCCGGAGCTTCACCTTAAGCTGGCCGAATATGCGTTACGAGTTGGGAATCGTTATTTGGCTTATGCCGAATTGAAAACGGCAGAGTCACTGGGGATCCCTCATTCTATTGTCGAGTCAAATCTGTCGGAGATCAATGCGCTGCTGCCAGATGCTACAACGATCAATCATAATCAATATTTTCGATTCGCATCATTGGCCGCTGAGATCCGATATCGAGCGGCTGGTGTGCCCATATCTGTTCTCGATGTCGGCGGTGGAAGTGGTGAGCTGGCTTCATTTATTCCTGATTATTCATATTGTTTAGCTGAGCCGACCCGTAATGGTATCTCGGGTACTTCTCTCCCATTTCCGGATCATTCCTTTGATTTTGTAGTTTCTTGCCATGTATTAGAGCATGTTCCCGTGGAGGTAAGAGATGTTTTTCTAGATCAATTAATTTCCAAAGCCAAACGAGGGCTAATTCACTAAAATCCTTGTCAAGTGGAGGGGACCAAGGTAGATGAACGGTTGAGATTAGTAATTGAAATCACCGGTGCCGAATGGGCAAAGGAGCATCTAGAATGCTCTCTTCCGAGGATTGAACAGATTAAGGAATATTCTCTCAACAGAGGATTGAAATTCTCGATTAAGCCTAATGGCACGATGGTAACTTCACTGGCATTTGTTTTTTTGGATTACTTTGCTAGGAAGAGTGGACGACATGAAGAATTGATGAAGGTAAGTCGTTTTTTCAATGAAAGTTATACGCATATCTCAGACTCAGCCGATTATCCTACTGCGGATATGGTTTACCTAGAAAACAGCAATGACCACTAATTAGATTGGTAGAGCTGTGCCCCACCGACCTTCTCTTCGGATCATGCACTACTACCCACGGATACGTTAGTCTTCTTTAGTAAAAATTGGTAATTCATTGACGGAGATATTTCGACTTAGTTTGAGTATTCAGCCAACGATTGCTTTGAACATGCATATCGAGCTTTTTACGCTTCATTAGAGCTTAGTGCCGCGACAGCATGAGGATTAACTCACTTTGGGCTGTTTTTTTGGCGGCAGGTTGCTCCCTGAGTTGTCACCAAATGCATGTAGAGCTTCCCTAGCTTTTTCCTGTTAAGCATATTTTTAAGGTTCATTGCCTCTATGAGTCTTCGGTGTAACCTAAAACCATGGCGCCCTGCGTGGTGCGTCGTTTGGATATCTGCGTCACCAAAAGAATATAAAGAGATGTCCCGAAATATGAGGGGACTCTGTGTCTGCGCAAGATAGTGTCGTAAGGCTAGCTAGAAAGATTTGGCGACCTCTGAGGCTTCATAGGCATATAAGAACCAACAGAAATGAGGCCTTTCGGCCTCACTTAGAAAATCAAAATGGGTTCGATAATTAAGCCTTTACAAACGCGGCTTGTTGAACCGGCTAATCCGCTAACGCCCCAAGCAATCGAAGTTGGGCTGGCGTTAGTCCGATAGCATCATGGGAAGCCTCGAGAAACGCATCCATGAGGGGATTTTCATGAGGTTCCGGAAGTGTAAGCTCCTGTAGATCCATAGATGTTTGTTCTGAATGATTTGTTCTCGAAGATTTATCTGGATTGTACATTTGATTTTACTCCCTTTCTTTCTCTCTCCCTACTTGATGGAGAATTGCCGTTGTATAAGGTCCTCAAGGAGGGGGAACTGCTATCTGCTTATTTGAGCAGATGGTACCTTAGCGGATGCTGATTTTAAAGAAGTTTCACGATTTTTGCCGGATACCATAGTGGCTCAGCGCAGATGATAGGTCTGGGATTGCCGGTGGTTATTACATTACGAGGGATAAGTTTCTTAGAACTTATTGCTAATTTTGGGCATATTTTCGTATGATTCAGCAAGCTTATCAAAGATGTTCATATCGCAATTATCCTAAGGCTTTATGCAGATAACCAAAAACAGACAGGTTCTAAGAGGACTCCTCCTTGTGGTAGGAGTCACAATACTATTAGCAGCCGTTAAGGGCTGTCAGATCTGGAGTGCTATTCGCGAGCATGCTGGTAAGGGCAGGCCTCCAGAGACGGTTGCAGTAGCGGTCGCTCAATCAAGAGCGTGGCGTGAGACCTACAACACCGTGGGTGCCTTTGCTGCCGTTGAGGGCGCTACTCTTAAAGCTCAAGAATCAGGCAATATTGTACGCGTTGACTTCTCCTCTGGTGCTCGGGTTAGCAAGGGACAAAAACTCTTTGAAATTGACCAGTCTGTCGAACAGGCTCAATTAGCGGGCGCTAAAGCAAGACTTGCCTTGGCTCAGCAGAATAGGGCGAGAGCCGAGCGGTTAAAGAGCCAGAGCGCATTGTCGTTAGCAACATTTGAGGAGGCTGAGTCGAGGCTACAGCAAGCACAGTCCGAGGTCGATTCCTTAGAGGGGGTGATCGCTCGAAAAACGATTGTGGCTCCGTTTGAGGGCAAGGTTGGGATTCGTACGGTAAATATTGGAGAATATGTGACACCTGGGACACCCCTTGTTCCGCTATATTCTGTCCATCCAATTCACTTTAATTTTTCTGTACCTCAGCAGATAGCTCCTTCTTTGCAAGGAATAGGTCAAAAGGTGTCGATAACAGTTGATGCCTTTAAAGAGCGCACGTTTGAGGGAACCATAACGGCGATAAATCCTAGTATCGATGAGATAACTCGACTGGTGTCTGTGCAGGCGACAGTCGAAAATAAGGACGAGCAACTTCTTCCGGGTATGTTTGGCTCTATTTCACTTGTTGTTGGAACTGATCGGTCGCTCGTGGTTGTACCGGTTACTACAATTCAGTACGCGCCGTATGGAAATTCCGTTTATGTGGTTGTTCGTGAGGAGAATGAGCCACTGACTGTCAGACAGCAAATGGTGACTCTCGGGTCGAAGCGGGGAGATTTAGTCGCAGTTCTTAAAGGAATAGAGCCGGGGCAAGAGATAGTAACGCTTGGAGGGTTTAAGCTGCGCCCCGGAGCGTCGATAGTAATTTCTTCAACAGATAGTGCACCAGCATCTGAGAATCCGACAGTAAAAAATTCATAAGGTAGTCTCGATGCGTTTTACAGACATCTTTATTAAGCGGCCTGTTTTAGCTCTATGCTTTAACGCACTCATACTATTAGCCGGTTATAAGGCGATTGAAACACTTAATGTCAGCCAGTATCCAAAGAGTGATAGCTCGATAGTAAAGGTTCGAACGGCTTATATCGGAGCCCCTGCTGATTTAGTGCGAGGCTATATCTCCACACCCCTTGAGCGAGTAATTGCTAGTGCTGATGGAATTGATTATCTCGAATCGACCAGCAAGCAGGGGCTAAGTGAGATCGTTGCGCATCTACATCTTAATTTTGATGTTAACACTGCGTTGACCCAAATTCAGGCGAAGGTTGCGCAGGTACGAAGCGAGCTTCCCCCTGAGGCAGAAGCGCCGAGTATTGAAGTAGAGAGCAGTGATAATCGATTCGCCTCGATGTATCTCGGATTCTCATCAAAGAGCCTCGAAACAAATCAGCTGACCGAATACTTAACTAGGGTAGTACAACCTCAGTTATCTGCGGTTTCAGGCGTCCAACGAGCAGGGATTCTGGGGGCGCGAAATTTCGCTATGAGAATTTGGCTAAATCCCGATAGGATGGCAGCGCTCGGAGTTAGTGCTCGAGAGGTGAGACAAGCTCTAACAAAGAACAACTTTCTATCTGCGGTTGGTAACACCAAGGGAAACCTTATCTCGGTAAGTCTTATCGCAAATACTGATCTTCGAGGGACAGAGGACTTTAAAAACCTTGTTGTTAGTCAGCGCGGCGAAAGCATTGTGCGTTTAGGCGACCTTGCGGATGTTGTTCTCGGAGCTGAGAGCTATGACGAAGATGTACGCTTTAGCGGTGAGCAGGCTACGTTTATGGGTATTTGGGTTCTACCAACTGCCAATGCACTTGATGTTGTTCAGGGGGTGCGCGACGTATTGCCGGAGATACAAAAGAATCTCCCGTCGGGTGTGACGTTAACGGTGCCTTATGACGCTACCAAGTATATTCGCGATGCGATTAGTGAGGTTATTACAACTCTTACAGAGACGATTCTGATTGTAATCGTCATTATATACCTCTTTATAGGATCATTTCGCTCTGTTCTTGTGCCGGTTGTAGCGATTCCTCTATCGCTTATCGGAGCGACCATAATTATGCTGGCGTGTGGGTTTACGATTAATCTACTTACACTGTTGGCTATTGTTCTCTCGGTGGGACTCGTTGTTGATGATGCGATTGTGATGCTTGAGAATGTTGAGCGCCACGTTCGAGAGGGTATGAAGCCAATGCCAGCGGCACTCACAGCGGCTCGTGAGCTTTTAGGCCCGACGATTGCGATGACTATTACGCTTGCAGCTGTGTATGCTCCAATTGGAATTCAAGGTGGCTTGACGGGAGCGTTGTTTCGGGAGTTTGCTTTCACGCTTGCAGGTGCTGTGCTGATTTCAGGTGTTGTTGCTATTACGCTTTCTCCGATGATGTCTTCTCGCCTAGTCAAGGAGACTAAAGTTCATAAGAACCGTTACACGAAGGGCGTTGATGAGGGTCTAGTCCGGTTTAGGGCTTGGTATCACGACGCACTACGTTACGTGCTAACGCAAAGAACCTTTGTCCTAGTCTGTACAGCGGGAGCGATTCTGTTGATTATTCCACTGTATCTCTTCTCTTCAAAAGAGCTAGCTCCCCGCGAGGACCAGGGAGTGTTATTCGGAATAGTGAAGGGAGCACCGGATGCAACCTTAGAGCAGATGAAATTATCGACGGGACGAGTTCATGAGGCGTATGCCTCAATCCCTGAATATCGAGGCTCGTTTCAACTGACGAATCCGGGGTTTGGTTTTTCAGGGCTTGTTACGAAACCCTGGAGTGACCGAAGTAGAACTATCTTTGAGATTGAGCCAGAGCTGTGGGCGAAGGTAGGAGCTATTCCAGGAGCTCGCGTAATTGTAACAACTAAGCCGCCGCTTCCAGGAGGGAGTGATTTTCCGATAGAGTTTATTATCTCTTCTACTGCGGAGCCCCAAGAGGTCTTTGGTTATGCGCAGAGGCTTATCGCGGCGGCGTTTCAAAGTGGTAAATTTATGTTTGCTGATTCCGACCTCAAGTATGACTTGCCGCAGAGTGAGCTTGTCATAGATCGGAATAAGGTCAATGCGATGGGGGTTTCGCTGGCTGATATCGGAGCTGATATTGCAACTTATGTTGGTGGGAATTACGTAAATCGGTTTTCGATGGTGGGTAGAAGTTACAAAGTC
Source organism: Pseudomonadota bacterium (assembly GCA_038134595.1). Taxonomy (GTDB): domain Bacteria; phylum Bdellovibrionota_C; class UBA2361; order UBA2361; family OMII01; genus OMII01. The sequence continues at coordinate 89,105 of JAYPVM010000001.1, read as the reverse complement.
TTTCCGCAGGTAGCTCGCAGCGATAGGTTAAATCCCGAGCAGTTACTCTCGCTTCATGTACAGGGCCCAAATAACACACTGATGCCTCTTGCCAATGTTGCGCATATAGAGGATAGCGTGCAACCAAGGCAGCTAAATCGATTCCAACAATTAAACTCAGCAAAGATTCAAGGCGCTATCATTCCTGGTGTAAGTGTGCACGATGCGCTCTCGGTGTTAGAGCAGAAAGCAAAAGAGATCTTACCGTCAAATTATGTAGTCGATTATGCCGGAGAATCTCGGCAGTTGCGTAAGGAGTCAAAGAGCATGACGGGCACACTTGTATTGGCTCTTGTGGTGATTTTTTTAGTCTTAGCGGCACAGTTTGAGAGCTTTGTTGATCCACTTATTATCTTATTAGGCTCGGTTCCTCTTGCGTTGGCAGGAGCACTCGTCTTTGTTTTTCTGGGGTCAACCTCACTTAATATTTATTCTCAGGTAGGACTCGTGACGCTTGTCGGTTTAGTTGCAAAGAATGGGATTTTAATTGTTGAGTTTGCAAATACGCTACAAGAGAAGCTGGGAATATCAAAGATAGATGCAGTAGTGCAGGCAACTCAGACAAGGCTTCGACCTATCTTAATGACTTCGGTTGCCACTGTTGTTGGCCATATGCCCCTGGTATTTGCAAGTGGAGCGGGTGCTGGCGCTCGAAACAGTATTGGAATAACGCTTGTAACCGGTATGATTATCGGTACCGTGTTTACCCTTTTTGTGCTACCAGTTCTGTATGTAACTATCTCCCGTTCAAAGAGTTCTCATGAGATCTCTGGCGACAGTGTTGCAGCTTTTGTTGTCGGTAACTAAGGGTACAATAAATGCGAACTTTTTATCGAAAGATGGTGTCGGTTGGTGTGCCCCTCTTTATGGTGGGATGTGCCGTTGGACCTGATTTTATTGCCCCGACTACTACCGTACCTGAGTCGTTTGTGCAGGCTGAAGCCAATCAGGATGATTTTGTCGAGGGAGATATTCCCATTGATGGATGGTGGACAAATTTTCAGGATGAAAAACTCACGCTTCTCATCGAACAAGCGGTTTTGTCTAATAATGATCTAGAGAGTGCGCTGGCAAGGGTTAATCAAGCACGGGCTGCGCGGAGAGAGGCGTTTCTCGATCTTCTACCTACGGTTGCTGCAAGTGGTAAATACGCACGAACACATATCCCAACGTCTACCTTTGCCGGTGGTTCATTTCGAAATGGTAATAGCCATATAACTAATGAGTATTACCAATCTGGTTTTGATGCTTTTTGGGAGCTTGATATTTTTGGTCGCGTTCGAAGGGGTGTTGAAGCCAAGGGAGCCGAGAGTGCGGCATCAGTAGCAACACTACAAGATGCTATTAGGATTCTTGTTAGTGAAGTGGCGCGTACATATGTCAAACTTCGGAGTGTTCAGCAACAACTTTCGGTTGCGAATCAAAACGCAACAACACAGCGAAAGGTTGTCTCGATTGCAGAAGCACTTTTTAAAGGCGGACAGTCAACGGAGTTTGATGTGGTTCGATCGAAGGCGCAGCTTGCTAATACTCACGCAACGATTCCGCAGTTAGAAGCGCAGGTACAGGCTTTATTGTATCGGCTCGCGGTTTTGTGTGGCAAGCAACCCTCGGAAATCGAGCCAGAGCTTGCTATGAGTGCGGAGATTCCGTCCTACCACGGGCCGATAACGATAGGAGATCCGGCTAGTCTCTTACAGCGACGTCCCGATATTCGAGCCGCAGAGATGAGGCTCGCGGCGGCGACAGCTTCGATAGGTCTCGTGAAGGGGAATCTTTTTCCGAAAATAACGTTTAATGGTTCGATATCGTTACAGGCGCCAACTGTGGGGGAATTAACCTCGGGAGATAACGATTCGTACAGCATACTTCCTTCTATTTCTTGGCCTGCGTTTAACATAGGGCGAGTGCTAGCACAGGTTGATCAGGCTAAATCGGCCCAAAAAGAGGCGTTAGCTCAGTACGAGCAGTCAGTATTACTGGCGCTTGAAGATACTGAGAATGCATTGACGCAGTTTTCGACCAGTAAGCGAAAACGAGATTTTCTTGCCGAAAGTGTAGCAAACAGCACGAAGGCAGTTCAAATTGCGCGCCTTCAGTATGAAAATGGCCTCATCGACCTTTTGCCGGTTTTAGATGCTCAGCGGGTAGCGCTTCTTTCAGAGATAGAGTTGGTACAAAGTGAAGCTGAGGTTGTTAGCTCTATCATCTCAGTTTTTAAGGCTCTTGGTGGCGGATGGAGTGATGCTGTAAATCCGACTACTTCATCGTAGGGGCTATGGTATTCTCAGAGGCTGTCAGGTAACGGTCTTGTGTCCCTTTTGAATGTTAAAGAGGTTGTTTTAATCAGTCGTCATATCTCGCTACAGCAACATCGCTAAACACGCATACACAGAAACAATCATAACCCACGCAGTAACCGCGCACGCTACAACTACCGAGAAAAATTGAACGACGCTTCTCTTAGGAGTGTCTCCAAGTGCCAAAATACCCTGATAGAGGCTATAGAGTGAGAGTGCAATCGCACAGATTAATAGTGTGAGTCCAAAGGGATAGTGACTAGCCAGCAGGGCAAGCCAGATAGGTATCATTGGATATACGACAAGATATACCCCTTCGGTTGCTGTCACGTTTCCCCTAAAAAACGGAGCGAGTAGCCGCAGTATCCACGCGGCGCAAATAATGGCGCCGAGCTGTACGAGTGCTGTTATAGCAATCCCTAAGAGAATCTGAGTAAAGCCTAGCGAATGGAGCAGCGCTTCTCGGGATACGAGCAGATAGGCAATATTGAGTGGGAGTGCTGTGGTGAGCAGTAGCTCGATGGGGCTTAAAGGGGCGCAACGGACGGTTTCCCAGCATCGTTTGGGTCGTAGTACAGCGTGATACATTGCAACAAAGAGGTTGGTGCAGGCACACGATTGATTTGAGGGGGCTGTTGTAGTCTCCATGATGTTAGTATTCTATTATGTGTAGTGTTCCTTGGTAAATGAAAATCGATAAAACCTCTGAATGTCTTGTAAAGTTTATTAGTTGGCAGATTTCATGGGTGTTGGAGGAGATTATCTAGGAGTGATGTATGTGTTCTTAGGTGTTATAATCACTATGCTATCGGTTCTATAAGAGATGTAAGTCTCTTTTTTAGAGATGAGCATTCTATGAGTACAATTAAGCTAGCCAGCGTTGCATTGAATCAAACTCCCCTTGATTGGGAGGGTAACTTCCGCCGTATTGAGACGGCGATACATAAAGCACGAGAACAAAACATCTCAATTCTTTGTCTGCCAGAATTATGTGTTACAGGGTACGGGTGTGAAGATACCTTTTTCTCGGACTCCGTGATTGAACGAGGCTATGATGGCGTCCAAAAGCTAGCCCAATTAACAGAGGGAATGTTTGTTGGTTTTGGTATTCCGGTTTTGTTTCAAGATCGACGATACAATGGGATTGCAGTTGCCATTGATGGCGCGGTACGCGGGATTGTTCTAAAGCAGTTTCTCGCTAACGATGGAATCCATTACGAGTCTCGCTGGTTTTCTCCGTGGCAGCGAGGGCAGAGAGAAGAGCTTACTATGCTCGACGCCGTCATGCCGTTGGGAGATTTGCAATTCGATATTAGTGGCCTGCGTATCGGGTTTGAAATCTGTCGTGATGCGTGGGTTGAAGATCGGCCTGCTATAAAGTTGGCTAGTCGTGGAATTGACATCATTCTTAATCCAAGTGCGAGTCATTTTGCGTTTGGTAAACACGAAATTAGAAAGCGTCTTGTAGTAGAGGGCTCCAAGCTCTGTAATGTTGGGTATGTTTTCTCAAATTTATTGGGATGTGAATCGGGTAGAACTATATACGATGGAGACACTCTAATCGCGGTAAACGGAGAGATGATCGCGTGTGGAGAACGCTTTAGATTTTCAGAAGCCCCGATGGTCTCTGCTGTTCTTGATGCCTCTTGCGTACAAGGAAATATAGAGAAGAGGCGAGAGCAGGACGATAATTGTATTATTGTTGATGATGTATCGCTTGTTGAAGAAGATAGTGCAGAGAAAATATCGCGCCCAGTTTCCCCCCGTCGCACTGAGAAACAAGACGAGTTTGAAGGGGCGGTGACATTGGCTCTTTTTGATTACGCTCGCAAGAGTCGCGCCCACGGATTTGTCGTCTCGTTAAGTGGTGGTGTGGACTCTAGTGCTACGAGCTGTCTTGTGGCGCTTATGGTGAGACGATCCGTTAGTGAACTAGGATTGAACGGATTTGCTGAAATCTTTTCTTATGTTCCAGGTATCTCCGCGGCAAAGAGTTCAACGGAAATTGTCAAATGCATACTTACGTGCGTTTATCAGGCAACGAAGAATAGCTCGCAGGAAACACACGAAGCGGCCAGATGTTTGGCAGAACAACTTCAAGCGTCATGGTGTGATCTTAACGTTCAAGAGATAGTTGAGGCCTATCACGCGTTGATAGAGAAGAGTATGGGGATATCACTGTCTTGGGACAAGCATGATACGGCGCTTCAAAATATTCAGGCACGGGTTCGGTCTCCATCAGTGTGGATGATTGCTAATTTAAGAAACGCTCTGTTGCTAGCTACGAGTAATCGAAGTGAAGCATCTGTTGGCTATACGACTATGGATGGAGATAGTAGCGGAGGTCTTGCTCCATTGGGGGGTGTCGATAAAGCATTTCTGAGAGAATGGCTACTATGGCTAGAGAGGCGAGAGGGGGGAGAGCTATCTGCATTATCTCTTGTAAATGCACAGGCACCTACGGCAGAATTGCGCCCTCCAATGTCGAATCAAAGAGATGAAGACGATCTGATGCCGTATCGCGTTCTTGATGGGATAGAGCGATATGCCGTGCGAGATCATCTCGATCCTGTGGCTATCTTTAAAAAATTAAGCACTGAACTTTCTGAGTCCTACAGTAAGAAAGAGATTGCAGGCTGGATTGAGCGTTTTTTTCTTTTGTGGTGTAGAAACCAATGGAAACGAGAGCGGCTTGCCGTTTCATTTCATCTTGATGATGAAAATGTTGATCCAAAGACATTTTGTAGGTTTCCAGTACTGTCATCTGGTTTTGATGCCGAATTACGGCAATTACGTGAGTTAGCAAAGGGCGAGCGATGACAGTGAAGGGACCAGTAGGAGAAGACTATAGTAACTCTATTGCGGTGTACGGTGGTGCATTCGACCCGTTTCATTTGGGGCATGCCAGCGTCATTAAGCATCTCGTCGATACGATTGGTTTTGGTAGTGTGATTGTCGTTCCTAGTGGAACAAGACCGGATAAGGATCTATGTGGTTCAGCTGAACATCGATTGGCTATGACAAGAATCGGGGTGCAACAGTGTTTCGGAGAAGACGGCCGGATCGCTGTTTCGGATGTTCATGTATCGGGGCGTCTCGGATACGGTACGATTGATTTAGTTCGCTACTTTAATGACATACAGGAATCCGATGTTTACATTGTAATAGGCTCGGAACTTGTTTCAGCTCTGACACACTGGAAATCACAAGAGCAACTGCAAACAGAAGCAAGGTTTATAGTTATTCCAAGGCCGGGAGAGAGTGCGGATTTTGAAATCGGCGCTCAATGGCGCTTGACCTTGGCAGAGCCACTTGGAGCCGATGGGAGCGAAATTTCTAGCTCAGAGATTCGGACTATGTGGAGGCGGAATGAAGATATAGCGCGTGCCGTTCCCTCCACGGTTGCAGACTATATTCGGTCAAATCAATTGTATCTCTCCGGTAGATAGAATCGAGCTAGTTTACATAAATACAGATAGTTAGCGCAGCGTAAGAAGCAAAAAATACGCTATGGGCCATTACGTCCTTAAGAACTTTTTTGACCGGTCCGACATCTCAAAATAAGGGAAGATATTCTGTACAGTGCGCGCCTAATGCGCCGTTATCAGGGGGAATGAAGCATCTATGGCAACAGGAATTACAGTTGGTGTTCCAAAGGAGAGCATAGCGGGTGAAACACGGGTAGCCGCTACTCCAGATTCAGCCAAACGTCTGGTTAAGGCGGGTTATTCTATTTGCGTACAGGAGGGTGCTGGATTTTATGCTGGTTTTCACGATGATGATTATCGCTCGGTTGGTGCATCACTTGTCTCTGCGGCTGACGCATGGGCTGCAAACATAGTTGCAAAAATAGCTCCGCCGACCTCTGAAGAAGCTGCTCTCTTGCAGAGTGGATCGATGTTAGTTTCGTTACTCGAACCGTTTCGAAACGATTCTTTACTACAGCACTTTGCGGACAAACAGATCGATGCTCTTGCTCTGGAAGCGATCCCAAGAACGTCCCGTGCGCAATCAATGGATGTCCTCTCATCTCAGGCTGGAATTGCTGGTTACCGTGCTGTGCTAGAGGCAACGCATCATTATGGAAGATTTTTTCCGATGATGATGACATCCGCAGGATCTGCAAAGGCAACCAAGCTTACTGTTTTGGGCGTAGGTGTGGCGGGCCTTCAGGCGATTGCCACGGCGAAAAAACTCGGTGCGGTGGTTGAAGCATACGATGTGCGACCGGAGACGCGTGAACAGGTGTTATCGCTGGGTGCAAAGTTTATTGATATTGATATTGGAGAATCAGGAAATGGTGATGGTGGATACGCACGAGAGCTGTCTGATGAATCCAAGCAAAAACTTCAAGCTGCTCTCGACGATCGGCTCTGTAAGAGTGATGTGATTATTACAACTGCAAATGTGCCTGGAAGGAAGGCTCCGACCCTTGTAACAGAAGCAGTAGTGCGGGGCATGAAGCGTGGATCGGTCATTGTCGATATGGCAACTCCAAGTGGAGGAAACTGTCCTTTAAGTGTTGCTGATGAAATTGTTGAGTTCGATGGCGTTAAAATTATCGGACACACAAATTATCCTGCGATGATGGCGGCAGATTCGAGTAGTTTCTTTGCTAGAAATCTGGTCTCTCTCTTAGAACTTTTTGTGGCACGTCAAGAAGGAGAGGAGACAAAATTTATCGTCGACCTCGATGATGACATCATTGCAGCGGCGTTACTCGTTCATCAGGGACAATTGCGAGCTAAAAGGAGCTAGAAATCTCATGACAACAACAATGATTGCTATTTATGTTTTTACCTTGGCGTGTTTTGTTGGGTATCACGTCATCTGGGGAGTGACTCCCGCTCTACACACTCCCTTAATGGCAGTAACAAATGCCATCAGTGCTATTTTAGTAATCGGCGCTATCCTAGTAGCGGGAAGCGTTCACAGTGGTGATTCGATATGGATTCAGGTCATAGGATTTAGTGCCGTGACCCTAGCTTCGATAAATATCTTTGGAGGTTTCGTTGTAACAAATCGTATTTTGGCGATGTTTAAGAAAAAGTCATAAATAGGAAAAACTATGACAATGAGCCCTGATTTTTTTGCCCTATCATATCTCTTTGCAATAATTCTTTTTATTTTTGGTCTAAAGGGATTGAGTCACCCCAAAACTGCACTGCGAGGAAATAACCTCTCAATGGCGGGGATGGCGCTTGCGATAGTTGTGACTCTGTTTCACCCCGATGTGCACAATTATCCAATCATTTTTGCGGGCCTTGCTCTGGGCGCATTAATTGGAATTCCAGTGGCGTTAAAGATTCAGATGACCTCGATGCCGCAGTTGGTCGCAGCGCTCCATAGCTTTGTGGGGCTGGCCGCTGTATTAGTAGCTGGTGGGACGTATTTGATTCACGCTAGAGAGGGAGCAATCGAATCACATCTTCTTATAGAACTTGTGGTAGGAAGTGCTATTGGTGCTGTTACCTTTACAGGATCTCTCATTGCTTTTGGAAAGCTTCAGGCGCTCCTTAAGTCAGCACCCTTGGTTTTTCGTGGGCAACATACTCTAAATGGGCTGCTTATCGTGGCGACCGTGGTGCTATCGGCGATGTTTGTAAGAGAGCACACGTTTGCGTTGTTTGCCGCCGTTACAGTTATTTCGCTTCTGCTGGGATTTTTGCTGGTACTACCTATCGGCGGGTCTGATATGCCGGTAGTTGTTTCGATGCTCAATTCGTATTCGGGTTGGGCGGCCTCTGCAACAGGTTTTACATTAAACAACCAACTACTTATTGCAACTGGAGCACTTGTTGGATCTAGTGGCGCTATTCTCTCATATATTATGTGTAAGGCGATGAATCGCTCGCTTGTAAGTGTTATCCTGGGAGGGTTTGGTGCTTCCACGGAGGTGAGCGCTGATGGGGATTCAAATAAGTCATACAAAGCTGCGAGCACTGAGGATGCTGCGTTTATGTTCGAGAATGCAACGAGTCTAATCGTTGTGCCGGGATATGGGATGGCAGTTTCGCAGGCACAGCATGCCGTAAAAGACCTGTATGAGGAATTGAGTGGGAAGGGAGTTGAGGTTAAGTTTGCGATCCACCCTGTTGCAGGACGAATGCCAGGACATATGAACGTACTTCTTGCTGAATCGGAAATTCCCTATGATGACGTACTTGAGCTTGAAGATATTAATCCTGAATTTTCACGAGCTGATGCCGTACTGGTAATTGGTGCAAATGATGTAGTTAATCCCGCGGCGAGAACGAATAAGGGCAGTCCCCTCTACGGCATGCCTATTCTAGACGCCTATAAATCAAAAATGGTGTACGTGGTGAAGCGTTCCATGAATCCTGGATATTCTGGGGTGGATAACGATCTGTTTTATCTGGACAATTGCTCCCTTATCTTTGGAGATGCAAAGAAGGTGTGCGAGGGGCTGGTGAATTCGCTTCGGGAAAATTAGAACAAATCTGAGTGGTAAGTAGATACAAGTGGGGCGATCTCGGTTATCTGGGAGTGGCACGCCTTCACGTTTGAGTGCCGTTATTCGGGCGCACTCTCCGATTGATTTAGCGAGTCAGCACGTTGGATTTCGCGTTGCAAAAAAACTTGAGTAAACAAATACTGACGTCTCTTTTAGCTTTGTAAGAAATCTAGTTTTTTAAGGTTACTACATAGCTATCAAGCGTTGCTCTAGCAAAGGCAGGGGCGCCTTGCTGGTGCTATTCACCATTTTTAGCGAAAATAGACAAATACGTTGCGAGCAACTTTTTTCTCTTGGTAGTATTGTTAGCTTATGGGCACTGGCGCCCATCACCGACGGTGCGCTTCTGCGCCTAAAGGAGAGTTGAATCGATGAATAGATGTAAATTACTACTTTTGGCAATTTTACTGTCTTTTAGTCTTGTAGTCGGCGCGACCACTACATTTGCTTCACCTAGTGATGTGCGGGCAGCAAAACTTCAGTTCAAGAAGATAAAGAGAGAACAGAAGGTTCTTGCAAAGCTTGCGCGAAAACTCTCTAAGCTTGAACTCAAAAAATTAAAGAGATCGGTGCGAGGGAAGGATTCAGATGGCGATGGGGTTCCGGATATTATTGAGGAGTCGAGGCCTGGATCAAATAAATGTGATGCGGATTCAGACGACGATGGAATTGATGATGATGAGGATTACAAAGAGGGCGATAGCGACTCAGATGATGATGGTATTATCGATGGAAATGAGTTTGAGCGAGAGGGAACGGTTGTATCCTTTTCAGACCCGTCGCTTGTTATTGGTGGAACCACGTATGTGCTTACCGACAGTACAGTATTTCGTTACAAGTTAGGTGAGTTTTCTCGGGCAGATCTGACATCTGGTTTATGTGTCGAGGTTGAAGGATACGTTAATGATGAGGATCCCGCGTCTAACATCGTTCAAAAAATCAAGAGAAAGAAAGCCTCGTCGTGTAGTGGCTCAGGCGATGATGATGGAGACGGCGACGATGATGGAGACGATAACGGTGATGATGATTAATGTTTTATAGGATGTGTATAGCAAACCACTAACGAAGCTATTAGTAGCACCGTCTCAAGTTGTAAGTACCGGCGGAGCTTGATGGGGAGAGACGCAGTCTCTCCCCTTTTTTATGATTGCGTAGGTGTTGTCTTAGCTTCGCGTGCTCCCCAATCCTCAACGCTTGCCGCATGCATTCTATACGCACAGTGTGTACATAAGGGATTACTTGCTGGCAACTCAGGTGAGTTGAGTGTTTCAAGGATATTTTCAATTGTAGCATCAACCCACGAGGCATTTCCTTCGTAGGGAATTATTTTAGATGAGAAGTGCATAGTATCGTTGAAGGCGGGCCGGTTTTTGTCTCCATTGACGTACACAAAGTATGCCACGTCCGAAACCTCAAACCCGTTTTTTCTAAAGAGCCACTGATAGATTTCAAGTTGTCGTTTGTAGCCTATTTGCCAATCTGCATCGATAGAAACCTCACCCTGTTTTGCGGTTGATTTATAATCGACGATATGGAGTTTGCCGTCATTATTGATCCATACGTCATCGATTCCGCCAGTTATAACGAGCGGAGTGTTTGGGACCTTGTATGATATTCCTCTTCGTAATGAGTCCCTCCATGCATCTAGGTCGGGATGGGAATAGGGGATTGCGGCAACACCCGCCTCTTTCATGAGGGGGTGAGGCTGGTTTTCACTTCGATAAGCATCGTATTCTTTTTTCATCAACTCATCGACTGCGGTTGCAAGTGTAATAGGATAGGGGGGTGGCGCAGAGATACCTAATCGGCGGTCAAGGTAAAAGCACCGGGAGCACGACATAAAAAGATCAATCTTTGATCGACTGAGGCGATAGTCGGTAGAGATTCCCGGCTCGTATAGATTTCGCTTTCTTTTAGGGATAGCAGGTAGAGTTAATTCTTCAGGGGAATCGATCTTGGATTTGCGGGAGTCGGATCTGTCTATCATGTGGCTACACCATTAAAGAGCTAAACGCTGGCAGAGAAACCCTACGACAATTAGATCTCTTAGTAAAAAAAAAAGAATGAGAGTTGTTGAAAATGACAGAGATGTCTTTTGGTATCTTTGTCACCGCTATCGGTAAGATGTTAAAAATAAATATGTTTTAAAGGGTAGGAGGCTCTGTGATGGCTTTTATTTTTACCGTTGCTTCGCGGATAAAATTCATCAGGCGATCGTTAAATGAGATCCGAATAACTTTTCGCAAGTCATTGAGTAGGTTTGCAAGTGCACTCTGAGCGTCATTGTGACATTTGTCGATTGATCCAGGAGTCTCTGGAGAGGACAGTTTAGAGTAGAGGGCGATCTTCTGTGTGTTTTGTTCGAGACGTTTTGCTAATGTTTTGCCGATATGTAGAAGCATGTCGGGATGATCAGCTAGGAAGGCTGGCAGTGACTCTTTTGTCACGCGAAGAATAGCCGATCGGGCAGTTGCGACAAGGTCGGCTGTGCGAGTTCCGTCGAGGAAGAAAGCAAGTTCGCCAAAGCACTCTCCTGGAGTATCGATAGAGGCGATAGTATGCTCCGAGGAGCTAACGAAGATTTTTCCCTCAAGTAAAAAGTACATACTGTCTGCATCGTGCCCACAGTGACAGAACACCTGCTCAGATTCAAATCGAATTGTACCCGTCTCAATCGCTCTGGTAGCGGATATGCTACTCACCATCCGCACGGGCTCCACGAGTTTGCCGACGTGGTAGGTGTCTGTTTGAGTATAGTCTCTAGCAAGAGAGATGAGATGACCGATGCCGAGTTCGTTAGAAAGCAGAGATAGAGAGTTTGTGAGCTCGAAGAATAATTTTGTTTTTCTTTGACATGAATTCCATTCATGAGGTAGTCCACGATGTAAGTCTCGGAGGGTTTTGTTGGTTTGTTCTAATAACTGTGCGAGCGTCTTGTTAATTGCCATTCCCTCATCGGAATCTTCTAGTAGCTTAAGAGTGAAGTTGTTGCTGATAGGGGCGCACTTAGAGGTTGTGTCAATTGAGACTTCACTTATTCGTGTATCACGGGAGGCGCCTGATTCAGCGAGCAGAAGCTCGAATGTTCCGAGATAGCTTCGTGGCGCAGAAAGAGTATAGCTCGGGGTGTCTTTGCATTGAAAGCTAAAGCTAGAGTTCTCTAGGACGTAACAGCTATCGATGGGATCTCCAAAGGAGTAGAGTTTGTCCATGCTACAGGTGTCGACTGAGATTGATATACGAAAAGCTACTACCTAAGACCCGCAAAGAGGCGCACCTTCTTATTCGAAGGCAAGTCGCCGCTGTGATAGCCAAGTAATGTCTTCTCTTATATCTAAGTCTGCGGGAGGAGGTACGGGGCTGTCAAATACTATGTGTCTTTTAGTTCTAATAGCGAGGAGGTTTCTAGTCGTAGCAAATGTTTAGTGTGCAAAGTCGCCGCGCTTATAGCGGGACCAGTACTCTGATAGATGACGTCGGACCTTTCCAGATAAGAAAACCAAGCCTAGCATATTTGGAAATGCCATGGAGAGAATCATTAGATCGCTAAAGTCGAGGATGTTTCGTGCTGATGCCGATGCGCTCATAAAGATGATAGCGATGAACATAATCTTGTAGATAAGTGAGAAGCTTTCTCCAAAAAGATATGTCCAACATCGTTCGCCATAATACGACCACGAAATCATCGTTGAATATGCAAAAAGAGCCACCGAGAGACTTAACACGTGGGGAAACCAAGAGATCTGCTCGCCAAAAGCTTTTGAGGTTAGTCCGGCCCCGTTATTGGCGGTTATTAGGGGTTGATACTCAGGATTGTTGTAAGCTCCAGTTATGATAATTACGAGCGCCGTCATTGTGCATATGACAACTGTGTCGATAAATGGTTCAAGAAGCGACACGAGCCCTTCTCTGATTGGGTATTTAGTTTTAGAGGCAGAGTGAGCTATCGCAGCCGAGCCGATTCCTGCCTCGTTTGAAAAAGCAGCTCGGCGGAAACCCTGTACGAGTACGCCAAGGAGCCCTCCATATGCAGCGTCGGGTGCGAAAGCCTGTGAAACGATTGTAAGCAGTGCCTCTGGCACCAGAGAGATGTTTGTCCCGATAATATACAAACAGGCTGTAAGATAGATACCGCACATAAATGGAACAATAATCTCTGCGGTATGTGCGATTCGCTTGATGCCACCGATAATTACCGTTGCTGTAGCAAGCGCCATGAGTCCACCGTAGAGGGCAGGATTGTTTCCGAAGAAGGGAAGCGTTTCCTGCACCGCTTTAAGGGATTGATTGACCTGAAACGCTCCTCCTCCTCCAAAGGAACCACCGATACACAAGAGGCAGAAAAACACCGCGAGGATTTTGCCTACGCGGGGCAATCCGATGTCGGAAAATCCACGTGATAGATATTCCATAGCACCGCCCATTATTCGTCCATCGGGACGAATCTCTCGATACATCTGCGCTAGAGTTGATTCTGTAAACTTTGAGCTCATTCCAAGAAGGCCCGCTGTAATCATCCAGAATGTTGCTCCTGGGCCACCTATGGAAACGGCGATGGCCACTCCTGCAATATTACCTAGACCAACTGTAGCTGAGAGCGCAGAACTTAGAGCCTGAAAAGGCGTTACATCCCCTTGCGATTCTTCTTTGTCGTATTTTCCCGAGATGATTTGGACGCCGTGTCGGAATCCCCGAATATTGATAAAGCCCATTCGAACTGTGAAAAAGATCGCACCAGCTATAAGCCAAAGAACTGCCAGTGGTAGACCGAGAACGTCGTAAAAAATAAGCGATGCTATGACTGTGTTAATGGTTCCTACTGACGCATCGAAGCTTGCAAATATTTCGGACACAATTGCCTCCTGGTGCTCACATTTCTACCTAATACAGAGAGATGTTTAGTTGAGAACGCTCTGCGATTTATGTCAAGCAGCAAACTATTTAGAATGAGTCACCTGATACCTCGAGCAGAGAGTATTGGAGCGCACGTTTTGTTTGTCTTGTTTAGGCAGTTGTCTCACTGAGTTTAGAAATCTCGGTGAGAATGTCTTGAGTTAACCGCTCTGCTACAGAGCTTGCGACCAGATTCTCTTCTAATTGCGCTAATGAACTTGCACCCAGGATTACAGTGCTAACGTTTTTGTTTTTTAAGCACCATGCGATTGCAAGCTGTGCAGGAGAGCAGTCAAGCTCTCTGGCGATTTTACACAAGCGTGGGACGACAACTTCGCGTTGATGTGGTGTCCAGCGAGTTTGAAGCCATTCATAGCCTTGTAACGATGCTCGACTGCCGTCGGGGATAGATTCGGCGTATTTCCCGCTAAGGAGGCCCGAGGCAAGGGGGCTCCATGTGGTAAGACCAAGGCCGATTTCATCGTAGAGGCTTATGAATTCCTCCTCGACTTTTGTGCGATGAAAGATGTTGTACTGGGGCTGTTCCATTTGAGGCTTGTGCAGGTGATGTTTATCAGCTGTCTGCCATGCCTGCATGATTTGCTCTGCGCTCCACTCGGATGTGCCCCAGTAGAGAGCCTTACCCTGTGTAATCATATCACTCATCGCACGAACCACTTCCTCGATGGGAGTGTGTGGATCGGGCCTGTGACAGAACACTAGGTCAATATAATCTAATTGAAACCGTTGTAACGATCCGTCAATCGCCTGCATGAGATACTTTCGGTTAAGTGTATTCTTCTCGTTTGGCCCTTCGTTCAAACCCCAGAAAAATTTAGTGGATACGCAATACGAGGCTCGGCGCCAGTTTAGTTTTTTGAGAGCCGCCCCCATAATCTCTTCGGCCGCGCCACCTGCATAGCTTTCCGCGTTATCAAAAAAGTTTATCCCCGATTTGTATGCTCTTTCCATTAGCTTGACGGCGTGCGAGAGATCTACTTGAGTCTGAAATGTAACCCAGGAGCCAAATGAAACCTCGCTTACCTGTAATCCAGCGGATCCGAGACGACGGTATTGCATAGTATGCCTTTTGAATGTGTGAGTTATTAGTTGCAGCCGCAACCGCCACCACCGCATCGGCGGTTGGGCGGATTGTGTTTTGTTAAGGTTATCGAGTAACCGGCTCTACGAAGGACGTATGCGATAGCGTAGAGAAGAATGAAAATCGCAATGATTCTTTGCATAAGCTAGATGTTCCTTATGGATGTTTTTGTCTCTCTGCTTAATTCCTAAGTATACTGATACTTAGCTTGATATGAAAGTAGTGAGTGATTGAAAACATGGCGTGCTGTGTTTTACAACAGTGCCGAAGCTAACTGGTATGTAACGAGTGAGGCTACATATGCAAGCGAGGTCATATAGACAAACATTGCCATCGTCCATCTCCATGAATTTGTTTCGCGCCGACATGCGGCCAATGTCGACATGCATTGGCATGAAAAGACGTAAAAAATCAGTAGTGAAAGGCCTGTAGCGGTCGAGAAGTCACCTTGGGCACGCCGTTTTTGAAGGTGTGTTTTGAGAGCCGCGTGCGTTTCATCATCTTGAATGTTTAACACAGTTGAGAGTCCTGTAATAAAGACTTCGCGGGCCGGAAAAGACGATATAATTCCAAAGCCTATCTCCCAGTTAAAGCCCAGAGGCCGTATTGCAGGCTCTAAAGCGGTTCCAATTTTTCCAGCATAGGTCTCTTGGGCAATGAAATGCTCTCCAGGATTGGAAGGTTTGGGGTATGAGGCTAAAAACCATACAATAACAGAGCATGCAAGAATAATAGTCGCGGCGCTTTTTATAAAAGAACTCACGGCATCGTAAGCATTGCGGAGTACTACCTGCATCATTGGAAGTCGAAGAGGCGGCATTTCCATGACAAAAAAACAGCTCTCTCTTTTTCTGAAGGTTTTTTTGAATATGAAAGCAACGATGCATGCTGCCAAGGCGCCTAGGAGATACAGCGACATTAGTACTAATCCCTGAAGAGATAGAAATCCCCATATAGCCGTTGGGGGAATAATAACACCGATAAGAAGGATGTAGATCGGTAGTCTGGCGCTACAGCTCATGAGCGGGGCAATCATGATAGTAATGAATCGATCCATTCGAGTCGGAATCGTCCGAGTTGCTAAAATACCGGGAACTGCACATGCAAAAGAAGAAAGTAGCGGAATAAAAGCACGTCCTTGAAGGCCAACTTTACGCATGAAATTATCGAGTAAAAACGTTGCACGAGACAGGTATCCCGAATCCTCAAGAAAGCCGATGCACAGCGATAGTATCGCTATTTGTGGCACAAAGACGAGTACGTTTCCTACGCCGGGAATGATTCCTTCCGTTACAAGACTTGTAAGTATCCCTGGAGGAAGCTTCGACGCAAGCGTTGAGGCTAGCGTGTCGAGGGTGTTGGTAATGAGATCCATGGGAGCCTGCGCCCATAGAAATATGGCCTGAAAAATGAAGGTAAATAACGTTATTAAAATAGGAATTCCCCAAAGAGAACTCGTTAGGATCGAGTCGAGTTTGTTTGGTGAAGGTCTGTCAGTGCTTCGGACCGACACCTTTTTGTTGATAGTGCGTGCCCAGGCATAGCGCATCGTTGCAATTGAGGTGAGGACTTCGTCATCTTCGGGCGGAGGTTGCAGTGGAGAGGAGGCTGAGAGTAGTTTAGAGCGATTACCAGCATTCTCTGGAAGCCATGCGTGAGGCTTGTGAGTTGGGAGAGTTGATGCAAGTGAATTGATTAGAGCTTGTTTTAGATCGGAGATTCCTTGGCCTTTTCTGGCGACAAGCGGAATGATCGGAATTCCGAGCATGCGAGCGAGGAGGTCTACGTATATTTTATCCCCCCGCTGGTCAACGACATCCATCATTGTCAGTGCTATAACGATGGGTAGGTCTGTATCGAGAAGTTCTGAGACCACGTATAGATTTCGCTCAAGGTTTGCGGCATCAACTACAGCAATGATTAAATCGGGTTTACCGCATGAGCTAACCGAGCCTTGTAGAACCTGAGTAACGATTGCTTCATCAGCGGTAAGCCCAGATAATGCATACGTTCCGGGAAGATCGAGGAGTCTAACCCGTAATTGCTCGTCGACTAGTAGCGATCCCTCTTTCCTCTCAACTGTTACACCGGGGTAATTGCTAACTTTGTAGTTAGAATTCGTGAGTACATTAAACAGGGTCGTTTTTCCGCAATTGGGATTTCCTACGAGTGCAACGAGAGGGAGGGATTCGTTCTGCCTATGCTGAGTTGAAGAGACCATTACAAAGTTATTCCATGTTTTGGGATGGCAGTACTTCGCATATAAATTACTTGGTTGCAGAGGCTTTCGAAAACCGTTCGGTACAAAAGAGCTCTTATAAGAAAAACGGCCTAGAGGGCTTGAACGTGGATGTATGCAGCCTCAGCCCTTCGTAAGGATAGAACTGATCCTAAGACGTCGATGTTAATAGGAGATCCAAAGAGCCCCCTTTGCGTAACGGTTACTTCAGTACCGTTGACAACACCCATTGAGACGAGCTTTTGAAGAAGGGAAGATGGACAGCCCTTTATTGCCGAGACCATTGCCTTCTGCCCTGTTCCAAGAGCAGTTAGGCTGCATTCTGAGCTTAAATGGGATTTGTTGTTCTCTTTCATTTTCAAAACGAATCAGATGTAAACCGAAACTTTCTTTTGACCTACTCACAATTAATAAGCTCTTAGGTATATATCCTGTGCTTGTATCATAGGTCAATTGGTTGGTAGTTAAAATTTAGATTTTTATTGTATAGGGTAAGTTAGATATATCAAACATGTTTAATGCTTGAATATGATTGCATTTTATAAACTCTGCTTGTTGTAGATCGGGCATATGCTGAGAGGGTGGCGCAACCTGTGGAAATGTATGTGGGTAAGTTGTTTTGGCTGGTCATAACATGTTGAAATATATCTACTTATTGCGTCTGACGGGGTGTGGAAAACTAACTGCTCTACGAAGCTAAGTGTTGCCTAAGTGCAATTTAGCGCAGAGATTGCTAGGCTTTATGTCATGTCATCTAAGTATAATCGAAAAGATCACCTCTATCAGAAAGCAAAAGAGTCCGGATATCGCTCCAGAGCCGCGTATAAACTAAAAGAGATACAGAAGTCATATAGCATTATTCCCAAGGGGGGGCGTGTGCTTGATGTTGGGGCTTGGCCGGGTGGCTGGACGCAGGTTTCGCTCGAGTATGTTGGTCAGCGGGGTACTGTTGTGGGAATTGATCTGCAGGCAGTTGACCCCATCGATGATCCTCGCTGTACCTTGCTTGAAGGGGATGCTCGAGATTTGGCGTCATTACTAAAAGCGGATGAACCTTTGTTTGATTGTGTCATCTCCGATATGTCGCCGAAGCTAACAGGAATAAAGGAGGCTGACCAGGCAGGTACGGTTGCATGTGCTGAGTTGGCACTCTACGTTGCGCAACAGTTTCTATGTGAGGGAGGAAATTTTGCGGCGAAGGTTTTTAAAGGTGGGCAAGTAGAAACATTTGTGAAAAGTGCTCGACCGATGTTTAATAAGCTGATTCGAACCGAACTCAAATCTACGCGTAAGACTTCGAATGAATTTTATGTTATAGGACTTGGATTCAAGCGGTCCCAGATCGGATAAGCAGTCTATGAACATCGTAAGAACTACGGAGCAGTTTGGCTCGTTTGTTATTGAGACGACTGAGCGTTGGGGAAAGTCCTGTATATTTTTAGTTCGAATTCTCTCGGCTCTTTTTCGACCTCCATTTCGACCTTATTTGTATTTTCAACAGGTCCTCCAAATAGGTGTTAATTCGTCATTGGTGATTGGCCTTATAGGGCTGTTTACGGGAGCTGTTTTGGCGGTTCAAGGGGAGTATACTCTGTCAAAGTTTGGAGCCAATGCGTATACCGGTCCGGCAGTTGCCCTTAGTTTAATCAGGGAACTTGGCCCTGTTTTGACCGCACTTATGGTAATTGGTCGAGCTGGCTCTGCAGTTACTGCAGAAGTTGGAATAATGCGCATCACCGAGCAGATAGATGCATTACGCTCCATGGCCGTTGATCCGATTCGGTATCTTATGGCTCCTCGGCTTGTTGCAGGTGTGATAGCGATGCCTCTGCTGTGTGGGATGTTTAATGTAGTTGGTATCTTTGGGGGCTACATCGTTGCGGTTGGACTTTTGGGTCTTAGCTCTGGCACATTTATGTCTCAGATTGAGTCCGCAGTTGGCCTTGTAGATGTATATTCAGGCTTCATTAAAGCAGTCGTATTTGGTCTCATTTTTGGATGGGTGAGTTGCTACAAGGGGTATACGTGTGGTTTTGGAGCGCAGGGTGTAAACAAGGCGACGACTCAATCGGTGGTAACGGCCTCTGTAGCGGTATTAATCGTTGATTACTTCCTGACAAGTGTTCTTACGCGAGTGTTCATGCAGTAGCGCATATGATATCGATTCGCGACGTGTACAAAAGTTTTGGCTCTCAGTGTGTCTTGCGGGGAGTATCTCTAGATATTGAGCCTGGCAAAACAACGGCAATCGTCGGGCCTAGTGGCGTTGGTAAATCAGTGCTTTTAAAATTGATTATGGGCATTATGACCCCTGATAGCGGAAGCATCTTTGTGGGTGATAGGAGTATTACCGATGCGCACTCTGAGGGCATGAAAAATTCCATACGACAAGAGCTCGGAGTTTTATTTCAATCGGCAGCTTTATTTGATTCCCTTACGATTTATGACAATATCGCGTTCTCGCTACGAGAGCGACTTCATAAAAGTGCGAGAAGTGCTCATAGTGCGGTACTAGAAATGGCCGAGTCCCTCAGTTTAACGCCTTATCTTCATCGATTTCCGGAGCAGGTATCTATCGGCATCCGAAAGAGAGTGGGAATGGCGCGCGCATTGATAACCGAACCGTCAATTTTATTGATAGATGAGCCAAATACTGGCCTCGATCCCCTTGATGGTCAGGAGGTGTATGACCTTATCAATGCTTGCAAGAATCGCTGGGGCTTTACAGGGATAGTTATTAGCCACGAGCTGCCGGAGGTCTTTCAGGTATCAGATCGAGTTGCTATGATCCTTGGAGGTGAGATAGTAATAGAAGGAACACCTGAGGATCTGATAAGCTCAGCGCATCCTGCTGTACAGCAGTTTCTAAATGGGAGAACTGATGGACCAATCAAAATTCAATAATAAGGACAACGCACCACAAATACCGGTGCCTAAAAGATCCATATCACTTGAATTCTTTGTCGGGTTATTTGCCGCAGCAGGGGTAGCGGCCGCAGCATATCTGGCAGTAGGATTGGCAGGTTTGGAATTAAACGATAGTGATAATTATACGATATATGCAGAATTCGATAATATCTCTGGCTTGAAATATGGGGCTTCAGTAGAGATCGCAGGGGTTCCGATAGGAGTTGTTTCAGATATTAACCTAAATGATCCTGTTGCGCGGGTCGCTCTTAAACTTAATCGCGCCGTTCGTATTAAAGATGATGACATTGCGTCGATACGCACCAAGGGTATTATCGGTGACCGATACGTTAAGATTTCACGGGGTGCCTCAGATACGTTTGTTCCCGAGGGCGGAACTCTTTTTGAGACTGAGTCAGTAGTGGATATCGAAGACGTCATCGGAAAGGTCGTTCATAGCTTAACCGGGGATGACAAGGAAGAGGATTCGGTTGATGACGACTCGGAAGTTGTTTCCGACGAATTAGAACAGGAAATCTCAGAGCGTGGTGCTACGAGTGTGGTGGATAGTAAGGCTACGAAAAAAGAGAGGGAATAATTCAAATGATAAAGAAATTTATTGTGCTTATGGGAATAACGCTTCTGTGCGCTGTGTCAGGGGCGTACGCAAAGCCTGCTGGAAGCACGCCCTCGCCGAGCGCTGAAATGGAAAAGACGGTTGATTCTATTATTGAGATAGCTAATACCTATAGTGCAGACGAACAGCGTGAGATTCGGAGGACGAAGTTACGAGAGCTCATTAATCCAAGGTTTGATTTCGCTGAAATGGCAAAGCGCTCACTTGGTCCTAATTGGAAAGCGATTACGTCTGAACAGCAAAATGAATTTACGGAAGTTTTTTCAGAGCTACTTGCCCGGACATATCTTTCAAAAATCGAAACGGTAAAGCCCGGTATGGTTAAGGTAAAGGGCGAGCAAGTGAGAATTCCGCGTGCAATTGTGAAGACGGTAGTCTTCAGTAAGGGTGATAAGTTTCCCATAAACTATAAAATGGCTCTCAAAGATAACGTTTGGCAGGTGTACGACGTGGTAATTGAGAATATCGGTCTGGTTGCAAACTATCGCAATGAATTCTCAGGGATAATCAGAAAAGAGGAGTTCTCCGGCCTTATGAATCGCTTGCGAAAGAAAGTCGCCTAGTAGTATCAGGAAGTATTTTTTATGACTCTTGAAGAGGTATTGCAGGCGTATTCCGAAGGTCCCCAGTCAGGAGTTTTTACTGATGGGGGTTGTCAGCCTAATCCCGGTCCAGGTGGATGGGGATATGTATACGTCGTTGATGGCGACATACAGGGACAAGACCATGGATACGATGCCGATACAACGAATAACAGAATGGAGCTTACTGCGCTCATCAAAGCGTTTACGATGCTGCCAGCCGACGCTACTGTCACGATTCATTCCGATAGTCAGCTTTGTGTAAAAACAATCAATGAATGGGCACCTTCATGGGAGCGAAGAGGGTGGAGACGTAGCTCGGGTCCGATAGCTAATCTTGAGCTCGTTCAAGAGTTATATGCACTGCACAAGGCCAAACCTGGGGTAAAGCTTCAGTGGATAAAGGCGCATAATGGATGGTTGTGGAATGAATATGCAGATGCTCTTTCGACTGCATGGACGAGGAGCGCTCTCTGACTTTGATGCTGTTTGAGCAGCCATTAGCTTGTTATTATAAATAGAAACTTGCGAAACATCTTGTGCTAGAAACCAAAATCAGGTCCGTGTTGGGGCTTGGGGTGGTGTGGGAGCTTGCTGTGTAATGTTTCATTTGAGGCGCATTGTGAAGAAAAGAGTGTTTTCCATAGCATGTATCTGGTTTTATGTCGTTTTGCTTGGATGTTGTCCAAGAGTTTCGATGCTTGATGTCCCTCCGTTGCTGGAGCAGGCTTCGTTGGACTCATTTGAAGTGGCACACAGGGGGAATCTTCACAGGGGATTGCCAGATAATTCTCTACCAGCGTTGCAAGAAGCAGTTGATGCCGGTGTGCGTTTTCTTGAGGTAGATGTTCGAAGGAGTGCAGAAGGAGATCTGTTTCTGTTTCACGATAGCACCGTATCTTTTCAAAATTCATTTACTCCCCGCATCTTCCGAGGTAGGAGGATAGAAACGCTTTCTGCTACTGAACGGGCGAAGGTTTTTTTAAACCGAGAGGGGACAATCGGTATACCGACTCTACAGGATGCTTTGGCTCTTGTTAAAGGAACTGATAGTTCTTTACAGCTTGATTTAAAGGGAGAGTCAGACTCATTGTTGCAGGATGTCTTGCGCGTTATTACCAAGATGCGGGCATTTGATAATGTGGTAATTCAATTAAAAGATGTCCAACGGATGA
The DNA here is from genome assembly GCA_038134595.1 of Pseudomonadota bacterium. Classification (GTDB taxonomy): domain Bacteria; phylum Bdellovibrionota_C; class UBA2361; order UBA2361; family OMII01; genus OMII01. The sequence goes on along the minus strand of JAYPVM010000001.1, from coordinate 66,757 downwards.
TTCGACTGGCGAAGCCTGCGAGAGCGGTAAGAGTTGTTGCGCGATGTCGTTCGATGACACAGCTTAGACAGGCGCTGGTAACTGGCGTTTGGGGAGTTGAATTGGAGCGCTGGATAAGTGCAGATGCTATTAGACTTGCGCATGAGCACGGCGTGTTGGTTTCAATAAATCTAGCTGGTTCCAGGTTAGATAGAAAAACCACTAGGCACTACTTTCGTACTCGTGGAACGGACACTATCATGACTGACTTTGCGGGACGGTAGAGCCAGCTCATTAAATTGGCTCATATGCGATCAGATTGCTACATGTTCTTATCTGTTTTTTAGCTTTGTTTGCTCAAAAGTATAGTAAGTGGTCGATAATTGAGTGGCGGTATGGTAGACAAATTCGTCAACCAATCAACTTCGGGGAGTGCGCCACCGTGACCTTGCCCATTTTGTAGACGGGGTATTGAGAGAATGGTTTTTATAGGCAAGTATGTGATCTTGGACAGGTAATCGATAGCAATGAATCCCGAGCAGTCCCGTAAAAAGTCTCCACGCGCAACGCGCGATACCCAAGCTGTGGTGTTAGAGTACCTAAGTGATATTTATCAAGTAGCTACTTCTATCACGGGTGCTAGTGCTCCTTTTGCCGATCTCATGAAGGCTCTTGTTCGGATTCCAGCTCCAGCACACCAAATCGAGCAGAGGGCCGAGGATACGCCGCTTCGAAAGCTCATCGGGCTAGCGCTCAATGCACCAGAATTAGAGAAGTCTTCATATGACGTCGAGGATCTTGATGTTTTCATATGTAGGCACGGCAATTTTATTGATGCGATGCTGAGTAATAGTGTTGTGGCCGAGCATTTGGCGCCGACTCTTCTAGCCCCACTTCTGTTTCACCGATTTCAAGGGGGCCAATATGCTGAAAGGCTGCAACCGGTGGCCCGCAATCTTTGTCAGAAAATGAACAAAGAAGCACTCAATGAGTGGCAGATGTTAGCCAGTCGCTCTGTTATTTGGGGCTATCGAGACCCGCTATTTAGCGCGTCACCGCATGCGTATCAGGAAGCATTGGGGTTTACAGATCCCCTGATTTCTATTGCAGATACAACTACTGCGGAAATGAGTGCAGATAAGCATAAGCTCCTTGAGACTGCTCAGGACCTCACTACAGAAGGTTATTTTTTACCACCTTCATTGTGGAAGGCTTGCTCGGACGAAGTAAGAGAAGACCTTTCGTGGGGGATTCCAATAGAGTCAGCGGTGCAATTTTTTGACGGAGCCCTCAAGGCTAGTAGGGAAAGATTGCAGACGATGCAGAAGGCATTGTCCTCGAGTGCTGGAGCGCAAGGCCAGAGTAGTGTCTCGCCGACATTTGATATGCAGATTGAGACAGAGCTACAAGAGCTCTATGACAGTATGTCTGTATTCTGCCAGTATCTTTCCTATAAAGAGCAGAATCTTATGCTGGATCCAGTTTTTTGCAGGCTTGCGCCAAAAACTACACAGCAGAGAATGGACTACAAGGTCGATCCAATAGAATATTATGAGGCCAGATTTAGGGAATACTTACAGAAGGCCTTAGGTCGCTCGTATGCTGATACACTTGAAATTTTATGTACCGCTCTCCGATGTAAGGAAAGTGGTGCCAGTCTTCCACTAGATTTCACCCGAACTGCTTGTGAAGTAGCCGAACGCAGTGGAATCTTTTTAGATGAGTACTTATCTACTAACAGGTCAGGAAAGTCTTTTGCCGATAGGACCCTACTGCCGTTATTTGATAAGTTTATAGCAAATGGAGATCTACAGAGCGCTCTAAACCTAAGATTGTTTTTTCCTGAAGACGTATGTGAGTGTTCCGATATCTGTCGCTATCCAGTTGATGATTATATCGCTGGCAATCAATCAATTATTGCAGATGGATTTTTGGAAGCCTCGAAAAAGCTGGCTAGAAGAATTCCTCGAGAACTTGAATCATATGATATGATAAAGAGAGAGGAACTCGAGGAGACCTTAAGGTCATATAGTGCTGGGATTTCCGTGCTTATTCGTCCTACGCAGGAAACAGCGATAGAGGGAAAGTTTGTTCTCGGGGTGGCACATGTTTTTGATGCACTGTTTCATGCTGATACTTTCATAAAGAGGCGTGTGGGCAAGCCAAGTCAAGACGACGAGATCCTTCCTCCTTCATATGCTGGAGCAAGGGAGGCTGGTCGACTGCTCTCTACTATGCAAAAACATGAGCTAGCACAGGCTCATTGCCTTGGCTTGGTATTTCGACGCTCAAGGTTAGATGTCGCCTCATATGCGAGCGATTTTATAGCGTCTACGAACAAACAGTTAGATGATGCTCTCTCGCTTGTAAAGGTAGAAGGAACTTCTCTGCACGATGTTCAGTCGGAATTCGAGGCTAGTGTTGCTGCCGAGATGATTTATGATGCAAGCCCAGGCCACGTGAAGGACTCGCTTCCGGTACCGATAATGAAATATCTTGAAGCCTGTACACTGTCTGGCTACGGAGTTCTGCGCGCGCAACATGGAATGGGCGGCAATGACGTATCGGCATTAAGTCAGCCGTGGTATGCGAAGCGATTGAAGTTGTGGTCTGATGGATTAATCGGAGATCCTGAAAGCCCGGCAAGAAGGGAGTTCTTAAGTCAGTTTTTTGATGCGATTAGACGGGAAGAGCTTCAAGTTCATTCTGGCCTGCGCTCCTTGGTTTTTGATGCTTTACTTGAATATTCAAAGAGCTTTCTCGTAAAAGATTTACCTGAAGCGTCCGAGCAGGAATGTCGGAGCGGGATATCGGTATTGTTGGGAGGCTTTCTGTTAACTCCATCAGATACTGTTAGAGAGGCTCGCTTGGAGATGGCGCGAGTGTTTCGGAGAGTTTTTGATCATCCCCGAAGTCAAACATTCTTGCCAGATTCTATTGCTCATGAGGATATTGCCGAGGAGTTTCAGGGATTGGTTTTTAATACATTGCTCCATGGCGACCAAAGTGCCCTTATCGAATTTATAAATTCTCCTGCGATAAGTGACTTGCTAAAACACTTGGAATTGCTTGATTCTAACGGGGATGCCTCACCGTATTGGTGTTAGGAGACTAAACAAGGTAGTCGCGCAGTAGCCGAGGACTGTTTCTAAAGACGAATGCAAGGGGTCTGTGGTTATTTCGTAGTAGAAATCTCCGTCACGATAGTCCTTAAATCAAGTTATTTGCAGGTTTTTCACAAGCTTGAAGATGGGTGCCCGAGGTAAAGGGTTCCAAGAGAGCTGCTTAGGAGACTGGCAGCATAGATGATATGTTTAGAAAATAGCAATTAATTTCAGGTATATGGATAGTCTTGGGGTGATGTGGAGTAAGATTGCTACCAGTTGTATACTCGAGTAATGCAACAATTCCATCGTGACACATTACCAACGCCTCCTACAGCAAGAGTAAGCTTTGACTTGCCAAGTAATCCCGCGTTGATCTCAGACAAAGTATCGGAAATTGTGCAAGATAGATCGCTTGAGGTGCTTGACCGAGTACAGTACTTAGCGCTCACCTATCGCTTGTACCTCGCCAAGCCCAATTTTAAAAAGATGCCAGTGGTTAGTTCTCGCATCGTAAGGGCGTTACGAGGATTGTGCGAGGAAGATCGCATGGTAAGATTTGAATCCTCCTTTCAGAGAGTCTTAGGGCAAGTAGCGGATCACTTTCTAGGAAACACCGGTCGGTACAATTGTCGCAATGTTATAGACCTATGCAGCGACTTTTCGCATATCGGTTACAGACACTGCCAATTTTTTGAAAGATCTTTTGAACGATTGAAGAGCGATAGAAAAACTTCATCTCGAGACTTTAGCCAACTGCTATTTGCTTCCGCACATCTCGACATTCAATCGCGAGAACTTGCCAAGCAGAGTATCAACGAAATAACGAAAGAGAGGCGGTCTTCTAAAATGGGCTGTCTCGATGAAACGACGTTGGCGCAAACAGCATGGGCAATTGCTAAAGACTACCCAGAACGTCTGGATCAAGTTGTCAGAGAACAAGATCTTTCACGAGACCTCTCAAAGGAAAATTGGACACTCATTTATCACTCTTTGATTGTGGCTGAGGTTATTAAGCCAGAGGAGATGGCCTATGTCGATAAATTGCAGAGCTTCGAAAGACAACAGGATTACTATGGTAATACCCGCTTTGAGAAAAGTGTTGGAGATGCCCTGAGGCGCTACTGTGAATCAAGAGGACATGTATTAATAGAGCAGCCGCTCATGGCACTTGTGGCGGCAGATTATCTTATCGTCACAAAAGACAGGAAGAAAATTGTCGTTGAATGTGACGGAGATCTTTTCCATAGCTCAATAGGTCCTGACGGAAAGCGAGGTTCAGGAAGAGATGTGTTTCAGGACAAGCTCTTTAAAGCACATGGGGCTACCCAGGTGCTTCACTTATGGAGTGACCAATGGGATGAGGAGCCCAGTCGTCAGCCTCACATTATCGACGAGTTGCTTGAGTCGAGATAAGCTAAATAGCCGAGACTGAAAAAAAGCGTGTTATTACCGCGTTCCAAAGATGCGATCTCCAGCATCTCCAAGACCCGGAGTGATGTATCCGTGTTCATTTAGGCATGTATCAATAGCGGCGGTATAAATGTGAACGTCCGGATGTTCCTGCTGCATAAGCTCGATACCTTCAGGCGCTGCTAGTAGAGACATGAATTTAATAGATTGAGGAGTCTTTTCTTTAATCCGTGCTATTGCTGCTATACTTGAGTTTCCGGTGGCAAGCATTGGATCCACTACGATGATGCCTTGCTTCGATATCTGAGGTGGCATCTTAAAGTAGTATTCAACTGGAGCAAGCGTTGCGGGATCTCGATAAAGACCGATATGACCAACTCGGGCAAATGGGAGCAGCTCAAGCATTCCCTCTAACAACCCATTTCCCGCTCGTAAAATCGACACCAGGGTGATCTCTGTATTTTTGACTACGGGAGCCTTCATGGATTGAATTGGAGTCTTGATGTCTATGCTTGTAAGCTCGAGGTCTCTGGTTACCTCATAGGCAAGCAGGAGGCTGATTTCCTTGAGGAGCATGCGAAATTCCGAACAAGGGGTTTCTTCCTTTCGCATGAGAGTGAGTTTATGTTGAATGAGTGGATGAGAGACAACAGTTAAGGCGTGTGATTTTTTCATAGTAATCCTTTTATTTTAAAATACGGTGCCATCACTTTTAATCGCTAAAGGAGGACTGCCATCGGTGCGGGCTCGGTTAGCAAATTTCCTTCCCAGACTCCACGTGCCTCCTTGTAGGATCTTTGCAAGCGGCATTTCCTCGGTAGAAACGCCTAAATCAGCGCGGAGCTGTGAGGCGAGCCGATCTAAAAGAGCAATTGTTAACGCTCGCCATTCAACGATAAGTTCAGAGGAGGGAGAATGTTCGATACGGTAGCTATCGGACTCTCGAAGTGCGATAACCCCGGCATCAATGAAGAGTCCGCCGTTGCGGTATTCCGCGAGGCCCGTCAGCTTTTCAAGGCCTACAATCTGAATTCCAAAACTTTCAAGTGGCTCGAGTAACGAGTAAGTAAGCCACTGTGAAAGTTTATGGAAGGGCACTAATTTGTCAGTTTTACCCTCGCCTCTCACCTGTGAATGCTTCCAGACATCACCGAGAGCAACGCCGTCAACGAGTAGTCGGCCAGGCCAGATTGAGCCGAAGGCTGTTAGTACGATAGCGAGTAGATCCTCGGCATCGAGGATGTTTTCTGTAGTCTGCTCGAGTATTTCTCCTAATATATTTCCAAGTCGGGGTGTTGTAGAGGGCAAAACGCACGGCATCCTTCGCGCACACTCACCGAGGGTATTCATGAGAGCGGCGCGACCATCGACTCCAGCCAGGGGATTAGATGAAGTCGCTTGGAATATCTGCTCAAGACTCTCTACAGAGATGGCACGCAAACTATCTGCAGAAGCCGTAAAGGGCCTCTCTCCGAATGCTCCGGATGCAAATCCATTAAGTGATGCTATGGCTAGACCTTCTGAGCGAGCGAAGGTCTTTCCGGTTGCTTTGTCGATGTAGTTCCACGAGTTTCCGGCGCCGGCATCAAGGAGAACACTTATAACTGTAAGTTCCAGTTTTGCCATGCAGGCTTCCATAGAGGATAGCCCTTCTAGCGATGAATTGAGCCTGTCGATTCTGTTGGATCCATCCACGGAGAAATGCCGCCATCTGCTGTGATAGGGGATATTTCGCTCAGGATAGTTCTGATGTATCTCCTCTAAGAGCGCTCTAGAAAGGTAATGAATCTGATCTTCGTGCAAACTAAAGTGGTTTAAGAGATCATTTTTAGCCAGGGCTAAGATCTGATTCGAGCGCTCTCGAATGGCAGTAGGGGTAAGGAGATACTTAATGTCTTCACTCATTGAGGTTTGTCCTGCGTATACGTATTATTTTTTTATAGACATTGAGCGCCCTTTTACGGTGGTAAGTTCTTTTTTTGTCGGTTTTGCTTCTTCGACAAAGTAGCCGGCCGCTCGTTTAGCTTGAATTTCTACATGCGCATCGGCGGGGATTCTATCTGCTGGTATAGAGACGCGCTTGAGGATTTGTATGCCCGAGTTGGTTATAGCGTCGTATTTCATATCACTCATGGAAACAAAACGGTCTATTTTTGTTATCCCTATCCAGTGAAGAACATCTGGCATGAGTTCTTGAAATCGCATGTCTTGAACACCTGCTACGCACTCTGTTCGGTGAAAATATTTGTCGGCGGTGTCTCCGCCTTCCTGACGCTTTCGTGCGTTATATACCAGAAACTTCGTGACCTCTCCGAGTGCGCGCCCCTCCTTTCTATTGTAAACGATAATGCCGATACCTCCATCTTGTGCTGTCAGGATACATTCTTCAATTCCGTGAATTAGATAGGGCCTGCATGTACAGATGTCTGAACCGAATACGTCAGAGCCGTTACATTCATCATGGACTCGAACGGTCACCTCTTTGGAGGGATCTCGGATGAGTTCGGGATCTCCGAAAAAATAAACCGTGTGACCTCCTATTGGGGGCAGAAGAACAGAGAGGTCTGGCCGCGTAATAAGCTCGGGAAACATTCCAGCGGTTTGCTCAAAGAGCCCACGTCGTAAATCACTCTCTTCGATCTTAAAGCGCTGTGCAATGGCAGGTAGGTACCAGACGGGTTCAATGGCGGCTTTTGTAACGAAACAATCTCCGTCTTCTTGTATAACACAGCCGTCGGCACGGATCTTCTTGTTATCGACGAGAGTAACTATCTCAGGGATTGATATGTGAGCCTGAGTGATGGCGATGGTGGGTTGCGCGTGAACGCCGCTACTACTTAGGTGCGAGAAGTGTCGATCTACTTCGGCGCCCCATGGGTCGATTGAGATTATCCTTTGCGAATTCTTCCAGCTATCAAAGGGCCCGACCGACACCACGGGGCGCGTGTCTGTTAGATCAGGTATATGGTCTGATTTTAGAGCCCCCGAGGCAACTGCAAGAGCACGATACACTGAATATGAGCCAGAGTGAGTTCCGATACAATTTCGATGATGTGAATCAGCGATTCCACCCACAATTGGCCCGCGTTCGTGCGCCGTTGGAGCGCCCCAATGAATCGGATGCAGTAAGGCTTCATCTCGAGCTGGATGAGAGGTTAGGATTATTGGTTTGATCGGCTTTTTTTCACTACCCATTTGAGGACCTTTGATAAAACCTATGACATCCAGTTCTTGTCGGTTTGCTTGCTCCATTTCGTTGTGATCTTCTTCTTCGTCGACCAAAAATCCACTCCATCCGTACCAGTGATATCGCCGTGACCAAATTTTGAGCCTTTGGTTCCACCAAAAGAAAACGGCTCTCGGGGAACGGGAACGCCGATGTTTATACCAATCATGCCTGATGAGGCGTTGTGTGCTACGTGACGGGCGACATTGCCACTTGTAGTAAACACCGACGTTGCATTGCCGTATGGACACCTATGTTCGAGTTTAAGCGCTTCGTCGAGGGTATCTACATGTGTGATTGAGAGAATAGGCCCAAATAGTTCGGTACATCCGCAGTCCATATTTTGAGAGGTGTTGTCGAGTATTGATGGTCCGAGCCAATTTCCGTTTTTATATAGTGTTGGTATATCGTTTTCACCTTGTCTTCCATCGAGTAGAATCTCTGCGCCCTGCTCGCTTGCGATGTCGAGAGCGTCTCGGAGTCGAGTAATGGCCTGCGTGTCGATAAGGCAGCCCATATCTTCGCCAAGACGAAGTCTCTTGGATTTAAGAATAACATCATCGATAATTTTTGATGTATCTCCGACGCATACGAGAACGCTTGTGGCCATACATCGCTGACCAGCGCAACCTGTGTAGGAAGCTACAATCCCATCTACTGTAAGGTCGTGTGGAGCATCCGGGACAACGATAATATGGTTTTTTGCGCCCCCTAAGCAGAGGGCTCTTTTATCTGCTTGAGTTGCTTTTTTGTATACAGCTCTAGCGGCGGAGGTAGAGCCGACGAAACCAACCGCTGAAATGTTCGGATGAGAAGCTAGCTTTTCTACTACTTCTTTATCTCCATGAAGAATTGAAAAGACACCCGATGGAAGGCCAGCCTCAACTAAAAGCTCTCCCAAAATACAAGCAGTATAGGGCACCTTTTCGGAGGGCTTTAAAATAAATGCGTTTCCGACCGCAATTGCAATGGGAATCATCCACATAGGAACCATCGCTGGAAAGTTAAACGGGGTAATGCCGAGCACTACTCCCAGGGGTTCGCGTCGGTATTCGCAGGTCACTCCGCGACTTACTTCTAGACTCCCTCCATAGTCTGTATTTTGGAGGCTGGTGGCAAATTCTAAGACCTCGATGCCTTTAAGGACCTCCGCGCGAGCTTCTGCAAGAACTTTTCCTGATTCAAGGCTTGCACTTATTGAAAGTCTCTCGATGTCTCGAAGAAGAAGTTCTCGAAAGCGGAGTAAGATTGCACAGCGCTCCTTTATTGGAACAAGGCGCCACTCCTTGAATGCATTACTCGCTGAGGCGATAGTTTCCTCTATGAGCGATTCTCCGGCGTAGCTTACAGAGCAAAGTGGTGTGTTTGTATATGGCGAGTGAATGATTGTGCTTGCGGTGCTTCGACACCACATCCCGTTAGAGAGATTGCTGGCCTGAAAGGGATCGGGAGGTGGTATGATACCAGTTTCTTTCATATTGCTGATGCGGGTTGATATAATAGATCAGTGTTCTCTGACCATTGTACCCCACTGGGAAGCATCAGCCACAAAGTTATTTGTATGTAGCCTACAGGGGATGAGCCACACCACTCTAGTGGGATCTCCTATCCCTACGGGAAACGGTTTTGCGGCAGGAATGGTAACCGTAAAAAACGTACTATTTTTAGTTGTTTGCGGCGCATGGATGTGAGATTAAATGCCGTTATAGCCCTAACAAGATCGCCGCTATCCACGGAAAAACAACCGTCACATCGCTCTGTATAATCTGATAATAGCTCTTCGTTGAAAGCTTATCCCAGGTAATCTTTTCTTTTCCACCAGCTCCGGAGTAGGAGCCGTACGACATGGGAGAAGAGCCGATTTCTATAAATCCTGCCCAATCACGCACGCGGTGTTTTTGCAAGTCGTGTTTGATAGAGGGTACGACACAGATTGGAAAATCTGCTGCAATGCCACCGCCTAATTGTAAGAATGCAACGGGATGTTTTTTCGAGATGTCTCCGTACCAGTCATAGAGCATGGTAAAGTATTCAAGCCCAGATTTCATGATATTTTGCTCGAAAACAACGTCAGGATTTTTTCGGTATTTTCCGGAGTATGTATAGCTCGCAAAGATGTTACCCATGGTGCTGTCCTCAAATCCTGGAATGACAATAGGAATGTCTTTTTCATACGCTGCATACGTCCAGCAATCATCGGGGTTTGCCATAGAATCAGGTTTGATGAGCTTTTCCTTAAAGAGCCTGCGGAAGTACTCGTGAGGAAAGTATCGCTCTCCATTTTGTTGAGCCGCGTGCCACATCTTAACCAAATGAGGCTCCATAATACGCACACTCTCATCCTCTGGTAGGAACGTGTCCGTAATCCGCCTTAATCCAGCATCACGGAGCTCTGCTTCCTGGACTGGAGTAAGTTCTGTATAACGAGGAATATAGGCGTAATGGGAGTGTGCCACATATCTATAAAAAGACTCTTCGTGGTTGGCCGCAGTTGCGGAGACAAGGTGAACTTTGTCCTGACGAATTAGCTCAGAGAGCATAATGCCAACTTGAAATGAGCTGAGCGCCCCGGCAACGCTTACAACAAGTTTTCCACCATTATCGAGATGCTCTTTAAGCCACAAAGCTGATTGAAGCGTTGCGCCCCCATTGCAATGCCGTAGAGTGCGTTCAGCATATGATGATACTACACCAGTTTTTGTTCCCTTGGATGTTGAGAGTCTTCCGTGAGAGGATAGATCACTCTCAGGAACTATGAATTTACGGAGTTCTTTTGAGAGTTTTGTGTATTTCTTTTTCATTGTGTTCGTTCCGTGTTTAATAGTGAAAGTAAGTTGCTAAGTGTTTGTCTAGTTGTGTTTTACAAGGTAGGTATATCCTCCGAGTGCATCGCGATATCTTGCTCTAATGTATGCGGCATCACTATCACTTAGACCCTTGTATCGACATGCAAGATCTATTGCAGTACGAATTTGCTCCTCAAGTTCTTCAGAGTCGTATTGAACATACTTAAGAACCTCCTTAACTGTGTCGCCTTCAACGAGCGATGGGATTTCATATGATCCGTCTTCATTGATATGAATATGAACGGCGTGGGTATCTCCGAAAAGATTGTGAAGATCTCCTAGGATTTCTTGATATGCGCCGACCAAAAAGAAGCCGATATAGTACGGCTCGTCTTCACGGAACGTATGAAGGGGCAGGGCGTTAGCAACATCTCGAAGATCGATAAACTTATCGATCTTACCGTCGCTGTCGCATGTCAGGTCTGCTATTATTCCTCGTTGCGTGGGTTCTTCGTCGAGCCGTTGTAGCGGAATTGTCGGAAAAAGCTGACCGATTGCCCAGAAGTCAGGAATCGACTGGAACACTGAGAAGTTACAGAAATACGTATCAGTCATTTTCTCGCGGGCTAAAGCTATCTCCTCTGGAATGTGAGAGAGTTGCTTGCTTAAGTTTATAATCTTTCGTCGGCTGGCAGAGATTACTTGTTGTGCAAATGCCCGTTCCCGGAGAGATATCTGCCCTAGTTTAAACAGCTGTTCAATAGCAATACCTGAATCTTGCATATCGTGGAAAGATACTAAACAGTTTTTAAGGGTTAGTTCTTTTGCGGTTTCACATAGTTCGAGTAGCTCACTACAAGAGCCCGGGGGATTGTCTACATCGGGCATTTCGGGTTCGCTAAGCATAACATCCGTTACCTCTGTTACGAGGACGGCGTGATGGGCTAATATAGCTCGGCCCGATTCACTAATAATGTCGGGTGCAGGAATATTTGCCGATTCGCAGGCCTCATGGATGTAGGCAACTACGTCCATAGCGTACTCATCGATTGTATAGTTCATTGAGGAATCAAATGTGGTGCGCGAGCCGTCATAGTCAACAGCCAGCCCTCCACCGACATCCCAGAAGCAAAGGCTAGGAAATTCCTTGGCCACCTCTGTATACATCTGTGAGGCTTCCCGTAGGACATCCTTGAGAGCGGATATTGAGGTGATTTGACTGCCAACATGAAAGTGTAGAAGCTTTAAGGAATCATCGGCACCACGCTGTTTTAGGAGGTCCATTGCCTGTACTACTTCATGAGCTGTGAGGCCAAATTTTGCCTTCGGCCCTGCCGAGCTCTCCCACCGGCCGAATCCCTTTCCGGAGGGTTTAAACCGAATTCCTATCTCTGGTTGGACGTCTAGTTTCTTTGCAACGTCTAGGATCATATCGATTTCGTGGAGTTGCTCGACCGTGATAATAGTTCGGCGACCAAGCTTTCGGTTAAGCAGAGCCAGTTCGATATATTCGTCATCCTTGTAGCCATTGCAGAGTAATAGCGAATCGGGAGTGTTATGCGCTGCAAGCATTGCAACGAGCTCTGGCTTGCTTCCCACTTCAAGACCCAATCGAGCATCAGAGCGAGCCTTTCGAACGGAGTCGATGACGTGTCGTTGCTGATTGACTTTAATCGGGAATGCTAATCGATACGATCCCCCGTATTCGTACTCGCGACATGCTTTGTCAAAGCTTTGAAAAATCCTCTCTAGTCTGTCCCAGATAATACCTTCAAATCGAAATAGAATCGGAGTTTTTACTCCTCTGCGTGCCATTGAGCTCGTAAGCTTGTAGAGGTCGATTGATTTATTGTCGGCTGAGGGCTGAACGTTTAAATGCCCGTCTTTGGTTATGGTAAAGTAGGGTGTGCCCCAAGCTTCGAGTCGATACGTTTGGGCGCTTTTCGATATATTCCACCGGTCTTCCAATTCTATATTTCTCCTTTTTTATACAGTTCGGCAATTAGTGAATAACAAAGTTGAGCGGCGTTGTATTGCGTGATTGAGTCTATCGATCGGGTCGCGAGTTCTACAATATCGAATCCAACTAATGAGTGATTCTGAATAACTGCTCGCGCAATATCGAGCCCCTCGTACCAACCGAGACCGCCGGGTACTGGAGTGCCCGTGGCAGGCATGACACTGGGATCGAAACCATCTAGATCGATTGTAAGGTATACTTTGTCGGTTTTGATGTGAGAAAGAACCGCCTCCGGAGATATTTCTTGTCGCCTTCTTTCGAGTGCTGTGATCCGCTCGTGAGAAAACAAGCTCTGTTCTTCGGCAGAGAAGGCGCGAAGACCGACTTGAACAATATTATATCCTAATTCAAGACCTCGTCTCATAACAGCTGAATGAGCGTATATACCGTAGGGGGTATCGTTGTAGTCGCTATCGTCGAAGCGCAAATCAGCGTGGGCATCTATCTGTAGAACAGTGATATCGCTAGCGTCTGAAGCAAAATAGCGTAACGGTCCATTTGTTACTGAATGCTCTCCTCCTAGTAGGATTTTAAATGACGATGAGTGCTCAGCATATTGGGCGGCAATTGAGGAGACCATATCCTCTGGTGATGCATCAGGGAGACCTTCGATCTCGTTGTACGCAATAGCCAAGTGCTCTGCCGGAGATACTTGACTTTCGCGGTCAAGAAACTCGATTTGGGTATGAAGCGTATCAACGATAGCTTGGGGGCCACGATTGGCACCCTTTCCAAAGCTGGATGTGAGATCGTAACAGGCGCCAAGCAAAAGAATGTCCGCAGAATTGATAGATTGAGAGTTGATAATAGAGTCAGCCATGGGCGAAATGTATACCCATAGCCCTAAAATGGAAAGAAGTAGCCCGTACTTTCTAGTCTGGTGTCTGTGGAACCGTCCATGCAGAGGAGGCGGCAACTTGTCTGACGTTTGTGACATTGTTTTGTCCTGCAGGTTGGCTCCGATTGAAATGGGCGTAAGAATTCTAGGGCACTCAAGAGATCGAATCTATCTTTATCGAGAGGTTGTTGTTTGCGTGGCAAAGCAAGATTCTTGTTTGGTTTTAATAGTCCAGAATCATTTGATAGTCTCGGATACAGACGATTGGCAGGAAGGAGAAATCAATCATGACCCAATTACAGATGCCTAACGAGGACTATCATCTCCGTGCGCCAGTTGGTTCGGATCAAGTTGACTTGAATGTTACGTTGCATCCCTCTATCGATAGATGCGCGTTGCAAGACTCCCGCGAGCGGGAAACACATTCCATTCAGCAAGTTGTTGCTAAAATGAAAGCAGGGTTTGAGCATATTTCAAAATATGTCAGGGGATATGATCAGGTAATGGTACAAACGCAGTTGGCGCTAGCTACCGGAAATCATCACCTCCTGGTGGGGCCTACTGGACTAGGAAAATCATACTATGCAAGAGCAGTGCTTAATTTGTTTGCATCAGATGTAAAACGCTACGAGAACCAGATAACGCTTGAGACCACAGAGGACCAGTTATATGGGTTTATTCCATTTGACCGTATTAAAGATGGAACAGGCCGCCGAAATGTTGAAAGTGGCATAGTCGCGTCGGAGGTGGCCTTTCTTGATGAGATATTCGATGGGCGTGATGAACTGCTCCGTAGTTTGTTGTGGACGCTATCCGATAGACGGTACAAGAACGGCGATCAGATGGTGCAGTCACCGCTTCGAACAGTCATTGCCTGTGGTAATTATGTTCGGAAGAATGAAAAAACCGGGGCTTTCCTGGATCGGTTTATATTTCAATCTGAAATTTCTCCCAATCTCTCTACCATCGAAAGACAGGCTATTCTCCGGAACCGAGAGGCTCTTTGTGATGTTCCTTCGATATCTGAGGCCCAAAAGATATCAACCACAGAATTATCAGCGATAAATCGGCATGTTGATGAAATGAATCTTTCACATGATGTTGCTATGTATCTTGATGCAATTATTTCAGAGTATAACAGTCGAACATCAGAGTCGTCAGTCGATGTTAGCGGCAGAACGTTTCGGCAGATGGGGCGCATAATCAAAGCTCATGCACTATTGCGGGGGCAATTAGCCGCTACCTTAGATGATCTCTCTTGCCTTGCATTGTTGGTTCCTGTGCACCTGAGCGAAGCAGATAGAGAAGCTTTTAGGGGTTCGTGGTCAGAGGTTATGCGAAGCGCTAGTGGCGGAGAGGCGAACGTGGTGTCGACTTTGGGATCTTTGACAGAGCTGACTCGACTGATTGAGAGGGGAGAAGAGCTTTGTAAACTAACGCTATCGCAGCATTTGTTGACGTTTCTAGGGATTACCTCCGCGCAGAAGTGCTCTTATCAGGGTGTTCTTGCGGCTCTTGATAAATTGCAGCCATCGTTACCGTATTTTAGGCGATATCGGGACGACCTCCGAGCTACGGTGCAAGAAGCAATAAAGCAAAGCAGGGCCGCTGAAGGGCAGGACACTGATGTGACTCAGGGGCAGTATTAAGAGGGAGGCGGCGTGCAATACGAATTTCCCTCCGGGCGCTCGCATAACGCTGAGAGAAAAGATTTGGTCAATACGGCACTTCCAAAATGTTCCGCGCGGTTGCCATTGCCCGACTTTGTGGATTGCTATGGTGTAAGCTTATCTGAAGTTTCGCCAAAAGCACTCGCATATTTCTTGGCAGCACGATCGTTGATGGGAGTAGTAGAGGAGATCAAGTTGCCGACCACGCAAGAAAAGGGCGTAGGCGATGGTGTGGTACAGAATGATAATAATGCCGGTGTGACTCATATACTCCCAGAGGGCTCCAGTCATCATAAGTCAAACGCACCTTCCGAGAGAATGGATATCGGCAGAGCAGGGGTCTTCGATCTGCCATTTGTTTTGCCCTACCAGCGTTGCTATCCAGATGATGTTCTGTTGTATCAATTAGTCAATGGCAATCTATCGAAGCGCGCGATGCTTCACCCGAGTTCCAGCCGCACTGAGGAACTGCCAGATGAGCGCTCCCAGAGCGACAGCGAAGATTTTGGTAGTACAGCTCATAGTGAATTAAGAGCGTATCTAGTTCTTGATACCTCTCAATCTATGAACGGAGCTATACCAGAGGGTGAATACAAGCCGGATGTGAGAAATGCTGTGGCGCGTGGCTTGGGCCTCGCTTTTCTCATCAATGCCTTGGAGCGTGGCGCGGAGATGCATGTTCGACCATTTAATTCAGAGGTAGGCAATCTTAGTTCAAAACACAGTGCAGAAGAGCTCGCGCCGCTAGCTCGTGAGCTGATGGGCTTTGAAAACATAGGGACAACGAAGCTTCAGGAGGCATTGGAGTTTACCGCTACGGACCTCGATACTTGGCCTAAGTCCCGCCGTATTGATGTGATGTTAGTTACCGATGGCCTTTCTACTCTAAGAGATAATCCTATGGGAAGCCACGTGCTCCATACGTTCTTGATAGGCGATACGTGCGTGAAGGCAGAAGACAATAGCGTGGGAGTGCATGAAAAGCTTGAGAGTTGGTCTACTACGATGCATTCGATTCGTAACTGGCAATTCGATGAGATCGTATGTCCCAAGGAAGCAGATCTTGAGGCCTTTGAGCGATTGCTTGTTGCGTATCTCGAGAGAAGCCAGGGTATACGGGATAATCAGGAACTTAGTGAGGTAGAGCACCTAATTTGCTTGGCGGAAGCATTGCGGGAGATGTCCGACCGCCATCAGAGGGATGTAAGTGGATTGTCCTGTGAGAGAGTTCGAGCAGCCTCCCAGAGTTTGTTTGAGGCTATCGAGAAGGTTAAGCAGGAGGTATCTAATTTCAATATACGGGCCGAGATTGCACAAAGAACGCAAGAGTTCGAGGGTAGGCTTAGTGCATTCAACGAAAATAGTTTTAGTAATGGAGGAAATGTAGCGGGTGCAGATATACAAGAAGAAATCGATTTCTCGATCTCAAGAAATAACGGCTCGGGTCGTCATGAACTAAGTGTTTTCGTGTTTCTAAAGGTATTGTATAGTCGTCTTAAAAAGACGCTGCAATTTCTTAAGCCTTGAGCGATGCGCTTCTTCTGTCCGTCGACTACTAAATTAGGTGGACACCAGCCGGAAGCCGTATCGGGTACTATCGTTTAAAGTGCGCCCTTAAAAAGGGAGAAGCAATGGACCAATCACTGTTTGATAAGTACGGAGGGATTGTAACAACCGTTCCGATAGTAAATTCTTTTTACCGCAAGGTGCTCGCCGTTCCAGAACTGCGTCCGTATTTTGATGGGATCGATATGCAGAAGTTGACTGAACATCAGGTTAACTTTATCGCGGAGGCTATGGGTGCACCTACTACGTTTTATGAGGGCCGTTCGCTAAAAGATGCTCATGCGCATCTTAAGGTCTCAAAAGAGGCCTTTGCACTCGTAGCGATAGCTCTCCGAGAATCGCTGCAGGAGGCGGGAATGGAAGATGCCGATGTTCAAGCGATGTTGACAGCTGTTGGTTCACTCGAACAGGACATAGTTTCTGCTTAGAGAACTAGAAAATAAAGCATCGCATCTCATGAGATTCGACAGCTGAGAGCACGGCCTCTGTATTGTATTAGCGAGCTATTTTGTTGCTGAGGACTGTTTCAGTCTGGCGATGTGGTGTAAGTTGATGGTGCCAGGCGTTAGAATTTATAAAAGAAAATAATCGATGAAAGTTTATTTTTATCCCAAATGCAGTACGTGCAGGCAGGCACTTAAGTACCTAGATAGCAAAAAGACAAGTTATCAGGCGATTGATATATCCGAAAAAGCACCGACTAAATCAGAGCTAAAGAAAATGTACCTAGCCATGGGTGGCGACCTAAGAAAACTGTTTAACACCTCGGGTAAGTTGTATCGAGAGGGGGGATATAAAGATAAAATAAAGGACATGAGTGTTGCTGATGCGATTACAGTTCTTCATGGTGAAGGTATGCTCGTGAAACGCCCCTTTGTTATATCTGAGGATACGCAGTTTGTAGGTTTTGGGGATGAGCAGCGGAAAAAATTAGAAGAATAGATATTTTTTTCAGACGGTTTTTTGCATTGAGACCATCAGCGGCCCGAAAAGCGCCATGCAAGTCTGATAAGCCCCACACAAGCTTATTGATAAACCGATATCAGATACAGGCATAAAATAAAAATTACTGAAGCTGGTAGTGATTTGCGTATTGGGTCTCTGACTTTAACATGCATGGCTACGGCGCTAACCATAAGAATGCTTAGTAGTGCCGCACCCCAAAACGCACACTGATCGCACCAGAGGCCGACGAGAAGTAATAGGCTCCCCGAAAGCTTTAGGCAGCAAACGGCTTTTCGTAACCCAGCGGAGAGTCCGTAGACGGAAAACTCCTCACACATGTTCTTGGCGTTTCCACCTCTCCATCTCGTGGCCCGATTGAATCGAATTGTCCAGACGCTGATAACTGTGAGGGCAACGAAGATTTGGGCAAAATACGGTAAGAATTTCATGGTGTTTATTCCAGTTTTGCTAGTTGGATACCGCACATACACACAGCTTGCAACATATTATCTCCAGTGGCGACTGATACGACATCGCAAGTGCTGATTGGCATCATGAAAGCGAGAGGGGGGCAATAGAGATGGTTTCGTTAGAATCGAAAAAAACGGTAGTCTAAATATGAGGGGCGTTATAAGGTCGTCAGAGTCGGTGAAGAGAGGGGGAGCGAGCATATGAACATTGTCACATTCAAAAGGGTTATAACGGGCACTCTTTGTATGGTGCTTATGTTGATAGTTTCTCATTGTGTATATGCCCAGGAAGATGTTCAGCGCGCTCAAGCGGTTCAGTGCGGAGCGGTAGATCAATCTGCCATTGACGATGTTTTTAATCAGGCTTTAACTACGATTACGAATATCTCTAACAGAGCAGTTAGGCTCCGGGATAGGGGAGTTTGGCGCCCTGATAGAAACTTTGCGGATACATTTTTACGAAGAGGAGCTCGCTCGCTGAGTAGAATTAAAGCCTTGCTTGGACAGCTTGATGTGTCAAATGCGTCTTGCAATATCGACGAGGTGTCGGCTTGCGAGGTGCAGAGTGTGCCTAAGAAAAAGCTTCTCAAAGCTTTCGATGCTATTTTTTCGG
This sequence comes from Pseudomonadota bacterium, assembly GCA_038134595.1. GTDB lineage: Bacteria > Bdellovibrionota_C > UBA2361 > UBA2361 > OMII01 > OMII01. The sequence continues at coordinate 48,127 of JAYPVM010000001.1, read as the reverse complement.
TTTCCTTTCCCCGCGGCTTGGAGAGCCTGAAAAACAGGCAAAAAGCCCAACGCAAAAGATTCAAACGAAAAATTGCAACCTTACAAGCATCGTACGCGGTCTGCTCCTAGACGTGTAGCGCTCTGATTTAAACGGAGAGTAGTTGAGACCAGCTTGTCGGTGTATATTTAGTCTAAAATCGTCTCCTCAATCAGAATTACTACGTATTGTATATGCTGCGCCATCCTGCTCTAGATTATATTGATCATCGACCGTGGCCCTTGCCAGATAGGCGGTGGCTATGGAGGTTGTCGTGGCTCGATCTTTTGTTTATCCACCAACGGATATCTGTGTCGGCAATGCAGAAATTAGTGCCACAGCAATTACAGGTAGACACGTTTGAGGGGTCGGCTTGGATCTCTACAGTGCCTTTTAGAATGGCTGAGATGATGCCAAAAAACGTGCCGTGCATTCCTATGTTTCGCTCATTTCCGGAGCTCAATGTTCGTACCTACGTTACCGATGGAAAAAAGCCGGGAGTGTTTTTCTTTAGTCTAGACACTACCTCACTGTCTCTTGTATTGGGCGCGCGGACACTGTACGGATTGCCGTATTACAAATCCTCTATGGCGTGTGAGAAACGCGGCGAGTGGTTCGAATATACGAGCAATCGGTGCCTCGGAGCTGCCCGTTTTGAGGCGCGTTATCGACCGATAGGTAATGCCGTTGATGCTCAACCTGGGTCTTTTGAGCACTGGTCAGCGGAGCGGTATTGTTTGTATTCACGCCATCTCGGAAGACTTCTTCGTTTGGAAGTGCATCATGCTCCCTGGGTGCAGCACTCGGCTGAAGTTGATTTGTCGCACTCTTCCATGCTTGATGGAATTAATGTGCGACCTGAACGTGACGATATGAGATGCTATTTCTCGGAGGGAGTAGATGTCGTTTCCTATGGGGCGCAATGGCTGTGACTTTTTTTGCTCATGATGATTCGCTGGGTATCGAATTCGAGGTAACGGCGGAGAGCTCTTAGGAGTCTTTGTTTTCAAGCTATCTTGTCTACGAGACCTCTCGTATCGGGCTTTCGGTTTACGATTGCAGTTTTTGCCTTCGGAAGAGTTGACTCGTTTGTCAGATAGGCAGAGGGCGGTTTAGTTGGTGTGATCTCTGCAGGGCGCACCCCCGCTCGCGATGAAATTGCCGATGGACCAGTTGCTGCCTCTACGTTTATGCCCATAACAAACCTCTGATTGAAAACATATTCCAAAGCAAAGGGATCGGTGCAATGAACAGAAGCTTGATATTCCGAGTCTAATTTTTACGTTTGTGATAGCCGACGATTGATAGTACTTCGTACGAAAAAACACGAAGGTAATCGACCGACAGAAAATGGCATTAATAACAATAGAGAATCGTTCTCTCTTAGCTATCTTAGTGCTGTTCCTCTAACCAGCGTTCAGCGCCTATGGCTGCCATACAACCCGATCCCGCCGCTGTAATAGCTTGTCTAAATACGTGGTCTTGTACATCGCCACAGACAAACACACCTGGAGTCGTTGTGGCAGCAGAGTTTGGTTCGTGAAGGAGGTAGCCATTTTCATCCATCTTGAGTTGTCCTTCAAAAAGCGAAGAATTTGGCGTGTGCCCGATCGCAACAAAGAGAGCATCTGTTGCCAGTGTTGATTCCTCTCCTGAGGTTGTGTCGGTCAAAACGAGACCGGTGACACCATCTTGCTTGCTACCTTCAACAGAAGAAACAGTCTTGTTCCAAATCATCTCTATTTTAGGGTTCGACAGTACACGATCTTGCATAATTTTCGAGGCCCGTAGGGCATCTCTTCTGTGGATTAGGTAAAGCTTGCTGGCAAAACGCGTGAGGAAGGATGCTTCTTCGCATGCAGAGTCGCCGCCACCAACTACAGCTATTACCTTGTCTCTAAAAAATGCTCCGTCGCATGTTGCACATGTTGATACTCCGTAGCCAAGGAGTTCTCGTTCGTTTTGAGCTCCGATGTACTTAGGTGCTGCTCCCGTTGCTATGATGAGAGAGTCGCACGTATAAGCGCCAGACTGACCGCGAAGCGATATCGGTTTTGCCGTTACATCGGCTTCAACGATGGTGTCTACTTTAATAGTAGTGCCAAATCGAGTGGCTTGTTGCTCCATTTGTTGCATCAGATCAGGCCCCATAACACCCTCTGGAAAACCTGGAAAGTTTTCAACGTCGGTTGTGGTAGTAAGCTGTCCGCCTGCTAGTGGCCCGTGCAGGAGTAGGGGAGATAGACTAGCTCGAGCTGTATAGATAGCCGCAGTTAGTCCTGCAGGACCTGAGCCAAGAATAATAACCTTGTGATGAGAGGGGGTAGCTGGGGTAGTATTAGTCATAAGTGCCTATTAGATTTCACGGTTATGTTTGGATAACGCTTGGTTATGTCACATCATTCTAGGATTAAAAAGTTATTGATTGCAAATCGTGGCGAGATTGCACGACGGATAATTCGAGCCTGCCAAGAGCTTGAAATAACAACTGTTTTAGTGGTGTCGGAAGCTGATAGTGATTCGTGGGCAGCCACTGAGGCGGATGAAATTGTGGTTGTCGGCCAAGGACCGGCCCGAGATTCGTACCTTAACAGCGAAAGGATAGTACAAGAAGCGGTGTCTCGCGGATGTTCGGCAGTGCATCCTGGATACGGATTTCTCTCGGAAGACCCCGACTTTGCACAAGCTGTGCTTGATGCAGGTCTTATCTTCGTAGGTCCCTCTCCGGAAAGCATCCGGGCTTTGGGTGTTAAGACCACCGCGCGGGCGACCGTGGCGGCTGTAGGAGTACCTATCACTCCCGGTACCGATGGTGGGCTTTCTGATGAAGGCTTAGTAACAGCAGTCGATACGGTTGGCTTTCCCGTTATCGTCAAAGCTGCTGCTGGTGGTGGTGGGCGAGGCATGCGGATTGTTCGCTCAAAACAGGAGCTTGAAGCGGCGCTTCCACTCGCTCGTGATGAAGCACAAAAGAACTTTGGTAGTAGTGATGTGTATCTGGAGCGGTTTGTTGAACGACCGAGACACGTAGAAGTCCAGCTCTTTGGCGATACTCAAGGAGCAGTCATTCATTTTGGCACCCGAGACTGCTCAAGTCAGAGGCGACATCAAAAACTATTAGAAGAAGCGCCAGCTCCATTTCTTTCCGATGAGACTCGAGAAAAAATCCATCAGGCAGCGGTCGCGGCAGCGCAGAGTGTTGGATATTACAATGCGGGCACGGCTGAATTTTTGGTTCAGGGCGAGGAGTTTTTTTTCTTAGAGATTAACACACGAATTCAGGTCGAGCATCCTGCAACAGAGATGATAACTGGAGTTGATCTTGTGAAACTTCAATTGCATGTTGCAATGGGAGAAGCACTTCCGATAAAGCAGGAAAACGTCGTGTTTTCAGGCCACTCTATTGAGTTGCGGATAAACGCCGAAGACACACGTGAAGGATTTCGCCCATCTCTTGGAACCATTACTGCATGGTCGAGGCCTGAAAAGATACCGATGCGGGAGGAGTGTGGGTACCGAGTTGGGGATTCCATTCCGCCATTTTACGATTCTCTTATCAGTAAAGTAATTGTGCATGCTCCCACTCGAAGAGATGCACTGTTTCAAGCCTTCCAGATAGTCAAGCAGTACGCCATAGAAGGTGTTCCGACTACTATTCCTTTTCATGCTTGGATATTGGCTAATAGAGATTTCCAACAAAACGGTATCGATATTGGCTATGTAGAGAGGCACTTTACATTAGAGGAGGTGGAGAGAGCGGAGGCGCTTCTGTTTGTTGATCCGGCTCATCAAAGTGCCACGATGTATTCTGCTCCATCAGAAGAGCTGGTTGAGGACGTTGCCACTTTGCCACACTCGGCGGTGCGATTGAAGATAGTGCACGAGCCGGGCGGGACTTTTTTGGGAGTTCCATTAGATCAATCCGGCAACCCCTTAGACACATCGACGTGGCGGCGATCGAACGTACGAGATGCGCTTTTACACGGTTGGAGTGATGAGCGTTAGTTACTACTCACCGTAGATGATAACCTCATCACTTTGCCAGATGCCGAACACATACGAGCGACGCCTGGCATCACAACTATATACCACTGAAAGGTTGTGCCGTTTTGCGATATCACCGATTGCTCTCGTATCCCACTCAGCAGAGAGGTCTACCTGTGTGGTGGGGATTTTTATGCGCTTTGAGTTTCCGACAGCACTACTTCGACCAAGCGGAGTTCCGCGAGCGTCAACGCAAAGCGGTTCGGTGATGTCAGTGTAAAGAAGTCCTCGAGGCAGCATTCCGCACCCACTAATAAGAATTGAGATTAAGAAAACGCAAGCCGCAAGAGCAATAGCTCGCGAGCACTTACTCTCCATATACGATTGTATCTCTGCGAGTATAGAGCCCAAAGACGTAGCTCTCTATACCCATGTCCATATGATTGATAGTTTGAATGTCGCCATTTTTCGCAGCGGCTTCAACACCAGCATCCCCCCAAGCTACTAGCCAAGCAACGGAGTGGTTTGAGGATACGCCCACTTTTGTGCCAAGTTCAGTCTTCCAGAGATCTTTATCAAGCGGAAAACGCACATTTGAGTACAGGCATCCAGTTGACACCGTTATCAATAGGGTTAAAAGAAAGCCTTTAATCATTGTGTTCTCTCTCTTCAGTAAGAAGATGTTTGTAAGCTACTCTACAGAAGGTACCGTAAACACACGATATAGACTAGCTAATGTTTTGTGCCCTTATATGAGCCCTAGCAGGATACCCCCAGCCACCACAGTAAGTACGCGGATCAGGAGAGAAAATGTGCGTTGAGATATTTTATCAACGAAGAGCTTCCCTAGAAATGCACCGATAAGAATGACTGGGATGCTCACGAGCCAAAGAAGCACGTACTGAAGCTGGAACAATCCAAGAGAAGCATAGAATGGAACCTTTGATATATTTACTATGCAAAAGAGCACCGCTGTAGTGCCCATGAATGCATGTTTATCCAGTTTCATGATAAGTAGATATACCGCCATGAGCGGTCCCGCAGCATTTGCCAGCGCTGTTGCGACACCAGCGCTTACTCCAAGAGATCGCTTCGCCCATGTTGGAAACGTTGTATTTCTAAGAGCACTTCGTGCTGAGTCGAATGCGATTAGAGCTAGTATTAATCCACCAAAGAGCGTCTTGAAGAGCTGTTCGTTGACAATGCCAAGTATGCAGACACCCATAAGAATACCTACAAAGATCCAAGGAAAAACTCTTTTGACCTCTCGAAGATTTGCTTTTTTTCGATAGAGACAGACTGCGATTACATCTCCAACGATCAAATACGGTAGTAGAATTGCCACAGAAGCGCGTGCCGGAAAGGCAAGTGCCATGAGCACAGGAACAAAAATTCCTCCTGCGGGAAGTCCGGTTTTGACAAAGCCGACAAGAAGGCCGACGCCGATGAGAACGGTTGTTTCGTCAATCATTACGCTTGATCAGAAGGAAATAAATTGGTGTTGGAAACATACCGTTCGCCCGTGTCGTAACAAAAAGTGAGCACAGTGCTCCCTTCGGGAATAGTTGGAAGCGCCTTAGCTACAGCTGCTAGGGATGCTCCAGAGGAGATGCCGATACAAAGCCCTTCTTTCTGCATCGCCTGCTGTGCATAGTGAAAGGCGTCCTCGTTTGTTACAGTGATAAAGCTGTCTATTATTGCCGTGTCGCAGTTTGTCGGAATGAATCCCGCACCGATTCCTTGAATAGGGTGTGGTGAAGGATCTCCTCCGCTTAGAACCGGAGATGCTGCGGGCTCCACACCGATGACGGTAAGGTTCGGCATGTATTCTTTAAGAACACGGGCACATCCCGTGATGTGCCCACCGGTTCCGATACCTGTGATGAGGTAATCTATCCCTTCAGGAAAATCGGCGCGGATCTCGTTTGCTGTAGTCTCCTCGTGAACACGTGGATTTGCGGGGTTTTCAAATTGTTGTGGGATCCATGCGTTAGGAGTCAATGCCGCAAGCTCGAGCGCTTTTTCGATAGCACCCTTCATTCCCAATTCACGTGGCGTAAGAACCAGCGTTGCGCCGAACCCTTTGATTAAAGTCCTACGCTCAACCGACATCGACTCAGGCATAACAATTATCGCTCTGTAACCTTTGACCGCCGCTATCATTGCAAGTGCAACGCCGGTGTTTCCTGAAGTAGGTTCTATGATAACGCCCCCGGCTTTTAATGCCCCACGACTCTCAGCATCCTCTATCATCGCAAGGGCTATCCTATCCTTAATGCTTCCGGCAGGATTTGTTCTCTCTAGTTTCATCCAGATGGAATGCGTTTCTCCAAAGAGCTTGTTCAGTCTTAGGTGAGGCGTGTTTCCGATAGCTTCGAGGATTGAATGTAAGCGCATAGGGGATTTTCCGATTTAACTTGTTCTGGTTCTAACGATAGGTCAAATCGGAGCGATAGTCTAAGGTGTTTTTAGGGCCTCGTAGCGATGCATGAAGTCTGTAGGTCCTAAAAATAGATTGGCAACCTAAGCTGAGCTGCCTTATCATTGAGAGGGTAAGTGGTCCCAACGTTCGAATAGGGAGGGGAATCATGATAGTGACAAATTTAGAAACTGTTCCTGGAAAAGCGATAGATGAGCATTACGGAATCGTACAGGGAAGCACGATACGAGCAAAGCACGTTGGACGCGATATGATGGCAAGCCTTAAGAATATCTTTGGAGGTGAACTTAAGGGCTATACTGAACTCCTTGTAGAGTCTCGAGAGGAGGCGCTTTCTAGGATGATTCGGCAGGCGCAGGAGATGGGGGCAAATGCGATTGTCAATGTGAGGTTTTCAACCTCGTCAGTCGCGCAAGGGGCAGCAGAGATATTGGCCTACGGAACTGCAGTGAAGGTCTCTTAATGTTTGAGATAATTTTTATTCTAGGGGGAGCGTATCTCATAGGAACAGCTGTTGAGCGTAAGCATTATCGCTCGATTGCGGCGCGAGAAAAAGAGACGCTTCGTGTACCCATCAGTACTCGAAAGACAGTTCAAGAGGGAGATCAGCAGCGGATTTCAGAGGCGACGCTAGCGTATGGCTCGGTTGTCGTGTCCATAGATCGCTTCAAGCGGTTTCTGGCAGGCTTGAGAAATATTTTTGGTGGAGAAGTAGCCTCGTATGCCTCTCTTATCGACAGGGCAAGACGTGAAGCGTTTCTGAGGATGAAGGAAAGCCATCCTCACGCGGATTATTTTGTAAATTGTCGGATAGAAACATCTACGCTCTCCAATGGACAAGGAAGAGCTGTAGGTACGGTTGAGGTTCTCGCATATGGAACCGCCATTTACCTTTCGAAATGAAGCATGTAGTCAAGGAATTAAAGGATACAGTAGACATCTCCCGGGGAGATTCTCCGAAATATGAGTTTGCGAAACTACTGGTTCTCCTCGGTGTCGCCTTTGTCGTTGGCTACGCCGTGCTTGGAGTCGTCGCCGATACCATTGCCGAGCAGATTCCGGAGCGACTCGAGGCAAAACTATTTGCAGGTATGGAAGCACATGCTCCCAAAAAAGGATTTGTAGCCGAGAAGTATCGAAGGGCAGAGCAGCTCTTCGAACGATTGGTTCGAGCAGGCTCTCTTCGGCCGTTACCGTATAAACTTCTGTACGTAGACATGAAGGAGCCGAATGCCTTTGCGATTCCTGGAGGAGGTGTGGGTGTAACTCGGGGGCTTCTTGAGTTGGTAGAGCACGAAGAGGGGCTTGCAATGGTTTTAGGACACGAGTTAGGCCACCAGCAGAAGCGCCACGTTCTACGAGCTATTGGTCGCTCTCTTATTTGGACAGTGATTCAACTGTACGTATTGGAAGAGACCTCTGGAACCGCGAGTTCGTTAGCTATTCACATGATGTCCTCGGCCCATTCACGAGCACAGGAGTATGAAGCTGATAGCATCGGTCTTGATCTGGCCTCACAGGTTTTGGGGCCAAGTGATTCATATCTTGAATTTTTTGAAAAAATTCATGAGCAGTACGAAAATGGAGAGAGCCGGTGGAGTTTTCTTCTTCGGAGTCATCCTCTGACTGTCGATCGAATGAAACGCTTAAGGGAAGAGTCTAAATTTTTGATCGCAAAGAGGGAGCCGAGGGGATAAAATCGACTTCGTGGTATTTATCGCGCAGAATCCTATCTAGTTAATGGAGTAATCAATTAGGCTCCACATCTATTACTATTTTCTTGCGTATGAGTGCGGATGTTTTTAGGCTTACATGAACGAATGCCAGAGTGGCGTACATTTTCTTATCAACGAAGAGAGTGAGTATTTGGCGTAAAGAACCGTCTGATTAGGGCTTGTGACGTATGACCCGAAAATTACAATGGGGCTCGTGCCATCCAGATTCTGATGGACATCTCATGGTAATGAGTTCTATTGGCAGGCTTGGAAAAGCCTGCCGAGAAGAGGCTATGCAAAGACGCGAGGCATCATCTCTTCATCATGGAGTATCAGAGGATTACCTGTCAGAACTTACAGCACCCTTGATGCGAGTTGAGGCTCTCACTGAACTCTTATCTGCGGTGATACAGCGCGTGGTGCAGATCGAAAGTCAAAAAAGCGAACAACGGCAGATGCTCGGTTTGATGGAATTTGCAGGGCATATTCAAGCGGCGATTTGGGGGCTGGAGGAGACGGCTGTAACATTGGAACAGGAATCTGAATTTGGAGAAGGTGTCGGTAGTATCCGTTGGGATGCAGAGGTGCTTGCTAGTAATCTAGCATGTGTCAGGAAAGGCCTCGATGATTTTAACTTCAAATGAAATAAATACGACTTTTGTTATAGATGACTTTACGTGAAGCGCAAAAGATAGATTACCCGATTCCCACGTGTTCAAGGCAGCTGTGAATTTCTATAGGCTGTTTTGTGATTGGATGAATTCCTTTGATATAATGGGCGTGTAAGAAAAAAGCGCGAGACGTTTGCTGCAGCTTGTTCGGTAAGCACTGTGTTGATCCGTAGAGGGTGTCCCCGGTAAGAGGATGGCCGAGCTGAGCTGCATGCACCCTTACCTGATGCCGTCTTGCCGGAGATGCCGAAACCTCTACAAATGTTCTGAAATTATTTTCGGTTGTTTTAAACGGTACGAAGTTACTCGTCCCGAATAGTGCACGGATATTTCCAGTAGGCAGATCTTTATAGCTACGCATCTTTTTAGCCCCCCGGTTTGGAGAACCTATGTATGATGAGATTGTAGCGGATTCTCTAAAGTCTCCATCTACGAGAGCAATGTATCGCTTGATAAGCGCGCCGCTTGTAATTTCTTTATGAAGAAGCGTCCAGGCTTCTTTTGTCTTTGCGCCAAGTATAATTCCACTTGTATCAAAATCTAATCGCTGTACGAGCCCTGCATCGCATTCCTGTTTAGAAATGGTAGCTAAATCAGGACTGTGAGCAAGTAGTAGATCAGCAAGTGACGCACCTCCTCCGGATTTAAGTCCGACAGAATGCAGACCAGCCGGTTTGTTAAGAGCAAAGATATACTCATCTTGATAGAGGTATAGCGAGGTCAGGGTCGGTAAGGCCATAGCAAAAAGATAGTTAGTTTGGGCAGCGCTGCGGATAGTATACCAATATTTACAGCGAGGTGATATCGTTCTTGTTAGCTACAGCATGCAGTGCCTAAGAGATGAAACCCGAGATATACATTGCCCGATTGGGCGCGCTAACTTGCAAGAAGTCTAATTTGAAGGCCCAATCGGCCGAATTTCGTAGACTTGTCCGCCTTTTTTATCGGCAGCACGGACGAGACTTCTCGTGGCGTAAGACCCGAAATCCATACCGGATTCTAGTAAGTGAAGTAATGCTACAACAGACTCAAACCTCTCGAGTATCTGAACGATATCCGAAGTTCTTGGAGAGATTTCCGACCGTTAAAGCGTTGGCAGCGGCACCGTTATATGAGGTGCTTAAGATATGGGAGGGTATGGGATACTATCGCCGTGCCAAAAATTTGCATGCGTGCGCACAATACGTTTGCGAAAGTTTCAACGGACGCATTCCCAAAGAATACGATACGCTTTTATCACTACCAGGGATTGGCTCCTATACGGCCGCGGCTATCTCGGTGTTTGCGCACAATATAGCGATACCGATGATTGAGACAAATATCCGATGTGTTTACACGCACACATTTTTTCCTGAGCGTATACAAGTTACCGACAAGGAGATTATGGTTCTTATTGATAAGACGATGGACCGAAATCATCCACGGGAATGGTTTTATTCGTTGATGGATATCGGAGTTGTCTTAAAAAAATACGATTCCTCGCTGAACCAGCGAAGCACACAGTACGTTCGTCAGTCGAAGTTTCATGGTTCGAATCGAGAGCTCGCCGCCAAGATTCTAAAACTTGTCTTGCATCCTCCGTATTCGGTATCCATCAGAAAACTTGCTACGCTTCTAGATGCTGATCAGAATAGAGTACAAGAACAGGTCTCTCGACTTAAAACCGATAAATTAATTCGAGTTTCGTCTAAAGGAATCATTGAGAGAATATAGAGCTTTTTAAAAACGCTTATGAAGCTTTAAATCTCCAATGCCACGGCTCAAATACGAGTTTATGTGGATTGTTTCGTGGAAAACTCTCGGTAAAACCAAAATCTCTAGCATGCTTTGCAAGCCATGAGTACGCATTGGTAGATTCAAATGCCTCGGTAGCAGGAGGGCAACCAATTGTAGTAATGTCTATCGCCTCACCGGTATGATGTTCAGAATATCCGGGAGCAGCCAGAACTGACAGGATCGTCTTGATGTCGAGACCTTGCGTTAATTTTCGCTCAATGAGCCCCTTTTGATAGGCATAAGAGCGAAATCCCGAGAAAGGCAGCAGTGCTACTCCAGCACTTCCAGCGGCTTTACGCATCGCAGAGAGAGCCTTGGCAGCAGGTGCGGTAAGGATGAGAGGTCTACCTGCGTCGTCAAGCTGCGCTACAATTAATTCAGATAATGCGACTTGGGAATAAAATGGAAGTTTTCTCTCCGTAGCATAGTCAAAGGGAATGTGTAATTCGCGATGAATTGCAATGAGTGTAGGATCGTTGGGCGTCATGTGAGATCTTGTGTATTAGGGCAGCTGTTTACCTTCCCAGTGTACTCTGAGATAGGAAAAAAAACACTATCCAAAAGTTGGAATAGAAGTTTGGGCAACAAAATGATTCATCTTAAGTGCCCAGGAGTTGCGTCGAGAGAGAATAGAACGAGCATACTTCACTGAGGATCGAGGGAATCGCTTCTGACCATCAAGGGCCTTTGAAACGTTTGTGGGTCCCCAGTTATATGCAACGAGCGCATGTTCCTTGTCGCCCTTAAAGCGTCGATTAAGTTCTTTTAGATATGCGATCCCGAGTTTGATGTTAGTTTTTGGATCGTGTAGTGCTGTAGCGTCTTTGAGGTATACGTTTAATTGTTTCGATAGATGACGCCCCGTTGCAGGCATTAACTGCATTAGTCCCTTAGCGCCTCGATAGGAAACTGCGGTTGGTCTAAAACTACTTTCGGCTTGAATAACTGCCGCAACGAACAAAGGATCAATTCTGGCGCGCTTGCTCTCTGTAACAATAAGCGTAGCAAGCGAATCACTCTCTTCCAATGCTGGCTGGTGAGTTTCGATAAGTGAGGCGACGAACGCAACCTGCTTTTTATCTTGTACCGAAAGAAGAGCGCCAATAGCGCCTCGAGACTCCACACTGTGTTTCATGGCTCCTATCGGTGTTGGTTGAGTCGTAAGAGAGCCGTATGTCAGCAAGTAAACAGAGAGCACTGACGAAAGCACGCACGTAACGTGTATGTTACGTCCCATCCATGAATGTAGATATCTGACTAAATGATTCATAACGGTCATACCTCGCCGTACTGCTCCACGTGTGCCATCAAAGATGTGAAGAAGTTGTTTACTCATTTAATCGATGCAAACGGTATGACTGTTGATTCCAAATAATGACAGCTAAAGGACTTGGATATCCATAACTGTCTATAAATACGAAGCTTTTGCTTTATTCAGGCACTTTGACGTATTTTCAAAGCGCTTCATTCAAAAAACACAGTAACGGTAGCACTTTTTAAATTCAAAAACTTCATGTCTGCCGTCAGGATGTAGAAGATACGGATAAAGTGTCGTGTTTTAGCGTCATTAGCATAGGGGTCGGGCTGAGGTAATTCTTCTCAATGTTTTCAAGACTTTTAGTTATAACAATCAAATAAAACTGACCAATATAGCCCTTAAACACCGGTTTAATATGGTTTTCATCGGAGCGCGTGCGGTGACCGTGAAAAGAGGAACGAAATATGACAGAAAGGCTCCTTTCTTGAGAAAGAACGCGACACTCTGTACTATTCTCACTTACCTTATGCGATTTAAGGTGGGAAGAGTGAATGTCAAAGCAAAGCACTAATCAAATTGTAGTTGTTGGAGGGGGCCACGCTGGCGTTGAGGCAGCGTATGCCTCTGCGCGCTTAGGAGTTGCTACAGTGCTTGTCTCGCTTAGAAAGGACGGCATCGGCCAGATGTCGTGTAATCCTGCTATTGGTGGGGTTGGAAAGGGACATCTTGTTAAGGAGGTCGATGCCTTAGGTGGCCTTATGGGTCGTGCTATCGATGCTACCGGTATTCAGTTTCGTATGCTCAACACAAGTAAAGGAGCTGCCGCACGGGCCTCAAGAGCGCAAGCCGATAGAGATCTCTACAAAGGATGGATTCAGAGTTATTTGCAAACCGTTCCAAATCTTTCAATCATTGAGGGTGAAGTCAGCGGAATTGAAACAAAGGGACAAGCAGTAACTGGTGTTATTCTCGCTGATGGGAGTGTAATACCATGCAGAGCCGTCGTTGTGACGACCGGAACATTCTTGCGTGGGCTGATGCATTCAGGCGAGACGCAAACTGCGGGCGGACGATTGGGAGATATCGCATCAAATAGCCTAAGCGATTCTTTGCGTGCTTTGGGTTTTCCGCTCGGAAGATTGAAAACAGGAACACCCCCTCGCTTGCGACTCTCGAGTATCGATTTTTCAGTGTGTAGAGAACAGCCAGGAGACGCGAGGCCACAGCCGTTTTCGTTTATGACCGATGCTATTGAGAGGCCACAAATATCGTGCTGGATGACAGCAACAAACGAAAAATCACATGACGTTATCCGTGCGAACAAAGAGCGAAGCCCAATGTTTAATGGGCAGATCCAATCTGGTGGACCACGCTACTGTCCATCTATCGAAGATAAGGTGTTTCGGTTTGCCGATAAATTAAGCCACACTGTGTTTTTAGAACCAGAGGGGTTTACTTCGGACATTGTGTACCCGAACGGAATATCTACCTCACTTCCTATCGACGTACAGCAGGAGTTTATTCGATCGATAGCGGGGCTTGAGAATGTTGAATTTTTAGCACCAGGCTACGCCGTTGAATACGACTTTGTTGATCCACGACAGCTTGCTCCAACGTATGAAACAAAAGATGTAGCTGGTTTGTTTCTTGCCGGGCAGATAAATGGCACAAGCGGTTATGAAGAGGCCGCTGCGCAGGGTATTATTGCTGGAATCAATGCCGCACATATAGTCTTGGAGAGAGAACACTTCACCATTGGAAGGGGAGAAGGATACATCGGTGTTATGACTGATGACCTGACATCCACAGGAGTAGATGAGCCGTATCGAATGTTTACCTCGCGGGCAGAGTACAGATTAATCCTCCGTGAAGACAATGCGATGAAACGGCTGACACCGAAAGCAGTTGAACTTGATTTACTAAGCGAGAAACAGCTAGAGCGTTTTGAACGTAAGACACGGCAATATGAGTATGCTTCAAAGTGGCTGCAAACAACTCGGATAAAACCAAGTGAAGAGACGAATGCGTGGTTAGAAGCACAAGGCACAGCGGCACTAAAAGACAGTGTGACACTTGCACAGTTGTTAAAGCGTCCGCAGATAACGATAGAGGAGCTTTTAAAGCATCAGCCGTGTGATGGGGAGCTTGCCGATGATCTTCGCGCCGCGCTTGAAATAGAATGTAAATTTAGTGGCTACCTCGATAGGCAAGAAGAGGATGTGAAGAAACTTCGAAAGATTGAAAAAGAGAAAATCCCTGCGGATTTCCCCTATGATTCTGTTACGCAACTTCGTAATGAAGCGCGAGAGAAGTTAAAGAAGCATCGCCCTGACTCGCTTGGTCAGGCTATGCGGATTCCGGGGATGACGCCGAGCACTATCTCTCTTCTTTCGGTATATCTCAAACGGTACCGTAGTGAGGGTGCAACGTCGGTTTAATGCTGGGCTAGTATGTGGCTGCGGGATAGCTTGCCTCGTTATGGACGTCTTCCAAGTACTATCTGAGACAATGCCCCTTCCGTAGCGGGCTTTCTATAGAATAGAAAGCCAATGGATCCCAATTCACCTTGAGTATGTAAATCGAGTAGGTATTCCAAAAAGGCCCCGGGACGGTCAGTTAGTGTTACAAGTTCATCCTTGAAGTCTTGAGCTACCGGAACACCCACAGAGAATGCTACTTGCATGCCATCTCGTAGGCGTTCGGAGCCTGGAAAAGCGTTAACTAGGATGCGCTCTAATTCGGTGATAGATCCCCGAAGCACCTCGAATTCAATTCGGAGAGTATTTGCTGATACATGCGGATGTTGCTTGTATGTCAGACTTGCAATGTTAAAGTCACAAACGGTTCGTAAGAGCGATAGAAGTTCGCCGTCACGCTCTTTGAGGAGTATATCGAACGCACATCGCTGATGGGAGGTTGGGTTGATTCTTCGGGGCGCTGAGAGCGTTTCCGAAAAGATATCCAAGTCCACATTGCTTCCTGAGATCACTGGTATTGAAAGAGTACTAGAAACTTCTGGAAGTAATGAATGCCTTCTTACAAACCGCTCACCGGCGATTGCTAGGGCACCCGCTGGCTCCAGTGCGCGACCGTGTAGGTGTTGCATCTCTTGCATAGTCGCGACTATTTCGTCGTGTGGAATAAGAATAATATTATCGAGCAGGGGAGTAATCGAAGCGAACGTCTTGCCCACCTGTGCCACGCGGATTCCATCGGCAATCGTGTCAGAAAGAGCCCGCACGGGCCGGCCAAAAAGAGCGCCAACAACAGAAGATGGGGAACTCTCGTCTGCTACACCTATAATCTCAGGTTTTGGTAAAAAAGCAGGCCATCTCGTCTTAAGTACACTCGCTATCCCTGCGGCTAGGCCTCCTCCACCGATTGGAACGAAAACACGCACCGTATCAAAGTCACGACTAGATGCGAGTTTGGCTACGTGTCGAATTATCTCAAAACCGATAGTTCCTTGCCCAGCAACAACAGTGTGCTCATCAAAAGGATGCACAAATACGGATGCACTTTCAGTACTGCGTTGGCTTGCCTGCGCAAGCGCAAGACACGAGTCAAAGTCGCTACCTGTTCGAACCACAGCGGCACCAAAGGCAGTAATCTTATCCACCTTTGTTTGAGGTGCGGTCGTTGGAACGTATATAAGTGCGTTAAGTCCTAGTCGTTCTGCGGCATACGCCAGACCAGCTCCATGATTTCCGGCAGAGGCGGTCCAAACTGTTTGTGCCCCTTGGTTTTGAGCGGCAAATGCACTTGCTAGAGCTCCTCGGGCTTTATACGCATTTGTGGGATTACAAGTAGCGTCAGCAATACATACCCCTCCAGGGTTGAGCGGGCCAAAAGACATTGCTAGCCCGCATTTTTCCATAATAGGGAGGAGCTCTTCGGAGAGGTCTGCGAGGCTCTCAGCTAACGGTAGAGAGCGAGCTTGTTCTTTAAAGTGCGAATCGGTTTGTATGGTTGCGGTACTAAACATCGGGAGAAAAAGCAAAAAAGAAAAAGTGTACTATATTATTACGAAGGTAGGGGTCTGGGGTTCTGGGAGATAGCCACTAAAAAAGGCTTAAATCTCCAATTAAATCGCGATAATAATAGACATCGATGCCTGGCCGATGCAGCAAAGAGAAGCGCTTGTTGAAGATTGTAATTGCCGAGACATGTCGGAAACTATAAGGCTCGGTGAATTTTTGGTCAAGAGAAGGGCACCATTAAAATCGCTGGTGCTAATTAAACGCGACTATCGGAGTCTAGGATTTGCTACCCGGATAGTCATTAAAGGATGCGTCTAGTTTTGCGGCGAGAATATAATCATTTTCGCTTAATCCATTTACGGTGTGTGTCCATAGCTCAATAACGATTCGCTTATAAAAAACGTGTATGTCGGGGTGATGATCCTCGTTATCGGCGATTTGCGCACCCTCTTGAAGCCACTTAATGGCATCCATATAAGTCTTAAATTTATATTCACGTTGTATTCTAAGCCCGTCACAGTTTTTCCACGTTGGTATCTGCTCTCCTAGTGTTGCTTGTTCCTCTGTGGAGAGTGGGGCAGTGCCAGGCGGACATGGAGAGCAATGTTTGTTGCGTAAAGACATAGATATCCTTTGATGTGCTTATTTTAACTTTGATTTGGTTTCAGGAAACTCTTTCCAGTATTCGCCGGTTCCCTCTCGCAGTACAGCATCTGATTCTATAATTTCAAACGGCGAGAGTTGTGGAAGTGCTCTACACGATTCATAGAGTGGGATGAAAGGTCGAGCGATACATTCTTCAAAGAGAGCATCAAAACTATCAATAGTAAAGTAGCTCGCTTGTAAATCGTCAATATAGTAGCCGGTGCGTAATACTCGCTCCAGATCGAATTGCAAGAAATTTGCAGAAGGGTCATTTCGCACGTACTGGGCTTCTCCGAAGCTAGACATGATTCCAGCTCCGTACGATTTAATCTCATTGCCATCCTTTACAAGACCAAATTCGATGGTATACCAGTTAAGCCGAGCAAGAAACTTTACTCCCTTGTGGTCCATTGCCTTTAGTCCCGCTTCGCCGTATGCCTGCATGTATGCAGCGTATGGGGTGTGACTAAGAAGTGGAACGTGTCCAAACACGTCATGAAATATGTCAGGTTCCTCGAGGTAGTCGAGTTGCTCAGGAGTGCGTATAAAAGTACCTGCTGGAAATTGCTTGTTGGCAAGCATGGTAAAAAATGGGCGTGAACTTATAAGCCCCGGAACTGCTAAGACCTCCCAGCCTGTTGCGGCGCGAAGATTTCGGTTCATCTTCTCAAAATCTGGGAGCTTTTCTGGAATAAGACCTAGTGTTTTTATCCCTGTAAAATATTCAGAGCACACGTATCCACGCAGTGTTTCCATCTGCCTATTAAAGAGCGTCTCCCACGTTTTGTGGTCTTCAGAGGTGTACGCTCCCCAGTTTTGTTCGATGATACATTCCTCTAATGTTTTCGCATCGAGGACTGCGTGACTCTTTGTGTCGTCCATAGAGTGTGTCTCACCTAGTTGATATCGCTAGTATACCAAATTCCGATACCCACGTTCTATATATTTTATATGAGCACATCTAGATGAAAGTATGACAAAAAGCAGTATAACCAATTGATTCGATGTTTAAATCGCCTGCTACTGTGGACTGATAACAAAGATAGTCGCACGAGTTTTTACTGCCTCTCCAAGAGTTTTTTGATGAAGTTTGTGTCTGAAGAACGTACTATGCATTCGGATAAAAGGACGACTGTTGTGAGTTGTCTCATATCGGGAAAAAAGTAATACCTTAGCAAAGGAGCACTTGCTGTGAACAGAAGGGATACGTGTGTTGATGCAATTAAAGCTTTCACAGAGAAAGTTGCTAGTTTGAATTGCGCTCAATTTAGTGGTGCTCAGTTGAACGCGCTCAGAGAGGCAGAAAAAAAACTTCGAGGTGTAATTGACTCTGCACAGAGGGCTCGAACCGCAGGTGGTCAACAGGAGCTTGTAACTAACAAACGACTTGTAGATTGGCTCTCCATGACGACGGAGCGAGCGGAGCGGTCGGTGAGGGTTCTCTTATTCCTAAAGGAGAGGTGCCCAAACGACCCGATTGCATTGCATGATTTAGCACAAGGTCTCGCTTGGCCTCAGCAGGAATCACGAGAGGATTACCTGACAGAATCACGGCGAAAGCTTGAGGCTCTTAAAGATGTTGGTCTGATAGAGGCTTCTCGCGATGAAGCGGGGTGTTGGTCGTATGAATTAACTGAGCGTGGAACTTTGTTTATGGAATCTCAAGAATTTCTGTCGATGGCCGCGGAAAGATAAAGCCGGTAGGAACATCCCCACTGAGAGCGAAATGCGCACAGGTTTTCCGCCCCCTAAATCGACCTGTTTGTCGTTGAAAATACCCAATACGAGCACATCAGGACAAGTAAGCGGCACCTAGCAAGCTGTATTATGGGATGCTACTTAGGTATACTTTGTCTATTATGAGTAGTTTCGAATCACCAGAAAATCCCCCCGAACAACGAACTCTTAGAGAATCGATGAAGTGCTTTGAGAGTTTCTGCAGTCAAGCGATGCAGAGTGCCGACGATTTGAAATGGGGACACGCGCAGCGCTACTTGGATAATGCTCGAGAGGTTGCGGATACTACCCGTTGGCTCACGTCAGAACAAAAAGAATCACGCTTGCTCGTAAGAGAGTTGGCCATTGAGATCCTGAGAAAAACAGGAGCAACGGCTGAGGCACTTGAGGTTGTAAATGAAGCAATGGATATTTACGCGGACTTGCACCAGCAACATTCGTTTGAAATTTGCTCAGAAAAAGCCGAATTGTTAATGATGTTGGGTAAATTTAGCGAAGCACACAGCACTATCGATAGCATGATAGAGAGAGCCTATGGCGCAACAACTGGCGAGTTGGTCGCTTCCCATGTATTAAAATCACGTTGTTTCAAACTAGAGCAAAAACAGAAATTAGCGGATATCGAAATGGTGCAAGCATGCGCGGCATTACAGCGCGTTGATACGTCTGTACTTCTTGAGATCGCGATGCATCTTCACGATCAGGCGGTTTTTGAGCGTGAACAAGGAGACGGTGGTAGAGCACAAGCGGTAGCGGATGTAGCTATTGAAGCACTCTCAAATATGAGAGATAGTCAAGACGTTGTGAGCATGATAGAAGCCGAGCTCAAACTGTTTAAAGCGGATGTGTACGATGAGTCTGGTGAGTTTGATATTGCACACGGTATTCGCTTGCGAGTGCTTCATGACCTCGAAGAGTGCTCTGGTGTACACTATTCTGGCGCCTTCAAACTTCGAGATGTAATTGCAGATTCACTTCTCTACCACGGTCGATTCGACGAGGCTGAGAGCTTTTATCGGATAAATCTCACCTATGCACACGAATCAAAGAGGGCCGAGTTAGTCCAGACTGCTCTTGCCAGTATGACTAATTTTTGTATGGCGACGGAGAGGTTTGACTCTTTTGACGCGGATGTAAGTAGTTTTTTGGAGGCTCCCGATAAAGGGGCTGAAGGTTTGTACGCATTTTCTACCCGTGTCATGGCCATGGCGATGAAGGATGGAGATTCTCGGCAGAACGCCTTAGAACGGATCGAGTCTGAGCTTAAAAACCTATCAAATTCCTATGGGTATGATGAGCGCAAGGCTCGCTGTTCTCTTCTCTTGATGATGGCCAGTATTGTAGAACACAGTGATGTAGCGCGACACCAAAAGTGCCTCATGGAAGCGGAACAGCTGGCATTAGATTTGCCTGATGATGACGCGAAGGGGTTTTTCGACAGAATAAAAGGTCTTCGACTTAACTCCGAGGCGGAAGAAGACGAGATGAAGTTAGAGATAGAGAAGCTGCGAGAAGCGCTACGCGAGCATGGTGTCAATTTTCGGTCAGCACGCCCATTCTCTGAAGTTACATTGCGATTTCATTTAGGGTGTGCGCTACTAGCTGACGACCAGATCGATGGCGCGGTTGAGGAGCTTGAGTGCTCTAGAACATGGCTCGAAGAAAATAATAGTACTGAGTGTAAGCTATACGGAGATGTTTTGTTTGTCCTTGCAGAGGCATTGGAGCGACAGTTTCATGACGTCACAGAGTTGCGTTCTAAAGCCGAAGAAATCCTAAGGAAATACGGTAAAAAAGAGCGCTAAAGCTGTCGATTTTAGCGCTGTGCTTGCGGTGATTCTGTTTGTTCAAGTATGTATTGATACACTTTTCCACTCTGTTTTTTAGCGATGAGATTAGGAAATGGAAAGGTATTTGCAATAAACCTACTCCCATGCTTCATTCGCTCTTTTACAATAGGCTCAAGTTGGTTCATTAGTTTGGGGCCTAGGTAGGCAGTGATTACGTCTACTTCTTCAAACGGCGCAGTAAAAAGATTTTCTCTGTGTATTGTTATCCGGCCTGAAAGCCCGAGAATTTTTACCCGTGCTTTTGAGAACCAATATAAAAAAGGATTTAGTTCATAGCCGATTGCAGTAGCACCTGCGCGAGCGGCCGCGATAAGCATCCGACCGTCGCCAGAACCGAGATCGACTACAAGATTACCCGGTTGTATCTCGGCAAGTTTAAGCATGGTTTGCCGAGTACGCTTGAGTGTAGGAATAGGAGGCGCCCCTCGCCAGATGGCCAAAATGGTGTAGAAGAAGTATGCGGCTAGTAAAAGGTTGCCTGTGATAAATAAGATGTGTGCCATAAGTCGTACCAGACCATGTATTGAGCGCTAAAGCTATAGGTTATGTGCAAGGTCGTGGGGTACATAAAGAAAAAAAGCACAGAGGGTTTATCACCCTCTGTGCCAGAAAGATTTAAAAACCTTCTAGGCTGACTGCCGCTTAGGAGATGTTTTCCACAGGACAGTTAGCCCCAAAACCAGAATACTTAAGTTAACGAGGAACATTCCTCGTAGCCCTAAGGCATCTATCCAGAGCCACCACGGAATCATGACAGACACATAGATGGCTACTCGCACAGCGTTTCGTATGCTTAACGCTGTGGCTCGAACATCATCTGGAATGCCATCGTTTATCCGTTGACTAAAGAGCGGTCCAGCAATGGAACGCACCACCTGTTGAGGTACTATGAAAAGCCATAGTAGTCTCCCCTCAAAGGTAAGTAGTCCGAATATACTGCATGCCAGTGCAATGCCGAGAAAGAACAAGACTGCTGTCTCCGACGCGCGTGCTCTCTTGCTTCTCCATGCATGCAGTGCTGATAGACCCGCCACTACATTAAAGAGAGCAAATGCCCAGCCGCTTTCATCCATCGACAGCCCGCACCCCTTTAGCATCTCCGGATATATCCAGAGAAACGTTTGGTTAAGCGTCATGATGAGCGCTGGAGCAAAGCACATCCATCGCACGTTTGGACAATCTACCAGCACTGCGGAGATTGCCCGAAGGAGTTGCGCCCTTTCTGTTGCGACAATAGTTCTATCTTTTGGAGGCTCCACCAACCCGAGGGAGAGAAGGAGCCCTAGCAAGACAAGAATCGCAGCAAACTCGAAAGGAGCCGCACTCCCTTGCACTGCTAAAAAGCCACCTGCAATCGAGAGAAGTGCCATCGAGACAAATCCTACCGACGTGTTGGCAAGCCACCACGATTGATGAGAATCAGTCTCTTTAATCGCCTTGCTCGATTGGTACATGCACGCTTCGTCTGTTCCAGAGGTTAATGCTAAGCCAAGAGCAAGGAAGATCTCAGCTATCAAAAAATCTCTGAAGGAACCGGCGAATACGTAACCGCTAGTCCCCAGCAGAATAGCCAGGAAGCCGAGCCGGAGCGTGTGCACGATTCCGAATCGATCGGCTAACCTACCGGTCAGAATTTCGAGCACAAGCAAAGAGAGCGCAAAGAGTATCTCTAAGAGATAAAAATCTCCGCGACTCAAGCCGTTTGATGCCCAGAGCTCTGTAATCGACGGTAGACCCGCCGCCATCGAAAAGCGAGCAACTGTTAGTGCAAGCATAATGATCCGATTTCGTCTAAACATTTTACTATTCATCGTAAACCCCTTGTTGCGCACGGTTATGAAGAGTCCTAAGCACTAGGACCTCATGCCGTACTAATATGTAAACCTTTGCGTATTTCATCCGCCGACGGTGCAGCGAAACGGGAGGAGAAAGGAGAGTTGAGCAAGAGAATGGCAGTGAAGCCGCCTTGGTCTCAGCAAAATAGTTTTCATCCGCTTTCTAGAGAGAGCGTTACTATTTTTAAGTGAATTTAAATTTGTTCGAGGCTACATCCTCGGCGAATGACTTACAGAGAAAAACTAATACTTCTACCCATATGAGATTGTTTTGGTGCGTAGGTTTTGGGGGTTGTCCCAGCGGGAGTGGTATACCCCTTAGCTGCGGAGGCGCGTAGGAAGGCACTCGCTACCGCATAGTCGTTTGCACATGTCATGCTGCTATACATAACCGTATGCTTGACGGAGCAATGAGCTATTCTGTTGTGTACTTCCTGATTCATATGGGTTTATCTCTTGATGCAAATGAGATTAGCCTCGTTTGCAGTATTTGTCAGAATAGCATGCAACAAATTCTTATTAAACAAAAAATTGTTTTCGCAATAACTTTTTTCAAAGGTCTCCTGAGCGAGAGACTCTTTAGCTAATTTACCGCTAGAGGGGAATGAAGTGACCGTGATAGAATGAAGGATAAGAGGCTACTCGATGAATATTTCAGAAGCACAATTTAAACAGGAACTTGAAGAGCTTGAGCGGTCTTTTAATAATCTCGCACCCGAGCTGGAAATCACGGTGCGTGACCCACGGCTAGGGGTTGAGGGATTTGTGGTCGTTTGGAATACACCGCGTGAAAATACAGGGAGTCTTGCCCCCTTCGGTAAAGGTGGCACTCGAATCACACCTGCAACTTCGCTTGATGAAATCAAAATGCTTGCTCGTATTATGGCGCTCAAGAACGCAGCGGCTGGATTGCCGATTGGAGGAGCAAAGTCTGGCCTTTGCGATAATCCCAGGTCAGAAGGTTTTGAAACACGCCTTCGAAGATATGCGCAACTTGTAAGTCCGCTCCTCGTGGAGCGGGGTGGTATTTGGGGTGGATTTGGTTTTGATATTGGTGTGAAGCCCCAGCACGCCGAATGGGTTTGCGATGAACTGAATTCGTATCGGTGTTTTACCGGAAAATCAATTGAGCTCGGTGGAACCGATTACGACCGGGAAGGAATCGCTGGATACGGAGTGAGTGAGGCGGCCGTATGCGGACTTGAATCCAAGGGAGTCTCGGCGCACGGGGCAACGTTTGCTGTTCAGGGTGCTGGAGCGATGGGAGCGGCTATTGTACGTTTTTTTAGTGAGGCTGGTGGAGTTCTCAAATCGATAGCTGATCCTTCCTTAGGGGGATGCTGGATATTTTCAGAGGGAGCGAGTAAAGAGTTATGTAGCGCGATAGCCAGCCATGACGTAGAGCGAGCTAGAGCGTTAGCTCAGGATGAAGGAGAGCAGTTGGCATTAGAGGCTGTTTTGGCTCAGGATGTGGATGTTTTGTTTCCTGCGGCGGTACAAGATGTCATTACTATGGATACTGTTTCATCTGTAAGGGCTCGTATGGTCGTTGAGGGAGCGAATAGTCCGTGTAAGCCGCCAACTCGTAGCATTCTGCATGAGAGGGGAGTTCTGGTGCTTCCAGACTTTATCGTAAATTCTGGCGGTATCATCGCCGCTTTTGTTGAAATGACCTCTGAAGTTTCCAACGAAGAGAACCTCAAGAACAAGGCAAAGGTGGTCGAAGCGAAGGCGATGACGCGCAATAAAGTGCGAGAAAATGTAACACAGGTGCTGCAGCTCTCTCATTCTTTCGGATTAGAGCCTAGTTTAGTGGCAAGATTCTTCGCATTGAGGCGAATTTTTGGTAATTCGTAGGATATTCCTCACGCTCTTCGTCTTTCTCTTGTAGGGTGATTGTCAACTGCCTATAGTTTAACGAAACACTCAAATCTTTGTGAGCTACAGAGCGTACAGTTCAGCACTTTCGAAGGTTTGAAAAGAGAGAGAGAGAGGTTTCTCGGCATGGCAACTACATTACTTATTACAATTTTCATCCTCGGATACAGCGCCATCACTCTGGAACATACAATTAAGATTAACAAGGCCGCCCCCGCGCTGCTAACCGGAATAGCCTGCTGGATTGTATACATCCTCTCAAACGGTGATGCGCATCAAATCGTCCATGAGCTTGAGAGGCATATGGGAGAACTTTCGGGCATCTTGTTCTTTCTGTTGGGAGCTATGGTCATTGTGGAGCTTATCGATGCTCACGATGGATTTGACATTATAACCTCGCGAATAAAATTACAGGGCAAAGTGAGGCTCATGTGGCTGATATCGTTGGTGACGTTTTTTCTCTCCGCCATCCTTGATAACCTTACAACCACAATTGTAATGATTAGTGTTTTAAGGAAGCTAATACCCCACAAATCAGATAGATTGTTTTTTGTGGGATTGACGGTTATCGCTGCAAATGCGGGAGGAGCGTGGTCTCCGATGGGAGACGTGACAACGACAATGTTGTGGATTGGAGGGCAGATCACGGTAATGCCGATAATAAAGGGGTTGTTCGTGCCTAGTTTAGTGTGTGTTGTGGTTCCACTAGCGATTCTTTCCTTTCAGATGAGAGGCGTTGTAGAGCCAATGGAACAGCGAGAGATGCGCACTATGCGCTCTACCGCATTTGAGCGTAGAACGGTCTTTGGCCTGGGGGTTGGCGTCTTGTTTATGGTACCAGTTTTCAAAACTGTTACTGGTCTGCCACCGTTTATGGGAATGCTCTTTGGATTGGGGCTGATGTGGGTTCTGACGGAATTTATTCATGGAGATAAAAATGAAGCTGAAAAAGGGGTGCTTTCGGTAAACCACGCCATTCGAAAGATAGATACCCCCAGCATATTATTCTTTTTGGGGATTCTTCTCGCAATTTCGGCATTGGAATCTACGGGTATTTTGGCGTATGTAGCCACGTGGCTAGAGCATGCAGTCAGTAATCTCGTTTTGCTTGGGCTTACAATCGGACTTCTCTCGGCGATTATCGACAACGTGCCTTTGGTAGCGGCAGCGCAAGGAATGTATACGCTTAATCATTTTCCGATAGACAGTTTTTTCTGGCAGTTCCTAGCATACTGTGCAGGGACCGGTGGAAGTGCTCTTATTGTCGGCTCTGCAGCAGGCGTAGCAGCGATGGGCTTAGAAAAGGTCAACTTCTTCTGGTATCTAAAGAAGATGAGTTTTCTTGCTGTTGCTGGATACCTCGCAGGTGCTGGAGTGTATGTCCTACAGCGGATGATGTAAGCGTCGTGCAACACTTACTCGGCGTTGGCAGCTTTTTTGGTAGTGGCTTTTTTGGCTGTGCTTTTCTTAGTCGTTTTTGCTGCCGCTTTCTTAGTAGGAGTCTTTTTAGTTTCTGTTTTTTTCTTCGTAGTTTTTGAAGTTGATGTCTTCTTTTTTGTAGTAGTAGTAGTAGATTTCTTTGTTGCGCGCTTCTTCTTGGCGGGGCCTTTTGCGGCCCGTGCTCTGATTAGTTCAACGGCTTCATCAAGTGTGAGCGCTTCAGCATCTGCTCCTTGAGGAAGCGAAGCGTTTGTGGTGCCGTCTGTAACGTAGGGACCGTATCGGCCGCTTTTTAGCGATATCGTTTCCTGTGAATCAGGATGCTTGCCGAGCTCTTTTAAGGTTTTTGGTTGGCTGGCTGCACGTCCCCTCGTTCTTGGTTGAGCTAAAAGTTCAAGTGCTCGCTGAAGTGTTATGGTTAGTGGTGACTCCTCTGTGGGGATGGTTCTACTTTCAGATCCGCATTTGATGTAGGGACCATAGCGACCGTTGTATACCATTATTTCGGCTTCATTCTCTGGGTGTACACCAATCTGTTTCGGAAGCGAAAGAATATCTAACGCGATAGAAAGCGTGATGTCTGCGGGCGTTAGGCCAGGGAGCAGGGACGCCATTTTGGGCTTCTCGCCACCTTCAACCATGTCTCCCAGTTGGATATAAGGTCCAAAACGACCTTTTTTAACATACACTGGCAAGTTAGTTTCAGGATCGTTTCCTAAAGACTCTGGTCCTTTGGCTGCTTCTGCAAGAAGTTGCTCTGCCGTAGAGCTTGTTAGCTCGTCAAACGGTAACGAGTCTGGAACGCTTGCACGGTTTTCACCATCAGATAGGAAGGGGCCGTAGCGACCTACACGAACTTCTAGGTCTTGTCCTGTAGAACCCTTTCCGAGCCCTATTCCACAAACAACTCGTGGATCAATATTTTCCTCGCCCTCAGTTACAAGGTCTTTTAAGCCCTTTAGGCTTCCCTCTTCACCGAAGTAAAAGGCCCGCAGTTTCTCCTGGTTGTCGAGTTCTCCACGTGATATCGAATCGAGATCGTCTTCTAGTTTAGCTGTAAATTCATAATCGACTAGGTGTGAGAAGTATCCTTCAAGGAGACCTGTAACCCCCATAGCCAGAATTGTTGGTACCAGCGCTGTCCCTTTCTTGAATGCATAATCCCGAGAAAGTACAACATCTACGATGGTAGCCCATGTGCTTGGGCGTCCGATGCCGAGCTTTTCAAGCTCTTTGATAAGGCTTCCCTCGGTATAGCGCGCTGGAGGCTGTGTCGAGTGTTTGAGAGCATCGTAGTTTTTCGCGTCTAACTCATCGCCTTTGGTGAGAGCCGGTAGATTTTTCTCGCGCTCTGCCAAGTCGGCTTCTGGATCATCTGAGCCCTCTACGTAAGCCCGTAGGAAGCCTGGAAATGAAATTGTTTTACCGCTTGCTCTAAAGTTTGCGTTATCTATTCCGATCGCTACAGACACTCTTGTTCCTTGAGCATCTTTCATTTGGCACGCAAGCATGCGTTTCCAAATAAGTTCGTAAAGCTTGTATGCTTCATCTCCAAGACGAGCCTTTACTGTATCAGGGTGAGCGAATTCAGAACCAGCGGGGCGAATCGCTTCGTGTGCCTCTTGCGCATTTTTGACTTTAGTTTTGTAAATACGCGGTGAGGCATCGATGTAATCTTTACCGAATTCTCTTTCAATGAGCGTTCGAGCCGCGGTAAGAGCTTCTTGAGAAAGCGTTGTTGAATCCGTACGCATGTAGGTGATAAATCCGTTCTCGTACAGTTTTTGAGCAACACCCATTGTCCGTTTTGCACCGAAACCAAGCTTTCTATTTGCTTCTTGTTGCATTGTGCTTGTTGTAAACGGAGGCGACGGCTTTTGAGTGAAGGGTTTGCTTTCAACCTCTTTGACTGTAGGTGTGGATGCTTCTAGCCTGCCTTTTAATTCAAGAGTGGATTTCTCATCTAGAAGTATAACATCAGGTTTATCGAGAAGCTTACCGGTATTAGCGTCGAAATCCTTGCCACTGGCAACTCGCTTATCTCCAACGTGCGTAAGTTCTGCTTCAAAGGGTAGCGCTGGATTGGAGGGAGCAGAGAGCAGAGCTTTAATATCCCAGTAATCTGCCGAGCGAAATTTTGCGCGCTCTCGTTCACGTTGCACCAGAAGTCTAATAGCAACACTCTGCACTCTTCCAGCACTTAGTCGAGGTACCATCTTCTTCCACAAGAGTGGACTAACAGAGTAGCCGTAGAGCCTGTCGATAATTCGTCGTGTCTCTTGTGCTTTTACCAGGTTCTCATCGATCGATCGTGCGTGAGAGAGGCTCTCTTCAATCGCCTTTTTGGTAATTTCATGGAATACCAGTCGCTTAACGGGCACCTTTGGCTCTAATACTGACAATAAGTGCCAGCTAATCGATTCTCCCTCTCTATCTTCGTCGGTTGCGAGATAGACTTCAGAGGCGTTTTTGACAGCTTTCTTGAGTTCCTTTACGCGCTTCTCCTTGTCGCTTGGAATGATATAGAGAGGATCGAAAGAGGAATCAACGTTTACACCGAGGCGAGACCACTTCTCTTTTTTGATATCAGCAGGGATTTCAGAGGCACTGTTGGGTAGGTCTCGAATGTGTCCGTACGACGCGAGTACGGTGAAGTCGTTTGGAAGAAACTTCTCAATGGTTCTGGCTTTGGTTGGAGACTCTACTATAACTAGTCGTTTTGACATAACTTTATCTCGTTCTATGGCGTCTACGTCTTATGCAGTACGTGGTACGCGCAGCTCTTTTGTAAGAGTTTTGAAGTACTATATATATAGTGTCTTTAGGTAAAGAGTAAAAAAAGTGCTGACTCGAATCGGCTCTTTTTAAAGCCCCTGCCTATGATCCTCATGATTACAGGGGATTGGGGGCGTTGTGCAAGCCTTTTGGAGAAAATCACAGCGAGAATAATATAAAACGCCGTTATCTTAGGTAGTTACGGACCGTTGTTAGTTTACCAGCATTTTACGAACAAGCAGTATCCTTTCTCTTAATTGTTTCTCTGTGCAGGATGTCTGGCTTTTGACTTTTTGCAGAGCGTTTAGGTGTGCGTGTATTTGGGCGTGAGACTGTTTGGTTCGTTTGTGTATCATATTCACTAGCTTACGCATCTCTTGGGTAAGAAATGCTTTCTCCTCAGCGCGGGTGCGTTTTTCGTCTAAGCGAGCGGTTACCTTCTCTTGCACTACTTCGTCAATTGCAGTGGCTTCAGCGGGCGCACCCCCAAAGAGAGAGAGCTGATTACCGTGCACAATCACGGAGTTAAGTCCTGAGTTGTGGGAGGTTAAGGCCTCCCATTGTGGCGCTGGGGGCTTGTCGTCGTTTTTCGCTTCTTGCTTACGGTCGTCGAATTCACTCTCTCCACGAGGTCTAATGCAGTGTCTGATTTCGTCCTCAATCTCCTCTGCTAGAGAAATGAGTGTTGGATCCGCTGGCAGATAGCAGTAAGCGACCTGGAGTGCTTTTAGGGTAGGAATACGTCGAACGATTCGACCTAGGAATTGCCTAAAATACATCTTTGTTCGAACTGTGGTGGCGTATACACCTACCCGGAGCCGTGGAATATCAACACCCTCGCTCACCATGTTGCACGCAACAAGCCACGGCTCCCGAGAATTTCTAAACTCCTTTAAACGTTTTGCGGCCAGTGCTTCTTCAGAGAGGATAACTACAGGGCTAGTATTCGTTATTTTCTTTAGGAGTCGCGCGAGCTTTCGCGCGTTTGTTTGATCTGCCGCTACAAGGAGCCCCCCCGCGTCGGGGTGCTCACGTCTTGTTTTCATAAGCATAGTGTGAGCGTCTCGAAGCATCGGTTCGATCCAGCCACTATCCGGATCAAGAGCAGCGCGTAGGCGTCTTGATTGCCCTATGTGGTCAAGTTCATCTGAAAAACATGCAGATACGTCTCCGTTCGCCTCTCTCCAACAAACTTCTCCCGCATAGGTAAAGAATGCTGTAGGTCGACATACCCCCTCTTCGACAGCGCGACTGTACGCATATGAGTAGTCAGGAAGGCTAAAGCCGACATCGTCATAGGGGACAAAGGGGATTGCCGCGTTGTCACTTCGAAAAGGTGTTCCGCTAAGACACAGTAGGAAATGAGCATCTTGAAAGGCCGAGCGAAGCCCGTCACCCCAAGAAAGCCCGTCTCCAGCATGATGAACCTCGTCTAAAATGATGCATGCATTCTGTGTCAGACGTCGAAAGAGCTGAGGTTTTTGTGCGACCTGTTGATATGTTACGACAAAACCTGAGTAGTCAGTGGATAAAGCTGCTCGGTTGTTACTAAATGCGCTATCTAGGTGAAGATTGAGATCCAGAGCAGAGCGTGCCCATTGGGTTTTTAGGTGCGCGGTTGGAACGACGATTCCTATTCTCTCTATACCGCGTTTTCTTTTCTGATGGAGCGCAAAGACTAACGCCGCTGTTGTTTTACCAGCACCAGGAGTAGCTTCGAGCAGTAGTGACCTCTCTCCCCTCAGAAGGCAGTCAAGATAAGTGCCAAAAGCCTCTTGCTGCCAGGGCCTTAATTTAACATCGGCTGTGATTTGAGCTTTAGGGAGTTTCCGGACAGGCTTTTGTTGATTTTCTGCTAAGGACATCGTAACTACTACAAACTGCTAGCCTTACTCGGAGCAAGATGAAGTGCTTGTCCCGACAAAGGTTCGGACAGGGTACTGTAGAGGAGGCAGGTGCGCTACCGGTAAAGTTGCAGTGTTCCGCTCTTGTTATAATCAAGAGTAAAAATAGGCCGAAAAACCGTGTAATTCTTGTGAAATTTAGCTGATAGCGATACAAAAGGACTCATGTCTTTACCAGTAGCAACGTTAAACCATTTAGAGCAACTTGAGGCTGAAAGCATTTACATCATGCGTGAGGTCGCGGCTCAGTTTGAGCGACCTGTGCTTTTGTATTCAGTTGGAAAAGATTCATCGTGTTTAGTGCGTCTTGCCCAAAAAGCATTCTATCCAGGGAAGATTCCGTTTCCTCTGATGCACGTAGACACCGGTTTTAAGTTTCAAGAGATGTATGAGTTTCGCGATTCTTTCACGAAAGAAATCGGAGCAAATCTTCTTATCTACAGAAACGAAGATGCGATCTCTAACAACGCTAATCCGTACGATCTTGGAACACAGGCGTGTTGCGGTCATCTAAAAACAAAAGCTCTTCTTGATGGACTTAAAAAATGGGACTTTGATGCCGCCATCGGGGGAGCTCGAAGAGATGAAGAGAAGTCGCGTGCAAAGGAGCGAGTGTTTTCGTTTCGAGATGCATTTGGTCAATGGGATCCAAAAAATCAGCGCCCTGAATTATGGAGTCAATACAACGGGCGGATCAAGAAAGGTGAATCGATACGAGTATTTCCTCTCTCGAACTGGACTGAGTTAGACGTCTGGCACTATATCCTGAAAGAGGAGATACCCATCGTTCCCCTTTATTTCGCCAAGAAGCGCCCTGTAGTTGTTCGGGGAGATAATCTTATCCCCATTGATAATGCGGCTCGAGTTCTTGAAGGAGAAACTCCCGAAGAGGTGATGTGTCGATTCCGAAGCCTTGGATGTACTCCCTGTACCGGAGCAATCCGCTCGGACGCTACGACTGTTGAGTCTATTGTTGCTGAAATGATGGTGGCGCGAACCTCGGAGAGAGCAACGCGAGTTATTGACCACGATAGCGATGGTTCGATGGAAACAAAGAAGCGGGAGGGGTATTTCTAATGACCGCTAAGGGATTACGAATCGTTCAAGATGTACAAACAGCTCCAGTATTGGATGTTCGCATCAGTGATGATGAGGTTAGAGAATTGCTCGCTAAAGGTGAGAAGACATCTCTTTTGCGTTTTTCAACTGCTGGAAGTGTTGATGATGGTAAATCAACTCTTATTGGGCGACTCCTTCACGATTCAAAGAACGTGTACGAAGATCACATATCCGCGTTGGAGAAGAAGGCGCAGAGCAAGGGTGGAGCCGATATTGATCTTGCACATCTGACGGACGGACTTAAGGCTGAGCAGGAGCAAGGAATTACTATCGATGTCGCGTATCGATATTTTTCAACACCAAAGAGGAGATTTATTCTCGCCGACACTCCGGGTCATGAGCAGTATACCCGAAACATGGCTACAGGTGCTTCGACTGCCGATCTGACAATTATTCTTATCGACGCCCGAAAGGGGATTGTTACCCAAACAAAGCGACACTCATTTATCGCATCCTTGTTAGGAGTGCCTCGATTGCTCGTTGCAGTTAATAAGATGGATCTGGTTGATTACTCACAGGAGGTCTTTGATGCGATAACGGCTGAATATACAGCTTTTGCCTCAAAGCTTGGCGTTAAGCAGATTAAGTTCATCCCTGTCTCTGCACTCAAGGGCGATTGCGTTGTAAATCACGGTGATGCCATGCCGTGGTACTCTGGAGAGACTATCCTGGAGTACTTAGAGAACGTATATGTAGCGGGGGACGCCAACGCAGTAGATTTTAGGTTTCCAGTTCAATACGTGATTAGACCGAATCAAAATTATAGAGGCTATGCCGGACAAATTAGATCGGGACACATTCAGATAGGCGAGGAGGTGATGGCGCTTCCCTCGCAGAGGAGGTCTAAGGTTAAGAGCATCGATTATTTGTCGGTAGATCCGAATGGTTGTGTGCTTGAAAGTGCGAGCGCTCCGCAATCTGTCGTAATCGCTCTTGAGGATGAAATTGATATCTCGCGTGGTGATATGCTCGTACGATCGCATAATGTTCCACACGTGCGCCAAGAGTTCGAAGCAATGCTTGTGTGGATGTCTGAGACGCCGATGGATTGCAGTAAGTCGTATATCATCATGCATACCTCTCGCGATACAAAGAGCTATATCAGTGAGGTTTCATATCGCATCGATGTTAATTCGTTGAGTCGAGAGGAGGGTCGCCCCCTTAATCTAAACGAGATAGGAAGAGTCTCCATAACCACTCGAACGCCACTGTTCGTTGATCCGTACGGAAAAAATCGTGCTACTGGGAACTTTATCGTAATCGACGAAGAGACGTTTCATACCGTTGCTGGTGGAATGATTATCGACAGGCAACCTCAAGAGGTCTTTCATCAAGCAACTGATGAGCAGGTTGCAAAGGCTCCTCGCTCTAAATTTATCCATAGGGAAGATAGCGCTATCCATCGTAGCGCCCGAGAAGAGGCATTTGGTCACAAGGCAGTAACGCTGTGGTGCACAGGCTTAAGTGGCTCTGGTAAGTCAACGATTGCCAAGGCCCTAGAAGATAGGTTGTTCGAAGATAAGCGCCCAGTATATAGACTCGATGGGGATAACCTTCGCTTTGGACTAAACAAGAATCTAGGTTTCAGCAAAGAGGATCGTCGAGAAAATATACGCCGCGCCGCTGAGGTGGCTAAGCTCTTTAACGATGCTGGTATCACTGTCGTTTGCTCGCTTATATCTCCTATGGCACTCGACAGAGAAAGAGCCAAAGAGATTATCGGTGAAGACTCTTTTATCGAGGTGTTTTTAAGCACCCCACTTGCAGAATGTGAAAAGCGAGATCCACACGGCTTGTATAGAAAAGCGCGCTCGGGTGAAATAGACGGATTTACAGGAGTATCTTCTCCCTATGAAGCACCCGAATCGGCTGATATTGAGATAGATACAAGCGTGTGCTCGGTGGAGACCTCAGTAGAGTTATTGATTCGCGAGCTTCAGAAGAAGGCGTAGCCTATTCACGGGATATGGTAGGGAGTTTGAAGGTACACTCGTCGTATTTTTACGAATTTAGCTGCGCTTGCTGTAACAGACGACCAAGGACATGCCATCCATAGACTGTCCCCTTACCATTTACAGTTTGTGAGCGACAGGTGCTGCTGACACAAAATGTTGATTCCTAATTTCCACGCGGTGCGCCGAAGTATGCAAGTACATCCAAGCCTTGCTAGACCGAGCTCTGCATCCTCGTACAGTAGTCAGGTTAGACTTATGCTCGTAATCACTCCGTGGGAGCGATGCAGAGTCAGAGAATGTGCTCAGCGATAAACGCAAAAAAAACGCCCACCAGGAACAGCGAGAAAGAGACTACGTAGATGGTTTTCGAAGACTTTTGAGCCAAAGCGCAGGCTCTCGCTAGTGTTTCATCGGTGGGGCATGCAGGAGGCTCTAAAAAAAATTGCCGATAGCCTGTGATAACAAGAAGTGTTCCCGCTACGGAAAAGACAAGCTCCTTGTGTTCTGAGAACCAAACGAGTTGGGGAAATACT
The DNA here is from genome assembly GCA_038134595.1 of Pseudomonadota bacterium. GTDB lineage: Bacteria > Bdellovibrionota_C > UBA2361 > UBA2361 > OMII01 > OMII01. Next base: position 14,614 of record JAYPVM010000001.1, on the reverse strand, counting down.
GAAAGTAATCCTACCAATGAAGCTCCGAGTCCGATAGCTACAAGAAACGCAGGAAGAGCGCAGCACAGAAGCGTGCTGAGGGACGCAAACAGAGTGAGATAGCTCCAAAGAGAACGCATTAATTGGTTACTCCCTGTGTGTAATATCTTTTATCGCAAAACCTGAATCAACAATGATTTTCCTGAGTGTCTCATCGGGAATAGTTTGCTTGTCTTTGGTAATAATCGTGACCACTTTAGTATCCATATCTACGGTTATGGTGCTAACTGCGCCTATTTTCTTTATCTTCTTTTCTATGCCTTGCGCACAGAACGAGCACACCATTCCATTTACTGTAATATCAATTGTCTCTGCGTGTATGCTCCCGAGAGGGATTATCAGAGAGGCGATAAGTAGTAGTAAGGTTTTCATGTAAAATTTCTCCTTAAAAGTGAATCATGCCTTGTATGAATACTTGCCCTTCGGTGCTACTACCAGCTTCAAATAAATAGTTCTTGTAGAATAATCGAATAAGCGGAGTAATCATCCACTCATCATCCATAGTCGGCATATGATCCACTTGGGTCACTAGCCAGGTTTGGACCGAATCGTATCCTGCAAGGTACGGGGAAAGCCCGAACCGGTACTTAAAACGAGTGAATCCCGCAAGCTCTTTTGAGCGAAGTGTATCTGCAGCAAAGAGTGTATAAACTCGTCGAGTTTCGTAATCTGCTTGCACGCCAGCATATCCAACAATGCTCGGACCCGCATCACCTGAACGCCCTCCAACACCAAGCGAAGTGTAGAGATTCGCTTGCGCCTGCTCCATATTCCACCTTTTGAGAAGAACATTCCCCTGAGCATAGGTGAAATTATACCGCTTCTTTTGTCGCTCTATTGATGTAGCGGAGACACCAACAGCCAGATTATTCTTTAGTGTATAGTTTAGTTTAATATCTGCTCGTTTAGGCTGAATCCAGGCTTGTAAAACTTTGCCATCAGTAAACGATACAGGGTGAGCAAAGCTCGTAGAGATGCAAACAAGAAGCGCACACAAAGATAGTAGGCTACGGGTCATACTGCGTATGATATCTGGATGTTCAATGGGATGCTATCACAAAATCTGGACAAGGATGAATGAGACTCTCCTCAATTACATTGCATAACCAAGGGTCTTGAGAACCTCTAGCTCTTCGGCGGTATATTCAATTTCAGATTCCTTCTCCTCTGAATGTGATACGAGTTCGCCAGAGTCATAGGATTCTATCGCGGTTCGTAAGGTGTCGGTAATAGCGTTTGGAATATCTACCACTATGAGAGGTTTTTGCTCGACAGGATCTCTTTCTAAGTTAAAGAACTGCCAGTTCCCATCGTCTTTATTGAAAATAGCCTTCCAAGGCCACAGCACACCGCTAATATGATTTGCATGATACTGAAGCTCGGAAACAACGACTCGCGAGCTTTTTTCCGTTGGCGCTTTTCCTACTAAGGCTGGAGCAAACGATACTCCGTGCATCTGAGCACTCTTGTCTTTGTTTCCTGTTAAATCAAGTAACGTAGGCAGGATGTCCATTGTGGAAACAACTGAATTAATGGTCTGTGCCCCGATTCGAGATGGCGCATGAACGATAAGGGGCACATGAACTAGTTCGTTGTAGAGCTGGTATCCATGACCAAGATGGTTGTGATCTTTGAATGCCTCGCCATGATCAGCTGTTATGATAAAAGTGGTTTCGTTTTTTAGTTTAAGGTCCGTAATACCTTTATAAAGTCGCTTGAGCTCCTTGTCTGTCTCTAAAACTTCTTCTTCGTAGAGGCCTTTGATGTAGCGCAAGTCTTCTGAGGTCAGCGAATCTTTTCGTTTCTTAAACTCTCCGAAGTTCATGGAGTCAGAGAGAGAGCCCTTATACCAACTGGTTCGATCAAATTCTTGATGATGTTTGTAGTTGTAGTGTGGATCGAAGTAGTGAAGGAACAGGAGCTTATTCTTAGTGCCCTTATTCTGTTCGTTTTTCAGCCATTCAAGCCCCATAGTGGTGACCTGCTCGGCAGTGATTGAGTCGTGAACGTGCCCCTTAAAAGAGGTCAACCGGTAGCTATCAAAGCCTCGTTTATAGTCGGTTCGAGGGGCCAGAAAAACGTGACTCACTACGCCGCCGGTGGCGTAACCTCGTTCTCGAAATATCTCAGCCATCGTCGGTACGGACTTCTTGATTCTTGACCGAGGATGGGTCACACCGTGGCCGAGGGGATAAACTCCAGTGATAATTGATGCAATGGAGGGTTTCGTCCACGGCGCGGTTGAAAAAGCGTTGGTAAATATGGCTGATGAGCGAGTAAGAGATCGCATAAAAGGCGCTTGCTCTTGATTCTCTAGGACACGGTTGTAGCCGACGGTGTCGATGACTACCAAAACAATGGTGTTACCGGTATCCTTAGATGTCGAGGATTTAGAGGACGTACAACCTTGTATGGTGCCCATCATCACCATGACTAGCGAGAGTGTAAGAACCGCGATTAAACGAAATCTGAAGAAGTCCCCGTTAGTGAAGAGGCCGTATTTTAGAGCGTGCTTATTCATAGTACAGTAGATTTTAAGCCGAAACGCTTGAACGGCGCTCGCCTTCTGAGTTTAGGCAGGAAAGGCGTGGGTTTGCAACTGGCTACGGGGCATGGCTTGGTGCCGAGAGTCCCTTCTCCACTCTGGGCTATATGCCCTTGAGCTGCGTGCCGTCTGTGGCTACGATGTGGCGACCAGCCAATGGAGTAGCCCTAATAATTCTGTCGTAATGGCCGTTACATGATGAGTGTTAATCACAACAGTCGAAATGGAGGAAATAGCCTCTTAGTGATACTTGGGTATCTTGGAGCATTTGGAATGCTTGTCGGGGTTACGTGCCACGTGGCTTTTGAGAGGTTCATAGCCAGAGACGAGGGGTTTTATCTATACGCCGCCAAGTTAGTCGCAAAAGGTCAGGTGCCGTACCGCGATTTCTTTTTTCCTCAGGCTCCTCTGTCGCCATATATCTTCGGTGCCTGGATGAGCGTAACCGAGTTCTCTTGGCTTTCGGCAAGAGTGTTTGCGGCTCTGTGTACTATCGGCTGTGGGGTTCTCATCTTTTTATTTACGCGCGCTTATTTTGGCAGATGGGCGGCTTTCGTAGCGATGCCGATTTTCTCGGTGTCAGTTGGCATTCAGGCGTGGATGCCGATAGCTAAAAACACTGTGGTCGCTACATTTCTTTTATTGTTAGCGTTGTATTTGGGACTCATTAGGAAGCGGACAGGATGGGCTGCGTTTTGCATGGGACTGTGCGTGTTGACTCGACTCACCTACGCGCCGCTAGGGCTGCTTCTTTTGATTCCAACCGGTCAAACATGGACAGAGTATCGTAGACAGTTGACGTCTCTGGTTTTTGGTGTGATTCCATCAGTAGCACTGGCGGTGTTGTTTTATATTGGAGATCCGTTCAATTTTTTTCAAGATAACTGGGTATACCACCAACAACGATCGAATTTAAGCGATGCAATTTTTGCCAGAAAACGATGGCGCTTAACGAATGTACTTTTTGGATTCAAAAAAGGCGCAGGCATGGGAGGATATCAGGTGCTTATGCTCGGTATAGCTGCGCTGTTCGGTGCGCTGTATTCGCGTCGAACTGTTGTGCTCTGGTGGCCTTATGCCCTTGTTGTAGTGGTTTTGTTTGCGATTAGCTTGTTACCTGAGCCTGCGTATCTACAGTACTTTAGTCCGTTTGTCATGCTGCTTGTGCCATTTAGTGCAAGCGGTCTTGTGTGGCTCTCACAGGGGATCTCTCAAATACTCTCAAAGGAGCGGTTTCAAGGTGTTTTGATTGTGGTACTTATCATCACTAGTGTGACTCTTTATTCCTTAGAAGGGCAAAAAGATTTTACGAGATTTTTGATAACGGGTGATGATGTTATCGGAGTTGGCACGCACAACAGTAGGGCATGGAGGCTAGAATTTGTATCAAAGGTTTCCAAGCTAATCGATGAGAATAACAGTTCAGGTAAACCTGTTTTTGCCTCGTGGCCTGGATACCTTTTAGAAACCGATTCGGATGCCTTGTCAGGAACGGAGAATCAATTTGGACATACGTGGGCGAGTTACCAAAGTATGAGTGATGAAGAGCAGGAGCAGAGACATATCATGTCTCGAAAAAGGGTTTTAGCGTCTTATGCAAACGGATCCTTGGACGTATATGCTCTATTTATCGGCAAAGGGCGTACAACGCCTCTTGAGAGAGCGGTGCGAAAGCAGGGCGCAAAGCGGCTAAGAATCATTGAAGGCTTTAGCTTATACGGCCGGTAAACACCTGAACTTATGCTTTTATAATCCCATTTTAATAGCATAAGTTGTTGTTGTCGCTAAGAGCACGTCGTCACAGGAGATAATCATAACAGTAGCAAGTAAGCGATATGGTATTCTTTAGAGAGTTACAAACCTAGAGCTTGGTTTGCCCACAATCAAGCGAGAATCAAGGAGGTTTCTACATGCCGTCAAGTATTCAATCTTTTTCAAATAGGGAGACGGGGAGATTTTTTAGAACCGTTCCTAGTAATGCTGGAGCGGTTTCAGCACTGTCTACCAAAGATAGGATAGAAGATGCTCTCAAAAATCTAAATCCTGGAGAGGAATTGTTTGTAGACACAGAGGGAGGGTTGCATCAAGAAAAGAGCCAATTTGTGCAGCATGGATGTAAGCCGTTAGTCTCTTTTAAGGCGACTTCTAGTGGATATGTAGTCACCGCGGGTCTCCCTCCCAGAAACAATACGTACGTATCTTCTACTGAACATGGATTTCATTCACAAAAGCCGTTGGAATACGCAATAACACTCAGCTCAGGGGATTTTGTAAGATTAAGTGAGCAGTGCGTGTTTCGAATTCCAGATTCGCAGGAGGGGCTCCCTGATCCCAGACAAAAAAATGCACGACTTAATGGCACTCAAGGATTAGAGGCACATTTAGCCTATGCCGAGCAGGGTGATGTGCTTATTCTTGGAAGAGCTGTTGTTGATTCGTTACCGCTAAATGTGAGTCGCCAGCACGTAACTGCTGAGGTCGTGCGAAAGGAGTTTCGTGAGGATGGATCGTTTTCGATGGCGATTGCGTTATCCCTTGGTGTGCCAGCAGACAAACCCGTGTCTGTTATACATGGAGAACAGTCAACACCTGTTGTCGGTAAACGGTTTGTAGCGGGTAGTGTTGTGGAGGCTGGAGGAATGCAGATTCGTGTTCCGCACCCTAGGAACAGCCTTGAGGAGCAGTCGTTTTATTCGGTCAGTATGTTTAAGGGAGAAGCTCTCCAACAAAGTGTTGCAGAGCTTATTTCGGTTGCACCAGCGGCTAGCTATAGCCTCGTAGAGGCTCAGATCGACAGGGGGGTGAGCCTCATAAACCAGCAAAAGTACACAGAGGCAATAGCTCTTTTTATGCAACAGGATCTCCTCGAATCTCTCGGGTCTAGATTTCAAGAGGCGAGAGTATTTTTTGTCAATTCTTTGGATAAAGAATTGCTTGATCGAGCCCTGGAATTTGTAGCAGGAAATTCCTGGCTAATTCCAGAACGCAAAGAACTGATTCTCGCAGCAGGCCTCCTGGAGAGAGGAGTTGTTCCTGAGAATGAGGAGCAAGAAATTAATTTGCAGGCCTGGCAAAAAGGCTTGTCCCTGTTACTTGCAGAGGAATACATACATGTTTTGCAACACATCAATGGTGGTGATGCATCTTCATTACAAAACATGATGAGCTTTTTACCTAGTAGTAACGAAATTAATATTTCAAGTGAGGCAGATGTAGCAGTTTATCTTCAAGAGAGAGGTGTAGAGCTTCCCGATAGCTTTTTGGATCGCTACGATGTACGACACGAAGCTTTGGCTCTTCTAAAAGGCGAGCAAACCGAAGAACAGCAAGAGCAATTGAATCGTGCTATCCAAACTAGTCGGTTCGATGAGTGGATTGCGATTGGTAAAGAATTATTTTTGAGCGAAGAAGTAAATGGCTTATTCCAACAGGATTTCGATGCGTTAGGTGATGTCGAGTGTTTTTTGATGCGTCACGCTAATGGGAAATTTACTCTGGAGCCATCTCAAAATCCGACGAGACAAGGGAACGTATTTGTACAAGATGACAGAGGTGTATTTAGGCCCCTTGAGAAGTCTGAAACTGTAGAGCCGGGCACAGCTTTTTATATCGGCGGAAGGTATCGGTTTACCCTCAAATCATAAAAAGACTCGCGAGAGCTATTGATTGCGAGGAAATTTACCTTGCTTTATCTTCTCCACGTCTTGTTCAGTGAGTGTGCCGTGAATTGTCTCCTGATTTCCTTGCTGATCGGTTAGCTTAAACCAAGGCCAAGGACCCTTGGGTTCAAGAATAACTCTAAATTTTAGCCCTGCTTTTCTGAGTCGCTCCTTTGATACAATACATGCTGTGCAGTAATTCTCGATAGGAGCGGTATGCATCGTTATGAAAAGCTGCTCTGCACTTGCCAGTGGTAGAGCAACCAGGTTGAGAGCTAGTGAGCAAAAGAGGTTTTTCATGGCGGAATTCCGAACAACTCGTAACTACAATACCACAGTATACTTCATATCTGCACGCCAGAATCTATCCGATGGCTAATTGTCGCCATGAGATTTTCATATGGTCACCATGCTACTCTTTCAGGTAGAGTTTATCTAAAGGTTAGTAAAAAGAGGAGAGACACGTGGGCGAGGATAAGCGGGGCTTTGCAACAAGAGCGTTACATGTGGGACAGGAGCCTGAAGCAACAACGGGAGCTGTAATACCGCCGATTTTTGCTACCTCTACCTATGCGCAAGCTGGGCCGGGAGAGCACAAAGGCTTTGACTACGCGCGCTCACACAATCCGACCCGATATGCTTATGAGGATTGTGTTGCAAGTCTTGAAAGCGGTAAAGCAGCATTCGCATTTTCAAGTGGCTTGGCGGCAGCGAGCGCTGTTTTGGAGCTGCTTCCTGCAAACTCTCACATTATAGCCGGAGATGATCTCTACGGCGGGACCTATCGGCTCTTTGAAGGAGTACGAAAGCACAGCATGGGCTTACAGGTCACATACGTTGACCTTTCAAATCCAGATACATTGGTAAGCTCATTAGAATCGGCAATGCGCCCAGAAACAAAGATGATTTGGGTTGAGTCCCCAACCAATCCACTTCTTAAGTTAGTGGATCTGGAGATGATAGCAGCGTTTGCTTCAGAAAAAGGTTTGATATCAGTCTGCGATAATACATTCGCCTCGCCCTATCTACAGCAACCGCTTTCGTATGGATTCTCAGTGGTAGTTCATTCTGCTACCAAGTACATCAATGGACACTCCGATGTTATCGGTGGCGTTGCGGTTGTTGGAGCAAACGAAGAAATTCGTGAGAGACTGCAATTCTTACAGAATTCGATTGGTGTAGTACCTAGTCCCTTTGACTGTTTCTTAATTTTACGGGGAATAAAAACACTTGCTATTCGTATGGAGCAGAGCTCTGCGAATGCGTTAGCAATCGCTACATTCCTTGAAACACGAAAGGAAGTCGAAAGAGTAATATATCCCGGGCTTCCAAGTCATCCGCAGTTTGAGCTAGCACAAAAGCAGATGCGACTTGGAGGTGGAATGATATCGTGTGTTTTAAAAGGTGATATTGAAATTGCTCGAAGGTTTTTAAAGAACGTGCAGGTCTTTCTGTTAGCAGAAAGCTTAGGAGGAGTTGAAAGCCTAATTGAACACCCTGCCTTAATGACCCATGCATCTATTCCGCGAGAGATTCGAGAGAAAACCGGAATTGTTGATGGTTTAATCCGACTGTCTGTCGGGATTGAATCAATTGAGGACTTAATGGCTGATCTTGAGGGTGCGTTGGCTAGTAATTAGATAAACGTCTAGTTCTATACGCCTTTACTCGCCTGGTTGATAAAGTCATTTACGGGAATGTCTAGTGTTGTTAAGACATCGGCGATAATGCTGCGCGAAAGCAGTATCTCTCCGTTTCTTAGGCGCTGACTCGTGACGTATTTGTGGCCATTTCTGTTTAATCCTTGATGTGAACCTTTCCCCATAGACTCGGTAACCCCGCATTTTTTTAAGAGGCTCACAAAAGCGCTGTACTCATTGCAATAGCGGCTCACAAAGTACTCATCGAGTCCTTGAGCGGCTGGAGAAGACACATCTGAGGGTTCAAGCTCCTTACAGCCATTGGGAAAGGTGACAACCCACGAAGAAGCTGCTTTTTTATCTGAAGCCTGTTGTTCCGATATCTCACACTCGGTATCTTTTAATCCCTCACGTATCGCCGTCTCAAGAGTATCTCTATCGCACGATTGGCAAGAAAATGTTGTTTCAAACTCGTCAGAATTAATGAATACGTGGGTAGAATCATCAAATGCTTGTGAATAGAGACCTGGATACTGCTCCAGAAAAGAATAGAGGCCGGCACTTGCGGAGTTGGAGACCCTTATTAAATCTGTCTTCCAAGTTTCAAATTCTTCCGCCGACATCGCAATATCTCCATGAGTATACGGCACATGATATACTCGAGATGTAGATCGTAGGCCGTTTTCCTGATCGAGCGTCCACCTGAGAGCGTAGGAGCCGTCTGTATTGATTAGCTGGAAGGTAAGCATCGTTCCCATCAAGCTAACATGCATTGTGCTTCCGCTGTCTAGAAAGTTGGGAAGATCTACGGTAATCGAACATCGTGGAGGATTTGTCCTAAAAAAAGAGGAGGCAGAATCAGTGTTGCCTGTTGTTTTGAGTTCGGTAATGCGAGCGTATTGGAGAGCAAGAACAGCCTTCTCTTGAAGAAGGTTGTGAGCGTCCTTTAAACACCGGGATAGCGATGTCATGAAGCGTACTTTTTCTCCAATCGATTTTAATTCATCAAGGGTGTAGTCCTGAAAGCGAACTTTATCCACAAGCTCTGCGTAGCGATCGTGTAAGGAGTTCCAGGTGCCTGAGGGAAAGTGTGTAATGAATTGTTGTAGGAGTAGTGTTTCAAAACCTCGAAGAGACCAGGCCGTAGGCCCTCTGAGTTGAAGGTGCGGCTCGTCGTCGTTTAATGCGACGTCATTACATAGGCGCCTTATGAAGTAAAAAGTTGAGAGCAGTTGATGGTCGAAGCTGATAATTTTATGATTCGGCGTAGAGGAGAGGGTAGTTGTCTGCGGGTTGTGGCCTTCGAGAGCGGCGAGACCTTCGTCAAAGAAGCTAGATGTCCGCAGGTTTTCCCATAGGGCGGATGCAATCGCTTGGGCGTGAGTTCTTAGAGAGAGAGGCACGCAGTATTGAAGAAGAAGTCCCTCATTTATAATCGCATGCGATATCTCTGAGTCGTAGATTTCACGAAATTCATTTATTTCGTCGGTAGTCTGATCAAATCCAATTTTTTTTGTGTCAGATATAAACTCCTCTAATGCATGAAATGCTTGGGGTAGCTCTTTCATGATAGCAGTTAGTATTTTTAGATTGGTTCCATAGCCCAGCGGTGAGTGCTGAGATTTATAGCTGTCAGTAATTGCGGCGATGACTGCCTTTTTATTGACTTTGCCAGAGAGTATCAATCGGCTAACTACATCTGCTGAGAACGCGATCTCTTTAAGTGAATCGTTTTCTAGTCCCTCAAAAAACTCAGCGCGAGCACGGTCTTGACCGGCAAGATTAAAAGTCAACGGCTTATTTCTTCCAAACATATTATGGCACTACGTATTTCTCTAAACCCGGGCACATCAGTATAGCAAACTAGAATACTAAGTAACCCCATAGCAAATAGTAAGATTAGATCTATGCTTACGATCAGATCCATTTCGCATAGATCGCAACCTTACTGTGTTGTTTTTAGCTTCGTTTTGCGAATAAGGAACGAGAATCTAACACTGGGATTCGGCGAATCGTCTAGATTGGCTGTGAGCCGTAATGATGTAGTGCTTATCCAGAGATGTCTAGCTCTGTTCAATAGGGTGAGGGGCAACATAGAGGTTTTCTCCTCCTGCTTGAAACGGCTTGTAGTTGTGTTGTATCGGATTGCTAGCAGGGGTACTTAGAGTTTGGTTGGAGGCATTTGGCGCGCTTTAACTTGTGATAAGGGACATTGAATACGCTGGATCTCCTCCGCACCCGACTTGGCGACGTTCTCTCGGGTATAGTAAGTCTATACGTGAAGGAGCTCAGTGATTTATCGAGATATCGATTGAGCCTGCGGGCAAAGGTCCGCTGCCCGTTGTGGTTAAACCAGCTACATCAAACTCTAGCCGGAGATAGCTTATTTGATCAGCACATGTTTGAGGAGGCAGGACGAACTATTTACGACTAGTCTTAGTACAGGGCGCATGGAAGTATGACAAACTGATAGGTTTGTCCCACGAGAAACTATGTCGTAGGCTTTCTCACTAAATTGCCATATCTGTCTAGCATCTTAGATGACATATTGGGGCGTGCCGGAGATATAGTTTCGAAACGGGTATTTGCAGCGCGAGTGTGTATTTAAAAATCCTCTAACATAATAGATTCGACGAGATTCAGCAAAAGGCATCTATGCGCGCAATTGCCGATCGTTGAACATCGAACCTGATTCTAGCTTTTTTGATAACTATCCAAGACGCCCTTTACCGCTGTAAAAACCGGTCGATCTTTATGCAGTTCTGAAACTCGTCCCTTGAGCTGATCTAATGTAAATGCAGCCATACGTCCGATCTCGATGGTTGTTTCACGATCTTCGGCGGCCCGAGCTATTACTCGTTTAAGCTCCCCTGAATCCGTTCGCTTTACTGCCAGATAGTTAATCCCACCACGCAACAATCCAGCTACAGCGCTTGTTTCTTGTGGATACATAATTGGAGCTCGTCCTGCTGCCATAATCTCAAGCGGCACACCTGGCGTGTGATAGGGGATAGAAAAACCATCCTCAAGAAAGCATACCGCATCACACATTTTTATAAATGAGTTAACCTTCCAAGGGGGAAGAGGTGGAAGAAGCGATAAACTGCCTTGTAGCAAGGGTTCGCTGACACATGCACTTAGGTATCTACGGATCTCATGTTCACTACCAGCAATAATTTGGCGCAATCTCAGCTTATAACCACGCTGTAAAAGAGCCTTTATCGAATCTAAAAGCGTGTAAGTGCCTTTTGCTTCTCCAATCTTACCGTATATGCCAAGCGTAAAATCAGTCTCGCAGGCATCCTCAAACTGATATTCACTCAGTCTGGCGGCATCGTTAGATGGCAGATAATTTTCAAAAAAAGCTCTGCGATATTTCTCAAAAGATAAAATATCAGCTCCGAAACTAGCAGATTGAAGTACATCATCGGGCAGAAAGACCCCGGAGATTGGGACACGTTTCTCTAGATTGCATCCAAGATCATCCAAGATCGATTCTACAGCCGGAACTGGCATATGGATTATCCGAGTTGCGCAACTAAGAGCATGTTTGAATGTTAATTTGATTTCGGAGTTCAAGCTCAATCTCCCAAGGTCACTACCAGCATGTAGCAAAATACAGGGTTTATCGCATACTTTGGCTAGTTGTGTTGCCACCAGACCGTACGGATATAGATACCATCCAATAATTAAGTCGATCTGCCGTTGCTCAATTATTTCTAATCCTTTTCCAAATAACCTTGCCTGATAAGCTGGAGAGCCAGGAATGTGCGAGTTTGAGCGAAACTCTGAAAGATTATTGATAAAAACTCGATCGGAGTTTAAGGCCTTCAAATATCGCTGGTCATCCTCCAACATCAGCTGCCTGAAACCGAGCTCGCTGGAATCAGCATTGGTAACAATATCTACGTTGTGTCCAGCCCTGCCGAGATGAAGTGCTGTTTCAAGGGTAAGACGACTAACGCCACCTTGAATCGGTGGCACTTTGCCGATCAAACAGATATTCATCGTGCCCCCAAAGATTGTTGTTTTTGTTCTAAGAACTCCTCCTCTTCGCGCTGTTTTCGTTGAAGCGCCTTGATCTGCAAGTTACGCAACTTGGCGGTAGGGTATTGTAATTTGAATTCCTGAAACCATAAGCGTGCAATATCTCTTCCAAACAGGTCAAAAACTAGGGAGATTAATCGATCTATCTCTATACGTTGCCTTTCTATTGCCTCAAGGTCACCATTTAATAGCCGCGTTCGTGTCTTTGATTTGTCCGATGAATGCGTGGGCAGATGATGAATGTATCTACCAAAGTATTTCAAACAGAAATCGCTGTAATCTTCACTATAGAGCATGAACTCATGCCACATTTCATCGACAACTGTCATGCAATCCCATATCGCCGGATTGAAGTTGGACTCGCTGTGCTTTCCAACCAGATATAACCAACGTTTAGTTTCATCGAAGATGCGCTCGCATTCCTTTGTAGGTAGATCAAAACGGTCACCAAAGCGCAGCATCAACTCGGTGTGGCGATAGTTCATCACGGCCGTAAAAAGTGGATTATTTACCAAAAGACGCAATGAGCGGTTGTGCCTATGTCTGTTTAGCACCGAATCGTTCATATTTGCTCCCCTAAAAAAGGCAACCGGAGGGCAGACCACAGGTTAGCCCTCCAGTTACTAGACTTTATCTAACTGTACAACCGCTACATGTCCCAGCCCCGCAGACGGTTTCCTCAAATGAATTCTCAGCCACCAATTTGGCAATGAATTCCTCCCTTGATGGAGCGCTTAATGCGGCTAGTGTTTCGCTCTCATTAGAGAGTGTCTCGGTGCTTTCTGCTTCTAGTGTAGGTTGATTCATGTATCTTATCCTTATCTGACAATAATTTCTGCCTTGGCAGAGGACCTGGGGGAATTCCCAGGTGCAGCGATAATATCCCAAATCCTTGGCAAGAGCTGTCTGCCAAGGATTCAGAAGAGCACATTTTAATTGATACGAATTTGGCAAGCGCACTAAACTGCAGTCGAGAAGGAAACAATTGTTAGGAAAGGGAGATGCTACACACTCATTCAGACGTAGATCTTGCAAATGTAGCAATAGAATCTGATGTCGCAATAACTGCTCTACATGTAAGGTCTGAGCTTGAACGCAGTGGCTACGCCATTTTGCCACGCACCCGGGAGGAGAAGTTCTTGCAAATTTGTGGACGGCTTGGAGAGATAATTGAGATAAATGATATCAGAATCGAAGCGGGCGTAAGTTCAATAGCCCGAAGCGCCGCCGCACTACCTCTACATACGGACTCGCCACTGGTCAATTTCATAGGATGGCAGTGTCATAGAGCACAATCGCCAACTCCAGCTCCTACTTATATCCTAGATATGCGTGATGTCTTCACTAAGCTCAGTCCCGAAACTCTTGAAGCGCTGCCCAAAATTCCACACCTTAATCCCGAGCTAGAGGTATTTCCTTGCGAGACATTTGTCATCCAGGGTCAAGCTGAAAATCAAAGGGTGCATTTCGTCCCTTGGCGGCTTCCAAAGAACGCTCAATCAGAAATACAACTCCCGATAAACCAATTAATTCGGTACGTTGAGCGAAAGCTGGTCACCAATCTAAAATTGATTGAGCTCAAGGAACAAGAGTGCCTATTTCTTGATAATAGAACTATGCTGCACGGCAGGGGAGGTTTAGACCCAGCTAGTTTACGCCACCTCCGTCGTGTCTGGTTACGCTAGTCAGGCTTTTGCAATAAGATGGTTTCCAACGTAATCAAATCTCCAGCTGAATTTGTAATCTCTTTAGACAGGTGAAATTGCACTGAATAATCAGCTAACGAACTCAGCACCTCAGACAATTCAACAGGAAATGGCGGACCAGACTGTGATGAGCCAGGAGAATGAAATATCTTTAGATTTATATACCCTCCAGGAATGAGCATATCATCCAACTTGTTTAGATAAGTCGCGCGCAAATCCGGGGCCACAGCTATCAGCGCGCCTCGGTCGTATATGATCTCGAATGGAGCACCAAGATCTTCCTGAAAAAAATCTCCACATATAAGCGTAGCCCGCTCAGTCGCTGCATGCACAGATTTTATCTTTTCCCGTTGAATCTCAATCGCCTGATCAACGATATCAACGGCTGTGACCTGACAACCGTGTCTAAGGAAGTGTGTTACTGCCGGAGAAGCACCACATAGGGGCACTAATATACGCGTTCGCTCTCTCACGTGACAACGTTGCTTAAAATCCTGCCAATTCTCTATCAGCATCGACTCTTCTGCGGTATCAGAGCTCATCGACTTTGCGCTTGCCCAGGTTTCACGCCAAAAGCTCAGACCTAGCGGAAATTCCTCTATATCTTCATTCCCTTCAAACGCTTTACTTGGACTCAAGTTCATATTTCATCTCTTCTATGGCGCTAACTGCCTTCTCTGTATGAAAGATATTGATTCTTAAGGTACTAAGAATTTCATTAATCGGCACACTCCTCCCAAGCTTCATAACATCGTACAATTGTGACATCTCCTCCGATTTAGAATCACGCCAGGTGCGGAAGAGCTGCCACGCAGCTAGTGCACCGAGAGCGTACCGGGAATAATAGAATGGAGAGATAAAAAGTTTTGGAAGTAGGCCAACATGATCGGGCCCAGATTCAAAGCCATATCTCTTATGCGTGGATTCCCACAATGCCGAAGGATCCTCTGACATCTCTGAATAAACTAGGCGTTCAAA